>NZ_KV887141.1 GCF_001956315.1 Sphingomonas montana | reverse complement strand
AGGCGGACGGCCGTGGTGAGGCGGAGCCGGTCGCTTCAAACCTTACGCCCGACGGGCAGGATGACGCACAAGGCCGTACAAGGAACCGACGCGTGACTATCGTCATCCCCCGCTGACCGGGCAACACGGCAGCGACTAACTATTGCCGACGTCATCGCGCCTGGCCGGCGACAGGTCTCGAGCGGAGCGCCGTTTCTCCATCGGCCGCTTGGACCCACTTCCGGCCGTTCACATCGTCATAGCTGCTTCCCAACATCGGTCATTGGTTCATAACGACGTCAACGCTTATCCCCGCTTACTCTATCGCGTGGATCAGATCGAACGCCAGCATCACATCGGCGTAGCTGAACGCCGCGATCCACGTCGAAACGGCGTAGCCGGGTTAAAGGAACAGCCAGACGAACAGCGGTCCAGCAACCAGCATGACCAGGAGCCTACCGCTGAGCCGACGCGACTCGCTCGCCGGCAATTACGGCGTTCCCTTCCCTGACGGGGCGAAGTTCAGCCGCCGCACCTCATTGATGCGGCCGCCCTGCACCCGCCCCTCGACCAGCTCGTAACCCATCAGAGCGAAGGTTCGGTCGCCGATAAAGATCGGGCGGGCGTTGCCATACCAGTCGACGCACGATGCTTGGGCGTTCCCGCCCTCACCGCCGATCGCGAGTGGAAGAAGGTGCAGGTCAAGGGTGTCAAGGTCGAGCATATCCGCTGATCGCCGAGCCCGTCAGCCCGAACACGAACCGGTTTTCTACTTATCGGTACGGAAATGCGTCGACGTGCCATCGCCGGGCGAATACCGAGCGGTACAGAAGTCGTGTCAACGAACTTCAGTGCGACAACATCCTGGACGGCTTCGTACCTTCCCGCTTCCCACCTGACAGTGGCGCGTCACGCTCCGCTTCCGGTGACTGGCGAACCGTGACCAAAAGGAACCGCTCGGGCGAAAGATCATGGCGTATATTGATTTTGCGGAAACTCATATTGGATCCCGGCTCAAGCTGGCAACGACGCAGACTGGATGCCGAACGCGAATGGATGGGGGTCTTGTCCACAGTCCTTCGGAACGTCTTTTTGCTAACGAGGCGCGATCATGGACCGGCAAAGCGCGATCCGAACAGAGCGCCCCAATTTTTCGTAACAGAAGGACACCGCAAGGGGCGTTCCGCGACAAGGTCTTGCCGATTGGTCGCAGTCGGAAAATGTCAAAAGTCACGCCATCGAGAATCCTCAAAGCGCGCGGATGGACCCGACCGGCGATAGGCACCGGCGTGGCTGGGGCGCTAGTTTTCGCTATCCAACATGTCGCGCATTGGTTCGGCGGCGACCTGTTGATCGCCACCGTGCTGGTGCTCGTCCTCTCGCTGTTCGTCGTCCCGTTCATGTCGCATGCGATCAACACCTGACACCAGGGTCCCGCCCGACGCCGAAGTGTCACACTGGACCGGCGCTACCGCGTCACTATATACCGTTCGGTATGAATAGCTTGCCCAAGATCTCGATCTGCAAGGGTCGCCCGCGTGAGTTCGATCTCGAAACCGCGCTGGCGGCCGCACTCCGCGTGTTCTGGAAGAACGGCTATGAAGCCGCGTCGATGGCCGAGTTGACGGCGGCGATGGGGATCACCAAACCGAGTCTCTATGCCGCATTCGGCAACAAGGAAGCGCTGTTCCACAAGGCACTCGACCTCTACGAACGCGAGAAGCTGGCCTACATGACCTCCGCGGTCGAAGCGCCGACGGCACGTGCGGTAGCCGAGCGGCTGCTGCGCGGCGCGTTGGAAATGCAGACCAGCACCTGCGATCCCAAGGGGTGCCTGGGCGTCATCAGCACCGCGGCTTGCGGAGTCGAAGCCGAGCCGATCAAGGCGGAGGTGATGAAGCGCCGCGCCTCGTCCGAGGCGGCGATCGTCCGGCGATTCGAACAGGCGAAGGCCGACGGCGAGTTTCCCGAAGGCCTCGAGCCCGCGGCGCTCGTGCGCTACCTGTTCGCGATCATGCAGGGCATGGCGTTGCAGGGCGGATCCGGCGCGACCTGTGCAGAACTGCGCCAGTTGGTCGAAACCAGCATGGCGGTCTGGCCCACCAAATAAATCTACCGCGCGGTACAAAAGCCGATTGACGCGATGAACCTCACGTTTATATACCGACTGGTATCGAAGCAGTCCCCCGCAACGGGGTCCGCAACCGGGGGACCAGCGACAATGATCATCCGCACCTAACCTTACGGCTCCGGCCGTTTCAACACCCATCATTGACCGGATACCGCGTGTCGCCCGTGCGATCGCGAATGTCTTCCTGCGTCTGCCGAACGGCGCATCGCCGACGGATGGTCCGTCGGTGGCCGCCGGCTTGCGTCCCCCGCCCATCCGCCTTGAACCGCGAGGAATTTCCCCATGGCCTATCTGGACATCGACGACATGTTCGCACCCGCCGCCCGCAGCTTCGCCCATGCAGCCGCCACGATCAGCCCCGCCGCAACGGCGGACGCGGGTTTCCGCCCGCTGGAATGGAGCGTGATCGCACTGGCGAAGCGCGACACGTTGCGGAGCCTGAGCGAACCGAGCCGGTTGTCGCGCGCGATGGGGAGCCTGTTCGGGCAGGAGACGCCCTCGCGGCTCGCCGACCCGCGGCTGGAGGCGCTGCGCCGGATGGCGGTCTACGCATGGCGGCATGGCTTCGCGCTTCCCAAGGCGGAGATCGAGCGGTTCCTGTCCGCCGGGTTCGCCGAGCAGCAGATCGAGACATTGGTCACCAGCGTGACCGGCATGCGCGTTGGCGCGACGAAGCGGAGCGGATCGGCATGAACATGGATACCCCGATTTCGCGGACCGACGCGGTGCAGCCCGATGTGCGCCGCCGCCGCCCGGCCTGGCAGCGTGGCGCGATGGTGCTGATGCCGGTGGCGCTGCTCGGTGCGGTAGGCGTGAAGATGTTCGACCAGCCGAACGCGGCGGTGGCGGCCCCTGCCCCGCCCGCGGTCACGGTGGCCGCGCCGCTCGTCCGCCAGGTGAGCGAATGGGACGATTATGTCGGGCGGTTCGCCCCGAGCCGCACGGTCGAGATCCGGCCGCGCGTGGCGGGCGAAGTGACCGCGGTCCATTTCCGCGACGGCGAGATCGTCCGCAAGGGGCAGCTGCTCTTCACGATCGATCCGCGCCCGTTTGCCGCTTCGCTGGCCGAGGCGCGCGCCAATGCGGCGAGTGCGTCGAGCGCGCTGACGCTGGCGCGGACCGATCTGGGTCGCGCGCAGCGGCTCGTCGCGGACGAGGCGGTGTCGGCCGGTGAGGTCGACGCGTTGCGTGGTCGGTTGCAGGCGGCACAGGCGTCGCTTGCTGCGGCGCAGGCGCGCGTCCGGGCGCGCGCGCTCGACGTTTCGTTCACGCAGGTCCGCGCCCCGATCGGCGGGCGGATCTCCGATCGCCGCGTCGATGCGGGCAACCAGGTGGCGGGCGGCGAAGGCACCGGCGGCACCGTGCTGACCACGATCAACGCGCTCGACCCGATCTACTTCACGTTCGACGGGTCCGAAGCGCTGTTCCTCAAGGGCCAGCGTGCACGGCGTGCCGGGGCGGCCCCCGCCGCGGTCGAAATCCGGCTGCAGGACGAGGCGGAGCATCGCTGGCACGGGCGGCTCGACTTCACCGACAATGGGCTGGACCAGCGGTCGGGCACGATCCGCGGGCGGGCGGTGCTGTCCAACCCGAACTATTTCCTGACGCCCGGTATGTTCGGCAACATGCGGCTGGCGAGTGCCGGCACGCGGACCGCGATGCTGGTGCCCGACGATGCCGTCCAGACCGACCAGGCGCGCAAGATCCTGCTGACCGTCGACCGCCGCAACATGGTGGTGGCGAAGCCGGTCGAACTCGGCCCGGTGGTCGGCGGCTTGCGCATCGTGCGGTCGGGGATCGGTCCGAACGACCGGATCGTGATCACCGGGACGCAGATGGCGATGCCCGGATCGCCGGTGCAGCCCAAGCTCGGCCGCATCACGCCGCAGGCCTCGGTCGCGACGCCAACGGCGGTCCAGCCGGTCGCGGGCGAGGCCACGCTGGCCAGCTGACGCCCGGAGCTTTCGGCTCACTCTGATCGACTTCCCGACCTCGCCCTCCCGGGCGGGGAACGGCGCACCGCGCCCCCTCCTGTTCGAGGACAGACATCATGCGCTTCTCGCGCTTCTTCATCACCCGGCCGATCTTTGCGGCCGTCATCGCGGTCATCATCACCATCGTGGGCGCGATCGCCTACATGGCGCTGCCGGTGTCGCAATATCCCGACATCGTGCCGCCGACCGTGACGGTCAGCGCGACCTATCCGGGTGCGTCGGCCGAAACGGTTGCCGAAACGGTGGCCGCGCCGATCGAGCAGGAGATCAACGGCGTCGACAACATGCTGTACCAGTCGTCGCAATCGACCGGGGACGGCAACGTCACGATCACCGTGACGTTCAAGATCGGCACCGACCTGGATGCGGCCCAGGTGCTGGTCCAGAACCGCGTGTCGGTGGCCGTGCCGCGACTGCCGGAGGATGTGCAGCGGCTGGGCGTGGTGACGCGCAAGACGTCGCCCGACTTTCTGATGGTGGTGAACCTCGTGTCGCCCGACCGGTCGCTCGATCGCGGCTATATCTCCAACTATGCGCTGACCCAGGTGCGCGACCGGTTGAGCCGGATCGACGGCGTGGGCGACGTGCGGCTGTTCGGCGCGCGCGACTATGCGATGCGCGTCTGGATCGATCCGGGCCGCGCCGCCGCGCTCGACCTCACGGCGGGCGAGATCGTCGCGGCGTTGCGCGCGCAGAACGTCCAGGTCGCGGCGGGTACACTCGGGCAGCCGCCCTATGACCAGGGCGCCGCGTTCCAGCTGAACGTCGAGACGCAGGGCCGGCTGACCGATCCGAAACAGTTCGCCGATGTGGTGATCCGCACCGATGCGTCGGGTCGTCAGGTCCGCGTGTCTGACGTCGCGCGCGTCGAGCTGGGCGCGCAGGACTACGGCGCCAACACCTACCTGAGCGGGGAGCCGACGGTCATCGCCGCTGTGTTCCAGCGCCCCGGATCGAACGCGCTGGCGGCGGCCGAGGCAGTCAATGCCGAGATGGAAACGATGTCAAAGAAGTTTCCCAAGGGCCTGGAATATCGCGTCATCTACAACCCGACCGAGTTCATCGCGCAGTCGATCGACGCGGTGAAGCACACGCTGATCGAGGCGATGTTCCTCGTCGTGCTCGTCATCCTCGTGTTCCTCCAGAAATGGCGCGCGGCGATCATCCCGATCGTGGCGATCCCGGTCTCGCTCATCGGCACCTTCGCGGTGCTGGCGGCGGCGGGCTATTCGCTGAACAACCTGTCGCTGTTCGGGCTGGTGCTAGCGATCGGCATCGTGGTCGACGATGCGATCGTGGTGGTCGAGAATGTCGAGCGCAACCTGGAGCATGGCCTGACTCCGCTGGAGGCGGCGCGGACGTCGATGGACGAGGTGTCGGGTGCGCTCGTCGCGATCGTGCTGGTGCTGTGTGCGGTGTTCGTGCCGACGGTGTTCCTGACCGGTCTGTCGGGTGCGTTCTACCGCCAGTTCGCGGTGACCATTTCCACCGCGACGATCATCTCGCTGCTGCTGTCGCTGACGCTGTCGCCGGCATTGGCCGCGATGCTGCTGAAGCCGAACGTGACGACCGAGAGCGGTAACCGGCTGGTCCGCGTGACACGCCGCGCGGGCGACTGGTTCAACCGCGGGTTCGAGCGGATGAGCGACGCCTATGCGCGGTTGACCGCCAAGCTGGTGGCCGCGCCGAAGCGGATGATGATCGGCTATGCCGCGCTGATCGGTGTCACCGCCGTGGTGTTCGCGGTGACGCCGACCGGGTTTGTCCCCGCGCAGGATCAGGGCTACTTCCTGACCGTCATCCAGTTGCCGCCCGGGGCCTCTGTCGAGCGCACCGACGCGGTGATGCAAAAGGTCGCCAAGCGGATCCTGCCACTGGCCGGCGTGAAGGGCGCGGTGATGCTCGCCGGGTTCGACGGGCCGTCGCAGACGCTCGCACCGAATTCAGCTGCGGCGTATATTCCATTGAAAAGCTTCGAGGAACGACAGGAGCTCGGCGTGACGTTCGCCGGGATCATGGACGAGGCGCGCAAGGCGACGGGCGATATCACCGAAGCGCGGCTGCTGATCATTCCGCCACCGCTGATCCAGGGGATCGGCTCCGCAGGCGGATACCGGCTGATGGTACAGGACCAGGGTGGCCACGGCTATCAGGAACTGGGCAAGACCGCGGGCGCGCTGATCGGCCAGGCGAACCAGACGAAGGGGCTGGCGCAGGTCTTCACCTTCTTCGACACGGCCACGCCGCGCATCTTCGCCGATGTCGACCGCGCCAAGGCCAACCTGCTGGGTGTCCCGCCGGAGCGTGTATTCGAGGCGTTGCAAGTCTATCTCGGATCGGCATTCGTCAATGATTTCAACCTGCTGGGGCGGACATATCGCGTGACGGCGCAGGCCGATGCGCCGTTCCGCGCCACCACCGCGGATATCGCCAACCTGAAGACGCGGTCGAACAGCGGCGCGATGGTGCCGGTGGGGTCGGTCTCGACGTTCCGCGACAAGACCGGGCCGTACCGCGTGGTTCGCTACAACCTCTTCCCCGCGGTCGAGGTGGATGGCGACACGGCACCGGGCTTCTCGTCCGGCCAGTCGCTGGTCGCGATGGAGAAGCTGGCCGAGACCGCCCTGCCCGCCGGCTATGCCAGCGAGTGGACCGGGATCGCGTTTCAGCAGAAGTCGGCCGGCAGCACCGCGGCGATCGTGTTCGGGATGGCAGTGCTGTTCGTCTTCCTGGTGCTCGCCGCGCAATATGAGAGCCTGACCTTGCCGCTGGCGATCATCCTGATCGTGCCGATGTGTCTGCTGGCCGCGATGACCGGCGTGAACCTGCGGGGGATGGACAACAACGTCCTGACGCAGATTGGACTGGTCGTGCTGATCGCACTGGCGGCGAAGAACGCGATCCTCGTCGTGGAATTCGCCAAGCAGGCAGAGGACCGCGACGGGCTGACTCCGATGGAGGCCGCCGTCCGCGCGGCGCGGGACCGGTTGCGGCCGATCCTGATGACCAGCTTCGCATTCATCCTCGGCACCGTGCCGCTGGTGATCGCGAAGGGTGCAGGCGCTGAGCTGCGCCAAGCGCTGGGGACCGCGGTGTTCTTCGGCATGATCGGGGTGACCGGGTTCGGCCTGCTGTTCACGCCCACCTTCTACGTTGTCGCGCGTGCGCTGGCCCTGCGGTTCGAACGCCGCCGGAAACCCGATGCGACGCCGACCCTCCAGCCCGCCGAATAGGGAACTGATACGATGAAGACCGCCCTTCTCGCCACGCTGTCGACGCTGGCGCTTGCCGCCTGCGCGGCGGGTCCCGACTATCGCGCGCCGGTGACGCCGCCCCGCGCGGCCGCGGCCTTCTCCACGGTCACGCCCGCCGCGACCGCGGAAGCGCCGGCCGACGACTGGTGGCGGATGTACCGCGATCCGGTCCTCGACGGCCTCGTCGCCGATGCGCTGGCGGCGAACACCGATATCCGGGTGGCAGTGTCGCGGCTCGATCGCGCGCGGTCGGTGCTGCGCGGCACGCGGACCGAGCGTCAGCCGCAGGTCGATCTGGGCGCAAGCGGCAACTATGGCCGCGCGTCGCAGCTTCAGTCGCTCCCCAACCTAGATCGCAACCGCGCGACCTATGATGTCGGGCTGGACGTGCGTTACGAGGTCGACCTGGCCGGGCGGATCACCCGCAACATCGAGTCCGCGCGCGGTGATGTCGGGGCCGCGGCGGCCGATGCCGATGCGGTGCGGGTGTCGATCGTAGCGGAAACGACGCGCGCCTATGTCGATGCGGCGTCGTCCGCGGAACGGCTGGCGGTGGCGCAGCGGATCGTCGGGCTGCTCGACCGGTCGGCTCTGCTGACCGGCAAGCGGGTGGAGGCCGGGCGTGCCGCGCGACTCGATCAGGTGCGGATCGCGGCGTTACGCGATCAGCGTGCCGCGCTGGTGCCGCAGATCGCGGCGGAGCGGCAGGCGGCGTTGTTCCGGCTGGCGACGCTGACCGGGCGCGCGCCGCAGGATCTACCCGCTGCGGCTGGCGCGCGGACCACGACGCCGCGGCTCGACCGGCCGATCCCGATCGGGGACGGCGCGGCGTTGCTCGCCCGGCGGCCCGACGTGCGGGCGGCCGAACGCCGGCTGGCCGCGGCGACCGCGCGGATCGGGGTGGCGACGGCGGACCTCTATCCGCGCATCTCGCTCGGTGGGCAGGTCGGGTCGACCGCGATAAATGCGGGCGACCTGTTCACCGGCGGGCCGATCCGCTGGCTGCTCGGGCCGCTGTTGAACTGGTCGCTGAACCAGTCCGCGGCGCGGGCGCGGATCGCGGGGGCGGAGGCCGATACCCGCGGTGCACTCGCAACTTTCGACGGCAACGTGCTAAATGCGCTGGAGGAAACCGAGACCGCGCTGTCGAACTATGCGCGGGAACTGGACCGCCGGACGCAGCTCCAATCGGCGCGCAACAACGCCGAACGCGCCGCCCGCATCACCCGCGCCCGCCAGCGCGAGGGACAGATCGATTTCCTTGAAGTCCTCGATGCGGAGCGCACCTTTGCTGATACGGACGCCGATCTGGCGACGGCGGACGCCCGGATCGCGGCGGCGCAGGTCGATCTGTTCCGCTCGCTCGGCGGTGGGTGGCAGCAGGCTGGTGTAGTTTGAGTCCCACTCCGTCGTCGCGGTGTACGCCGGGGCCTCCCTTGTGGAGGTAAGCACTCTAGCGAAGCGAGACCCTGGCTTTCGCCGGGATGACAGTTCCAAGTTCAGGTCAGCCGCAACATCCAGACAGCGCCCGGATGAAAACCAAAGGTGTTTGATCCCCCGGTTTGATGGTGCGATCCTTTCGTTGGAATGGAAGGAAGTCCTATGGAATAGGCATGAGTCCGCGAGCGCTGGCGCGAGGATCGCCGCGGACCTGAATGTCCCGTTGAGCACCGCACCGCCCCGGGTTTGTCGGAGGCTCCAATTCCTGAGAAGGTGGAGCCGATATGAGCAAGACGACGAACAAGTTTGTCCCCGAGGTCCGGGAGCGCGCGGTACGGATGGTGTTCGACCACGAGCGGGATGATTCATCCAGGTGGGTGACGGTGGTGTCGATCGCGGAGAATATAGGCTGCGTGCCGCGGACGCTGCATGAGTGGGTAAAGAAGGCCGAGATCGATAGCGGCAAGCGCGCAGGTGTCGCGGCCGAGGTCGCTGACAAGGTGAAGGCGCTGGAACGCCAGGTTCGCGAGCTGCCCCAGCCCAACGAGATCCTGCGCAAGCCTGTCCTGAGCCTGTCGAAGGGGCATCGGCCTATTTTGCTCAGGCGGAGCTCGACCGCCCGTTCAAGCGCTGATCGCGTTCAGCGACGATCAATGACCGCTGAAATGCCAACCAGCGACGGTGATCCTGCCTCGATGCAGTTCATCGAATGCTGCTTGCGTTGCTAGGGCACTCGTTCTCGCAAAAATGACCACATGTGAGGTAACGGGCTGCCCTTCACAGTCCTACGCCGGGAAATAGATACTTCGATGACCCCCGTTTGTGCTGGTCCCGCGACCGGACATTCTGACGACTGCAAACTTAGGGAAATGCCCGGCCGTCCCAGGCGAGTTTCGTTACACGATGACGCTATTTGTGGCTGCATCGGCTCTCGCCCGGTGCCGCCGCATCTTGTTACGACTGCCGCATAGTTCCATCGAGCACCAGACCTTGCTGCCGTTCTTCGAGCTGTCGAAGAAGGATGCCCGACACGACGGGTCCTGACATAGCTTGAAACGCGGCCATGCGTACGTCGTCATCGCCTGGATCGCGATCTGAAGAACGTGGCCGACCGGGTCGCCCGGATCGGCATCCACACGAACGCCGTCAGCCGTGATCCTTGGCCTTAGCCGGCGTTCTTCGATCACGAGGTTGAGCAGGTCCATTGCCTTCGCCACGTCATCCGACACGGCGATGCCGTTGTTCGAGGCCTCGAGACAGCGAAGCGCCTTCTGGACCTCGCCTGCAAGGGCGAAACTCGCCGCCGCCTCGTGTCGATCGAAACGGCGCGTCTTCATCCAGTCCCGCCATGCCGCCATCGTATCGAAGTCACACCAGAGGAAGGATTCGAGATCGCGCAGCTCGGTTGGGGTTCCTTCGCGATGTTCAGGCATTGCTCTGTCCTTGCAGTTACCGGTCAATGTAGTTAGATGGTAATAAATAATGTCCACGTCTAGCCTACCGTGCTGAAGCGCCGTGACGCCGTCGAGCTGATCGCTGCAACGGGACTCGCAGGCGCCGCGCAAGCAAGGAAGGCGAGCATGATCGTACCATTCGAAATACCGTTCGATCAGCATATGATGGACGACCTTAATCGTCGTCTCGCAGCCGTGCGGTGGAACGACGCCGTGACGGCGGACTGGAGTCAGGGAACGCAGAGCAGCTTCCTTGAAACGCTGATCGCCCATTGGCGGGATCACTACGACTGGCGGGAACGCTTGGCGGTCCTCAATCAGCTTCCACATCGTCGCGTGACGATCGATGAATATGGCGTGCACTTCCTGCACTTCCGCGGCTATGGCCACAGGCCCGTACCGTTGCTGCTCATGAACGGCTGGCCGTCGAGCTTCGTCGAGTACCAGCGCCTCGTACCTCTGCTCCTGAGCGGCGATCCCTCATTCGATGTCGTGATCCCGACGCACCCGGGCTTCGGCTACTCGGACAGGCCTAGCCGTCCCTATCAGATCGAGCCGGCAGACCTCTACCCGAAGCTGATGACGGCCCTCGGCTACGAACGCTTCGTCGTGGCGGGTACGGACATCGGATCGGGAGTGGCGACGCGGATTGCGCTGCACCACCCCGAACGCGTTATTGCTCTGCACGTTTCCGCCGTTGCGACTAGGCCAGACCGGCCCGGCGATCAGCCGTCAACGGAAGGCGAAGCGACCTATGCGCGTCGCGCTGCGGCCTGGAGCAGGGATGAGGGCGGGTATCAGGCGATCCAGAGCTCCAAGCCGCAGACGCTCGCGTTCGGTCTGGCAGACTCGCCGGTCGGGCTGGCGAGCTGGATCGCGGAGAAGTTCCATGGCTGGACGGACTGCGGCGGCGACCTGCTCTCCGTGTGGCCGATGGAGACGCTGATCGACAACCTAATGATTTACTGGGCAACCAACACGATCGGCTCGTCGGTCCGATACTACCATGAGGGCACACGGCTCCGCCCCCCGCTGGCGGCGGGCGACTATGTCCGCGTACCCACGGCGGTTGCGGTGTGGCCGCACGATCTCGCGCTTCCACCGCGCGAACTCGCTGAGCGCCTATACGACGTCCGACGCTACAGCGTCATGCCCCGGGGAGGGCACTTTCCCGCCTGGGAGGAACCCGAGCTCTACGCCGAGGACCTGCGCCGCTACACCGCCGCCAGCATCGCCTGACTGGTGGCAACGGTAGGCCTGTTACGCCCGGCGTTCGCCGGTGCCCTTCGCCTGGGTCTCGTCTATGCTGCGCTTTATGCGGGGAACGGGATCGCATCCCCCTATATGCCGCTATGGTTCCGCGCGGCGGGCCTCAGCGGCGAACAGATCGGGGTGATCCTCGCTGCGCCGATGCTGGCCCGCATCGTCACCGGGCCGGCGCTCGGTCTCTGGGCGGATGGCTTCGCGTTGCGGCGAAGGCCCGTCATCATCCTGCTGGCATTGGCGCTGGCCGCCTATTCGTCGATGGCGCTTCTCGACGGCTTCGCCGCCCTGGCGGTCGCATGGTTCGTCGCCGCAACGGCGGTGAGCGCGTGTTCGCCGCTTGTGGACGTGATCGTGCTGCGACGCGCTGACCGCGACGGCTTCGCCTATGCAACGTCAAGGGGCCTGGGATCCGCCGCGTATGTCGGCGGCAACATCACGGCCGGCCTGGCGCTGGCGACGTTCGGTGCGCCGGTCGCGCTGTTCGGCACGGCCGCGATGGTCGCCCTAGCCGTCCTCGCTTCACGTCTGCTTCTCCCGCCGGACATGACGGTTGAAGCGGGGCCGCGTACCGACGCGTGTGCCCGCTCGTCCGTGGTTCACGACCTGATGCGCGATCCCAAGTTTATGCTGATGATCGTCGCCGCTGGCCTG
Source organism: Sphingomonas montana (assembly GCF_001956315.1). Lineage (GTDB taxonomy): Bacteria > Pseudomonadota > Alphaproteobacteria > Sphingomonadales > Sphingomonadaceae > Sphingomonas_R > Sphingomonas_R montana. The sequence continues at coordinate 133,825 of NZ_KV887141.1, read as the reverse complement.
ATCCAGGCCGCGAACGCGTTCTACTACGCCTTCTCGGTTCTGATCTGGCGCGAACAGAGCATCGACGCGGCCACCGCCGGTTTGCTCTGGGGCCTGGGTGTGGCCGCCGAAGTCGCGTTTCTCTGGTTCATGGAACCCTGGCGCCGCAGGCTGACGCCGGAGAGGCTGCTGATCGTAGCCGGCTTGGCTTCGGTTGTGCGATGGACCGCCCTCGCCACTCGTCCGCCGCTCTGGATGCTCTGGCCGTTACAAATCCTCCATGCTCTGACGCTCTGCGCTCCGTTTCTCGCGTCGCTGCAGCTCACGGCGCGGTTCACCTGCCACGACGATGCGTCGGTGGCACAGCAAATCAACGGCGCCATGGCCTTCGGTCTGCTCTCAGGCCTTGCGACGCTCGGATCTGGCACGCTCTACGAGCGCGTCGGGGCGGGTGGATACCTCGTCATGAGCGGGTTGTCTTTGATGGGGCTGGCTGGTGCACTTGAATTGTCACGGCGACAAGCCGCAGTCGCCTTAGCCCCGTTAGTCGACGACTTGAGTGTCGTAACTGAACGGCTGTGATACCGGGCAACTAAGCGATCGCGTCCCACGCGACATCATCAACCATTAGTGTCGACGACCGACGGCGTACCCGGAACGAGATGTTTCCCCCACGCATCTAGCAGCGTCCGACGGAGTTCTAGGAAGGACGTCCGTTTGTACGCGCGCTCCACCTTGTCAGGTACGACGTGCGCCAGCGCCGCCTCCGCGACCGGATCGGGGATCGTCGACATCTGCTCAGCAGCGAAGTCGCGGAACGACGAGCGGAACCCGTGCACCGTGAACGGCACTTTCATGTCGCGCATGATTTTTGACAGCGTCATGTCCGACAAAGCAGTATTCTTTCCGCTCGGAAACACCACGTCGTCGTCTTCTTCACCCTTTCGAAGCCCGGCCGCATGCTGCAGCAAGGTGATAGCGGGTTCCGTCAGCGTAACCGTATGCGGCACCTTGCCTTTCATTAGGGCGGCAGGCCGATTCCAAAGTTTGCGCTCCAAATCGATGTGCGACCAACGCGTCTTACGCACCTCACCCGAGCGACTTGCCGTGTGGATCGCGAACAACAACGCCAGCCGTCCGACTGTCTCGGGCATGGCTGAGACTCTTGCGACAAAGGCGGGGACGTCGGCGTAGTGCATTGAGGCGTAGTTCCGGCCCGCCCCCTGCCGCGCCAACCCAATTGTAACGGATTTGCCCGGGGCTTCGGTTTCCCGCCAACCCTTTGACTTTGCGTAGTTCAGGACGATGCCAGCACGCTGGCGGACCTTGCGCGCCATTTCAGGTTTCTTCGTCCAGATAGGCGCCAGCATATCGCGAAGGTGCGATGCATCAACCAAGTCAATGCGCAGGCCGCCAATCGCTGGGAATGCGTGGGTCTTCAAGGACGATAGGAAGCCTCCCGCAGTCTTAGGAGCCCAGCCAGCCTGCAGATCGGCGTGGCAGGACGCTGCTGCTTCGGCGAACGTAGGTACGCGGCGCTGGTCCTTGTCTCGCTCGGCAACTGGATCAAGGCCAGACCGGGCAGCCTTGCGCAGTGCCGCGGCTTTATCTCGGGCTTCTGCCAGACTCAGGTCAGAGACCGAACCCAAGCCGATGTCACGACGCGTCCCGCCGACTTGAACCCGCAGCAGCCAAGACTTTGATCCGGTAGGGCCAACCAGCAGGTACAGGCCTCTGCCGTCCCCATGCCGCCCAGCTTTCGCCGACTTAACACCCATGATAGTCAAACCGGACAAATCTGCTCCCCCACTTCCTCCCACGTTTTCACACGGTAGCGGGCAAACGTCAACGAATAGGTGCGAACAGTAAGCAACGAAATGCCGCGCATTTTCAGCAATTACCGACCATCAGCGAATGTCAGCGAACGCTGGTCATGCTCCGGCCCGGGGAGCCACACGCTTTTCCGAAAAGCGTTGCAATCACAGCATTAACCGGCACCGGAAAATTCCCGATGACCAACGTTCGTAAACTCGGCCTGCCGCAGTAGCGTCGGCTGGCGGAACGGCCGGAGAACCGCTGCCTGATCCCGTTGACCGAATTCTGCGGATGGACTCCGGACGTCCACGACGTCGGCGGGGGTAAGCCGCTGAAGGGAGAGATGTGGTTTGCGGTGACTGACCAACCCGTACTCGCAGTCGCCGGGTTCTGGCAGGCGACCGCGAAAGGAAACGGCTTCTCGATGGTCACCTACGACCCGACCGAACCAGTCGTGCCGATCTGCCATATCTTAACATTTGATAATAACATTTAACATTCTAGAAAGACTGGCTCGCTACCTCCCGGATCAGGCATTCAATAAAAGGGCCGACATGGGACAGCATTACGGCCCAGCTGAGTGGAGACAGGCAGAAGCACTCAGCCGAACGACTGCAACCGCTGGCCGGAACGCGATGGCAGACCTTGGGGAGTCATATGGAGTCATGGAGTCTGCCCTGCATGCCATCGAGGAACGCTACCGCTACACGGTTGCTCTAAGCCCGCTGATACCCTGGGTTGCCGATGCCCACGGTGCGATGATCGACATCGACGCGCGTGGCCTGGAATATACCGGTCTCACTCACGCGGCCTGTATGGGATCCGGGTTTCTGGCAACGATCCATCCTTCCGACCGGGCCGTTGTCAAGACGGCGTGGAACAGCACGCATGGAACGGTTTCTCCGCTGGACTACGAGATCCGACTGCAAGGTCGTGACGGCACCTACCGGTGGCATCGGACGCGTGCCGCGCCGCGCCTCGAGCACGGCAAAGTCGTGCTGTGGTATGGCACCATCGAGGACGTTCACGACCGCAGGATGGCCGACGAGGCGGTCCGCTGGAGCGCGGATCACGACGACCTGACGGGGCTCTGGAACAGGCGCGCGTTTATGGCGGGGCTCGGCACTGCTCTTGCCGCCACGGAAGACTCCGGAACGCAGGTGGCGCTGCTCCTGATCGATCTCGACGGCCTCAAATCGATGAACGACCGCTATGGCCATGATCTAGGCGACGCCCTGCTGAAGGAGACTGCCCGCCGGTTGGCTAGGAACGGTGCCGGCGACTCCATGGCGGGCAGGCTGGGTGGTGACGAGTTCGCTCTGTTCGTCCATATCCTGGACGTTTCGCATCTCGAAGAGATACTGGCTGCGCTGCAACACGCCCTTGCCTTGCCTTGGGTTTTTAGCGGTCAGGCATATACGTCCCGCGCCAGCATCGGGGTCGCGATCTATCCCCTCCATGGCGACGATGCGGACGACCTGTACAAGAATGCTGATCTTGCCCTGTACGAAGCCAAAGCCGCCGGCGGCGGGGGTGTCCGCTTCTTCGAAGGTCGAATGCGGGCCAGTTTGCAGACACGTTTCTCGGAACTTTCGGTTGCGCGTTACGCGCTCGATCACGATCAGATCCTGCCGTTCTACCAGCCCAAGATCGACCTTTGCTCGGGTCAGATCTTCGGATTTGAAGCGCTGTTGCGCTGGCGTGACACCGGAGGCGAGATTCAGGCACCGGGAATGATCGCCGCGGCGTTCGCGGATGCGCAACTGGCGATCGCGCTCGACGAACGGATGTTCGAACGGATCACCGCCGACATCGCGATCTGGCGCAAGCTCGGCCTGCCGTTCGGGCGGATCGCCTTCAACGTCTCCGGTGCGACGTTCCGGCAGCAGGACTTCAAGGCTCGGATCTTGAGCTGTATCGCGCGCGCCGGCGTGCTGGCGTCCGATCTGGAGCTGGAAGTGACCGAGAACGTTCTGCTCGAACGGACCTTCCACGATGTCACTGCTACTTTCGAGCATCTGCGTGCGCTCGGCATGACGATTGCCCTGGATGACTTCGGGACCGGCTACGCTTCGCTGGTCCATCTGAAGAAGTTCCCCGTCGATACGCTCAAGATCGACTGGTCGTTCGTTCAGGCGCTGGCCGACCCCTGCAACGTTGGTATCGTGCGGGCGATCGTCAATCTGGGGAAGGACCTCGGCATCACGACGGTCGCCGAGGGAATCGAGACGAAGGCCCAGGCGGACCGGCTGCATCACGAAGGGTGCGATCAGGCACAAGGCTACCTCTTCAGTCGTGCAGTCGCCGCGGAGGAAGTGCCGCTCCTCCTGGCACGACCGGACGTGTCCTGGCGTCGCGGAGAGCGCAGGCCCAACGAGGACAGGTACTCGGCGAGAATGATCCGTTAGGGTGCCAACCAAACTCCGCTCGACTCCCTTCTCCTTCTGGCGCCAGCGACATGACGATATCCCGACCAATGTTCCTGACAGGTTAGCGGTGAGCCTCGAACCATGGCCACCGCTGCCCAGGCGGCCTGAGTTGCGCATTGAGCCTGTTACTTAATTAAGATGACACCGGTCGTGCGAACACTCGACACCGGAGTAACCCTTCGATAGCTTTCGTCTAAACGGGGGGATGTCATGATAGACTTGAGAAGGTCGCCTTGCAGGCGGCGGGCGCGCGCGCGTGTTCTAAGCACCAGCACTATTACTTTGGCAGTGATGCTGACCGGCCCCGCCTTCGCGCAATGCACGCCTGATCCGACGGCCGCGAACGGCACGACGACCTGCAACGGTACGGATGCCGACGGGATACGCGTAACCACGCGCGATACGACGCTGTTGGTTGCGCGTGGCGCGACCGTATCGAACATGGGGGCACCGGCGATCGCAGTCGACGTGCCGCGCGACACCTTCGGTTCCTACGCTACCAACACGATCACGGTGCAGGGCACTGTCTTGGCGGCGGGGCAGAACGCGATCACCGTGAGTTCGGGGGCGCCGTACGCAAACGCATATTACAGCACGCAGCAGGCAGTGCTGACGGTCACTGCGGGCGGGAGCGTGACGGGTGCGACCGCGCTGGCGCTCCTCCAGTCGCCGGGGAACACGAACGGTACGGTCTCGGTAAGCGTCGACAATGCCGGCACGCTGACCGGCACCAGCGGGACCGCCTTGATCGCCAATGTGGTGTCGACCGCATCGGGCTATCCGACGGTGCTGGCCAGCTTTTCCTCGATCACCAACCGCGCCGGCGGCAGCATCGTCGGCGGGATCATCGGATTGGGGTCGCTGCTGACCAATTCGGGCCGCATCGATGGGGGCGCGGGAAGTGCGCTCGATACCACGGTCGGTAACGGATCGACCTTCGGCTATGCGTCCACCATCGCCAATGCGGCGGGCGGGGTCATTCGCGCGACATCGGGCGCTGCGACGATCCTCGGCGGGCGGTCCTCGTCACTGAACGTTACCAATGCCGGGGCGATTACCAATGGCGGCAACGGCGCAGCGCTATCGGGGAGCCTGCTCGTTGTCGCCAACCAGGCGGGCGGACAGATTGGCAGTGCCGGCACGACCGCGATCGCGGGAAACGCGGTCACCCTGACCAACCGGGGCACCGTGACGGGCGACGTCACCGCCAGCCTTGGCGGCAGCACGATCGATTCGACCGGAGGCACGATTGCGGGATCGGTGACGCTCGGCAGCGGCAACAACACGCTGGTCGCGCGCTATGCGGGTACGCGCACGCTGACGACGGGCGTCACCGGCACGATCACCGCCACCGGCAGCCGGAACGTCGAACGGGTCATGTTCGCGACGGATACCAGCGTCACGACGCCGATCGACCTGAACGCCGGTTTCGAGCAACTCGTGCTGGCGGCCGACGCCGACGTAACGGCAACGCTCACGTCCGGATTCACGACGGCGGCACCGCTGGTGGTGACGGGGCTGGGCACGGTGGTCAACCAGGCGACGATCGCGCTTGCCACGACGGCGGTCAGCGATCTCGATTACGCGTTCGGCACCAGCGCGGAGTTCCGCAACGAAGGGTCGATCACCGCCCTGCTGCCCGCCAATTCCTATGCGTCCGGGCTGACGTTCAGCAACCATGTCTTTACGAACAGCGGCGCCGTGAGCGTGAATGGCGGCACCGGTGTATCCATGTCGTACAATGATATGGTCAACAGCGGGACTATCACGGCGTCCGGGACCGGCGTGAACATGTTCGACGCCGTGCTTACCAACGGCGGCACGATCATCTCGACCGCGGGCACCGGCGTCTACATGAACGGCAATGTCGGTTACACCTCGTCGAACAGCGGCACGATCCGCGGCGCGACGACCGGCGTGACGACCGGAATCTATCTGACCAACACCGGCACGATCAGTTCGGCCGGCACCGGCGTATCCGTGCAACCCTATGGGTATTTGATCAACGGTGCCCGCGGCGTGGTGAACGGCGGCAGCGGCGGTGCGGTCTCGGTGAGCGCGTTCAACGCCGGGGTTGCCAATGCGGGCACGATCAACGGCGATGTGAACTTTTACGGCGCGGGCAGCAACAACGGCCTGGCCTATATCGCGTTGACCGGCGGCGTACTGAACGGCAACCTGTTGCTCGGCGGGGCGACGCTCGTTACCGATCTCGTCAACACCGGGCCGGGCCAGTTTGCGGGCATCACTGGTGCCGTCACCGCCGACCGCAGCGCCACTCTGATCTATGCCGTGAATGCGGACACGACCGCGACCCTGTCCTCGGGCAATGTCGGGCCGTTCGCCACGGCGGGCTATCAGGTCGGCGACGGCGCCGTGCTGACGCTCGCCACGCCCGCCGGACAAACGCGCGCGCAGACGTTGCTGCTTTCCGGCGATGGCACCGTCGATGTCGACGCGGCCATCGCCGTGACGGACGGCCCGGCGCTCCGCTCGACCGCCGCGCTCAACTATCCCGGCGCGACGGCGCCCGTCGGCGCGCTGTCGATCATCAACCGCGGTGCGCTTGCCGTTACGCGGACTACTGCCAACAGCAACTATTACGGCGGCGCCGTGGTCCTGAATTCAACCGACAGCTTCACCAATGCGGGCAGCATCGCCGTCACCGACCGGACGACCTACGCGACCGCCGCGATCTTCGGCGGAGCGAGCGCGACCAACGCCGGCACGATCACGCTGAACGGTGCCGTCGGCATCTCGGGCGCGGCTACGGTCACCAACACGGGAACCATCACCCAGGCGGCGGGCGGCACGATGTCGCGCGGCGTCAACGCCTTCGGCACGCTGACCAACAGTGGGACGATCAGTGTGGCGGGGAGCGCCGCGATCCTTGGCAACTCCTATTATTCGGGATCGTCGTACATCGCGTCGAGGATCATCAACACCGGCACGATCGCCTCAACCGCCGGGGCGGCGATCACGACGGAGTACTATGCTTACAGCCCGGGACAGATAGTCAACGATGTCGGCGGCACGATCGCAGGCGGCGGCCGGGCCATCCAGGTCCGATCCGCGACGCTCATCAACGCCGGCACGATCACCGGTACGGTCGACCTCGGCTATGCGGACGCCGCCAATCGAAGCTACGGCGAATCGAGCTACATCGCCGCGGGCGGCACGATCGCGGGCGACCTGCTCTTCGGCAGCGGCAACGACTTGCTGATGCTCACCGGCGACTCGCTGGGCGTGTCGGGCACCGTCGATGGCGGTGCGGGCACCGACATCTATGGCCGCTCCTTCGCGACCGATGGGACGTTCGTGATCGACCCGGTCAGTATCCGTGGTTTCGAGGACGCGCTGGTCCAGGCGGTCGGTGCCGATACCGTGGCGACGACGACCTCGACCTCCGGTTTCAAGGGCGATCTCTACGTCGTAGGCAATGGTAGCGTGCTCAACCAAGCGACAATTGCAGGCGTGCTGACGACGGCCCTGCCCTATTCCGTATCCAATCCCTTCGGGCAGGATCCGCTATTCCCCGTCGACCAGATACTGGCTTCGGTCACAAATGGCGGCTCGGTCGCGGGCGGCGCATCGCTCACGACCGGTGCGTTCACCAACACCGGTTCGATCGGAACGGCCACGCTGGCGCGCAACGCCGTGGCGGTCGACGCACCGACCGCGCTTGCCTTTACGAACGACGGGACCATCACGAACGCCGGCACCGTCACGTCGTTTGGCGAATTCGCCGCGGTCGAGCTGCGCGGGCAGACGGTCGTCATCGAAAACAGGGGCCGCATCGCGGGCGGCGGCCTGGCCGCCTCCAACGGCTATGACGAAACGTCCACCGCGATGCCGACGATCACGATGCGCAACAGTGGAACGATCAGCGCGGCTGGCACAGGCGTCGCGCTGGAGGCTTTCGTGCGCGCGAACGAGGCGACCGGCACTGTAAGCCTGGATAATGCCGGCACGATCGAAGCGTCCGCACAGGGCGCGACCGGCGCATTTCTCGCAAATTATGCACGTGGCGGCGCGGCGCGCGATGTAACCGTGACGCTAGTAAACTCGGGCACCATCCGTGCCAATGGCGGCGGCCTGACGCCCCCGACGGATCCCGATGGATATCCGTTCATGTATTTCGGCACCTCGCCCGGAACAGCGGTCGTAGCATTTGCGGATTCGGGCCGCGTCGGCATCACCAACGCCGCATCCGGGACGATCGAGGCGACGGGGGGGTCGTCCTCCGCACTCTATGCCTACAGCGCGATCGATCTCGACAATGCCGGAACGATCCGCGGGGGCGCGGGCACCGTGCTGGCCGCGGAGGACGGCCTATCCCGGGAAACGGGCTTACCTTATCTGGCTGGCGCGGTGCAGACACTCGGCGACACCGCCGACCGGATCGTCAATAGCGGCAGCATCATCGGGTCTATCGCGCTGGGCAGTGGCGACGACCGGATCGAGAACAGCGGTCGGATCCAGGGCGACGTCTTCCTGGGCACCGGAGACGATACCTTCCTCCAGCGCGCGTCGGCGACGCTCGTCGGCCTTGTCGATGCCGGCGCGGGCACCGACCTGTTGATCGTCGATGGGACCGGCGGCGGCGCGGTCGATGGCAATCAGTTCGTGAATTTCGAACGGTTCAGCCAGATCGGCCAGGGTAGCGTCGCCTATTCCGGCACCTTCCGGTTCAACACGCTGGGCGTGATGGGCGGTACTGTCACCGTTGCAGCGGGCCAGACATTGGCAAGCGACGGACCGGTGACGATCACCGGCTTCGACGCCGCCGATACCGTCGTCAACGACGGGACGATCTTCGGCGGCATATCGCTTGCCGCCGGCAACGACCGCGTGGTCAACCGCGGCGCGATCGGTGGCGCCGTGCTGCTCGGCAACGGGGACGACAGCTATGTCGACGGGTCGAACAACCGTGTCGACGGCGGCGTCGACGGCGGCGCCGGCACCGATAGCTATACCGTATCGCTGGCGGGCGACCGGCAGGGGCTTCAGGCACGCACCGGGTTCGAACGGCTGGCCGTGGAGGGTGGCGGCACGCTCGGCCTGACGCTCGACCAGCCGTTCGAGGCCACCAGCCTGACCGGCTCCGGCCTCACCGTGGCGCTGAACGGCTTCTCGATCGGGCGCGTCACCGGGTCGATCGGGGTGGAACGGCTCACGGTCGACGGTGACGTCGCGTCCGCATCGCTGGGTGCGGGCGACGACGTGCTGGCGCTCGGCGCCACCCGCCTGGCTGGCGTGTATGACGGCGGCGCGGGCGGCGACGTGCTTCGCCTGACGGCGGCCGGCCCCGTCACGCTGGCGGGGACCGCGACGGGTTTCGAACAGGTGGCGCTGACCGGCAATGCCCTGACCGTCGCCGGTAGCCTCGGGTCGGCCGACGCCCCACTCGCCTTTGGCGACGGCGCGCAGTCGGTCACGATCGGGACGAACGGCACGATCGCCGGCCTCGTCGATTTCGGCGCCGGTGACGACCTGTTCCGGCTTGCCCCGGGCGGCACGATCGCGGGCACCGTGGCCGGCGGCGCGGGGGCCGATACTGCCACGCTGGAACTGGCGGGCAACCGCACGATCGCCGGCGCGTCGCTTACCGGGTTCGAAACGCTGACGACCGAGGGCCGCGGCATGCTCACGCTGATTGGTACACACGCCTATGACCGGGTGACCGCGGCGAGCGACCTCTTCGTCGCCAGTGACGGCGCGCTGACCACACGCCAGCTCGTCTTCGGCGCGAACGATCAGCGTTTCACCGTCGCCGGCCGGTTCGGCGGCAGTGTCGACGGGGGAGCGGGCGCCGATACGATCGCCGTGTCCGGCGGCACCGCGTCCGCGCCCGTTGCATTTGCAGACGTCACCGGGATCGAGTCCTTGGCGATGACGGGCGGCTATGCGACCGTTTCGGGCACCACCGCATTCGGCCGCATAGACGTTGCCGGCGGCCGCCTGGCCGGCCTCGGCGGATCGACGATCGCTGCAAGCCAGGTCGACGTACGGCAGGGAGCGACGTTCGGTTCGACCGGGACCGTGAACGGCAATCTGTCCGTTGCCGGTACGCTTGATCCGGGCACGTCGCCCGGAACGATGACCGTCAACGGCGCGGTGTCGCTGGGTGCCACGTCGCTGACGGTGCTGGAACTGGCCCCGGCGGGGCAGGACAAGCTTGTCGTCAACGGCGCGCTTTCGATCGCGCAGGGGGCAACTCTGCAACTCGCGCCGATCGGCGCCTTGCGGGCCGGGACGAGCTACGATCTCGTGACTGCCAGCGGGGGCATCGCCGGCAGCTTTTCGACCGTACTGAAACCGGACAGCCTGTTCGGTTTCATAGTCCAGCGCTCCGACCGTATCCAGCTGCTTGGTCAGTTCCTGAACGACGCCAGCTTTTCGCCGCAGGCGGCCCGCTCGGTCGCTTACGTCAACAGCGTGCTGGCACAGCAGACGGCAACAAGCCCGCTCTTCGCGGCGCTTCCCGCATTGCTCACGACAACTGGCGCATCGAACCCCGCCGCCTTCGCGCAACTGACGCCGGAAGCCTATGCCTCGGCAACGCAGGTCGGGGTGGAGAACGGCCTCGCGCTGGCCGACCTGGCCCGCGGTCCCGGATTTGCGGCGAACCGGACGGAACCCGGCGGCTTCACCTTCGCACAGGCGATCGGCAGCTGGTACAAACTCGCCGCCGATGCAGGTGAAGGTGTCAGCCAGACGCGGACGACCAGCCGTGGCCTCCTCGCGGGTGTCGGCTACGGGGACCGCGACTGGTCGATCGGCGCGTTCGGCGGCTATCTCGACAGTCGCCAGCGGATCGACACGCTTGGGGCGCGCACGGGCATCGACGGTTGGGTCGGCGGCCTCCAGGGCCGTTACGATGCGGGCGGCTTCGGCTTCGGCGCTTCGGTCGCGTACAACGACGGCAGGGCAGATACCCGGCGCGCATTGCCCGGCGCGGCAAACACCATCGGGCGGTACGACCTGAACAGCTGGGTCGGCGATGCGTCGATCCACTATTCGCTGACCATAGGCGACTGGGCGCTCCGCCCCCGCGCAGGGCTTACCTACGTGCAGACGCGCCGGGGTGGCTTGATCGAGGCGGGCGGCCCGTTCGCGCTTGCCGTTGCCCGCGATCGGCATGTGACGGGCTTTGCCGACGCCGGCCTCGGCTTTGGTCGCGCCCCAGCCTCGACGGCCGCCCTTAGGCCGTTCGCGACGCTGGGCGCTCGTTACCAGTTGCAGGGTCGACGCGCGGACGCGTTGGCTGGCTATGCGGATGGCCCCCTCACGCTGTCGGCCTTGGGTGCCGCACGCACGCGCCTGGTCGGCACCGTCAGTGCCGGCGGGACCTACCGTCTCACGCCCGGGCTCGACATCTTCTCGACCGTTTCGGCACAGACCGGCCGCGACGATCACCGCCAAGCCATCAGTGCCGGTCTGCGCTTCGGGCTTTGATCAGCCTGGGCGCGGCCGAGACCAACCTGCTAGACGTTGCGGAACAGGGCGCATCCCCTTCTCGGCATCGATGGTCCTGAACTGGCAGGACGTTGCAGCAGGGGTCGAGCGTGCGCGCCCGGAAACGGGCTAGCGTCGAAACGCAGCCTGAGCGCAATTATGATCGGTGCCGTCGCTGTCCAGCGGTATGGATGAGACCGCTACGGCCGGACCTTGGCCATCGTTCGGGTTGGTGGCGTAAACCTGTCCCGCCGACAGATCGAGCGGCGACAGGCGGCCTGAAAGCCGCGGTGGAGCAACGGCGGGCGGGTTGCGTCCGCCTGCCCGGCTGTTGCGAACGATCATCCACCGCACTGACGTTCACAGTCAGCCTGGGACGGCGAGATAGACTTTGGTGCCGGTTGCACTTCGCTGCAGCCTATGTGGAACATACCGTCGACGCTTGAAGAGGCTATGCAGGAGATCACATGAAAACCATCGCCTATGCGCTGCTGGCCTTGGCAACTTCGGCGGTTCCGGCCGCTGTCCAAGCAGACACCCAGTACAAGGTTCTCGTCCTGGCGATGCCGAGCAAGTACCACTACGAGTACATCCCGATCGCGCGCGATAGCTTGGAACGCTTGGCCAAGCTCCATTCGTTCGACCTCAGTTGGACCAGCAAGACCGAAACATTCGATGGCGACCTGGGCCAGTATGCCGCGGTCATTTTCCTCAACACGCCGAGCGAGGAGTTGAACCCCGTCCAGCGCAAGCGGTTCGAGGACTATATGCGCGCCGGCGGGAACGCGATGGTCGTACATCGGGCGGCTATTGCTCAACCGAACGTCTGGCCCTGGTTCGAGAAGCTCGTCGGCCGCACCGTCGGTGTTCACCCGATGCTGCAGACCGGCGTCGTCAGGACAACCGACAGGTCGTTCCCGGCAACCTACGGGGTGCCGGAACGCTGGATCTGGAGCGACGAGTTCTACGTCACGACCAACCCGTACAACCAGACTATCAGCACCGTGCTCACTGTCGACGAAACGACCTACGACCCGACGAAGATCTGGCCGGGACAGGTATCGAAGCCGATGGGCAAGGATCATCCCATCGCATGGCACCGGCCATATGAGAGGGGACGCGTGTTCGTCACCACTTTGGGCCACAACGGCGAGATGTACCGGGATCCGGATTACATGAACCACCTGATGGGCGGCATCTACTGGACCGCGACCGGGCTTGGCAGGGTGCGTTGATCGAGGGGCAAACGCAGACCGATCAATACCGAACGTGCTCCGACGATCCCTGACCATAAATCCGGGCCTGTGCGCTATCTCGGCCCTTACCGAATGTCCTGTCGTGTCGAGTTCGTGTCAGGGCATTGTTCGGCAATCCAGCCATTGCCGGCTAGATCTGTGATGACAACCGAGTGATACCGTTTGCATCGACTTTGCCATCGACCTTGATTGGCTGATGCGTGTCGCCAGACGACTGCATGACCAAGAATTCTGCATAATAGCTGCATCATCGAGCCTCTCGCATTCTGCGATATGATGGCATTGTTCGTGAGTGCTGCATTAACGTGGGTTGAGGATGCGGCGCTGGTCAGAATTCAACTGACTTAAGAAATGGACGGCGACCGAAGCCGATGATCAGGCTCTACACACTTACAATTGTAAGAATTTACTATTTCTTACCCAGTTTTTTCAAGCATTATTGATGCATGATAATATGTCAAAGGCTGACATGTTCAATATGAACGTCGCGGTAACCGACTTACCGCCGATCCGCTGGCGACGGCTTCTCCGGCCAGCGGATCGAACTCTCGGCAAAGCTCCCTGCGGCGTTGGCCGTAAGTTAATCTAGTTGAATGTAGAAAACTTAAGTGCGGCAACCGACTTGCCGTGCCCCCGCCGGTTACGGTTCACCGGCCGGCGGGGTTATCTAGAATCCGGATTTCTCGTTCTTCAATTGAGAATGCGATCATACTGCTGCTTTCCTGGTAGGAGCGCCCTGACGTGTAGGCCCGTCCAGCGACGCTATGCGGCACGCTGACGGAGTAACTGACCTACGCGCTATCTCTCGCGGCTGTTCGATCATGCCGGCATAGAAAGCGGTCCTGCGAGGCAGCGCAACGAACACCAGCGTATGGCGTCACGTGCGTGCCGGCTGGCGACCGGGTAAGGCGGAGTGGTGCTGGCTTGTCCGCCCATGATATGGATTTTCGTATATAATAAATGTTGCAACCGGTTCCTGGCGTGCTGCGTACCTAATAACTGTGCGGTAACCGACTTGCCGCCAGCTCCGTCGGCAACGGTTACTCCGGCCGACGGGGCAAACGGCCCAGCGCGTCAGCCGGGCATTTTGTCTTATCTAAATTGCTGATATTGTACTGTCGTGGATCGGGCCTAGAGTTGGATCAGCGCGGTTGAGTCGGTCTTCCGCGTAGTCCCCGTCAGGTCGCCCACGTGCGCTCGAGCTGACGGGGCATCCTGTAGGCCACCTCCGGAACGACGTCCGGCAGTGTTTTAACCTGTGTTCTACACATGATGGTCAGGTTCAGTTTGTCCCTGTGGCCGCTGCCCATTGCGCCGCCGTGCATTCGGCACCGCTTCTTGCCGCGAACGATCGATGAACGGCACGGGTACCCCAAGCGGGTCTGGGCATGGCAGCACGGTGCTGACGCCAGCAACAGTGGCATCGGACGTTGCATGGGCTCGTTCGACTGATCCATCAGTCTCTACTTCCGGGTCTACTTGTGAAACTCTTTCGCGACGACCGCCTGACCACCTTTATGAACGCGCGCGTGGCGAACGATCTGCGTCCGCACGATCGCGACCGGGACCGCCCGCGATGCGACGGGACTGACGCACCCGAGGGTTGACCGTACCGGCAAACTGCGCCGCCAATGTCGAACTGCCGGCGCGCGGGTCACGGCGCGAAGCCGACCGCCCGATCGGGTATCATCCCGATATCAGTCACCTCCAGATGGCGGACGGCGTGTTGCGCGTCGCGGTCGGATCCGAGGACTACGGTTTCGCCGTGGACGATTGACGCGCGCCTATCATCGTCCTAGACATCATACGTCTTATGATCTGAAGGGGAAGTGGGTGGTCACTCTGTTCGGCGAGACGATGTCGCGACGGACGCTCGCGGCGCGCACCGGCGCGCTGTCGCAGTTCGCCGGCGTGCGATTGTCGACGCTGGGCGACGGCGTCGAACGCGGCATCCGCCAGCTGGAATTCCGTACCGGCACCGGCCTGCGCTTCACCGTACTGGTCGATCGCGCGATGGACATCGCGGAGTGCGAACATGCCGGGCGCGCGGTCGGCTGGCACTCCCCGTCCGGCTTCCGCCACCCGGGCCTGCACGATTATGAGGGCGAAGGCGGTCTCGGCTGGTTCCGGTCGATGTCCGGCCTCACCATCACCTGCGGCCTGGACCACACATTGTTCATGCATGACGACCCGGCGGGACATTATCATTACGACCCGCGCAAGACCGTGTCCTCGTCGCTCCACGGCCGGATCGGCACCATACCTGCCCGGCTGACCGGCTACGGCGAACGGTGGGATGGCGACACCTGCACCCTGTGGGCGGAAGGGATCGTCCAGCAGGCGACCGTCTTCGGCGAGGATCTCCATCTGATCCGCCGGATCGAGGCGACTGTCGGCGGTGACGAAATCCGGATGCACGACCGTGTCGTCAACCACGGATTCTACCAAACGCCGCACATGTATTGCTACCACATCAACGTCGGCCACCCCGTGCTGGCGGAAGGCTCGCGCTACGTCGCGCCGATCCGCTCCGTGCTCTGGGCCGCGCATGCAGACCGCTACCGCGAACAGGGCGTCGGCTACCGCACCGCCCCTGCCCCCATCGCGAACTTCCACGAACAGGTGTGGCAACACGACATGGCCGCCGACGCCGAAGGCCGCGTCAACGTCGCGCTGGTCAACGACGCGCTGGGCTACGGGTTCGAGGTCGAAACGTTGAAGAGCCAGTTTCCCGCCATGTACCAGTGGCAGAATTTCCACGCCGGCCATTACGCGCTGGGCATCGAACCTTCGACCAACCATGTGCTGGGCAAGGATTTCGCGCGCGAACGCGACGAGCTGATCTGGCTCGATCATGGCGACGAGCGCCGGTACGACACGGTGCTGCGGATCCTGCCAGACGCGAGCGCGGTGCAGGACGCCGTTGCGCGGATCGAACGCATCGCGGCCCAGCCGGACGAGGATTATCCCGCGCCGACCGGTGACTATCCCGTGATCCCCGGGCGTTCGGCATGATCGGACGGCGGATTCTTTACACCGGCGCGGCGGGCGGCCTCGGCCTCGGCACCAGCCTGCTGCTACTGGAACGCGGCGCGACGGTCATCGCGGTCGACAATGATCCGGCCAAGATCGGCCAGTTGCGCGCCGCCGCGGCGGACATTTCCACAGGCCGGCTGGTCGTCTCGACCGTCGACCTGAGCGACCTGGCGGCGTTCCGAGCCGAACTGGACCGCCTGATCGTCGATCTCGGCGGGATCGACGTCGTGGTGAACAATGCCGCGGTCTATCCGTCGAAACCGTTCGAGGATTTCTCGATTGCGGAGCATCAGTTCGTCCAGCGCGTGAATGTCGATGCCGGCATCGTCGCGGTCCAGGCGGCCCTGCCCGGTATGCGGACGCGCGGCTTCGGGCGGATCATCAACGTCGCCAGCATCACCATCTCGGGTGGCTGGGCAAATCTGTCACCCTATGTCGCATCGAAGGGCGCGTTGATCGGGCTGACGCGCGCCTGGGCACGCGAATTCGGACCGCACGGCGTCACCGTCAACGCGGTCGCCCCCGGTGCCTTCCCGACCGATGCGGAGAAGATCCATCCCGATCCGGCCGCCTACGACCGCATGGTGCTCGACGCGCAGGCAATCAAGCGCCGCGGGTCGGCCGCCGACATCGCCGCCGCCATCGCCTTCTTCGCCGCCGACGACGCGGGCTTCATCACCGGCCAGACGCTGCACGTCAACGGCGGCTGGGTCATGGCCTGAGGAACTGCACAACATGAACATTCTTACCGGTATCCGCGTGCTCGACTGTTCGATCGCGATGGCGGGGCCCTTTGCCGCGCAGCGTCTGGGTGATCTGGGCGCCGACGTCGTGAAGGTCGAACCGACGTCGGGCGAATGGCAACGCCACGCATCGGCCGGCGGCGCGACGGGCAACCAGATCAACGTGTCGTTCCTGTCGCTCAACCGCAACAAGCGGTCGTTCGCGGTGGATCTGAAGGCGCCGGAGGGGAAGGCGCTGCTGCTGGAAATGGTCAAGACCGCGGACATCTTCCTCCAGAACTACCGCCCCGGCGTCGCCGAACGGCTGGGCGTCGATTATGCGACGCTGTCGGCGATCAACCCGCGGCTGATCTACGTGTCGATGTCCGGCTACGGCGAGGACGGACCGTACCGTGCCTATCCCGGCCAGGATCTGTTGTTGCAGGGCATGTCCGGCGCGATGCTGTCGTCCGGTGCGCTGGGGCAGGCACCCGCCCCCGCCGGACAATTCCTCGTCGATGCGGTCACCGCCTATTCCGCGTTCGAAGGCGCGCTGGCCGCTCTGTTCCACCGCGAACGAACGGGCGAGGGACAACTGGTCCAGATCAACATGCTCGATGCGATCACGACGATCCAGATGCAGGAACTGTCGGTCTTCACCGTCGGCGGCAAACCGCAGGCGCGGTCGGCGGAGGCGCACGCGCACAGCTATATCCGCGCGCCCTACGGCGTGTTCCAGACCAGTGACGGCTATATCACGCTGGCCATGGCGCCACTCGCCAAGCTTGCGATACTGCTTGACGACCCGTTCTTCGCCACGCTCGACGACGAACGCGACAGCTGGACGCACCGCGATGAAATCCTGGCGCGCGTAAAGGCGCGGCTGCCGTCGGCGACCAGCGCGGAATGGCTCGAACGGTTCCGCGCCGTCGACGTCTGGGCCGGGCCGGTCTACGGGTATGCCGAACTCGTCGAGGATCCGCAGATCCGGCACAACGGCACGTTCGTCGAATATGATCATGCGACCGAAGGCCGGGTGAAGACCCCCGGCTTCCCGATCCGTTTTTCCAAAACCCCGTCGCAGATCGACCGCGGCGCACCGCTGGTGGGCGAACATAGCCGGGAAGTCCTGTCCGAACTCGGGCTGGACGACGCGGCGATCACCCGCCTGGTCGAGTCCGGCGTCGTCCGTCAGCACGCATGAGCACCCCCTATCGCGGCCTGACCTGGGATCATCCGCGTGGCTATGCGGCGCTGACCGCGGCCGGGGGCGATCTGGTCGCGTGGGACCGCCATCCGCTTGAAGGGTTCGAATCGCGCCCGATCGCCGAACAGGCGGCGCTGTACGACCTCGTCGTGATCGACCATCCCCACGTCGGCGAAGCCGTCGCGGCCAAGTGCCTGGTTCCGCTGGAAGACGTGTTTCCCGCGGACGAACTGACCCTGCTGGGTCGTGCCGCGATCGGCCCCTCGTTCGCCAGTTATCGCTATGCCGGGCGGCACTGGGCGCTGCCGCTCGACGCCGCGACGCAGGTGCTGGCCTATCGCCCCGATCTGGCGGGGCCGCCGCCGGCGACGTGGGACGCGGTAATCGCGCTGGCGGACCGTGCACCGGTCGCGCTGTCGCTCGCCGGACCGCATGCTGCGCTGAGTTTTCAGTCGATCTGCGGTGCGCTGTCGGCCGGGTCAGACCGGCCGGGCGATCGCTTCGTCGATCCTGACGTGGGACGCGAGGCCTATGCCATCATGGCGCGCCTGACCGGCGATGCCACCCGCCGGTCCATCGACCGCAATCCCATCGCGATGCTGGAAGCCATGGCAGCCGGCGACGGGCCGGCATTGTGCCCGCTGATCTACGGCTATGTGAACTATGCTGCGGCGGGCACCGTCCGCTTCGCCGATGCCCCGACGGGACCGGACGGGCGGATCGGATCGACGCTGGGCGGGACCGGCATCGCCGTATCGCGCCGCGCAGCGGTCACGCCCGAACTGATCGATCATCTCCGCTGGCTGATGTCGGACGCGGCGCAGCGCGGCTTCATCCCCGATCATGCGGGTCAGCCATCGCTGCGGTCCGCCTGGACCGACGACCGCGTCGACGCCGCCGCGAACGGATTCTACTCGGCCACCCGCGCGACCATCACCGCCGCGCTGGTCCGCCCGCGGCACGACGGCGCGATCGTGTTCCAGACGGCGGCGTCGGGGTTGCTGCGCACCGCGCTGATCGACGGTGCGCCGGCCGGGCCGGTGCTCGACGCGGTCGAGGCCGCCTATGCCCGACACCATGAACCCGGAGCGGAAACATGACCGACGAACTGCGCTTCACGATCCAGGACCGCGTGGCGACCATCCTGATCGACCGCGCGCCCAAGCTGAACGCGATGACTCCTGCCATGGCCGCCGCGCTGGTCGCGGCCGTATCCGAATGCAATGCGTCGGATGCGGTGCGCACGATCATCGTCACCGGGGCGGGCGAACGGGCGTTCAGCGCCGGATCGGACATCACGACGCTGGACGGCTACGCGACCCCCTGGGATTTTCGCAACCGCGCCGACTATTGCGATGCGTTGCGCGCCTGTCGCAAGCCGGTGATTGCCGCGATCAACGGCTACGCGCTGGGCGGCGGCCTAGAAACCGCGATGGCCTGCGACATCCGAATCGCCTCCACCAACGCGCGGTTCGCGGCACCCGAAATCAAGCTGGGCTGGATCGGCGGCGGCGGGATGGCGGCCGGGCTCGCCTACGCCACCGGCACCTCCAACGCCGCGATGATGCTGTTGACCGGCGACATGATCGATGCGGACCGCGCTCTCGCCTGGGGCCTCGTCAGCGAGGTCGTGGCCCCCGACCGGCTGATGCCCCGCGCGCAGGAACTTGCCGCCATCATCGCGTCGCGCGCGCCCATCGCGGCGGAAACCGCAAAGCTCAACCTGCGTGCCGCCCTCACCATGCCGTGGGACCAGGCGATCGCGTATGAACGCGACCTGCAGGCGATCTGTTTTGCAACCGACGACGCCCGCGAAGGCCGCGCCGCCTTCGCCGAAAAACGCGCGCCCGACTTCAGGCGCCGCTGATGCCGCGCCGCGATCAGCGGCGGACACCCGCCCCCGCGATCACCGCCTGCGCCGCCGCCGGCCAGGCGCGATCCGGGACCAGCACATTGTCGCGTGCGACATTGTCGATCTCCGCCAGCCAGCGCCCGCCCGTTCCACTCGAACTATGCCAGTTGCCGGTTGCCAGATTGTCCGTCGAGATCCGTCGCTTGTACATCTTGCCCGCCGTATTGATGTTCAGCCACTTGCCGCGCGTTTCGACGACATTGCCCGTGACGCGGAAATGCTTGCTTCCCTCGTCCAGGTAGATTGCGATCTTTCCGTCGATGTCGAAGATATGGTTGCCGCGGATTACCGCCCCGGGGTTTGCCGACAGGTTGTAGATCGCGCCGCCATCCATGAACCACGTCTTCACACCGTGGATGCGATTATACTCGACCACTGTGTCGCGCAATGTCGTGGGCGTGGCGTAGCGGATGTTGTGCACATACCCCTTCTGGTTCTCGGCATAATTGGGATTACCGCCGACGTCGTTATACCCCCAGCCCCAGCCGACCGCGATCCCGTCATAGGGCGCATCGCTGATGTCGTTATGCGCGATGCGCGTGCCGCTGACATAGGTGGTCAGGATGGCGGCATTGTCCTTGTAGTCCTGGCTGACGGTGACGACGTCATTGTCCTCGATCACCAGATCGCGGTTGATCAGCGCCGGGTTGCCGGGGTGATGCGCCTCGACCCGCACCCCGCCCGCCATGATCGCGCTGCCCGACAGCACGGCAAAACGGTTGTGCGTCACGCGGACCCCAGCCGTGGCCAATCCCACGCCACTCAGGTTCGCATTGGCGTCGTTGCCGATGCCCAGCGCGATCTGGCCGATCTGGGTAAAGACGTTGCGGTCGAACAGGATGTCGCGTGCCGCCGCGACCTGGATCGCCGCTGGCATCTGGCTCCAGCGCTGCCGCATCGATTCGAACTCGACGCACCCCCAGCCGCAGGTCTGCCATGCCGCCGCCGGCCGGATCGGCGACACCTCGGACAGGAACGCGCCGCTCTGCTGGTTGGCATAACCGGTCGGCCGCGACGGCCCGAGCCAGCTGCTGTGCGAAAAGCGCAGGCCGGTGAAGCTCAGCCGCTCGACCGGCACCGCCGGCGTGCCCGCGATCGACACCAGCGCCTCCATCCGCGGCAGCACGACGTTCAGCCGCCGGATATCGTCGTCCTGCGCGATCCGCAAATAGAGTTTGCCGGCCTCCGGATCGAGAAACCACTGATAGGGATTGGCGTGCCAGTCATTGGCCTTGCCGATAAATTCCAGCGCGTTGCGCAGGAACAGCCGCGAGTCCGCCGGAAAGATCGGCTGGGTGACCGTATCGAACCCCCAGCTATTATTGTCCCACGCCGGCTGCTGCATCGTCACCGTAAGGCCCGCGATCGATCGCACCGGGGAGAAGCGATCGGTGAAGAACCCCGTCGCCTCCAATTCCATCCGGTCCGGCCGCTTGACGGCCGCGACATAGCCAAGCGCGGGATTGACGATGTCGAACCCGTTGCGGGCGAACGCGACGTCGGCGGCCTTGATCTCGATCCAGGGGCGTTCGGCCAGCTGGTCGTCGACCCATAGTTGCCGCGCGTCCAATCCCCTGGGCACGTCGGCGACCCAGATGCGCCGTTCCGCGTCGTGCAGCCGGAACCCCGCCACCGTCATGCCGCCCGACAGCATCGGCCGCGCGCCGGCCGCGGCGCGCCATGCCACCCGGTGGCCCGCCTGCCCGCCGTCCGCAGCACCGAACCGCAATGGCCGGTCCAGCCGGTAGGTGCCGTCCGCCAGGATCACCGTCACGTCGCCGCGCGCATTCGCCGCACGGACCAGCGCCTGTGCCCGTTCCAGCGACCGCACCGGCCGGGTCGCACTTGCCGGCGCGCGATCGTCACCGGTGGGCGATACGAAGATCGTCGCCTGCGCCCACGCGCTGCCGCTCGCCAGGAGACCCGCCGTAGCGATGACTACGCGGCCGGCCGCATGCAACGGCGATCGTGGGGCACCAACGTTCATCGATCCTGCTCCTTGGCGTTTATGCCCGGTATCGGATGCAGTGGACAGCATCGTCAACAAACGTATGATGTCTTATGTATGGCGCAGTAGCAAGACTGCCGTCCGCGGGAGAGCATCCATGTCCCTGTTCGTGCCCCCCACCCGTCGCGCCACGCTGGTCGGCGCGGGCGCCATACTGCTCGCCGGCGGCCTGCCCGATCGGGCACAGGCGGTCGCGGCCGGCCTGTTCGAGGATGTCCGCCGCCACGGCGCGCGCGGCGACGGGACGACGATCGACAGTCCCGCGATCAACCGTGCGATCGACGCGGCGGCACGGCGCGGGGGCGGCACGGTCATCGTGCCCGCGGGTCGCTACCTCTGCTTCACGCTCCGCTTGCGCGACAATATCGCGCTGGTCCTGTCGGCGGGCGCCGTCATCGTGGCGGCCGATCCCGCGATCCACGGCGCGCATTACGACCCGCCCGAAAACTACCAGGAGGAGCAGTATCAGGACTTCGGGATCACCCATGTCCACAACAGCCTGATCCGCGGCGACGGCGTGTCGAACGTGGCGATCCTCGGCCCCGGCATGCTGCATGGGCTGGGCCTCGATCGCGAAGGCCCCGGTGACCGCTGGCATGGTCGCCCCGACTGGCGATCGGCTGCCGCACTCGGCGTGTCCCCGCGCGAACTGGCGCTGCGCGATGCGGCCGAGCGATTGCAGGTCGGGCGCGCCAACAAGACGATCGGGCTGATGCGCTGTCGCAACGTCCGGCTCGACGGGTTCACCATCCTCCAGGCCGGGCATTTCGCTGTAATGGCGCATGGCTGCACCAACCTGCGCGTGACGAACCTGCTGATCGACACCGACCGCGACGGGATCGACATCGACGCCTGCCGCGACGTCCGGATCACCGGATGCACCGTCAACGCACCCAAGGACGACGCGATTGTCCTGAAAAGCAGCTACGCGCTGGGCCGTGCGGTGCCATGCGAGGACGTGCTGATCTCGGGCTGCAAGACCAGCGGCTATGCGATGGGGTCCGTGCTCGACGGCAGCTACCGCCTGTCCGACTATAAATCGCCCGACAAGCTTGGGGTGCTCGGCCGGATCAAGCTGGGCACCGAAAGCAATGGCGGCTTCCGCGGCATCCGGATCAGCGACTGCATCTGTACCAACAGCCGCGGCATCCTGATGGGTGTGGTCGACGGCGGTACGCTGGAAGACGTGTCGGTCTCCGACATCACGATCCGCGACCCGGTCAACCACCCGTTGTTCGTCCATCACGGCGCCCGCCTGCGCGCACCGCGCGGCACGACCGTCGGGCGGATCCGCGGCGTGCGGTTCGACGCGATCGCCATATCGGGCGCGCGGATGCGCTTTCCGTGCGGGGTGGAGGGAATCGCCGATGCGCCGGTCGAGGACGTCACGTTCCGCAACATCGCCATCGTCGCGCAGGGCGGCGGCACGCGGGGCGACGCGGAACGCGACCCGGAATATCGCCGCACGACCAGCCTTGAGGTCACCTACCTCGGCACGCTGCCCGGCGCCGGCTTCTACGCCCGCCATGCCCGCCGCCTGACGATCCGCGACATCAGCCTGCGTACCGAGCGTCCCGACGAACGCCCGGTCGTGGCGTTGCGCCAGGTCGACGGGGCCATTCTCGACGGGATCGTGTCACAGGCGCCGCGCAACGCCGTCCTGGACAGCCGCGACGGTCACGCCGTCGCGTTGGGCATGATCACGACCCTGCCGTGACCGGTACACCGCTGCGGACGCGGTAGCGTCCGCAGCGGGCCGTGGTTCAGAAGCGGACGCGCACGCCCCCCGACAGCCGCCGCCCGGTCTTGCGATATTCCTTCGTCCGGTTCTCGCTCACCGAATAGATGAACTCCTTGGTGTTGTTCAGGTTTACCGCATCGGCGAAGACCGTCAGGTGCGATCCGAAATCGTAGGACAGGCTGACGTCTAGCTGGCCGTACGCATCGAAATATTCCGGCTCGCCATTCCGCCCCGATGCGACCTGCAGGAAATTGTCACGATATGTGTAGGCCGCCCGTGCCGATATTCCGTACTTTTCATAGAAACCGACGACACTGTACGAATATTTCGACAGCCCCTCCAGCCCGTAAGATACGTTCGCCACCGTGTTGGTATAATTGGCGTTGGACTTGGTATAGTTGAAACTGGTCTGCACGCCGAACCCGTCGAGCGGTGCCGGCAACCAGTTATCGAACGATTGGCGGTATCCGATCTCGAACCCCTTGACCGTCGCACCCTTGCCGTTGCCCGGCACGGTGACCTGGAAATTGACCTGGTCGACCAACTGCGTCGATGTGACCAACGTCACGAACGACTGGATATCCTTGTAGAACACCGCGGCATTCAGCAGCGAATTCGGCGCGAAGTACCATTCCCCGCCGAACTCCACCTGTTTCGCGCGGAACGGCTGAAGATCGGGGTTGCCGCGCCGGATGGACTCGTTCCCGGGGTTGGTCTGGATCGTCTGGCGCGGCGAAAGGTCGGACAATGTCGGCCGGGTGATGACCTTCGATGCGGCCAGGCGCAGCAGGAACCGATCGGTCAGCGACAAGCGCGCGTTGAGCGAAGGCAGCCAGTCGTCATATTTGCCGCGGAAACTGATCGGCACGACCGGCGACACGACGACAATGTTCTGCCCGGCCCCGTTGGGCCGCGCGCTGGTGACGGTGCGTGACGCACCCGACGACGTATAGTCGGTGTTCTCGTAGCGCAGCCCGACATTGATCGCGAGCGGCATGCCCGCCACCTCGGTTTCCAGCGCGCCCATCGCATAGCCGATCCTGACTTTTTCATCGACCACGGACGATGCCGCAGGTGAGAAGACCGCGGGATTGAAGGTGATACCGTCCTGGGCCGCGAACCCGTCGATGGTCTTAACCAGCGCCAGCGGATCGTAGATCAGCCAGTCATGCAGGATGTTGTCGGGTCCGCCCCCCTGGAAGAAATTGCGGTTGGTCGGCTGGAACAGCGACGGCGGCAACACCCGGTTCGAATCGCAATAGGCGCATTGTTCGGCGAACGACGTCTCGTTGGCGTTGATCGTCTTGATCCGGCTCTGCGCCAGCGCGCCGGCAGAAAAGGTGAACGGTCCGTTGCCCGGCTTCCATTCCACATCGCCGCGATATTCCTCGATCTCGTCGTCGATGTCCGATCCGCCGCCCCAGATATAATAATGCGCGGTCAACCCTTGTGGATTGGTCGCCGCATCGGCGTAGTTCGGGCTGGCGAAGGTATATTGGTAGATCGGGCTGCCGCCGCGCCGGTCGAACGACAGATTGACGTTCTTGCGGCGGATGGTGGTGAACAGGTTGTTCTCCTGCCCCCGCCGCCGCGCGTTGGACAGCGATCCGTCCAACTTGACGCGCAGCGTGTCGGTGGGCCGCCAGTCGACGTTGATGCCGAACTGGTCGGTCGTCACGTCGCGGTCGTCGAACTGGATGATCTGATCGACGAACCCGCCGGTATAGCGCTGGAACACCGCCTCGCCATTCTCGACGACCTGTTCGGCCAGCACGCCGCCGGCGAAATCGAACGCCAGTCCGGTCTGCTGTTCCACGAACCGCGCCTTGGAATACAGCCCGTCGATCGTGACGGTCAGCTTGTCGCTCGGCCGCATCTGGGCCGATGCATTGACGCCGTACCGGGTCAGCTCGCGTTCGAAGAAGAACGGCGACAGGTTCGACGGCATCGATACGCGCGTGAATGGCGCGACGCCCGGGCCGATGCGCCCGCCGCGCACCCCGGCCAGATTATAATAGCTGTCCGTGCTTGACCGGAACACATGGCCGGCACCGATCGTGAATTCGTCGATCCGGTTCTTCTGCTTGGAATAGACACCCGCCAGCGCGACGCCGAACGTGCCCGCATCGTTCTTCCAGCTGCCGACCGCCGATACGTCCGGATTGTACGTGTCGGCCAGTTCGGACCACATGGCGCCGGCCGCGCCGGCGAACTTGAACCCCTTCTTCTGGTCGAGCGGGCGCAGCGTGCGGACGTCGACCGTGGCACCGATCGATGCTCCATTGATGTTGGCCTGCGGCGATTTGTAAACGTCCGCGCCGGAAATGATCTCGGACGGCAAGACGTCGAACGAGAATTCGCGCCCGACATTGTCGGTCGCCAGCGTCCGGCCGTTCACCGTGACCGCGTTGAATTTCGGCCCGAACCCGCGGACCGTGACGAACCGGCCCTCGCCCCGATTACGTTCGATCGTAACGCCGGTCACCCGTTGCAGCGATTCCGCGACATTGCCGTCGGGCAGCTTACCTAGTTCCTCCGCGACGATCGAATCGACGACCGCGACCGAACGGCGCTTGATGTCGATCGCCGCGCGTTCCGCGGCGCGGATCCCGGTGACAACGATGGCCTGTTCCTGGTCGGCCGGATCGGCGGCGGGTGCCGCGATCGGCTCGGCCGGCAGTTCGGCACCCTGCGATGTCCGCTCCGGCACCGGATCGGTCGCCTGCGCCATGCCTGGCACGGCCCAGATCAGCGCCCCCAGCGCGGGGGTAGCCAGCAGGCCCGCGCGAACGCAACGAGGTAGAAACGCCATGATACCCTCTCCCTTTTTTATTTGCTCCCTTGCATCACAAACATGCCGCAGTGTCAAATTATGATCATACGTATTATGTTTTATCGGACCGATTTGATGGGCAGGATACACAGCGCGGATCCGAACACGAACATGATCGCCACCATGAAGATCGCGCGATAATCGCCGCCTGTCACGCCCAGCAGCGTTGCGGCCATCACCGGGCTGATGATCTGCGGAATGTTGACTGCGGTGGTCAGCACGCCCAGGTCGCGCCCCGCGTCCCCATCGGTGTTCTGCGGCAGCACCTGCGTCATCAGCGCAATGTCGATCGACATGAACATGCCGTATCCCACCCCGATCACCGCGGCATAGGTCCACATCCCCGTCATCGACGGCAGCAGCAGCGGCGCCAGCATCGCGCATCCCATGATCAGGCTGCCGACGATCACGAACGGCTTGCGCCGCTGGATACGGTCCGACAGCCAGCCCGACAGCAGCGAAGATGCGACCAGACAGACCAGCGTCACGATTGCCATGTTGGCGATCGCGATGTTCGATTCGGCATCGCCCAGCCGGATATAGTCGCGCAGAATATACAGCAGATACGCTGCAACCGCCTGATACCCCATATAGATGGTGAACCGGCTGAGGAATGCCCAGGCGAAGTCCGGATGCTCGCGCGGGCTGATCCAGAAACCGCGCAGGAACTGACGCCAGTTGGTCGGCCGGGCCGGCATCGCCGCGCTCGACGGCTCACGGTTCACCAGGACGAACGCCAGCCCCGACACCGCCACGGCGGCCGCGAACAGCCCGTAGGCCAGCATCGCCTGACCCGCCAGATACCCCGCAACCACGGTTCCGGCGGTCAGTCCGGCCGTCATGCCGGCCCCCACGATGCCCGATATGCCGCCGCGCACGTCCGGCGCGAACCGATCTGCGATCAATGTCATCATCGCCGGCTGCATCGCGTTGTATGCGACCGCCGCCATCACCCACAGTACAATCAGCGACCAGAAACTGGTCATCAGCGACACGCCGAACAGGGCGAGCGACCCGAACAGCGATCCGATCGCGATCCACGGCGCGCGCCGGCCCCACCGGCTGCGCGTCCGGTCCGATAATGCGCCCGCGATCGGTGTCGACAGCGTGGAGAAGATCGACGTAATCGCGAACAGCAACGCGAGGTTGTTGGCCTTGTTGCCCGCGTCCAGCGCCGCGATCTGGTTGGGCAGCAACACGCCCAGCACGCCGCTGTACAATGCCATCAACAGGAAAAAATTGACCATCAGCGAAATCTGCAGCCGCCACCGCGCCGCGCCTACGACATAGGCCGGTCCGGTCGCCGCCACGCTCAAAGCACACCCGCATCGGGGACGAGCCGCAACCCGGCTTCGGACGGGCGGCGATGCGGTCCGCCGCTGGTGCCCCAACTGCCCGCGGCGCGGTCGCGCGCGATCTGCGGTTCGTCGACTACTATGCCCAACCCCGGCCGATCGCCCAACACGATGCCGCCGTCCGCGATCTCCTGATCGATCCGCAGCCCGGTCGGCCAGTTCAGGTCCTGGATTTCGATGCCGATCATGTTCGGCGCGGCCGCCGCGGCATGGGCAATCGGGTTACCGTCATAGCCGACCGGCGACACCGGCAGGTTGCGGACATGTGCGGCGATCGCGACCCGCTGGAAATGGGTGATGCCCCACACGCTGCCTGCCTGCACCACGTCGACCGCCCCGGCATCCAGCAACGGGCCATATTGCTCCAGCCCCGTCAGGTTTTCCCCGGTGGCTACTGCGCAGCGTGCGGCGCGCGCGACCGCGGCCAGCCCGGCCGCATCCCAGCGCCGGACCGGCTCCTCGATCCACGTCAGGTCGATGCCCGCCGCCGCGATCTCGTCCAGATGGCGGATCGCCTGCTTGCAGTTCCAGCTTTCGTTGACGTCCAGCATCAACGCCGGCGCGATGCTGTTGGCGCCCATGATGGCTCCAACGCGCTTCAACCGGCGGATGTCGCGCGTCACATCGCGCCCCCCCTTGATCTTGGCGGATGCAAAACCGCGCGCGGCCCAACGCGTGTACAGCGCGTCGAACGCATCGTCGTCCAGCCCGTAGCACAGGCCGGATGCATAGCCGCGGACGAAACGGTCGGCGGCGCCCAGCGTCCGCCACAACGGTTCGTCCGCCATCTTCGCCTTCAGGTCCCACAATGCCATGTCGAGCGCGGCGATCGCGCCATAGGTCATGCCGGCATGACCGGTCTTGAACACATGCGACAACATGCTGTCGTACAGCGCCGGGGCGGCGCGCGGATCCTGCCCTTCGACCGCGCCGAACACGCGGTCGATATCGATATGCTGGCCCAGCCCCACGCCTTCCAGTCCGCCGTCGGTTTCCAGAATCAGGATCGGCACCTCGGTGATGCCGGATGCCACTACGCCGTTAACGTCACCGACCGGTCGTCCCCAATCATGCGAGGTGACAAGGCTGCGATAGCCGGTTACTTTCATCGAAGTCCTCCCCCGCGGCGGCTTGCCGTGTGACGCAGAAAACATAATATGTATTATCTCTCTTCTTGGCAAGATGGCGTTGGATCCGGTGTCGACCGCGCGACATTACGGTCAGCGTCGTCGTCTTTCTGTGATACGCGCCGCTGATGACCGACATCCCGCCTGCGGAAGCGCTCCGTATCCGCCGTCGTCCGCGACTTGCCGAGGCGGTGGTCGAGGATCTCGTGAAATCGATCGTGACCGAAACCTACCCCGCCGGCACTGCCCTGCCGCCCGAAGGCATGCTCGGCGACATCTACGAGGTCAGCCGCACGGTCATCCGCGAAGCGACGATGGCATTGACGGAGAAAGGGCTGGTCGTGTCGCAACAGGGTCGCGGCACCATCGTGCGCGATGCGGGTGCCTGGCGCATGCTCGATCCGATGATCCTGAGCGCGTTGTTCCAGCGTGAGGACGGTCTGGCCCACCTCGACAACGTGTCGGAAATTCGTTCACTGCTCGAAGGCGCGATGGCGGGCAAGGCGGCGCAGCGTCGTACGCCGGAGGAGATCGCCGAACTGACCGAACAGATGGCCAAGCTGGGCCGGCTGATCCCCCACCCCGCCGCCTATGTGCACGAGGACGTCGCATTCCACGACATCGTCATGCGCATTTCCGGCGACAAGCTCAGCAAGGCGGTGATCGACGGCGTGCAGGCCGAAGCGCTGCGCAACCACGGTTACAACGGCAAGCTGAACGTGGAACATGTTCGCCAGACGCATGCCGCGCACGAGGCGATCTACGACGCGATCGTCGCGGGCGATCCGGACCGGGCGTGCCAGGCGATGCGCGACCACATCGAATCGTCGTGGGCCCGGCGCCGCGCCGCCCGCAAGCCGCGCCGCTGATCCGACCGCCCGCGATGCGGATCACCGATGCCCACATCCATTTCTGGCGGATCGGCGGGCCGGGCCAGGTCTGGCCCGATGCCGCTTGGCCGGCGCTCCACCAAGACTTCCTGCCGCACGACCTGATCGCCGAGGCCGCGACGCCGGATCTGGCCGGCGGCGTGCTCGTCCAGTCGCAGGCGGACGACCGCGATACGGACTGGATGCTGACGCTCGACGACCCGCTGATCCGCGCGATCGTCGGCTGGGTGGACCTGTCGCACCCGGATGCGACCGACCGGATCGCCGCACTGGCCCGCCACCCCCGGATGCGTGGCCTGCGCCCGATGCTGCAGGGGATCGGCGATACCGAATGGATGCTCCGCACAGACCTTGCTCCCGCGATCGACGCAATGATCGCGCACGGCCTGAGGTTCGATGCGCTGGTCGAACCGCGGCACCTGGCTGTGCTGTACCGGTTCGCGTCGCGCTGGCCTGACCTCCCCATCGTGATCGACCATGCTGCCAAGCCGCATGTTGCGGCCGGCCGTCTCGACCCTTGGCGCGACGAGATCGCGGCGCTCGCCGCCCTGCCCAACATCTGGTGCAAGCTGTCGGGGCTGCGGACCGAGCAATCGCCGGGCCAGCCCCATGCGGCGCTTCGCCCTTATGTTGCGCACCTGGTGGCCAGTTTCGGGGATCGCCTGATGTGGGGCAGCGACTGGCCCGTACTGCGCCACGCCGGCGACCGCTACACGGACTGGATCGCCGCCACGCGCGACCTGATCGGCCCGTCGACACCCGAACACCAGGCGCGACTGTTCGATGGCGCGGCACGGGCCTTCTACGGCATTGACATATGACGTATGATGATCTTTGACTGACGGCACGGTTGGTTGAGGATGCAGGCGCGATGGTCGATTGGAACGCGCTCGGGCGGCTGGGCTTCGGCGCGGGGTCCGTCGGCAACCTCTACCGCGCGATGCCCGATGTCGATGCGGCTGCCACGCTGCAATGTGCCTGGGACGCAGGCTTGCGCTATTTCGACAGCGCGCCGCATTACGGCTTCGGGCTCAGCGAGAAACGCGTCGGTTCCGCGCTCGCGCGCCTCGATCCGGACGTAGCGGCGATTGTATCGACCAAGGTCGGCCGCCGGCTCGACGCCGTGCCGCCGGGCACCGATCTGTCCCTCCCGCGCCAGGCGTTCGTCACCCCCGAACCGTTCGAAAGCATCTTCGACTACAGCTACGATGCGGTCATGCGGTCCTACGAGGCGAGCCGTGTACGGCTCCGGCGCGACCGTATCGACATCCTCTATGCCCATGATCTCGGCCGGATGGCGCACGGCGCGGACCATCCGCGCCGCTTTGCCGAATTCATGGACGGCGGCTACCGCGCGATGCACGCGTTGCGCGCCGTCGGCGCCGTCGGGGCGATCGGCCTCGGCGTCAACGAGACCCGGATATGCGAGGAGGTGATGGCCGTCGCCGATATCGACGTCGTGCTGCTGGCCGGGCGCTACACCCTGCTCGAACAGGATGCGCTCGAAAGCTTCCTGCCGCTGTGCGTGCGGCGCGACGTGAAGATCGTGCTGGGTGGCCCGTATAATTCCGGCATCCTGGCCAAGGGCGTCCGCCACGGCGGCGAACTCCATTATGATTATCAGCCCGCACCCGCGGCAATCGTTGCGCGCGTCGGCGCGATCGAGGCCCTGTGCGCGTCGCACGGCGTACCGCTCGCCGCGGCGGCGTTGCAACTGCCGCTCGCCCATCCTCAGGTCGTGTCCGTCATTCCGGGCCTGGGCAGCGCAGCCCAGGTATCGCAGGCGGTTACGCTGATGGCGACCGCAATTCCGCCCGCGCTCTGGCGCGACCTGAAGGATCAGGGCCTGATCCGTCTCGACACCCCGGTTCCTGTTTCCCCGATCGATTGAAGAAGGATATTCCCATGCGCCTCGCCGGCAAGACCGCCGTCATCACCGCCGCCGCTCAAGGCATCGGCCGCGCCGCCGCCGAACTTTTCGCGGCGGAAGGCGCACGCGTCATCGCCGCCGACATCAATGCCGATGCGCTATCGACGCTTGAAAACTGCGAAACCGTAACGCTCGATCTACGCGACGGCGCGGCCATCGCCGCGTTCGGACAATCGGTCGGCGGAATCGACATCCTGTTCAACTGCGCAGGCTTCGTCCACGCGGGCACCATCCTCACCACCGAGGAAAGCGATTTCGACATATCGTTCGATCTGAACGTCCGCTCCGCCTACCGCATGATCCGCGCCTTCCTGCCCGGCATGATCGCGCGTGGCGGCGGATCGATCGTCAACATGGCGTCGGTGTCCGGCTCGATCATCGCCGTGCCCAACCGCTTCGTCTACGGCGCATCGAAGGCGGCGGTGATCGGCCTGACCAAGTCGGTCGCACAGGACTTCGTCGGGGTCGGCATCCGTTGCAACGCGATTTGCCCCGGCACGGTGCAGTCCCCCTCGCTCGACGAGCGGCTCGCCGCGACGGGCGACGCCGAAAAGGCACGCGCGGACTTCGTCGCGCGTCAACCCATGGGTCGGCTCGGCCGCGCGCAGGAGATTGCCGAACTCGCGCTCTACCTCGGCAGCGACCTGTCGTCCTACACCACCGGCACCGCGAGTGTCATCGACGGCGGGTGGACCAACGCATGACCACGCGCATATGCCTGGCACTCGACCTGGTGGATGACGCCGCCCTGATCGCGGAATATGAGGACTGGCACAGGGTCGGCCGCACCGACCCTGCCGTCCTGCGGTCGATCCGCGCCGCCGGCATCGACGGCATGGAAATCTATCGCGCCGGCACCCGGCTGTTCATGGTCATCGACGCAAACGATGACTATGACCCGGATCGCAAGGCGGCCGCCGACGCCGCCAACCCTGCGGTGGTCGCGTGGGTTGAACGGATGCGCCAGTTCCAGCAACCGATCCCCGCCGCCGGCGCAGACGGCAGCTGGCACGTCATGGAGACGATCTTCCGGCTCGGCGACCATCCGGACGGCTGAGACGCGACCGTCGCGCGTAGTGCCGCACCGCGCGGTTCAAGCCCGTCGGGAACCCTGCGCAACGATCTGCGGCAGGATCACTCAACACGCCCCCGTCCGACCCGAGCGAAGCCGAAAAGCCGACAGCGCGCGTCGGCTCCGCTCGGGTAGTGCCTCGACTATACTCGGCTTGGATGGATAGAAGAGCGGGTCAGCGCGCGAGGCCCCGATGGCTCGACGCTCCGCCATCGGTGTCGATCAACAAGCCATCACGGCCCGTACCACTCTCACTCCGGCACGACATCGATCGCGGACACCACAGCCTCACCCACTACCCCTACAAAATCGAGCGTCAGTCCCCCGCCCGCCGCGGTCGCCGGCAGCACCATCGTCGTCGCGCGCAGTCCCGCACCGGCGCGCGCGACGATATCGATCCGCTCAGGCGCCCCGCCACCTGCGCGAACCGTGAAGATCCTCCGCCCCGCCACCGTCTCGACCGGGTCGAAGAGGTGGAGCGTGACACGGTAGCGCCCGGCCGGCAGCGGCAGCACGTACCGGAACGCCTGGCCTGCCCGCCAGCTGGCATAGAGCAACGGCGCCCCTGCGCCGGTCACGACCTTGGCAACCTTGCGCGGCTGGTCCGCCGCGTAGAGTTCGCGCTGATACGGGTTGAGCGTGAACCCCAGCCCGCCAGCAAAGAACGCATCAGAGCCGTAGCGCGTCCCGTCGGCCAGCGTCACACCCTCCAGCGTGCCCGTGCGGACATGCATTTCGCGCGCCGGCCCCGTGTAGCGCAAGGTCATCCGGTCGGTCTGCCCGGCCGCGGTCGCGACGACCACGTTGTCGCCCGACGACAACCGCACCTGCGGCCAGACGCACACATTGTCCGCACAGGCGACCCGGCCCAGCGGACGCCCGTTGATGCTCGCATCCGCGCCTGGCGCGTTGGAATATGCCCGGATGTCGATCACCGGATAGGCGCGATCGACATAGCGCCGGCTCGCCAGGTACAGCACCGGCCGTGTGCTCCACGCCGCCTTGTAGAACCAGTAGGCGTCCTTCTTCACCGCGCGGTCGAACGTCACCAGCCCCTTGGTGTTGATGTCCGTGCTGTCGCCCTCCTCGCGCAGGTCGCTGGTTGCGTCGAACATCTGCCATACCCAGCTGCCCCACAGAAAATCGAGCGGCTTGAGCGCCTTCCACGACAGCTCGTGCACGGCGGCCTGCACCTCCTCCGCCTGCGGACGGTATATGCTTTCGATCCGGCCGCCGTTCACGTCGTCGCTATGCTGGCTGATCGCACCGCCCGCACCATATTCGCCCACACCCACCGGCAGCTTCGGGTTTTCGCGGTGGTAACCCTGCATCACCGTGCCCAGTTGCGCGGCGTCGGCGACCCGACCCGACCCGTACCAGCCATAGTACAGGTTGTAGGCGACCGTATCGGCGGTTCCGGCGGTCCGATCGCGCCCGTCGTCCTTCTCGCCCGGCAACACTTCGCAACAGGCGGCCAGCGTCGTCGGTCGGGACGGATCCTCGCGTTTCGCCAGCGCGTTCAATGCTATCATCAGGGGGCGCGCGTTCGACGGCGTCAGCCCCTTCGATGCCCAATTGGTGAGTTCGTTCCCGATCGACCAGACGCCCACCGACGGGTGGTTGGCATTCTGCCGGATCAGTTCGACCAACTGCGCCTCGGCGCTCGCCTTCACCGCCGGCGGGGTATCGGCACGCCCCGGTATCGACGCCAGATTGACCAGCCCCAGTTCGGCCCACAGCAGCATGCCGTTGCGGTCCGCCATGTCGTAAAAGTGCGCGGCATGGTTGTAATGTGCCAGCCGGACGGAATTGGCACCCATTTCCGTAATCAGCGCCATGTCCTGTGCCATGTCCGCCTCGGTGACCGCCCAGCCCTTGTCCTGCCGATCCTGGTGCCGATTGACGCCGTGCAGTTTCAGCACGCGCCCGTTCAGGATGAACCCGCGATCGGGATCGACTGAAACCGTACGCAGGCCCAGCGGTTGCGCCACGCTGTCCAGCACGGCCCCGTCGCGGCCGATCAGGTCGACGACCATGCGGTAGAGATAGGGATCGTCCATCCCGTTCCAGCGCCGCGGGTTTGCAATGCGCAGCACCGCCTCGCGCTCCACGGCCGCATTCGCACCCAGTGCCAGCCGCTGGTCGGCACGCGCCGCCTGACGCCCCGCTCCGTCCAGCACGCGGGTCCGCAGTACGATGCCGCGCGCCGGACCCGCATTGCGCAGTCGGGTCCGCACCGCGACCGTCGCGGCGGCATCGCCCAACGTTACGATCCGCCCGTAAACCCCCGGCCCGCCGTGATCGAGCAGATCGATATGCGCCGCCTCGGTGACGATCAGCGAGACTGGACGATACAGCCCGCCATACATGAAGAAATCGCCCGAAATCGGCACGACGAACTCGGTCGGACTACCGGGGACGGGCTTCGAATTATCCACCCGGACGGTCAGGATATTCTCGCCTGGCCGCACTACATCGGTCGCGTCGACGCGAAACCGGCTGAACGCGCCCTCATGCCGTCCGACTTTCCGTCCGTTCACCCAGACGTCGGCAACGATGCTGGCCGCGTCGAACTGCAGGTGCACGCGCCTGCCACCGGCCCCAGCCCCGCGCGGCGGCGTGAAGCGCAGGCGATACCACCCCACGCCCCGCGTGACGTTCGCGTCCGGACGGCGCGTGACGGCGTAGCTGCCGACCTTGTTCCAGCTATGCGGTACGGCTACCGGCTGCCAGCGACTGTCGTCATATCCGACCGCTGTCCCATCGCCCTTCACGTCACCCAGGTGAAAGCGCCATCCATCCGCCAGGATCACCTCCGATCGCCTAGACGCCTGCGCCGGTAATGCGGCGGGTGCCGCCACGACCATCATCGCCAGTAGCACCGCGATCGCGAACCATCGTGTCAGCATGGCCCACTCCCGGCTATCGTTGCAAATACATATGATGTATTATGAAATACTATCGTTATCTTCCCGTCGAGTAAAGCCTTGGAAAGGGCGGCATCGGTAGCGATCCAATGAAGCGATTTTCCGGCTGCCCGCGACCTGACGATCTGGGTTGCAGAGAATTTGGCCCAGCCGCTCGGCGCCGCTGCGGGCGAACGGCCCGCTCAAGCCCGGGACGCGAACAATGGGTCTTACAACGCGCCTGCACAGACCGCGGGTACGATGCCGCTGGCCATGCGCCTTCCCGGCGCATGATGTAGCTTAGGATACTGGTGGATCCCGGATCAGGTCACGGATCACGACTGGTCAAAGCCGATCCGCGAACAGCATGCGGACCAGTTTATCATGATCGCGGATGCTGGCCCGATGTTCGACGCGCTTGCATTCTGCCGCCGACCTCTGCTGGACGTGGCGGCAAGTTAGGCTTTCTCCCCGAGAGCCCATGGCGCAGCATGGGTCGGGTCGCGTTCGATCGCCTCGAAGCCGATCGTAGCGAACCGGGCGTCGCAGAAGCGGCGACCGCTAAAGCCTCAGAGCTGCCCGTGACAATGCTTGTACCGGCGGCCCGAACCGCAGGGGCATGGCGCGTTGCGACTGACGCGACCGTCCCAGTCTGCGGGATCGTCGCCCAGTTCCGACACCATTTCGGGTTGCATGCTCTGCATCGGGGGCAGCGTGGTGGTGATGTAGCCCTTCGCCCCCGCATCCATGTCGAACGTGTCGTCCATGCCGGTCAGCGGGTCGAAATGGCTCGTCAGGAAATCAGGCATCTCGGGCAGTTCGGGGGCCTGATCGAACCGCGCATTGCCCAGCATCTTGGTGACGTCCTCGCGGATCTCGATCAGCATCTTCTCGAACAGCGCGAACGCTTCCTGCTTATACTCGTTGATCGGCGTCTTCTGCGCATAGGCGCGCAGGTGGATGACCTGGCGCAGCGCATCGAGCGTCGACAGATGCTCCTTCCAGTGATGGTCGAGCGACTGGAGCATCACGCTCTTCTCGACCCCGCGCCAGTTCTCGATCGGCATCGCCGCAATCTTCTCGGCCATCGCGGCATCGGTCGCCGCCTGCAACCGCTCGGTCACCATGTCGGGCTCGATGCCTTCCTCGGCGAACCACTCCGCCACCGGCACGTCGACGCCCAGCATGTCCTGCGCCCGCATCCGGAGCGCGTCCGCGTCCCACTGTTCGGGATAGCTGTTGGGCGGGCATGCGTCGGCCACCAGCGCGTTGACCGTCTCGGCACGCATGTCGGCGACGATGTCGTCCACCGTCTCGGCATCCATGATGTCGGACCGCTGCTCGTACACCACCTTGCGCTGGTCGTTCATCACGTCGTCATATTCGACGACCTGCTTGCGCACGTCATAGTTGCGCGCCTCGACCTTGCCCTGCGCGGTCTGGATCGCCTTGCTGATCCAGGGGCTGACGATCGCCTCGCCATCCTCCAGATTCTTGTTCATCATCTTGGCGAACATCGTCTG
The DNA here is from genome assembly GCF_001956315.1 of Sphingomonas montana. Taxonomy (GTDB): domain Bacteria; phylum Pseudomonadota; class Alphaproteobacteria; order Sphingomonadales; family Sphingomonadaceae; genus Sphingomonas_R; species Sphingomonas_R montana. The sequence goes on along the minus strand of NZ_KV887141.1, from coordinate 96,626 downwards.
CGGGCCGAAGATGCGCAGCAGGTCGTCGTCCAGCGACAGGTAGAAGCGGCTCAGCCCCGGATCGCCTTGGCGCCCCGAACGCCCGCGCAACTGGTTGTCGATCCGCCGGCTCTCGTGCCGTTCCGTGCCCAGCACGAACAGCCCGCCAGCGGCCAGCACGGCCGCCTTCTCGGTCTCGATTTCCTTGGCGATCCGCTCGGCGACCTCGGCATATTCCGGCGTCCCCTCGACCAGGTCGGGATGCTCGTCCAGCATCCGGAATTCCAGGTTGCCGCCCAGCTTGATGTCGGTCCCGCGCCCGGCCATGTTCGTCGCGATGGTGACGGCGCGCAGCCGCCCCGCCTGCGCCACGATATGCGCCTCGCGCTCGTGGAACCGCGCGTTCAGCACTTCGTGCTTCACCCCGCGCTCGACCAGGAACTCGGACAGCATCTCGGACTTTTCGATCGATACGGTGCCGACCAGGATCGGCTGGCCGCCCTCCGCCTTTTCGCGGATCGTGTTGGCGATCGCGGCGAACTTGTCGCCGATATTCTTGTAGAATTCGTCTTCCTCGTCGATCCGCTTGACCGGCACGTTGGTCGGGATCGTCACGACGTTCATCTTGTAGATTTGGTAGAATTCCGCCGCCTCGGTCGCCGCGGTGCCGGTCATGCCGCCCAGTTTCGGGTACATGCGGAAATAATTCTGGAAGGTGATCGACGCCAGCGTCTGGTTCTCCGGCTCGATGTCGACGCCCTCCTTGGCCTCGACCGCCTGGTGCAGCCCGTCGGACCAGCGTCGCCCGTCCATCATCCGGCCGGTGAACTCGTCGATGATGACGACCTTGCCGTCCTTCACTAGATAATCGACGTCGCGCTTGAACACGACGTTGGCGCGCATCGCCTGGTTCAGGTGATGGACGACCTGCGTATTCTCGAAATCATACAGATTGTCGCCGGCCAGCAGCCCCGCCGCCTCCAGCATCCGTTCCATCCGCTCGGTGCCGTCCTCGGTCAGGATCACCGATTTCTGCTTCTCGTCCAGCTCATAGTCTTCGGGCGCGATCTGCTTCACGATCGCGTCGACCTGCATGTACAGCTCGGACTTGTCGTCGGTCGGGCCGGAGATGATGAGCGGGGTGCGCGCCTCGTCGATCAGGACCGAATCGACCTCGTCGACGACGCCGAACTTGAACGGCCGCTGCACCATCATGGCGCGGTCATACTTCATGTTGTCGCGCAGATAATCGAACCCGAACTCGTTGTTCGTGCCGTAGGTGATGTCGCACGCATAGGCGTCGCGGCGCTGCTGGTCTGACAGGTTGGGCACGATCACCCCGGTCGTCAGCCCGAGGAAGCTGTAGATCTCCGCCATCCAGCTGCTGTCGCGGGCGGCGAGATAGTCGTTGACGGTGACGACATGGACGCCCTCCCCCGGCAACGCGTTCAGGTAGACGGCCAGCGTCGCCATCTGCGTCTTGCCTTCGCCGGTCCGCATCTCGGCAATCTCGCCGCGGTGGAGGACGATGCCACCGACCAGCTGCACGTCGTAATGCCGCTGGCCCAGCACGCGGCGCGCCGCCTCCCGCACCGTCGCGAACGCTTCCGGCAGGATCTGGTCCAGCGTCTCGCCCGCGGCCAGCCGCTCGCGGAACAGCACCGTCTGGTTGCGCAAGCCCTCGTCGTCCAGCGCCTGCATCGCCGGCTCGAACGAACCGATCTTGTCGACCGTCGGCTGCAGGGATTTGACGTATCGGTCGTTGGACGAACCGAAAATGGCCTTGGCAATGCCGCCGAACATGGACGTTCCTTGGAAAGAATGCGCGGGGGAATGGCGCGCACGCCATCCCGCGGTGATATCAGGGGCGAGATAGGTGGCGGAGGGGAGCGCGTCAATCGACCGGGCATGGCAGGGGCCGGGCGCGGGCGGAGCGCGGCGCGCACCGGCCGGGGTCGCAACCGCCTGCCCGCCCATCCTGTCCGCCCGGCCCATACGCGCCACCTGCCCCCTTGTGCGTCGTTACGAACGCATGCAGTCTTGGCTTCGCCCGTCCACCCAGACGGCGGGCATCAGGAGGTCCATGCCTAGATCCGGTGCTTTCGACGAAATCTGGGGTGCATCCGGCAGCCGCGAGGGGCGCGCCGAATTTCAGCATCTGGCAGACTGGATCCGCGACACCGACACGGCCGAGTTCGATCGGCGCCAGGCCGCGGCCGAAGCGGCGTTCCGTCAGCTCGGCATCACCTTCGCCGTCTATGGCCAGGAAGAAGCCGCCGAACGCATCATCCCGTTCGATATCGTGCCGCGCGTCTTCACCGCGCCCGAATGGGAACAGCTGTCGACCGGCCTGGTCCAGCGGGTCGAAGCTATAAACGCCTTCCTCGACGACCTCTACGGCGCGCAACGCATCCTGAAGGACGGGATCGTGCCGGCCGAACTGGTGCTCGCCAACCCGCAATTCCGCCCGTTGCTGATGGGCGCCCGCCCGCCGCACGGCATCTATGCGCATATCTGCGGCATCGACCTCGTCCGCACCGGGCCGACCGACTTCTTCGTGCTGGAAGATAACGCCCGCACCCCGTCCGGCGTCTCCTACATGCTGGAAAACCGCGAGGCGATGCTGCGGCTCTGCCCCGAACTGTTCCAGGTCTACGACGTCCTGCCGGTCGATACTTATCCCGACCGGCTGCGCGAGACGCTGCAATCCGTGTCGCCACGGTCGGACCACCCGGTCTGCGTCCTGCTGACCCCGGGCCATTTCAACTCCGCCTTCTACGAACACAGCTTCCTGGCCGACTCCATGGGGATCGAACTGGTCGAGGCGGCGGATCTGGAGGTGGACGACGATATCGTCTGGATGCGGACGATCGACGGCCGGGTCCGTGTCGACGTGGTCTATCGCCGGATCGATGACGACTATCTGGACCCGCTGTTCTTCCGCCCCGATTCGATGCTGGGCGTCCCCGGCCTGCTCGCCGCCTATCTGGCCGGCAACGTCACCCTCGTGAACGCGCCGGGCACCGGCATCGCCGATGACAAGGCGATCTACAGCTACATGCCCGAAATCGTCCGCTATTATTCGGGCGGCGACGCGAAACTGCCCAATGTCGAAACCTATCGCTGCCGCGAACCGCAGGCGTTGCAATATACGCTCGACAATCTGGATCAGCTCGTCGTGAAACTGGTCGACGGCTCGGGCGGTTACGGCATGCTCGTCGGCCCCACCGCGTCGCGCGCGGAAATCGAGGCGTTCCGCGCCGCGCTGATCGCCGAACCACATCGCTACATTGCGCAGCCCACGCTGGCGCTGTCGACCGTGCCCACGCTGGTGAAGGACGGCATCGCGCCGCGCCACGTCGATTTCCGCCCCTTCTGCCTCAGCGGTGCGGACGGCGTCAGCATCGTGCCCGGCGGCCTGACCCGCGTGGCGTTAAAGGAAGGATCGCTCGTCGTGAACAGCAGCCAGGGCGGCGGCACCAAGGACAGCCTGATCCTCGCCCCCGCCCGCCAGACGATCGACCCGGACGGAATGCACCAGACATTGGGCACCATGAGCCAGACGATGGGACGCGGCATGAAACCCATGCAGTCGATGGGGCGCCGCTGATGCTCGCCCGCACCGCCGCCTCGCTCTACTGGATCGGCCGCTATGTCGAACGGGCCGAGTTCACCTCGCGTCTGCTCGAAGCGACGATCCGGTTCGACGCGCTCTCCTCCCGCCCGGCGGGCGAGGCCGCGTGGGACAGCGCGCTCGCCGTCGCCGCCGCGGATCAGGGCTTCGACGCCACCGGGGCCGCACGCACCCCCGCCAATGTCAGCCGCTATCTGACGCTCGATCCTGCCAATCCGGGCTCGATCCGCGCCTGCCTCGACGCGGCGCGGTCCAACTCGAAATCGGTCCGCACCGCGCTCAGCCGCGATGCGTGGGAGGCGATCAACCGCGCCTGGCTCGGCATCCGCCAGGCGACGTCCGGCGGCAACTACGCTACGCTGGCACTGGTCGAAACGTTGCGGGCGGAAGCGCGCGGGTTCGAAGGCGCGCTGCACCGGATGCTCCGCAACGAAGCCTATTTCTTCCTCGGTCTGGGCGCCGCGATCGAACGGGCGGACAACACCGCGCGGCTGATCGACGTCAAATATCATCTCCTGCTGCCGGCGGGCGAGGAGGTCGGCGGCGCGGTGGACCGCGACCAGTGGACCACCATCCTGCACACCGTGTCCGCCAACACCGCCTATCGCTGGCTCTACCGCGACCAGCCCAAGCCATGGCGTGTCGCCGATCTGCTGATTCTGCGCCGTGAAATGCCCCGCTCGCTGCTCGCCTCGGCGGACGAGGTCGTCGGCCTGCTCACCGCGCTCGCCAAGCTGCGCGGGCTACAGGGGGAGGCCGACCGCGCCGCTCGCACCCGTCAGGCGACGCTCGCCAACAGCACGATCAACGCGATCTTCGCGGGCGGCCTGCATGAATGGCTTGGCTGCTACATCGTGGAAAACGCGCGGATCGACCAGTTGGTCAGCACGCAGTTCAGGTTCGCCTGATGCGCCTCAACATCCTCCACCGCACGTCCTATGCCTACTCTCAGCCGCAGGCCCGGCTGATGCAGCTGCTGCGCATGACGCCGTCCAGCCACATCGGCCAGCATGTCGTCGACTGGCGGATCGACATCGATCGCGACGCCCGCCTGCGTTACCGCCGCGACGGGTTCGGCAACGAAACCGCTATGCTCTATGTCGAAGGGCCGGTCGATCGCATCACGCTGACCGTGGCGGGCGAAGTCCTGACGGAGGACACCGCTGGCATCGTCCAGGCCGCGAACGAACCGCTACCGCCGCTCGTCTACCTGCGCGCGACCCCGCTGACCGAACATGACGATGCGATCGCGACTTTCGCACGCGACGTCGCCGGATCCGGGGCGGATGGCGGGTCCCCGCTCGATCGGGCGCATGCGCTCAACCGCGCGATCGGGCAGCAGATGCGCTTCGATACCGGCACGATGAACGTCGAACGGTCCGCTGCCGCCGCGTTCGGCGCGGGGCACGGCGTCTGCCAGGACATGGCGCATGTCTTCATCGCCGGGGCGCGCGTGCTCGGCCTGCCCGCGCGCTACGTGTCCGGCCACCTGTTCCGCCGCGACGGCGCCTCCGACCAGCCCGCGGCACATGCCTGGGCCGAGGCGCATGTCGACGGTATCGGCTGGATCGGGTTCGATCCGGCCAACGCGATCTGCCCGGACGACGCCTATGTCCGCGTCGCGGTCGGGCTGGATTATCGGGAAGCGGCGCCCGTCTCCGGCGCCCGCACCGGCGGCGGCGTGGAGACACTCGACGTCGGCGTCCGGGTCGGCCTGTCGCAGTCCCAGTCGCAGGGTTAGGCGGTTGCGGATCACCCTTGCGCCTACTTCCGTTCGCACCATGCCGGGTCTAGGCTGCGGTCGATGACCTACTGTATCGGTATCAACGTTCGCGACGGGCTCATCATGATGTCGGACACCCGCACCAATGCGGGCATCGACAACATCTCGTCCTATCGCAAGATGCACGTGCTGGCGGACGGGCCGGACCGACTGATCCTGTGCCTGTCGGCCGGCAATCTTTCGATGACGCAGCATGTGCTGGGGCAGCTGGCCGAGGGGCTGGAACCGGCGGCGGAGGGTGGCCATCGCCGCCTGATCGCGGATCAGCCGTCGATGTTTCGCGCGGTCCAGCTGGTGGGCGAAGCGGTCACCAACGCCGATGCGGAGATCGGCGCCGGGCTGCGCGCCGCCGAAATCAGCGGCGGGGTCTCGCTGCTGGTCGGCGGGCGGATCGGCGGCGGGCCGATCCGGTTGTTCCTGGTCTATTCGGCGGGCAATTTCATTGAATGCCTGCCCGACAGCCCGTTTCTGCAGATCGGCGAACGCAAATATGGCAAGCCGATCCTTGATCGCACGATGAACTACGACACCGACCTGGACGAGGCCGTGAAGGTCGGGCTGCTCTCGTTCGATTCGACGATCCGCTCCAACCTGTCGGTCGGCCTGCCGATCGACGTCCTCGTGATCCCCGCCAACGCCGCCCGCCCCGTCATCCGCCGCCGGATCGAGGCGGACGACCCCTATTTCCAGAACCTGTCGGTCCGCTGGTCGATGATGCTCAACGAAGCCCGCGCGACGATCCCCGACCCGCCCTTCATGCGGATGGGGTGAGGTAGTCTTCTTCCCCCTCTCCCGTCCGGGGAAAGGGGAGCGACGCAACAACAGGCGCAGCACCTGGGAAGAGGTAGCCCCCTCTTCCAACCCTTTCCCCAAAGGGGAGAAGGCTAAAGAAAACTACTTCACCCCGACCCCGAACAACCGCCCCAGAAACACCGTTTCCACCGCCCGCCGCAGATCGTTGTTGCCCTTCTTCAGAAACCCATGCCCCTCGTCCGCGAACAGTACGTAGGACACCGGCACCCCGTTCGCGCGGATCCCCGCCACCACCTGCTCGCTCTCCGACTGCGGCACGCGCGGGTCGTTCGCGCCCTGCATCACCAGCATCGGCTTGCGGATCTTCGCCACGTTGCGCAGCGGCGATATCCGGTCGAACACCGCCTTCATCGCCGGATCGCGCTCGTCGCCATATTCCGCACGCCGATTGTCGCGACGATACGCCTCGGTATTGGCCATGAACGAGTTGAAGTCGCTGATGCCGTAACGTTCGACGCTGCCGACCAGCCTGTCCGCATAATGCTCCGACACCGCCAGCGACATATAGCCGCCATAGGACTGGCCGTAGACCGCGACCCGTTTCGCATCGAGCCCCGGCTGCGTCCCGATCCAGTCGAGCAGCGCGCCGATGTCCTTCACGCTGTCCTCGCGCTTCGGCCCGTTGTCGAGGTTCAGATATTTCGTTCCGTACCCGTCCGAGCCGCGGACATTGGGCAGGATCACGGTCGCGCCCAGCACATCCGCGAAATATTGTGCGCCGTAATTCCAGTTCGGCCGCGTCTGCGCCTCCGGCCCGCCGTGAATGTCGATGATGACCGGCGTCCGCACGCCCGCCGCAATCGCCTTCGGCCGATAAACGAACGCCGGCACCGACACGCCGTCGAACGACCTGAACCGCACCAGCGTCGGCTCCGCCAGTTTCGCCGGGTCGAGCCCACCCAGCTCGCTCTCCGTCCAACGGACCAACTGCCCCGCCGTCACGTCCCACGCCCACACATCGCCCGCCGACGTCGCGGTGGACAGGCCGATCGCCAGCCGCCGCCCGTCGGGCGTGAACTTCAACCCCGTCAGCACCCCGCGCGGCAGCACCGGCTGCGGCAACATCTGCCGCGTCCGGACCGGCGTCACCACCACGCGCGAGAACCCGTCCTCGTTCACCGCATAGGCCAGCGTCTGCCCGTCGTCGGACAGATCGTAATCCTCGACGTCCCACTGCGACGCCGGCGTCAGCACGCGGATCGCCCCGCCCGCGACCGGCAGCTCGATCAGCCGGCGAACGTCCGACTCCCGGTCGCTGATCGCGACGATCCCGCGCCCGTCCGCGGTGAAACGCGGGTCCTCGTACCGCGCCGCCGGCCCGGTCGCGACCGGCGTCACCCGTCCACTGGCGATATCGAGCAGCGACAGCGTCGTCTCGCGGTTCGACACGCCACGCGCGAGCAGGATGGTCCGCCCGTCGGCGCTTATGTCCGCCGGCCCGATCGCGCCGGTGCCCTTCAGCAGCGTGCGCGCGCTCTTCGGATCGCCCGGGTTCGCGATCATGATCGTATAGTCGCCCGAACCCTTCACCGCGCGCGACCAGGCCATGATCCGCCCGTCCTTGCTGAACGTCGCGGACTGGTTGCGCGTCCCCGGCTCGGTCATCCGCACCGGCTGTCCGGTCGGCCCCGCCACATAGATCTGAAACCACTCGTCCCCGCCGATATCGCGCCCGAACACCCACGCGTTCCGGCCCGGAATCGCCTGCGCACCCGCCACCGGTTCGGCCGCGAACGTCATTTGCGTCCGCGCCCCGCCCGGCGCACGGACATGATGCAGCTGCTGCGTCTCGCCAAACCGAGTCGCAATCAGCATCGATCCGTCAGGCAACCAGTCCTCGAACAACGCAGCCCGGCTGTTCTGATATCGCTGCACCGCATCGGCCACCGCCGGCGGGATGGCGGGCACGTCGTACAGCGTCGCGGTCCCGACAGTGCGGACGTTGGGCGCCGGGGCAGCGGCGACCAGCGCAGGCAGGCTGGCGGCGACGAGAAGGGCGGTCAGGGTCGGGCGCATGCGGTTCTCCGATGTTGGCACCCGTTGGACCCCGGCCGTGCGCGCGGGTCAAGCGCGGACCGCTTGCCCCCCGCCCCGGCGGCATGCCACGATGCCAAAAAAGTGACGGGAGTGGTGATGCTGGGACTGATGCAGGATTGGCCCATGACGGTCGACCGGATCATCGATCATGCGGCGACGTGGCACGGCACGGTCCCGCTGGTCGAACGCGCCGTCGACGGGTTCCGGTCGGCCGGCTGGGCCGATGTCCGGTCTCGCGCGCGGCGGCTGTCTGGCGCGCTGCTGGCCGCCGGCATCCGCCCGGGCGACCGGGTCGCCACCATGGCCTGGAACGGCATTGCCCATATCGAGGCCTGGTTCGGCATCATGGGGATCGGTGCGGTCTGCCACACGCTCAATCCGCGGCTGTTCGCGGACCAGATCGTCTGGATCGTCAACCACGCGGCCGACCGCATCCTGATCGTCGATGCCACGCTCTATCCGGTGATCGCACCGCTGCGCGCCCGCATGCCCACCCTCGAACGCATTCTCGTGATCGCCGCGGACACCGGCGCGCTGCCGGACGGGACAACCGACTATGACGCCTTCGTCGCGGATGGCGACAACGGTGCCGCATGGGGACAGTTCGACGAGAACAGCGCCTGCGGCCTCTGCTACACATCGGGCACGACGGGTAATCCGAAGGGCGTCCTCTACTCGCACCGCTCCAACTATCTCCACACGCTGATGACGTTGCAGGCCGACATCATGGGCCTGTCCAGCCGCGACGTCGTGCTGCCGATCGTCCCGATGTTCCACGCCAACGCCTGGGGGCTGGTCTTCTCCGCCCCCGCGGTGGGCGCGCAGATGGTGCTGCCCGGCCCGCGACTGGACGGCGCGTCGGTGGCCGAACTGATCGAACGGCACGGCGTCACCTTCTCCGCCGCGGTGCCGACGGTATGGCTGGCGCTGCTCCAGTATCTGAAGGCCAGCGGTCGTCGCCCGGACACGCTGCGCCGCGTCGCGATCGGCGGCAGCGCCTGCCCGGCGGCGATCATCCGCGACTTCAACGATCTCTACGGGGTGGAAGTGGTGCATCTGTGGGGCATGACCGAGACATCGCCGGTCGGGTCCTGCGGCGCGATGACCCCCGCCCTCGCGGCACTCCCCCATGCCGAACAGCTGCCGTGGCGGCTGAAGCAGGGTCGCCCCGCGCTCGGCATCGACATGCGGCTGGTGGCGGACGACGGCACCGCGCTGCCGCACGACGGCCGGACGGTAGGTCACCTCCTCGTCCGCGGCCCGGCAGTGGTCCGCGCCTATCTGAACGATCCGACGCCGATCCTGGACGAGGACGGCTGGTTCGACACCGGCGACATCGCGACGATCGACGGCCAGGGTTTCATGCAGATTACCGACCGCGCAAAGGACGTCATCAAGTCCGGCGGCGAGTGGATCAGCTCGATTGAGATCGAGAATATCGTCGTCGGCCACCCGCAAGTCGCGGTCGCCGCCGTGATTGGCATCCCCCACCCCAAATGGGACGAACGCCCGCTGCTAATCGTGCAGCCGATCCCGGGCCGGACACCTGCCGCCGCGGACCTGCTCGCCCATCTCGACGGCCGCATCGCCCGCTGGTGGATGCCCGACCGCGCCGTTTTCCTCTCCGCCATCCCGCTCGGCGCCACCGGCAAGATCGACAAGAAGGCGTTGCGTGCAATGGCGGAAACGGGCGCGTTCGATGAGGTGCAGGCGGATTTTACGGCATCCCAGAACAACTCCGGACCTTCGTGACGCTAAGCTGAACCCTTTGACCAACCCCGTTTGGTTCGAGCCTGTCGAGAACTTCGCGCAGGGTTCTCGACTGGCTCGAACCACACGGGGTTCGCCGCGTAAGCTCCGCTGACATCCTCATGCGTGAACGCTACGTGATCCGATCAACGCTCGTGCAAATCACCCCGCCGCAACGCACGCCGTACAGCGCCCGCGCACCTCGATCACCGGCCGCACCGGTTCGAAGCCCGCATCGATCGCCGCCTGTCGGACGGTTCCGGTGATCCGGTCGTTGTCCAGATGCGTCGTCTGGCCGCAGCCGTCGCATACCAGGAAGATGCAGTCGTGCCGGCAATCCGGGTGGGCGTTGGCGATATAGGCGTTCGCACTCTCCACCCGCTGCACCAGGTTCTTGCCTACAAACAGGTCCAGGATGCGGTACACGCTGTTGGCGGCGACCCGCCGCCCCTCCGCCTTGGATACCGCATCGGCGATGTCGTAGGCGGACGCCGGCCGGTCGAACTGGTTCAGCGCGTCGAACACGCGGGCGCGCATCGGCGTCCATTGCTCGCCGGCGCGTTCCAGCGCCCCCTGCGCTGCGACGGCAAGTGCCGGACCTTCGTGGAGGCGGTGATTTGGACCATGGGACATCATGTCATAGCTAATCACCCGCCTGCCCGGCCACAAGCGGCCCCCGCGCCATTGAACGCGCACGGCGGCGGGGCCATAGCCTCATTCATGCGCCTGTCCCGCCCCCACGCCCCTGCCATCCGCCCCCGCCACATCGCCAACTGGCTGATCGCGATGGCGGTGCTCGTCTTCTGCATGATCGTCGTCGGGGGCATCACCCGGCTGACCGAATCCGGCCTGTCGATGGTCACGTGGGAACCGATCTCCGGCATCGTGCCGCCGCTTAACACGGCGCAGTGGATGGCGGAATTCGACGCCTACCGCGCGACGCCCGAATATCTGAAGGTCAATCGCGGCATGACGCTGGCGGCGTTCCAGGGCATCTTCTTCTGGGAATATCTGCACCGCGTCATCGGCCGGCTGATCGGCATCGCCTTCGCCCTGCCGCTGCTCTGGTTCTGGTGGCGGCGCGCCATTCCCAAGGGGTACGGTCCGCGGCTGGCCGCCCTGCTCGCGCTTGGCGGGTTGCAGGGCGCGATCGGCTGGTGGATGGTTGCCTCCGGCCTCGTCGACCGGCCGGACGTCAGCCATCTGCGGCTGGCGACGCATCTGTCCGCCGCGCTGTTCATCTTTTCCGGCATGATCTGGACGGCACGCGACCTGCGACTGGTGGCGCGTGACGTTGACGCGGCCCCTGCCCGGCTCCGCACCGGATCGATCGTCGCACTGGCGATCGTCGCGGTGCAGATCATCATCGGCGCACTCGTTGCCGGGCTCGATGCGGGCTACGCCTTTTCCAGCTGGCCGATGATGGGCGACAGCTGGTTCCCGGCCGGCGGCTGGCGCGACACGATGGGCGTTGCGGCGAACCTGATCGACAACCCGATCGTGGTACAATTCGTCCACCGCTGGTTCGCCTGGATCGCCGCCGGCGCCGCCATCTCGCTCGCGCTCCGCGCCGCCCGCACCGGCGCGATGTGGGCGCTGCCGCTCACCGGCGGCCTCGTCGCGGCACAGATCGCCCTCGGCATCGGCGCGCTCCTGTCGGGCGTCGCGATCCCGATCGCCGCCGCGCATCAGGCGGTCGGCGCGCTCCTGCTCGCCGCGCTCGTCGCCTGTGCGCACCGCGTGGGGTCGTCTCCGGTCCGGGCGGCCAGCCGCTCGCCACGGGTTGGCCAGGTCCTCGCCCACTGACGCAGCATCGCTCGCAAAACGGCATGGTATCCTGATACCCGTCAGGAAAGCCGCGGTTTACTTGACTCTTTCGGCCCTTTCCGCGATTGACCGGCCGTTCGCGCCGCCCTGTGAAGGGCGGCGTCCTCGTTTCCGTTGAAAGGCACGCCCATGAAGGCGCTGATGAAGACGACGAAGTCGGCCACGCCGTACACCGTCGAAAAGAAATGGCATCTGATCGATGCCGATGGCCTGGTCGTCGGGCGCGTCGCCTCGATCATCGCCAACGTCCTGCGCGGCAAGCACAAGGCATCCTACACCCCGCACATCGATTGCGGTGACAACGTCATCGTCATCAATGCGGACAAGGTGCGCTTCACCGGCCGCAAGGCTGCGCAGAAGGTCTATTACCGCCACACCGGTTATGCCGGCGGCATCAAGGGCGTGACCGCGGCCAAGGTCCTCGAGGGGCGCTTCCCGGAACGCGTCCTGGAAAAGGCCGTGGAACGCATGATCCCGCGCGGCCCGCTCGGCCGTCAGCAGATGCGCAACCTGCGCCTCTTCAAGGGCACCGAGCACGACCATGAAGCACAGCATCCGCAGGTGATGGACATCGCCGCGATGAACCCGAAGAACAAGGTGGGTGCACGATGACCGACGACCGCCAGAATGACGGCCAGAGCGATGGCCGCCAGTCGCTCGCAGACCTCGCCGCGCTGACCGGCGCCACCCCCGCTCCGGCGCCCAAGGCCGATGTCGTCCACTATAACGACGAAGGCGAGCAGACGAACGAGGCACCGGCCCAGCCCGAGACCCCGTTCACGCCGCTGCGCGAACAGATCATCGACGCGCAGGGCCGCGCCTATGCCACCGGCCGACGCAAGGACGCGGTTGCCCGCGTCTGGGTCAAGCCCGGCACCGGCAAGATCACGGTCAACGGTCGCGATCAGGAAGTGTATTTCGCACGTCCGACGCTGCGTCTGGTCATCAACCAGGTGTTCGACATCGCCGATCGCGGCGGCCAGTACGATGTTGTCTGCACCGTCAAGGGCGGCGGCCTCTCCGGCCAGGCCGGTGCGGTCAAGCACGGCATCAGCCAGGCGCTGACCCGCTACGAACCGGTCCTCCGCGCCGCCGTCAAGGCTGCCGGCTTCCTGACGCGCGATCCGCGCGCCGTGGAACGCAAGAAGTACGGCAAGGCGAAGGCCCGCCGCAGCTTCCAGTTCTCGAAGCGCTAATCCAACCCCGGCCCCGGTCGGTCAACGAAGGGCCCCGCAGCGATGCGGGGCCTTTTTTGTTGGTCTCACCGCTAGGCACTACCCCAACAGTTCCCCGGCGAAGGCCGGGACCTAGACGCAACCTCTTCACCCGGCGCGCCGGACGTATCAGAGGCGCGACACCAAAGATTGCGCACACGCTACCCTCGTAGACCGCGCGCCCTACCGCGCCGTTGGTGGCGCCCCGCCTCCAACCAGATTGCGCACGCCGATCCAGTATGTTGCGCACCCCCACCCCGTTTGGTTCGAGCCTGTCGAGAACCCTGCGCGGAGTTCTCGACAGGCTCGAACCAAACGGCGTTGGGACGCGGGACGATTGCCTCTCAAGCCTCACCAACCCCGCCCATCCCAAGCGAAGTCGAGGGACCCTTCGAGCGTAGTCGAGAAGCCAACTGCACCACCAAGCTGCCGCTGGAAACAGGCACCAAACAGCGAGCCGACCACAGTCAATCCTCCTCTCGCCTATCGAGGGCATCGCACCACCCAAAAGACGAGGACTCCGTAAATCGCCCGGCCGCCCAGCCAGCCTCTTCTCGACTTCGCTCGAAGGGTCCCTCGACTTCGCTCGGGATGGACGGACAAAGAGCAAAGCCCCCCGGGATCCCAAACCCCAAATCATTCCCCCACCCGCCACAACCCGCTAAGGCTCCCCCCGCGCCCGTCGCCGCAGGAGTCCCGATGACCGACCTCTCCCCGCTCGCCCTGCCGTTCCCCGATCTGCCGCCCGTCGCCGGCGTCCGGCTGGGTATCGCCCGCGCCGGGTACAAGGCATGGGACCGCGCCGACCTGACCTATGCCGCCTTCGACGCCGGCACCGTCGTGGCCGGCGTCACGACGCAGAGCCTGTGTCCCTCGCCAGAGGTCGAATGGTGCAGCGCAGCACTCGTCCTGGGCCAGGCACGCGCGCTGGTGGTGAATGCGGGCAACAGCAACGCCTTCACCGGCCACCGCGGCCGCGCCGCGGTCGAGGCGATTGCCGCGCGCGTCGCCGGTGCCACCGGCTGTCGCCCGTCGGACGTGTTCGTCGCCTCCACCGGCGTCATCGGCGTTCCCCTGCCGATCGACCGGGCGGAGGCCGGCATCGATGCGGTCCTCGCCGCCCCGCCCGCTTCCTGGGCCGATGCCGCCGCGACGATCATGACCACCGATACCTTTCCCAAGGCAGCGGTCACCCATGCGATCGTCGACGGTCGGCGCATCACGCTGGTCGGCATCGTCAAGGGCTCAGGCATGATCGCGCCCGACATGGCAACGATGCTCGGCTTCGTCTTTACAGATTGCGCGATCGCCGCGCCGTTGCTGCAGACCATGCTGATGCAGGCGAACGCGACGACCTTCTCCTGCATCACGGTCGATGGCGATACCTCGACCTCCGACACCGTCCTCGCCTTCGCGACGGCCAAGGCCGGCAACGCCCCGCTCGAAACCGACGAGGATCCCGGTGCCGATGCGTTCCGCGCGGCCCTTGCCGACCTGTGCCGCATGCTCGCCCAGGCGGTGGTCCGCGACGGCGAAGGCGCGTCGAAGTTCATCGAAATCAGCGTCACCGGGGCCAAGTCGGACGCCAGCGCGCGCCGTATCGGCTTGTCGATCGCCAACTCCCCATTGGTGAAGACCGCGATCGCCGGCGAGGATGCCAACTGGGGCCGGATCGTGATGGCGGTCGGCAAGGCCGGCGAGCCCGCCGAACGCGACCTGCTGTCGATCCGGTTCGGCGATACACAGGTCGCGACCGGCGGCATCGCGGTCGAAGGCTATGACGAGGCCCCCGTCGCCGCCCACCTGAAGGACCGCGAGATCGACATCGGCGTCGACATGGGGCTGGGCGACGGCACCGCCACCGTCTGGACGTGCGACCTAACCCACGGCTACATCGCCATCAACGCCGACTATCGGAGCTGACATGCACGGCCTTCACACCGAAGTCTCCGCCCTCATGTGCCGCGTGGCGACCGAGATCATGATGCCGCGCTTCCGCAACCTTGCGGCGCACGAAGTATCGGACAAGACGCCCGGCGATCCGGTGACGATCGTCGATCAGGAAAGCGAGGCGCTGCTGACCGACGCACTCGCCCGCCTGCTGCCCGGCGCGCGCGTGGTGGGGGAGGAAGCCGCGTCGCTCGATCCGGCGGTCCTCGACGGGATCGGCGCGGGTACCGTCTGGATCATCGATCCGCTCGACGGCACGAAGAATTTCTCGGAGGGCATCCACCCCTTCGCGATCATGATCGCACTGACGGTGGACGGCGAACGCGAGGCCGGCTGGATACTGGACCCGACAACCGACCGCATGTGCCACGCCGCCCGCGGGCGCGGCGCGTTCGTGAACGACGAACGGGTCCGCACGAAGCCGACCGGCGGCCCGCTCGCCGTGGCGGCCCTCGCACTGCATTATCTCGATGACGAACGTCGGCAGGACCTCATCGAACGCGCGCGGGACAGGCTGGACCTCGTCGCCATCCCGCGCTGCGCGGGCGAACAATATCCGCGGCTGGTGTTGGGTCAAAACGACATCGCGCTGTTCGAACGCACCTGGCCCTGGGATCACGCCCCCGGCGGACTGTTCCTTGAAGAAGCCGGCGGCCGCATCGCCCGCCCGGACGGCACCCCCTACCGTATCGGCACCCCCGGCACCGGCGCCATCGCCGCCGCCACCCCCGAAATCTGGGACCGCGCGGCGAAGGTCATGTTCGGCTGATCGGGCAGTGCAGGGCGGCGGCCGGTCTGACCGCCGCCTCCAGCGCTGTGTATGGTCAGCCGCACGATCGGAGGGGCGACCTTGGCTCGAAAATGCCGGCCGTAGCTTAAAGGATCGGATAATCATCGCGTCGCGGTGGATTGCCGTACCGACGGTCCACTCGACGACACGCAAGTCCAGTTAAAGGACCGACCGCCTAACCGTCACCTTGGCGGACGTCGGGATCCATTATCACTACGATAATACTGGTCAGTATCGAAATTCACCACGCTGCCAAACGAGACTAGCGCAACCAAAATGAAACTTTGCCGCAGTCCTGGGCACAGACGGCTAAGGAAGATTAATTACTGCGTCGACGGTTACTCAAAATCTACCGTGTAAGTCCGTAAAAACACAGGCCGCGTCGCACCCACCTGCGCGACGCAGCCCATCCACTTCATCAGTTTACAGCGCGCCTTCCAACCAGCTCTTCAACTGGCTCTTCGGTGCGGCGCCGACCTTCGTCGCGGCCGCTTCGCCACCCTTGAACAGGATCATCGTCGGGATGCCACGCACGCCGTACTTCGCCGGCGCGTCGGGGTTCTCGTCGATGTTGATCTTGGCGATCGTCACCTTCTGGCCGAGTTCCTCGGACAATTCCTCGAGCGAGGGGCCGATCTGCTTGCAAGGGCCGCACCACTCCGCCCAGAAATCGACCAGTACGGGGCCGTCCGCTGCAATGACGTCGGCGTGGAAACTGGTGTCGGTGATCTTCTTGGTCGCCATGTGACTGCTCCTGTAACGTTGGTCCCGATGTAGGACGCACCGCCTGCCGGCTCAACCGACGGGCGGCTGCTTTTGCTCCGGGTGCACGAAGGCCTGCTTGTGCCGCGCCAGCAATTCCGGGCTCAGGTCGAACAAGGTCGGCCCGCTGGTGTACAGCAACGCGGCGGACACCGGCCGGCCGGGAAACACCACGCCCAGCGCCGCGACATAGGCCGCCATCTGCACGATATGCTGTGGCGGCACCGCATCGATCCCGCTTGGCACGCGTCGCGATGTCTTGAAATCGACGATCCGCACGCCGTCCGGCCGCACGAGCAGCCGATCGACCGTGCCTGCCACCACCACGCCGTCCACCACCGCCGCGATCGGCGCTTCGGCCAGCGCGTCCGGACCGAATATCTCGGCGAACCGCGGATCCGCGACGATCCTGCAGGCACTGGCGAGCAGCGCGGCGCGCTCATCCGAATCACCGACCCCGCCGGACTGCATCAGCCAGCGGTCGCCCGCCGCCATCCGCCGCTCGGGCGCCACGGCGGGCAAACGTTCGAACAGGGCGTGCAGCAACCGGCCACGCTCCGCCGCGGCCCGCATCGCGGCCACCGGCGGCGGATCGGACACTGCGTCCAGCCCGAGCGAGGAGGGTGCGAGCGGCCGCGGCGGGCGCGCCTCCTCCGGTGCCGCCCGCCGCAGCCATGCCGGCTCCGCGGGCACGGGCAACCTCGGCCGTGCCCGCCCCGCGGACGGCATGCGCGCCGCCGCCGGTGCGGTCCCGCGATGATGATGCGCCTGCCCCCAGATCGCATCGTCGACGGGCAGCGCGCCCAGCCCGGCCATCGCCTGACCGATCGCGGCGTACCAGCTGCGTTCCGGCGGCACCCCCTTGGCCCGCGGCCCCAATGCGCCGCCGATCACCAGCCGTTCCTCCGCCCGCGTCATGGCGACGTACAGCAACCGCCAATGCTCCTCGCGCTCGCGCTGCGCCTCGCTGGCCATGTCGTCGGCCAGCGACCCTGCCAGTTCCGCCTTGCGTGGGCGGAACACCGGCACCGGCCCGGCCTCGCCCAGCGACCATTTGATCGACCGGCGCGGTGCCAGTTCCGGGTCCGTCGTCGCGTCGGCCAGGATCACCATCGGTGCCTGCAACCCCTTCGATCCATGCACCGTCATCACCCGCACCGCGTCCAGCAGCGCGGACGGATCGCGCGTGATCGTCACCTCGCCCCGGTCGAACCAGTCGAGGAAGCCCTGCAACGTCGGCGTCGCCTCGTCCTCATACGCCAGCGCTGCACCCACCAATTCCTGGATCGGATCGCGCGCTTCCTCACCCAGCCGTCCGATCAGCCGCCGCTGGCCGTCCAGCGGACCGGTCAGGATATGGTCGAGGAACCGGAACGGCGTCTCGTAATCCGCCCGCGCCAGCAGGTCGTTCAGCCCGGCCTGCGTCGCCGCGTCGCCCTTTTCGCGCACCGCCTGGCGCAGCGTCCCGATCCGCCCGAAGCCGACATCGTACAGCGTCTGCTGGCTCCACCCGAACAGCGGCGACACCAGCAGCGCCGCCAGCGTCAGGTCGTCCTCCGGCTGCACCGCGAACCGTGCGGCGGCCAGCAGGTCGCGCACCGCCAGCGGCGCATCCAGCCGCAACCGGTCCACGCCCGCAACCGGCACCCCCTCGGCGTGCAGCCGCGCGACGATCAGCGACGCCAGCGTGCCCCGCTTGCGCACCAGGATCAGGATGTCCTCGGGCCGGAGCGCCCGCCCCTGCGATTCGAGCGGCAGGCCGTCGTCCAGCCACGCCCTGATCTGCCGCGCCAGCCGCGTCGCGAAGGCGCGCGTCGCATCGTCGATCCAGCTTTCCTCGCCGCCGTCGTCCGCCGCGTCGCCCGCGCCCTCGCCGTCCCCCGCGCTGTGCGGGCGGAGCAACGTAATTGTCCCCGGTCCGCCCTTGAAACTGGCATGCCGTTCGACCGCATGGTCCGGCCCCAGCCCCAGCGTATCCGCGCCCAGATCGCCGATCAGCCGGTCGACCAGTTCCAGCACCGGGGGCGTCGACCGGAACGACTGGTCCAGCGACAGCGCCAGGATCTCGCGGTCCGCGCCGCGTGCGCCCCGCTCGAAGTGCAGCCGCGCCGCCGCGAACGCCTGCGGGTTCGTCCCCTGGAACCCGAAGATCGCCTGCTTGAAATCGCCGACCGTGAAGATCGTGCGCCGCGCATTCGGCCGCGCGCCCTCACCCGCGAAGAACTCGCCCGCCAGCATCGCGACGATCGTCCACTGGTCGGTGTTGGTGTCCTGCGCCTCGTCCACCAGGATATGGTCGGTCTGGCGGTCCAGCTTGTACCGCACCCAGTCGCCCATCCCGTCGGTCATCAGCAGGCGCACCGTGGTACGGATCAGGTCGTCGAAATCGACCAGTCCCGCCCGCCGCTTGGCCGCCGCATAGAGCAGCGCATAGGTCTGCCCCGCGCGCAGCCCCGCCCCCACCAGCGCCGCCAGTGCGGCCCCCGCGCGCAGCGTCAGCAATGCGCCGCAGCGGTCATGCAGCCGCATCGCCGTTTCGGCATAACCCGGTATCTGCGGCGCCTGCCCCTTGGCGAACGAGCGCGGTTCGCCGTCCGCCTTCGCCCACACCTGATGCAGGTCCGCCAGCCCGGCGGCGCGCGTGGCCGGATCGCCCGTCAGCCACGCGGCGATCCGGTCGGCGCGGGCCAGCGCGGTCTTGGTCCCCCAATTGCCATTCGCCTCCGATATCTCCATCAGCGCGTCGATATCGAACATGTCGTCGGCACATGCTTCCGCGATCACCGCCTCGACATCGCCGATCGGCACGCCCAGCGCGGCACGCAACCGTGCCTCGATCCCCGGTCGCGGCCCCAGTTCCTCCAGGGCCACGGGCGCCCGCGCGCATTCGATCAGATACGCCTCCGCCGCCCCCTCGCCCAGCCGCCGCGACAGCGCCTGCACGTCGCGGATCAGCGGCAGGTCGCCCTCGCGCTCCGCTGCGACCAGCATCTCGGCCAGCACGCGCCGCGCCAGCGCCGCCTCCTCGCGTCCCTCGATCGGGCGGAACCCCGGCGTCAGCCCCGCCTCCGCGGGGAAACCCGCCAGCAGCGTCTGGCAGAAGGCGTGGATCGTCTGGATGCGCAGGCCCCCGCCCGCCGCCTCCAGCACGCGCGCGAACAGCGTCCGCGCACCTGCCACCGCATCGTCGCCATGCGGCTCGCCCAGTGCGAACAGTTCCTTGCGCAGCTTGGCATCGTCCAGCCGCACCCATGCCGCCAGCCGGCCATGGATCCGGTCCGCCATCTCTGCCGCACCCGCCTTGGTGAACGTCAGGCACAGGATCGCGGCCGGATCGACGCCGGACAGCAGCAGCCGCAGCACGCGCGCCGTCAACACATGCGTCTTGCCGGTCCCCGCCGATGCCGACAGCCACACCAGTTCGGCCGGGTCGGAGGCGCGCAGCTGGTCGCCCCGCAGCGGGATCAGCGGCTTGAACCTATGCGCCATCGCTTCGCCCATACCATTCGTCCAGCCGCATCAGCTGGTCGTAATCGCCGTACGGCGCATATTCGGGATGCAGCTTCGCGGTGAACGGCGCATCGCCCAGCAGCCAGTTGTCCACCGCATCGCCCAGCACGCTCGCCGCCAGCCGGGTGAACTCCGCCGTATCGATGCCACGCCCCTGCTTGTCGATCCCGACCGGGCTGGACGCATGACCCAACCGGTCGCCGTCCGCCGCCAGCGACCAATATTCGAACGCACCCGGATCGCCCTTCGCCTCCGCAAAGCCGCCCTTCTCCGCGATCAGGCCGAGCAGCCCCAGCTGCATCGCATAGCCGGCCTCCACCTGCCTGCGCGACGGTGCCTTGCCGGTCTTGTAGTCGACGATCGCCAGCGTCCCGTCCGGCATCCGGTCGATTCGGTCGACCGTCCCGAACAGCTCGATCCCCGCCACCGTCGCCGCTCCGCGCACCTCGGCGACCAGCGGCACGCGCCCTTCCGCCACCTGCACGACGATCCGTTCGGCCACCCAGTCGATCGCCTCCAGCAGCCGCGGCGTCCACAGCGCGCGCAACACCGGGTGCGCAGACGTCTCGGCCAGCATCCGCTGCGCCCGCGGGCGCAGCTTGTCCGGATCGCAGCGGTCCTCGGTCATCCACGCTTCGAACACGCGGTGGACCGCCGTGCCGCGCCACGCCGCGGTCGGGTCCGCATCGACCATGTCCCACGCGTCCAGCTTCAGCATCGCGCCTGCATAGAAAGCGTACGGATCCGCCTTCAGCCGGTCGAGCCGCGTCACCGCGATCCGCCGTGGCCGGTCTGCGATCGGCGGCGACGGTGCCGGCCGCGCGGCATAGGCGGGTGGCCCGGCGACATGGTCGATCGCCTGGGCCTGCGCCATCAGTCGGGGGTCGCGCGTCACGCCCCCGGTCATCGCCTCCATCCGCAGCCAGAAACGCGACGCGATCGCCGGCGCGCGCGCATCGCGCCTCGCCCGCGTCACCAGCACGCGCCGAGCGCCCAGCCCGGACGCGAAATCATGCGCGGCAAGGCCGATCCGCCGCTCCAGTCCCGGCAGGCCCAGCAACTGCCGGATCCGCGGCGCCAGCCACGGGTCGGGCGCGGGGGCCGATGGCCATGTCCCCTCGTTCAACCCGCCCAGCACGATCAGATCGGCATGCTGCAACCGCGCCTCGATCAGCCCCCAGATGAAGATGCGCGGATGCCCGCCCTGCGGCGGACGCACCGCCACCGCGTCCATCAACCCGCGCAGCAGGATGGGCAGCACGCCCGCATCGGCCAGCACCGGGACATGTGCCGGGCCAGCCGCCGCCGCATCCTCCAGCCCCGCGATCAGGTCCGCCGCCGCACGCCCGGCCGGTCCGGACCAGACGCCGTCGCCGCCCAGCGCACTCGCCGCGACCCGCAACGCGGCGATCAGCGTGCCCAGGTCGATACGACCCTGAAACGCCGCCTCCACCGGTTGCAAGATCTCGCGATGCGCCGACCACCAGTCCTGCGCCCGCTCGCGCACCCGCGCATCGCGCCCCTCGCCGCGTGCCAGATATGCGGTCAGCCCGTCCAGCCCCGCCGCCGGCCGCGGCCCGCGCAGCGCGCGGTCCAGCTGCCGCACGCCGTCCAGCCACGCCAGCCGGTCGTCCCCCGTCCGCACCAGCGGATGCTTCAGCAACGCCAGCAGCGGCACCGGAGCAAAGGCCTCGGCCGCCGCCTCCGCCAGCGCCAGCAGCAGCGCACCCGGCGGCGTGGCGGACAGCGGCCGCCCCGCGCTGTCGTCCGCCGCGATTCCCCAGCGCCGCAATTGCGACACCACCCGCCGCGCCAGCGCGCGATCCGGCGTCACCAGCGCGGCCGTCTTGCCCGGCTGTTCCAGCATGCCGCGCATCGCGATCGCGATCCCGCGTGCTTCGTCCGCCGGCGATGCGAACTCGGCCGCGCGAATGCCCGACAGCCGGCGCGCACGCGGCGGCAAGGTCTGCCATTTGCCGGTGAACCGCGCGGGTGCCATAGCATTGCCGATCGCCCGGCTGCGGATCGCGGGCGCATCTCCGTCGATCCCGCCCGCGCGGCCGCCATGCCGCCACCGCGCGACTTCGCCCCGCGCCACGCCCATCCGGTCGAGCAGCAGTTTCAGATGATATTGCGGATGCGTCTCGATCGCCGGCGGCGCGGGCCGATCGTCCTCGGCCGCATGCGGCCCGAGCGCCATCCATTCCGCCTCCGGCATGCTGAGGTCCAGCCCGGGCAGCACGACCATCCCGCCGTCCATCCGCGCCACCCGCCGCAACAGTGCCGCCACCGCCGGCGTCGACGCGGTGATTCCGGCGGCGACCACCAGCCCGGCCGGCGAGTTCGCCTTCCAGCTGTCGGCCAGCGCGCGCAACATCCGGTTCTGCCGGTCGGATGCGTCGATCGCGCCGGCCGCCGCCAGTACGCGCGGCCACCGGTCCAGGATCGTCTCGAGCACCGCCAGCGACGCCTGCCAATGTTCGGACAGTTCGGGGGCCACGCTGTCCGCCAGCCGCCGCGGCTCGACCTCCTCGGCGATCAGCTGGTCCAGCGTGCGTGCCAGATCGGCCGCCAGCCGCATCGCCTCGGCCGCATCGATCGGGTCGCCGGTGTCGCGGCGCACCTCCTGCACCAGCCGCGCCAGGATCAGGTGACGTCGCAACGGATCGATCGCCGGCGGATGTGCCGTCTCTCCATCGATCGGGTCGAACAGCGCGCCCGCCTGCTCGCCCGCGTCGATATCGCCGATCGCCACGAGCCGCGGCAGCATCAGTCCGCCGTCCGCCCGCCGCACGAACGCGTCGGTCATCGTCCGCACCGCGCGGTTGTTGGGCAGGATCACAAGCCCGCGCGCCAGCACCAGCGGATCGCCGCCCGACCGCGCGATCAGCCCGGCGACCAGCGCGTCGGCAAATGCCCGGTGCAGCGGGATGGTGAAGACATTCGGGGTCACGCAGCGGAACCTAACGGGAACGAACGAAAAGGAAAGGGCTCAGGCTGTAACGATTTCCAGTCATCCGCCGATCCCGAGCGAAGTCGAGGGACCCGTCGAGCGCAGCCGAGATGCCAACATCGCCCCTCGGCTACGCTCGGGGAAAGCTGCCTCGACTGCGCTCGGCATGGACGAAATTGGGATGGAGATCCCGGACTATCCTGGCAAGGCGCAACTCACGCCGCCCCCAACAGCAGCGCCTCGGTCTGCGCGATCGCGGCGGGGTGGCCCACGTCGAACCACAGCCCCTGATGAACGATGCCGTACGCCCGCCCCTCGGCCAGCGCGCGATCCCACAGGATGTTGGTCGAAAACCGCCCGCCCGGCGCACCGTCCAGCAAGCGGCGCGATACCATCTGCACGCCGGTATAGACGAACGGCGCGACCCGCCCGCCGCGCCGCCGCTGGATCCGTCCGTCCGCCGCCATGTGGAAATCGCCGACCCCCGCATGGCAGTTCGCCCGCGCCAGCGGCACCATCAGCAGCAGCGCGTCCATCTTCTCGTCGTCCCACCGCTGGGCCAGCAGGCGGATGGCGTCGATCGGCCCGTCGACCCAGTAATTGTCGCTGTTCACGACCAGGAACCGGTCGTCCTCGATCAGCGGCATCGCCTTCACCAGCCCGCCGCCGGTCTCCAGCAACTGCTCCCGTTCGTCGGACAGCAATATCTCGAAATCGCCCGCCCGCCGCGCCAGATGCGCCTCGATCGAATCGGCCAGATAATGGACGTTCACCACGACCCGCCCGATCCCGGCGGAGCGCAGCCGATCGAACACATGGTCGATCAGCGCCTTTCCGGCCACCTCCACCAGCGGTTTCGGCCGGGTCGCGGTCAGCGGGCGCATCCGCTTGCCCAGCCCCGCGGCCATCACCATCGCGGTGCGGATCGGTGCGCCGCCGGTGTCCAGCGCCAGCGGTGTCCGGCCCCGCGCGCGCGCCGACCCGGTCATGCCGCCGGCTCCCAGTGCGCCGCGCGCATCGCCGGCGGCACGTTCGCGTCGAACCATGCCCGCACCTCGGCCAGCGCCGGATGCATCAGGTCGCGTTCCAGATATCGCCAGACGCGCGGCTGATACGCCAGATAGCGGTCCTTGCCGTCCCGCTTCCACAGCCGGGTGAAGATGCCCAGGATCTTGGCGTTCCGCTGTGCCCCCAATATGGCATAGGCGGTCGCGTCGATCGGCCCGTAATGCTCCAGCATCGCCGTCTCCAGTTCCGCCGAAACCTCGCGTCGCGCATCCTGTAGCAACGATACGACATCGTAGGCGGGATGCCCGGCCAACGCATCCTGGAAATCGAGCAGCCCCAGCATGCCGTCGTCCAGCAGCATGATGTTTTCGGCGTGATAGTCGCGCAGCACGGTCACCACCGGCGCGCGGTCCAGCCGGGCCAGCGCCCTGTCCCACGCCGCGCCGTAACCGTCACCGTCCACCGCGATCCCGACCGCGGGCGCATACCAGTCGGGAAACAGCGCCGCCTCGCGCCGGTACACCGCATCGTCATAGGGCGGCAGGTCGGCCGCCGCCGGATGGGCGTGCAGATCGCGGATCAGGTCGATCGCCGCGCGATAGGTCTCCATTTCATATTCCGGGCTGCCGGCCAGCGCCTCCGCCATCCGCAGGTCGCCGAAATCCTCCAGCAGGACCAGCCCCGCCGCCAGATCGTGCGACAGGATGCGCGGCGCGCGAAACCCGATCGCGTTCAGATGGCCCGCCATCGCCAGGAACGGCCGGCTGTCTTCCTGTTCCGGCGGCGCATCCATCAGCACCGCATCGCGCGCGCCGTCGCGCACCCGGAAATAGCGCCGGAAACTCGCGTCGCCGGCCAGGGGCAGGATCGCCGCCCCGGACCAGCCGCACCCGGCCAGGAATGCCGGGGCGTGCGCGGGGGGAATCATGTCGGTCAGGGAAACGGCCATCGCTGTTCCCAAGACGGCGGCAGCTTGGCTGTCAAGCGACGCGCGCCGTCCGGTGTCGCCAGCAGGAACAGCTGCAGCGCGTCGTCCCACGCACCCGCCCCGATCCGCTCCGGCCATTCGACCAGCAGGACGCCGTCCGCCCGGTAATCGTCCAGCCCCAGTTCCGCTGCGTCGTCGGGGTCCGCGATCCGGTACAGGTCGACATGCGCCACCGGCACGGTCACCTCCGGCGGGGCATAGGGTTGGACGATCGCAAAGGTCGGACTCGGTGCCTCCCCCATCAACCCCAGCCCTGCCAGCAACCCGCGCGACAACGTCGTCTTGCCTGCCCCCAGATCGCCGAACAGCGCGATCGCATCGCCAACCCGCACCACGGTGGCCAGCGCGCGTCCCACCGCCTCCGTCGCCGCCGCGTCCGCCAGGATCATCACACGGCTCACAGCGGATCGACCGGCAACCGCACGATCACCGTCGTGCCTTCGTCCGGCTCGCTGGCCAGCAGGATCGTGCCACCATGCGCCTCCACCAGCCGGCGGGTCAGCGGCAGGCCCGGGCCGGGCGCATCGCGTCCGTTGCGGGGGCCCGTCGCGCCGGACCCGGCCCGGGTTCCCGCCTCCGACCGGAAACGGTCGAACAGTCGCGCCTGCCGTTCGCGCGCGATGCCGGGGCCGTTGTCCGATACCACGATCTCCACCATGTCCGCGTCGCGCGTCGCGCGGAACAACACCCGGCCGGCCGCGCCGTCGGCCCCGGTCCGCGGCGTGAACCGCACCGCATTGTGCAGCAGATGGTCGATCACCTGGCGCAACCGTCGCGGATCGCCGGTCATGCTGCCCAGCGGCTGCGTCGCCTCCACGACCAGGTCCAGCCCGGCCGCCGCGGCCGCCACCCCCGCCTGCGCAGCGCCCGCGGCGACCAGCGCGCTGAGGTCGACCGTCTCGGCCGCCATGGGCAGGCTCCCAGCCTCGCTCTGCGTCAGGTCCAGAATATTCTCGATCAGTGCGGACAGCCGCGCGACCGACGACAGGATCGCCGTCACATATTCCTGCGCCGTTTCACCCAGCGGTCCGGCGTAACCGCCGCCCAGCATCTCTGCGAAGCCCGATATCGACGTCAGCGGCACGCGCAGTTCATAACTCATATTGGCGACGAACGCGGTCTTCAGCAGGTCCGCCTGCTCCAGCGCCTCCGCCCGCTCGCGCAACGCCGCCTCGATCCCCCGGCTGGCGGTGATGTCCAGCATCGTGAACAGCGCGTTGCCGTCCGGCAGCGGCACCGCCGCGAATTCGAAATGCCGCCCGTCGGTGAACTCCACGCGGCCCGACCGCTGCTGCCGCTCGATCGTGGCGATCCGCACCAGTTCGCGGATCAGCCCCGCCCGGCTCGGATTGGCCAACCGCTGCGCTACCTGCTCCACCAACGCATCGACGCGCGGATGCTGGCCCAGCTCGGTCTCGGGCAGCCCCCACACATCCTTGAACCGGTTGTTCCACAGATGCAGCCGGCCATCCGCCGCGAACACGCCCACCGCCTCGAACAGATTGTCGAACGTCGCGGTCCGCACGCGCAGCAACGTGTCGCGCGCGCTGGCCAGCTGGATCTGCTCGGTCCGGTCCTCGAAGATCAGCAGCAGCCCGCCATCCGGCAACGGTTGCGCCAGCAACCGGAAATGCGATCCGCCGGGCAGCAGCCAGTTCTCCTCGACCGCGTCGGCCGCGGTGAACCAGCCGCGCCGTTCAAGGCGCCAGCGCGGAAAATCGCGGCTTTCGGGCGCACGCTGCGCTTCGCGCATCCGGTCCAGCACGCGGTCGAACTCCGGCCGATCGGCCAGCCATTCGGGCTGCATCGCGAACATCCGCAGGAACGGATGGTTGTAGAAGACCAGGCTGCGGTCCGCCGCGAACTGCGCCACCCCGGCCGACATCCGGTCCAGCAGGTCGCGCTGCGTCCGGGCGAACCGCGACAGGTCGGCCCGCGCCTCCTCCAGTTCCTCGACATCCACGGCGTAGCCCGCGACCCCGCCCGGCCCCAGCGGCACGTCCGTGATCCGCACCATCCGCCGCGCGCCGGCGATNCGCGACCCCGCCCGGCCCCAGCGGCACGTCCGTGATCCGCACCATCCGCCGCGCGCCGGCGATCGTCGCGGGCACCGTCCGGCGCAGCACGCGGTCCCGCTCGCGCGCCTCGGCCGCCGCGGCCAGCGGCCCGCGCCCCGCCTGCCCCTCCACCAGTTCCAGCCCGCGCGCCACCACGTCGGCCCCGTCGCGCGCCTCCACCGCCGCCACATAGGCACCGTTGACCAGCGCCAGCCGCAGGTCCGGTCCGCGATGCCACATCGGGAACGGCGCTGCCTCGATCAGCGACGATATCGCCGCCACCGCCTGCCCCAGCCGCACCGCCTCCGCGCCCAGTCGCTCGATCTCGCTCGCGCTGTCGGTCGCGTCGAACACCCACAGGATGGTCCCGGCCGCGGCCGTGCCCGTCGCCATGCCCGCCTGTCGTCCGCGCACGGTCAGGATGCGGCTGCCGCCCTGCGGATGCAGCGATCGCTGGAACGCGCGCCCGCTCCGTTCCGCGGCCTTCACGTCCTCGGCCAACGCTTCCACCTCGTGCCGCGGCAACCCCTCGGTCTCGCCGGCCAGGTCGATCAGGTAGAGCGGCAGCCTGCGTAGCCCCAGCCAGTCGCCCAGCCGCACCGGCCCGCTCAACCGGCCGTCGGCCGCCACCAGCAGCGGAATCGCCGGCGCACCCTCCAACATCTGGTTCAGTCGCTCGCAGTCCGCCACCGCCCCGCGTGCCGCTGCCGCCCGGCGCAGGCCGAACAGCGTCGCCGCGACCCCCGCGACCAGCCACGCCGCCATAATCGCGGCGATGCCGGCCACCGCGGCGGGGCCGAAAGTCACCATGTCGGTCTGCCGCGCATCGCTCTCATGTCATCGCTTGTAGGGGGGGGAAGCGCGCAACGCCAAGCCGCAAAAAAAGCCCCCCCTCCTGGCCGGAGAGGGGGCTCGTCGCGCATGGCTCGGAACAGCGTTCCGAATGTCCGCGATCAGTAGCGGTAATGGTCCGGCTTGAACGGGCCGTCGGTCGACACACCGATGTAGCTCGCCTGCTTGTCGGTCAGCTTGCTCAGCTTGACGCCCAGCTTCTCGAGGTGGAGCATGGCGACCTTCTCGTCGAGATGCTTTGGCAGGACGAACACTTCGTTCGCGTAATGGCCGGGCTTGGTCCACAATTCGATCTGCGCCAGCACCTGGTTGGTGAAGCTGGACGACATGACGAACGACGGGTGGCCGGTCGCGCAGCCCAGGTTGACCAGACGACCCTTCGCCAGGATCAGGATCTGCTTGCCGTCCGGGAAACGGACGAGGTCGACCTGCGGCTTCACCTCGGTCCACTCATAGTTGGACAGGGCCGAAATCTGGATCTCGCTGTCGAAATGGCCGATGTTGCAGACGATGCTCATCGGCTTCATCGCCGCCATGTGGTCGGCGGTGATGACGTCGGCATTGCCGGTCGCCGTCACGAAGATGTCGGACCGCGTCACGGCCTCTTCCATCGTCACGACCTCGAAACCCTCCATCGCCGCCTGCAGCGCACAGATCGGATCGACTTCGGTCACCAGGACGCGGGCGCCGCCGTTGCGGAGCGACTGCGCCGAACCCTTGCCGACATCGCCGAAGCCGGCGACGGTCGCGACCTTGCCGGCCAGCATGACGTCGGTGGCGCGACGGATCGCGTCGACCAGCGACTCCTTGCAGCCGTAGAGATTGTCGAACTTCGACTTGGTCACGCTGTCGTTCACGTTGATCGCGGGGAACGGCAGCATGCCCTTCTTGGCGATCTCGTACAGGCGGTGGACGCCGGTCGTGGTCTCTTCGGACACGCCCTTGATGTTCTTGACCGTCTCGGTCAGGTAACCCGGACGCTTGGCGACGAACGCCTTCACGACGCGCTGGAACTCGACTTCCTCGTCATTCTCCGGCTCGGGCAGCGTCTCTCCCGCTTCCAGGCGCGCGCCCCACAGCGCGAACATGGTGGCATCGCCGCCGTCGTCCAGGATCAGGTTGCAGGTCTCGTTGCCCCAGTCGAAGATGCGCTCGACATAATCCCAATATTCCGCAAGCGTCTCGCCCTTGATGGCGAACACCGGCACGCCGGTCGCGGCGATCGCGGCGGCGGCATGGTCCTGCGTCGAATAGATGTTGCACGATGCCCAGCGGACGTCGGCGCCCAGCGCGGTCAGCGTCTCGATCAGCACGGCGGTCTGGATCGTCATGTGGAGCGATCCGACGATGCGCGCACCCTTCAGCGGCTGCGTCGCGCCGAATTCGGTGCGCAGCGCCATCAGGCCGGGCATTTCGGTTTCGGCGATCTCGATTTCCTTGCGGCCATATGCGGCAAGCGAAATGTCCTGCACGACATAGTCGTTGAATGTGTCTGCGGTCATGGTGGCCATGCGCGGTCTCCCAATAAGGTCGCGGGGGGCGCAACCTTCGATGGCGGCCATCTACCGTCCGGCGGTCGGTGATGCAAATATAAAGATATCTTTATATCCGCCGCCGCGACCTCCGGACCGCAACGTCAGGCGTGCCCCGCCTCGCTTGCCAGCATCCGCGTATCGACGCCCGCCGCGCGGAACAGCCCGTCCCACCGCGTCTCGGCCGGCGTGTCGAACAGCAGCGCGTCGGTTCCCGGCGTCGCGAACCAACCGTGGCGGGTCATCTCCGCATCCAGCTGCCCCGGTCCCCACCCGGCATAGCCCAGTGCAACGACGAACCGCTCGGGCCCCCGCCCCGCTGCGATCGCGCGCAGGATGTCGAGCGTGCCGGTCAGCGCCCAGCGCTTGCCGACGTGCAGCGTGTCCTGCCCGCCCCAGTCCTGCCCGTGCAGCACGAAGCCGCGCTGCGGCTCCACCGGCCCGCCGACATGAACCGGCACGTCAAGTGCCACGCCGGGCGCGATATCGACCTGCGCCAGCATGCCGTGCAGCCCCAGCGTCGGGATCGTCCGGCCCACCCCGATCCCCAGCGCGCCGTCCCCGTCGTGCGAACACATCGCCACGACGGCGTGGTCGAACCGCGGATCGCCGATTCCCGGCATGGCGAGCAGCATCTGGCCGGACAGGAAACGCGGATGGTCCATGCCCTCTTCTAGCCACGGCGTAACCCGCCGTCACCCCGCATCGCCGACCCGGACGCACCTTCCCGCACCGGCGCGGGTTAGACCTTCGTCATGGTCAATGCGGTTGTTGCCGAACGGCTTAGAGCGTAGTTGTCGACAGCTATGCGCAGCCTGCCCATCCCTGCCGTTTCCGTGCTGGTTCCCGCCTATCGCTGCGCTGACTATATTGCCGATACGCTGCGCTCGCTCCAGGCGCAGACGATGCCCGATTGGGAGGCGATCGTGGTCGACGATGGTTCGCCCGACGATCTGGCCGGCGCGATGGCTCCGTTTTCGGGCGATGCCCGCATCCGGTTGCTGCGAACGACGAATGCCGGCGTCTCGGCGGCGCGCAACCGCGCGCTGGCCGATGCCCGCGCGCCGCTGATCGCGCTCCTCGACGGGGACGATCGCTACACGCCCGACTATCTGGCGGAAATGACGCGCGCCATCGCCGTCGAACCGGACGTCGGCTTCGTCACGTGCGACGCGACCTTCTTCGGCAACGCCCGGCTTGAAGGGGTGCGCTTCTCCGCCGTGTCGCCGCAGGTGCCGCCGGTGACGCTCGATCGCGTGCTGGGTCGGCAGTTCAACGTCTTCACCGCCTGCCTGCTGCTCGCGACCGCGCTCCAGGATGTCGGCGGCTGGTCGGTCGACCTGCGATCGGCGGAGGATCTCGATCTCTGGATCCGGCTGCTCGAACGCGGCTGGCGCTGTTCCCTCGTGCCGCACACGCTCCACCACTATCGCCGCCGGCCGGACTCGCTGTCGTCCGCCCGCTTGCCGCTGCTCCACGCCGCCGCGCGCGTCTATGACAACGCGATCGAACGGCTGGTCGACCGGCCGGAACGTCGCACCGCCCAGACGATGCGCGCGACGATCGAGGCGGAAATCGCGTTCGAACGGGGCGAGGCGCTGGTCCTGGCGGGCGATGTGCGCGCCGGTCTGCGCGAACTCCGCCGCGCCCTTCCGCGAACCGCCACGCCGGCCTGGCGCGTCGCACTGATCGCCATGCGGATCGCGCCGTTCGCGGCGCCACGCTTCATGCGCTGGCGGATGGAAGCGGCGCTCCACGGATGATCCGTGCGGGACCTTCGCGGCGTCGGCGCGTTATCGCACAGTACGACATTCTACAGGACTGACCCCCATGACGATCCGCATCGGCGACACGCTTCCGCAGGCGACACTCCACAAGGTGACGCCCGACGGTCCCGAACCGGTCGACACCGCGACCTTCTTCGGCGGCCGCCGGGTCGCGCTGTTCTCCGTGCCCGGCGCGTTCACGCCCACCTGCTCGGCCCGTCATCTGCCCGGCTTCGTGGATCAGGCGGCCGCCCTGCACGCCAAGGGAATCGACGAAATCGCCGCCACCGCGGTCAACGATGCCTTCGTCATGGCCGCCTGGGCGCGCGACGGCGGCGCGGACGGCATCACGATGCTGGCGGACGGCAACGCCGAATTCGTGTCCGCGCTGGGCCTGACGATGGACAGCAGCGGGTACGGCATGGGCACGCGCGGTCAGCGTTTCTCGATGGTGGTGGACGACGGCGTGGTCACCCACCTGAACGTCGAGGCACCGGGCGACTACAGCGTCAGTTCCGCCGAGCATCTGCTTTCGACTCTGTAACGATCCTACCATTGATGCCGTCGCCGCTGCGTTCTAGGAACGGCGATGGCATCCGAACGCAGCTTCGCACTGGTCGATGAACTCGACCGCATCTACCGCAACTCCGTCCTTGCGCTGCGCGACGCACTGGGCCGCTATATCGACCATGGCGAGCGGCCGGACGAGGCGGCACGCGCCGCCGGTGCCTTCGCCTACCCCGAACTCCGCCTCCATTATGATGGTGCTGCCCCGCGCGACCATGCGATGCGCGCCTATGGCCGGCTGACCCGTCCCGGCCGCTATGCCGTTAACGTGACGCAGCCGGCGCTGTTTCGCGACTATCTCGCCCGCCAGATCGACCTGCTCGTGGACGATTACGGTGCCGTGGTCGAAGCGGGCGAGGGGCGGCAGGAAATCCCCTACCCCTATGTGCTGGACGCCGGGCATGATGTCGACCTGTCCAGCGCCGCCGCGACCGAGTTGGCGCGGATCTTCCCCGCCAACGAACTGGCCCATATCGGCGACGAGATTGCCGACGGCCTGTGGGACGGCGGACCCGACGTGCCGCACCCGCTCGCGCTGTTCGATGCGCAGCGCACGGATTTCAGCCTCGCCCGGCTGCGGCACTATACCGGTACGCCCACCGCGCATGTCCAGAACTACATCCTGTTCACCAACTATCACCGCTATGTCGATGAATTCGTGCGCTGGGGTTGCGCCCAGGTGTCCGGCGACGGCCCCTATACCGCGCTCAGCTGCGCCGGCGGGCTGGAACTGACCGCGGAGAATGCCGACCCCGAACTGGCGATCAACGACAGTGCGTGGCGCAAGCACCAGATGCCCGCCTACCACCTGATCGGACCCGATCGGTCGGGTATCACGCTCGTCAACATCGGTGTCGGCCCGTCCAACGCCAAGACGATCACCGACCATCTGGCCGTCATGCGGCCCGAGGCCTGGCTGATGATCGGCCACTGCGGCGGCCTGCGGATGAGTCAGCGGATCGGCGACTATGTGCTGGCGCACGCCTATCTGCGCGACGACCATGTGATGGACGACGTGCTGCCCCCCGAAATCCCGATTCCGCCCATTGCGGAAGTCCAGCAGGCGCTCGTTCGCGGGGCGGAGATCGTGTCGGGCGAAAGCCGCGAGGCGTTGAAGGCGCGGCTCCGGACCGGCACCGTGGTGACGACGGACGACCGCAACTGGGAACTGCGCTACACGCGCTCCGCACTGCGCTTCAATCAGAGCCGGGCCGTGGCGATCGACATGGAGTCCGCGACGCTGGCGGCGCAGGGCTATCGCTTCCGCGTCCCCTATGGCACCCTGCTCTGCGTTTCCGACAAGCCGCTCCACGGGGAGATCAAGTTGCCGGGCCAGGCCAACCGTTTCTACGAACGCGCGATTTCGGAACATCTCCGGATCGGCATCGCCGCGATCGGCGAACTGCGCGCGGCGGGCGACCAGCTGCACAGCCGCAAGCTGCGCGCGTTCGACGAACCCCCGTTCCGATGAGGCTCCAATGAAGCGCCTGGCTCCCCTCCTCCTCCTCGCCGGCTGCGGCGGTCAGGACGTGACCGCCAGCACCAACATGGTCGATACCGCCACCCCGGTCGCCGCATCCGACGCGGGCCAGGGCGCGCGCTTCCTCTGCGCCGACGGCCGCACCGTCCGCGCGGTATTCATCGACCCCGAAACGCTCACCCTCCACATCGGTGACGGCACCACCGAAATGCGTTCCGCCGTTGAAACCAACGGCGCACGCTACCTGGGCGACAAATGGCAATGGTGGACGCACGGTTTGCAACAGGCCACCCTCTCCCCGCTCAAGCCCGGCGAGACGGTCGCGTCCGCCAAGGGCGTGGAGTGCCGGGTTCAGTAGGGAGATCGGACGGTAACACCGTTCGCCCGACCCACCCCCTCCGTTCGGTTCGAGCCTGTCGAGAACCCGCCAAACGTCACAACGCTTACAGTCAGAACCGCATCGAACCCGACCTCCACCCCGTTTGGTTCGAGCCTGTCGAGAACGCAGCGTTAAGTTCTCGACACGCTTGAACCAAACGAGGTTGGGGCGGGTGTCCGGGGTAGAACAGGCGCACTCGAGCGCGGTGTGAAGACGTCCAGACCAACATCTAGCCAACCCACACCGGCTAACGCAGCTTGGAAATCTTCAACCCGTCGACCTTCGCGCGGTCCTTGATCGACTCCTCGCTGCGCGTCAGCGCCTTGGAAATGGCCTTCATCGCCATCCCCTTCGCCGCAAACTTATGCAGTTTCTGGATCTCGTCCTGCGTCCAGGGCTGGCGATGCCGCTCAAAACCCTCGGCCATCAGGAAGCACCACGCGTGCTGCGCACCATCAGCACCAGCCCGGCGATACCGATCAGCAGCGTCAGGCCGACCACGATCCCCTGCCAGAACTCCGCGTCCTGCCCCGCCATCGCCGGCACTTGGCGTACGAAACCACCTGCCAGCAACGGCACCAGTGCCATCATCATGTACATCGCGGTCCGCGGCCAAGGCCTGCGCCCGGATTGCATCCTGTCCTCGCCAGCCATGCCCGCTTCCTTCCAGTCCCGCCAAACGAAGAGGCCCGAACCATCTGGTCCGGGCCTCTCGTCGGATCAGTAGACCCGTGCCTTGGGCTTGATATATTCGATGTCGTCGGTGAGCGTGTAGTCATGCACCGGTCGGTAATCGAGCGTTACGTGGCCCTTGTCGAACCAGCTGATCGTGTGCTTCATCCACTCGTCGTCGTGACGCTCCGGATAATCCTCGTGCATATGTGCGCCGCGGCTTTCGTGGCGGTTCGCGGCGCTGTGCACCGTCACCACCGCCTGCGGCAGCATGTTGTCGAGTTCCAGCGTCTCGATCAGATCGGTATTCCAGACAAGGGAACGGTCGACCACGCCCACGTCGGCAAGCCGCGCCTGCACCTGGTCGATCTTCTCGATCCCCTCGTTCAGCAGCTTGGTGTCGCGGAACACGGCGGCATGGGCCTGCATCGTCTTCTGCATGTCCAGCCGGATCGCGGCGGTCGAGTCCGCCCCGTTCGATGTACGGAACCGGTCGAGCCGGGTCAGCGCAAAATCGTCCATCGCCTTCGACGCCGGCTTGTGCGGCGCCCCCGGCTTGGTGATCTCGTTGATCCGGTGACCGGTTGCCCGGCCGAAGACGACCAGATCGATCAGCGAATTGGACCCCAGCCGGTTGGCACCATGGACCGAGACGCAGGCCGCCTCGCCCACCGCGAACAGGCCGGGCACGACCGCATCCGGATTGCCGTCGCGCAAAGTCACGACTTCGCCGTGATAGTTACAGGGGATGCCGCCCATGTTGTAATGCACCGTCGGCGTCACTGGCAGCGGCTGGCGCGTCAAATCGACGCCCGCAAACACCTTGCCCGTCTCGCTGATGCCAGGCAACCGCTCGGCCAGCACGGCCGGATCGATGTGATCCAGGTGCAGGAAGATATGGTCCTTGTCCTTGCCGACGCCGCGACCTTCGCGGATCTCCATCGCCATCGACCGGGACACGACGTCGCGCGACGCGAGGTCCTTTGCGGACGGGGCATAGCGTTCCATGAACCGCTCGCCCTCTGAGTTCGTAAGATAGCCACCCTCGCCGCGCGCACCCTCGGTGATGAGCACGCCCGCGCCGTAAATGCCGGTCGGGTGGAACTGCACGAATTCCATGTCCTGCAACGGCAGGCCGGCGCGGAGCACCATCCCGCCGCCGTCGCCGGTGCAGGTATGCGCCGACGTGGCGGAGAAGTAGCAGCGCCCGTAGCCGCCGGTCGCCAGCACGGTCGAATGCGCGCGGAACCGGTGGATCGTGCCGTCTTCCATGCACATCGCGATCACGCCGCGGCACTCGCCGTCTTCCATGATGAGGTCGAGCGCGAAATACTCGATGTAGAAGTCGGCGTCGTACTTGAGGCTCTGCTGATACAGCGAATGCAGCATCGCATGGCCGGTCCGGTCCGCGGCCGCGCAGGTGCGCTGGGCCGGCGGGCCTTCGCCCATGTTCTGCATCATGCCGCCGAACGGCCGCTGGTAGATCTTGCCCTCGGTCGTGCGGCTGAACGGCACGCCGGCATGTTCCAGCTCGTACACCGCGGCCGGGGCCTCGCGGCACAGATATTCGATCGCGTCCTGGTCGCCCAGCCAGTCCGACCCCTTGACGGTGTCGTACATGTGCCAGGTCCAGTGATCCGGCCCCATGTTGCCGAGCGACGCGGCGATGCCGCCCTGCGCCGCGACCGTGTGGCTGCGCGTCGGAAACACCTTTGTGATGCAGGCCGTTTTAAGGCCCGATTCAGCGATCCCCATCGTCGCGCGCAGGCCGGAACCCCCGGCCCCCACCACAACGGCGTCATAGACGTGATCGATGATCTTATAGGCCTCGGCCATGGTCAGGCGGCTCCGAAAGCGATCTTGAGGATCGAGAAGACAGCGATCGCCGCAAGTGCGATCGTATAGAAGTTAAGTAGGACGATCGCGACGAAGCGCGACCCCTCATGCTGATAATCTTCGATCACCGTCTGCAGCCCGAGCCGGAAATGGTAGAAGACCGATCCGATCAGCAGCAGCATCATCACCGCATTGAACGGCGCCTGCAGCCACGTCATGACCGACGCATGATCGAGCGTCGGCAGGCGGAACAGCGACACGACGAACCACACCATCGTCACGATGTTGCCGCCCGCGGTCAGCCGCTGCCGCCACCAGTGCATGGCACCATGATGCGCGGATCCCAGGCCACGGACGCGGCCGATATTCGTTCCGGTCCCCATCAGTTCCTCCAGGCCCAGATCCACAGGATCAGTGTCAGCACGGTCGATGCGACCATCGTCAGCTTCGCGAACATCCGGTTGGTCCGCAGTTCGTAGCCGGCACCCACGTCCAGCACGAGGTGGCGAACACCGGTCGCCATATGCTGGAAGAAGGCCCAGGTCAGGCCGACCGCCGCGATCTTCGCAAGCAATGTCGTGACCATCGGCAGCCCGCCGGCGCCGTCGGCATCGATCACGTAGCGCGAGAAGCTGGCATAGGCGTCCGGCCCGGACGCGATGGCCGACAGCCACCAGGTGAACAGCATGGCGCCACCCGTCGCCAGCGCCACGCCGGTGGCGCGGTGCAGGATCGAGACCAGCATGTGCGGGCCCCATTTCCAGATTGTGAGATGGGGGGAGAGGGGCCGCCCCGGATTGCGCGCCATAGTCCGCCTTCCTGTTGATGCCGCGTCCTTTAACGCAACGCCCGCGTCGCGCAAGGGAGCGCGCGGCGTTGGCCGGTCACATCCCCTTTACCATTTTGTCCTAGGCCGGCCTGGACAGGGTCGGACGGGGAAGACGGAATAATGGTCGCGGGACGCTTCGTGATGACCGAGGGGACGGCAGAGCTGCTGCTGGATGCACGCGGCGTTGCCGAACGGATCATGCTGTACAAGGGCGACGGCAAGTTTCCCGCCCGGCTGACTGCTCTGTGGGAAAGGCATGCCGACACCATCCGCACGGTCAGCCGCGCCTATTGGCAGACGTCGCTGCGTGTGTTGCGCGATCGATCGCAGGCCCTGCTGGATCCCGACGTCGTCGTGCTGGACCGGATCGAGCGAGAAACGGAACGGTGGTTCACCGGCCCGATCGACGAGACCTGGCTCGCGTCCATCGCGGTCCGCGGCAACGAGACGATCGCGGCGGGCCTGTCGATGCCCGAACGCACGCTGTCGATCTACAGCTATGCCAGACATCTGATCGACGCGCTGCACGGCGTGACCGCCGACGATCCCGAAATGGCCCGAACCGTCCCGGCAACGATCATGCGGCTGGCCTGCATCGAGATCGAAGTCCTCTCGAGTCAAATTACCGCAATCCACCGCGTCGAATCTCTGCGGGATCGGGTGGCGGACGGCGGCGCCTTCCGCGACACGGTCGGCCTGATCCTCGACGGTGCGCTGCGCCATTCGGTCGAACTGTCGGAACAGACGGGCGGCGCGTCGGGCGTGACGCGCGGCATGCTGGGCAAGGCATCGGAGGTCGCCGCCGCGGCCGAACAGTCCGCGGTCGCGATGCGCGACGCCGCGATGACCGCGGCCGGGCTGATCCGCGCGATCGAACAGGCGCGCGGCGAGGTGGAGACCGCAGCACTGGTCGCCACCCGCGCCGCCGAACAGTCGGCGACCGCGGTGTCTGTGTCGGAGGCGCTCAGCGGCCACGCCCAGGCGATCGAATCGATCCTCGGACTGATCCGCGACATTGCCGGGCAGACCAACCTTCTCGCGCTCAACGCCACGATCGAGGCGGCCCGCGCGGGCGACAGCGGCCGCGGCTTCGCGGTGGTCGCGGCGGAGGTGAAGAGTCTGGCCGCCCAGACCGCGCGCGCCACCGACGACATCGCCGCCAAGATCGCCGCCATCCAGTCCGCCACGCGCCAGACGGTGGATGCCAACGGATCGATCCGCGACACGGTGGGCGAGGTCCAGTCCGCGGCGCAGCGCATCCGTTCCGCTATGGAAACCCAGGCGCGGACGGTCACGATGATTACCGCTGCGGTCGACGAGACGGCGCTCGCGGCCGATTCGATGTCGGCCACCATCGCCGCGATCCGCGCCGAGACGGAAGCCGTCGCCGACGAGATCGACCATCTCGAAACCGGGTTCCGGTCGATGGGCACGCACCTGACGCAATTGTCCACGACGACCGGCGACTTCGTCTCGCGCATGGCCGCCTAGCGCGGGACCGCAGTGGGTCAGGCAACATCCCCTGCCCCGCCTGGTTCGAGGCTGTCGAGAACTCGGCACGGTGTTCCCGTGAGCCCGAATCAGACGCCCCGTCACTCCGTTCACAGTGGCCGCGTGCCCACGGACGGTCCGGCGCAAGGCATGGCGTTACCGATTCGGCATGCCTATGCTCCCGATCATGACAGATTTCGCTTCGCTCCTCCTGCCCGACCGCGGCCAACCCGCGCATGGCATCCAGCTGCTCCGCACCGACCAGATCGACGCCTGGCTCGCCACCCAGCCGGAACGGACCCGCGTCGCAATCGCTACCGCGCGCTTCGCGGGAAAGCCCGGCGACGTCGCGATCCTGCCGGGGCACAAACCCGACGAATGGTCGATCGCGGCCGGCGTCGGCCCAAACGCGGGTACCGGCGACGATCCCTGGCAACTGGCCGCGCTCGTCGCCGCGCTGCCCGCGGGGCAGTATCGCCTTCATGACGCTGTTCCGGCCGCTGCGCTGCTCGGGTGGCTGCTCGCGCATCACCGGTTCGACCGGTACCGGACGGCGGCCGACCCGATCCCGCAACGCATCCTGCTCACCCCCCGGTCGGCGGAGATCGCCGCGACCGTGGCTCTTGCGAGCGCGACCGCGCTGGTCCGCGATCTGGTCGACACGCCGGCGTCGGACCTGGGGCCGAGCGAACTGGCGGCGGAAGTGGAACGGGTCGCCGCCCGTTTCCAGGCGTCGCTTGTCGTGACGCAGGGCGACGATCTGGCGCGCGGCTTCCCCCTGGTGGCTGCGGTCGGTCGCGCCGCGGTTCCGGCACGTGGCCCCCGAATGGTCGAACTGCTCTGGGGTGATCCCGCGCATCCGCGCATCGCGATCGTCGGCAAGGGCGTGGTGTTCGACAGCGGCGGGCTGAACATCAAGCCCGGCGGCGGCATGCTGCTGATGAAGAAGGACATGGGCGGTGCCGCGCACGCCCTTGCGCTCGCCATGCTGGTGATGGAGGCGCGCTTGCCCGTCCGCCTCCACCTGCTGATCCCCGCGGTTGAGAATGCGATCGCCGGCGACGCGTTCCGGCCCGGCGACGTCCTGTCCAGCCGCAAGGGCATCACGATCGAGATCGGCAATACCGATGCCGAAGGGCGGCTCGTGCTGGGCGACGCGCTGACCCGCGCGGGCGAGGACGCACCCGAGTTGATCCTCGATTTCGCCACGCTGACCGGGGCCGCGCGGGTAGCGCTCGGGCCAGACCTGCCGGCGCTGTTTTCGAACGACGATACGCTTGCGGACGCACTGGTCGCCGCCGGTACCGCCAGCGGAGATCCGGTCTGGCGGATGCCGCTCTGGGCGCCCTATGCGGACATGCTGAAGTCGGGGATCGCCGATATTAACAATGCCGGAGAGGGCGGACTGGCCGGGGCCGTCACCGCCGCGCTGTTCCTGCAACGCTTCGTCCCGTCCGACATCGCCTGGGCGCATTTCGATACGTTCGCCTGGCGTCCATCCGCCCGTCCGGGGCGGCCCAAGGGCGGCGAGGCGCTCGGCCTGCGGGCGGCCTGGCACTATCTTTCGGATCGATACGGACCTGCATCGATCCCGCCATCGACGGCGGAGACCGGTCGGGTGTGAAACGATCCGCCCGTCCGCGTGTTTTCATGACAGGTGGCCGTCGTGCCTCATAAAAAAAGGTGCGGTTCAGTGCGGATCTCGTCTCTCGGTTCCTGGATGAATACGCTGGTCGGTTATGTCCGGTCCGGCAAACCCGATCTAACCAACCGCCAGATGGCATTGCTGCTGGCCGTCTACCTGACCCCGGGTCCGCACACGGTGCGTGGCCTTGCCCATACGCTTGGTGTCTCAAAGCCGGTCGTCACGCGGGCCTTGAATACGCTGGGCACGCTCGGCTATCTGCGGCGCGAGCGGGACGAGGCCGACAGGCGCAATGTGTTCGTCGCACGCACCGCTGTGGGGAATGATTTTCTTGAAGGGTTCGACAGTCTCATCGACGATCAGGACCGGAGCGACCGCCGATCGGGTGCCCCCGCGCTCTGTTGAACGGTTCCGCCTGACCGGCGTCTCGCGCGCCTACGACCCGCGCATCACCGCTGCCCGCCGCGATATTGCGGATATCGCGCTGGCCGACAGGGTGTTCGCGCCGCACTATGTCCGCCCAATGCCGCGGATCTGCGGCGACCGCGCGACGATGCTCCACACCACGCCGGACGCGGCAACCGCCGCCGTCTCGCAATTGCTCCCGGGGGAACCGTTCGCGGTCCTCGATATCCGCGGCGACTGGTGCTGGGGCTATGGCGCGCTGGACCAGTATCTTGGGCATGTCCGTATCGACGCGCTGCGGCCGGTCGGCGATCCCGCGACCCATATCGTCACGGCTCCGCAGACGCTGCTCTTCGCCCGGCCCGATATCAAGACGCCTGCCCCCATCGCGCTCCCGATCGGCAGCCGGATCGCGGGTCGGGCCGACGGGGCGTTCCTTGCTCTCACCGGCGGCGGGTTCGTGCCTGCCGGCCACGTCATACCTGTCACGACGCAGGCTGCGGATCCGGTTACGGTCGCCCGGTCGCTCGTCGGCATGCCCTATCTCTGGGGCGGCCGCGGGGGCGGCGGGATCGACTGTTCCGGCCTGGTCCAGCTTGCGCACGGCCTGTGCGGCATCCCCGCCCCGCGCGACAGCGACCAGCAGGCGGCAGCGCTCGGCACGGCCCTGCCCGCCGATGTCCCCTTGCAGCGCGGCGACCTGGTCTTCTTCCCCGGCCATGTCGGCATGATGGTGGATGGCGACCGGATGATCCATGCGAACGCGCACTGGATGGCCGTCGTCGTCGAACCGCTCGCCGACGTGCTTGCCCGCTTTCCGGGCGACGGGGGCGATGCCATCGTCGCCCGCCGCCGGCCGATATCCAGGATGACGCCATGACGATCCGCATCTTCATTGACGGCGCGGTCGGCACGACCGGCCTCGAAATCCGCGACCGGCTGGCGGGGCGGCGCGACATCGTGCTGGTCACCCTGCCCGATCATCTGCGGAAGGATGCGGCCGCACGCGCCGATGCGCTCAACGCCGCCGACGGCGTCATCCTGTGCCTGCCGGACGATGCCGCGCGCGATGCCGTGGCGATGGTCCGCAATCCGACGGTCCGGATCGTCGATGCGTCCACCGCGCATCGTACCATGGACGGCTGGGAATATGGCTTCGCCGAACTGGAACCCGACCGCGCCGGCCGGCTCGCGGCCGCGACGCGGATCAGCAATCCGGGTTGCTACCCCACCGGGTTCCTGGCGCTGGTCCGCCCGCTGGTCCGCGCCGGCATCCTGCCTGCGGACCGCACCGTCGCGGTCGCCGCGACGTCCGGCTATTCCGGCGGCGGCAAGGACATGATCGCCGCGTTCGAGGATCCCGCGGCACCCGCCGCAACCGATACCGGCTACCGGCTCTACGCGCTCGGCCTGGGCCACAAGCATGTCCGCGAAATGCAGGTCCATGGCGGCCTTGCCCGTCCGCCCATCTTCCTGCCCGCGGTCGCGCGCAGCTACCGCGGCATGCTGGTCGAGGTGCCGCTGGCGATCGACGATCTCGCCCCCGGCACCACGGCGGCGCATGTCCAAGATGCCCTCGCGCAGGCCTATGCCGGCGCCGCGCTGGTTTCGGTCGCGACCGATCTGCCGTCCGTGCTCGATATCGAACGGACCGCCGGCACCGATCGCCTCGAATTATTCGTCTATGCCGACCCCGCCGCCGGCCAGCTCCGCCTGATCGGCGCGCTCGACAATCTCGGCAAGGGCGCCGCCGGGGCCGCCGTCCAGAACATGAACCTCGCCTGCGGCCTGCCCGAAACGGAGGGACTCCGGCTCTAGATTGGGGTTGAAGCGACCTTGACCAGTCGTCATCCCGAACTTGATCCGGGATGGCGAGGCAATCGTGCAGGGCTGGTTGAAAACACGCCACCCGTCACCCGAAAACTACATCTCGCCACGCGCCCGGCGCAGCGCGTAATAACGCTGCACATTGGCGTTGTGCTCGGCCAGCGTCCGGGCGAACACATGCCCGCCCTTGCCGCTAGCGACGAAATACACGGCGTCGGACTCCGCCGGGTTCAGGACCGCCGCGATTGCGCCCTTGCCGGGGTTCGCGATCGGCCCAGCCGGCAGCCCCGCCATCGCATAGGTGTTGTACGCGTTGACCGCGGCCAGTTCGGACTTCCGGATCCGCCGCCCCAGCGCGCGGCCGCGCGTGATCGGGTAGATGACGGTCGGATCCGCCTGCAAACGCATCCCCGTCCGCAGCCGGTTGGAATAGACGGCGGCGACCGTGCGCCGCTCGCTGGCCAGCGCGGTTTCCTTCTCCACGATCGACGCCAGCGTCACCGCGTCCTGCTTCGTCGTCACCACCGTTCCCGGCTTCCGCGTTCGCCACAACTGGTCGACCGTCCGGGTCATCGCGTCCTGCATCCGTTTCAACACGGCGGCGCGGCTTTCCCCCCGTTCGAAACTGTAACTGTCGGGCAGGACCGATCCCTCCGCCGGCACCGGCACGTCGCCGGTCAGCAGGTCGCGTGCCATCAGCCGGTCGCGCACCAGCACCGACGGCATGCCTTCCGGAATGGTGATCAGCCGCTGCAACGTCTTGCCCGATTGCAGCATCGCCAGGATGTCGGCCGCGCTGGCCCCCGCCTCGATACCATATTCGCCTGCCTTGATCGGCGCGTCGTCACCGAACAGCCGCACCTTGCGCAGGAACCCGGTGGTCGATTCGATCGCCCCGGCCTTCTCCAGCACACGCGCCGCCGCGGCCAGCGTCGCCCCTTCCGGGATCGTCACATCCGTTGCGACAGCAAGCGGCCCGGCGGCGCGCCATTCGCGCGTCGTCCACAGCCACCCGCCGCCGACTACCAGCAACCCGGCGACGACCAGGATCAGCAGCAGCCTGCCGACCGGGAACGTCTTGCGCGCACGTGCCATGCCGTTCCCCCCGCCGCCGCCGCCGATCAATCGCGGACCGGCACCATCACCAGCGACGCGTTCGTGCCGCCGAACCCAAACGAATTGTTCAGCACCGCACGCACTTCGCGCTTCTTGGCGACATGCGGAACGAGATCGACCCCCATCACGCCGTCGGACGGATTGTCCAGGTTCAGCGTCGGCGGCACGATCTGGTCGCGCATCGCCAGGATGCAGAAGATCGCCTCGACAGCACCTGCCCCGCCCAGCAGATGCCCGATCGCCGACTTTGTCGACGACATCGACACATTCTCGATCGCGTCGCCGAACAGCCGGCGGACCGCACCCAGCTCCAGCTCGTCGCCCATCGGCGTCGATGTGCCGTGCGCGTTGATATAGTCGATGTCCTCGGGCTTCAGCCCGGCCTTCTTCAGCGCCATCTCCATCGCGCGATACGCGCCCGACCCTTCCGGATGCGGTGCCGTGACGTGATAGGCGTCGCCCGACAGGCCGTATCCGATCACTTCGGCATAGATCTTGGCACCGCGCGCCCTGGCATGCTCATATTCCTCGAGCACCACCACGCCCGCGCCCTCGCCCATCACGAAGCCGTCGCGGTCCTTGTCATAGGGGCGCGACCCCTTCTCGGGCGTATCGTTGAAATGCGTCGACAGCGCCTTGGCCTGCGAAAAGCCGGCGATGCCGAGCGGGCAGATCGCGCCCTCGGCACCGCCCGCCAGCATCACGTCGGCATCGTCCATCGCGATCATCCGCGCGGCATCGCCGATCGCATGCGCGCCGGTCGAACAGGCCGTCACCACCGCATGGTTCGGCCCGCGCAGCCCGTATTTGATCGACACCTGGCCCGAGATCAGGTTGATAAGACGGCCGTGCACGAAGTGCGGCGACACGCGGCGCGGCCCCTTGGCGGCGAGCACCAGCGACTCGCTCTCGATGCCGGGCAGCCCGCCGATGCCCGATCCGATCGACAGGCCCGCGCGGTAGCTCTGCTCTTCGGTCATTTCGGTCAGGCCGGCGTCTTCCAGCGCCTGCCCGGCGGCATCGATGCCGTAGATGATGAACGGATCGACCTGGCGCTGCACCTTGTGGTCCACGCGCTTGTTCGGATCGAACCCATATTCGTGATCCGCGGGCTTCACCTCGCACGCGATCTGGCAGACATAGTCCGTCGCGTCGAACCGCGTGATCCGCGCAGCGCCGGACTTGCCGGCCAGGATGTTGGCCCAGACGAGTTCGACCTCGGCACCCAGCGGCGTCACGAGGCCCAATCCGGTTACGACGACGCGACGCATGCCTTGTTCTCCAAACCCATTATCTTTTTGCCAAACGCAAAACGGCCCCCCGGCCCATAGTCACCCGGGGCGGGAGGCCGTTCGGCATCATCTTGCCGGGCCATGAAGCCCGCGCAGGATCAGGCCTTGTTGCTGTCGATATACGTGATCGCATCCTTGACGGTGCCGATCTTCTCAGCCGCATCGTCGGGGATCTCGACGCCGAATTCCTCT
Organism: Sphingomonas montana; assembly: GCF_001956315.1. Classification (GTDB taxonomy): domain Bacteria; phylum Pseudomonadota; class Alphaproteobacteria; order Sphingomonadales; family Sphingomonadaceae; genus Sphingomonas_R; species Sphingomonas_R montana. The sequence continues at coordinate 51,691 of NZ_KV887141.1, read as the reverse complement.
TCGAACGCCATCACCAGCTCGACGATGTCGAGGCTGTCCGCGCCCAGATCGTCGATGAAGCTGGCTTCCTCGGTCACCTTCTCGGCTTCCACGCCCAGATGCTCGACGACAATCTTCTTCACGCGTTCGGCGGTGTCGCTCATGATCTTATACCTTCCTTACGAACTCGGGATTTGCACTCGCCCTAACCGCGCCGTGATACGCTTGCAAGCGTCCGGTGGGTCAGATCATCGCCATGCCGCCATTCACGTGCAACGTCTGCCCGGTGACATAGCCGGCCTCCCGACTGGCCAGATAGACGACGGCCGCGCCGATGTCGTCCCCCGCACCCAGCTTGCCCGCCGGGATACGGCCGGTCAGCGCCGCCTTCTGCGCGTCGGGCAACGCATCCGTCATCGCGCTGGCGATGAACCCCGGTGCCACGCAGTTCACGGTGATGTTGCGGCTCGCCAGCTCCTGCGCCAACGCCTTGGACATGCCGGTCAGCCCGGCCTTGGACGCGGCATAGTTCGCCTGCCCCGGGTTGCCCGTCGTGCCGACGATCGACGTGATCGACACGACCCGCCCGAACCGCTGCTTCATCATCGGCTTCGCCGCCGCGCGGATCAGCCGGAACGCCGCCTCCAGGTTCACCGACAGGACGGTGCTCCACTCCTCGTCCTTCATCCGCATCGCCAGGTTGTCGCGCGTCACGCCGGCATTGTTGACCAGGATGTCGAGCCGCCCGCCCAGCGCCTCCAGCGCGCGCGGCACCAGCGCATCGACCGCGGCGGCATCGGACAGGTCGCACGCGACCGCCACATGACCCTCGCCCGGCAATCCGGCCAGGAACGCGTCCAGCTTCGCGACATTGGACCCCGACACCGCCAGCCGCGCGCCCTGCCCGGCCAGCGCGGTCGTGATCGCCGACCCGATCCCCCCGGATGCGCCGGTGACGAGTGCAGTCATTCCGGTCAGATCGAACATGTCTTCTTCCTTCTAACAATTTGGCTTGGGGCAACGGGCCGCGGACGCACTCCCCTCGATCCGTCATTCCTGCGGACGCCGGAATCCATTATCACTGCGCCTCGGGCAGCCAAGACCGTAGTGATAATGGAACCCAGCTTTCGCCGGGATGGCGGCCGGGGGGTCCGGTTACTTCTACAATGTCCCCGCCAGCGCCTCGATATCGGCCATCGTCACGACGCTCGTCGCCTTCGCTTCCGGCGCAATCCGCTTGACCATCGGGGTCAGCACCTTGCCGCCGAACTCCACGAACTCGGTCACCCCGGCCGCGAACATGGCCGCCACGCTCTCCCGCCAGCGCACCGTGCCCGTCACCTGCTCCACCAGCAGCCGCCGGATCGTGTCGGCATCCGCCACCGGCGCGGCCGTCACATTGGCATAGACCGGAACCAGCGGCGCGCGCAGCGGTGCCGTCGCCAGCGCCGCCTCCATCGCCTCGGCCGCCGGCGCCATCAACGCGCAGTGGAACGGCGCGGACACCGGCAGCAGCAGCGCCCGCTTGGCCCCACGCGTCTTGGCGATCTCCATCGCGCGCTCCACCGCGGCGACATGGCCGGACACGACCACCTGCCCGCCGCCATTATCGTTCGCCGCCTCGCACACTTCACCCTGCGCGGCCTCCGCCACGATCGCCTGCGCCGTCTCGAAGTCGATGCCCAGCAACGCCGCCATGGCGCCGACGCCCACCGGCACGGCGGCTTGCATCGCGCGGCCCCGCAGCTTCAGCAGGCGCGCCGTCGTCGCCAGGTCAAAGCCTTCGGCCGCACACAGCGCGCTATATTCGCCCAGCGAGTGCCCGGCGACATAGTCGACCTTGTCCGCCAGCCGCACGCCGCCCTCGCGCTCCAGTACGCGCAACGTTGCGATCGCATTCGCCATGATCGCCGGCTGGGCATTCTCGGTCAGCGTCAGGTCGCGCTCCGGCCCCTCGGCCATCAGCTTGGATAGCCGCTGCTCCAGCGCATCGTCCATCTCCTGCAACGTCTCGCGCGCCGCGGTGCTGGCGGCGGCCAGCGCGGCGCCCATGCCGACTGCCTGGCTGCCCTGTCCGGGGAATAGGAATGCACGCACGGGCTCTCTCCACCAAATCCGTCTGGGCAGCGCGTTATGGCCGCACGACCGTCAGTGCAACCCGCTTGCTTTCCGCCGCCCTTTCCGCCATTGCCCCCGCTTCGTCAGGCGACGGGCCCGTCCCGCCGCCCCATCGATATTTGAAGAAAGCCGGAGGGGCGTTCGCATGGGGCGGCGTCAGCGATCGGCCAAATGTAAGGACGTGAAGACATGGCTCTCTATGAGCACGTGTTCCTCGCGCGTCAGGATCTGGCACAAGCCCAGGTCGACGTGCTTGCGGAAACCGCTACGAAGATCGTCGAAGAAGGCAAGGGCCGGGTCGTAAAGACCGAGAGCTGGGGCCTTCGCGGTCTCGCCTATCGCATCCAGAAGAACCGCAAGGCGCATTACGTCATGCTCGAAATCGACGCGCCGACCGGCGTGATCGCCGAGCTGGAGCGCCAGACCGGGATCAACGAGGACATCGTCCGCTACATGACCGTCCGTGTCGACGCGCATGAAGCCGGCCCGTCCGCGATGATGCGCCGCAACGAGCGCAGCGAGCGCGACCGTGGTGGCCGTGGCGGCGACCGTGGTGACCGCGGCGATCGTGGTCCCCGTCAGGATCGTGGCGACCGCCCGGATCGTGGCCCCCGCGAAGATCGTCCCCGCGACGACCGCGACGCAGGCTGAGGAGCTAGAAACAGATGGCACGCCCATTTTTCCGTCGTCGCAAGAGCTGCCCCTTCTCCGCGAAGGACGCGCCCCGGATCGACTATAAGGACGTCCGGTTGCTGCAGGGCTTCGTGTCCGAACGCGGCAAGATCGTCCCCAGCCGCATCACCGCGGTTTCCGCAAAGAAGCAGCGCGAACTCGCCCAGGCGATCAAGCGTGCCCGTCACATCGGGCTGCTTCCGTACATCGTCAAGTAAGGAGCTGCCGACATGGATGTGATCCTGCTCGAACGTGTTGAAAAGCTGGGCCAGATCGGTGACGTCGTCACCGTGAAGAACGGTTTCGCGCGTAACTTCCTCCTGCCCCGCAAGAAGGCGCTCCGCGCCAACTCGGCGAACAAGAAGGTCTTCGAGGCCAACCGCGCCAACATCGAAGCCGAAAACGCCAAGCGTCGTGACGTCGCCACCGAAGATGCCAAGGGCATCGACGGCAAGACCATCACGCTGATCCGCCAGGCGTCCAACACCGGTCAGCTCTACGGTTCGGTTTCGACCCGCGATCTGGTCGAAGCGTTGGAAACCGACGGCGACAAGGTGACGAAGAACCAGATCGTCCTGAACAAGCCGATCAAGACGATCGGCCTGTCCACGGTCCGCATCGCGCTCCATCCGGAAGTGTCGATCACGATCAAGGTCAACGTCGCCCGTTCGCCGGAAGAGGCCGAACTCCAGGCGCAGGGCGTCGACGTCATGTCGTCGATGTTCGAGCGTGACGAAGCCGGCTTCACCGAGGACTATGATCCGAACGCGGAACCCGGCGAGATCGCCGTGGAAGAAGCGCCGGAAGGCGAGACCCCGACCGAAGGCTGAGGCTTTCGATCAGTGGCCGCAGAACAGGCCGTCCGGAGCGATCCGGGCGGCCTTTTCATGTGCCGGCAAGGCAGGAGGCCCGACTTGCAGCCGGCAGGCCTGGGGCGCCCGCCGATCCGAGTAGCGCGCCGCACGGCGCCTGATCTCAGACCAGTATCCGCGCCAGTCGGAACCAGGCCCGCCAATAGACCCCGTTCGTCGGATCACCGGACAATGCGGACCTGAGACAGGTCGTGGCGGCCGTCGTTTGACGCAGGGCAAGATGCGCGCGGAAGCAGAGATAATGATAGTCGGCCCGCTCCGGCGCGCCCTCGACGAGTTCGCGGCCCACGGCGAGCGCCTCGCCTGCTCGTCCGGCCTCCAGTAGGATCGTGGCAGCCATGAAGAGATAGGCGGGCGACCGGTCGAGTGCCAGAACGTCGCGATAGACCCTGACAGCCTCCTCGCTGCGGCCGGCCGCGCGCAGTTGCATCGCCAGGAAATGGAGACCGGCCGGATTGCCGGGCGCGATCGCCACGGCCCGCTGCGCGAGCGCGAGCGCGGTCCGTGGTCGCGCCGCCGGCTGCGCATCGGCCAGCGCGCACAGATAGTTCATCGAACCGCTGCGGGCCGCGCGGCAGGCGGCATGGAGCGTATCGTGGTCGACCGATCCGTCGATAGCATCGATCACCAGCGGGGCCAGGCAGCCGATCTCCGACAGGAACGATCCGACCGGATGGCCGCCATGCCGCACGGCGACGGCACGGACCGCCGTTTCCGCCATGATGCGCCGCGTATGGGCTTGGTCCGGCCCGCAGGGATCATGGACGAGCACAACGTCTGCCGAACAGCGGATCGGACCGTTCAATGCCGGGATGAAACGCAGCCTGCTTGCCTGCCTGCTCCAGCGCCGTTCGCCCCGCATCACGCGCGGATCGATCGAATATTGCGGCGACAGGGCAAGCACCCGCGTGGCACCCACGGCGTCTGCAAAACGGATCGCCGCATAGCCACCCATGCTGGAACCATAGGCCAGGATGTCCGTCGCCCCGGACGTGGTCCTGCGCACCGCCGACCACGCCCTGTCCAGTCCGCGATACTGATACCAGGCGCTGGTCCGCGTCAACACGTGGGTGGCACTGATCCCGCGGTCCGCCAGGAACGCTTCGGCAAAGGCCAGACGGTCGAAAGTCGGATGATCGTGATGATGATCGAATGTCACGACGTGCCGCCGCGTGTCGGCGGCGGGTCTATGCCGGACCTGCACGTCCCCGTCGCAATATAGCACCCCGTTCATTGCCCCGCCCCCCAGCGTTCACCCGTCTAGCATCCCATCAGCGCCAGCACCTCGCGGCGGCTGCGCTCGTCTTCCCGGAATACGCCCATCATCCGGCTGGTGACCATGCCGACGCCCGGCGTCCGCACGCCGCGCGCGGTCATGCACGCATGGCTCGCCTCGATCACAACCGCTACGCCGTGCGGTTTCAGCGCGTCCCAGATACAGTCCGCCACCTCCGCGGTCAGCCGTTCCTGGATCTGCAACCGACGCGCAAAGCCGTGCAGCACGCGCGCCAGCTTGGAAATGCCCACGACATGGTCGCGCGGCAGATAGGCGATGTGCGCCTTGCCGATGATCGGTGCCATATGATGTTCGCAATGCGACTGGAACGGTATGTCCTTCAGCAGCACGATCTCGTCATAGCCGCCGACCTCCTCGAACACCCGGGACAGATGAATGCGGGGGTCCTCGGCATAGCCCTGGCAATATTCCCGCCATGCGCGCGCCACCCGCGCCGGCGTGTCGAGCAGGCCCTCGCGCGTCGGATCATCACCCGCCCAGCGGATCAGCGTACGAATCGCCTCCTGCACCGGTTCCGGCACATGGGCCTTTGCCGGCAGCGTGGCGGGCGCACTTTCATCGCGATCGTCGGTCATCGTCCGTTCCCCCTTTCCCGCGGGCGCGGCGGCCCGAAAACAAAGGGGCGACGCAGCCTGCGCCGCGCCGCCCCCGGATCGTGCCGTTCGCGACCGATCAGGCCTGCTGGTCGAGCCAGATCAGCCAGTATTTCGCCAGGCCGGCGCGCGGACCGGTCGTGATCTGACCGAATGCCTGCCGCGCGGCGTCCTTCTGCCCCGCCTTGGCAAGCGCCATGCCGAGCCGCGTGTTCACCAGGCCCGCATCGACGCCGCCCTTGGTCGCGGCCAGCTTGTACATCTCCGCCGCGTTGGTCCAGTCACCATAGCCCAGATACGCATCGCCGGTGGACAGCGCGGTCTTGCCGGTGCCCTTCGGCCCGCGCGCCGCCGTCGCGGCCGCGCCGAGCGATGCCTTGTCGGCCGCGACCTTGGGGCTGATGATCCCGTTGATCTCGGCCGCGTTGCCGCCCTTGCTCAGGTTGATGACGCCGGCGCGGCTGCCCTCGTCCAGCACCGCCTTGGCCTCACCCGGGTAACGGAGATAGGTCGCCAGGACATATTCCATATAGTCGCCCTGGCCCTTCATCGCGCCGGCCGTGCGCTGCAGGCGCATCAGGTCCAGCTGCCCGTCGGCATCCATCGGATTGAGTTCGCGATAGGTGACCAGCGAATCGCGCCAGTTGGATGCCGTCGGGTAATCCTTCACCCATGCCTGGGTCAGTGCCGCGGTCTGCTGCGGCAGCTTGGCGGTGTAGGCCAGGTTGATGCCGCGCCCGTACCAGTCGGCCGGCGCCTTCGTCCCTGCCGCCCGCTGCGTATCGATCGCGGTCTGCAGCGTCTGCAACGCCTGCGGCGTCTTGTTCTGCTTGGCCTGCGCTTCGACCAGCAACGCATAGGCGTTCGTATCGGTCGTCTTCAACTCGATCGCCTTGGCCAGCATCTGCTCGGCCTTGGCATAGTTTGCGGCGCGGTACGCCGTCTGCCCGCTGACCAGATACAGCGTCGGCAGCTGGTCGGCCGGCGCGCGGTTGCTGGCGATCAGCGCGTCTACGGCCGCTGCCTGCGTGGCCGGGTTATTGTCGATCTTGCCCAGCTCGATCATCACCGCGGCCACGAAATACTTCTCTTCGTCGGTCTTCGCGGCAGCATTGGCCTCGGCCAGCTTGGCGGCACCGGTGGTCGCGTCGCCGCCCCGGATTGCGGTCTGCGCGGCGGCCAGCGGCTCGCGCACTTCCTTGCTCAGCTTCGGACCGGCCGGGGCCGCTTCCTTCTTTGCGGCAATTGCCGGCTGCCCGAGGATCGCGGCCCCGCCGAACGCCAGCGCGACACCCAATGCGGTGGTGGAAAGATACTTCATCGCCGTACAGCCTCCGTCTGACGGCACCATCGGCGCCGTCTTGATCCCCGGCATAGCTAATGCCACCTATGCGCCCGCACAAGGCGTCTGCGCAGCCGCCCGCCGGTGCCGCCTTGGACGGACGCAGCACATGCGCTACCCCATGCCGCATGATCGCCGTCCTTTCGCCTGCCAAATCGCTCGACTACGAGTCGGCGTTTCCCTCCGTCGACCCGACCGAACCGCGGTTCGCGCACGAGGCGGAACAGCTCGCCGCCGCGGCTGCCAAGCTGACCAAGCCGAAGCTGGCCAAGCTCATGCATATCTCCGACACGCTGGCCGCGCTGAACGTTTCGCGCTTTCGCGGGTTCATGGATCAGCCGGAACGCCCGGCGATCTACGCGTTCGATGGCGACGTCTATACGGGGTTCGAGGCCCGCTCGCTGGAACCGGAGGCGATCGGTTATGCGCAGGATCATGTCCGCATCCTGTCCGGGCTTTACGGCCTGCTCCGCCCGCTCGACCTGATCCGCCCCTACCGACTGGAAATGGGCGTGAAATGGGCACCCGGCCGGACGAAGGACGTCTACGCCCACTGGGGGGCGCGTATCGCTGACCTGCTGGCCCGCGATCTGCACGCCGACGGGTCGGGTATCATCGTGAACCTGGCCAGCCAGGAATATTGGGGTGCGGTGGCACCCACCCCGCCCGCCGGCGCGCGCATCCTGACGATCGACTTTCGCGAAGACGGTCCCAAGGGGCTGCGCTTCAACAGCTTCGGTGCGAAGCGGGCACGTGGCATGATGGCGCGCTATATCTGCGAACATCGGATCGCTGACGTTGCCGGCCTCAAGACGTTCGACAGCGACGGCTATGCCTACACCGCGGACGGGTCGGACGACGCAGTGCTCCGGTTCGTGCGCACGCGATGACCGCCCCGCAGGTATCCGGCACCGCCATCGTCATCGGCTCCACCGGCGGGATCGGTGCGGCACTCGTCGCGGCACTGGAGGCGGCAGGCACATCCGTCGACGCGCTGTCCCGGACGGGCAAACACCATATCGACATCCTCGACGAACCCTCGGTCGCCGCGGCCGCCGCGCGCGTCGCGGAAGGCCCCGCCCCCCGGCTCGTCATCGTGGCGACGGGCATGCTGCACGAACCCGGCATCATGCCCGAACGGTCGCTGCGCGATCTGGACGCCGACCGCCTGTTGCGCAGCTACGCGCTGAACGCGGTCGGCCCGGCGATCGTCGCCAAGCACTTCCTGCCGCTGCTGCCGCGCGACGGCCGCTCCGTCTTCGCGGTCCTCGGCGCGCGGGTCGGCAGCATCGGCGACAACCGGCTTGGCGGCTGGACCGGTTACCGCATGGCCAAGGCGGCGCTCGCCATGCTCGTCCGCAACATCGCGATCGAAACCACCCGGCGCGCGCCGGATGCGATCTGCGTCGGGCTGCACCCCGGCACCGTCGCGACCAACCTCAGCCTGCCGTTCCGCCGCAATCTGGCCGACGGACAGCTTGTGACGCCGGACGATGCCGCCGCCAACCTCCTGCGCGTCATCGCCGGGCTGACCCTGGCCGACAGCGGGAACATGCTGGCGTGGGACGGGCAGACGATCGCCCCCTGACACCGGCGATTTCATCCACCGTTTCGGCACGCCGTGCGCCCTGCCGGGGTGGCGTTACGGCTGCGTTTCGTCTAGGTTGACGGATCGTCGGGGCGTTCCCGACCATCCCATCCACAACCCACGGAAACACACTTGGCCAGCACGCCGCCGATCGCCCAGAACAGCGACATTTCCCCGGTTTCCATCGTCGATGAAATGAAGTCGAGCTATCTCGACTACGCGATGTCGGTGATCGTCAGCCGCGCACTGCCCGATGTCCGCGACGGACTGAAGCCCGTTCACCGCCGCGTCCTCTACGCCTGCCAGGAAGGCGGCTTTGTCCCCGGCAAGCCGTACCGCAAATCCGCCAAGATCGTTGGCGACGTGATGGGCAACTACCATCCGCACGGCGACAGTTCGATCTACGACGCGCTCGCCCGCCTGGCGCAGGACTGGTCGATGCGCGTGCCGCTGATCGACGGTCAGGGCAATTTTGGGTCGATGGATCCCGATCCGCCCGCCTCGATGCGCTATACCGAGGCGCGCCTGGCCAAGGTCGCGATGACCCTGCTCGAAGATATCGAGAAGGACACGGTCGACTTCCAGCCCAACTATGACGGCTCGCGCGACGAACCGACCGTGCTCCCCGCGCGCTTCCCCAACCTGCTCGTCAACGGCGCGGGCGGCATCGCAGTCGGCATGGCGACCAACATCCCGCCGCACAACCTCGGCGAGGTCATCGCCGCCTGCAAGGCGTACATCGCCGACGGCAGCATCACGTCCGAGCAACTGCACGAAATCGTCCCCGGCCCGGATTTCCCGACCGGCGCCACGATCCTCGGCACCGGCGGCGCGCGCAACGCCTACACCACCGGCCGCGGGTCGATCATCATGCGGTCCGCCTGGACCGTCGAGGAAGGCCGCGGCGAAAAGCGCGCCATCATCCTCACCGCCATCCCCTACCAGGTCGGCAAGAACCGCCTGGTCGAAGCGATCGCCGATGCCGCCAAGGAAAAGCGGATCGAGGGCGTCAGCGACATTCGCGATGAATCCAACCGCGAAGGCGTCCGGATCGTCATCGAGCTGAAGCGTGACGCGACGCCCGACGTCGTGCTCAACCAGCTCTGGCGCCACACTCCGGCGCAGTCGTCCTTCCCGGCCAACATGCTCGCGATCCGCGGCGGCCGGCCCGAACTGCTGAACCTGCGCGATATCATCGAAGCATTCGTGAAGTTCCGCGAGGAGGTCATCACCCGCCGCTCGAAGTACGAACTGCTGAAGGCCCGCGAACGCGCGCACATCTTGCTCGGCCTGGTCGTCGCGGTCACCAACCTCGACGAGGTCGTGCGCATCATCCGCGGGTCGTCCAGCCCGGCGGAGGCGCGCGTCAAGCTCAGCCAGCGCGAATGGCCGATCGCGGAAATTTCGAGCTACATCCGGCTGGTCGAGGCGGTCGAGGCGGAGATCGAAGGCGACACCTATCGCCTGTCCGATATCCAGGTCCGCGCGATCCTCGACCTGCGGCTTCATCGTCTCACCGCGCTCGGCCGCGACGAGATAGGCGATGAGTTGCAGAAGCTGGCGGACTCGATCGGCGAACTGCTCGCGATCCTGGGCGACCGGGCGAAGCTGTACGACGTGCTGGAAACCGAACTCGACCAGATCAGCGCCGCCTTCGCCACCCCGCGTCGCACGCTGATCGCGCCGGCCGGCGACGACATCGACGACGAGGATCTGATCGAGCGCGAGGACATGGTCGTCACCGTGACACTTGGCGGCTACATCAAGCGCACCCCGCTTGACGCGTTCCGCACGCAAGCCCGCGGCGGCAAGGGCCGATCCGGCATGGCGACCAAGGAGGAAGACGCCGTCACCCGGCTGTTCGTCACCTCCACGCACACGCCGGTCCTGTTCTTCTCCAGCCACGGCAAGGTGTATCGCAAGAAGGTCTGGCGCCTGCCCGAGGGGGCACCGCAGGCGCGCGGCCGCCCGATGATAAACCTGCTGCCACTGGCGACGGGCGAGACGATCACCAGCGTCCTGCCCTTGCCGGAGGACGAGGCGGAATGGGCGAAGCTGCACGTCGTGTTCGCTACCGCGCATGGCGGGGTCCGCCGCAACGCGATGGACGCGTTCGCCAACGTGCCGACCAACGGCAAGTTCGCGATGCGGTTCGATGAGGATGCGACCGATCACCTGATCGGCGTGGCGCTGCTGTCCGCGGACGAGGACGTCCTGCTCGCCACCCGCGCCGGCCGCGCGATCCGTTTCGCCGGCACCGACGTCCGGGAATTCCAGAGCCGCACCTCCACCGGCGTCCGCGGCATCGCGCTGAAGGAAGGTGACGAGGTCATCTCGCTGTCGATCCTGCGCGGCTTCGACGCCGATACGGAGGAACGCGACGCCTATCTCCGCGCCGCGCCGTGGAAGGAGAACAGCGCCGAACCGACGCTCGATCCGGCGCGCATGGCGGAATTCATCGAAAGCGAGGAATTCATCCTTACCGTCTGCGCCAACGGCTACGGCAAGCGCAGTTCCGCCTATGAATATCGCCGCACCAACCGCGGCGGGCAGGGCATCACCAACATCGACAACCTCGCCCGCAACGGCCCGGTCGTCGCCAGCTTCCCCGCGCACAAGGGTGAACAGCTGATGCTGGTGACCGACCAGGCGAAGCTCATCCGCATGACTGTCGGCGACACCCGCGTCATCGGCCGCAATTCGGCCGGCGTAAAGCTGTTCGACGTGTCGTCCGGCGAACATGTCGTCGCCGCCGCCCGCATCGAGGAAAGCGAAGGCGATGCCGAAGTGACACCCGGCGTGGAAGCCGACCTGACGACGGGTTCGCCCGTGGTCAACGAAGTTTCGCAAGAAACCCCGGACGGCGAAGACGCATGACGCACCCAGCGTACCCCCGCGCAGGCGGGGGTCCAGTTTCAAGCTCCGATCTGGATCCCCGCCTCCACGGGGATACGCTGCCTAACTTGTCCCCCCGCGCAGTCGGGGGTCCAGTTCGGGGCGCGAACCTGCACTCCGCCCCAGAACCTTTCCCCGGCGAAGGCCGGGGCCTGGATGAAACCGCTTCGCCAAGGCCCCGGCCCTCGCCGGGACACAACAGGCGGACGATCCGCTACGCAGTTCCCTTCGCCCTGCTGCTCCTCGCCGCCTGCGACCCCTTCCAGCCCGACGATCCCAAATCGGTCATCGTAACCCCCGTCGGCCAATGCCAGAACCTCGGCGGCACCCCCGCAACCCGCAAGGCCAGGGACGGCACGCCTTGGAAGGTCTGCACCTTCCCCGACACCCGCGTCTGCGACCTCGGCAAGCTGCGCATCGACAACCGCTGCTACACGACCGTCCCGGACACCGCCCCCGGCAACTGATGCACTCCGTCCGCGCCCAACGGCAGCGGATCGACCGCGGTCACCGCCGACCAGGGCAGCGCCGCATAAAGATGCGGAAACAACTGCCCGCCCCGCGCAGGCTCCCATTTGAGCGGCGTCGGCAGCGCATCCTCGTCCACCGACACCAGCACCAGCCCGTCGCGCCCCGCAAAATGCCGCGCCAGCGTGTCGGCCGCTTGGGGGCCGGTCGAGAAATGAATATAGCCGTCGGCGATGTCGATCTCCGCCCCCGCAAAACTGCCGGCCCGGCGAAACGCATCGGCGGCATCCGCCGTCATGATCTTGTAGATTGTCATGCCGCCCGGATACTGCCGCGGTGGCCCCAAGGAAACCGGGGACTTCACCAACCGCGCCGCAACGCCTAGAGCCGATCCATGTCCCATCAGATCCACATCATCGGCGGCGGCCTCGCCGGGTCCGAAGCCGCCTGGCAACTGGCCCAGGCCGGCATCCGCGTCCGCCTTTCCGAAATGCGCGGCGTCGAAGGCACGCCCGCGCACCACAGCGACGATCTCGCCGAACTCGTCTGCTCGAACAGCTTCCGGTCGGACGACCCGGAACGCAACGCGGTCGGCGTCCTCCACGCCGAACTGCGCACGCTCGGCTCGCTCATCATGGCGCAGGCCGACATCCACCGCGTCCCCGCCGGCTCGGCACTTGCGGTCGATCGTGACGCGTTCGCGGCAGGCGTCACCGCCGCGATCGAGGCCCACCCGCTGATCGATCTCGTCCGCGAACGCGTCGACGCACTACCGGAAGGCCCCGCGATCATCGCCACCGGCCCGCTCACCGCCGCGCCGCTGGCGGCTGCGATCGGTCAGGCGACCGGCGAGGACGCACTCGCCTTCTTCGACGCCATCGCGCCGATCGTCCATTTCGACAGCATCGACATGGATACCTGCTGGTTCCAGTCGCGCTGGAACAAGGGCGACGGCAAGGACTACATCAACTGCCCCATGAACCGCGAGGAATATGCCGCCTTCCACGCCGGGCTGATCGCCGGTGAGAAGGGCGAGTTCAAGGAATGGGAGAAGAACACCCCCTATTTCGACGGCTGCATGCCGATCGAGGTCATGGCCGAACGCGGGTTCGACACGCTGCGCTACGGCCCGATGAAGCCCGTCGGGCTCGACGATCCACGCACCGGCCGCTGGCCGCACGCCGTCGTCCAGCTGCGCCAGGATAACGCGCTCGGCACGCTCTGGAACATCGTGGGATTCCAGACCAAGTTGAAGCATGCCGAACAGGTCCGGCTGTTCCGCACGATCCCCGGCCTCGCCAATGCCGAATTCGCGCGGCTCGGTGGCCTGCACCGCAACACCTTCCTCCAGGCACCCAAGCTGCTCGACGGTACGCTGCGGTTGAAGAACGCGCCCAACATCCGCTTCGCCGGGCAGATCACCGGCTGCGAAGGCTATATTGAATCGGCCGCGGTCGGTCTGTTGGCGGGCCGTTTTGCCGCGGCGGAACTGGCCGGCACCGAGGCACCGCCCCCGCCGCCCACCACAGCACTCGGCGCGCTGCTCGGTCACATCACCGGCGGCGCGAAGGCGGACACCTACCAGCCGATGAACGTCAATTTCGGCCTCTTCCCGCCGCTCGAAGGCGTCGCCAAAAAGGTCGACCGCAAACCCCTGATGGCCGCCCGCGCCCGCGCGGATCTGAACGAATGGATCGCCGCCTGAACGGGGCGACGCCCGGAGCGTTCCTATCAAGGCAACTCCCGCCCGCCCATCCCGGGCGAAGTCGAGGGACCCTTCGAGCGAAGCCGAGAAGCCGACAGCGCCGATAGCGCGAAACAGATGTCGGTGCGACGCACCCAACCCGTTTGGTTCGGGCCTGTCGAAAACCCCGCACTAGGTTCTCGACAGGCTCGAACCAAACGGGGTCAAAGGCGGCAACCGTACCGCTCAACTGTCCTGGTCACGCTCCGCCACGGCCACCACCGGCGGACATTTCGCCCGCGCTGCCGCCTTGCGCACCACGCGCGTCGTCGCGAACTCGGCAGGTGTCAGCGCCCCGGTCCGGTCGGCATCCGCGCCGGCGAACTTCGCGATCGCCTTGACCGAATATTCGTCGAACGACAGCCGGCCATCCCGGTCCACATCCAGCTTCGCGAACGCCTTCTGCCGGCTCGCCAGATATTCGCTGCGCGCCACGGCACCGTTCTTGTCCTTGTCGTACCGCCCGAACCGCTTCTCCTCGCGCGTCCGCACGCTTGCGGCCGGCGGCACCGTAATCGGCGCGTCCTCGCCCGCGGCGGTCACGACCTGCGCGGTCGGCGCGGGCGGGATGGCATCGGCCGCGCGCCCGGCCCCCTTCCACCAGAACATCACCCCCGTCATCAGCAGCATCGCCGCTGCCGCCCCCATCAAGAACCGCCCCATCCTTAGCCCCCCTCGTCGTCACCGCGACACTGCCGACGGCGGATTAACAGGTCAACGACCGAACATCCGGTGGCGCAGCATCATCGCGATGCGCCCTGCACTCCCCACACGCCGGTCCGCATCCGGCCCCGCCGCCACGTCGCGCCGCGCCAGCACGGCCAGCATCCCGAGCGGCCGCAGGCCACGTGGCGTCCGTCCGTCCCACTCCGCCAGCGCACGCTCCGCCGCATCGAGCGCCGCCGCCCGGAACGCCGCATCCCGCTGCCCCCAGCCCAGATCGACCAGCGCCCACCCCGCCCCCATCGCCGCGGCCCCGCCCACATCGCCGCCCAGCACCCGCGCCGCCAGCCCGAACAGCACACCGCCCCGCCCGCGGCCATACTCGTCCAGCATGTCCGGATCGCCCTCGACGATCGCGCCCCACCCCTCCGCCAGCGCGGCCAGCTCCGCTCCGCGCACATGCGGCAGCAGTTGTGCCGCAACGTCCTGCAGCAACGGTTCGGCCGGGGCCGCGGCATCGTCCAGCCGGGTCAGCGCGTCGCGCCACCACGCCAGCCGGATCGCGCCGATCGACGGATCGGTCGTGGTCGCCACCACCGCCCCCAGTCGTGCATCCAGCCGCCACAGCGTCGCGATCGCCCCACGTCGGGCGGCCGGCACATGCAGCAACGCCAGCGTGCGTTCGGGGTCGATCGCGGGTTCCGCGGCACCGGCGGGGGTCGGATCATGCATGGGTCGGCCCTCGCGTAAATGCTGACGGTAATGGCAAACAGCCTGTTAACCCTATCGCTTGACGGGAAATAGGGGGTCCGGGTGGCAGGGCGGTGGCCGTAGGGCCTCGCGTCGGGGTCCGTTATCGATCGGGTGTCGCATGTTCGCCAGTCCTCGGAAACCCAGCGCCGCGCCGTGCGGCCGGCCGTTCCTGACGCGACTGCTGCACGACCGGCGCGGCAACGCCCTTGCGATCATGGCCGCCGCCATGGTCCCGCTGATCGGCCTGACCGGTAGCGCGATCGACATGACGCGACTGTACGTGGTGAAGGTCCGGCTCCAGCAGGCCTGCGACGCCGGCGTGCTGGCGGGTCGCAAATTCATGATCAACGACGGCAGGCCCGCGCTCGACACGAATGCGACGAACCGGGCGAAGGAGTTCTTCACGAACAACTTCCGCACCGGTCTGTTCGGTTCGTCCAACCCGACCTTCGTCCCCGTCAAGACATCCAACCAGCGCGTCGGCGGCACGGCCAGCGCGGTCGTCCCGATGACGCTGATGCGGTACTTCACCTCCCCCGACCAGACGCTGTCGGTCACCTGTGAAGCACAGTTCGACATAGCCGACATCGACACGGTGTTCGTCCTCGATACCACCGGTTCGATGTCCTGCGCTGCGAGCGCTGCACCGGGCTGTTCAGGCGACCCAGCATCATATGTACGGTCGGACGGCTCCACCGGCTACTATGCTCAGGAGAAGTACGACTCCAAGATCGACGCCCTTCGTGACTCTGTCATGTTGTTCGACACCACCGTCCGTGAAGTCGCCGACAGGAACACACAGATCCGCTACGGCTTCGTGAACTACGCCTCGTCCGTCAATGTCGGCAAGATCATTCCGGCAGAATACTTGCTGTCGACCAGTTGGCAGTATCAGACGCGCCGATCGATCGGGGACAAGAACCGGGAAAATAATCCGACTCCTGTCGGCTTCGCCGGCGGCCCGTCCGCCGCAGATTGCGTTCCGGGACGGTATCCGAAAGCCACGAAATGGCCGGACGGAACGCCGCGCTACGGCTATTTCTACAGCGCTGCGCTTTTGGACTTTTCCTATGACCTGAGCAACACGCGCTTCTCGAACGGTTTATGTACCGGCTCGTACGTCATGAAGGCGCCGATCTGGCGCCTGCAGCAATATGACCATGACATCAGCGACTATGTAAGAAGCCTCGTTTCGGTTCCGGTCCTAAACCCGACCCGCAACGACGGATCGACCAACCGCTGGGCTGGCTGCATCGAAGAAGCGGAGACGCGCAAGGACGCGACTTTTACATATACCGATCTGCCCGACGACCTTGATCCAGACCTCAAGCCGACCGCAGATGCTGCAAAATGGAAACCCGCTTGGCCAGAGGTCGTCTGGGGTCGTGCAGGCCAAGCTACCGAAACGTACGATGGTCCGTATAGTCCCGAAACTGGCAGATCGACGCCCTACGATGATAACGAGGTAGATGAGGACCGTAACCGGAATTACGGTAGCCCGAACAAGCGGTTCAAAGCTTACACTTCATGCGGCATGCCGGCCCGAATGCTTAATACCATGACCAGTGCGGAAGTCTCGGCTTACGTCAACGACAATGACTTTCGCGCAAGTGGCGGCACCTATCATGACGTCGGCATGATCTGGGGCGCTCGCCTGCTGTCCCGGAACGGAATCTTTGCGTCCAAAAACGAAGTACAGACTGGCCGACTGCCACCTTCACGGTCGATCGTCTTCATGACGGATGGAGACATGGCTCCGAACGAGCTTGTCTACGGACTCTATGGCCTCGAGAAACTCGATCGGCGGGTCACATCCAGTAGCGATCAGCTTCTGGCTCGCCACAACGCGCGCTTCCGTGCCGAGTGCGATTATATCAAGAACCGGATGAACGTCACGATCTTCGTCGTGGCGTTCGGCACGGCGCTCAACAGCGACCTCACCTACTGCTCGTCGCCGGGCCTCGCCTACAAGGCCAGCAGCACGGCCGAGTTGAAGGCCGCGTTCAAGGCGATTGCCGGCAAGGTCGCGATGCTGCGGATCTCCAAATGATCCCCCGCCCGGCCCCGCCACGGTCGATCGCGGCCGACGCGCGCGGCGCGACGATCGTCGAATTCGCGATCGTGCTGCCCGTCATGCTGATGTTCATCATGGGCCTGTCGGACATCGCCTACCAGGCCTATGTCCGCGCAATCCTGGAAGGTGCGGTACAGAAGGCCGCGCGCGATGCCGCGATCGAGGATTTCAAGGAGGACACCGACGACATCGACGAACGCGTGATGACCATGGTCCGCCGGATCGCCAAGAATGCCACCAAGATCTCGGCCCGGACCAACTACGCCTCGTTCAGCGAGATCGACAATCTGCCCCCGGAACGCTTTACAGATTCCAACAGGAACGGCGTCTACGACCCCAAGGAATGCTTCGACGACGTCAACGGCAACCTTGCATGGGATGCCAATCCGACGACCGAGGGCCAAGGCGGCGCGGACGACGTCACCGTCTATCAAATGACGATCCGCTACCCGCGTCTGTTTCCCCTGCCGAACATGACAGGGTGGTCCTACACGCAGACCGCAACGTCCCGCACCTATTTGAAGAACCAACCCTATGCCACGCAGAGAGGTCGCGGATCGGTGGCGATATGTCCGAAATGAACCGCCTGTTGTTCTTATGCCGCCGGTCCCGCCGCATTCTCGCCGATCGCGCGGGGGTTGCGCTCATCGAATTCGGGCTGTCGCTGCCGATCATCATGGCGCTCGGCATCTACGGCGCGGAACTTGCCAATTTTGCTCTGATCAACATGAAGATCAGCCAGATCGCTCTGAACCTGTCCGACAACGCCTCGCGCGTGGGGCTGTCCAGCGGCCTCGCGCAGCAGCAATTGCGGGAGTATGACATCAACGATGTGTTTCAGGCGTCACGCCTGCAAGGCAAGTCGTTCGACCTGATCGACAATGGACGGATCACGCTGTCGAGCCTGGAGACCGACGAATATAACGTCCAGCGTATTCACTGGCAGCGATGCCTGGGAAACAAGACCGGTACGGGCTTCGACTCGACCTATGGCACGACGTCGGCCACCGCCGGCTCGGATGCCTCAATCGGCAACGCCGGGACTCTCGCACCGCTTGGCATGGGGCCCGTGAATGCGAAGGTTTCTGCACCGCCGCAGTCGGGCGTAATGTTCGTCGAAATCAACTACGCCTATGAACCGCTGTTCGCCAAGATCCTGCTTGGCAATCAGGTCATCCGCTACACCGCGAGCTATATCGTCCGCGACCGTCGGGACTTCTCTCAGATCTTCAACCCTGCACCCAAGGTCACGGCCATGACCTGCACGCAGGCGCGGAGCTGAACGATCGGGCGGGGCCGGCCAACGCCGCCCCCGCCGTCATCGATCAGCGGTAACAGACCTTCTTCACCGCCGTCACCACGTCGTCCGCCTTCAGCAGCGCCGCCTTTTCCAGGTTGGCGGCGTACGGCATCGGCACGTCGACGTTGGTCACGCGCAGGACCGGCGCGTCCAGGTCGTCGAAGCCTTCCTCCATCGCGATCGCCGCGATTTCGGCGCTGATCGAACAGGTCGGCCAGCCTTCCTCGACACAGACGATGCGGTTGGTCTTGGCGAGGCTCGCCAGCACCGTTTCCTTGTCGAGCGGGCGCAGCGTGCGCAGGTCGATGACCTCCGCCTCGATCCCCTCGCCCGCCAGCTTGGCCGCAGCATCCATCGCCACCGCCACGCCGATCGAGTAGGTCACGATCGTGACGTCCTTGCCCTCGCGCACGATCCGCGCCTTGCCGATCGGCAGGACATAGTCGTCCAGCGCCGGCACGTCGAAGCTCTGCCCGTAGAGCAGCTCGTTTTCCAGGAACACGACCGGATCCTGCGACCGGATCGCCGCCTTCAGCAGCCCCTTGGCATCCGCCGCGCTATAGGGCGCGATCACGATCAGGCCGGGGACGCTCGCGTACCACGGCGCATAATTCTGCGAATGCTGCGCGCCGACGCGGGCCGCCGCACCATTGGGGCCGCGGAACACGATCGGGCAGCGCATCTGCCCGCCCGACATATAGTTGGTCTTGGCCGCCGAATTGATGATGTGGTCGATCGCCTGCATGGCAAAGTTGAACGTCATGAATTCGATGATCGGCTTCAACCCGCCCATCGCCGCGCCGGTGCCGACGCCGGCAAAGCCATATTCGGTGATCGGCGTGTCGATCACGCGCTTGTCGCCGAATTCGTCGAGCAGGCCCTGCGTCACCTTGTATGCGCCCTGATATTGCGCGACCTCCTCGCCCATCACGAAGATGCGATCGTCGGCGCGCATTTCCTCGGCCATCGCATCGCGCAGGGCTTCGCGAACGGTGGTCTTGACCATTTCCGTGCCCGCAGGAACTTCCGGATCGGCAATCTTGGTCTTCTCCGCCGAAGCGACGAGCATGTGCGTCCCGCTATCGGCGCTTTCCGGCGCACCCGTTTCGGGGCTCGGCGCGCGACCGGTGTCGGCCGGCGTCTCGTCGACCGACGGAGATTGATCCGGCGTAGCCTGCCCGGCGGCGGGCGCAGCGGTCCCGCCGGAGGCCGAGACGGTTGCGGCATCCTCGCCCTCTTCGGCGATGATCGCGATCACCGTGCCGACCTTCACGCCGTCCGAACCTTCCGGCACCAGGATCTTGGCGATCACGCCTTCGTCCACCGCTTCGAATTCCATCGTCGCCTTGTCGGTTTCGATTTCGGCCATGATGTCGCCGGACGCGACCGTGTCGCCTTCCTTGACCAGCCATTTGGCCAGCGTGCCCTCCTCCATCGTGGGGGAAAGCGCGGGCATCTTCAGTTCGATCGCCATCAGTAGGTTTCCACCAGCACGTCGGTATGGAGTTCGGACAGGTCCGGTTCGGGCGACTGTTCGGCGAAGTCCGCCGCATTCGCCACGATCATCTTGATGTCCTTGTCGATCGTCTTCAGCTCGTCCTCGGTCACGCCGATCGCCTCGAGCTCGCGCTTCACGGCGTCGATCGGGTCGGACTTGTCGCGCATCGACTGCACCTCGTCGCGCGACCGGTACTTGGCCGGATCGGACATCGAATGGCCGCGATAGCGATAGGTCTTCAGTTCGAGCAGGATCGGACCCTTGCCGGACCGCGTCCATTCGATCGCCGTCTCGGCCGCACCGCGCACCGCGAGCACGTCCATGCCGTCGACCTGGATGCCCGGAATGCGGAAGCTTTCACCGCGCAGGTACAGCTGGTCCTCGGCGGACGCGCGGTTCACGCTCGTGCCCATCGCATATTGGTTGTTCTCGATGACGAAGATGACCGGCAGCTTCCACAGCTCGGCCATGTTGAACGCTTCGTACACCTGGCCCTGGTTGGCGGCGCCGTCGCCGAAATAGGCGAGGCACAGCCCGCCGTCGCCCTTGTACTTGTGCCCGAAGCCAAGGCCCGCGCCCAGCGAGACCTGCGCGCCGACGATACCGTGCCCGCCGTAGAACTTATGTTCCACGGAGAACATGTGCATCGACCCGCCCTTGCCCTTGGAGATGCCGGCCGCGCGGCCGGTCAGCTCGGCCATGATGATCTTCGGATCGATGCCATAGGCAAGCATGTGGCCATGGTCGCGATATCCGGTGATGACCGAATCCTTGCCCACTTCCAGCGCGGACTGCAGCCCGACGGCCACCGCTTCCTGGCCGATATACAGGTGGCAGAACCCACCGATCAGCCCCAGCCCGTAAAGCTGCCCGGCCTTTTCCTCGAACCGGCGGATGAGCACCATCTGGCGGTAGAATTCGAGCAACTGTTCCTTAGTCGCCGCAAACCGTACCGGTTCCCCCGGGCGTTCGCGGTTCGGGGTCGCGGGAGGGGCTTCTACCTCTCCATCGCGGGGCTGCACTGCCTTTGCCAAGCGTCCGGCTCCTGTCGTTTGAAACGTCTGGCCGGGGTCTAGGCCCTCGTCGGGCGTTCCGCAACGCTCCGACAAGCATTTTACCGGTTCTGCAGGATCACCTCGTCCTCGCGAACCTGTTCGGTTCGTAATCGGACCAGTTCGTCGGCCAGGTCCGGGTCCACCCCCCGCCGCGGGTCGAGCAGGTCGGACCGGTGCTGCAACCGTGCCCGTTCGGCGTCGACCTTCGCCAGCTCCGCCTCCCGCGTCACGCGCGCGGACTTATAGTCGCCCCACGCCAGCAGGCCGTTCTGGCCCATCACCGCGGCCAGCACGAAATAAACGATGATGAGGACGGCGGCCGCGGGGGCCGCCGCCGCCAGGATCAGGGCGATCGTCAACCGCCGCGGCGCTCCGCTCTGCCTGCTCATCGCCCGCCCCTCCTTGCGTCCGCGCTCAGGCCGTCCGGCGCAGGATCGACCGGCCGGCATAGTGCGCCACGACGCCCAGCTCCTCCTCGATCCGGATCAGCTGATTGTACTTCGCCAACCGATCGGACCGCGCCAGCGACCCCGTCTTGATCTGGCCGCAGTTGGTGGCGACCGCGAGGTCGGCGATCGTCGCATCCTCCGTCTCGCCCGACCGGTGCGACATTACCGCGGTATAGCCCGCCCGCTGCGCCATCGACACCGCCTGCAACGTCTCGGTCAGCGTCCCGATCTGGTTGACCTTCACCAGCAGCGAATTGGCCAGGCCATCGCGGATCCCCTGTTCCAGCCGCGCCGGGTTGGTCACGAACAGGTCGTCGCCCACCAGTTGGGTCTTGTGCCCGATCTTGTCGGTCAGCAGCTTCCAGCCTTCGAAATCATCCTCGCCCATCCCGTCCTCGATCGAGAAGATCGGGTAGCGCGCGGCCAGGTCCGCCAGATAATCCACCATCTCGGCCGGCGACAGGACACGCCCCTCGCCGTCCAGATGATAGGCCCCGTCGCGGAAGAACTCGGTCGCCGCGCAATCCAGCGCCAGCATCACGTCGTCGCCGGGGCGATATCCCGCCTTCTCGATCGACTGCATGATAAAATCCAGTGCCTCGACCGGGCTGCCGATGTTGGGCGCGAACCCGCCCTCATCGCCGACCGAGGTCGACAGGCCCTTGTCGTGCAGGCCCTTCTTCAGCGTATGGAAGATCTCGGCGCCGCACCGCACCGCCTCGACCATGTTTTCCGCGCCCACCGGCACGATCATGAATTCCTGGAAATCGATCGGGTTGTCGGCATGCATCCCCCCATTGATGATGTTCATCATCGGTACGGGCAGGACATGTGCCGACACGCCGCCGACGTAGCGATAGAGCGGCAGGCCGCGCGCCTCGGCCGCGGCCTTCGCACTGGCCAGGCTCGCACCCAGGATCGCGTTCGCGCCGATCCGCGCCTTGTTCGGCGTGCCGTCCAGTTCGATCATGGTCGTATCGATCGCGGCCTGGTCCTCCGCATCGATGCCGATGATGGCGTCGGCCAGTTCGCCGTTCACCGCGTCGATCGCCTTGTCGACGCCCTTGCCCAGCCAGCGCGTCTTGTCCCCGTCGCGCAGCTCGACCGCCTCGTGCGCGCCGGTCGATGCGCCGGACGGCACCGCGGCCCGGCCGAAGCTGCCGTCCTCCAGCGTGACATCGACCTCGACGGTCGGGTTGCCCCGGCTGTCGACGATCATGCGGGCGTGGACGTCGACGATTGCGGTCATGGATTCGGCCTTTCGCGGGGGGACGGACTGGTCTTGCGGGCGTCCTACCGGCCTCCTCCGCCGCTGGCAAATAAGCGATGCACGGCATGGAACGGCGCGGCACCATGTCTGTTGTCGTCTCGATACCGCAACAATCGATCGGAGAACGACATGGCTACCGGCGACACCCGCCTTCCCGAGGGAACGGACCACATCATCGGTGGATCCTCCGTCGGCAACGACCTGTCTTCGACGGGCGGCCTGAGTTCGACCGCACCCGGGTTCGACAATGTCCCGCCGGCGGCGACGACTGCCGCCGCAACGGCCCGCGATACGCTCGACGAAGCCCGCGCCACAGTCAGCGACAAGACTGCCGAGCTGCGTACGCAGGCGGCGGACAAGGCCCGCGAATATGCGATCATGGGCAAGGACCGCGCCGTCGAAGGACTCGAAAGCGTTCAGCAGCTGATCGAGGACACCGCCGCCACAATCGATTCCAAGGTGGGCGCACAATATGGCGACTATATTCGCCAGGCCGGATCCAGTGTCACGACGCTGGCGGATGCAATCCGTGACAAGGATGTCGAGGAACTGCTCGCCGACGCACGTGACCTCGTGCGTCGCAGCCCCGGCATCGCCATCGGCGCGGCGGCCGCGATCGGCTTCGCCGTGGCACGTGTTGCCAAGGCCGGGCTCGGCGCACCGAGCGCGTCTGCAACACCGACCACGGGCGGCGTGACGCCGGCTCCGATGGTTCCGGTCACGCCGGTGACCCCCGTCAACACCGGCAGCAGCCTTGCCGGTACGCGTCCTTCGGTATGATCCGGCAGGACGATCCGGCAGGCGTCACGGTCACCGGCCTGCTTCAGCGATTGGTTGATGACGGTCGCGACTATGTCCGGGCCGAAGTGGATGTCGTGCGCGAAACCGCACGCGCCCGCTTTGCTTCCGCAAAGGTCGCGATCGCCGTACTGATCGCGGCGATCTTTGTGGTTCAGGCTGGCCTGACCGTTCTGTTCCTAGCGATCGGGTCGGGTTTGGCGCATTGGTTGGGCGTCGGTGGCGGTCAGGCCGTCGCCGCCGTGATCGCCTTCGCGATTGCCGGCATCATGGTCAAATATGCGCTGTCGCATTTTTCACCCGCCGAGACCACGACCGGAGACCGGTCATGATCGCCGCGCCGGCCGTCCTGGCCGCCAAGGGCCGCGCAGAGGCCGCACGCGCACGGCTGGACGGAACCGTCGCGGAACTTCAGGTCCGCCTGAACCCGTCGACCGTTGTTCATACGGCGTGGGCCAATACCGTCGATCGCGGCGCGGACGCCTGGGATGCCACTGTGGAACGCGGCACCGAAGGGTTGGCGGTCGCCGTAGATCAGGCGACGCGGGCTTATGAGGATGCTGCCACCTTCGCCCGGAATCGTCCTGGGGTCGTGGCCGCCGCTCTTGCATCCGCTGTCGCCCTGCTGGCTGGTCCGTCGCTCGTGCGTCGTGCCCTTCGCACTCCGCCCCCCAAACCTGTCGAAACCGATCCGCCGCGTCTGACCGGCCCGATCCCTCATCTGGAGATACGCCCATGACCACCCCAGCCAATGACGACCGCAACGAAGGCGTGTTCGCGAGCGCGGCCCACAAGGTTGGCGACGCGGCATCGAATGCCAGCCACGCGGTGACGGAGGCCGCCGCCGCCGCCAGCGAGAAGGTGACCGACGCCGCCCATGCCGCGAAGATCAAGGCCGCCGATACCGCCGCCGTGATCCGCGACAAGGCGGCCGACGCCTATGACGCCGCTCGCGACAAGGCATCGTCCGCGCGCGACACCGCCGCGACCGGTTTCGACTCGGCACCGCTAGCGGTCCTGGCCGGGGGCATTGCGCTTGGCGCGATCCTCGGGGCGCTGCTGCCCCGCACGGAGCGCGAGACCGAGCTGCTCGGTCCGGTCGCCAGCAAGGCGACCGACGCCGCGCGTTCCGCCTTCGTCGCCGCAAAGTCGGCCGGGCAGGACAAGCTCGACGAACTTGGCATCAACAAGGAAGCGGCCCGCGCCAAGGTCGATCAGCTGGTCGATACCGCCAGTCAGGCGGCCACGTCGGCCGGTGCTGCGGCCAAGGATGCCGTCCGGACGCGCAGCGACGTCTGAGCATCCCGCGGAACCGGCCGGTTAAACGGTGGTTCAGGGCAAGTCTTCTACGGCGTCCTCCATGCGGGGGCGCCGTAGTCATGTTTTCAGGAGTTCGTTCATGCGTATCACCATTCGCGCGGCCTTTGCCGCCGCCATCCTGTCCGCCGGTGCCGTCGTGCCGCTCCTGCCCGCGACCGCGCAGGTCCGGATCGACAACAGCGATCCCGGCCGCTTTGTCGATACACTGGCCGATGCCGGTCTCGGTGCGCTCCGTACCGGCAGCCGCACCGCCGCCCGGTCGCAGTTCCGCACGCTGCTGGCCCAGCATTTCGCGGTCGATCAGATTGGTGACCGTCTGATCCGTGCCCATGTCGCGCGGATCACGCCGCAGCAACGCGCCGCTTACAAGGCCGCGTTCCCCAGCTTCCTCATCAACACCTATGCCGATCGGCTTCAGCAATATGCCCGTGCCGACGTGCGGATCGTCCGCGTCGTACCTGCCGGTAACAGCGCACAAGTGCTGACGCAGGTCGTCCAGCCGGGTGGCGCCAGCCCGATCAATGCCACTTGGACCGTCGAGCGCACCGGTGGCGCGTGGAAGGTCAGCAACCTGACCGTCGCGGGCATTAACCTCGGCATCACGCAGGCGAACGACTTCAACTCGGTCATCCAGCGTCAGGGCTTCGACGGCCTGGTCAAGCTCATGCAGTCGCGCGCTGGCTAAGGCTGGGCTAAGAGGGTTGTCTGGATCGCGGATCGTCGATAGTCGGTCCGCGATCCCCGGACCCTACGGCATCGGACATATTTCATGAGCAAACTGCACCTCGTTTTCGGCGGCCGCGTGGCCGACCCTCGGACGCTCGATTTCGCCGATCTCGATGCGATCGATTTCGTCGGCGTCTTCCCCGACTATAAAAGTGCGGAAAGCGCCTGGCGCGCTGCTGCACAGCGGACCGTCGACGACGCCGAGATGAAATATGTCGTCGTCCACCTCCACCGCATGCTCGAACCCGCCGTCAAACCCGGCGAGCCGCCCCGCGAAATCCTCTGAACCCGGCCCGCCGCTTGGCTGGGCCGGAACTGGTTCAGTCATGCGGCAGACGGTCGCCGGTGACGTGACCAAACATTTTCTCCGGTGAAGTTGGTGTGTTGGCCGGCCCTTCGGCCACGGTTGGCCGCTTCCTTCACCAGGCGCGGTACGGGCGTCCTGCGTTAAGTCGTGGCGCTCCAGACAGTGTCGCCGGCCTCGCATCCTTCCGGACGCAGCGGGCCGGCGACCGCCCGCCTACCCCTCGATCCGCGAGAAATCGGCCACGCGGTGCACCGCCGCCCGGATCCGGCCCAGCAGCGCCAACCGCGCCGCGCGCTTTGCCGGATCGGGGTCGTTCACCGTAACGTCCTCGAAAAACGCATCGATCGGCCCGCGCAGCTGGCTCAGTGCCGCCATCGCACTGCCAAAGTCTTCCGCCGCAACCGCAGCCTCCGCCGCCGGCTCCGCCTCATCCAGCGCGGCCACCAGCTCTGCCTCCGCCGGCTCCATCACATGGTCGCTGCCCCCGGCCTCCGCCGGCGCTTCCTTCTTCAGGATATTGGCCGCCCGCTTATACCCCGCCAACAGGTCGATCCCATCCGGCGTCTCGACAAACGCCTGCAAGGCACGCACCCGCGCCAGCAACCGAACGAGGTCGTCCTCGCCACCAAGCGCGAACACAGCATCGATCAGGTCATGCCGAACGCCTGCTTCCTTCTGCTGCACCTTCAAACGGTCCGCGAAGAAGTCCAGCAGCTCGGACGCGGCCTTCGACATCGGGTCGAATTGGACGGCCTGTTTGATCTGAACATGACCCTGCGCGATCATCAGCTTCTGATCGTCGCTCAGTGTCGCGCCTGCCATATGCTCCAGCTGGATTTGCCGCGCTAGAACGGCACCCGCGCCCAACGACGCACTCGATCCGATTTCCGAAAGATAGCGTTCGGCTAACGCATCGTCGTGCTTGAGATCGGACCAGACCGCAGCGACGGCCGCCTCGAAGTCGTTACTCTCCCGGGGCAGTTGCCCCTGCAAGAAAACGTCCATCATTGCGGGACGCAACCCATGATCCAGCACGGTGCGGATGACGCCCAACGCGGCACGTCGGAGAGCAAACGGGTCTTTCGAGCCCGTCGGTTTCTCACCGATCGCGAAGAAGGATATGATCGTATCCAGCTTGTCCGCCAACGAAACCGCCACAGTCACCGGTGCAGTCGGCACGTCGTCGCCCTGCCCGACCGGCTTGTAATGGTCGCGGATCGCGTCGGCGACCGCGTCGGGATAGCCTTCCGCGCGGGCATAATAGCCGCCCATGATGCCCTGCAATTCGGGGAACTCGCCGACCATGCCAGTGACGAGGTCCGCCTTGCACAGTCGCGCCGCGGTTTCGGCCATCTGCGCAAGCTCGTCGCGGGCAAAGCCCTCCCCCCCCCGGGGAGAGGGTTGGGAGAGGGGTGCGACCTCTTCCTCGGGCGTAACGCCGGCGGCGAGGTTGCTCCCCTCTCCCCGCAGGAGAGAGGGGGAAGAAGAAGCGATCCCCTCCTCCACCAACCACCGCGCCAGCTTCGCCACGCGGTCGACCTTGTCCGCTACCGTGCCCAGCTTCTCGTGAAACACGATCTGGTCCAGCTTCTTGGCGCTCTCCGCCAACTTTACCTTCAGATCCTGTTCCCAGAAGAACTTCGCATCCGACAACCGCGCCGCCAGCACCTTGGCATTGCCCGCCACGACCCCGACACCGTCATCGCGCGCCATGATGTTCGCCGTGCAGACGAAGTTCGGCGCCAGCGCCCCCGCGGCATCGACCAGCGCGAAATATTTCTGGTTGGTCCGCATGGTCAGCTGGATCACCTCGCGCGGCACCGCCAGATACGCCGGGTCGAACGCGCCCAGCAACGGCACCGGCCACTCGGTCAGCCCGGCATTTTCCGCGACCAGCCCCTCGTCCGGCACCACCGTCAGCCCGGCCGCCGCCGCAACCGCAGCAGCCCCGTCGCGAATGATCGCCCGCCGTTCGGCCGGGTCCAGGATGACGTGCGCGGTGCGCAGCTTGAACGCATAGTCGTCCGCAGACCCGATCGTGATCGGTTCGGGATGATGGAACCGGTGGCCGACCGTGGCGGCGCCAGACACGATGCCCGCGATCTCGATCGGCACGACCATCTCGTCGAGCAGCGCCACGATCCCCTTCAGCGGCCGCACCCAGCGCAGCGACGCGGTGCTGGCGGACTCCGCCCCCCAGCGCATCGATTTCGGCCACGGGAAGCCGCGAATGATGGCCGGCACCGCTTCGGCCAAGACGGCAGCCGTCGCCCGCCCCGGCTTCTCGGTCACCGCGAACAGAATGACGTTGCCCTTGGCATCGGCCCGCTCGACCAGCTGCTCGCGCGTCAGCCCGGTCTTGCCCAGGAACCCGGCCAGCGCCTGCGGCGGCGCATCGGCACGCGGCCCCTTCACCTCCTCCGCCACCGGCTCGGTCGCCAGCGGCAGACCTCGCGCGATCAGTGCCAGCCGCCGCGGCGTCGCAAAGGTCTCCACCGCGTCCGCCGCCAACCCGGCCTTCGCCAGCTCGGCCGCGAACAGCCGCGCCAGGTCCGCGCACGCCTTCTCCTGCATCCGCGCAGGGATTTCCTCGGACAGGAGTTCGAGCAGGAAATCAGCCATCAGTTCGCATCCTGACCGGTCATGCCTGGCGCCGTAGCGGCCAACTTCACGCCCTCGTCGTCCCAGCCATTATGCGCCATCCACGCCTGGCAACTGCCCTTCGCCAGATCGCGCACCCGGCCCATATAGGCCGCGCGCTCCGCTACCGAGATGACGCCGCGCGCCTGCAACGTGTTGAAGATATGGCTCGCCTTGATCGCCTGATCGTACGCCGGCAACGGCAACTTTGCGTCGATCAGCGCGCGCGCCTCGTCCGCCGCCAAGGTGAACTGCTTGAAGAGCGTCTCGGTATTGGCCGCCTCGAAATTATACTTCGAAAACTGCTTCTCGTTCTCCAGGAACACATCACCATAGGTCACGCCGTCGTCGTTGAACGCCAGATCGTACACATTGTCGACACCCTGGATATACATCGCCAGCCGCTCGAGCCCGTAGGTCAGCTCGCCCGCCACCGGCTTGCAGTCGTAACCGCCGACCTGCTGGAAATAGGTGAACTGCGTCACCTCCATCCCGTCGCACCAGACTTCCCAGCCCAGCCCCCAGGCGCCCAGCGTCGGGCTCTCCCAATCGTCCTCGACGAACCGGATGTCGTGCGCGGTGAAATCGATCCCGATCTTCGCCAGCGACCCGAGATACAGGTCCTGCAGGTCGTCCGGGCTCGGCTTCAGGATCACCTGATACTGATAATAATGCCCCAACCGGTTCGGGTTTTCCCCGTACCGCCCGTCCGTCGGCCGCCGCGACGGCTGGACATAGGCGGCCTTCCAGGGCTTCGGCCCCAGCGCGCGCAACGTCGTCGCCGGGTGGAACGTCCCCGCCCCCATCTCCATGTCGTAGGGTTGCAGAATGACGCAGCCGTGACGGCTCCAATAGTCGTGGAGTGTCAGGATCAGGCCCTGAAAACTGAGCGGCTTGAGGTCGGGCATGGGAGGCCTTCGGACTTTAAATAATGTGCCGAAACCCTTGCGTCACCGACAGGCAAAGCGTCAAGGCAGCGCAAGACCAAGCCCCCTCGCCCCTCCGGGGAGAGGGTTGGGGAGAGGGGCTTAGGCTGGACAGACCCGCTACCCCGAGCGAAGCCCCCTCCCAGTCCGCACCCGCATTGCAAAATCCGCAAATTCCCGCTACGCGCGCCAATCCCCGCCATGGTCATCCCTGGAGGCGCGGCGTGGGGTCAACATCAATGTCTGGAGACATAATATGAGCGATCAGCTCACACTGTCGGCCGAGACGCGCGATCGGGCTGGCAAGGGAGCCTCCCGAGCCATGCGTCGTGAAGGCCGCGTACCCGCCGTGATCTACGGCAACAAGCAGGAAGCCCTCTCGATCCACGTCGAGGAAAAGGCCCTGGTCAAGATGCTCAGCACCGGGCATTTCATGAATTCGGTCATCATGGTTGACGGCGTTGCCGGCGCCGCTATCCGCACGATCCCCAAGGATGTGCATTTCCACCCGGTCACCGACCGGCCGATGCACGTCGATTTCCTGCGTATTTCCGAACATGCCACGATCACCGTCTCGGTGCCCGTCGTGTTCGTCGATCAGGAAGAGTCGAAGGGCATCAAGCGCGGCGGCGTGCTGAACATCGTCCAGCATGAAATCGACCTGGTCTGCGACGCGTCCGAGATTCCGGGCGAGATCACGATCTCGCTGGCCGGCGTCGAAGTCGGCGACTCGATCCACATCAGCAACGTCACGCTGCCCAACGGCGTTACCCCGGCGATCACCGACCGCGATTTCACGATCGCGACGATGGCTGCCCCGACGATCCCGAACGCCGAAGACGAAGCTGCTGACGAGGCGCTCGCTGCCGAGCAGTCGGCCGCTGCCGAGGCGGAAGCCGCAGCAGAGAAGGAAGACTGAGGCTCTTCCCGCTCCCTTCGCGGGGGCGGGACGGCTTCGGCCCGCCGCCACCGACGTCCCAGGGGGGCGTCGGTGGCGGCGATCCTTTCAAAGACGAGCCGTGCAAAGCGGCTACGCGACACCCAAACGATTAGCCCACCCGAACAGGACGCCAGCACATGCAGATCTGGGTCGGCCTGGGTAATCCCGGCGCGGAATATGCGCTCCACCGTCACAATGTCGGCTTCATGGCGGTCGATGCGATCGCCGAGGTCCACGGCTTCGGCCCGTGGAAAAAACAGTTCCAGGGCTGGCTCGCCCCCGGCCGGATCGGCCCGGACAAGGTCCTGCTGCTCAAACCCGCCACCTTCATGAACGATAGCGGCCGCGCGATCGGCGAGGCGCTGCGCTTCTACAAGCTCGGCGAGGATGCGCTCACCATCTTCCACGACGAACTCGATCTCGCCGCGTTCAAGGTGAAGGTGAAGACCGGCGGCGGCAATGCGGGCCACAATGGCCTGCGCTCCGCCGACGCGCACATCGGCAACGCCTTCCGCCGCGTCCGGATCGGCATCGACCATCCCGGCCACAAGGACCGCGTCACCGGCCACGTGCTCGGCAACTACGCCAAGGCGGAGATGGACCCACTCGCCGCCATGCTCGGCGCGATCGCCGCCGAAGCCCCGCTCCTCGCCGCCCGCGACGACGTCCGTTTCCTGAACGAAGTCTCGCGCCGGCTGGCCTGACGGGTTCAGCCCGGCGTCTTCACCCGCTCGATTGCCGTCCCCGTGACCTTCCACGTCGCGTCCGGCCCGGTCGCAACATAGAGCGGCAGCCCCGTCGCAAGCGACACGAACACATGGATCTCGGTCGGCACCGGGTCCAGGATATGGCTGACCACCAAAGCAGCGGGCTTGGCGCCATCCGGCGCCCGGCCGCCCAGCGTGATGCAACTCTTCGTGAACGACCGCTGCGACACGACCTCGCCGGTCCGCGAAACCTCGACCCGGTAATGCCCGCCGGCCGGATAGCCAGTATCATCGGTCTGCGGCGACAGCAGGTAACCGATATACGGCCCGCCGTTCGTCTCCGGCGGCAGGATAACGCTGTTGAACCGCGCCGGCGTGCATGGCCGCAGGTTCACTCGCATCATCCGGTCGCGCACCTGGCTCTGCGCGATGAGCTCGGGCGTCAGATCGCGCGCGTCGTTCGCAGCCCACATCCGCTTGTTGCCGACCGTGCGCCCATCGGTGTCAGCCGTGAAGATCGCATAGGGCTTCGCGCCCGTCAGCCCGTAATAGGTCACGGTCAACCGGTCCCCTGGAGCGGGTGCCACCACCCAGCCACGTATCTCTCGCTTCTGTGCGTCCGAAATTGCCGCCATCAGCGCATCCGTCGTCACCCATGCTGCCCGGTCATAGGCATAGATGTTGTTCCCACGCGCCAGCGCGCGCGCGATCGCCGCCCGCTCGCCGACATCCGCCGCAACGGCCGGTACCGCCAGACACGCGACCGCCGCCACGCCGCCCCAGATTCGCAAGCCTGCCATGTTCCCCCCCTTCGGATTTCGCCCGAACATGAGCCACTTGGTGCCTGCCGGTCCACCAGTTTCCCGGCGGCACTATGGCGCGGCCCCACGACGTCCATTGCGCACCGTGATCGACCGTCCGGCTTCGACGATCCGGACAAGAAAAAGCCGGCTCACGGTTTCCCGCGGCCGGCCTTTCCCGTCTCGACAAAGCTGAAACATCTAACCCGCCGGTGGCAGGACCCAAGGCCCCACCGCCGTTGGATCACATGCCCGACATCGCCGTCGTGGTCATCTGCTTCACATGCATCAGGTGACGTTCGATCACCGGAACCGCGGTGCTGGCAACCTGCTTCAACGCCGGGTCGGTGCCGTCGGTCGCGTACCCGCCGTGCAGCGCCCAGGCCGTCTGATGCGCCTGCATCTGCTGCTGCAGGTACAGGTCGTCGAAGCTCGCCTTCGGCGCCTTCTTCAGCAGTGCGATCTTCGCTTCGTTGCCGGTCGACATGCGCGTGCCGGGCTTTGCGATCGTACGGTCCGGGTTCTTGAGTGCCGCCATCAGCGTCTTGGTCGTCGCCTGATGATCGCTCACCATCTCGCGCGCGAATTTTTTCACGTCGGGGCGCTGCGCCTTCGACATTGCCAGCTTGCTCGATGCGATCTCGTACATGTCGCCGTCTGCGGCCAGCTTGACATAGTCGGTGGCCGACGTGCCGGCCATCGGCTGCACGCCGACGTCGGTCGCCGCCATCGTCTGCGCCATCGCCGGACCGGTCGTCGCCAGCATCAGCGCCGCAATCATCATCATGCGCTTCATAATATTCACCTTGATTCCGTATCGAATGATTGCCCAACACCGCGCGGACGTGCGCGGTTCCGCCCGGCACGGCTGGCGTCCGCGCGCAGGGCCGGCTATTCGCCCCGCAAACCCCGGTGTCACGCCGGCGGATCCGACCGGGTACAGGACGAACATCATATGGGTTTCCGCTGCGGCATCGTGGGGCTTCCGAACGTCGGCAAGTCCACCCTCTTCAACGCGCTGACCGAAACCGCGGCGGCGCAGGCGGCGAACTATCCGTTCTGCACGATCGAACCGAATGTCGGCCAGGTTGCGGTGCCCGATCCGCGGCTCGATACGATCGCCAGAATCGGCGGATCGGCCAAGATCATCGAAACGCAGCTCGGTTTCGTCGATATCGCGGGGCTCGTCCGCGGCGCGTCGAAGGGCGAAGGGCTCGGCAACCAGTTCCTCGCCAACATCCGCGAGGTCGACGCGATCGTCCACGTCCTGCGCTGTTTCGAGGATGGCGACGTGACGCATGTCGAGGGCAAGGTCGATCCGATCGCCGACGCCGAGACGGTCGAGACCGAACTGATGCTGTCCGACCTCGACAGCCTGGAAAAGCGCGTGCCCGCCGCCCAGAAGAAAGCGATGCAGGGCGACAAGGAGGCCAAGATCGCCGCCTCCGTCCTGGGCCAGGCGCTCGACCTGCTGCGCGAAGGCAAGCCCGCCCGGCTGACGGTGCCCAAGGACGAGG
Organism: Sphingomonas montana; assembly: GCF_001956315.1. Taxonomy (GTDB): domain Bacteria; phylum Pseudomonadota; class Alphaproteobacteria; order Sphingomonadales; family Sphingomonadaceae; genus Sphingomonas_R; species Sphingomonas_R montana. The sequence continues at coordinate 18,380 of NZ_KV887141.1, read as the reverse complement.
ACGAGGCTCGCATCTTTGCTCAGGCGCAGCTGCTGACGTCGAAGCCCGTCCTGTACGTCTGCAACGTGGACGAAAGCGCCGCGGCGGACGGCAACGCGCTCAGCGCCCGCGTCGCTGCGAAGGCGGTGGCCGAAGGCGCGAAGTCCGTCGTCGTCTCCGCCGCGATCGAGGCGGAGATCGCGACGATGGCCCCGGCCGACCGGGTCGATTTCCTGTCGGACCTCGGCCTCACCGAAACCGGTCTCGCCCGCGTGATCCGGGCGGGCTACGACCTGCTCCAGCTTCTCACCTTCTTCACTGTCGGCCCCAAGGAAGCACGCGCCTGGACGATCGAGCGCGGTTCCAGGGCCCCGCAGGCCGCCGGCGCGATCCACACCGATTTCGAACGCGGCTTCATCCGCGCCGAAACGATCGCCTATGACGATTATGTCGCCTGCAACGGCGAAGCGGGCGCGCGCGACGCTGGCAAGTTCCGGTCGGAAGGCAAGGACTATGTCGTGGCGGACGGGGACATTCTGCTGTTCCGGTTCAACGTCTGAACCGCCAGACGCACCTTTTCTTCCCGACAGTCATCCCGGCGAAAGCCGGGATATCCCTTCGGTCGAACACCACCCCAAACCAGAACCAGACCTTGGTTTAGGGCAACGACCCGATCACTCCATATCGAACAGGTCCCGCCGTCCCTGCTCCAGCCTGAGCAGCCGCGCCTTGGCGGCCATCCCGCCTGCGAACCCGGTCAGCGCCCCGCCCGACCCGACGACGCGGTGGCACGGCACGATGATCGACACCGGGTTCCGGCCGTTGGCGGCCCCCACCGCCCGCGACGCCTCTGGCCGGTCGATCTGCCGCGCGATCGCCGCGTAGCTGCGCGTTTCGCCATAGGGGATCGTCCGCAACGCATCCCACACCGCACGCTGGAACTCCGTACCGCGCAGATCGACCGGCACGTCGAACCCGGTCCGGTCGCCGTTGAAATAGGCCGCCAACTGCGCTGCCGCGTCGCGCAGCACGGGATGCACCCCCGCCGCTACGGTCATGGTCGGCAACCGCACGCGCAGCGGATCGTCGTCGGGCCACAGCACGGCCACCAGCCCCACGCCACTCGCGACCAGGGTCAACATCCCGACCGGCGACGGCATTGTCCGATACACCAGTTCCATGCCCTGTTCTCCCGGACCGTCCTACCATATCCGCCAGGCACAGGAAGCACCCACCGCCGCTTGCGGACCGGGCCGTTGCCGCTAGCTTGGGCGTAAACCCGGGAGGAGCGCGGCATGGCATGGTTCGAGGATTTCACGGTCGGTCAGAAATCCGGTTTCGGCCGCTACGTCGTCGACCGCGAGGAAGTCCTCGACTTCGCGCGGAAATATGATCCACAACCCTTCCATCTGTCCGACGCGGCCGCCGCCAGCACCCATTTCGGCCGGCTCGCGGCCAGCGGATGGCACAGCACCGCGATGACGATGGCGATGGTCGTCGCCAATATGGGCGAGGACGGCGATGTCGGCGGCAGCCTGGGTGCCGCCGGGATCGACGAACTGCGCTGGCTCCGCCCGGTCCACCCGGGTGACGTCCTGCGCTGCGAGACCGAAGTCATCGACGTCATCCCTTCGCGCAGCCGGCCGGACCGCGGCGTCGTCCGCACCCGCATGACCGTCTTCAACCAGGACGACGTACCCGTCATGACCTTCATTCCGATCGCCCTGTTCCAGCGGAGGCCTGCGACGGATCGGACCGCCAAGTGATTGGAAGGGACGGCAGGCGGGGGTTGAACCAGCCCCGATCGCTGAACGTATCCCTACCGTCCACCAGGTCCCCGCCTCTCGACCGTCATTCCAGCGTCCGCTGGTATCCCTTATGACTGCGTCATGGTCTGATCTCGGCGTCGTCTGAACAATGCGTCATCCCCGGACCGGTCGCGCGCTTCAGAGCCGCACCCGCCATGCGTGAACTACCTGCCCGGATGGGGTCCGGGAAGACGAGAGCGGTAGCCGAATCTGACAAAGCCCGCCTGGGTTGGCCCGCCCGCTTCATGTAACGAGAGCAGGTTAGCAATATGTCCTAAACATAGGATCAACACACCTCGACTTAGGACGCCGCACTTGGAAGACGCGTGTGACGCAGATTAAATCCCGCGAATTCTGTAGCGAACACCATTTGGCACGCTCCCTGCAAATTCCCCTGCGTTGCCGCGATCGACGTGGCACCGGCCACCGGCCGACAGCCAAGGGACCAACGCCATGCTTATTTTCGACCGTATCGCCGCGCACCGCATCGCCGTTTCCGCCGCCGGCGCACTCGTCTTCTCCGGTCTGTGCATCGGCGGTGCCGCCGCCCCGGCACACGCCGCCACAACCGCACCGACCACCCTGTCGGCGTGGCAGGTCGATGCCGCGAACCGCCTCGACAGGGTCATGACGACGCTGCCGGTGAACGCGCGTCGGTCGGCAAAGGCGAACGCCCGGATCGGCGCGGAAGTCGCCGCGGACGGCACGCTCTCCGCTCCCTATATCGTCCAGAGCAGCGGCAATCGAATCGCCGACGCAGCGTTGCTGAACAAGGCAAGGACGCTCCGGCTGGCCCCGCTGCCGGCCGCCGCGACGAACCGCAGCGTGATCCTGAACGTCGCCTTCGTCGAAGGTGACTGGGCGCCTCTGCCCCGGACCGCCGTCCGCTACGCCGCCCGCTGACACGAAAAAGGGGCGGCCCGTTACCGGACCGCCCCCTCCTGCCTGTGTCGGACCGTCGATCAGGTCTGCGGCAGGTGCTTGCCCTTCTTCTCCGCCCAGATATTCTGGTACGCGAAATAGGCCAGCGTCGTCGCCAGCAGCAGGAACAGCAGGACCGCCACGCCGGTCCGCTTGCGGTTCTCCAGCTTCGGTTCGGCGGTCCAGATCAGGAATGCCGACACGTCCTGCGCCATCTGGTCCACCGTCGGCTTCGTACCGTCGGAATAGCTGACCTGACCATCGGCCACCAGCGGCGGCGGCATGGCGATGTTCAGGTTCGCATAGACCGGGTTGTAGTACAGACCGGGGCCGGGCCGCGCCTCGACAGGCAGGTTCGCGGGGGCCGGACGATAGCCAGTCAACAGACCATGGACATATTCCGCATGGCCCTCACGCGCCTTGGTCATCAGCGACAGGTCCGGCGGCAGCGCATTGTTGTTGGCCGCACGAGCGGCGACCTCGTTGGCATAGGGGCTCGGGAACATGTCGGACGGGATCGCCTTGCGCGTTGCGGGCTCGCCCGTGTCGGGGTTGACCGACGGCACTTCGGTGGCCCAGCCCTTGGCGATCGCCTTTACCTCGGGTGCGCTGAAACCCAGGTCGGTCAGGTCGCGGAACGCGACGTGGCGCAGCGAATGACAGGCGGCGCACACTTCCTTGTACACCTGGAATCCGCGCTGTAGCTGCTGCCGGTCGAACCGACCGAACGCGCCGTCGCTGGCGAATGCCACCTGTTTCGGCTCGACGTGGAAATGATGCGCGGTGTTCTCCACCGCCGGCTGGCGCGGAATAAGCATGGCGACGACCAGCGCCGCCACGAAGACGAGCCCTGCAAGGAAGGCGATTATGCGAACCATCTGGTTACGACTCCCTGGGGTTCAGTGCGCGCGGGCAGGCGCGGCGGCGACCAGCGGCGCTTCGCCACCGGCACCGTAAGGCGCGGATTCCTGCGCTTCGCCATGCAGCACGGAGGACGAGATCGACATCGGCAAGGGCTTTGGCCGCTCGATCTTCGACACGATCGGCAGGATGATCAGGAAATGCGCGAAATAATAAGCGGCGCAGAACTGGCTCAACCGGACGAAAGGCTCTTCCGCCGGGGCCTGCCCCAGCCAGCCGAGCACCAGCACGTCGACCACCAGCGCCCAGAAGAACCACTTGTACAGCGGGCGGTAGTTGGACGACCGAACCGGCGACCGGTCCAGCCACGGCAGCACGAACAGCAGCAAGATGGACCCGAACATGGCCATCACGCCCCACAGCTTCGCGGGGATCCACAGGAAATTGACGGTGAACGACTTCAGGATCGCGTAGAATGGCAGGAAATACCATTCGGGCACGATGTGCGCCGGCGTCGACAGCGGGTTGGCCGGAATATAATTGTCCGGATGGCCCAGCGCGTTGGGCATGAAGAACACGAACAGCGAGAAGGCGATCAGGAACACGCCCAGCCCGAACCCGTCCTTGGCGGTGTAGTAGGGGTGGAAAGGCACCGTGTCCTGCGGACCCTTCACGTCCACGCCGGTCGGGTTGTTCGACCCCGGAATATGCAGCGCCCAGATGTGCAGGATGATGACGCCCGCGATCACGAACGGCAGCAGGTAATGGAGCGAGAAGAAGCGGTTGAGCGCCGCGTTGTCCGGCGCATAGCCGCCGAGCAGCCATTCGCGGATCGGCTCGCCCACCAGCGGGATCGCCGAGAAGAAGCCGGTGATGACCTGCGCCCCCCAGAACGACATCTGCCCCCAGGGCAGGACGTAGCCCATGAACGCCGTCGCCATCATCAGCAGGAAGATGACGACGCCCAGCAGCCAGATCATCTCGCGCGGCGCCTTGTACGACCCGTAATAGAGCCCCCGGCCGATATGCATGTAGACGACGATGAAGAAGAAGGACGCACCGTTGGCATGCGCATAGCGCAGCAGCCAGCCAGAATTGACGTCGCGCATGATATGTTCGACCGAATCGAACGCGATCGCGCCGTTCGCCGCATAATGCATCGCCAGGATGATCCCGGTAATGATCTGCAGGCCCAGCGCCGCGCCCGCCAGCACGCCGAAATTCCAGAAATAGTTGAGGTTGCGCGGCACCGGATAACCGGCACCGACCGCGTTGTAGACCAGACGGGGCAAGGGCAGCCGCTCGTCGATCCACTGCGTGAACGCGCTCTTCGGCGCGTAATGCGTAGCCCAGGGAAAGCTCATCTGTGTGTCCTCAACCGATCTGGACGACGGTGTCGGAGTTGAATTTATACTCCGGCACGTTCAGGTTCAGCGGTGCCGGACCCGACCGGATCCGCGCGGCGGTGTCGTAGGACGACCCGTGGCAGGGGCAGAAATACCCGCCATAGGCGCCGCGATTCTCCCCCTCGGTCACGCCCAGCGGCACGCATCCCAGATGGGTGCAGACCGCCAGCGTGATCAGCCAGTTCTCCTTGCCGGGCTTGGTCCGTTCGGCCAGCGTGGCGGGATCGCGCAGCGACGACACGTCTACCGCATTCGCCTCCGCCATCTCCTTGGGCGTCAGGTTGCGGATGAACACCGGCTGCTTGCGCCACGATGTCTTGATGCCCATGCCGGGCGTGATCTTTGAGATATCGACCTCGATCGAGGCCAGCGCCAGCACGTCGGCGGACGGGTTCATCTGGTTGATGAGCGGGATCAGCACGGCCACGCCGCCCACGCCCGCCACGCTGACGGCCGCGATGTTCAGCCAGTCGCGCCGGCGGACACCGACCCCCTCGACCTTTTCGGTCACTCCGGCCTGATCGACCACTTCGACATTCGCCATCCGCTGGAACCCTCGACCCTTCGCCCTGTCTACGCCGTCTCCGCCGCACCCTGGCCGGGTGCCGCACGCGTCGCTTCGTCGCGCGGACACGGCCTGCGACCGTCGGTTGATAGCCGTGCGCCGTGGGCGTTGCCAAGTGCGTATCGCGCACAGGTGACAGTTGCGACACGTTCGCATAGGCACCGCACCCATGCGTATCTGTCTGCATCAACCCGATATCGCCGGCAATGTCGGCACCATCCTGCGGCTGGCGGCGTGCCTGGGCGTCGGCGTCGATATCGTCGAACCCTGCGGCTTCCCGTTCAGCGACCGGGCGCTGCGCCGCGCCGGCATGGACTATGCCGACCGCACGGAAATCCGCCGGCATGCCGACTGGGACGCGTTCCGCCATGCCACGCCGGGCAGGATCGTGCTGCTGACCACCGCCGGCGGCACGCGGCTGGACGAAACCCGGTTCGCCGCGAACGACATCGTCCTGATGGGCGCGGAAGGATCGGGCGTGCCGCCGCATGTCCATGATGCCGCAGCCCTGCGCGTGCGCATTCCCATGCGCGCCGGATACCGGTCCTTGAATGTCGCCGTCGCGGCTGGCATCGCGCTGGCCGAAGCGTTGCGGCAGACCGCGGGCTGGCCGGCGGACCCGGCATTAGCATCGGCATCCGCCCCAGGGATGAAGGCATGACATGATCCATCTCGACCCGGAACAGCAGGCGGCGCGCGACTGGTTCGAGGCGCTCCGCACCCGCATCTGCACCGCGTTCGAAGCGATCGAGCGGGAGGCGGGCAGCGATGCGGTGTTCGATTTCGCGCCGTGGGACCGCGAACCGGCCGGCGGTGGCGGCGGCATGCGCGGGTTGATGAAGGGCCGCGTATTCGAAAAGGTCGGCGTCAACGTATCGACCGTCGGCGGCGCGTTCGCGCCGGAATTCGCCCGATCGATCCACGGCGCGGGGGAGGATCCGAACTTCTTTGCCACCGGCATCAGCCTGGTCGCGCACATGGCCAACCCGCACGTGCCCGCCGTCCACATGAACTGCCGCTTCCTGGTGACCACGCGCCGCTGGTTCGGCGGCGGTGCGGACCTCAACCCCGCCTTGCCCCGCGACGACGATACCGCTGCCTTCCATGCCCGGATGCGGGCGGCGTGCGATGCCCACGACCCGACCTACTATCCGCGCTTCCGGCAATGGGCGGACGAATATTTCTACATCCCGCATCGCCAGGTCCACCGCGGCGTCGGGGGCATCTTCTTCGATCATCTCGAAGGTGATTTCGCCACCGACTTCGCCTTCGTCCGCGACGTGGGCGATGCGTTTCTCGACATCTTCCCGCGCATCGTGCGCGCCCGGATGGACCAGCCCTGGACGGAGGCGGACTATGCCGAACTGCTCGCATTCCGCGGGCGCTATGCCGAATTCAACCTGGTCCATGATCGCGGCACGCTGTTCGGCCTGAAGACCGGCGGCAATATCGACGCGATCCTCATGAGCCTGCCGCCGACCGCGACCTGGGCATGACCATGCCGGTCCCCCCGCCCCGGTTCGCGCGGTGCGCGTCGGCCCGCCCACGATGAGTCTCACCTCCGTCGCGGACACCGATGTCGCTACCGTGGTGACCACGCTGGCCATGACGCGGCGGCCCGCGGCCCGGCCGCTACCGCCCGGGCCGCTGCGCCTCGTCCGGTGGCGGACCCCGGCGATCACCGCCTACCGCACGCTGTTCGCGCGGGTCGGGACGCCGTGGCTCTGGTATTCGCGGCTCGCGATGGACGATGCCCGGCTGGCCGCGATCCTCGCCGACCGCCAAGTCGCCGTCCATGCGGTCATCGACCCGGCAGGGATCGAGGTCGGCATGCTCGAACTCGACCACAGCCTGACGGGCACCTGCCGCATCGCCTATTTCGGGTTCATCCCCGAACTGGCCGGGCGCGGCCATGGGCGCTGGCTGATGGCGCACGCACTGACGCTCGGCTGGCGGCCGGACACACAACGCATGCTGGTCCACACCTGCACGCTGGATCATCCGCGCGCGCTCGGCTTCTACCGTGCGCAGGGGTTTCGGGCCATCGCCCGCACGCTCGAAACCTTTCCCGATCCGCGCGTCTCCGGGCTGCTGCCGGCCGACGCCGCGCCTCAGGTCCCGCTGCTGTCCGCCGTGACGCTCAGGTAGAGGAACGCCGCGAACACGCCCCAGACCGCCTGGACCGCCGCACCGGCCATCGCGCCGACCACGGACAGCAGCACGCCCATCGCGGCCGCCTGGCCGGTCGCGCGGCCCACCAGCAGCAGGACCGATCCCAGCCCGAATTCGATCGCTCCTAGGATCAGCATGTAGGCGAGCGCGTAGAGTATCGTCACCGCCACCAGCCGCGAGAACAGCCCGCGCGTCGTGGCAAAGGCATCGCGCACCGCCTGCACCGGGGCCGGCCGCGGCGCGCGCGCGGCGATCGCCGGCCACAATGTCAGCAGCCGGATCGCCGCCACCAGTACGGCCGGCAGGATCAGCAACAGCGCCAGGCTGGTCGCCTGCTGCGCCGGCCAGCCGATGCCGCGACCGATCAGGATCGCGATCACACTGACCACCGCGGTCAGCACCAGCGCCGCACCGAGGAACAGGAGCAGGACGAGCAGCGCGTTGCCCAGCCGGTCGACCGCGACCCGCAACGCATCGCGCACGCTGACGCCGCCCGCCGCACCACCGGTCACGACCAGCGCCGCAACCGCCATGTTTCCGATCAGGAACAGCAATGTCACCGGAAACAGCACGAGCAACCACGGGCCCGGCGCCGCCCGTTGCCCCACCGACACCGTAGGTGCGGCCAGATCCCACAGCAACGTGGCCAGACCGGTGGTGGCAAACGCCAGCGGCAGCAGCAGCCCGGCTTCCCGCCGGACGAAGCCGCGGGTCCGGTCGGCGACATCCGCAAGCGAGAGACGGGGCGGAATGTGTGGCATCGATGTCCTCTGGCGCGCCGGAAGTTCGGCCCGCCGCCTATCCCACCGCAGCCGCCGCCGCGCAATGCGGCTTGGGGGCTCGCGCGGCGGCTTCGCGGCACGCCGGTTGCAACCGCGACGCGGAACGATCAGACCGGCGGCATGACGGACCCGACCAATGCCTCGCCAGACCAGGCGACCACATCGCCCGATACCGCGCTCGAATGGCGGGTCTCGCCGGAGCCGGTCCCCTACCCGGAAGCACTTGCGGAGATGGAGGCGCGGGCCGCGGCGATCCACGCGGGCACCGCGCCGGAACTCATCTGGCTGCTCGAACATCCCTCGCTCTACACCGCGGGCACCAGCGCGGTGCGTGACGAACTGCTCAGCCCGAACCGCTTCCCGGTCTATCCCGCCGGGCGTGGCGGCAAATATACCTACCACGGCCCGGGCCAGCGGATCGGCTATGTCATGCTCGATCTGGGGGCGCGGGGGCGCGACGTGCGCGCCTTCGTCCACGCGCTGGAAGGCTGGGTGATCAATACGCTGGCGGTACTCGGCGTCGCGGCCCGCCGCGAACCGGGGCGGATCGGCATCTGGACCGACGCGCACGGACGCGAGGCCAAGGTCGGCGCGATCGGTGTGCGCGTCCGGCGCTGGGTCAGCTTCCACGGATTCGCCGTCAACATCGCGCCGGACCTGTCGCATTTCGCCGGCATCGTGCCGTGCGGCCTGCCAGACTTCGCGGTGACGAGCCTGCACGATCTGGGGAAACCTTTTCCGATGCACGCGTTTGATACAGCGTTGAAAGCCAATCTGCCGGAATTCCTCGGGTGCCTGCGAAGTCGTTCGCACGGCCCTTGAGCAGTTCTTGCAGAAAGGCTAATGACGGAAGCGATTTGGGTATGAAGGGCTAGACCCAAACCAGATCGGATTATCTAGGGAGTCCCGACATGCGTAATTTTTCCAAGCTGATGACCGGTTCGATGATCATGGGTGCAGCACTGCTCGTCTCCGCTTGCGGCGGCAGCGAGACTGCAAACACCGCCGACACGAACATGACCGAAATGAACTCCATGGAGCCGATGGACGGCACCATGAACGACGTCACCGCCGTTGATGGCGCCATGACCGGCGACAACATGGCGATGGACAACGGCATGATGGGCGGCAACATGTCGAACGACATGGGCATGTCCAACGACATGGGCGGCAACATGGCGATGGGCAACATGTCCAACGGCATGTAAATCGTTCATCCGAACGATTTCTGGGAAAGGCCGTCCGGGCAACCGGGCGGCCTTTTCCTTTGCGTCCTAGGCATGGGGATTGGTGCCCGGACTGCCGGTCGTCCACGATCGTGGACCGTCGCCGGCGTTGCCCGGCCGGGCGACCATCCCGGTCCCGCTTGCGACGAACCCCGCGTCAAAATCCTTTGTGGGCCAGCTGAAATGTGCTTAATCCACGCAGGTTAGCGTTGGGATTCAGTCATGATCTTGCCTTTGGTTCGCCGGCCTGTATTCGCCGGTTTCGTCGCCCTCTCGGGCCTGGCCATGGTGCCCGGCCCGGCTGCGGCATCCTATCTGTTCTGGACACCGCCCAATTTCACCGGGACGCCCGTCCGCGGCGACGAACCCGGTCTCGGCCTGCCGATGCCCGGTGCCACGCCGAAGGAATATAGTGCCCATCTGCTATGGAACATGCGCGCCGGTCTCAACGTGGCCGCGCTGCAATGCCAGTTCGCGCCGCCGCTCGCTGCGGTCAAGAACTACAATACCCTGCTGAAGCAGCATGATGGCGAACTGAACAGCGCCTACGAAACGGTCACCGGCTATTTCAAACGCACGATGCCGAAGGGCTGGCAGGTCGCGCTCGATCAGTACACGACCAAGACCTATAACGGCTTCTCCACCCTCCATGCCCAGCTCGGTTTCTGCGAAACCGCGGCGGCCATCGGACGCGACGCGATCGGGCGAGAACGCGGCAAGCTGCACGAGACCGCCGAACTGCGGATGCGCGAATTCCGCAACAGTCTGGTCCCGATGGGTGATGGCATGTTTCTGATCCGCCGGACGACCTTCGCCAGCCTGCCCACCCCGCCGCTCGACACCAAATGTTGGAACAAGCGGGATGAACTGGTGAAGAAGTGCATCGTGACCTGGAACATGACCCAGGCCGCCGCCGGTCGCCCCGTCGCACTCGTCGAAGGCGCTGCCAACCCGAACGGCGTCTGATACAGGGCGGGACCTGCCGGTCCCGCATAGCAGTGCGAAACCGTGCGCCCGCTACCCCATGCCGTCACCCCAACCGGCATCCCGGCGAGAGCCGGAATCTCACCCCGCCGGGCATAATGTCGGTAAGAAGCTGGACGATCCTTGAATCGGTTCCGATCAATTCCGCCAATGCACCCGTCATTCCGGACTCGATGACGAATGATAATTATCTGGGATTACAATAGGTTGAGGCCGGTTCCGACCTTAACCCCCAGCCTTTACCGCAGTCCCAAACTCTTGTGGACCTGTGTCGACAACCGCCATTTCGGGTGGAGAATCACGAACTTGATCGCGGCCGCGACGTTGTCCTGCCGCGACGGGCCGTCCATCGGCTGGATCAGCCGATGCGCGAAGTCCCATGACTCCATGTCCGCATAATCGGTGCCCGGCTGCGGCCACACCAGCTTCAGCTCGTCCCCGCTCCGCTGGACGATGGTCGTCCCGGCCTTCGGACTGATGCACAGCCAGTCGATCCCCGGCACCGCCGGCAGCGTGCCGTTGCTTTCGACGGCGATCTGGAACTGCTGGGCATGCAACGCGTCGATCAGCGGCGCGTCGAGTTGCAACATCGGCTCGCCGCCGGTGATCACGACGAACGCCTGATCGACCGGATCCTCCATCCACGTATCCCAGAATTTCCGCGCCGCGGCGGCCAGCGTCGCGGCATCCGGAAACTTGCCCCCGCCGTCGCCGTCCGTGCCGACGAAATCGGTATCGCAGAACTGGCATTCCGCCTTGTGCCGATCCTGTTCGCGGCCCGTCCACAGGTTGCAGCCCGCAAAGCGCAGGAATACCGCACGACGGCCCGCCTGCATCCCCTCACCCTGCAACGTCAGGAACATCTCCTTGACGGCATAGCCGCTCATGCCGGCGATCCGGCGTAGCGGGTCGGATCGGGCAGGCCGGCGTCGGCAAACCCCTTCGATCGCAGACGGCAGCTGTCGCACGCCCCGCAATGCCGCCCGTCCGCCGTGGGATCGTAACAGGACCAGCTCATCCCGGCGTCCAGCCCCAGCCGGTCGGCCTCGCGCGCGATATCCGCCTTGCCCAGCGCCAGCAGCGGGGCGTGGACGTGGAACCGGTCGCCCTCGACACCCGCCTTGGTCGCGACATTGGCCATCGCCTCGAACGCATCGACGAATTCCGGCCGGCAATCGGGATAGCCCGAATAGTCCAGCGCGTTGATCCCGACGAACAGGTCGCGTGCCCCCACCGCCTCCGCCCAGCCGAGCGCCAGCGACAGGAAGATCGTGTTGCGCGCGGGCACATAGGTGACCGGAATGCCCGGTTGCACGCCATCCTTGGGCACAGCAATATCGGCGGTCAGCGCGGATCCACCGAACTGCGTCAGGTCGATCGACAGCACGACATGCCGTTCCGCCCCCAGCGCCGCCGCCACCCGCGCCGCCGCGTCCAACTCGATCCGATGCCGCTGATTATAGTCGATCGTCAGTGCGAAGAGCCGGTGCCCGCGTTCACGGACCAGGCCGGCCACCACCATCGAATCGAGTCCGCCGGACAGCAGCACCACGGCCGCGCCTGTTTCAGTCATGCTGTTTTCCATGCGCGCCGCGCTATTACCGTGCGCCGGCCGGCGCAATAAGAAAGGGCCGCCCCGGTTGGGAGGCGGCCCAGGCCGGCCAGATCTGACCGTCTTAGGGAGTCGTGCCCGACACGACACGCACTACCTATGACGTCACCGCTTTACGTGCGGTGAACGGCAACCCGGTCGATCGTAAAATAGACCAGATCAGTCCCGTCACCCGTCATGCCGGACCCGATCCGGGATCATGGAGGCAATGTCCGTCGTCACAAGCCGCCTGTACGACGAACCGCGCGAGTAGATCACGCCGCGGTGTCGCCCTCGACCGCCGCCAGGCTTGCCAGCGTGATCCCGTACTTGCTGGAACAGAATTCGCACGCCACCTCGATCACGCCGTCCGCGTCGGCCATTCCGATGCGGTCGTCCTCCGGAAAACGGGCCAGCACTTCCCGGAAATGTTCTGGGTTGCAGCGGCAACCCCGCGTCAGCGTCGCGGGTGGCAGGACGCGGACCTCCTCTTCCTCGTGGAACAGCCGCCAGATGATGTCGGACAGCGGCAGCGCTGGGTCGGACAGTTCCTCCGGCTTCAGCGTCGCGGCCAGTGTGGCGATATGGTCCCATTCCGGATGGTCCAGTCGGGTGTGAATGCGGTCGCGGCCTTCCTCCCCTTCGGGCAGATGCTGGATCATCAGCCCGCCCGCGACATGCCCGTCGCGCGCATTGCCGACGATGCCCAGCCGCACGAGACTCGGTATCTGCTCGGACTGCGCGAAATAGCGTTCCGCCGCCTCCGCGATCGACGCCCCTTCCAGCGGCACGATCCCCTGGTAGCGTTCGCCCGACGTCACCTGATCGAACGTGATCGCCAGATAGCCCGGGCCGAACAGCGCGAACAGCGACGGATCGACCGGCATCTCGGCCAGCCGTTCGCCGTCGTGGCGGACATAGCCGCGCATCACGCCCGCCCGGTAATCGCAGACCAGCAGGTCGATGACCCCGCCCTCCGTCTGCGCCTGCACGGTCAGCTGCCCCTCGGCATCCTTCAACAACGATCCCAGCAGCGCCGTCAGCGTCAGCGCCTCCGCCAGCACCCGCTCGATCGCCGGCGGATAGGCGTGGCGGCTCAGGATGGAGTCGAGCGCCGGCCCCAGCCGCACGACGCGCCCGCGCGCATGCCGCCCGGGGATCATGAACCCGAGCGCCTCGTCGAGATGCTCGGTCGGCGGCGGCGTCGGGCCGTCATAGGTGCTGGCCAAAATATGCGTTCCTGTCTGCTGTTTGCGCCGAGATAGGAAACCGCGCGGTTCTTCTAAAGCCCCGCCTCTCTGTCCAGCCCCGTCCACCCCCACGCCCAGGCCGTCAGAAGAGACCGAGCGCCCTTGGTTCCTCCGTAGCCCCTCTCCTTCAGGGGAGGGCTGGAATGAAGCTGACCGCTTCAAGCCGGTAAAGCTGCAGGCAAGACGCTGTTGCCCACACGCCACCCCCTTTGAAATAGAGAGGCTCAGAATGAATCAGAGGCGCCCGAAACACCACAGCAGGACCGACTTCTGCGCATGCAGCCGGTTCTCCGCCTCGTCCCAAATCGCCGATTGCGGCCCGTCGATCACCGCGTCGACAACTTCTTCCCCGCGATGCGCGGGCAGGCAGTGCAGGAACACCGCATCCTTCGCCGCCGCGGCCATCAGGTCCTGCGTGACCTGATACGGCATCATCGCCGCCAGCTTCTCGTCGGCATGTTCCTGGCCCATCGAAATCCAGGTGTCGGTGACGATCACGTCCGCACCGGCCACGGCCTCGCGAGCGTCGCGGGTCACCGCGAACCGGCTGCCCCGCGCCCAGGCGTCCGCGACGACGACGGGCGACGGATCATACCCCTCGGGACAGGCGGCCCGGACCTCGAACTTCATGAGGCTGCCCGCCTCCACGATCGAATGGAGCACGTTGTTGCCGTCGCCCAACCATGCCCAGACCGTCCCCGCCAGCCGCCCGGTCCGGTCAAGCACGGTCAGCATGTCGGCCATGATCTGGCACGGATGGCTGAAATCGGTCAGCCCGTTGATGACCGGCACAGTCGCATGCTTCGCCATTTCGCGCAGCTTTTCATGATCGTCGGTGCGGATCATGATCGCGTCGACATAGCGGCTCAGCACCCGTGCGGTATCGGCCACGCTTTCCCCGCGGCCCAGCTGCATCGTGCCGGCGTCCATCACGATCGTCGTGCCGCCCAGCTGACGCATCGCCATGTCGAACGACACCCGCGTCCGCGTCGAATTCTTCTCGAATATCATCGCCAGCGTAAAGCCGGCGAGCGGCGCGTCCGCATCCACCCGTCCCTTCGACCAGCCGGCGCGCGCCGTCTTGCGGTCCAGCGCATCGCCCAGCATCGCGGCGACTCCGTGCGCGCCGGCATCGGCCAGGTCGATGAAGTTACGGTCGGTCATATGTCACTCCACGCAGCGCCCGTTCGGTTCGATCCTGTCGAAAACGGGTGGCGGGTTCCGGATGGGAACGGTTCGGGGCACGCCCGAACCGAACGGATCAGCCACCGATCATTCGTCGGCGGGCGGCACGTACAGCCGCGCCGCCTCCGATACGCTCGTGACGAACGCGTCGATATGGCTCTGGTCGATGATGAGCGGCGGCAGCACGCGGACCACATTCTCGCCCGCCGCCACGGTCAGCACATTATGGTGGTCGCGCAGATACGCCACGAACCGCCGGCTGTCGGTCTTCATCTTCAGGCCCAGCATCAGCCCCGTACCGCGCACGCTGTCGAACAGCGCGTCATGGTTGGGAATCATCTGCTCCAGCGCCTGCCGCAACCGGTCGCCGCTGGCCTGCACCTGTTCCAGGAAACCGGGTTCCAGGATCACGTCCAGCACCGCATTGCCCGCCGCCATCGCCAGCGGATTGCCGCCATAGGTCGATCCGTGCGTGCCCGCGACCATGCCCCTGGCGGCCTCTTCGGTTGCCAGGCAAGCGCCGAGCGGGAAGCCGCCACCGATGCCCTTGGCGGTCGCCACGATGTCCGGCTTCACGTCGTACAGCTCGTGCGCGTACATCGCGCCCGTCCGCGCGACGCCGCACTGCACCTCGTCCAGCACCAGCATCAGCCCGCGCTCGTCGCAGATCCGGCGCAGGCCGTGCAGGAAGGCGCGCGACGCCGGGCGGATACCGCCCTCGCCCTGAATCGGCTCGACCAGGAAACCCGCGGTCGTGTCGTCCACCAGCGCCTCGGCTGCCGCCAGATCGTCGAACGGCGCATAGGCGAAGCCCGGCAGCAGCGGCTCGAACCCGCCGCGCATCTTGTCCTGGTCGGTGGCCGAAATCGTCCCCAGCGTCCGCCCATGGAACGCGTTCTTGAACGTGATGAGCGTCGTGCGCTCCGGGTTGCCGTTGACGAAGTGATACCGCCGCGCGGTCTTGATTGCGCACTCCACCGCCTCGGCGCCGGAATTGGTGAAGAACACCGTGTCCGCGAACGTCACGTCGATCAGCCGCTGCGCCAGTTGCTCGCCCTGCGGGCTGCCGTACAGGTTGGACACGTGCATCAGCGTCGCGACCTGCTCCTGCAGCTTGGCGGTCAGATGCGGGTGGCCATGCCCGAGCAGGTTGACGGCGATGCCGCTGGCGAAATCGAGATAGCGCTGGCCGTCCTCGCCGATCAGGTAGCAGCCTTCGCCGCGCACCGGTCGCACGCCGCACCGCGGGTAAACGGGCATCAGCGGGGTGATCGGCATGACGGCAACTCCTGTCGGTACTGGAAACGGCTCCGGAAACGCAAAAAGGCGGCCGATGACGCGGCCGCCTGCGAATCGCTATAGCGTCGTGCCGGCGTAGGTGGAAGCGGGTTCGAGCGGGCGTGCTTTCGTAACCAATGTCCGGGAAAGGTAGTTAGCTGCCGTTCAGAAGACGGTGAAATCACCTTTGCACATGATGATGTGGCCGCTCTCATATGGGCCAAGCTCGGACACGATCACTAAGGTTGAGCCGTCTTCCATCCGAAAGGTTAGGCTAAGTTCTTCGCGCCCAACGATAACGATCCGCTTATATAGCAGGCGATGAAAGACGACCGGCGCTCCGGCTTGAGCAGCACACTCGAATGGCCACTCAGTTCCATTTGGCTCGATGTGCAGCACGCTGGATTCCGCGTATATCTGCTTCCCGCTCTCGAAAATGAACCTAACGCCGTAGGGATCAAGCCACACCTGAGAAACGGCATCTTCGTGAAACGCGTTCATCGTCGATGCTGGCGGGAACGGGTGCATGGGCGATCATAGTCCGACGGCGCGGAGCCGCCAATGCCCGCAGTTGGGCGTTAGCTGTCACTTCCGCCCGGCCGTCGCTGCATCATGATGGCAATATCGGGGTTTGCCGTGAGCGCACTCGCGACCATGCGCTGCCAATAGTCTTCGGCGCTCGAGACGATACCCCGCCGTTCCGCCAGTTCGAGGAAGGCGCGGGTGGTCAGCACATCGGTGTCCAGATCTAGGCCGGTTTCCCGGACGAAGCGCGGGATCTTGCCGTTCTCGTAAACGATCAGGACGCTTTGGCCGGCGTGCTCGCTATGAGCGACGTAGCTGCCGAGCCATTCGAGGATCGCCAATTCGCCGGCGTTTCTCGGCCTGATGTCGGGATCGGACTTGCGGGCCTTCAGGAACAGTTCGCCGATCCCCGTCGGCGCGACGAGGACGGGCGCATTGGAACCCCGCTGCTGACCGACATCGATCCACGCAGTGATCGCGCGGGCACCCGGTTTCGACAGATCCTGAGTGGCTTCCAGCGCCACCATATCGGCCACCACGACCCGCCCGCCGATCTGGTGAAGAAGATGGAGCGCATCCGCCCAAGCCAGATGGAACAGCGGGCCGGTGTCAGGCACGATCAGGTCCGGACGCGCGATTTGCGAAAGGGCGGGCATGATATCCGCCTGTAGTTCGCGAAAGGCGGCGAACGTCGCCTTGTTCAGCTCTTCAGCCGCCATCCCTTGCGGATCAGCGTGTAGCACAGCGCGCCCAGCGCCACGTTCACGCCCAGCAGCACGAGTCCGCCGAGCAGCACCGGCGAATCGGTCGTCCCGATGAAGCCGTAGCGGAAGCCGGAGATGACATAGAAGAACGGGTTCAGATGGCTCAGCGTCTGGAACACGCCGTGCAGGCTCTCGATCGAATAGAATGTCCCCGACAGCAGCGACAGCGGCGCCACCACGAAATTGGTCACCGCCGCGGCATGATCGAACTTGTCCGCCCAGATCGACGTCAGCAGCCCGAGGAACCCCAGCATCGACGCGCCAAGCAGCCCGAACCAGATCACCGCCAGCGGATGATGCGGCACGATCTGCACCCCCGGCCAGAACGCCATCGCCAGCCACACCGCGAACCCGACGAACACAGCGCGCGTCACCGCGGCCCCCACTAGTCCGGCGACCAGTTCGCCCGTCGACAGCGGCGGCATCAGATAATCGACGATCGTCCCCTGCATCTTGCCGACCAGCAGCGAGAAGCTGGCATTGGCAAACGCATTCTGCATCATGCCCATCACGATCAGGCCCGGCGCCACGAACGTCGCGAACGGACGGCCCAGCACGGTGCGCTCCCCCCCGCCCAGCGCGACCGTGAAGATCACCAGGAACAGCAGCGTCGTGATCGCCGGTGCCCAGATGGTCTGCAGTTGCACCTTGAAGAAACGGCGCACCTCCTTCACATAGAGGGCTGTCATTCCCCCCCAGTTGACGAACGGGATCACGGGCACGCCCGGTGGGGACAAAGTCATCTTGGGCGGCTGTTCGGTCGTCGGTGTCATGGGCTACGGCCTAGCGCCGGACCCGGCCCCCCGCAAGGAGCGTAAAGACCATGGGCTGGACCGACGAGCGCATCGAGCAGCTCCGAAAGCTGTGGGAAGCCGGCAATACCGCCAGCCAGATTGCCGAGGAACTGGGCGGCGTCAGCCGCAACGCCGTGATTGGCAAGGCGCACCGGCTGGGCCTGCAGGCGCGGCCATCGCCGGTCCGCTCGGCCGCGGCACCCAAGGCTGAACCCGTCGCCGCCGCACCGACCCCGACCCCCGCACCGGTCGCCGCGCCCGTCGTCGATACGCCCGCGCCGGCCCCGAC
>NZ_MOLY01000033.1 GCF_001956315.1 Sphingomonas montana | reverse complement strand
CACGCCGCCCGCGCCCAGCGCCTCGTCGTCCGGATGCGGGGCCAGCACCAGCCACGGCCCGAGTGCCGTGAGCGCGCCGGCGTCCAGTGTCCGCCCGCGCCGCACCAGGCGCGCCCAGTCGCGCTGCCCCGGCGCTACCACCACCGGTCGTCGCCCCAGCAATCCCGTTCGATCCACGCCGCCGCCGCGCGGTCGCGCGCCTGGTCCGGCACCGGCTGGCGCAGGTACAGCCCCAGGTCGCGCGTGATCCGGTCGATCCGGTTGCCCGTGAAGAACGACGCCGTCCCCACCGCCCGCGCCGCCGCCTCCATCGTGGCGAGGCCCGCCTCCTCCACCACGCCGCGCGTCATCAGCACCAGCGGCACCGCGTCGGCGTCGCCGCGTTCCGCCGCCTGCGCCGCGCGGTCCACCCACAGCGCCGCGGACCGGACCGCCACCACGCAGACCCCGAACCGCGCACGCTGGATGGCGTCGCCGTCCTTCTTCGCGCTGACCAGATGGTTACGATAGTGGCGCAGCAACGCCACGACCCCGCCCAGCTGCACTGCGGTGAAACGCCACGCTCCACCGCTGAACCGCGGCTCCGTCTCATACACGTCGCCACCGCCGATCAGCGCGGCGTCCGGCACCAGCATCCCGTCGAAATCGAACGCCCCGCTGCCCGTCCCCTTCATGCCCCGCACCGTCCAGCCGCTCAGGTCCGCGCGCCCGCCCGCCCCGCGCAGGTCTACGAACACCAGCCGCTTGGCCCCCTGCCCGTCACGCACGGTGATGAGCACCCGGTCGAGATGCCCCGCCCCGGTGGCGAAACTCTTCGCGCCGACCAGCCGCCAGCCGCCACCCTGGTTCTGCGCGTCGGCCACCAGCTCCATCTCCGGCACCGGCCCCGTCGCCCAAACGCCGAAGATCATCCCCGCCGCCAGATCGTCCGCCAGCATTGTCCGCTGTTCCGCGTTGCCATAGGCATTGACCAGCTGCGCGGCATTCACATGCCCTTCGAAGATGCGCCCCAGCCCCAGGTCCGCCCCGCCCACCAGCCGCAACGCCTCGGCCAGCGCCGCGGTCTGCGCCCCCGGCGTCACGTCCGCGAACGCCGTCGTCGCGCCCATGCCGCGCAACGCCGCCATCTTGATCGCGGGAAACGTGCCCTCCGTATCGGGGTCCACGCGGTCCCAATCCAGAACCGCGCGGCGCAACAAGGGCATCAGGTCGTTTGTCATGGCGATGGCAGGGGTCCTCGAGACTCCCAACCCGAACGGCGCACGCCAGCCGTCGTTCCAACATCGCTGTCACACGCGCGACCGTCCCCCGCGGATGCGGGGGCCCAGCTAAGTCCCAAACGCAACGTCAGAAAAAGACTGGATCCCCGCCTCCGCGGGGATGCGACCAGCGCACGCGTCCGCAGCCGCCCGTCACGGACACACCAGAGGCCAAGCCGCCCCCGGCATTGACCGCCCCCCGCCCCCCACCTAACCAGACCCGATGACAGCGCCCATTATCCTGCTGGTGGAGGACGACCCCGGCCTGCGCACGCTCACCGCCCGCGCACTCGGCGAAAACGGGTTCCAGGTCCGCCCCGCCGCCTCCGCCCCCGAAATGTGGATCGCGTTCGATGCCGGCCCGGTCGACCTCGTCCTGCTTGACATCATGCTGCCCGGCACCAGCGGCATCGACCTGTGCCGCCAGATTCGCCAGAAAAGCGACGTGCCGATCATCTTCGTCAGCGCGAAGACCAGCGAGACCGACCGCGTCATCGGGCTGGAACTCGGCGCGGACGACTATCTGCCCAAACCGTTCGGCACACGCGAACTGCTCGCCCGCGTCCGCGCCGTCCTGCGCCGCGGCGGGCTGGACCGCCGCCACGGCGAAGGGGGCGAGAACCGCGCGGAATTCGCCGGCTGGACGGTCGATTTCCCGCGCCGCGAACTGCGCTCTCCCACCGGCGCGGTCGTCGACCTGACCGGCGCGGAATTCGACCTGCTGTCCTCGTTCCTCGATCATCCGCAACGCGTCGTCGGGCGCGAACGGCTGATCGAACTGTCGCGCACCCGGCTGGCCGACGCGTCGGACCGCAGCATCGACGTGCTGGTCAGCCGGCTGCGCCGCAAGCTGTCCACCGCCGACGATCCCTCGCCCATCGTCACGGTGCGCGGCGCAGGCTACATGTTCAACGCGGTGGTCGAACGGAAATGAGGCTTGCGCGGCCCTCGCTCGGGCTGCTCGGGCAGATCTTCCTGATCGTCCTGCTGACGGTCGCGGTCGAATTCGGGGCCAGCACCTTCCTGTACGAACGGACCAGCCGGCTGTCCGCGCAGGAGGACGAGGCCCGCCGCGTCGCCGAACATCTCGTCATCGCGCGCCGCATGCTGGCGGACAGCCCCGTCGCGCAACGCCCCGCCATCGCCGAACGGCTGACCACCGATCGCTACGACGTACAGTGGCGGGCCACCCGCGCCACCCCGCCGCCGGTGCCCGCCGAACTGCGCGAAATGCGGTTGCAGATCGTGGCATGGGAACCGGTGCTGGCGCGCACGGACCTGCGCCTCCGCCTGAAATCGCCGGGGCGCAGCAACGTCGTCGTGGGCGCGCTCCGGCTGCCCGACGGCACCTGGATCGATTTCAGTACGGACGAACTGCTGACCGGCACCACGCTCGCCTTTACCCGCATCGTCATCGCGCTGCTGCCCGCGCTGGCGCTGATCGGCATCGGCTTCCTCGTGCTGCGCGTCACGCTGCGACCCATGCGGATGCTCGCCAACGCCGCCGACGCGATCGGCCACGGCGCGCCCACCACCCTGCCCGAACAGGGCAGCCGCGAAGTGCGGCAGGTTATCCACGCCTTCAACGACATGCAGGCCCGCATCCTGCAACTGATCGACGATCGGACGGAGGCGCTGGCCGCCGTCGGCCATGATCTGCGCACGCCGATCGCGCGGCTGCGGCTGCGCACCGATGCGGTCCGCGATCCCGCGCTGCGCACCGCGATGGACGGCGACCTTGCCGAAATGGAAGCGATGCTGTCCTCCCTGCTGGCCTTCTTCGGCGGCGACAGCGATCCGGAACCGGCCGAGCGGATCGACCTTGCCGTCATGCTCGCCACGCTGGTGGACGACGCGCTCGATCGCGGCCGCGACGCCGCCTATGACGGCCCCGATCATTTCGACGCGCACCTGCGCCCGCTGGAAATCAAGCGCGCGGTCGCCAACCTGGTGGACAACGCACTGCACTACGGCGACGCGATCGTCATCGGCCTGGTCGTCGCGGGGGACCGGATCCTGATCCGCGTCGACGATGACGGCCCCGGCATCCCGCCCGCCGAACTTGAAACCGTCCTGCGCCCGTTCGAACGGCTCGATCCCGCCCGCGCGCGCAATACCGACGGACTGGGGCTGGGTCTCGCCATCGTCGCGCGCGCGGTCGCACGGGCCGGCGGCACGCTCGTCCTCGCCAACCGTCCCGAAGGTGGCCTGCGCGCCGAAATCGCGCTGCCCGCCGGTTAGCAACGATTCCTTACGAACCATCCCTATCGCAGCAAGGTTGCTCCGGCATCCATGCCGCCGACCCGGATCGCATTCCCGCGCGCCGGACCCAGGATGGAAGCAGAACCATGAACGAGCTGATCGGTCGCGTCTTCGGCTTCGAGAAGACCGAATACAAGAATCGCAGCGGCCTCTACGCGAAACTCGCGTCGGACGGACAGAGTCCGAAGGCACTCATGATTTCCTGCGCGGACAGCCGCGTCGTCCCCGAACATATCATGCAGGCGGAACCCGGCGACCTGTTCGTCTGCCGTAACGCGGGCAACATCGTGCCGCCGCATTCGCAGAATAACGGCGGCGTCTCGTCCACCGTCGAATATGCGGTCGTGGCGCTCGGCGTGCGCGACATCATCGTCTGCGGCCACAGCGATTGCGGCGCGATGAAGGGCCTCGCCAATCCGGATGCGCTGGGCAAGATGCCGATCGTCGCTGGCTGGCTAAAGCATGGCCACGCCGCCGCACAGATTGTGGAGGACTGCTATCCGGGCCTCAACGCCGCGGACAAGGTCCGCGCGATCGCGATGGAAAATGTCGCGGCGCAGCTTGCCAACCTGCGCACCCATCCGTCGGTCGCGGCCGGCATCGCGCGCGGCGAAATCGCGCTGCACGGCTGGTTCGTCGACATCCACGCCGGCAACATCCTCGGCCTCGACGGCAAGACCGGCCGCTTCGTACCGTTGCGCGAAGACGACCCGCTCCCCGTCGCCGTCGAACAGTCCGCCCGCCACGCCTACGACGTCCCCGCAACCGTCGCCGTCATGGAAGCCGCGGAGTAACGGCCGTCCGACCTGTCCCACCCATCATCGCAGCGAAAGCCGGGATGATGGGTGGGACTTCCGCACACCCCGCTTAAACGGATTCGATCACTGATCCGTTTGGTTCGAGCCTGTCGAGAACCCTGCGCGGTGTTCTCGACAGGCTCGAACCAAACGGGGTCGGGGCGCAGGTCTGGCCCCCAACGGGTCGCGCTCTGCTCTCGAACCTACTGCCCCCAGCCGCCGCCCAGCGCCTGGTACAGCGTCACCACCGACGTCAGCCGGTCGGTCCGCGCCTGGATCAGCGTCAGATCCGCGGTCAGCAAGCCGCGTTGCGCGTCCAGCTGCTCGATATAACTCGCATATCCCGCGCGATACCGGTTCGTCGCCAGCCGCAATGCCTGCGCCAGCGCCTGCCGCTGCAACCCCACCGCGTCCGCCTGCTCGCCCGATCGGCGCACGCCCGCCAGGCTGTCGTCCACCTCGCGGAACGCGGTCAGCGCCGTCCCGCGATAGGCGAACGCCGCCGCATCGCGCCGCGCCGCGGCCCCCTCCGCCCCGGCACGCACGCGCCCGCCGTCGAAGATCGGCCCCAGCACGCTGCCGCCGACCGAGAACAGCGTCACCGGCGCCGCGATCAGCGACGACAGCGCGAGGCCGGCCGACCCCGCCAGGTTCAGGCGCGGCAGGAACAGGGCGCGCGCCGCCGACAGGTTAAGGTCCGCCGACACCAGCCGATATTCCGCCGCCGCAATATCCGGCCGCCGCCGCAGCAGTTCGGACGGCAGTTCGGACGGAATCGCCGGCGGCATCAACTGCGCCAGCGTGCGGCCCCGCGCGATCGGCCCCGGCACGCCGCCGGTCAGCACCGACAGCGCATTCTCCTGCCGACTGATCGATAATTCGACCTGCGGCACCAGTTGCGCCGCCGCCTGATATTCCGCCTCCGCCTGCCGCAGTTCCAGCAGCGACGTATAGCCCGTCAGCGCGCGCCGCTGCGCCAGCCGCAACGCCTCGTCCCGCGCGACCAGCGTTTCCCGCGTCGTCTGCAACCGCGCATCCAGCGCGCGCAGCGTGATATATCCGTTCGCCGTCGTCGCGGCGACCGACAGCGCGGTCGTGTCGCGCGATGCTTGCGCCGCGAGCAGATCCGCCCGCGCCGCACGGCTCAGCGTCGCCAGCCGTCCGAACAGGTCCACCTCATACGCCACCTGCACCCCCGGCTGCCCGACCAGCCCGTCGATACCGGTCCCCAGCGCCGTCAGCGTCCGCTGTTCGGCCACGCTTGCGCTGCCGTTCAGGCTGGGCGACAACGCCGCGCGCGCCAGCCGCTGGTTCGCCCGCGCCTCGGCGATCCGCGTCGCCGCCACGGCCAGGTCGGTATTGTTGACCAGCGCCGTCTCGACCAGGCCGGTCAGCACCGGATCCCCGAACCCGCGCCACCAGTCCGCTCGAACCGCCGTCGTGGCGGCAAACTGCGTCCGCCACCCGGCTGGCGCAGTCACTGCGGCTTGGGGCGGCGCTGCGGGCCGAGGCCCCGCACAACCGGCGATGAGGAGTGCGACCACGATGCCCGCAAGCCCTCTCCCCCCGGGGGAGAGGGTTGGGAGAGGGGATGACGCCAGGTGAAACGCCCGACGCTCCGCGCTGACCTCCCCTCTCTCCCCAGCCCTCTCCCCGCAGGGGCGAGGGGGCAGAATTACCCTCACCGCCCCGTATCCACGCGCGCTTCGACCGACATCCCCGGCCGCAATCGGCGCGCCAGCGCCTGTCCCGGATCGATCGCGATTCGGACCGCGATCCGCTGCGGCACCTTAACGAAATTGCCGGTCGCGGTGTCGGTGCGGATGATGCTGAACTCGCTGCCCGCCGCCGGCGACAGATTCTGCACCCGCCCCGTCAGCTTCGCGCCGCCCAGCGCATCGACCGCAAAGCTCGCGCGCTGCCCCGCCGCCATCTTCGCAGTCTGCGCTTCCTTGAAATTGGCGATCACCCACATCTGTTCGGGCACCAGGAACATCAACTGCGTCCCCGCCGTCACATATTGCCCCACGCGTCCGCCGACCTCGCTCAGCGTCCCCGCCTGCGGCGCGCGGATGATCGTGTTGGCCAGGTCGATCCGCGCCAAGTTCAGCGCCGCGTCCGCCCCCTCGACCGCCGCGGCCAGCCCGCCGCGGCCCACCGCCACCGATCGCACATCCTGCTGGCCGATCGCGCGGGCGGCCTCGGCCTGCTGGACCGCCGCCTCGGCCTGCAACAACGCCGCGCGGGTCTGGTCGCGTTCGCGCAGAGACACCGATCCGTCGCTCGCCAGATCCTCGACGCGCGCCATGTCGGCCTGCGCCCGCACCAGTTGCGCCCGCGCGCCCGCCACCGCCGCATCCTGTGACTCCACCGCCGCCTCCCGCGACCGGCGCTGTTGCGCGCTGTTGTCCAGCGTCGCCTGCTGCGCGGCCACAGTCGCCTGCGCCTGTTCCACGCGCTGGCGGTAGATGCGGTCGTCGATCCGCACCAGCATCTGCCCGCGCGTCACATGCTGGAAATCCTGCACCGGCACCGCGACCAGATATCCCGCCACCTGCGGGCTGACGACGGTAACCTGGCCCCGCACATAGGCATTCTCGGTCGCCTGGATGTCGGACGTGAACGGCGGCAGCCGCCACGCATACAGGATCGCCGCGATCCCGCCCGCCACCAGCAGCGCGATCAGCAACAGGCTGCCTAGGCTCTTGACCGGCGGCCGCCACCCGCGCGGTGCGACCATAGCAGGTCCGGCGACGGGGGCCGCACCGGGTGCGACGGGCTGGGTTTCGGGGTCTGCGTCGGCCATGGTTCAACTCGTGGCGGCCAGCGCGGCCCGGCGGCGGGCACGCTGGATGCGGGTGATGTGGATCGACGCCCATAGCATGGTCGCCAGCGCGATGACCCCGATCAATCGGAACACATCGTCGTAGGCCAGGATATTGGCCTCGCGCGTCAGCGACTGCCCGATCAGCGCGACGCCTTCCGCCTGCCGCAGTGTCGCATCGCCGATCACGCGCCCCAGCCCCGCCCCGCCCGCATTCACCCGCGCCGCCACGATCGGGTCGGCCAGCGACACCTGATTGCCCAGCCGGACCAGATGGACCCGCGTCTGCACCGTCTGGAACGTGCCGATCAGCGCCGCACCGATCAGCCCGCCCATGCTCTGCGTCACGCTGAACAGCACCGAAAAACTCACGAAATGCGATGGTCCGGCCATCAGCGCGCGGGTCAGCCCGACCAGCAGCGCCGGCCCGATGAACAGCAGCGCGGCAAACCCCAGGATCGCCTGGCTCGCATACATTTGCGGCGGGCGCGTCAGGTTGGTCGCGCCCATGTCCATGAACGCCCCCAGCGCGATCAGCCCCAGCGCGATCAGGATCGGCTTGCCCAGGAAATTCGGGTTCAGCGTCACCGCCCCCACCACCATCCCCGCGATGCTGGCGATCAGGATCACGACGAACAGCCCGCGCATCTGTTCGTTGCCCAGCCCCAGCGTGGTCAGCAGCCCGACCGCCCCCGTCGTCTGTTCGGCCAGCACGACGCGCGTCAGGATGGCGACCAGCGCGAACCGCAAAATGTCGCCGCTGCCCAGCCAGCGCGTGTTGAGCAGCGGGTTCGCCCGCCGGTGCTCGATCGAAAACCCGACCGTCAGCAGCACGATCGCCGCACAGAGCGCATAGCCCAGCCACGGCGTCTGGAACCACCACAGCACGCGCCCCAGCCCCAGCACCGCGACCAGCAGCGCCAGCCCCGGCGCGACCAGCGCGAACGTCAGGAAATCCTGTTTCTCGAACGCCTTGAACCGTTCGCCCGGCGGCAGCGGCAACCACCGCACCGCCGCCAGCGACAGCAGCGCCAGGCCGAGTTCGAACACGTAGAATGTCTGCCACTGCCCCGCCTCCAGCAGGTCGGACGGGAACAGCCGGGCCAGCGGCACCGCCAGTTGCGGGATGCCGACCGCGAACACAATACCCTTCAGCCGCCATTCCGGCTTGAACGCCTGCATCATGTAGAGCAGCCCCAGCGTCGACAGCGACGCCGCCGCGATCCCGCTGAACGCGCGCACCACGATGGCCGACGCGAAACTATGCGCCGCCAGATGCCCCGCGGTGGCCAGCACATAGCCGACGAGGAAGATCTGCACGAACAGCCGCAGGCCATATTGCTGTCGGAACTTCACCAGCAACAGCCCGCTGACCACGTTGGTCATGACATAGACGGTCGGCAGCCACGCCGCCTCCGCCGGGTACAGCCCCAGTTCCCCCTGCAGGCTCGGCAGGTTGGCGGTGACGATCCCGTTGCCCAGCCCACCGGTAATGCCGACCAGCGCCGATATTGCAGCAAAGCCCAGCCGCCGCGACATCGGGTGCGCCGGGCTGGCGGGCGACCCGGGGATCGGCGACCGCTCATGCGGCTGCGGCACCCAATCGTCGTCCGCGCTCCGAAACCACCGCCGCCCGCGCAGGCTCGCCGGGATCATGCGGGATGGGGCCGGTTCATGGCCGCAAGATAGGACCTGCACGCCGCCCTGTCATCGCCCCGTCACCGGACACCGGCCGCCGGACCGGCACCTCCCGGGTCAGGCCGATCGCCCCCGTCCTCAGACGAACCCGCCCCCGCGCTCCCCGTCGCCGTCCCCATCCAGCGGCGTCGTCGAAACCAGCATATAGGCCAGCATCGCAAACTTCGGATCGGGCCGCATCATGTTCATGCGCTGCTGCGCCGCCTGCCCGCCCAGCGCCAGCATCGTCTCCGCCCCGGACATAGCAGGCACCTGCCTACCGGCCGCGGTCGATGCCGGCACGTCCACCCGCCGCATCGCGGTCACCGTCTCGCCGGCGCCGATCCCGACCCCCGCACCCGGCGCATAGGTCGCCATCCGCACCGGATTGTCCGGCGTCCCGTCGCCGATCCCCGGCCCGCCCCCGCCCCCGCCCGCGCCCTCGATCTTGCGCGCCATCAGCTGGTACACCTGCGCCAGGCTCCGCGGCTCGCCCGACTTGCGGTAGAATATGCCGCGATTGGCGCCCGCCTCGCGCGGGAATACCGACGCGGCGCTGGCATCGGGATAGCTGTCGGCCGCCTTCAGGAACCGGCTCGCCCCCTGCAACCCCAGGAAATGCGCGAAATACAAATCGGCCTTGCCCGGCACGCGGCCCAGCACCTTCGACAGCCCGGCCGCATTGTCGCTGGCGAACTCGCCCGCCATCAGCGCGGCCGCCTGCGGATCCTTGCGCAGCGCGAACACCTGCGCCCGCGCCGCCGGGTCCACCGTCCAGCGCCCGCCGCTCCGCTGGATCGCGTTCGCCGCCCAGCCATAGCCATGCTCGGTCCCATGCGTCTTCAGCACGCCCAGCCAGCTCTGGTCGATAAACTGGTACAGCCCCGCCGCCGACGACGTGCCTGCCTGCGCATTGGGGTTCAGTCCGCTCTCGGTCTTTGCCTGTTGCAGCAGATAATCGAACGCCACACCGGTCCGCTCGGCTGCATGCGCGATCGCCGCCCGCACGGACGCCTTGCCCGTCTCGGCAGAACCCAGCGCAAAACCCGGCGTCGTCAGCCGCGGTGCCGTCATGATGTTCGCATGCCCATGTCACGATCCGGCATGGCGGAAGACGCTTAAGACGCCGTAAAAATGGACCGACCGAACAACGGAAAAGCCCTTCCCCTTCAGGGTAAAGGCCAACGCCAATCACGATCCAATCGGATCATCATTCCGGTCGTCAGCGCCGATCGATCTTGCCCCTGAATATCTTCAGATCCCCCCGTCGGTCGCGACATGGCCCAGTTCCGCCAGCCGCGCGACCAGGTCCTCGGCGCATGCGTCCAGCGCGTCCTGCTCCGTTGATCGCACGACGAAGTTCGCGCCCACCCGCCCGTCGCGGAAGAAGGGGTAACTGCCGATCTGGCACGCCTTGTGGTCGCGCTCCGTCTCGCGCAGCGCGTCGGCAATCTCGCTTTCCGGCACCATGCAGCCCACCGTCCGCGACAGCAGCGGCCGCCCGCCCTCCAGCTGCCCCGACAGCGCCTCCAGCATCAGGCCGGCGATATGCGGCACGCCCGCCATGATGAAGATATTGCCGTGCCGGATGCCCGGCGCGCCCGACATGCGGTTCTCGATCAGGTCCGCCCCCTCCGGCACCCGCGCCATCCGCAGCCGCGCAGGGTTCAGCCCGCCGCGCGTGGCGTAATAGTCCTCCAGCACGGCACGCGCGTGGGGATGCACAACCACCGGCACGCCCAGCGCTACCGCGATCGCGTCGACCGTGATGTCGTCATGCGTCGGCCCGATCCCGCCGGTGGTGAACAGATAGTCCGCCTTCGCGGTCAGCGCGCGGACCGCCTCCACGATCACCGCCTCCACGTCGGGCACCACCCGCACCTCGACCAGCCGGATGCCCTGCAGGTTCAGCCACAACGCCACCTGCGCGACGTTCTTGTCCTGCGTCCGGCCGGACAGGATTTCATCCCCGATGACGAGGAGGGCGGCCGTCCAGATGCGTGTATCGGTCATGCGTCGCGCCATAGCCGGTTCGGTCATGCTCGCAAAGCGGCGAACGGCGCGCTATATCGCCGGCATGAACGAATATCAGGTCATCACTGCTGCCGACCCGGTCATCCGCGACGGCGCGATCAAGCTGTACGATGCCGACGGATTTGCCGGCATGCGCCGCGCCGGTCGGCTGGCGGCGGAAATCCTGGACGCGCTGGTGCCGCATGTCGTGCCCGGCGTCACCACCGCCGCGCTCGACCGGATCGTGGCCGACATGTGCCGGGCCGCGGGCGCGGTGCCGGCCACGCTCGGCTATCGCGGTTATACGCACAGCAGCTGCATCTCGATCAACCACGTCGTCTGCCACGGTATTCCGGGGCCGAAGACGCTGAAGGACGGCGACATCATCAATGTCGACGTCACGCCGCTGCTCGACGGCTGGCACGGCGACAGCAGCCGCATGTACCTCGTCGGCGATGCGTCGGTGAAGGCGCGGCGGCTGGTGGAGGTCACCTATGAATGCCTCATGCTCGGCATCGCCGCCGCGCGGCCGGGCGCGACCATGGGCGACGTCGGCCATGCCATACAGGTCCATGCCGAAAAGCATCGCTACGGCATCGTCCGCGATTTCTGCGGCCACGGCGTCGGCCGCGTGTTCCACGACGTGCCGGAGGTCGTCCACATGGGCCGCCCCGGCACCGGGCCGGAACTGAAACCCGGCATGATCTTCACGATCGAACCCATGATCAACATCGGCCGCGGCGACGTGAAGGTGCTGGACGACGGCTGGACGGCGGTCACGCGCGACCGCTCGCTGTCCGCGCAGTTCGAACATTCGATAGGCATCACCGACGACGGGTGCGAGATCTTCACGACCAGCCCCGCCGGGTTCCACGTGCCACCCTATGCCTGATCGAACGTTTCCGGCCTGTCCTGCGTTGGCCATCGAAGATCGTTCTGGAGACCCGAAATGCGCGCCCTGATCCTCCCACTGTTGGCCTTGGCCACTCCGCTTGCCGCCCAGACCACGGATGCCGCGCCCGTGCCGTTGCCTGGTGCTGAAACGACGCTCACCCTGAACGCGAAGATCCTGGCCGAACTCCGGGCCCAGGCCGCCAACCGCGCCGCGCAGGCCGCGCAGTACAAGGGCGCCGTCGCCGTCCGGAATCAGGAGACGCTCGAGGTCCAGCGCATCGCCGAGGAAAGCGAAGCCGACTACGCCGCCCGCGTCGCCGCCTGGAAAGCCAAGACCGCCGAAGCCTGCAAGGCCGGCAATACCGAGGCCTGCGCGAAGCTCGGGAACTAGATCTAGACCTGGATTTCGCCCGGACGCGGGCTCGCGAACTGCCATCATCGCAACGACGACGACCCGCCAGCCAACACGACCGTCATCCCGACGGAAGTCAGGATCCATCATCACTCCGCCGGACCCGGCCTCTGCCATAGTGATGACGACCACCGGCATGCGTCGGCGTCCCGTCATCCCGGCGCAGGCCGGGATCTCGCTTGGGCCGGGGGTGAACTCTCCGCCGTAGCAAGCACCCGGCTTTCGCCGGGATGGCGCGACCGAAGCGGACGGGCCGACCACGCCTGGCGAAGTCGGCACCTTCCGCCGCGCGCGGCCGGGGGGCGCTAGGGCCGTCTCGACTGCGCTTGGGAGGGCTCAACCGGGAGCCATCTCGCTTCCCGGCAAGATTCCTAACCCGCCGCCACTGCCAGCGCGGTCATGTTCACCACCGTCCGCGCGGTCGCCGCAGAGGTCAGGACGTGGATCGGCTTCGACATGCCGAGCAGCATCGGCCCGACCACCAGCCCCTCGGCCGACGCGGCCAGCAGCGTCATCGAGATATTGGCCGCATCCAGCGTCGGGAAGATCAACAGGTTGGCGCTGTCCTGCAACGCGCTCGACCCGACGATGCGTTCGCGCAACGGCGCGCTCAGCGCCGCGTCGGCGTGCATCTCGCCGTCGATTTCCAGCTCCGGGTCCATCGCGCGGATCAGCTTCAGCGCCTCACGCATCTTGCGCGGCTGGCGCGTGTTGGATGCCCCGAAATTGCTGTGCGACAGCAGCGCACCCTTCGGCACGATGCCGAACCCGCGCACCGCGCGCGCGGCCAGCACCGCCATCTCGGCGACTTCCTCGCAACTCGGGTCGACGTTCATGTGCGTGTCGCAGAAGAACAGCGTGCGTTCTCCCACGATCAGCGCGGTCATCGCCGACACGCGCGTCACCTCCGCCCGCCGCGGGATGATCGGCAGGACATAGGCGGTCTGCTGCCACCAGTCCGCGCTGCCCCCGCACAGCGCGGCTTCGACATGGCCCGTCTTCAGCAGCATCGCCGCCGCCACCGCCGGCCGGTTGCGTAGGCGCCGTTCGGCCGCCGCCGGCGTCACGCCCTTGCGATCGACCAGTGCCTGATATTGCGGGACCAGCGGCGCGAACAGTTCGTGATCCAGCGCCGGATCCACGATCTCGACATCCTCGCCGCTCCGGATGCGCAGGCCCAGCGCCGCGATCCGTGCTTCGATCACCTCGCGTCGGCCGACCAGCACCGGCTTGGCCAGCCGCTCGTCCACCACGATCTGCGCCGCGCGCAGGATCCGCTCGTCTTCCGCCTCGGCATAGACGATCCGCTTCGTCTCGGTCCGCGCGCGTTCGAACACCGGCGTCATCAGCTGGTTCGACCGGTATGTGAACACCTGCAGTTTGCGGCGATACGCCTCAAAATCTGTGATCGGGCGCGTCGCGACACCGTCCGCCGCCGCCGCCCGCGCCACTGCGGGCGCAACCTCCGTCGCCAGCCGCGGATCGAACGGCGCGGGAATGATGTGCCCCGGCCCGAACAGCAGCGACCGCCCGCCATAGGCGCGCGCCACCGTCTCGTCCGGCTCCGCGCGGGCCAGCGCCGCGATCGCCTCGACCGCCGCGATTTCCATCCCCGGCGTGATCGCGGTCGCCCCGCAATCCAGCGCCCCGCGGAAGATATACGGGAAACACAGCACGTTGTTGACCTGGTTCGGATAATCCGACCGCCCGGTCGCCACGATCGCATCGGGCCGGTGCTCGGCGATCAGTTCGGGCAGGATCTCCGGCTCCGGGTTCGCCATCGCCAGGATCAGCGGCTTGTCCGCCAGCAGCGGCAGCCATTCCGGCTTGAACACCCGCGGCGCCGACAGCCCGAGGAAGATGTCCGCCCCCGCGATCACGTCGCCCAGGTTGCGCGCATCCGTCTGGTGCGCATAACGCGCCATGTTGGGCAGCATGTCGGTTTCGCGATCGGCATAGATCACGCCCTTGATGTCGGTGATCGTGACGTTCTCGATCCGCATCCCCATCGCGACGAGCAGGTCGACGCACGCCAGCGCCGCCGCCCCGGCTCCGGACGTCACCAGCCGCACATCCTCGATCCGCTTGCCCTGCAGCAGCAACGCGTTGCGCACCGCGGCCGCCACCACGATCGCGGTGCCGTGCTGGTCGTCGTGGAACACCGGAATGTTCATCCGCGCGCGCAGCTTCGCCTCGATCGCAAAGCATTCCGGCGCCTTGATATCCTCAAGGTTGATGCCGCCGAACGTCGGCTCCAGCGCGGCCACCACCTCGACGAAATGGTCCGGATCGGTCGCGTCGACCTCGATGTCGAACACGTCCAGCCCGGCGAATTTCTTGAACAGGACGGCCTTGCCCTCCATCACCGGCTTGCCCGCCAGCGGCCCGATATTGCCCAGCCCCAGCACCGCGGTCCCGTTGGAGATCACCGCGACCAGGTTGCCGCGCGCCGTCAGCTCGCGTGCCTGGTCCGGATCCGCGACGATCGCCTCGCACGCCGCGGCGACGCCGGGGGAATAGGCCAGCGCCAGGTCGCGCTGGTTCGCCATCCGCTTGGTCGGTTCGACCGACAATTTCCCCGGCTGCGGATACCGGTGATAATCGAGCGCCGCCTGCCGGAAATCATCGTCCATGCCGTACCGTTCCTCATGCCTGTCGTCGCGCACCCCTGCTCTAGGCGGCGACGTCCGCGATTGCCAGCCTCGCCAGTGCGATCGCGCCCATCGGCCCCGCCATCGCGCCCAGTTCCGGGCCTGACACGAACCGCTCGATGTCCCCCGCCACCCGCTCCGCATGCGCATAACCGCCGAGGCTCTCGACCAGCGCGGCGCGGATCCGCGGGATCAGATGCGGCTGCCCCACCGGCACGCCCCCGCCCAGCAGGATGCGCTGCGGCGCGGTGGTCAGCACCAGATTGTGCAGCATCATCGCCAACGCATGGACCACCCCGTCCCACGCCGGATCGTCCGGGGACAGCCGCTCGGCCGCCCGCCCGCTGCGCGCCGCGATCGCCGGCCCCGCCGCCAGCCCCTCCACGCAATCGCCATGATAGGGGCAGTGCCCCGGCCAGTCGTCGCCCGCCATCCGCGGTATCCGCAAATGCCCCGCCTCCGGATGCCCCAGCCCGCGCACCGTCTGGCCATTGACGACGATCCCGACCCCGATCCCCGTGCCGACCGTCACATAGGCGTGGCTCGCCAGCCCACGCGCCGCCCCCCAGCGCCCCTCGGCCAGCGCCGCCCCCGCCACGTCGGTGTCCAGCATCACCGGCAGCCCGGTCGCGGCGACCAGCGGCCCGACGATATCGACCCCCGACCACCCCGGCTTCGGCGTCCGCACGACATGGCCATAATCCGGAGCGTCAGGGTCCAGCTCCAACGGCCCGAAACTCCCGACCCCCAGCGCCCGCGCCCGCGTCCCCACGTCCCATTCGCGCAGCACGTCCACGATCCGCCCCAGCGTCGCCCCCGGCGCCCCCGTCGCGATCCGCTCCGTCGCCACCACCTGACCCGGCCCGGCCGCCAGGATACACACACACTTCGTTCCGCCGAGCTCGACGCCGGCATAGAGAGGTTCTGTCATGGGAGTGTTTTGGGACACGGTGTGGTGGGGATGCAAGCGTCGGTTGAGGCACAGGCCTGTTACCGTCAGTCAGCGCCCGCGTTCAAAGCCAAGTCCGCGCAAAGCCCCAACCGTGAGCCAATATTCGGAAACCATCAAAAAAAGGGCGCCATCTGATAGATCGCGCCCCAGAGACATTCAGAAAGGCTAGAGCTACTTCCCCAGACGATCAGCCATTTTTTCAATCGCGTTCGCGTCGCCTTCAGCAACGTAGCCTTGAGAGGTCTTTCTAACCTTTACTCCAGGAGGTGCAGCTGCCTTGACCTGCGCATCCATAGCCAATCGAACGGACTTCTCGAACTCACGACCGAGTTGCCCAGACGAAGTGATGTTCTTTCCATTAAAGGTCAGTTTCATCACTTATCCCTTTGGTGGAAACGGATCGTTGCCGTAGCTCCAGCTTTCACGGAACTGGCCGTTACTGCCCTGGATACGAAGTTCGGCGGCTTGGTTGCGGGCGATCTCACGCCCCATTCCGATAGCCTCGGCCTGGGTTTCGCAACGCGCGGTCAGGCGAGAATTACCCTCCCCACGAACGCCCCAACCATTCCCATTGCGAACAACATACTGGTTCTTACCGCTCATCTTCTGCTTCCTTTATATCTGGCTGAATCACCGAACGCTTGACACTTAAGCGTGCATCTGATTCACCGTCTTAGACATAAGGCAGTTTCAGCCGTGAGGCGACTTGTCTTACTGGAGAGACGCTACTGGTGCGTTGGATTCGAGTCAACGCTGTTGTTGGAGATTTTATGACCCTTCCGATTGAGGAACTGGGCCGACTGATAATTCGTAAGCGGGGTACACGAGGTATCCGAGCGGCGGCGGCTGACGCGGAGGTCAGTCCTGCAACATTATCGAGGGTCGAGAATGGCAATCTGCCGGACTTGGCGACGTTCGCTAAGATTTGCCGTTGGTTAGAGGTAGATCCCGCACGTTTTCTTGGCGTGGAACGTGAGGCCTCTGTGGCAAGCCCCGGGCGTGCAGTAGCTCATTTTCGTAAGAAGCCGACGGTATCGAAAGAGACTGCGACATCTCTTGGCGCGCTAATTCTTGCTGCTCAAAGAGCGCGTCGAGCTCGTGCGGAGCTGGAGCGCGAGGAATAAAATGAGACGTGGGTTCAAGGCGGAAGCGGAACGTCGGTCGGTATCCGCACGTGTCAGTCTCGGGCTAGACCCCATGGCGCGGCTCTGCCCCTGGGAGTTTGCTGATACGCTTTCAGCCATGGTGTTCGGCGCCGACGAGCTCGATTTAGAACTAGAGCACGCTACCCAGCTGCTTCGGACCGACCCAGATAGCTGGTCCGGCATGACCCTGCTTGAAGAAGGCACGCACGTTGTAGTCTTAAACTCTACGCATCCGCGAACCAGGCAAACTGCAACGCTTATGCACGAACTTGCACATATTACCCTTGAGCACATCCCGGCCGAGGTGACCGTGTCTCCCAGCGGGCTACTTCTCTTATCTGATTATTCTCCTGAACAAGAGGATGAAGCCGATTGGCTTGGGGCAGCATTACTACTGCCTGAGCAAGCTCTGCTCCGGGACCGTAGTTGCGGCTTGTCCGTTTCCAGTATTGCAGCCGAATTTGGCGTGAGCGAAGCACTGTGTCATTGGCGTTGTCGAATGACCGGGGTTGAAAAGAGAGTTGCGTTGCGCGCTCGGGCTTGAGAATCAACATGGACCTAGTGTTTGGCTCATCGCTTTCGTTGACGCTGCTCACCGAAATCAAGTCCCCACCTTCCCCCCACACCCATCACAGGATACGCTGACCCCTCCCTCCGGAAAGGTCCCGCATGATTGCTCTTGCCCTGCTGCTGCTCGCCGCGACGCCCGATCCGCTGGCCTATACCGAACAGGTCGAGGGGGTGCAGGCGCTGGCGCAGGTGCGGGGGTGGAATGCGGCGACGCGGACCGCGCTGGAGGCGACGCCGGGGTTCGCCGCCACGCGCGCCCGCGCGCTTGGGCTTTTGCAGGACGATGCGCAGATCGCGACGCCGCAGATCGCCGGCGACAATGTCCTCAACCTGTGGCGCGACGCGAAGAACCCACGCGGCCTGTGGCGCATCTCGCCACTCGCGGCGTTCCGCGCGGGCAAGCCGCAGTGGCGCACGCTGATCGACGTCGATGCGCTCGGCCGGGCGGAGGGCAAGAGCTGGGTCTGGCACGGCGCCACCTGCCGCGCGCCCGCCTATGACCGCTGCATGGTCTCAATCGCCGACGGCGGCACCGATGCGGGGGTGGAGCGCGAATATGACCTCGCCGCCGGCCGCTTCGTCCCCGGCGGCTTCACGCTGCCCGCCGCCAAGAGCGACGTCGCCTGGGGCCCGGGCGATAGCCTGTACGTCGCGACCGACTACGGGGCCGGCACGCTCACCACCTCCGGCTATCCGCGGATCGTCAAGCGCTGGGTCCGCGGCACCGCTCTCGCCGCCGCCCCCGTGGTGGGCGAGGGGCGCGCCACCGACGTGCGGGTCGGCGTCACCACCATCGTCGACGGCACCACCGCCTGGCCGCTCTACATGCGCGGGCTCGACTTCTACCGGTCCGAACTCAGCCACGTCGCGCCCGACGGCCGGCTCGTCCCCTCCCCCCTCCCCGCTGACGCCGATGTCCAGGACGTCATCGACGGCCGCCTGATCGCCAAGCTGAACAGCGCGTGGGGGTCCCAGCCGCAGGGCGCGCTCGTCGCCTACCGCATCGCCGACGTGCTGGCCGGCCGCCCGGTCACGCCCGAACTGGTGCTCGCCCCCACCCGCGCCCAGGCGATCGAGGAGGTCTCCGCCGGCAAGTCCGTCCTGTGGGTGAAGCTGCTCGACGACGTGTCGGGCAAGCTCGTCGCGCTCACCCGCCCCGCCACGCCCGGTGCAACCGGCTGGACGCAGACCGCGCTCCCGCTCCCCGCCAACGCCACCGTCCATCTCGACACCGCATCGGGCGCGCAAGACCTCGCCTTCGCCACGGTGGAGGGCATGACGCTGCCCCCCACGCTCTACGCCATCGCACCGGGCGCTAGACCGACGGTCGTCCAGGCCCTCCCCGCCCGCTTCGACGCGAAGCAGTTTTCGGTCACGCAACGCTTCGCCACGTCGAAGGACGGGACGAAGATCCCCTATTTCCTCGTCCGCCGCGCCGGCGCCACCGGGCCCGTCCCCGCGCTGATCCACGCTTATGGCGGGTTCAAGGCAGCGCAGACGCCGACCTACCTCACCGAACAACCCTACCGCGCCGGCCCGGTCGGGCTGTTCTGGGCGGAACAGGGCAATGCCTATGTCCTCGCCAACATCCGCGGCGGCGGCGAATATGGCCCCGCCTGGCACCAGGCCGCGCTGCGCGAGAAACGCCAGAACGCCTATGACGATCTCCACGCCGTGGCGGAGGACCTGATCCGCACCGGCGTGTCCGCCCCGCGGAAGATCGCGGTGTCCGGCCGCTCCAACGGCGGGCTGCTCGTCGGCGTCGCCATGACGCAGCGCCCCGACCTCTACGGCGCGGTCGTGATGGGATCGCCGCTGATCGACATGCAGCGTTACTCCCACCTGCTGGCCGGCGCATCGTGGATGGGCGAATATGGCGACCCGGACGTCCCCGCCGACTGGGCGTTCATCCAGCGCTACTCGCCGTTGCAGCAGTTGAAGCCCGGCGTCCGCTACCCCGCGCCCTTTATCTACACATCGACCAAGGACGACCGCGTCCACCCCGCCCACGCCCGCAAGTTCGCCGCCCGCCTGGAGCAGCTCGGC
Organism: Sphingomonas montana; assembly: GCF_001956315.1. GTDB lineage: Bacteria > Pseudomonadota > Alphaproteobacteria > Sphingomonadales > Sphingomonadaceae > Sphingomonas_R > Sphingomonas_R montana. Next base: position 113,110 of record NZ_MOLY01000033.1, on the reverse strand, counting down.
GACCGCTTCTATTATTCCGAGGCACTCGAAGGCGGCCACGCCGCCGGCGCCGACCGCACCGAGGATGCCCAACGCGCCGCGATGATCCTCGCCTACCTCAACCGCGAGCTGGGCGGCCCGCCGCGTTGATGACGGTATTCAGCGCAGCGTCATGCCGACCATGACCATCGTGCCCGCATGATCGCCGCGCTGACCGCCCTCCTGCTCGCCGCCCCCACCGGCACGCTGACGCTCGACCGCGCCGACCCGGTCGTGTCCGCCACGATCGACAACGTGCCGCTCCGCCTCCGCGTGGCCCTGGACCAGCACGCCGTGGTCGAACTCAACCCCGACGCCGCAGCCAGCCTGACCACCCTCAAGTTCGAACGCGACGGCGGCGCCCAAGTCGGCCGCATCTCTATTCCCGGCCGCGTCGCCCGCGCGCGCCTGATCGTCGCCGGCCGCAAGGTCGACGTCACCGCCTCCAGCTACCCGCGCCCCTGCTGCACGAACGTCGACGGCGAAATCGCGCCCGACCTCCTCCCCTTCGCCGAACTCCACTTCACCTCGCCCGCCGCCACCACGCCCACCCGTACCGTCAACTTCGCCATGGAACGCAGCGAGGATCTCGGCCTGTTCACCCGCGCCCGCACCCCCGGCGGCCCGGTCCTGCTCCTCTTCACGCTGAACCATGCCGCAACGCTCGCCACCGGTGCGGGGGCCGCCGTGCTCGCCCGCGGCGGCGCGGGCCGCTTCACCGCGGAGACCGGCACCGAAACGCGCGCCTTCGGCATCCCCCGCCCGGTCCGCACCATGCTGCTCGACCGGCCGGTGGCGATCGCCGGCTTCACGATCGCCCGGGCGCAGGTCCGTACCGCGGATTTCCGGGGCGACAACGCGCTGCCCCCGGTTCCCGGCGTCGATTCCGCCCCCGATATCGTAGCTGGCGACATCCGCGTCACCGCCCGCACCCCGCCGCCGCAACGCGCGATATCGGCGGTCACGCTGGGCCGCGACCTGCTCGATGCCTGCCCGGACATCCGGTTTGAAACCCGCACCCGCCGCCTGACGCTGCGATGCACGGCCCCCTGATCGCGCCCACCACGCGTCGCGCGCTGCTGGCGCTGATCGCCGGCCTGTCGCTCGCCGCGGCGGCACCGGCGGCCGTTGCAGACGCAAACGCCCGCCTGTTCGACCGCGTCTGGGACGAGGTCGACCGCCGCTACTGGGACCGCGCCCGGCTGGGCGAAGCCTGGAACACCGCCTACGCCCGCTACCGCCCGCAAGCGATCGCCGCCCCGGACGAAACCGCGCTCTACCGCATCCTCTCCGCCATGCTTGCCACGGTCGGCGACAGCCACGTCTACATCCGCACACCCGGTGCCGTCCGCCGCGATGCCGATGCGGACGCCGGCGCGGACAGCGCGCAGTTCGGGCTGTCCGCCTGGCCCACGGACGGCGTCTGGCGCGTGCTGGCGGTCCGCGCGGACGGTCCTGCGGCGGCGGCCGGTGTCCGGCCCGGCTGGCTGATCGACAGCGTGGACGGCCGCCCGGTCGACGACGACTGGCACCCCCGCGCCGGGCAACGGGCGCGCTTCGCCTTTCGCGACCTGGCGGACCGGCCTCGCACGCTGGATCTGGTCAGCACGCTGCTGCCGCCCGAACCGGCCCGCCGGGCCACGCGCTTGGGGCACGACGTCCTGCTGCTCGCCTTCGACGTCTTCGCGGGTGGCGAGGATCGCTGGATGGTGGACGAGATCGCCGCCGATCCCCCCGCCGCGCTGATCCTGGACCTGCGCGAGAATGAAGGGGGCGAGGCGCTGTCCGTCGCGCGCGTCGCGGGGCTGCTGTTCGATCGGAAACGCACGCTGCTGAACCGCGTCGCGCGCGGCCGCACGCTGGCCGTGCCGATCGTTGGGGCCGGCCGCCGCAGCTTTGCCGGTCCGCTCGCCGTGCTCGTCGGGCCGCGCAGCGCCAGCGGTGCCGAAATCCTGGCCGCGCTGGTGCAGGACAGCGGGCGCGGTGTCGTCGTCGGCGGCACCACCGCCGGTGCCGTAACCGGGGCCGCGCGCACGCTGTTGCCCGACGGCGGAGAATTGTGGGTGGCGGTGTTCGACATCCGCACCGCCAACGACGTCCGGCTGGAAGGGCGCGGGCTCGTCCCCGCCTTCCCCGTCGTCCAGTCGCTGGCCCAGTTGCGCGCCGGGATCGATCCGGTGCTGGCCCGCGCGCTGGCGCTGCTCGCGGGGCACACCGCGGTCCCTGCCGCGCCGTGAACCCTTTCGCTGTGCGTCCGAGAGGGACATAGCGGCGATTTCGGGCGTTGGTCGCTAATTCGGGAGAGTGAAATGCAGCGCATCGACTGCGACGTCGCCATCATCGGGGCCGGCTCCGCCGGGCTGGCGGCCTACAAGGCGGCTGCCGCGACGGGTGCGCACGCCGTGGTGATCGAGGCTGGACCGGATGGCACCACCTGCGCCCGCGTCGGGTGCATGCCGTCCAAGGCGCTCATTGCGGCGGCCGCCAGCATCCACCATGCGCGCCAGGCGGCATCGTTCGGCGTGTCGGTCGGTACGGTCGGCGTGGATGGACCCGCGGTGATGGACCGGGTGCGCCGCGAGCGCGACTATTTCGTGGCGTCCGTCATGGAAGACGTCGCCGCGATCCCGGCCGATCGCTACATCCGCGGCCGCGCGCGCTTCACCGCGCCCGACCGGCTCTCGGTCGACGGCGGGCCGGAGATCGCACCGCGCGCGATCGTCATCGCCGCCGGGTCCGCGCCGAAGCTTCCCGACATACTGGATGCCGTGGCCGACCGCGTCCGCACCAGCGACACGATCTTCGAAATCGCGACTCTGCCGGCGACACTTGCCGTGCTGGGCGCGGGGGCGATCGGACTGGAACTGGCCGCCGCCTTCGCGCGCCTGGGGACGCGCGTGACCGTGATCGACAAATCGGACGGGATCGCTGGCATCGCCGATCCCGACGCCGAACGGGTGGCGCGCGACCGACTGGCGCAGGACTTCACGATCCATCTGGGTGCGGACCTGACCGCCGCCGAACCCGTTGACGGCGGCGTCCGGCTGGCGTGGGACGGCGATGCGGCGGGCGAGGACAGCTTCGAACTCGTCCTTGCCGCCGCCGGCCGCCCCCCGGCGCTCGACATGCTGGGCCTGGACGCCAGCGGGCTCGACCGCGACGACCATGGCACCCCGCATTTCGCCGCCGCCACCGGCCGCTGTGGCGATTCGATGGTCTTCATCGCCGGCGACGCGCGCGCCTGTCGTCCGGTCCTGCACGAGGCGGCCCGATCCGGCCGACTGGCCGGGCACAACGCTGCCCGACCGGACGACCTGCGCCGCGATCCCATCCTTCCGCTACTCGCCATCACCTTTACCGACCCGCAGATCGCCGTCGTCGGCGTCGAATATGACGAACTGCCGGACGATGGCGTCACCGGCACGGCCAGCTTCGGCGACAATGGGCGCGTCCATGTCGAGGCACGCAGCGATGGCTTGGTGCGGCTCTATGCCGATCATGACGGCGGCGTGCTGGGGGCCACCATCGTCGGCCCGGATGCCGAACATGTCGCCCATCTCGTGGCACACGGCATCGCGTCCGGCCTCACCCTCCACGAACTGGCGGATCAGGCCTACTACCACCCGACCACGGCGGAGGTGCTACAGAACGCGGCGCGCGATGCGCTGTTGAAGCTCGACGCCACGGACGCATGACGTTCATCCTGCGCTCAGCCGGTTGCGCGCCTGATCCGGTGGTTCATATCGGAGAAGATCGATGAAGACGCCCGCTCTGCTCTGGCTGCTGCTGGCGGCGACCACGGCTGTCCCCGCTTCGGCGCAGGACATGCCGAAAGTCAGCGGCACGCCGCCCGAACGGATTTCGCAATTGACCGTCTACGGCAAGGATCCCTGCCCGCGCAGCACGGGGGAGGAAATCATCGTCTGCGCCCGCGTGCCGGAGGGGGAACGCTATCGCGTGCCGAAACCGCTGCGCAACAAGCGCAAGACCGACCAGCCCGCAATGGCTTGGGGTGCCCGCTCGCTCGACCTCGAAAATGTCAGCCGCCAGGGTCTGCCCGGCAGTTGCAACACCGGCGGATCGAACGGGCAGACCGGCTGTTTCCAGCAGTTCCTGGCGCAGGCCCGCGCCGAACGTGACCTTGCCCGGCGCGAGGCCAAGAATATCCCCTGACCGCGATCTGGACATCGCCCTTCACAGAACATAGATGGTACAGATGGCGCAACTCGACACCCGCGGAAAGCTCGCCATCCTCGCCGATGCCGCGAAATACGACGCATCCTGCGCCTCGTCCGGTACTTCCAAGCGGTCCAGCGCCGGCAAGGAGAAGGGGATCGGATCGACCGAGGGCATGGGCATCTGCCATGCCTATGCACCCGACGGCCGGTGCATCTCGCTGCTGAAAATCCTGCTGACCAACAGCTGCATCTTCGACTGCCATTATTGCATCAATCGCAAAAGTTCGAACGTCCGCCGCGCGCGCTTCTCGGCGGAAGAGGTGGTGAACCTCACGCTCTCCTTCTACCGCCGCAACTATATCGAGGGTCTGTTCCTCTCGTCGGGCATCATCAACACGCCCAACTACACGATGGAGCAACTGGTCGAGGTCGCCCGATCGCTGCGCGAGGATCATCAGTTCCGCGGCTACATCCATCTGAAGACCATACCGGACGCCGATCCCGAACTGGTCCGCCAGGCCGGGCTGCATGCCGATCGCGTGTCGATCAACGTCGAACTGCCGACCGTCGGCGGATTGAAGCGGCTCGCGCCGGAGAAGTCGGCCGATCGCATCGACGGCGCGATGAAGGAGATGAAGACCGCGATCGAGGACGGCCACGACGCGCGCAAGAAGTATCGCGCCGCCCCCAAATTCGCGCCGGCCGGCCAGTCGACGCAGATGATCGTCGGCGCCGACAGCGCGAACGACGGCGATATCGTGACGAAGGCGTCCACCCTTTACGACCGGTTCAGCCTGCGCCGCGTTTATTATTCCGCGTTCAGTCCGATCCCCGACGCCTCCGCCATCCTTCCGCTCAAGCGCCCGCCGCTCATGCGCGAACATCGGCTGTACCAGTCGGACTGGCTGATGCGCTTCTACGGTTTCCTGCCCAGGGAAGTCGTCGCCGCAACCGGGGCGGACGGCATGCTGCCGCTCGATATCGACCCCAAGCTCGCCTGGGCGCTCAAGTTCCGCGAAACCTTCCCGGTGGACGTCAACCGCGCCCCGCGCGAACTGCTGCTCCGCGTCCCCGGGCTTGGCGTGAAGGCCGTCAACGCGATCATCGCAAGCCGGCGCTGGCGTGCGCTCCGGCTCGACGATGTCGGCCGGCTCACCGTGTCGATCACCAAGGTCCGCCCCTTCATCGCCGCCGCCGACTGGAGCCCCATCGCGCTCACCGACCGAGCCGACCTGAAGACGCAGATCGTCCCGAAGAAGGAACAGCTCGAACTCTTCGCGGCTTAGGCCCCCGTCCAGGTGGCGGAAAGCACTCGATCCGTATGGACGCCGGGATCCTGTGCCGCCAAACGCAACATCGGAACCCGAACTTCACCATTTCCCTCATCTTTTCCACCCAGCCCCCGACATGGCAGTTCCGCGTCCCTAGCCGGGGTCCCCATGCCCGAATCGCACATCTTTCCTACCGCACGCTCGCGCGGTGCCGCACCGGCCGCAGCACGGGACTATGCCGCCGGCCAGCCGCCCGCGCGTGGAAATCCACGGCGGCTGGAACCCTGTCGCACGATGCGGAATGCTTCAGCGTGCGCGCCGGTGTCATCACCTGCGTCGCCAGCCCGAACCCGCGCGGACCAATAACGACGGCATCCGGCCGGCTGCCGGGTTCGGGCCATATTAGCCAGCGTCCAACTGAACGGCGACTATCCCCGAACGTGGGTCGGACGGATCGCTGTTCCGGTCCGACTTCAGCATCGATCGGCATCGGTTCTCCGCGGGATCGGCATCCGCTTCCGACGCTTGCCGGCCGGGTCGCGGCAACCCGCGGCGCTTTCGTGCGTCTTGGTCGTCATGCGTGTCGCGACCCTGTCTGCCGAGGATGATTTCGACGGCTGGCGTGCGGCCGCCCGCACGCTCGCCCTGGCGCAGGTGCCGCCGCACGACGTCGTCTGGCAGGTCGGCGAACGCCCGGCCGACCTGTTCGGGGACGAGGCATCGCCCGATGCCGCCCGCGGCGCCTTTTCCGTACCCCGCCCGTTCGTCGATCTCGCCCGCACCGCGCTCTGCCACCGCGATCCCGAACGGTTCGCGCTGCTCTACACGCTGCTCGTCCGGCTCCGCGCGCAGCCGCGACTGCTGGACGACCAGGCCGATCCACTCGTCCAGCGCATCGAACATATGGCCAAGGACGTCCGGCGCGACATGCACAAGATGCGCGCCTTCGTCCGCTTCCGCGAACTGCCGGTCGATGGCGGTGAAACGCGCTACGTCGCATGGTTCGAACCGGACAATCATATCGTCCGGATCAATGCGGACTTCTTCGCACGCCGCTTCGCAACCATGCATTGGTCGATCCTGACGCCCGAACTCTCGGTTCATTGGGACGGCGAAGCGCTCGCCTTCGCCCCCGGCGCGCGCAAGACCGACGCGCCCGACGGCGATCCGCTGGAGGAAATGTGGAAGACCTATTACGCCGCGATCTTCAATCCCGCCCGCGTGAAGGTGGGCGCGATGACTAAGGAAATGCCGCGTAAATATTGGAAGAACATGCCCGAAACCGCACTGATCCCCGATCTGCTGGCCGGCGCACAAAAGAGGGAGAGCGGCATGATCGAAACCGCGCATGCCGACATCGGCGACAATGCCGGGGCCGCCTGGGACGCGCTGCGCGGGGAGGCGGCCGGTTGCACGCGGTGCCCGCTCTATGGCCCGGCGACGCAGACCGTATTCGGCGAAGGGCCGGTCGACGCCCGCCTGATGTTCGTCGGCGAACAGCCCGGCGATCAGGAGGATCTGGCAGGGCGTCCCTTCGTCGGCCCCGCCGGCCAGGTCTTCGACCGCGCCATCGACGCCGCCGGGATCGACCGGACGCAGGTCTACGTCACCAATGCGGTCAAGCACTTCAAGTTCGAACAGCGCGGACGCAGGCGGATCCACGCCAAGCCCGGCGCGCCCGAAATCGACGCCTGCCGCTGGTGGATCGAACAGGAACGCGTCCTCGTCCGCCCCGCCGTCACCGTCGCGCTGGGGGCCACCGCCGCCCGTTCGCTGCTCGGCAAGGTCGTCACCATCTCCGGCTCGCGCGGACGGGCGATCACGTTGGCCGACGGCGGCGAGGCGTGGGTCACCGTCCACCCCAGCTACCTCCTCCGCCTGCCCGACAAGGTGCAGGCGGAGGAGGAATATCAGCGCTTCGTCGAGGACCTCAGGGTCGCGCAGGCCCGCGTGGCGGCGGCGGCAGACGCCTGACCCGGTACAGCGCACCCACCGGGCTCGCCCATAGCGGCGTGAGGTCCGCGACCACCGGCCGGTCCGCCGATGCCACGCCGATCAGCCAGACATGGTCGAACAACGCGCGGGGAAAGCGGGCCAGCCGGTCGTCCAGCAACGGTTCGGCCCGCGCGCAACCGCCCACGCGCACCACCTGCGATGGCGACCGCGTCCAGTCCGCCGGCCAGTTGCCGCGCACGCGCAGCGGCTGCGCACCGGGATCGGCGAACTGATCGTTGACGAATGCGCCGCGCCGGACCAGCGCCAGGCTGCCGACATGGTCGATCCGCGGCGGCCCCCATCCCCGCACGCAGGGCAGCGCGACAAGCACCAGCACGCGCGCACCGCGCGGTATATGCGGGATCGCCGCCGTCTGTTCCGTGATCGCCCGGTCCTGGATCGCAAGGCTCGCGGTCGCGGCCCCGATCCGGACCAGGCAGAACGCGCATGCCGCCACCGCCAGCCCATGCTGCATCCAGCGCGGCGTGCCGACGCGCGGCGCCAGCGCCAGCACGCTCAGCGCGACCAGGAACGGCGCCAGCCGCATGTCCGCGTAGAACGACCCGATCAATACCTTGGGCAGCAGCAGATAGGCCGCCGCCAGCGCACCCGCCCCCACCAGCAACGCCCGGTCGAACCGCAGCACACGGACCGCACCCAGCAGCATCAGCCCCGCCAGCAGCGCGGCCGACGCGCCGTCCAGCATCACCCACCGGTCGCGCAACACGCTTTCCAGCCAGCCACGCTTCGACTGCCAGTCGAAGAACAGCGCGGTCTCCGCAGCCGGCCCGACCGATCGCCAGATCAGCATGAGCAGCACCGGCGGCATAACCGGCAGGCACGCGACCGCCGCCCGCATGGCCGCCACCGGCCACCCCTGCCCCGCTCGCCGATACCGCACCAGTTCGGCCATGCCGCACAGCAGGCACAGCACCGCCCAGCCAAAGACATGCGCGACCCAGATCACTGGCGCGATCAGCACGAACAGCACGCCACGCAGCCGCCAGCGCCCCGCCTGCGCCAGCCGCAACCACAGCGAGAACGCGACCAACGCCAGCGCCATCGCCATCGCGAAGTTCACGAACCCGAACTGAAACGGGTATCCATAGGCCAGCGGCAGCGCGAACGCCGCGGTAGGCGGCACCCGTCCGTGCGCCGCCCGCGCGACCAGTATGAAGCCCAGCCCGGTCAGCACCGGTATCGCGGTCACCACCGCCTTCACCGCCGGTTCCAGCCCGATTGCGCGGGCCAGCGGCAGCACCGCCAGATCGACGCCAAGATTGCCGATCGGCCTCCAGTCGATCGCGTACCACACCGCCAGCGGCGATGCCGGCCCTTCCAGCATGATCCGGTATCGACCCATATGCGCCGGCAGGTCGTTCAGCGGCGGCACGGTGGGCCACAGCAACGGCACAGCCAGCAGCAGGATTAGCGGCAGCAGGACCCGCCACCGATCCCACCATGCCCGTTCTTCGATCTCCGTCATGTGCCCCCACATCGTTCACCGGGGGGGGCATAGAGCGCGGCAGTGCGTCTGTCAGGCCATCGACATGGGGTCCGGTCCGATTCTGCCGTCCCGCCGGTCCAGCGCGGCGATCGCACGCTCGTCGTCGGCATCCAGCGCAAAATCGAAGATCGCGATATTCTCCGCCAGCCGCGCCGGACTGGTCGATTTCGGGATCACCACCAGTCCCGCCTCGATGTGCCAGCGCAGCACGATCTGCGCGGGCGTCCGGCCATGCTTTTGCGCGATCGCCGCGATCGCGGGGTCGTCCAGCGCGGCCCCCTGCCCCAGCGGACTCCAGCTCGTCGTCACGATCCGGTTCTCGTCATGGAACGCGCGCAGTTCGACCTGCTGGAAACTGGGATGCAGCTCGATCTGGTTCACCGCCGGCACGACACCCGTATCGTGGATGATCCGTTCCAGATGATCCATGGTGAAGTTCGACACGCCGATCGACTTCACGCGCCCCTCCTGCTGCAACCGGACCAGCGCCTTCCACGATTCGACGAACAGATCCTGTTCCACGAACGGCCAGTGCAGCAGATACAGGTCGACCCAGTCCAGCCCGAGCCGATCGAAGCTCTTCTCGAACCCCTTAAGCGCGGCGTCATATCCGAAATCGTCGCGCCACAGCTTCGACGTGACGAAGATCGTCTCGTCCCGCGCCCGCACGCCCGCGCCGGTGCCTTCCTCATTGCCATAGATCGTCGCGGTATCGACCGCGCGGTATCCCGCGTCGATCGCGGCCTGCACCACGCCAGCGGTCTCGTCCGCCGGTATCTGGTACACGCCGAGGCCGATCTGCGGCATCGACCGGCCGTCGTTCAGGGTAAGGCTGGGCTGGTCGGTCATCGCGGGCACTCCTATGGGGTTGCGGCATGAACGCCCGGCCACGGGAATGGGATGCACCGCCATACGAGGGCCTCGGCCGTGCAAGGTCAGGCACGGACGGAGGAAAGCACCGCCCCCTCCCCCGCCATAGTCATCCCAGCGGACGCTGGGATCCATTATCACTACGGTTTGGACCAAGCCCCTCCGGCGGAGTGATAAAGGATCCTGACTTCCGTCAGGATGACAGTCACGACCGCGCTACTCTGCGCGCGCCGCTTAAGCCCCCACCGCCTTCGTCAACACCGGCTTCAGCGCCGCCCAGTCCGCCACGTTCGGCACCGGCTTGTTCGCGATCAGGAACGTTGGCGTGCCCTGCAGTTCATACTCGCTGGTCGCGCGCGCACTCATTTTGCCCAGTTCCTCGACCGCCGCCTTGTCGGTCAGGCATGCGGTCGCCTGCGCTTCCGGCACGCCGCGTACCCGGAAGAAGTCGATCAGGCCCAGCTTCTTGCCCCATGCCAGAAACTGCGTCTCGGGCGGCATCGCCTGCAGCTGCGCCTGTTCCGCCTCGGTCATGCCCTTCACCGCGTCGAACAGCATCATCTGGTTGGCGAACATCTGCTCGCTCAGCTGGAAATAGGGTTCGGCCCCGCGGCACCGGGTCAGCAGCGCGGCCGGCACGTCCAGCACGTTCAGCATGTAGTTGCGGAATTCGTAGCTGACCTTGCCCGGCGCGATGAACTGCGCCTTCAGTTCGGGCAGGCCTTCCTTCTCGAACACCGCGCAATGCGAACAGCTCAGCGCGCCATATTCGACCAGCTTCACCGGGGCGTCCGGATTGCCCATCCGGAACCCGCCGTCCGCGGTCTTGGTCACCGCCTGCGTCCAGTCGCCACCCGCCGGGGCCGCGGCGGTGGGGGCCGCCGTGCCGGGCGCGGTCGCGGCGGCGGTCGCGTTGCCGCCGTCCGCGGCGGTATCGGCCTTGCCGCAGGCGGCCAGCGCCAGCGCGGAAAGCCCCAGGGCAAGAAGGGTACGGGTCATCATCATTCCGGTCTCCGAACGGTAGGATAAGGGGATCAGCGCAGCGCGGCGGCCAGTTTCGGCTGCAACGTCGCCCAGTTGGACGTGTCGGGCAGCAGCGCACCGTTCATCAGAAACGTCGGTGTACCCGGAATCTGCCGCTTGCCGAACGCTTCGTCGACCATTGCGGTGACGACCGCGGTCTGCCGGCGGTCGGTCAGGCACGCCGGAACGCGCGCCGGGGGCACACCCGGCACCGCCCGGTCGAACCCGGCGGCACGCGCCATCGCGATCAAGGCCGCGGCCCCCTGGTCGGCCGGCGGCGCTGCGTTCGCATTCAGATAGGCCTGCGCCTTGGGCAACCACACCGCCTGTGTCGTCAGGATACGCTCGCTCGCCGGGAAATAGCCCGCCGGCCCCGCACAACGGCTGAGCAGCACGCCGGCCAGGTCGAACCCGTCGCGCACCGCATTGCGCACCTCCAGGCTCACCAGCCCGCGCGCGATATAGTCGCGCTTCAGCACCGGCATCCCCTCCGCCGCGAACGCTGCGCAATGCGAACAGGTCAGCGACAGATATTCGACCAGCTTCACCTTGGCCCGCGGATTGCCCATCACATAGCTGCCGGCCGGCGTGGTCGCGATCGTCCGGGTCCAGTCGGTCGCGCGTTTCGCCGGTGCGGCCTGCCCGCCGACCGATGCCAGCGCCAGTATTGCCGTCGTGGCTGCCGCGATCCCGATCCGCATCCTGTCCATCGCCATCCTCACCGCACCTTGCCCATCAACGGAATATCCAACACCGGCGGCCCCGTCGTCGTCGCCAGCGCACCGGCCAGCCCGGCCAGGCAGGCGCGCAGTTCCGGGTCCGCGATCGCGCGCAGGCTGTCGCCGACCTCCGCCGATACGGGCACCGCGGGCCGGATCGGCACGGGCTTCGCGCGCGCCACCGCCGCCCCCTGCCGGATCGCGATCCGCGCCACCGCCGGATATCCGAAGAACCGGTTCACGCGCTCCACGATGGCGGGTGCCACATGCTGCATCATCACCGCATGCGCACCCTCCACGAACAGGGTCAGCACGCCTTCGGATCGCGCGCCTTGCGGGAAGCGGATCGATTCGGGGCTGGATACGCCGGCATAACGTTCGCCGACGATCTCGGGCCAACGCGTCACGACGGACGATTGCACGAACCCGAACCGGCGGAACGCCGCGCGCCCCACGTCGGGCAGCATGTCCGCCACCGCACGCGCGGCCCCACCCCGCTTGCGCTCGGGTATCGCGCCTGGTTTGCCCGCGCCTGCCTTCGGGATCGCTGACTTGACCGCCTTCGGTTTCGGCGCAGCTCTGGTCTTCGGTTCCGTCATCCCCCGCTCCATGCCATAGCGGCCCCATGCCCGTCGATATGCCCGTCGCCCTGCCTGTCGATATGTCCGTCGACCATCCTCCCGATCAGCCCGCCGACGGTACGCCGAACGTCGCCGCCGCGCTGCTCGCCTGGTACGATGTCCATCACCGCAGCCTGCCGTGGCGCGCACCGCCGGGCGCGCCCGCGCCCGATCCGTACCGCGTCTGGCTGTCGGAGGTGATGCTGCAACAGACCACGGTCGCCGCGGTCCGCGCGGCCTATCTGCGGTTCACCGCGCGCTGGCCCACGGTGGCGGACCTGGCGGCGGCGGCCGATGCGGACCTGATGGCCGCCTGGGCGGGGCTCGGCTATTATGCCCGCGCGCGCAACCTGCTCGCCTGCGCCCGCGCGGTCGTCGCCGATCATGGCGGCCGCTTTCCCGATACGGAGGCGGGGTTGCGCGCGCTGCCCGGCCTCGGCGCCTACACCGCCGCCGCCGTCGCCGCGATCGCGTTCGGCAGGCGCGCGGTGGTGGTGGATGCCAATGTCGAACGTGTCGTCACCCGCCTGTTCGCCATCGAAACCCCGCTACCCGCCGCCCGCCCCGCAATCCGCGTCGCAGCCGACCGGCTGACCCCGCCCATCCGCGCCGGCGATTTCGCGCAGGCGATGATGGACCTGGGCGCGACGATCTGCACCGCCCGCCGCCCGGCCTGCGCCGTCTGCCCGCTGCGGCCCGCCTGCGCCGCCGTCCGCACTGCCGATCCCGCCCGTTTTCCCGTAAAGGCCGCCAAGGCGGTCCGCCCCGAACGGCAGGGTGCCGTCTGGTGGATCGAACGAGACGACGCCGTCCTGCTCGTCCGCCGCCCGCCGACCGGGCTGCTCGGCGGCATGCGCGCACTGCCCACCGGCGCATGGATCGATGCCGCGCCCGCCGATCTGCCCGCCAGTCCGCCCGCCGATCCCCCGCCGGTCCAGGCCGACTGGACCGCGCTGCCCGGCACCGTCACCCATGTGTTCACCCATTTCCGGCTTACGCTCACCGTCTTCCGCGCGGTCGTGATCCGCGATATCGCGGCCGAACTGGACGGCATGTGGTGGCCGCGCGCGGACCTCGACCGTGCCGGCCTGCCCACGCTGTTCGCCAAAGCCGCCGCCCTGGCCCTGGAGTCGCCGCAATGCCCCTGATGCTTCCCGCCCGCGCTGTCGCGTTACCGGTCATGGCATGATCCCCGGCTTCACCGGCTCCCCGCTCGACCGCGTCGATGCCTGGCGCCAGGATCCGGCCGCCGTGGCAGATGCGATGGCCTCCCCCCGCGCGCGCCTGCTGCGGCTGAACGGGCTCGATCCGGCACCGGGCGCGGACGGCCTGCTCGACTGGACCAGCCTTGCCGAAGCGGATCCAGACCATGATCTGGCGCTGCTGGGGCTGATCGACGGCGAACCGCGGTTCGTGGCGCTCACCCCTGCCGTCGCCCCCGCCGCCCGGCGCAGCGCGGCGCTCACCGTCATGCTGGATCACCTGCCCGCGTCGGAAGCCGCGACCTTTGCCGTCGCGCGCAGCCTGGTCGACTGGCACGCCCGGCACCGGTTCTGCGCGCGATGCGGCACGCCGACCGCCATGTTCCGGGCCGGCTGGGGCCGCCGTTGCCCGACCTGCCGCGCCGAACATTTCCCACGCACCGATCCGGTCGTCATCATGCTCGCCGAACATGCCGGGCGCGTGCTCGTCGGTCGCCAGCGCAGCTTTCCCGCCGGCCGCTATTCCGCGCTGGCCGGCTTCGTGGAGGTTGGCGAATCGATCGAGGAAGCCGTCGCGCGCGAACTGGCGGAGGAAGCCGGCGTCACCGCCACCGGCGTCCGCTACCTGGTCAGCCAGCCATGGCCCTTCCCCTCGCAACTGATGATCGCCTGCATCGCGCCGGTCGCCGGCGACACGCTGCGGCTGGACGACAATGAACTGGAAGACGCATTCTGGGCCACGCGCGACGACATCCGCGCCGCACTGGCCACCGACCCGGCCGCCCGCTTCATCGCCCCCCCGCCCTACGCCATCGCCCATACGCTCTTCGCACTATGGCTGGCAGAACAGGGAAGCTGACCCTTCCCCTGTTATCCTGACGTCCGTCAGGATGATGGGGAGCACCAACCTAAACCCCCCGCGCCCGCGCCTGCGGGTAAGTCCCCAGCACGCGCATCCATTTGGTGTGGAACGCCAGTTCCTCCAGCGCGCGACCCAGCGCCGGGTCGTCCGGCCGCCCGTCCACGTCGCAATAAAATTCGGTCGCGGCGAAACTGCCCCCGCGCTGGTAGCTTTCCAGCTTGGTCATGTTGATGCCGTTCGTCGCGAACCCGCCCATCGCCTTGTACAGCGCGGCCGGCACGTTGCGGACTTCGAACACCAGGGTCGTCATGCACGCGCCGCTCAGGTCCGCATCCGCCGGGGCCGCGCGCGCCAGCACCACGAACCGCGTCATATTATGGTCGGCATCCTCCAGCCCGCGGGCGATCACGTCCAGCCCGTACAGCGCCGCCGCCATCTCCGGCGCGATCGCTGCCTGAACCTCCGCTGCCGCGTTGCCCGGCGCATCGGTCGCGACCGCCGCCACCAGCGCCGCCGCCCCCGCCGTGTCGGGATAGCTGACCGGTCTTATGCCGCGCGTGCGCAGCCAGTCGCGGCACTGGCCCAGCGCCTGCGGATGGCTCACCGCCGCGCGCACGTCGGCAACCTCCACCCCCGGCCGCGCCATCAGGCTGTACCGGATCGGCATGAAATGCTCGCCCGTGATGACCAGCCCGGATTCGGGCAGCAGAAAATGGATGTCCGCCACCCGGCCGTGCAGCGAATTCTCGATCGGGATCATCGCACAGTCGGCACGCCCCTCGCGCACCGCATCGATCGCATCCTCGAACGCGAAACAGGGCAGCGGCAGGCCGCCGGGAAACGCCGTCATCGCCGCGATATGCGAATTGGCGCCGGGCGCGCCCTGGAACGCGACCGCGCGGTGTGGTTCGGCGGCGGCGTCCGCGGTCATCGCGGCAACGCGGGCGCGGGCGGGGGCGGGATAGTTTTCCATGGGCGTCCCCGCGCTTACGGTCGATGCCGGCGGGCGGCAAGCATGCTTGCGATGCGCGCATTCGCCACTTAAAGGTCGGAGGAAGGGCCGGCCCGGTCGCACCGGGCAACGAGGCTGCGCAGGGGAGTTTCACACGGCATGGACGATCGCGGCAATACCATCGCGGGCTGGGTGCTCTTCGGGGGCATCGCCGCCCTTGGCCTGTCGATCGTGACCGGTGAATATTTTCACGCCGAACGCCCGGAAAAGATGGGCTATGTCGTCGAAGGGGTGGAGGCCGAGGAAGGTGCCGGCCCCGCCGTCGCCGAAAAGCCGATCGAATTCTACCTGGCGTCCGCCAGCCCGGAAAAAGGCGCGGAAGTTTTCAAGAAATGCGCCGCCTGCCACACCGATGCGAAGGGCGGGGCCAACGGCGTCGGCCCCAATCTGTACGGTACGGTCGGCGCGGCGCACGGCCATGTCGCGGGCTTCCCCTATTCCGACGCGTTGAAGGGGAAGCCCGGCGCGTGGGACTGGGCCAATCTCAACGCTTGGCTCACCAGTCCCAAGGCCTATGCCCCCGGCACGAAGATGACCTTCGCCGGCCTCAGCAAGCCGGAAGACCGCGCCAACGTCATCGCCTATCTGAACAGCACCAGCGACAGCCCGTTGCCGATGCCCGCCGCCCCCGCCGAGGCCCCTGCGGCCGCACCCGCCGCGGGCACGTCCGCCGCACCCAGCACGCCCGAAGGCGGCGCATCGACCGTCCAGACCGAGGCGCAGGCCGCCAAGAGCCCCAAGGGGAACATCGCCGGCGAAGCCGCCCCCGCCACCTCCGGCACCAGCGCGCAGGAGAAGTAGGGCCGAGGGTCGGGATGCGCCCCGACCCAAAACCCAACGTCATCCCGGACTTGTTCCGGGATCCCGCTTCTTCTCTCCCGCGGGCGAGCCGATGGACGGCGTCCCATCCAAGCCTCGCCCCAAAAAAAGCGGGATCCCGGATCACGTCCGGGATGACGAAACGGGGTTAGGCAGCGCGTCCCCTACCCACCCCCCAACACGTTGATCGTGAACGCCACCACGCCCAGATTGAACAGGAACGCCGCCAGCGAATGGAACAGCACCACCCGCCGCATCGCCCGCGCGCGGACCTCCACGTCGGACGT
Source organism: Sphingomonas montana (assembly GCF_001956315.1). GTDB lineage: Bacteria > Pseudomonadota > Alphaproteobacteria > Sphingomonadales > Sphingomonadaceae > Sphingomonas_R > Sphingomonas_R montana. The sequence continues at coordinate 96,727 of NZ_MOLY01000033.1, read as the reverse complement.
CTGGAACGTCATTCCCAGCGTGCAGGCGAAGTACAGAAAATCCCCGTAATCCGGCTCTTCCGTATCCGGAAAGCGCAGTCCCTGCCGGTCGCGCCCCTCCGCATCCGGCAGGTAGAACAGATGCGCATAATGCAGCGCGAACACCAGGTTGCTGAATGCCCAGACCAGCACCAGCGTGGCCAGGATCAGCCATATGGCCCCGCGATCCGGCGCGCCCTGCTGCGCCAGTTCCGCCGCGACCGATATCAGCACGACCAGCATGACGCCCAGCGTGATCGCCAGCAAGGCCGTCCGGTTCGCGTCGTTCGCCTGCGCCGCGCGCCGCATCCCGTCCGCCCGCCGCGCGAACAGCGAGACGGTCGACAGCAGGAATACGCCTCCGGCCACGTCGAATCCCGCCATCGCGCCCAGCCGCCAGCCAAACGACAGGCTCGCGACCGGCACCGCGATCAGCGCCAGCACGCCGAACAAAACGAATCGCGGCGGCGCCACCGTCCGCCCCACCCATTCGGTTCTACCCATCCGTCCACTTCCCCATCCGCCCATCGGCGCCGATCTTGCGCCAAGCATCTTGCCCCGATCCGCGCACACCGGCATAGAACCCGCGAAATCGCCCGAAGGCAGGCCATGAAAACCCGTATCCACGTCACGCTCAAGACCGGCGTCCTCGATCCGCAGGGACGCGCCATCGCACATGCACTCGAAGGGCTCGGTTTCGCCGGCGTCAGCGACGTGCGCGTGGGCAAGCTGATCGAACTAGATCTGGCCGACGGCACCAGCGATGCGGACATCGACGCGATGTGCCGCAAGCTGCTCGCCAACACGGTGATCGAAAATTACCGGATCGAGCGGGCCTGACGCCATGAAGACCGCCGTCATCGTCTTCCCCGGTTCCAACTGCGATCGCGATCTTGCGGTCGCGTTGCGCGACGTCACCGGCACGGCCCCCATCATGGTCTGGCACCGCGATACCGAACTGCCGGACGGAATCGACCTCGTCGGTGTACCGGGCGGCTTTTCCTATGGCGACTATCTGCGTTCCGGCGCGATGGCGGCGCGTAGCCCGATCATGCGGGCGGTTGCGGCGGCGGCCGACCGCGGCGTGGGCGTCCTCGGCGTCTGCAACGGCTTCCAGGTTTTGACCGAGGCCGGCCTGCTGCCGGGCGCGCTCATGCGCAACGCCGGGCTGGGCTTCGTCTGTCGCGATGTCGCGTTGACCGTGGGCAATGCCGAAAGTCCCTTCCTGCGCGCCTATGCCGCCGGCGAAACCATCACGGTGCCGGTCGCGCATCATGACGGAAACTACGCCGCCGATGCCGAAACGCTCGATCGGATCGAAGGCGAGGGGCGCGTCGCCTTCCGCTACGCCGATACGGTCAACGGCTCGGCCCGCGCGATCGCCGGGATCGTCAACGAGGCCGGCAACGTGCTGGGCATGATGCCGCATCCGGAACGTAGCGTCGAACCCGCGCATGGCGGACAGGACGGCCGCCGGCTGTTCGAAGGCTATCTCAACCGCTGAGGCCTGCGCGCAACTGGTGCAAGACGGCAACAGTTGCGAATTAATACCTCTCGACCGGCTCCTCTGCATCATTGGCGCATTCGCTCCCGTAACTCACCGGATCGCGGAATGATCGAGAGTATTAGGGAGGCGAAAATCATGCAGACGAACCTTAAACGGGCCATCTTGTTCGGGGCGGGCACCCTTATGGCCGGCACTGCATCGGCCCAGTCGGTCCAGACCCTGCGCAGCGGCACCAACGCCCTCGTCTCGGTCAACGCCGCCACCCCCGGCACCATCGCGCGCACCACCGCGATCACCGGCATCGCCGCTGGACGCACGCTGCAGGGTTTCGACTATCGCCCCGCCAGCCCGCGCCTGCTGTACGCGCTCGATAATGTCGGCCAGCTCTATTCGATCAACGGCCGCACCGGCACCGCCGCCGCGGTCGGCGCGCCGATCGCCGCTGCCGCCAACGCCACCGGCGCCGCTGCCGGGCTGGATTTCAACCCGACCGTCGATCGGATCCGCTACGTCAACGGCAACCGCACCGATCTGCGTCTGAACCAGACCAACGGCACGCTCGCGGCGACGGACGGCACGCTGACCTACGCCGCGGGCGATGCCCGCTTCGGCACCGCTCCCGTGCTTGCCGGCGCCGCCTATACCAACAACGTCGCCGGCGCGACCACCACGACGCTGTACGTCCTCGACACCTCCGGCGGCACCGCGCGCCTCGCGACGCAGGGCAATGCGAGCGGCACCGTCGGTCCGAACACGGGAACGCTGTTCTCGGTCGGCACCACCACGGGCATCGCGACCAACGGCAATGTCGGCTTCGACATCGACCGTTCGGGTCAGGCCTACGCCACGCTCACCAACCCCACCACGGGCGTCACCTCGCTCTATTCGGTGAACCTGGCGACAGGCACCGCGACCGCACTCGGCGCGATCTCGGGCAACCAGACCTATAACGGCCTCGCGACCGAACTGGCGTCGTTCCAGTCGATGGGCCTGACCCAGAACCAGCAGAATGTCGGCACCGTGCTCGACAACTTCGCCACGACGCCGAACGATGGCACGCTCGGCATCTTTAACGGTATCGACGCGCAGACGGGCAATGCCGCGGCACAGTCCGCACTGCTCCAGTCGCTGACCCCCGCGGCGTTCCAGTCGCTGCCCGACATCTCCTACGGCGTTCTCGAATCGCAGGAATCGACCGTCCTGCGCTACACGCGCGATCTGCGCGGCAATGCGGTCACCGACGACGGCAGCCGCGTGACGCTCGATGAAGCCGGCAAGGTCGGCGCGTGGATCAGCGGCGGCAGCCGGTTCGGCCGGATCGATGCGGCGCAGGATCGCTACCGCGTCCAGACCGACGAATATCACTTCCTCGGCGGCGCCGATTTCCGCCTGACGCCGACCGCGGCGCTCGGCGTGTTCGGCGGCTACAGCAACACCGATGCCGATCTGGCGCGCGGCAACGCGGCCACCGGCACGTTGAAAAGCTGGTATGCGGGCGCCTACGGCACCGCCGCCGTCGGTCCGCTCTACGTCGATGCATGGGGCAGCTACACCGACCTCGACTGGAAGCTGTCCCGCAACCTGTCGTTCGGCAACTATTCCGGTTCGACCTTCGCCCGCACCAGCGGCCGCATCATCACCGGTGGTGCCGCGACCGGCCTCAGCTTCCAGATCCGGAATTTCGAGATCGAACCGTTCGCGCAGGTCCGTTACGCCGATCTGAAGATTGACGGCTTCTCCGAGACCCCCGGTGCGGCGTTCGCACTGGTGCTGCCGAACGACATGAACCGCGTGTCGATCCGTTCGAACGTCGGCGCACGCGTCGGCACCAAGTTCGAAGTCGGCGGCGCGACGGTCCGGCCGCAGGTCCGCGGCGGCTATATGTACGAGTTCCGGAACCAGCGTCGCAACATCGCGGCCAATTTCCAGCAGCCCGGCATCGGTTCGCAGTTCAACTTCGTGACCACGCCGCTGTACCAGGACTATTACAACGCCGGCGCATCGCTCAACATCTCGGGCAACGGTCCGCTCTCGCTCGTCGCCGACTATGACGTGCAGTTCGACAACCAGCGTCAGTTCCACAACTTCACGATCGGCGCGCGCCTGGCGCTCTGATCTGGCGAGGGGCGGCGGTCACGGCCGCCGCCCCTTACCACCGGGTTCCCTGGCCCGGCCTTCTAGACTATCATCGACCCGGGCGCCCGTAGCTCAGTCGGATAGAGCACTAGCCTTCTAAGCTTGTGGTCGGTGGTTCGAATCCACCCGGGCGCACCACGTTTTCTGGTAGTTCTGGCACCCCCAAATATGGGGCTGGCAATCACCCGGTAAGGACGACTTCTGATCCGGTGGTCAAGCTGCGTCCTTGATCCTGCCACCCTACACTTGCGAGGTGCAGTTCTGACGCGCCCTTGTCGCGGGCGCGGCAATCTTTCGGTTCAAGCCATCGTCACACTCGCGCTGGATTGCACAAGCGGGCTTCGCGGTCCTCGTTGCCATCCTAAGCGCTTGCTCGTCCTGGATCGCTGGATGGGGATGGCGATCTGTACCGGAGCGAGCAGGTCACGTGCCCGTTCTAACTCCCGAACACGCAGTTCCGGCCCGCTGCCTTGGCACGGTACAGGATGACGTCCGCCTTCCGTATTGCGGCGATCCTGTCTTCATAGTCGCCCTGCGCAACCGCGACGCCCGCCGAGAATGAAACCCTGCCGATCGGTTCGTTGGTTTCGCGCACCTTGAAGTCGTGGGACACAAGGTCGGCCCGCGCGCGATCGAGCACCTTGATGCCCTCATGCTCAGTACGGTCCTCCAGCACGATAAGGAACTCCTCGCCACCCCAGCGCCCTACAAGATGCGGGGCACAGGCGGCGGCAAGTACCGAACCAATCTGCATGAGGACCCGGTCGCCGACAACGTGGCCGAAGCGGTCGTTGATGGACTTGAAGTGGTCGACGTCGCAGAGACCGATGGCACAGTCCCGGCCATCGTCCGCCAGCGTCCGCAAACGACGTTCGATGCCGCGCCGGTTGGCGAGCCCTGTCAGTTGATCGCGCTCGGCGTCGCCGCGTGCAGCGTCCAGTTCCTGACGTAGCGCCTCGACCCTGTCTGCCGCTGCCTTCAGATCGTGTTCGGCGCGTCGGGATCGTTCGATCATCCGGGCAAGGATCTGCACGGTGTTGACGGTGTCTGCGCTCAACATATCCGCTTCCGCGTTCAGGTCCGCGGTGAACGCTTCCGACGCCGCGGCGGCAGAGGATGCCATGTCGCCCAGCCGCAACGTCTGGTGGCGAACCGCGTCACGCTCGGCGGCGACCATATCGGTAAGACCGCTTACCGCGTTACCATTACCGTGCAGGCAAATGATCTTGTCCGCGTCGGCTTGCCTGATCCGGATGCGCCCGTCGGTGATCGCGTTGACGGCACGCGCGATTGCAGAGTCCGGCTCGTTCAGAACGAGGTAAGCCAGCATGTAATTATGCGGAGTGGGGGGTAGGCGATGCACGACCAGAAAGGCCAGTGCCTCCGTACCGCGTTGGTGGGTTCGCGGGGCAGGTTGGTGGAGCGACATTGGACGATCAGTTGCTCGTGCGGGGATAAAGCGGTTCGCGAGCAACCCCATCATTGTCGCCGTCCATTTCGGCACCGTGCCGGGTCTCCCCACGGCAGATCGGCATAGCAACTGCTGCGCGCGCGTCCTCGCAAGCACGCCGGCAGTCGCCTGTCTGCGGTGTCCGTCGTTGCGGAACGCACGCGGCTGAAAGCGGTCTGTTCGAGAGCCGTTTTGCGACCGTTTGTCGCACAGGCCTTGCATTGGCTCGGCCGCCGATCGGGACCATGGCCGACGTGACGACCCCGGTCAGATTTATTGCGACTAATTGCTGATGCGAAGTCATATCCCGGACGTAGCGGCGGAACGTAAACGATCCGTTCTACCGCTGCCTGTTCGTTTGCTACCCTGGGATTTGATCTCATTTGCCCTGTCAAACTTCTGGCGAGCGTCAGGCTGACGACAGGCGATTCAAGCGCTCCGTATCTCAACCAAGAATGAACGGCCCGGTCACGGTTGAGCAGTGACAGGCGATCTACAAGCCGGAATGGAACAACGGCAGCGCGGTCTTGTAAGGTTACGAGCGCGTAAATTGACCGGCGCACGAATATCAAGCTTCCCAGGACTATCCTCATCGCGGCCGATCCGATGCGGGACTTGCGGCGGCCTGTTCCATACTGCCTCCTACTCTGCTCGGTTCAACTGCGGCTCCGGCTTACGCCGCCCCCTGCAAGAACGTCAGGGGCCGCCTCGTGAAGTGCCCGGAAGCCAAGCAGGCCCGTCAGGGAAGCTGCCTACGCGGCAACGTCTGCGCACATTTCGGCGTCCGCGGTTTTGCCGAAGAAGTGGTCGATCGGCATCGGCCGGCTGATGAGATACCCCTGCGCCTGCGTGCAGCCGAGGACGCGTAGCAGATCGAGCTGATGCGTCGTCTCGACCCCCTCTGCGACCACTTCCATGTTCAGCGTCTTGCTGAGCGACAGCACAGCCTCGACAATGGCCACTGCCTCGTCGTTGTTCATCATGTCGGTGATGAACGACCGGTCGATCTTCACCTTGTGGAATGGAAAGTGGCGGAGATAGTTGAGGCTGGAATAGCCCGATCCAAAATCGTCGAGGACGATCTTGACGCCCAGCGCGCGGATCCGGTTCAGCAGCGCCAAGGTTCCGTTGGCATCGTCGATCAGGACGCCCTCCGTAATCTCAAGTTCCAGCCGGTTCGGGTCGAACCCGGTATCGTCCAGCGTCTGGCGGATTGTGGCAACAAGATCCCCGTGCAGGAACTGGATTGGAGACACGTTGACCGCCAGCCGTAGCTTGGCATCCCAGCAGGCGGCGTCGAGGCATGCCTTCCGGAGGACCATCTCGCCCAGCGGGACAATCAGACCGCTGGTTTCCGCGATGGGAATGAAATCGTCCGGCATGACCATGCCCCGGGTTGGATGCCGCCAGCGGGCTAGTGCCTCATACCCTGTCACTTCGCCCGATGCGATCGAGACGAGCGGCTGGTAATAGACTTCGATCCCCGCTCCGGTCGTCAATGCCTCGCGCAGGTCGCTTTCGGTCGAGCGACGATGCCGGAAGCGCCGATCGAGTTCATCGGAATAGGCGCACCACCGGCCCCGGCCGTCGGCTTTGGCCTGATGCAGCGCAATGTCGGCGCGGCGCTTCATTTCGAGCGGCGTGACCGGCTCGTCCTGCGGGAATGCAACGCCGATCGACACGCCGATCCGAACCAGAGCGTTGGATAGCGTGAAAGGCTCGGAACCGGCCACCAGTATGCGCCGGCAAATCTCCTCGATGTCCGCACCGGTGTCCACGTCGGTCAGCAGTACAGAGAAGGCGTCGCCACCAAGCCGAGCGACGGCGTCACATGCCGGCACGACGCCCCGCAGCCGTTGCCCGAACTGGATGAGCAGTTCATCGCCCGCCGAGAAGCCATGACTGTCGTTGACGGTCTGGAAATGGTCGAGATCGACTATGAGGATCGCACATCGCTCAGGACCCCGGGCGAAGGCCTGATCGAGATGTTCCTTCGATAGTGCGCCGTTCGGCAGCCCGGTCAACGTATCGTAGAAGGTGAGATAGTGGCTTCGCGCTTCGGCGGCGCGGTAGGCTGTGACGTCGGAAACCACGGCGATGAGATAGTCCGTCCCGTTCAGGCACACACGCTGCTTACGCGTGATCACGTGACGGACTATCCCAGTGCCGTCGGTTACCTGTTCCTCGCGCTCTACCACATCCCCATTCGCAAAAACGAGATCGTCTGCGGCATGGAAGCTCCGCACCTCGTCGGCCGGGAAAAGTTCATAGTCATTCAGTGCGAGCAGTTCCGCCCGTGGTCGTTCCAGGAAGGTACAGGCTGCGTCATTTACCAGGACGATGCGGTGAAGCCTGTTCTTGACCACGACCGGATTGGGAAGGACCTCAAGCACCGCCTGAATGTCGTCGATACTGCCCGGGAATCGCATAGCCTGCCTCGCTCTGGAGCTTCTAGCGTGGGGACTGCCGATTCCTGAGCCGCCCCCACCCTGGAGACATGACCTTACGGCGCAACTGGTTACTGCCATGCTACCTGATAATAACAAGGAGCATTGATTTATATTAATTAACTCTAGCGCTTCCCTCCAGCTGCCTCGAGCAGGATAGCCATAATTATGGCGGGACACCTTGTCGGCGGCGGCCATGCGCCAGTCGCAGATTGAAGATCCGTCGATAAACATCGCGTGGCGCGGGAAGCAGACATGAAACTGCTTCCAAGCCAAGGTGCGGGGCGGGGCGCGCCGGACATCGGGTCGGCAAGCGTCGTTGCCGGCTGCATGCCGAGCAGCACATGCGCGATCGGGCATTCGCCCGTCGCAAGGCTCGATAACGACTTCCACTCGGCCAGCGACCACCTGTCGTTCCCGAGCCGTCAGGACCGGCGCGACGAGGCACCGGCTGCCGCTAGGTGCGGAGGTGCCACCGGTTTCGAAATGGTCGTGTTGCCTGTAGCCCATCGGTCGTCTCCCCCGGCTGGTGATGACCCCGGATAGAGCGCCGCCAGTGTCCAGACGTGCGGCTATACGGCCACTGCTTTGGCGAACTCCCTCGGCGAATGGCCGAATGATCGCTTGAACGCCGCACCAAACGCGCTTTCGGACTCATAGCCGACCGTCGGCGCCACGGTCGCGATGGAGACACGCCCGCTCGCCAGCCGATCGGCCGCCACCATCATCCGCCAGCGGGTCAGGTAATCCATCGCCGGCTCGCCGACCGCTCCCTTGAACCGGACGGCAAAGCTCGACCGCGACATCCCGGCTACCCGGGCGAGGTCGGCCAGCGTCCAGCGGCGGGCGGGATCGGCGTGCATCGCCGAGATCACCGCACGCATCTGAGTGTCGGCCAGCGCGAACAGCCAGCCTGCGCTGTGCGGTGAGCGTTCGACGAGGTGTAGCCGCAGCGCCTCGATCAGCAGCGTCTGCGCCAGATGCCCCGCCATCAGCACCCCGCCGGGTTGCGGGTCGCGCAACTCACGCATGAGCCGATCGATCAACCAACCGAGCGCCGCCCTGGTCGCTTCCGCCCGGATGTGCACGATCGGGGGCAGGCTGCCGAGCAACAACTCGGTGTGGAGCCCGGTGAAGTCGAAGAAGCCGCCCACGCCCGAACAGGTGCCGCCGCCGTCCAGGACGCCGGTCTCGCCGGCCGGGAACGACGTGAAGAATGCAAAGGCGTCGGTCACCGGCGCGCCGACCGCGCTATAGAGACTGAACGCGGCTCGGCCGGGCAGCAGAATGAGGTCGCCCGCTTCAAGCACCATCGGCGCATGCCCACCCGCGAGCGCGATCGAACACGTCCCGCTGTGAATGGCGATACATTTGACGCCCTCGGCCGATGGGTAGGCAAGTGCCCACGCCGGGCCGGCATCCAGGCCGCGAAATCCGTAGCTGCTCGGTTTCAAAAGACCCAGCACGTCCGACAGGGGATCCATTTCGATGACTCTCGGACGATGGCGACGATCTCTCGGACGGTGCAGCATGGGCCGTCCAGAGTCACGGGCCTATCCAGCATCAAGGCGCTGCATCTTCAGTTGCCCGAGGGAGAATGACCATGCCGTTTCCGGCGCATCCGGGCCACCGAGCGGTAGCTGGTCCCACACCGTCTCCGTAGCCTGCAATATCCGACCGACCCTTGCCCAGCGCCCTTCCCTTTCCCGGCACGCGGAGAAACTCATGTCTGAAATCGATACCCCACCGCCGCCCGCTCCGATCCGTATCGCCGTGATCGGTGTCGGACAGATCGGCAGCACCTTCGCGTTCCAGCTTGCCCGGGACGGCGGCCATCGGGTCTCCGTCATCGCGAGGCCCGGCTCCGCGCGTCTGGCCCAGCTGCAACGCGACGGCGCCATCGTCGATACGAAGGGGGGGCGCGCGGAGGTTCGCGTCCTGGACGGACTTGACGAACATACGCCGTACGACCTCGTGATCGTCACGCTGCTGGCCCATCAGGTCGACGCGGTTCTGCCGGCATTGTCACGCAGCGCGGCGAAGTGCATCCAGTTCATGTTCAACACGTTCGATCCCTGGCGTGTCGAGGAGGCCGTCGGGGCGGCACGCTGTGCCTTCGGCATGCCGTTCGTTCAGGCCCGGCTCGATGCCGACGGCAGGCTCAAGGCGACGATCGGTGCCGGCGGGCAGAAGACGCTGATGGGGCGCCGGCAGTCGGTCGATCTGTTCAATGCCGCCGGCCTCCCGGCGGCATTCGAACCGGAAATGCGTCTCTGGCTGCGATGCCACGCGCCACTTTGCGTCGCGTTCGAAAGCGTCTCGATCGCCGCCATGAAACGCGGCCGCGGTGCGTCGTGGCGCGAAGCCCTCGTGCTGGCGCGGGGGGTGCAGGCAAGTTTCGGCCTCATCAAGGCACTCGGCTGCCCGATATATCCCAAGTCGAAGACCTGGCTGGATCGCAGTCCCGCGATCGCCCTGGCGGCTACGCTCTGGTCGCTGTCGCGCGTTCGCGGCTTTCGCGAGGTCCTGGCGACCGGGCAGGCGGAATGCGACGCACTTGTCGACACTCTGGTCGATGCCGCCCGATCGGCCCGGACCCCCGTCGACGTCGCCCGCATCAAGGCGATGCGCCCGTCCAACCATGGTAACGGCCCCGGCCGCGTCGACCGCTGACACCTGTTCGGATATCGCACGAGTGATAAGCCGGACCATGCCGCCAGCGCTTCTGCCTGCGTCCCGGGCAGCGATAGCGCCAAGGCAAACGCGATGCCCGGCCCGGCGTTCGGGAGGTCGCTGAACGACTGGCTGCGGGCGTGGCGTTCGCTCAGGCGAGGATCCCAGCCCGCGCTTCGGCGCGGTTTGGGAAGCGGCAGCGCCGACGAAACGCCGCTTGCTCAGGCTTTCGGCGTTACCGGGTCCCGATATCGTTCCGGTCGAGCGCCTCGCCGAGCACGACCAGACCGATCCCGAGAAGAGCCACGTCCTTGATGAGGAACGTGCCCGCGAAGGTGAGGTAAGGAAAGCCACCCGCCGACGGCTCCCAGATCGGCAGGGCGAGCAGCGTCGAACAGGTCACGGCGAAGGTGCCAGACGCCAGCACGCCGGCCGCAAGCGCCGCCCGCTTCGACCAGGGCGACACGACGAGCAGGAACGCCGTCATGATTTCCACGACGCCGAGCAGACGGGCCGTGCCGACGTCGCCGAATATCCCGAGCATCCAGGCGAGCCATGGCGTCCCGCCGATCAACGGCTTGAGCAGGGCGACTTCGAAGGGCTGGAACTTGTTCAGGCCGATCAACAGCAGCGGCAGGATGATGCCGATCAGGGCGATCGCCCGGCCAACACGGCGAACGCTGCGCGATATGGATGGTGCGGCGGGTTGCGAGGACATTGAAACGGACATGACGTGCTTCCTTTATGAGGAAGAGCAGACTTCCGACGCCGCGTTCGGCCTTTGCTCGAAAGGCCTGTGGTCGATGCCGGAGAATATGCTCTCGCACTGCTAGTTCGCCTGCCGAAGCCGGAACGATACATGTCACCGAAAAAGTTCTGAAATTTGTCAGTGATGGGTTGGGTAATCGCCATACGCGATGTGCATGGACTCCATACATTTATCTCCGCGCGGTCAGCCGCTACCTAAAGATCCATGGACCGGCCAGTCGGCACGGAAGATATCGAAGGATCAGAGCCATGAATATCGCAAATCTGCAACCGCACCTCGATCGGATCGGCGCCGGCATTCTGCGCTACAGCCTCGTCCTGATCTTCCTCGGCTACGGCTTCTTCAAGTTCACGGCGCCGGAGGCGGCCGCGATCGCTCCGCTGACCGAGAACAGTCCATTCTTCTTCTGGCTCAACCCTCTTCTGGGGCAGCAGGGCGGATCGAACCTGATCGGCATCGTCGAGATCGCCACCGCGCTTGCAATTGCCGTGCGCAGGCCGTTGCCGCTCGTCTCCGCATTCGGAAGCCTGGCCGCCGCGGGGGCATTGTTCGTGACGTTGAGCTTTCTGATCTCGACCCCAGGCCTGAATCCGACGTCGGTCGACGCGGGCTTCCTCGTCAAGGACGCCACCTTGCTGGGCGCTGCCATCTGGACGGCGGGCGAGGCGCTCCGCGCCTATCTGACCGGCCCGGTCGCTGTAGCGCGGACCGTGTCGAGGCCTGTTGCCGCCTGAGTTGACCGGGTCGGCGCCCCGGCCAGTTCGGGAACTGGTCGGTCGGGAGCCTTCGGCACTCCGGCTGACCAGCTTCTGCGTAAACGGATGCGGACGCGTCACCGGATATCAATGGCACCGGGGGGGGGCGCTAGGCGCGATGCTGGTGACCCGCGCAGGTGCCGCAGTGTGCGCGCAGGTTATCTCCTAAAGCCATTTCGCGCGCCTGAACCGGAACCAGAGCAGACCGCAGAGTATGGCCATGATGCCCATCACGCCGAAGTAGCCGTAGCGCAGCTCCAGTTCCGGCATGTAGCGGAAGTTCATGCCGTAGATCCCGGCCACGGCGGTCGGCACGGCGAGAATGGCGGCCCAGGCCGCAAGCTGCCGTGTGATCGCGCCGGTCCGCTGCTGTTCCAGCAGGCTGCTGAGTTCGAAGACCGAGACGAGGACCAGGAGCAGGCCGTCCACCATCGTCTGCACCCGCGTCACATGATCCATCACGTCGTCGAAATACGGGCGCGCCACGGCACTGATGCAGGGATAATGACCTCGGACGAGCTTGCGAATGACCTCGCCCATCGGCCCCAGCGTCCGTTGGAACCGGGTAAGCTCGCAGCGGAGGTGGAAGATGCGCACCACACCCTCGCGCCCGATGAAACTGTCGAGCGAACGGTGCTCCATCTGCAGGACATCGTCCTCCACCATCTCGAAGATGGGCAGATACTCGTCCACGACCGTGTTGAGCACCGCGTGCAATACATAGTCGACGCCCTGCGCGAGGAGTCTGGGCGCGGTTTCCAGTTGGTCGCGCAGGTCCGCTCCGTGCGACGCGGCACCGCGATGCACGATGATGATGTGATGATGACTGACGAACACCGCGAGCGCGCCGTACAGGATGCGATCGTCCTCGATCCGTGCGGAACGGGCGATGACCAACAGCTGATGGCCGTAAACGTCGAGTTTGGGTGGCTGGTCGGCAACGAGAGCGGCCCGCACCATGAGCGGAGGCAGATCGTACCGATCCTGCAGAACCGCGAGTTCCGCGGCGGTCGGATCATGAAGATCGATCCAGGCGAACTCAGACCGGTCCATCTGGTCGGGCACATCGTCGTCGAGCGCGATGTCGCGGGTGCGCTTTCCGTCCCGGTAGCGGCAGGCCGCAAGAACCGTCACGGGCGCACCGGGACCGACAGGCCGCGCTGAACCGCCGGTCTGGACAGGCATTTTTCAAGCCATGCCGTGACCTGCTGGTACTTCACCAGGCCGATCAGCGCCCCGGCCTGGTACGTGATCTCGAGCGCACGAACCCATCCGAGGGTGGCAATATCCGCGATGGAATATTCGCCGCCCCCGTCGCCGACCAACCATGCCCGGCCCGTCAGGCGAGCATCCAGCACACCGAGGAGGCGTTGTGTTTCGGCAAGATACCGTTCGAACGGCCGCCTGTCCGCGATCTCACGCCCGGCGAACTTGTGGAAGTACCCAAGTTGCCCGAACATGGGACCAATTCCGGACATCTGGAAGAAGACCCACTGCAGAGTTTCGTAGCGGATCACGGGGTCGGCGGAGAGAAAGGCCCCGCTCTTCTCCGCCAGGTAGACGAGGATGGCCCCGGACTCCCAGAGAAGCAGCGGTTGCCCCTTGGGACCGTCTGGATCAAGGATCGCCGGGATGCGGCCATTCGGGTTCAGCGAGACGAAGGCCGGATCCTTGGACTCGTTCTGCCCGATGTCTACGAGATGGGCTTCGTACGGCATGCCGATCTCTTCGAGCATTATCGAGACCTTGATCCCGTTCGGCGTGGGGAACGAGTAAAGTTGCAACCGGTCGGGATATGCTGCGACCCAACGCTGCGTTACTGGAAAAGCGCTCAGGTCTGTCATGCGATCGTCCACCCGTACGTCGTGAGCCATTGCCGCTACATTCGTCCGCAATCGTGCAATGGTTACGCCTTGGTCCGAATATGTATTCGGGTTCAGTGCGCCGTTTCATCCACCAACGCCGCAAGCTTCGCGATGCCACGGTGGATGTTGACCTTCACCAACGAGGCAGACTGCCCCGTCGCGGTAGATGTCTCTTCGATGCTCAGGCCCTCGATCTTCACCATGCGGATCACGCGCGCCTGTTCGGGCTTGAGCCGCGTGAGGAGCCCGTTCACCGCAATCCGGCTCGCGATTGCGGGCCCGTGATCCTTGAGCGCGGCGTCGTGATCCGCGATCGGCTCCAGGCGGTCCCGACTCATCTCGCGTAGCCGATCGATCCATTTGTAGCGGGCAATCCCCGCCACCCATGGTCGGAAGGGTCGGCCCGGCTCATAGCTGTGCCGCTTGGTGTGAAGCGCTATGAGCGTTTCCTGGACCACGTCGTCCACCATGTTGGGCGGCAGTCGGCGCGAATAGAATTGCCGCAGCCAGCCGACCAACTCGGTCAGCAACCTGTTGTAGGCGACGCCATGCCCGGATTGGGCCGCCGTCATGAGGCCCGCCCAGCGTTCGCCGACTGCATCATGGTCGCGCGTGCGACGTGCGGTATCGGCCCTGCATGGTTGAGCGCCAGTCATTCTGGTGCTCCCGAAGCGGCATGATCCGGTCGATGGCAGCGAGGATACGGTCCCGCCGACGCGCCTTCGGAAAGACGGCGACGTCCGCTGTGACGGGTCCGCCCACCGGCAAGCCCTGCCCCGAAATTGCGTTGACTTGCACGGTTGGCCGATGCGCACACAGGCGAAGGCGCTGGCGGCCCCGCCGGACCCGGAAACGGCACCGTACGGCATTGCCCTGGAAAAGCGGCAGCCATGACCAATGTTCGAGCAACGCGTGACAGTGCGGGACCACCGCCAATAGTATGCGGATCTCTATAACTACGGATCTGGCTGGGATACGACATGGCGAGCGGCCTTCAGCGCGAGGTGATGACTTCGCACTAAGGGCATGTTTGACCCCGTTCTATTGTCTCTGGGTATATGACCCAAAGGGATAATAGTCCGCGAGGCTCGCCGCATCCGTCGTCTCGGGGCAGGCGCCGGCTCTGCGACCCACGCCTCGCGGAAACGCCGTACCTATCCTGACGATCAATAGGCAGGGTATCGGGCGCTCCCTATCATCGGTCGCATGACCCCCTGTTCGTCACCCGCCGCACGGCCCTGAGCATGGCGCTCATCCTCCTCGTCGACGATGACCGCCACGTGCGTTCCAGCCTCGAAAATCTCCTGGCCTCGATCGGGTACGACACCGCCGGCTTCGACTCCGGCGAAGCCCTGCTCGAGTCCGATCCATTGCCCGAGGGTGACTGCGCGATCCTGGACGTGCGCATGAAGGCCGTGACCGGGTTTGCGTTGCAGCAGGCGCTCCGTGCTCGGGCCTGGACGACACCGATCATCTTTCTCACGGCGTGCTGCGATGATGAAACCCGGACGCGCGCCATCGAAGGCGGGGCGTTCGCGTTTCTGTGCAAACCTTTCGACGAGGACGATCTGCTCGCGGTGATCGAAGCCGCCATCGCGCTCGCACAGGGCTAGATCACGGCACGCCGGCCGCTGTGATCAACCGCGCGGTCTCGCGTCGGCAGGGAAACTTCGCCGTGGTGACAAGGACTTGATCGACGTCGGCAGTCCCCCGGGCGGGGTTTGCGCTCCGGCTTGCCATTCGGCCCCCGGCAGCCCATGCCCCATGCGGAAGCCTGCCGACAGGCGGCTGTGATCTCGCCGTGTCCACCATCTCACACACCCCATGAAGGCCTCATGAGCACTACCCCATCAATGATCTTCATCGTCGACGACGACGCCGATATTCGGGAGGCGCTGACCGGGCAACTCAACTCGGCGGACTATGCGGTCACCAGTTTCGCGTCTCCTGCGGACTTTCTGGCCGCTTCCGTTCCCGACGTGCCGGCCTGCGTTCTGGTCGATGTGCATATGCCGGGAATGAGCGGGTTCGATCTGCAGGCCGCCCTTGCCGGCCGTGGCCGCGTCCTGCCGCTGATCTTCATGACCGCCTTCGGTACGATCCCGATGACCGTGCGGGCGATGAAGGCCGGCGCGCTGGAGTTCCTGACCAAGCCGATCGCCGAGGACGACCTGCTGTGGGCGATCGAAACCGCCCTGGCGCGCGACGCGGAACAGATCCGGAGCAATGCGGCAAATGCCGACGCGAAGCGGCGCTACGCGACCCTTACCCCCCGCGAGAAGGAAACCTTCGCCCTGGCCATCGGCGGCCTGATGAACAAGCAGATGGCCACCGAGCTGGGGATCAGTGAAGTGACCGCCAAGGTCCACAAGCGGCAGGTGATGGAAAAAATGGGTGCGCGGTCGCTTCCCGACCTGGTTCTGTTCGCCGAGCAACTCGATATCGTGGCCGCCAAGAAGCGCTGATCTTGCGGGTTGTGGATCACCCCTACAAACGGTCCTGAGGGCCACGACCGTCCCTTTTCCTGTCCGTCTGATTTGGTCGATCGTCAGACCAGCGGCAACGCGGCCTCGAAGACGGCCCCGCTGGGCTGGGCGTCACGCAGGGTCAGCCGGCCGCCATGGCCCTCGACAATCGAGCGGCACAGCGAAAGTCCCAGCCCCAACCCCCCGGACTTGGTGGTGTAGAAGGCGTCGAAGATCTTGGCCTGTCGATCCGACGAGACGCCTGGCCCATTGTCCTCGATCTCGACGCGCGCGTCCGCGCCGTCGATCCCGGAGGTGATCTTCAACACCCCGCGCCCGGCAAACTCCGACATGGCCTGCACGGCGTTGAGGATCAGGTTCAGGAACACCTGTTGCAACTGGACCCGGTCGGCGATGACCGACAGCGGTTCGGGCGTCAGGCTCACTTCCAACGCAATGGATCTACGCGCGCATTCGCCGGCCAGAATGTCGAGCACCTCCTGTAGCGCGGTGTTCAAATCCATCGCGACCTTCTCGCCGACCCCGTTCTTGCTGAGCCCGCGAATGCTGGACACCACATCACTGGCCCGCTTGCCGTCACGGACGAGGGCCTGTGCGCTCTGCATCGCGCGATCGAGATTGGGCTCGGCGCGGGAAAGCCATCGCAGGCAGGCATTGGCGTTGCCGACGATGGCGGTGAGCGGTTGCCCCAGCTCATGGGCGATAGAGGCGGTGAGTTCCCCCATGGTGGTCAGGCGGGCGGCATGTTCGAGGTCGCTCTGCGCCGACCGCAAGGCCGATTCGGCCATCTGGCGCTGCTGGTGTTCGGCAAGGAGATCGCTATAGAGCCGCGCATTCTCCAGAGAGATCGCCGCTTGCGCCGCTAGCAACTCCAGAACCGCCGCCTGTCGTGGCGTGAACACCCCCGCGGTAAGGCGATTTTCGAGATAGGCGACGCCGATCACCTGATTCTGCTTGATGAGCGGCAAGGCCAGGACCGAGCGCGGCTGCGCGCTGGTCAGATAGACGTCGTTCTGGAAAGTTTCGTCGTGCCGTGCATCGGCGAGCAGCACGGGCGCGCGGTCGCGGAACGCGGCGTGGACGATCGACAAAGGCGCGGCGCTTTCGGCTGCTTCCGGAGACGGCGACACCACCGAAAGTCCCTGGCCGTCGTCGTCGATATGAGTTTCGGCGGCCGCAACCAGCTGTCCGTCGCGGGCGAGGAACAGCACGACCCGATCGGCCCCCGCCTGCTCCATCAGGACGGCCATCAGCTTCTCGATCAGATCGTCGAGCAGGATTTCATTGGAAACCACCTGCGACGCCCGCACGACGCTGGCCACATAGAGCGCGTCGAGCGAGGTGGGCGCGGCTGCGCGGTCCGCCGCCAACCCCACGGCCAGCGCGGCGTTCTCCAGCTGGGCGACCTTCCCGCGCGCGCCCCACCGGTCGTAGGCGTCGCGCGCCTTGGCGCGGTAGGCTTCCGCGACGATCGTCAGGCCCCGCTCGGCGACCAGCGCCGCGGCGCGTTCGGCGGCCAGCGCTTCGACGTTGGGGAAGCCCTCGGTGCGCGCCGCGGCCATCGCCGCCTCATAGAGCCGCTGGGCGCCGAGAACGTCATCCTCGCGCGCGCAAAGCTCGGCCTCGACCAGCAAAGCGCGGCAGGTAAAAGTCTCCGGACAATAGCGCGCCCAGGCCCTGAGTTGATCGCGGTGGCGACGAAGATCGATCAGGGCGGCGCGGTCGTCGGCCGCCGCACCGGCGCGCGCAATCGCGGCGTAGAAGTGGAACTCGGCCAGTTCGACAAACTCGGCCGAGGCCCACAGCAGCGGCTCGGCCTGATTCGCGGCGTGGCGCCCGGCCGCCAGGTCACCGGCGACGACACAGACCTGCAACTTGCGCACCCAGAACCAGCAGACCGCCAGCTCGAATCCGGCCCGATCCCGCATCCGGGAGAGAAGTGCGGCTTCCTCTTCCGCGGTCTCGCCAGCAAGCGCATATCGGGCGTTCGGCCGCCAAGTCCCCTCGCCAAGCGCGCCTGGACCTCGAGGATCATCTCGGCCAGTCCAAATCGCGCACCCTGGGCATAGGTCAGGCCCTCGACGGCAAGCGCCTCGACATCGGCCAGCCAGCCGCCGGTCAGGAGCAGGTTCGCCACCAGGTTGTTGTAACTGTACGCGGCGTAGGTCTGGTCTCCCACAGCCTTCGCGGCGGCAAGCGCCTTGCACAGGATCGGGACGCTGTCCCGCGCCGGACTCGTCCAGATGTTGCAGAACGCGGCGAAGCACAGATAGGCCGAGGGGCGCAGCGAGTCCGGGCCGCGCGCGTCGATCAGGTCATAGCCGAAACGCCCGAAGCGAAACCCGCTTTCATAATCCCCGGCATACGGTCCCAGCACCCGGCTCAGCATGATGAAGGACAGGCTCGAAGTGTCCGCCAACCCTTCACGCAGCGACAGATTGGCCATCCAGACGGTCAGATAGCTGTGCAAGTTGCGATCGGTGTACAGCGCCGCCGGCAGGACGCGCGCCAGCAGGTCCATGATCGCCAGTTGCGCTGGATCGCGCATGGCCGGGGCCAGCGCCAGGTCTGAAAGGGCGCGCACCTCCAACCCCTGGTTCAGGCGCGCGACCTCCCGTCTGACATCCTCGATGCCGGGGCGGGCGGGACAGACGGTCCCGAACTCGGCCAGACCCTCCAACCCGACCGCCACCGCGTCCGAAAAGCGGCCCAGCATGGTCAAGAGGTCGGCCTGGGCCCGGCGGATCACGGCGCCGTGCGCGGGTTTCCGGGTCCGGCGGGGAAGTCGGGCAAGGGCGGCTTCGGCACGGTCATGCTCGCCTGCCTGAACCAGACACTCGACCCTTCGGATCTCCAGTCGAAAGGCGAGATCGGCATGAAGCTGCCAGGGATCAGGCCCCAGGTCGGCCAGCGCTTTTTCCAGATAGAGACGCGCCGCGGCATGGGCCATGGCCGCCATGGCCCGCTCGGCCGCCGCCAGTCGCAGCTGGACGAGCGCCAGTATCTCTTCGGGGTCGACCACCAGATCGCCGGCCCGGGAAAAATGGTGGACGATATCGAACAGCGCTTCGCCGTGGGCGTTGCGCGCGATCATCGCCCGGCCGATCATCAGGTGTCGAACAGGTCGCAGCGAGGGCTCGATCGCCAGATAGGCCGCTTCCTGGATGCGGTCGTGAAGAAACGCGTAACCCTGTTCGCCACGGACCAGCAGGCCGGCCTGCGCCGCTTGCCAGAGCATCGCTTCGAGGCTGCGGTCATCGACGTCGAGCAGGCGGGCGAGCAGGTCTGCGTCGCCGCCATTGCCAAGGCAGGCCAGCATTTTCAGGGCGTCCTGGCTGTCCTCCGGCAGGCCGCCCAGCTTGGCCAGCATCAAGCCGACCATGTTGTCGGCAAATGGGCGACGGCGAATGCGCGCAAGATCCGCCGATCCGGCTTCGGCCGTTACGAGGCCATCCTGGATCAGGGCGGCGAGAAACTGGGACACGGCCAGCGGGGTGCCGCCGGTCTTGTCGTGCAACACGGCCGCGAGGGCGTCAATCTCCTGGCTCGGCCAACGCAGCAGGCCCGACAGCCACGTCGCGACGTGCTGCTGCGCCAGCGGCGCGACGGCAAGATGAGCCCCCGGCCCCGCGTGGCGCTGCGTCACATCCAGCAAGAACCGCAACGGATGGTTCGGGTCGACCGCGTCGCTACGATAAACGCCGATCAGCAACAGCCCGCGGGGAAGCCCGTTGGCGATCATCCGCTCCAAAAGGATGAGGCTGGCGCGATCGAGCCATTGCAGGTCGTCGAGCATCAGCGTCAGCGGCCCGTCAGGCGTCGCAAATTGCGCCAGGAACGTTTCGAAGGCCTGCTGGAAGCGGGCCTCGGCCTCACCCGGCGGCAGGGGGACCAGAGCCTTCTGCTCGCCGAGGATCGTCGCAAGATCGGGCACGAGATTGACCATGGCCTGAGCATTGACGCCCAGCGCCGATCTCAGCCTGTCTTGCCACAGCGTACGCGCGCCGGCGTCCAGGCTCGTGACATGACCGACCAGCTGGGCCAGCGCCTGACTGAGGGCCCCATAGGGGACGTCCTGCTTCTGCTGGTCGCCCTTGCCCCGGACGACCAGACCCCGGTCTTCGCGCGCGATTTCGAAGGCGCTGACGATCGAGGATTTTCCCACCCCCGCCGGTCCGCCCAACAGGACGACCGCCGACGGTTGCCCCGCCCGCAGGCCTGCCCAGGTCTCCTGCAATACCGCCAGTTCGGCTTCACGGCCGAACACCATGCCGGACGTCACGAGGCTGGCCGCCAGATCGAAGGCACCCAGGGGGAAATCGGTGACGCAGCCCTCGGTCCGGAGCGCCGCCAGGCAGCGTCGGAGATCGGCCTCCACGCCGGCGGCGGTCTGGTAACGGTCGTCCGGCGCCTTGGCGAGCAGCCTGCCGATCAGGCGCGAAACCGGGCGGGGCACTCCGGCGACGTCTTCGGCGGCAGGCGGTCTTTGGGCAAGGTGCGCATGGACCCAGGCCAACATGTTCGCGGCCTGGAACGGGGTGCGTCCCGTCACGAGGCGGAAGAGAACGACACCCACCGCATAAAGGTCGGCGCGCGTATCGACCGGAAGCGCGAGCCGGCCGGTCTGCTCGGGCGCGAGGTAGGGCATCGCGTCCCGTGGCAGGTGAGGCGTGGCCTCGGGCGCCGTCGCGACCAGCCGCGCATGACCGAACCCCGTCAGCCGCAATGTCCGGGTTTGGGCGTCGTACAGCATATGTTCGGGACGCAGGTCGCGGTGAACCAGACCGGCGGCGTGCATCTGCCCCACGGCAGCGACGAGGACGAGCGAAAGAGACAGCGCCGCTTCGAGGGTCAGCGGCGCGGCCAGATGGCGTTCGAGCGGCTCGCCGCCCGGATCTTCCAACACCAGCCCAAGCTCACCGGCGCGCCGCTGGAGTGCGATGGGCCTTACCGCCCAACTCGCGTCCAGCCTTGCCGCCAGGCCCAGCTCGGCTTCGAGCAGGGCCGTTCGGAGCGCGGGCGGACAGGTTTGCGCGGCGATGCGCACCAGGTGCCCGTGTTCCTGCCCCTGCCCCTGCCCCTGCCGACAAAGGCTTGTTTCATGGCCGGTCCATAACGCCTGCAACACCGCATCGTCGGTGAGCCCATGTGGCGCCGTGCGTGGCTCGGCGCCTTGACCGGGCCGCGGAAGATCGTTTTTCAGGCTCAACTCGCGACCTCGCAGCGCCCGTCATCCGTTGCGCTCAACCGACCCCCCGATCGCGCATCGCAGCAACGCTCGCAAGAACCTGGATTGTGAAAGTCACATGGACGTCGCGAAGCCCGATGTTTGAAAGGGCATGTTGGAGGCAGGGCGCTCGACCTGACGGACCACGCGCCCGCCTCATATTCCCCGACTTGTAACGCATCGGTTCGACGCCACGAATAGGACTGACATAGGAGGACTGCACCAATGCGATCGGAGAAGATCTCGTTCACGAACGCGGACGGCGTGGCGCTTGCGGGTGCGCTCGACCTGCCGCCGGGAAAACCGCGGGCGTTCGCGCTTTTCGCCCACTGCTTCAGCTGCTCCTCGAAGAGCCACGCGGCCAAGCGGATCGCGCAGGCGCTGACGCTGCACGGCATTGCGACGCTCCGCTTCGATTTCACCGGCCTCGGCGCGAGCGGCGGCGAATTCGCGGACAGCCATTTCGCCGCGAACGTCGAGGATCTGAAGCAGGCCGCACGGTATCTGTCCGAGAACTGGCAGTCGCCGACCATGCTCGTCGGACATTCGCTCGGCGGCGCTGCCGTGATCGCTGCCGCAGGGGACGTGCCGAGCGTGAAGGCCGTCGTGACGATCGGTGCGCCCTTCGACCCCGCGCATGTCCTCCACCACTTCGGGTCGCGCATTGACGAGATCGAGCAGGCCGGGGCGGCGGAGATCACTATCGGCGGCCGCACCTTCACCGTCCGCAAGGACTTCCTCGATGCGGCGCGCGGCCAGGATCAGGGGCGACGCCTGGCCGGGCTGAAGCGGGCGTTGCTGGTCATGCACGCCCCCACCGACGAGATCGTCGGCATCGACAATGCGCGGGAGATCTTCGACGCCGCGCTACACCCCAAGTCGTTCATGTCGCTCGACGGCGCCGATCATCTGCTAACGGACAAGCGGGACGGCGAGCAGGTGGCCGCGATGATCGCATCCTGGGCGGAACGCTATCTGGACCCGGTACCGGAACCGGCGATCGACGTCGAAGGGACCGTCCAGGTGCGCTCGACCGATGGCAAGTTCCTGCAGGACGTGGTCGCGGGCGAGCATCGGTTCGTCGCCGACGAACCATCGCGACTTGGTGGATGGGACGCCGGACCCACGCCCTACGACCTGCTCCTGGCGGCGCTCGGCACCTGCACCGCGATGACGGTAAAGCTGTTCGCCGCGCGTGAGGGTATCCCGCTGCGCGATGTCAGCGTCGGGCTGCGCCACGACCGTGTCCACGCGCAGGACTGTGAAACCGGACAGGGCAAGATCGACCGCATCACCCGGCACGTGGATCTGACCGGCCCCCTGTCCGGTGAACAGCGCACGCTGCTGCTCAAGATCGCGGATCGCTGTCCCGTGCATCGCACGCTGGAGGGCGATCTCCGGATCGAGACGGTCGCTGCCGCCCCTTCCGCGACGGAATAGCATCCACCCCTGCCCGCCCGATCGATCGGACGCGGGCCGAGAGGAACGCCGTGACCAAAAGCCCCTCATTCGTTCATTATCCCGCGACCATCATGCCGGACCCTTCGCGAACGATCGCCCGGCCATCCGTTCCCGGATATCCGGACGGCTATGGTCCGGCGGGCCGGTCCCGCGTCGACGTGATCGTCGCGCGGATCCTGGCCCTTGACGAAGGCGACCTCGACATCGAGCTTGCGGACATCGCCGCCTCGCTCGACGCGCGCCACGACGCGGTCGACGCCCTGTTGGCGGCCATGGAATGACGCGTGGCGACGGCGGTCCACGCCGCCTTTCCGATGCTCAGCGCGCATCGAACGCATGCCTGCCGATCTCTACCCGGATCGCGCGATCGCGCGCATATCCCGGTCATGAGAAATGCAGCCATATTCGATGCCCTGACGGACTGCGAACAGACCTCTCCCAAATGGGCCGACCTGTTCCGGGACGTCGTGGACCGCCTCCGGCGCCACGGAGCCGGCACCACGGCGCCACGCGTCGACGAACGCTTCCCGGACTTCGCCCTGCCAGACGGGATGGGCGGTTACAGGACGCTTCACGCGATGCTTTCCGATGGGCCGGTGGTCCTCAGCTTCAACCGCGGGGGCTGGTGCCCCTATTGCCGGCGGGAGCTGGCGGGATGGGCATCGCGGATGCCGATGCTGGCCAGCCTGCACGCACGCTTCGTCGCGGTGGTGCCCGAGGTCGATGGCAGACTTGCCGTGCTCCGCGATCTGCTGGGAGGTCGCGCGGAGGTTCTGTGCGACGTCGATCACGGCGTCGCCCTGCGCGCCGGGCTTGCGTTTCGGAGCGATCCGGAACTCCGGCGGCGCTATCTGGCATGCGGGCTGGACCTGGGGGCGATCTACGGCTCGGACAGCTGGTTCCTCACGGTTCCGGCGACCTTCGCCATCGATCGCGGCGGCATCGTCCGCTTCGCGTTCGTCGAACCCGATTTCCGGCTGCGCGCAGACCCTGCGGCGGTGATCGCGGCCTTGTCCTAGCGCCGCTGCGCTGCCGGGGTGCGCGCTAAGCCAGCGACCTCCCTGACGGTGCCGCTCCTCGCAACGCCACTTCCCGGCCAGTCCAAGTCTCACGCTTTCTATAATCAACAGGAATGAACGACATGATCCGATCGAAAGCATTCGCCCTCTTCGCACTCGCCATCGCCTCGCCCCTGGCGATTGCCGCCGCCGCTGTGCCCGTCACGATGTCCGACACCGTGCCAGGCGCTGTCCGGCAGACGACGCCGGCGACATACCGCTTCACCATCGGCGATGCCACGGTGACGGCCTTGTCCGATGGAACGGTCCCGCTGGACCTGCACCAGATGCTGCGCGGCGCGCCGGCCAAGACGATCGACGAACTGCTCACCCGCAGCTTCCTGTCGAACCCCGCAGAGGCGCCGATCAATGCCTATCTGATCGACTTCAACGGGCGGCGCATCCTCGTCGATGTCGGTGCCGGCGATCTTTTCGGGGCGGGGAATGCGGGCCGGATGCTCGACGCGCTCGCGGCGGCCGGCGCCGCGCCGGACACGATCACGGATATCCTCATCACGCATGTCCACTCCGATCATAGCGGCGGGCTGACCAAGGCGGGCAAGATCGTCTTCCCGCGCGCCACCGTGCATGTCGGCGGCGCGGACGTTCGGTTCTTCTCGGACGCCACCAACGCGACCAGGACCGGCATCGACAAGCATTACTGGACGGAGACCGAACAGACGCTGAAGCCCTATGTCACTGCCGGCCAGGTGAAGACGTTCGATACGGACCGCGACATCCTGCCGGGCATCCGCGCGGAATTGCACCCCGGCCACACGCCCGGCACCGCATTCTTCACCCTGACCAGCAAGGGTCAGAGCATCGTCTTCGTCGGTGACGTCATCCATTCCGGCGCGGTCCAGTTCCCGCGGCCCGACGTGACGATCACCTACGACGTCCGGCAGGATGAGGCGCGCATAGCCCGGCAGGCCGCGTTCAGGCGCTTTGCCCGCGACCGTGCGCTGATCGCGGCACCCCACCTGCCGTTCCCGGGCGTGGGGCACATCTCCGCCGACGGTTCCGGCTACCGCTGGTATCCGATCGAACATAAGGATCGCGCGCCGGCAGTCGACAAGCCGAAGCCGTAAGACGGCGCCACGTCGTCGACGTGGCGCGCACCAGCACTGCCCGCCCTGCCGAGGGTGCGTCATCACCCAACCGATCATCGACGTGCCGTCCGGGTAGCATGCTGTATGCGCGCCACCCGGACGGACTGAACGTGGAACATGTCTAGTGGATGAACTCGTCGAACGTT
This sequence comes from Sphingomonas montana, assembly GCF_001956315.1. Taxonomy (GTDB): domain Bacteria; phylum Pseudomonadota; class Alphaproteobacteria; order Sphingomonadales; family Sphingomonadaceae; genus Sphingomonas_R; species Sphingomonas_R montana. Next base: position 71,620 of record NZ_MOLY01000033.1, on the reverse strand, counting down.
TAATCCATGGCCGCTCCGCGAATAAAGATCATTGTCCGAACCATAAAATTACTATGGTCGTAAAATAAAGTATAATAAATCAATTACGTGATGCTGTAACTATGCATTCCATCCGGACGAACAACAGGTTGGTGCGAACCGCACCACGATGTTTCAGGAGAGACGATATGGATAGGCTCACGAAAGGCTGGTCGGTCGGGCATCGGACGATGATCGCGGCGGCCGTGCTGGCGATCGGGTCCGGGACGCACGCGCTTGCACAGGGTGGAGGCAGCGACATCAAGGGAATAGTCTGGACGGAGCTTCAGAAACTGCCGCTCGCGTCCGATCCGTCGAAGGAGGAGAGCATCGGCATCGCGGTGATCCAGCCGAGCGCACCCGCCGAGCGGCATAGCCACGCGGAGAACGAGATCGGCTACGTCCTGGCAGGCGCGTCCCTTCTGGAGGTCGAAGGCGAACCGACGCGCACCATCAGGACCGGCGACAGCTTCGCCATCCCGGCAGGCCGGGTCCACCGCGCGAAGCCTGTCGGCAAGGTCCCGTTGAAGGTGGTCGTCACGTACATCGTGGAAAGGGGGCAGCCGCTGGCACGACCCGCCCGGTGACGCTCCGGGTGACCTTCCGCCGTCGTTGACGCCATAGCCGCATCCGGCATCGTTACGGCGCGTGGGTACCTGCGTTCGCCGACGGGTCACTTGTGACTGCCGGGCCTCGAAGGCGCGGATTCCCGGTGGCCAAGCGGCCCGGATATGGCCCGTTCATTCCGGCGCGGCCGGTCGGCGGATCGATCGCTCCAGAGGCTGCCTTGCGATCACATCCGGCAACTGCCTCGGCGTTCCACGCGGCAGCTATCGAAACGATACGCCAACGGCATTTCCGCTGGCGGAGGGTTGTTCGTAGTTTTCTCGCAGATCAACGGAGCAACCCTATGTATCAGACCCCCATCGATACCGTCCATGCCGAGGCCGTTGCGCCCTCGGCCGCGGCATTTACGCCGCTCGAGCGTACCGTACTTGTGCTCGCCCATGCAGAGCGCGGCAGGGGACTGCTTCCAACTACCGGAATCGGTCGGTTCTTCACGCGGCTTTCGCTTCGACTGTTCGGTCATCAAAGTATTCAGCCGCTCGCCGATCCCCGGCTCGAGGCGCTCAGGAGCTTCGTCAACGCGCAGCATCACTGCGGTCACGCCCGCGCGTCGGCGGCCGAGACGCTTCGCCGGGCCGGCTTCGATCCGCTCCAGGAAAGCTGGCTCAGATCGACTTTCGCCCGCTGCGCCTGACCCAGTCACGCCGACGGTCGGCAACCCAATTTATCGGAGAATAGCATGCGCCCTCTATTGTCATCATCGTCCAGTGCCCTCTGCGTCGATTGCACCCCGAACAGATCCGGCCAGCGTATCGTCGTGGCGTTATTCGTCCTCGCCTTCACCACTGCGGTGATAATGCTCTGGCGATCCCTTCTCGACTATACCGACGATGCGTTCATCGCTTCGATGCTGGTGGCGCTTGCCGGCGTAACCTTCGTCCCGCCGGCCGCGAAACTCTACCGGTCGTAATCGACCCCGGCCGGCAGGAGACGATCGCATGCGGCATCCCGACACGGAACTCTGCCTCGCCGCCATGCGGCTGGCGCAGGATCATTCGCGACCGTTCCTGTTCAATCACGTCATGCGAACCTTCGCCTTCGGACGCGCGGCGGGCGCGGCGCAAGGCGCCAGATGTGACGAGGAGACGCTGTTTGCCGGTTCGATGCTGCACGACCTCGAGCTGGTCGAACCGTTCATTCGCGAGGACCGCTTCGAGATCGATGGCGCGGATGCAGCCGCCGATTTCCTGTCGAGGCGGGGCTATTCCGACCGTAAGATCGCAATCATCTGGGATGCGTCCTGCGCCGTTCGAAAAGGGCCGGCGCTCCAACGCGCCTCACCGGAGCGCTATGGCAAGCGCCGCGACGTCGCGAGGATCGGCACGTACCCGGAAATCGGCATCGGCGTGCGCGTACCGCACGATGCCGGCCGCATCGATCACATAGGTCGCGGGTACCGGAAGAAACCACCCCGCCGATCCGTAGATCGCGCTCAGATCGAGGCCGGCCGCGAGATAGCGGTCCCGCATCTCGTCCTCGACGTGAAACGCCAACCCGGTCGCGAGCGCGGCGCCGTGATCGACGTCACACAGCATGATGGCAGTCTCGCCGACGAGCTTCCGGAGGGCGATCGCACGATCGCCGACTTCCCCCGCCACGATGACCAGCGTGATGCCGGTCTCGTTCAATGCGGGCAGCACCTCCGCCCAATTCGCCAGTTCGTGCGAGCAGTACGGGCACCAAAGCCCGCGCTGGAAACTCAGGACGACCGGTCCGTCCGACCACAAGGCACGGAGCGACTGATAACGGCCTGCCGTATCGGGTAGCGAAAAATCCGGGAACACCTCCCCGACTTTAGGAGAGCCATCGGCCACGCCGTGCCGGCTCAGTGTGTGAACGACACGGTCGTAGAGCTCGGTCCATCCGTCGGCATCGTCGTTGGCGTTTGCGCCAGGGTTGGGCAAGGTACGAACATGGGTCATGCGCCGTCGAATACCGCCGAAAACCGATCAGTCATAGCAAACGGGCGAACTTTGCCGTCTTGCGTCCCGGTCGGCCTTCCGACCGTGCCGCACGGTGCCGGTTCCGCCACGTGACGACCCTGCTCGTCTGCGTGCTGGCGTTCTGGATGGGCTACTCGGTCAATCAGGGCGGCACCTGCGCCGTCGCGACTGCGTACGAGATCCTTCATCATCGTCGGTCCCGTCTGTTCGTCGGCCTCCTGGCCGCATCGGCGACCGCAGGCCTGGTCGCCGTGCCGTTGGTGTGGTTCGCCGGCGGATCCGCGATGCTCGCCGGCACCGTGGGTGTGAGCGGCACCATGCTGGCCGGGGCCGTGATTTTCGGGATCGGCGCGACGCTCAACGACGCCTGCCTGCTCGGCGCGCTCGGCCGGCTCGGAGAAGGCGAGCTTCGGCTCGTCCTCCTGCCCGCCGGTCTGGCCGCGGGTTTTCTTCTGGCCGACGGGACCGGGATCGGCCGGACGCAGGACATCCGGGACAGCATCTTGTCCGCACCCGGCGCGACCGGCAATGCGGTGCTGGCGGCTTTCGCGGTGATCCTGGCCGCAACGATCGCACATGTTTCACGCGGCCGTATCGCCCGCCCGCCGGGGCAATGGCCATTCGGCCTGGCCATGCTGGTGCTCGGCGCTACCGGAGGTACGCTCTATGCGACCGCGCCGGCCTGGACCTATGCGGATCTGGTCCGCCGCAGTCTGCCGCTTGCGATGAGCCTGGAGAACGACGTGGCGGCACTGACGGTGACGGCCACGATCGCGGGCGCGGTGGCGGCCGCGCGCCGCCGCAAGCGGTGGCGGCCGCGCGGAATCGCGATCCCCGCGGTCGCAAAGACGGTCGGCGGCGGCTTTTTCATGGGGCTGGGGGCGGCGGTGATCCCGGGCGGGAACGATGGTCTCGTCCTCGCCGCCCTGCCGGCACTCTCCGTGGGCGGCGCGGTCGCCTATGTCGTCATGCTCGCGACCATCATGGCCGCCCTGGCGATCAAGCATGCATGGCAAGGCCGGCGGCCGTCCGCGGATCGATCCCGACCGGAATAGGCGTCGAGGACGGGCCGTCATGAGCAGAACGCCCCTCCCCTCTCGCCCGGCGCGCTAGTCGCGAGTGACGGGCAGGGGGCATGCGCAGGGCGCGCAGTCCCGCGGTCAGGGAGCCGGAGCCTGCGGCGAAGCCATCGACGAGCAGCGCCATCGCCTGGTCATCCTGGATCCCGCGTCGCCGCAGGCCGTCGACGACCCCCGGACGATCCTCGGGTACGTCGCCGAGGCTGAGCTTGGCCGTGAGGTCGAAGCGGGTGATCTCGATCCGGTACAGACGGATCGCGCCGCGCCAGCCGTCCCACAGTTCGGGTGCCAGTTCATCGAGACGCCAACCGTCGGGCCCTTCGTTGGCGAACACCAGATCCCCGATCTGAACCTGCAGCGCCTGGTCGTCCCGATGCTTCACCCGCCCGCCCATCGCGAGGCTGACATAATTATACGTCGGCGCGGTCCTGTTCCGTTCGGATGTCGGGGTCGGAAAGCTGGCGCTGAACCATGTTGGCGAGACATGGGCTCCTGGACCGTGGACCATGACGGTGATCGGCTCGCCGGACGCCAGCCGGTCCGTGATCGGATTCGCGATGGCCAGGTGGAATTCCACGGCACCCGCGGCCCCGCTTCCGTCGCGGAAGGTGAGCGGGGCCTGTGCCGTCACGGGTCCGTCCGGTCCGTTCGCGATGATCGTCGCGAACGGAAAAGTCTCCACCATCTCCCGAACGAGCGCCGGATCCGAATGCTTATATTCTGTATAGTGCATCAGACCGCCTCCAGCCGCGCGGTGCCGAAAACGGCGCCTCGTCACAGCATGTTCGAACATGGGGGTCGCTTGGTTACACGCGGCGATATTCCCGGCGCGGGCCAACCCGGTTCGGCAGCACCGGCCTGTCGTGCGCGGCGAGGTCCGGCACCATCCGGCCGTGCGCAACATGACGTGAAACGGCGGCACACTTGTCCGGATCCGACCCCGGTCCACCGTCCGGGTCTGCGGTGGCCCCGCTGGCGATCCCGCTATTCCGCGGACGCGGCGGACCAGCTTCGTGCACGCGACGCGCGCACGAAAGCGTCGGCGGCAATGCCCCGCTTCCGCCCCGCCACCGCACCCAGCACAACCTCGCCGGTCACATCGGCGTCCGGAAAACGGATCGTGCGCAGCCGTTTGTCGTCACGCGGCCGGGGCATGAACGCACTGCCGAGGCCCGCGACGACCAGGCGCTTCACGTCCGCCGGATCGCTCGCCCGGTGCCGGACGACGGGTTCGAAGCCGAGCACCGCGGCGGCCGTCCGCAGGCGGGCGCAGTTCCCGCCATCATGATCGATCCAGGCCTCGTCGCGCGCCGCAAGGAGCGATGTCGGCGGCCGCATCGCCAATGGATGGTCCGCCCGGACGACCATGTAATAGCCGTGGCTGAACAACGGCCAGCGTTCGAGACGATCCGGAGCCGCATCCGGCAACTCGACGATCAGCAGGTCCAGGTCGCCGTTCAGCGCCGCTTCGAGCAGCATCGCGGACGTCCCCGTCGTCAATGTGAGCGCGAACCCGGGCAGGCCCTTGCCGAGTTCCGCCAGGATCGTATCCAGCGTGTCGGTTGCTAGGCTCGCATCGACCCCCAGCACCAGCGGCGCCACGACCGCCTTTCCCACATTCTTCGCAAGCTGCTTGGCCGCTTCCGCCGCCTCGAACGTCCGCTCGAGATGCGGCAGCATGAGGCGCCCCAGGTCGGTCAGGTGGGTGCGACTGCGCTCGCGACGGAAAAGTGCTCCACCAAGCTCGTCCTCCAGTTTCTGGATGGCACGCGTAAGCGATGGTTGGGTGACGTTGCACTCATCCGCCGCGCGCGTGAAGTTGAGCAACCTGACCATCGATAGAAAATATCGAACCTGATGCATTTCCATGCCCGCATGGTAGCAAGCGATCATGGTCGTGGCGACTTCGCTTTGCGGCCGACCGTCAAATTACTGTCGTGCCAGCGCGTCGGTGCCGGCTTTGCTCGCGGCCCGGGACTGCAGCAGCGATCCTGACGGCGGGCGGTGTGGGCGCATGCCTCTATGCGTTCGGCTGTGATGAGGGCTCCCCCCCCCTTCGGCCTGGCCTGGTTCTTGGTCGGCATCGGCCTGACAACCGTCGGGGGAATGCCCGTGGCGCGCCGGTTCCTGCGCTGGTGATCCGTCGACCGCGCAGGAACCGGGGCCGGCGGGTTGTAACCTTTCCCGACTGCCCGACGAACAATGAGATGGAACCCTGTCCATCGATACGATCCTGGGAGGATCTATGGCCCGCCTTACGCCCCACATTTTCCTGATGGCCGCGACCGCACTGATCGCGGGCTGCACGTCCGCGGCCGGCGACGAGACGCGATCCGCCGCCCCCGGTCTGCCGGCGCCGGGGGTGCAACTGATATTCAACGAGCAGGGTCAGGCCGCGCTTCCCAAGGGATATCGCAACTGGGTTCACGCCTACACGTCGTGGGAGGCCATCACGACCACGATCCTCGACGGCACCGTGACGAAGACGCCCGAGCTGCACAGCGTCTATGTGGAGCCGAACAGCTACCGGGTCTTCATGAGGACGGGGAAGTGGCCGGAAGGGTCATTGATGGTCAAGGAGTTCAGCACGACCAACACCGACCCCAAGGACTGCAGCGGCCCGCCGGCGTTCACGTGCAAGCTCGGGGCCAGCACGGTCATCTTCCCCCGGGAACGCACGGGGATCGGCGTGATGCTGAAGGACAACGCACGCTATCCCGGGGAACCGGGAGGTTGGGCATATTTCAGCTTCGGGCATCAGGCCCCGCCCTACCAGAAGGTCTCGCCCGCGCGGGGCCGTGCCCAATGCGCGCAGTGCCATATCGACAATGTCGGGCCGAAGCAGGACTATGTCTGGTCCGTGAAGCTGAACCAACCCGGTTTCCGGCGGGACGGCGACAACGCACGGCGCAACCTCGAAGCTGCTTTGGCGGAATAGTCCAGGCGTTCGATGTCGGCATGGCAACCCCGCCGAACATCATATTCGGGTACGCATTGCCCCAACCGCCGATGTTCGGCTCGCAGGGCATCAATGGAAGCTATCATCATGCACGCCTCGACTTCACATTCCGGATCCCTTGGCCGGCGCGCAGGCTCCGTCTTGCGCGGCCGGTTTGCTGCTGGCGGCCGGCTGTCGGTGACCGGGGCGGTCATCGGCATGGGCCTTGGTCTGGCGACCTGGTCGGACATCGCATTTGCGGCGCCGGCGATCGTCCGTCATGCCGCGACCCCGCCGGGCCTCATCCTGCAGGGGGTGACCGTCCCCGCCGGCGCGAAGATGCTGTATCTGTCCGGGCAACTGGCGGCACCGATCGGCCCCCCGCCGCCGGCCGGCACGCCGCCGACGATCGCGCAGTTCGGCGACACCCGGACCCAAACGATCAGTGTGTTCGAAAAGATCAGGGGACTGCTGGCGGGCAGGAATTTCGCATGGCGGACGTCATCAAACTGACGGTGTTCGTGGCCGGTGATCCCCAACTGGGTGGAAAAATGGATCTTGCCGGGATGAACGATGCCTTCAAACTCTATTTCGGCACCGCGGAGAACCCCAACACCGTTGCACGGTCCACCGTTCAGGTGGCGGCATTGGCGGCACCGCAGTTTCTGGTCGAGATAGAGGCGACGGCGGCCCGATGACGGCGAGGCGACTTTGCGTTAGTCGCCCGATCCGATCACGACCGGGCGACAACCGGCGGGCGACAACCGGCGGACGGCATCCGCGCAAGCCACGCCCCCTCCAATGGACCGGCGTCGCGGCCACCACCCCCGCTCCGGATCGATCCGGTTCGCATACGGCAGCAGACGGAGGTGCGGCGCCCATGACCAGGCCTTATGTCGGCGGTGGACGCCCGACGGCGCGATCTGCCTGCCACAAGCGGGTCAGCAACGCCGGCAGACTCCTGTGGTTACCGCCCGCATAGGGCGACCCGGTCGGCAGGGAGGCGGACAGTCTGCGATGCGCCTCGCCGAGTGCATGATAGGGAATGCCCGGCAGCAGGTGGTGGAGTGCATGATAGCGCAGCCCCACCGGCGCCCACAGCATCGGCAGAAGCGCCGGTGGCGGCACGTTGACGCTGTCGAGATATTGCGCCGTCACGTCGAACGGCGTTCCATCCCCTTCCCAAAGATGCGCGGCCAGGGTTCGCACCTGGTTCAGGCAGGCGATCACCGAAACGGTGGCGAGGCAGGTCAGCGCCACCCGGACCGGTATCCAGCCTGCGATCGTCAGCCCGACTGTCGCGATCGCCCACAGGCTTGTCGCAGACTCCTGGATCAGCCAGCGGCGACGAAAGGCCCCGTCCGGCGGCCGCCTGCGAAAGGCGGGATTGATGGTGAGCGCCGACCACCGTTCGACCACGATCCTCCGCACCGGTGCGGCATACAGCGACAGCGGCGCCAGCACGGCGAAGCGCACGAGCAGCAGCAGCGGCGTGAGGAGCGACAGTAGCACGAATGGCGGCAACGCCCACCGCGACATGCCGGCCAGGGGGAGATATTCCGGGTCCTGCGCGGTCCCATAGCGGGTCCGCGCATGATGGAGATTGTGCACGCCTTCATAAAGGAAGGACGGCACCATCATCGGAATGCCGACAAGGACATTCCACGCCGTCCGAAAACCGCGCACGGTGGTCGGCTTCAGATGGGTCAGCTCATGGATGAAGCTTTCGGCACGGTAGAGCGCCAGCACCGCCACCGCCCCGGCCACCAGCCGGACCGACCCGCCGGTCATGCAGGCCAGCGCGAGCGCGCCGTAGCCAAGCAGCACCGAGGCAAGCAGGTCGGTCCAGAAGATGACAGGATTGGCACGGTTCAGGTCGCGCGTCAGCCCGGCGGCAGCGCGAATAAGGTCGTGACCGTCGACATCGTTCGGTTGGCACGCGTTCGTCATCGTCAGGCCGCAGCGCGCAAGTCGGCGGCATCCCAGCCCAGTTCGCGCCGTGCATCGACCAGCGCTGCGACCAGCGCGTCGATATCGGCGTCCCCATGCGCCGGCGTCGGCGTGATCCGCAGCCGCTCCTGTCCGACCGCCACCGTCGGATAGTTGATAGGCTGGACGTAGATGGCGTGACGATCGAGCAGCAGGGCGCTTGTCTGTCGGCAGAGATGCGCGTCCCCGATCAGGACCGGCACGATATGACTTTCCGTCGCGCCGAGCCGGAACCCGGCTTCCCGCAGCCGGGTCTTCAGCCTGTCGGCATTGGCCTGCTGGCGCACGCGCAGGCCGGCATCCGTTCTGAGGTTCCGCACGGCCGCGAGGGCGCCCGCCGCCAGATGCGGACAGAGCGACGTCGTGAAGATGAAACTGTCGGCAAAGCTGCGGATGACGTCGATCAGCAACGCCGGCCCCGCGACATACCCCCCCATCACCCCGAACGCCTTGGCAAGCGTGCCTTCGATGATGGTGACGCGGTCGGCAACCCCGTCGCGCTGCGCGATCCCGCCCCCCGTCGGTCCGTACATGCCGACCGCATGCACCTCGTCCAGATAGGTCAGCGCGCCGTAGCGGTCCGCCAGGTCGCAGATCGCCGCGATCGGCGCGATGTCGCCGTCCATCGAGTAGACGCTCTCGAAGGCGATGATCTTGGGACGGTCCGGATCGACGGACCGCAGCTTGACCTCCAGGTCGGCAAGGTCGTTATGCGCGAAGATGAAACGCTCCGCACCCGAACGGCGTATGCCCTCGATCATCGAATTGTGGTTCAGCGCATCCGAAAATATCGCGCAGCCCGGTAGCAGCCGTCCAAGGGTTCCCAGGCTGGCGAGGTTCGATATCCAGCCGGACGTGAAGAGCAGGGCGGCCTCCTTGCCGTGCAGGTCGGCGAGTTCGGTCTCCAGCGCGACATGGTGGCGGTTTGTGCCGGAAATGTTGCGCGTGCCGCCGGCACCCGCCCCGTTCGTCGCGATCGCCTCGTGCATCGCGCTCAGCACCGCCGGGTCCTGTCCCATGCCCAGATAGTCGTTACTGCACCACACGGTCACCGGTTTCGACACGCCGTTCGGTCCACGCCAGCGCGCTTTCGGAAATGACCCGACGATCCGTTCGAGTTCGACGAAGGTGCGATAGCGTCCGTCCAGCCGGGTCTCGGCCAGCAGCCGTTCGAAATGCGCAAAAGTGTCCATGACGGTGTCCCGGGGTTAGTCGTAGGATTGGGTCGGCGGGTTCGTCCCCGCCAGGGCATGGCGTGCCACGCTGCCCGCATCGTGCGCGGCGTCGGTCGCGCCGCTGCCGTCATCGTCCCAGAAGGCCGGTGCCGCATAGACGGCCAGCGCCGCTTCCAGCCGCAGGGTGCGTTCGGCCTGCCGCCCGATGATCTGCAACGCGATCCGGACTTCGGCGAAATCGTCGCCGTCCCCTGCCAGGACGATCCGGGCTTCCGCGTCATATCCGCGATCGGCCAGGTGCCGCCCGGCCACGACGCGTGCCTTGGCAAGATCATCCATCGGGCGTCACCATGGATGCGCGGGTTGCTCGACCCCCGGCTTGTCGGGTCCGTACGGATGCCAGACACCCGACAGCCGCCCTTCGCGCGCCTTGTGGCGATACTGGACGCAGGTGAACCACCCCTTCAACGGCCGCAGCGGCGCCAGGCAGGTCAGCAGCATGAAGGGCAGGCTGGTCAGCAGATGAACCCAGGCCGGCGGGTCGAAGGCGATCTGGATCGACAGCGCCACGATCAGCGCGGGGACGCAACCGAAGCAGATCACCATGAAGGCCGGGCCGTCCGCCGGATCGGCGAAGGCGTAGTCGAGCCCACAGCAGGGACAGTCACGACGCAGCGCCAGAAAACCGCTGAACAGGCTGCCCTTGCCGCACCGCGGACACCGGCCGCGCAGCCCGGTCCTCATCGGGTCCAGATGAGGCCACGCATCGACTTCGATGTTCTGCAGTTCCGTCATTGCCCTTGCTCCGACCCACGCTATCGCCGTACGACTCACCCGACGACTTGAAGTATATTGTTTCATTATGTATGGCCTACAATACCATGCATTGTCAAGGTTTCACCATGCACGACTGGATGCCGGATCTTGCCGAGGGCACCGGCCCTAAATATGTCGCCATTGCCGGCGCGCTCGTCCGGGACATCGAACGCGGCGTGTTGCGCCCCGGCGACCGCCTCCCGCCGCAACGCGTGCTGGCGGAACGGCTGGGCATCGACCTGACGACCGTGACGAAGGCCTATAACGACGTGCGCCGTCGCGGCCTGATGGAGGGTGGCGGTCGGCGTGGAAGCTTCGTCAGCGAACGGGGAGCGACAACGCCGGACGCCCCGGAGGAACTGCGGCTCGACACGGGCATGAACCTTCCGCCGGAGCCTGCGGGTGGATCGTTCGCGCCGTCCTACGCCGCCGGCGTCACGGCCCTGCTCGATCGCCCGGGCGGGATCGGCGCGATGCAATATCAGCCGAGCGGCGGGGCACCGGCCGACCGTGCCGCCGCCGCCGCCGCGTTGCGGGCACGCGGCATGGAGGCATCCGACGAGATGGTGCTGATCACCAGCGGCAGCCAGAACGCCCTCCACGCCATCGTCAGCGCCGCGCTGCAACCGGGCGACGTGATCTGCACGCCCGCCTATGTCTATCCCGGCTTCATCGGCCTTGCCCGGCGCTACGCCCTCATCCTGAAACCCGTGCGCACGGACGCGGAGGGGATCCTCCCGGACGCGCTCGAAACCGCGGCGCAGGCCGGTGCGAAGGCGCTCTACATCGTGCCGGACAACGACAATCCGACGACGGCGACCATGGGACTGGCCCGCAGACGCGCCATCGCCGCGATCGCCGTCAAACATGGCCTCACGATCATCGAGGACGACGCATATGGTCAACTGGCGGCCGAACCGCTGCCGTCGCTCGCCTGCTTCGCGCCCGACCACACCTGGCACGTCGCCACCATGTCGAAGATCATATCTCCGGGCCTGCGGGTCGCCTGGCTGCGCGCGCCGTCGGTCCGCCAGGCCTGGCGGCTGGCCTCCGACATTCACGAAACCGCCATCATGGCGCCACCGCTCAATGCCGCGCTGACGACGCTGTGGCTGCGCGACGGCAGCTTCGAACGGCTCGTTGCCGAGGTGCGCGAAGAATCGATCGCCCGCCAGCAGCTGGCCGCGGTCATCCTGGCCGACGTGCCCTTCTCCGCCCAGCCGGACGGCTATCATCTCTGGATGCCGCTGGCCGACAGCGCGTCGCCCGCCGACATCGTCAACGCGCTGCGTCCGGCCGGGCTGTCGGTGGTTCCGTCCGACGCCTTTGCGGTCGGCCGCGATGCCGCCCCCGCCTTGCGGGTGTCGATCGGCGGCGGCCTCTCGCGCGAACGGCTTGGCCGGACATTGCGGCTGCTCGATGCGCTGGTGGTTCAGGACGCACGGCGGAACGCCCCGATCGTCTGATCCGCAGCATACGAAACATATTGCATGGCCTTTGCGTCGAATGTATGGAGCCAACATGCCATGCAATATGTCGACGGGGTCCAGCGGACGGGTCGACTTTTCCTGATCCGAGGCTGCCCATGTTCGATCATCTCGACGCACTCGTCCTGGCCCGCGCGCAGTTCGCGTTCACCGTGTCGTTCCACTTCATCTTCCCCAGCTTCTCGATCGGGCTGGCCAGCTACCTGATGGTGCTGGAGGGTCTGTGGCTGAAGACCGGCAGGGGGGTGTACGCCAATCTCTACCGCTACTGGCTGAAGATCTTCGCCGTCGCGTTCGGCATGGGCGTCGTGTCGGGCATCGTCATGTCCTATCAGTTCGGCACCAACTGGTCGGTCTTCTCCGACAAGGCAGGACCGGTGATCGGCCCCCTGATGGCCTATGAGGTGCTGACCGCCTTCTTCCTCGAAGCCGGGTTCCTCGGCGTGATGCTGTTCGGGATCAGCAAGGTCGGCAAGGGACTGCACTTCTTTGCGACCTGCATGGTGGCGCTCGGCACCTTCATCTCGGCGACCTGGATCATCAGCACCAACAGCTGGATGCACACGCCCGCCGGCTTCGCGATCAACGCGCAGGGTCAGTTCGTGCCGGCGGGGTCGTGGCTGCCGATCATCTTCAATCCCAGCTTCCCCTATCGCCTGACGCATGTCGTGCTCGCCGCCTATCTGACGACCTCGCTGGTCGTGGCCGCGGTCGGCGCTTGGCACCTGCTGCGCGATCGGCAGAATCCCGGCGCCCGCAAGATGTTCTCGATGGCCATGTGGATGGTCGTGATCGCGGCCCCGCTTCAGATCGCGGCGGGCGATACGCAGGGGCTGAACACGCTCGAGCATCAACCCGCCAAACTGCTGGCGATGGAGGGCGATTTCGACGCCAGCCCGAACGGCGCGCCGCTGATCCTGTTCGGCATCCCGAGCCAGAAGGACGCGAAGGTCCACTACAAGGTGGAACTGCCGCGTCTCGGCTCGTTGATCCTCAAGCATGATCCGACCGCGCCGCTGCCCGGTCTCAAGGATTTCCCGCGCGACAAATGGCCGCCGGTGGCGATCGTCTTCTGGTCGTTCCGGCTGATGGTGGCACTGGGTATGGCCATGCTCGGCCTCGGTGTGTTCGGGCTGTGGGCGCGCTATCGCAAGCGTCTGTACGACTGGCCGCTGCTCCACCGCACGGCGCTGCTGCTCGGCCCGTCCGGGTTCGTCGCCGTCATCGCCGGCTGGGTGACCACCGAGGTCGGTCGGCAACCCTATACGGTGTACGGCTATCTCCTCACCTCCCAGTCGCACTCGCCGCTGGCGGCCTCCGCCGTCGCAACGTCGCTCGCCGCCTTCGTCGTGGTCTATTTCGCGGTGTTCGGCGCCGGCACCTACTATCTGCTGCGGCTGATGAGCCATGCGCCCGAAGCGCATGAGAGCGAACCGGCGAACATTCCGCAACGCGCCAGCGGCATCACGCCGGCCGCGTCGGTCGTGGGGGAGTAGGAACCATGCACTACAACTATGACCTCGCCACGATCTGGGCGTTCATCCTCGCCTTCGCGATCTTCGCCTATGTCGTGATGGACGGCTTCGATCTGGGCATCGGCATCCTGTTCCCTAGCTTCGCGGTCGGCGACGAGCGCGATCAGGCCATGAACTCGATCGCGCCCGTCTGGGACGGCAACGAGACCTGGCTTGTGCTGGGCGGCGGCGGCCTGATGGCGGCGTTCCCGCTGGCCTATGCCATCATCCTGCCGGCCACCTACCCGCTGGTCATCGCGATGCTGCTCGGCCTCGTCTTCCGGGGCGTCGCGTTCGAATATCGCTGGCGCGATCCCCGCCACCGCGCCTTGTGGGATGCGGCGTTCACGCTCGGATCGGTCGTCGCCACTTTGGCGCAGGGTATGCTGCTGGGCGCGGTGCTACAGGGCATCCATGTCGAGAACCGGGCCTATGCCGGCGGCTGGCTGGACTGGCTCACACCGTTCAGCGTGCTGACCGGCGTGTCGCTGCTGATCGGCTATGCCCTGCTCGGTGCCAGCTGGCTGATCGGCAAGACCGACGGGCAGGCGCAGCAGCACGCGCGCCGGCTTTCCTTCTGGCTCGGCATCGCGACGTTCATGGCGATGGCCGCGGTCAGCGCGGCGACGCCGTTCCTGTCCTTCGACTACTGGCATCGCTGGTTCGAAATGCCCGGCGTGCTGCTGACGGCGCAGGTGCCGCTTCTGGTGGTCCTCGCCGCGGCCGGATTCTTCTGGAGCCTGAAGCGCGGCAGCGAGCGTTTGCCGTTTCTCATCACGCTCCTGTTGTTCGCGCTCGGGTTCGTCGGTCTGGGGATCAGCATGTTTCCCTATGTCGTCCCGCGCGCGGTCACGATCTGGCAGGCCGCGGCACCGGGAAAGAGCCAGATGTTCATGCTGGTCGGCACCGTCGTCATCATACCGTTGATCCTCGGCTATACGGGTTGGGCCTACTGGGTCTTTCGCGGCAAGGCCGGTGTGGAAGGATATCATTGATGGCCGATCTCCAACCCCGCCCGCTGTGGAAACGCCTCGGCTGGATGGCGGCGATCTGGCTGCTCAGCGTGCTGGCCGTGGGGCTGGTCGCGCAGGTCATCCGGTTCTGGATCCACCCCTGATCGCGGGCGGCCCCAGGATCGCTTATCCATGATCCGGGTTCGAGCGGGAAGACGCGTTGCCCTCCGCCGGTCGATCCCATAGCGTTCGGTATGACGATCGAGATACGGCCACTGGCCGACACCGACATCGCGGCGGCGCTGGTGATCCAGACGGCGAGCTACCCCTCGTTCCTGATCGAGGACGATGCGGCGTTCGCCAGTCGCATCGCATTCTCACCCAACCATTCGCTCGCCGCCGTGCAGTCCGGGCGGCTGGCCGGCTATGTCCTGGCGCATTCCTGGGTCACCCGGTCGCCGCCCGCGATCGGCACGACACTGGACCCGAACGTCGCGACGGACGGAACGCTCTTCATCCATGACCTGGCCGTCGCCGGGTTCGCGCGGGGCACGGGTCTGGCCCGTCGGCTCGTCGACCATGTCATGGCGCTGGCGTCCCGGCACGGCATGACGTCCGCCGAACTGATCGCGGTCGAGGGCGCCGCGCGTTTCTGGCACGGGATGGGTTTCGCCGAGGACGATCAGCCGGACCTGGCGGGCAAGGTCGCCGCCTACGGCGACGCCGCGCGCTACATGGTCCGGCCGATACCGCCCGGCTCCGCGGACTGACGCGGGGGGCGGCCGCTGGGCGCGTGCGCTTCCGCCCCGCCGAACGATCACTGCCCCAGTCTGAAGTCCGCGATGCTCTTCTGCGTCAGCGACAGGGCCTCGAATTTCGTAGTCGTGCCCTTCCCCAGCGGCGACTGCGTGCTGATGCCCAGCCAGATCTTGTCGGGATAGCCGTTCTTGAACAACCGGACGAGTTGCCAGCTCCGGCCATCGATCGAGTAATAGAGCCCGACCGTCTTGGTATCCGACGAGATCTTCATCATGACCGATTTCGCCGTCACGACGTCATGGTTGTTGTCGTCCGACGTGCCATCGGTCCGGACGGAGACGATCCGGGTCTTGCCCCGCTCGTCCCGTTCCATCGCCAGCTTCAACCAGAGATCGTCGCGGACCCAGACATACAGCGTTCCCGCATCATAGGTAGCGTTGAACTGCGGCGTCAGCCGGGCGGTCAGCGTGAACGGCCGGCGGTTGTCGACTCCGGCCAGCAGGACGGGTGCCGTATTGTTCGACAGCTTGCCGTCCGGATCGCGGAAATTGTCGCGCTTGGCGTCGCTCCGCAGGGTCAGCGCCCCGCCAGACGAAACGGCGTTGTCCGCGGCACCGTTCAGCGACCGCGTGAAACCGATGCCGGGAAGGGTGATGCGGACCGGCCTGTCGCCCAGTTCCTGCGCCTGTGCCGGACTGGCGACGGCGAACGCGGCAAACGCAGCCACCGGCAACAACATCCTCATGATCCGAACTTTCCTCTTCCAGAATGGGGTCGTGCCGTCCGGCGCGACCCCGCCCCACGATCCGGCCACAGGACCGGGCCGGCGTCAACGCGCGCGTGCATAGACCCGTTTGGCAAAGGCGGCGATCGCCTCGGCCATTTCGCGGGGTTTCTCCGGCGCCATGGCATGGCCGCTGCCGGCGATCACCCGCGTCTCGACGCGGTCGGGGATCAGTGCCTGGAGGACGTTCTTGACGACCACCGCGTCATGTTCACCCTGCAGGTCGAGGATCGGCACCGTCTTTCCACCGGAATAATAGCTGTCGATCGGCGTGATGATGCGGGCGTGCGCCTGTGCATCGTGCGTCGCATGATACCAGCCGGTCAGCCATGGTCGCGGATCGTTGCCCGGTGCGAAGAACGCCTGCCGCAGATAGGTCAGCCGCTGTTCGCGCGGCAGCGCCATATTGCCCGAACCGTCGATGGCTTCGCGAAGCCGGCCATAGGGTTTCTCGGTCGATCCGGGCGGAACCTTGCCGACCGATGCCGCCGCCATCACGATGCCGCGCACCAGATCGGGCCGGTCGACGGCCAGCATGCGCGCCGGCTGGCTGCCCCAGGCATGCCCCACGATGATCGCGGGGCCGGTCTTCCGATCGTCCATGACCATCGCGACGTCCGCCGCGAAGTCATGCAGCGTCAGGCCCGTCATCGGCCCCTTGCTGGCCTTGATACCGCGCGGTTCGGGCCGGATGACCCGGTAGCCGTCCGCCGCGAGATAGCGGGCGACGCTGTCATAATCCTCCGCCGACCGCCCCAGCGAGGGCAGGATGACGATCGCGCGTCCGGCACCCTGCTCCAGAACCTCGATCTGGACCGCGCCCTTGCGAACGATCGTCCGCGCCACGTCGGCCGCCCCGGCCGCCCCGGCCGCCCCGGCCGCCGCCGATGGCTGGGCGGACATGATCGCGACCATGCACGTCGCGATGATGGGCATGATTTTCATGGCAATACTCTCCTGTCGTTCTGACAAAACTCGAACGGTTTTGTTCGCCGTTTCCCCGCATTCCGCCGGTTTCGCGGCGGACGAGACGTCACACGCGCTCCAGCAGCAGCGCGATGCCCTGCCCGACGCCGATGCACATGAAGGCGAGCGCATATCGCCCCTGCGTCCGTTGCAGTTCCTCGACCGCGGACATCGTGATCCGCGCACCCGACATGCCGAGCGGATGGCCCAGCGCGATCCCGCCGCCGTTGCGGTTGACGCGCGGGTCCGCCGGATCGACGCCAA
The DNA here is from genome assembly GCF_001956315.1 of Sphingomonas montana. Taxonomy (GTDB): domain Bacteria; phylum Pseudomonadota; class Alphaproteobacteria; order Sphingomonadales; family Sphingomonadaceae; genus Sphingomonas_R; species Sphingomonas_R montana. The sequence continues at coordinate 54,308 of NZ_MOLY01000033.1, read as the reverse complement.
GGTCGCGCAACGTGGCGATCGCCTGGCTCGCAAACGCCTCGTTCAGCTCGATCACGTCGATCGCGTCCATGCCGATCCCGGTGCGCGCGATCAGGCGGCGCGCCGCATCGATCGGCCCCACCCCCATGACCCGCGGCGCGACCCCGGCCGCCGCCATGCCGACGATCCGCGCGCGCGGCGTCAGGCCATGTTCGACCGCCGCCGCCTCGGACGCCACCAGCATGGCGGCGGCACCGTCGTTCAGACCCGATGCGTTGCCGGCGGTGACCGTGCCGTCGGGCCGGACGACGGGGCGCAGCTTGGCCAGCGCCTCCAGGCTCGTCTCGCGCGGATGCTCGTCGCGGTCGAACAGTACGGGGTCGCCCTTGCGCTGCGGAACGCTGACCGGGACGATCTCGGCCGCGAACCGGCCGTTCGCCTGCGCCGCGGCGGCCTTCTGCTGGCTCGCGAGGGCGAACGCATCCTGATCCTCGCGGCTCACACGCCATTTGTCGGCGACGTTCTCCGCGGTCTGCGGCATCGAATCGACGCCATAGGCCGCCTGCATCGCCGGGTTGACGAACCGCCAGCCCAGCGTCGTGTCCTCCAGCGTCTGCGCCCGGCCGAACGCGCTGACGGACTTGCCCATCACATATGGCGCGCGAGTCATGCTCTCGACGCCGCCGGCGATCATCAGATCGGCATCGCCGGATCGGATGGCGCGCGCCGCCGATCCGACCGCATCGAGGCCCGATCCGCACAGCCGGTTGACCGTCGTGCCGGGAACATCCTCGGGCAGGCCGGCCAGCAGCACCGCCATGCGGGCGACGTTGCGGTTGTCCTCGCCCGCCTGGTTGGCGCAGCCCAGGATCGCGTCGTCGACCGCCTGCCAGTCGACATGCGCGTTGCGCGTCATCAGCGCGCGGATCGGAATGGCGGCAAGGTCGTCGGCACGGATGCTGGACAGGGCGCCGTTCAGGCGGCCGATCGGGGTGCGAATGGCATCGCAGATAAAGGCGTCGCTCATGCGGCTGGCTCCTGTGTCACGGTGAAGGGGGCTCCGGTCTTCGCGCGTATCTCGTCGATGGTGACGCCCGGCGCGCATTCGATCAGCCGCAGGCCCGGCTTCTCGCAGGCCATCACGCAAAGGTCGGTCACGACCAGGTCGACGCAGGCCTTTCCGGTCAGCGGCAGGCTGCATTCGGGCAGGATCTTGGGCGCGCCGGACTTGCTGACATGGTCCATCACGACGACCACGCGCTTGACGCCGGCCACCAGGTCCATGGCACCGCCCATGCCCTTCACCATCTTGCCCGGGATCGTCCAGTTGGCGATGTCGCCGGCGGCCGACACTTCCATCGCGCCCAGCACGGTGAGGTCGATATGCCCGCCCCGGATCATGGCGAAGCTGTCGGCGGACGAAAAGAAGCTCGACGTCGGCAGCGCGGTGATCGTCTGCTTTCCGGCGTTGATCAGGTCGGGATCCGCCTCGCCCTCGAACGGAAAGGGCCCCATGCCGAGCATCCCGTTTTCGGACTGCAGCGTGACGTCGATGCCCGCCGGAATATGATTGGCGACCAGCGTCGGGATGCCGATCCCCAGATTGACGTAGTAGCCATCCTGCAGTTCGGCGGCCGCACGCGCGGCCATCTGTTCACGCGTCCAGGCCATCAGACGGTCTCCCTCTGGCGGATCGTCAATTTCTCGATCCGCTTCTCGTTGACGGTGCTCAGCACGATCCGATCGACATAGATGCCCGGCGTGTGGATGCAGTCGGGGTCGAACGTGCCCGCGGGCACGATCTCCTCCACTTCGACGACCGTCACCTTGCCGGCGGTCGCCATGTTGGGATTGAAGTTGCGCGCGGTCTTGCGGAACATCAGGTTGCCCGCCGGGTCCGCCCGCCATGCCTTCACGATCGACAGGTCGGCGCGCAGCCACGTCTCGCGCACATAGTCCTCGCCGTCGAACGTCTCGACGGGCTTGCCCTCAGCCACGACGGTGCCGACGCCGGTCTTGGTGAAGAACGCCGGAATGCCGGCCCCGCCCGCGCGGATCCGCTCGGCCAGCGTCCCCTGCGGCGTCAGTTCCAGCGCCAGTTCACCGCTCAGATATTGCTGTTCGAACAGCTTGTTCTCCCCGACATAGCTGGAGATCATCTTGGTGACCTGCCGGCTTTCCAGCAGCATCCACAGGCCGAACCCGTCCGCCCCGGCATTGTTGGATACCACCGTCAATCCGGTCACCCCGCTCGCGCGGATCTCCGGGATCAGACTTTCCGGGTTGCCCGACAGGCCGAACCCGCCCGACATGATCGTCATGCCGTCGAACAGCAGCCCGTCCAGGGCGGCGGCAGGCGTTTCGAAAATCTTGCGGCTCATGGCCTCTCCAATGCTCGGTCGATAGAAGGTCCGGATGTGCCTCGGCACCCGGCGCGACGGCGGGTCAGAACTGCAACTGGAAACGGGCGTTGACCGTCTGCCCGTCGTCCTTGCCGGGGTTGGTGCCGGCGCGGTTGTCCAGTTCCCACTGGGTCAGGTCCAGCATGATGCGGGTGATGCCGTTCAGATACCAGTTCGTGCCGAGCGTAAGGGACCGGCCCTGACCGCCGAGCGGCAGGTCGCTATAGTCGACATTCTCGTAGCGCGCCTGGATCGACAGCACGCCCGGCCCGCCCTCGGTCACCGGCCGGTCGACGATCGTGCGGCCCCACACGCCGCGCCGGGCGTCGTAGGGCGGCCTGCCGCCGAACAGGAACAGCCCCGCATCGATGCTGTAGGCGGAGTGGTGCAGATTGCCGGCGTCGCGGTACAGGACGCGGCGGCCCCATTCGTTCTGCGTCCAGAAGCGGCCGGATACGAAGGCGAGTTCCACGCCGTAGCCGACGTCGCTGCGGACCGATCCGGGCGTTCCGGGCAACAGCCGGACGAGCGTGTTGAAATCGCCGGCCAGCGCCGTATTGCGCACCACGCCGGTCGCGCCCGCGGGCAGCCCCTCGCGAAAGCCCCAGGCGCCCAGATGGAGCGTCGCCGTCTTCGACTTCACCGGGTTCCAGTGCACCCGGCTCAGCACCGTGAAGCCGTCATTGTTGTCGCCGATATTGTTCGGATCCTCGCCGGTCGCCTGCAACGAGGCATGCCAGTTCGATCCGAAGACGCGTTCCTGCACGCCGACGCCCCAATAACCGCGCTGCGGCAGGATCGCGCCGGCCACCACGTTGAAATTGCGGAACTGCGCCGCCCCGACCCCCGCCGATCCGTCCATCGTACGGTCGTTGAACCGGTTGCCCAGGCTCGTTTCGGCGTCGAGGCCGAACAGCGGATGGCGGAAGGTCACGAACGCCGATTTCCAGACGACGCGGTTCCGCGCGAAATCGCCTTCCAGCGCCCAGGACATGTCGCCCACCGCACCCTCGAACCCCAGGCGGGCCGAACTGAGGCTGGTGCCGCTGACGTTGCGCCCCTGGTCGGACCCGCCGGTTGCCGACGCGTCGAAGAACAGCCGGCCGCGCGGGCGGAACCAGCTGCGTCCGTCCGCCGACGCGAGACGTGGCAGGCCGTTCACGAATTTCACTCCCGTCTTGCTCGGGTCCGCCGCCGGTGGCGCGGCCTCGGCGTTTGCGAAACGCAGGATACGCCCGGTCGCCGGGGGCTTGCCCGCGGCGGTGTCCGTCGTCGCCGCGGGCGCCGTCTTCGCGACGCCGGTCGCCGGTGCCGCAGACGCGACGGCCTGCGCCGGATCGGCCCGACCCGCCACCTCCAGCAGGCGCAGGCGTTCCTCCAGCCCCTCGATCCGCGCGGCCTGCGCCCGGACGAGCGTTTCGAGGTCCATCTGCGCGGCGGGCCGGGCCGCCGTGGCGTCGGCCGCCTGCCCCCACGCGACGGACGGCAGGAGGACGAGCGGCAGCGCGATCGCCGCCCGCCTGAGGGTGCGATAGTCGGTCATGACCGATACCTTCAAATGACCGGCCGCCCCCTGTCGTCAGGGGGCGGCGGGAAGGATCCTACTTGGCGTAGACCTTGCGGGCGAACGCGGCGATCGCGTCGGCCATCGCGACCGGCTGCTCCGGTGCCATCGCATGGCCGGCGTTGGGAATGACCTGTACGGTCACGCGGTCGCCCAGCATGCTCTTCAGCACGCCCGAGAAGCGCCGCGGCGCGACAGTGTCCTTCTCCGCCTGCAGGTCGAGGATCGGCGCGGTGCCGGCCGCGAAATAGTCGTCCACCGGCGTGTTGTTGCGGGCATAGCCTTGCGCGTCATGCGTCTCCTTGTGCCAGCCGCCGAGCCACACGCGCGGGTCGTTGCCGGGGGCGAAGAACGCCTTGCGCAGATATTCCAGCCGCTTGGCCTCGGGCAATTCGGTGTGGCTCGGACCGTCGATTGCCTCGCGCATTTCCGCATTGATCGGCTTCTCGCCCGACCCCGGCGGCACCTTGCCAGCCGACGCGGCGACGAGCACGACGCCGCGGACCAGATCCGGGCGGTCGGTCGCAAGCTGGCGGGCCGGGAAATTGCCCCAGGCATGACCGACGACGACGACCGGCCCGGCCTTCTCGTGATCGACCACCGCTGCGACGTCGCGCGCGAAATCATGGATCGACAGCTTTTCCATCGGTCCCTTGCTGCGGCCGATGCCGCGCGGTTCGGGCCGCAACACGCGGAAACCGGACTTCTGGAGCCGTGCTGCGACCTTGTCGTAATCCCGGCCGGAACGGCCGAGCGAAGGCAGCATCACGATCACCGGTCCCTTGCCCTGCGTCGTGACGTCGATCTGGACATTGTCGTAGCGCACCAGTTCGTGACCGAGCGGCTGCGCATATGCCGGCGCTGCGACGGCCATCGTGGCGATGGCGATGGGCGCGATGAGGTGACGGGTCATGCTGTTCATGGTTTCTCTCCTGTGTTTTTCGTTATTTGCGGGCGAAGGCGACGGGTTCGAGCCCGCTCGCCGTCAACAGTGGCCGGGCCTCCGCGCTGGCGAGGTAGGCCAGGAACGATCGCGCGGCCGCGCCGTGGATCGGCTTCGCGGCCAGAACCGCGGTGAACCGGCTGACCTTCTGGATCTCGTCCGGCAGCGGTCCGACATAGTCGACCCCGGGCGTCACCCGGAGCTCGCTGACCTGCTGCATGCCGATATCGGCCTCGCCCCGCGCCAGCAGGGTGCCGACCAGCTCCTTGCCCTCGGCAATGACCGTCTTGCCCTTCACGGCCTCGGCGATCCCGAGCCTGGGCAGCAGCGTTCCGCCGATGAAGACACCGCTGGCACCCTGCGAATAGGCGATCCGGCCGGCCTTCAGCAGTGCCTGCCGGACGGCGGCGACCGTCCGGATATCCGGCTTCGGCTTGCCCGCCGGCACGCCGACGCCGATCCGCGATTCCGCGACCGGGCGGCGGGACGGCAGATCGAAAAAGCCGTTCGCCGACAGGGTCTCGACCGTTTCCTCGGTGCCGATGGTAATGTCCATCGGTTCGCGGGCCTTCAGCCGGCTCGGGATCGATTCCGGCGAAGGACCGAAGGACGGCCCCCAGGCGATGCGCAGGACATTGCCGGTCTTCTTCTCATAGGCGGGCTTGATCGTCCGCATCGCGCCCTGCAGCGCACCGGTGGCGACCACGTCGATCACCTCCGCCGATGCGGCGGCCGGGCTGCCCAGCGCGGCAGCCGCCGCCGCCAGGCAGGCGAGTTTCGTCATTGCTTCCATCATTCCTCTCCTCGAAGCTCTGCGGCTCCGCTTGTGTTGACGTAGAGTGCGTAGAGTGACCCGGTCGCCGCCATGAACAGCCGGTTGCCGCACGCCCCGCCGAAGCAGAGGTTGGCGCAGCGTTCGGGCAGGTGGATGTGGCCGATCGCGGTACCGTCCGGATGGAACACGCGGACGCCGTCCAGCTCGGGCGTGCCGGACCCCCAGCCGCACCACAGATTGCCGTCGGCATCGATCCGCAGTCCGTCGGGCGTGCCCTCCCCCGCATCGATCACGACGCGGCGGTCGGACAGTGTCGCATCCGCACCGACCGCATAGGCGACGATCCGGCGCGGTCGCGCGCGCGATTCCACGACGTAGAGCGTGCGTTCGTCGGGCGAGAAGGCCAGACCGTTCGGCCCCTCCAGATCCTCCGCGACGCACAGCAGCGCGCCGGTCGCGGGATCGATCCGGTAGAGATTGGCGGGGAGGACCGCCGCGCCGCGCCGTCCCATATAGTCGCTCGCCAGCCCGAAGGGCGGGTCGGTGAACCAGACCGCGCCGTCGCGCGTCACGACCACGTCGTTGGGCGAGTTGAGTCTCCGTTCCCCGAACCGTTCAGCCAGCACCGTGATGCTGCCGTCATATTCGGTGCGCGTCACCCGGCGGCCGGCATGTTCGCACGCGATCAGCCGCCCCTGCCGATCCCGCGTCAGGCCGTTCGCCTGGCCTGCGGGATAGCGGAAGACGGACAGCGCCTCCGTCGTCTCGTCCCAGCGCAGGATGCGGTCCTCGGGCAGGTCGGTCAGCAGCAGGTAGCGACCGTCGCCGATCCAGATCGGCCCCTCCGCCCAGCGCATCCCGCCGGCAAGCCGCTCGACGCGGGCGTGGGGCAGGCGGTAATGCTCGAACCGCGGGTCGAGCACACGGACCGCGGGGTCCGGCACCCGGACGACGGGCGAACCCACCGGGTCGAATGCGACGTGCCTCATGCGTAGAGCCTCGCCGGATTGTCGACCAGGACCTGCCGGACGCTGTCGTCCGTGCCGCAGACGTCGAAGATGAAGCCGAGCAGTGCGGCTTCGTCCGGAACCGGGCCGGTGATGTTGGGATGCGGCCAGTCGGTGCCCCAGATCGCGCGGTCCGGTGCCGCCGCCAGCAGCATGCGGGTATGCGCCACCGCCTGCGGCCAGGGTGCCGGCGCACCATGCATGGCGCGATCGACGCCCGACAGCTTGATCCAGCGGCCGGGATGACGAAGCTGCCGCACCAGTGCGGCAAGCTGTGCCTGATCGACCGCTTTGGTCAGGTCCGGCCGCGCCATGTGGTCGATGACCAGCGGCGTCGCCAGTGTGGACCACTGTTCCAGTACCGGCACCAGCACCGACATCTCGCCGTGGACCAGCACGTGCCACCCCAGGCCATGCACGCGCTCCGCCATCCGGCGCAGCATCGCCGGATCGCGGCTGCCCGGCAGATGGCTCATCAGGTTGAAGCGGATGCCGCGCAGGCCGCCGTCGTGCAGCGCCTGCAGCTGTGCGTCGGTGGTCGCCGCGTCGATCAGGCCGATCCCGCGATACCGTCCGCCGCTGGCGGCGATCGCCTCGATGATCGCGGCATGGTTGGTCCCGTAAGGTGCCGCCTGCACGAGCACGCCGTGTTCGATACCCAACGCCGCGTGCGCGGCCTGGAGGGCGACGAAGGGTGCCGCATCGGGCGTATAGGCTGCGTCGCTGGGCAGCGGGAAGCGGTCGAACGGCCCATAGATGTGCGTGTGGCAATCCCACGCCCCGGTCGGCATCTTGATCGGCGTCATCGATAGTCCTCGCTGGGTCGTCGCATCGGTGCAGGCCGCCAGCAGCCCGCCGGCCGCGGCGAGCGCGGTGCCACGCATCGCGGCACGGCGGGTGATGCGTGGTGGCGTCATCGGATCAGTCGCACCGGGCGGTCATGCCGCCATCGACGACGATCTCGGTGCCGGTGACGAAGCGGGCTTCTTCGCTCGCCAGGAACAGCGCGGCGTAGGCCGTGTCGCGGCCGTCGCCCATGAAGCCGAGCGGGATGCGCTTCAGCCGGCTGTCGAGCAGCGCGTCGACATTGCCGCCGCTGCGCTGGCCGGCCAGCCGCGCCTCGACCATCGGGGTATGGAGCTGGCCGGGCACGACCGTGTTCACGCGGATGCCCTTGGGCGCATATTCGACCGCGGTGACGCGACCGAACTGGATCACGCCGGCCTTGCTGGCCGCATAGCCGACCTGCGCCGAACCCGTGAAGCGAATGCCGGACGTCGACGCCGTGTTGACGATCGCACCGCCGCCCGCCTTCTCCATTTCGGGAATGGCGTGCTTGCAGGTCAGGAACACGCTCTTCAGGTTCAGGTCGAGCTGCGCGTCCCAGCGATCCTCGGCCAGCGCCACGGCACCGCCCGCGGCCGATCCACCGACATTGTTCACCAGCACGTCGACGCGGCCATAGGCTTCGACGCACGCCGCCACCATCGCGGCGACGGCCGCGCTGTCGGTCACGTCGCAGGCAAAGGGCGTCACCTCGCCGCCCGCATCGCGGATCCGGCGCAGCGTCTCGTCCATCGCGTCCAGGTCGCGATCGACGGCGAACACGCGGGCGCCCGCCAGGGCGAACAGCACGGCGACGGCACGGCCATTGCCCCAGCCGGGTCCGACGCAACCGGCACCGGTGACGATGGCGACCTTGTCCTTCAGGCGGTCGTTGGGAACGAGCGTATCGGTCATGCGGGGATCCTCAATCGAGCGACGTCGGCAGTTCGGGCGCGATACCGGCGGGCGGCGGCACGTCGAACACCTTGATGGTCATGGAAATCAGCGTGTAATATCCGGCGATACCGACCAGATCGACGATGGCCGGCTCGCCGATCGTGCGCTTCAGATCGTCGTAGAGCGGTTGATCGACCTGTCGGGCATCGTGCAGCTGCCGAACGAACCGGTAGACCAGACGCTCGTCCTCGCGGTCGAAGGTGGGTTCGCGTCCGTCGCGGATCGCATCGATCACTTCGATCGACAGTCCGGCCTCGATCGCGAACGGCTTGTGCGCCGCCCACTCATATTCGGCCAGCCAGTGCCGGCCCATCAGCAGGATGGTCAGCTCGGACAGCCGCGGCGGCACGCTGCTGTCGTAGCGGCAGTACCGGCCGAGCGCCTGTGCGGCCTGCGCCAGTTCGGGACGGTGCAGCCAGATGGCGAGCGGACCGCGGACGCCCTTGCGGGGGCCGGTGGCGATCGCGTCGTAGATCGGGCGTTGCGCGTCGGTCAGCTGCGCGGGATCGATGGGCGGAAGACGTGTCATGCGTGACCCTTCGCTTCGAGTGGTATGACGGGGACCGGCACGTCCTCGATCGGCCTGGCCGGCCCGCGGACCAGGCTGCGCCCGGGCATGTGGCCGGTCTCGCGGGCGAAGGCCTCGGGATCGAAGCCGTTCTCCCAGCGGGCGATGAAGAACACGGCCAGCGTGTTGCCGACGATGTTGGTGAGCGCCGTGGCGGTCGCCATGATCCGGTCGATGCCGAACAACAGCCCCAGACCACCCAGCGGCAGCGTCCGGACGGACTGGAGCGTCGCGGCCAGCTTGATGAAGGCGCCGCCGGCGACCGTCGTGCCGCCCTTCGACGTCAGCGCCAGGATCGCGAGCAGGCCGATCTGCTGCCACAGGCTGAACGGCGTGTCCGTCGCCTGGGCGATGAAACCGATCGCAACCGCCATGTAGATCGACGTGCCGTCCAGGTTGAAACTGTAGCCGGCCGGAAGCACGAACCCGACGACGACGTCGTCGCACCCGCTCTTCTTGAGCTTCTCCAGCAGTCGCGGGAAGGCCACCTCGCCCGATGCCGTGCCGAACACGAGCAGGATCTCCTCGCGGATCAGGTTGAGCATGGCGATGAACGGCAGCCCGATCGTCCAGGCGATGAACCAGAGGAAGCCGAAGACGAACGCGGCGGAGGCGAAGTAATAGACGCCGATGAGCTTGAGCAGGTAGAACAGCGTCTCGCCGCCGTTGCTGCCGACTGCGGCCGCCATCGCGCCGAACGCGCCGAGCGGTGCCAGCTTCATCAGGAAGCCGAGCATCTTGAACAGGATCTTCTGCGCTTCGTCGATGCCCCGCACCGTCAGCGAGTCCGGACCGCACACCCGGTTGATCGCGATACCCGCCAGCAGCGAGATCAGCAGGACCTGCAGGATGTCCCCCTTCGCGAACGCATCGACCAGCGTATGCGGGATGATGTTCAGGAAGAAGTCGATCGGCGCGATCTTGCCCGCGCTGACCGCGGCGGCAGGCTCCACCAGATCGGTGGCGTGCAAGCCGACGCCGGGTTGGAACAGATTGACCGCGACCAGCCCGAAAACCATGGCGATCGTGCTGACGACCTCGAAATAGACGAGCGACTTGATGCCCATCCGGCCCAGCGCGCGCATATCGGAGACGTGCGTGAGCCCGTGGACCAGGGTCAGGAAGATGATGGGCGCCAGCATCATCTTGAGCAGCGCGATGAACGCCTGGCCGATCGGCTTCATCGCCGTGCCCCATTCGGGGGCGGCAAGGCCCAGCGCCACGGCCAGAACAAGTGCTATGAGCACCTGTATATGCAGCTTCTTAAGATGCTTCACGATGCGCCTCTCCATCCGGTCGGTCACGCGTTCGCCTGTCGATGCCGCGCGTTGCGGCCGAAGGGTTGACCTTGATCGCATGAAGTCTTCCGCCTCACTGCGCTGGAAGCAGGCTTAAACCCGGTCGACACCTAGATCAAAAACCGTTTTTCTATGGACCGCCATGCCGAACGGGCATAACTCGGTGTCCATGGACCTCCGAGAATTGCGTTCCTTCGTGACGATCGTCCACGCCGGCAGCTTCAGCCGGGCCGCCGAAGAACTGCATATCGCGCAGCCGGCGCTCAGTCGGCAGATCGCCAAGCTCGAGGCCGAACTCGGGGTTGCGCTACTCGTCCGGCACGGTCGCGGCGCCGCGTTGACGAAGGCCGGCGCACGCTTGCTGGACCGTGCCGAACTGATGCTCCAGAACGCCGCCGAGACGATCGACCATGTCCGCGACGAAAACAGCGCCGAGCGCGGCTACCTCGCGATCGGTCTTACCCCCGCGATCGGGCAGATGATCGGTCCGCAGTTGATCGCCCGGTTCCGCGCGCTGTGGCCGAACGCCCTCCTGCATGTCCGCGAAGGACTCAGCACGTCGCTCCAGGCATGGTTGCTGGACGGAAGCGTGCAGGTCGCGATCGCCTACAACCAGCCGCTGCTGGAAGCCTTCGAAGTGCAGCCGCTGTTCACCGAGCCGATGATGCTCGTGGGTCCGCCGGACGAACAGCGTGAAACCGTTCGCCTGCGCGATCTCGAACATCTGCCGTTGATTCTGCCGGCGCTGCCGCACAGCAATCGTCGGCTCATCCAGCAGGCCGCGCTACAGAACGGCGTGCGGCTCGACGTGGTTCTCGAAGCGGACAGCGTCATGCTGACCAAGGAACTGGTCCGCCGCGGCGACGGCTACTCGATCATCGCGCATGCCGCGGTATGGCGGGATGTCGAGAGCGGCCGTCTGAGCGGCTGGCCGATCGAGCGGCCGGCGCTACGGTCGTCGGTTTCGATCGCGCGATTGCACGACCAGCGCGAAACACCCCTGATGCGCAGCTGGATCGAACTGCAGACCGACGAACTGCGCAAGCTCGTGAAAGAGGGCGAATGGCGTTCCATGGCCACCTGGATCGATCACGGCAGCGTAAAGGACTGAATGCGTCCGCCTTGCCGAGCGCCGGCCGGGAAACATGTTCTGATCATCGTCCCGTTCCGCAACCTTTGGTCCTTCGGCGTCGATCAGATATCCAGCGCGAGATAGGCCGTCAGCCGCCGCTTGTTCGACAGGGCGTAGCTGTCACTCCCCACGATGTTCCAGACATAGGTATCGCCGACATTCGTCACCTGAAGGCGGAACATGGCGGGCGCCTGCTTCATCCGGAAGCGGTAGCGGGCACCGATGTCCATCAGCGTATAGGCAGGCACGGATACGATATTGTCCCGGGACGCGGCGCGTGCGCTGATGTTCGCGACGGCGAAGTCCACCGAGAAACCGGGAAGAAAGCGCGGACGATACTCGGCGTTCGCGCGCAGCGTTCGTGCCGGTTGATTGAGCGGGCGCTTGCCCACCCGGCCGAGATCCACGGCGGTGCCCGTCACCCGCGGCTGCATCAGCACGGCACCGCCGACCAGGCTGACCGCATCGATCGGGTTTCCGGCGATGCTCGCCTCCATTCCGCGATGCCTGACGTCGCCGAGGACCACGTAGCGATTGGCTTCGTCCGTATTGAAATAGGGTTTCCGCACGTCAAAGACGCCGATCACGAGCTTCATGCGCGCATTGAGCGCCCACCGAACGCCGGCGTCGGCCTGGCGCGTGCGGATCGCCGGCAGCGCCTGGTTCCGATTGGCCGCGTTGGTCGGCGCCAGACCGCTCTCTTCCAGCCCGCGCGTATAGCTTGCATAGACGGCCAGCCGTTCGCTGACATGGCCGGCCACCGCCGCGTTGAAGAGAATGGGACGATCGCGGGCGGTCGCCGAAGGTTCGGTGCCCGGCAGATCGGTGACCTTGCTGTAGTTGGTCTGCTGTACCCCCAGACTGAGTTCGCCGACCCGTTGCCACTTGCCTTGATAGGCGAGGCCGAACGTCGTCTGACGAACCCGGTCGCGCGTCCGCGCGTCGAATGCGAATGCCGCAGGCTGCGCCACCGGAACGGCGAAGCCGAGCCGCCGCGGTCCCAGGTCGAGCGTGGGTGCGTCGCCCCCATAGAGGCTGTCCACCTGTCGCGCCCGCACCGTCGCGTGCACCGTATGAAGCCGGGGGCCATCGACGAAGCTGCGGCTGACACGCATCTCCCCGCTGGTGGAGGCGTAACGCTGGCCGGGATCCGCAATCACCAGTTCGCGTGTGCTGCCGTCCTGGCTGGTATCGACGAACAGCTCGGCGAAATTGCGGTTGGTCGCGGACACCGACCGGAAGATCCCGCCGGCCAACGACCAGGCCGATCCGATCCGCGCCTTGCTGATCAGGCCGGCGTTGGTATCGCTGCTGTCGCGCGACGCCCATTTCTGCCCGAAATAGTGCCGCCGTCTCACCTGTGGCGGAAGGAAGGCACCCGCCGAAACGATCGTGGGCGCCACCTCCTCGTCGCGGCCATAGGTCGCCGACCAGAATGGAACGATCTCGATCCGGTCGGTCGGCCGCCAGCGCGGGATTACGGCCAACCGCGTATAATGCGCGTCCGAACCGTCATAATATTCCTCATGCGCGTGCGATCCGCCGAACGCGACACCGAGCCTGGAACCCAGGAGCGGCAGTTGCGCATCCACTTCGATGGACGGCCCGCCATAGTCGAAACTGCCGGCCACCACGCTGAGAAGGCCGCGGTCGCCGACCCCGCGCAGGCGATAATCAACGATCCCGGTCGGCGCGGGAAGCAGATAGCCCTGCGCCGTCAGGCCAACCCTTATGGTCGAACTGTCCACCAGTCGATTGTTCAGGCTGGCCTGACGATCGAAGTACATGTCCCCGACGCGCACATTGCCTGCGGTCACCGGCGAAAAGCCCCGCACGCTGCCGCTGCTGTACAGCCCGATCGTCTCGTTGCCGATGGAACTTCCGAAGGCGTCTTCGGCCGCGGTCACCGCATTGTCGTTCGCCCGCTGTGCCCGGGCCGGCGACGAAGCCAGTGCCAGGGCCGCAACGCCGATCGTCGCGGCGCTCCAATGCCCGATGGCCGATCGCGAGGATCGCAGGGAATGCGTCATATCCGGAACGACACGCGCACATAGCCGAACTGGCCGGGCAGATCATAGGTCGTCGGATCGAACGAATTCAGCGTGCAGCTGAAGCAGGCCGGCGGGTCCTGGTCGAACAGGTTGTTGACGCCGACCGTCAGGACGGGCCGCCGATCGAGAAACGGCAGCGCATAGGAAAGCTGCACGTCGCCGTAGAACCGCGCGGCCAGCCGGTTGTCGTTGGCGGTTTCGGTTACGCCCGAAATGTACCGCCCCGTGACGGAGGCTCCGACGGCGCCCAGTCGCCAGTCCAGCGTTCCGTTGACCTTGCGCCGCGGATAGGCCTGATCGGGCGAACCACGTTCCGTACCCACCCGATCGACGCTGGCCAGCCCGCCGGAGATCGGCAACTGCTCCGCATATTCGAACAGGAAGGTGGATTGTACGCCCAGACCGAAGCTGCCGATGCCGGTCTGCGGTGACCGGTAGGCGAGATTGACGTCCAGGCCGCGGGTGCGGATCCCGCCGATGTTCACCAGTCGCGCGTTAATCTGGGTGATGCGGCCGCTCGGGATGCGCGTCGTCGCACCGCAGGACTGCACATCGCCGGTCTCGGCACAGCGTCCGAGCAGGAAGTCGGCGCCCACGGAGGCGATCGCGTTATCGAGCTTGATATCGTAATAGTTGGCTTCAAGCGTCAGTGCGCTGGCCCACCCCCCACGGCGGGCCCAGTCCGGACTGTACGCACCGCCGAACAGCAATGTCCGCGACTGTTCGGGTTGCAGGTCCATATTGCCACCGGTGACGACCGGAATGGCGGTAGCGGTTTCGATATAGCTGCCGTTCGCGGGGACGCCATTGGCGACGCAGTTGCGGCGCACCGTCTCCGATGCCGCCGGCCGGCCTGCCCTGCCGTTCAGGTCGCTGCACGGATCGCTGAAGATCGCGGCGAACACCGATGCCGATCCGTTCAGTTCGCCGATGCTCGGCGCCCGCAGGCTTTCGGCGTAGGAGCCGCGCAGCAACAGGTCGGGGATCGGTTTCCAGATCGCGCCGCCGCTGAAACTCGTGTTGGATCCAAAGGTCGAATAGGAGGAATGGCGGACCGCGCCGTTCACTTCCAGCGAGTGGATCGCCGGCACGTCGCGGAACAGCGGGACGCGAACCTCGCCGTAAACCTCGTCCACGTCGAACCGGCCGGCATAGGATTTGGCGGGGATGTCCGCGGCATAGCCCGCCGCGACGATCGGATCCGAGTTGAACGATCCGCGCTGAAGCCGGTGCTCGTAGCCGACGGCGATACCGACGGCACCGGCCGGAAGATCGAACAGCTCGCCGGACAGGTTGGTGGTATAGTCGTACAATTCCTGACTGCTGCTGTCGCGCTGCGTGAAGGTCACATAGTCCAGCATGGCCGGCGTGATCGAACCCGGACCACCGAACAGGTTCAGCGGCACGCACGCGCCGGTGCACCCCGCCGCCGGCCCAAGCGCCTGCTGGGCCCGCAGACCGTTGACGTTGCCGGCCAGTTCGTGATCGGCATCGTTCAGCCCGATCGAGGCGTTCGCATCCCAGTAGAATCGACGGCTTCCAAGGTTGAAGCTGCCGTTCAGCGTCGCGGCGAGCGACATCGTGTCCACCGTCTGGCTGTGGCGCCGCCCGTTCGTTTCCACCAGTCGACGCGCGACATACTGGTAGTTCGACGGACGACCATCGGCGCCCGCGTCCAGCGTGACGCCGAACGGGTTGAAGGCGTTGGTCGCATCGACGTTGATCGTATCGAGCAGGTTGCCGTTGCGCGCACCCGGCCCCACGCCCAGCGTGATCGGCCCCGCCTGATTGACCGAGCTTCGGTGCGTATAGGCGGCGCGCGCACGCAACGTCGTACCGGAACCGATCTCCTGCCGCACGCTCAGCCAGCCGCTGTACCGCTCGGACGGGGTCAGCACATAGTTGTACGGCTTGATGTTCAGATGGTCGGCCGGTGTCTGCGTCTTGAAATCGCTGTTCGGGCCGGTGGGATTTGCGGGATCGAACCGGGTCCTGCCCGTCAGCACGGGTTGCTTGAGCGTCAGGTCCAATCCGGCCGCGTTGGCGGGATTGCCGAAATCGTTGACGACGAAGTGGCCGAGGCCGGAGTCCGGGTCGCAGCCACCCGCGGCACAGCTCGTTCCATAGGGCACGGCGAAGCGCGAAATGGCCCGGTCCGACGCGCGAACGGAATCCTGCTTCACATAGCTGCCGCCGAAAACGACGTCGGTGGTCGAACCACCCGTACCATAGCTGAATTCATAGTCCTGCGTGACGCCGTCGCCCTGGCGAAAGCTGCCGACCTGCGCCGACGCCTGGAGGCCGCGCTGCTTCGCCTTGGTGATGATGTTGACCACGCCCGCAATCGCGTCCGACCCATATTGCGGCGTCGCGGCGGATTGCAGCATCTCGACACGGTCGATCATGCCGATCGGGATCGTGTTGAGATCCACCGAGGCAGGGATGCCGTAGCCGGCCGTCCCGTTCACGTAACGGATGCCATCCACCAGCACGAGCGTGCGCTTCGCACTCAGATAACGCAGGTCGATCTCGGCCGACCCGGCGCTGATGCCACCACCGTCCGGCGGATTGCCCGAATTGCTGCTCAGGTTGAACTTGGTGTTTATCCCGCCTGCCGAACTGGACAGCCGCTGCAACACATCGGCAATAGAAGTAAGGCCGGACCGGTCGATCGCCGTCTGATTTACGGTCGTGACCGGTGTT
Organism: Sphingomonas montana; assembly: GCF_001956315.1. Classification (GTDB taxonomy): domain Bacteria; phylum Pseudomonadota; class Alphaproteobacteria; order Sphingomonadales; family Sphingomonadaceae; genus Sphingomonas_R; species Sphingomonas_R montana. The sequence continues at coordinate 38,104 of NZ_MOLY01000033.1, read as the reverse complement.
GGCTCGTCCAGAACATTGCGCCTGATGCGCGAACCGGTGACCAGGATTTCGCCTTCCGCCTGTTCTTGCGGCGCGATGGCCGAGGGCGGTGTCGACTGTCCCCACGCCGGCAAGGACACACATAACGGGGCGAGACTCGCCCCGATCAACAACGACTTCATCTGATGCCCCCCGCGTCGTGGCGCTCTCCCGCCACACGTCCGCCCTCTAAACCCCAGACAAGAAACACGGTCAAGGTTTATGATATCACATATCATTGACTCCCCGTCGAAGATCCGCGAGCAGGGCGCCATGAAAAGCGCATCCGTCCCCATCGACCAGGCAACGCCAGCCGTTCACCTGCGCGACGTCCGTGTCCGCCGCGGCGAACGCATTATCCTCGACTCCCTGACATTCTCGGTCGGGCGGGGCGAGATCTACGCCCTGCTCGGCGGCAACGGCGCCGGCAAGTCCACGGCGATCGCGACGATCCTCGGCTTCCTGCCCTACGCCGGCGGCGCCGTCCGGGTGTGCGGCGACGATCCTGCGCGGGACGGTTATCGCGTGCGCGGCCACATCGCCTATCTGCCTGAAAACGTGGCGTTGTACGAACATCTGACGGCCGTCGAGAACATCGCCTATTTTCTCGCCGTCGCCGGGCAGCGCCGGTCGCCTGATGCCGTCATGGCTGCGCTGAACTCCAGCGGCCTTCAGGCAGAGGCGCATGAGCGCCGCCTCGTCGGATTTTCCAAAGGGATGCGGCAGAAGGTTGCCATCGCGCTGGCCATCCTGCGCGAAGTGCCGGTGTTCCTGCTCGACGAGCCGACCTCCGGCCTGGACCCCAGTGCCAGTTCGGATTTCAATGCACTGCTCCTCCGGTTGCGAAACGCGGGTGCGGCGATCGTGATGGTCACGCACGACCTGCTTGGCGTGGTGGACTGCGCCGACCGCATCGGCTTTCTCGAAAGCGGTCGGATCGCGGACGAGGCCGTCGCCAGTGGACCGGACCGCTTCGATCTGCGCGAACTGCACGCCCGTTACGGCAAGCGGGTCCTGGCCGCATGACGCCGCTCATTCTGATCGCGCGGGAGAAATGGCGGCTCATGCGCCGCAATCGGGTGGCCGTGATCGCGTTGGCGCTGGTCCTCCTCCTGTCGACGATCGCCGCCGTCACCTCGGTCGCCCAACAGGCGGAGACTGCCGCGCTGCGGGCGCACTTCCAGCAGGAAGCAGATGCGGCTTTCGCAGCGCAGCCCAGCCGGCATCCGCACCGCATGGTGCATTTCGGCCAGTTCGCGTTCAAGCCCGTCGAACCGCTGGCCGCGTTCGATCCCGGCGTCGATCCCTTCACCGGCACCGCGATCTTTCTCGAAGGTCATCGGCAGAACAGCGCGAACTTCGGGGATGTCCGGCAATCGTCGCTGCTCGTCCGGTTCGGACAGCTGACCCCGGCCTTCGTTCTCCAGATCCTCGCGCCGCTGATCCTCATTTTCCTCGGCTTCGGCGCAGTGGCGCGGGAGCGTGATGGCGGAACCTTGGTGCAGCTGCGCGCCCACGGCATGACCATCGCGGCGTTGCTGACCGGCAAGGCGATCGCGCTTGGTGCGATCGGAGGCCTGATCCTCGTGCCGGCGGGGGCGGCATTGGCCTGGATGGTCGTCGTCCACGGTGCATCCCTCCCCGCGGCCACGCTCCTCCTTGCCAGTTATACGCTGTATCTGGCGATCTGGGTCGGCGGCGTCATCCTGGCGTCTGCCATCATGCGACAGGCCCGGTCGGCGCTCATCCTGCTGGTGGGGGCATGGCTCACCACCGCGATCCTCGTCCCCCGCATGGCACCGGACATCGCCGGCGCGGTGCAAAGTCTGCCCACCCGGCTGGAGAGCGAAGTCGCCGTAACCCGGGACTATCGCGCGATCGGCGACAGCCACGATCCGAACGACCCGCACTTCGCCGCCTTCAGAACCGCCGTGCTGAAGAAATACAACGTGGCCCGCGTCGAAGACCTGCCCGTCAACTACGCCGGACTGTTGGCGGTGGAGGGCGAGCGTCTCAGCGCCGAACTCTTCGCCCGCTATGCCGATCAGCTTTTCGCGCAGGAGGCACGGCAAAGCGACATCATGAACCGCTTCGCGCTGGTCAGCCCGACGGCGGCGATCCGTCAGGCGTCGATGGCGCTCGCCGATACCGACCGCGCGGCCCACCGACGCTTCCTGGGTCAGGCGGAAGCGTTTCGCTACGACCTCGTCCAGCGGCTCAACATGCTGGAGGCGACGGACGTCACGGCGGAGAATGATGCGAAAGGCGACGATCCGGCAACCGAGACGCTCAGCCGCGTATCGCAGGATCACTGGCGATCGATGCCGACCTTCCATCCGCGCCCCTCGGGGATCGAGACGAGGGCGAAGGGCGCCGGCCCGGCCCTCGGCTATCTGGTTGGCTGGCTGCTGGCGATCGGCGCATGCCTCCTGTTCGCCGGGCGTCGCATGGGGAACGGCCGATGATCTGGAAACATGAACTGCGCCTTTTCCTGCGGGAACGGGCTGCCATCCCGGCGCTGCTCCTGCTGCTTGCGCTCGCCACGGCAAGCGTCGTCGCAGGGCTGGCCGAGACCGCACGGCAACGCGCCGTCATCGCGCGCATACAACCGGTGCAGGCGGCCGATGTCGCGGCGCTTGCCGACGGCGACAATCCGGGCGACGCGCCGTACAGCACATATCACGCAACCTGGAACGCGCCCAACCCACTCGCCTTCGCCGCATTGGGCCAGCGCGATATCGCCCCGTACATCCTGCGCGTCCGCGCCTTGGGCCTCGAAGCGCAGCTTTACGACGGCGAGACATTCAATCCGGAACTTGCGCTACCCGGGCGGTTCGATTTCGCGTTCGTCCTGACCTACCTCCTGCCCATGTTCGTCATCGTGCTGCTCCACGACCTGCGCGCGCGCGAGGACGAGGCGGGACGAAGCGCGGCACTCCAGGCGATGTCGCGCAACGCGGGGCTGCTCTGGTTTCGTCGTCGCGCCGTTCGGGGCCTCCTCCTGTACGCCATGATCTTGCCGCCCTTCCTCGTCGGGGCGCTGGTGTCGCGCGTGCCGCCCGGGCAGATCGTCGCCGTTTCGCTGCTGGCATTGCTGTACCTGATGTTCTGGCTGGCTCTGGCCACGCTGGTCGAACGGCTCGGGTGGAAGTCGGCGGCGAATGCCGGCGCGCTCGTCGCAGGCTGGCTGATCCTGACGCTCATCCTCCCGACGCTGGCCAATCTCGCGATCAACAGCGCGGTGCCGGTCCGGCAGGGCCTCGAACTGGCCCTCGCGCATCGGCAGAAGGTGCATGCCGCATGGGAGATCCCGCGCGCGGAAACGCTGAACGCCTTCTATCGCACGAACCCGCGGTGGTCGGGTGCATCGCCGCCCAAGGGGTTCGACGACAAATGGTATTTCGCTTTCCATGAGGTCGCGGACGAAAGCGTCGCGCCCGCGGCGCGTGCCTATCAACAGGGCCTGCTCGACCGGGATCGTCTCACCCAGCGGCTGGGTTGGTTCATCCCCGCCATCGGTCTTCAAGCCCGGCTACACAGGATGGCGGAAACCGATCTTTCGGCCCAGCTCGCCTATCAGGACAGGATCCGCGAATTCCATTCCCGACTACGCCAGTTCTACTACGGATATCTGTTCAGCGATCGTCCCTTTACCAGAACCGACTACCCCAAGGCGCCGAAGTGGGGCGACGGCATGGGAGGCTTGCCTCCCTCTCGATAGGCAGGATCTCGGATCCTTCTCTACCTTCCAGAAAACCTGCCTTCAAAGCAGGCGCAAGACAGTGCGACCTCGGCTCCGGCAGCACCGCGGCGACGTCGTGGCGATCCGGCCTGGATTTCGGGGCCGGCAGCGTGCCCGAACTGCACACGCCCTGTCCGCCTACGCTCACCCTCCACGTGACGGCGTTCTCGAAGCGAGACCCGTTGGGCCACGATTCCGTTCGACGCCGACGACGCGGCCGGACCGCCATGGACCAGGGGGCCCGGGCTAGGCGCGTCATATCGTGCCTGTCGCAGCCTCCGGTGCTGCGTCCGGTACATGAACGCGCGTTTTCGCCACGACATACCGACGCCCGGCTGGGCTCAGGGTTTGACCCGCGACAGCAGCAGGATCGCGCCGTCGTACCAGTTGATCCGCAGCCGGTCGCCATTCTGCACCAGGCGCATGTCGGGCGGGCCGAACTGCCCCTCCCCGCATCCGACGCTCGCGTCCGGTCCGATCTGCGGATCCGGGCATGTGTCGCTGAAGAATCCGCCCTTGTGCGGTTCCCATGCCAGCCGGTCCGGCGTGACGGACAACACGGCCCCCATCAGCGTCGGGTCGTTGGCGTCCACCGCCGAAACCGGGCCGTCGGCCACCTCCACACCGGTCACACGCCACCGACCGGCCAGTTCCTCGACCGCGGTCGGGGCGTCTGCCGTGTCCGCCTCGGCTGTTCCGATCGCCGCGGCCGGCGCAGCGGGCGCAGCGGGCGCGCCGGGTGCATCCACGGCCGGCGCGACGGGCACGGCCGCCGGCGCCGTATCGGCGGCCGGTGCCGCATCGACGACCGGATCGGTCGGCCCGCATGCGGCAAGCCACAGAAGCAGGACCAGGGGCATGGTGCGCATCAAAATCCGATCTCGATCTGGCTGATGACCGCCCCGGGACGGTAGCGGTGGGTCTCGAAAGTTCCGGCCGGGTACAGGCCGATCCGGCGGCCGGGCCCCATGCGCGGATTGACCACGCAGCCCTTGCCTTCCCAGTTGGCCAGCGTCGGCAGCAGCCCGGGCGCGTCGATCGCTTCGACCCCGATCTCGGGATTGTAGCTCAGCGTTACCTGCCCCAGCGACCGCGCCGCGACGGACAACGGCACGCCCGGCCGCACGCCGGGCATCAGTTCGAACCGTGGCGACAGCAATTCGATCGACGCCACCGCACGGGCCGGGTTCCGCGCATGATAGTTCACGATCATCAACGGTGCGCCCCCCTCGGTTACGCGCAACCGCCGATAGTCGGGGTCCGAACCCGCCATGTCCGCGAACGTGGCGCGCGGGAACGCCCCCGCAACCGCCCGCCGCACGGTCGCCAGCGGCGTCAGCGCGGTCAGCCGTTGCTGTCCGATCCTGCACGGTGCCAGCGGAACCGGCGTGGGCGTGACCGCGGGCGCGCCGCCCGCCCATGCCCCCGCCGCCGCCGCCGCCGCCGCCGCACAGGCGAACAGGACGGACAATGCGGCTCGCAACCGTCGCACCGGTCGCTCAGGCCGCACCATCGACCAGGACATAGTAGAAGCTCCGTTGCTGCGGCGCCCATCTGCGGAGCGTCGCGAAGAACCGCGCATGTTCGGTCGGCGGCAATGTCTGGCATCCCATCGACCAGGTGTTGGTTGCCCCGCCGATGTGGATGTGCATGCCGCCCGCCGCCGGCACCATCGACACCGGATCGTTGCCGCCATGCCGGTTGTCATGGTTGGTGTCGCGCCCGACCCGGTAGCTGCGGCTCTGGTCGATCTTCAGTGCCGCCGCCTTCAGGAACGTCCCCATCACATAATGGATCGTCTGCCCGGTCATCAGCACGCCCAGATCGCCGACCCCGTCCCGGTTCGCGTCGGGTGGGCGCTTCGATCGATCGGCATGGTTCACATATTGCGCACTGGGTTCGGTGTTGCAGCGGAATGTGGCGGAATCGATCGAACCCGCCACCTGGTGAACGATCACCATCGCATCGTCATACGTCCCGCGACCGCGGTTGGAGTCATAGGCGGTGGGCGTCCGCAGGCCGACGATGACCAGCTCGCCCGCGGCCAGCGCGGCCTGCGCCGACGCATCGCCGCGCGTCCGGACGATATCGGCGAAGCGGTTGCCGCCCGATGCGCCACCGGCCGGCGCGTTCATGTGCCGCAACGGCACCCCACCGCGCGCCGGGGCGGTGGGCAGCGTGGCGGGCGGACCGGGGGTCGCGGCACGATTGAACAGCGCGACTTCCAGCCTGCGGCGTTCGACCAGGACCTTCGACACCGACCCGCCCGACTTGCGCCACATGTGGAACGCCTCGGCCGCGCCGGAATAATCCTGCTGGTTGATCCGGCGGCGGACCTCGCTGTTCCGGAACCGGGGTTCACCGATATTATACACCAGCGATGTCAGTGCATCGCGCTGGTTCTGGGTCAGCGGCACGGTCACTTCGCGCCGCACCGTCTCCACCACGGGGCGCAGCGACCGGACGAGCAGCGCCTTCTCCTGCCGGTCCGTCAGGTGGACCGCATCGCGGTTCTCGGCGACGAAGGTGCGTGCTTCCTCGCCGGACAGGCCGGCGGCGCGCGATGCCACCTGCGCCTGCGCGGTCGATAGCCCGACCTCGGTCAGCTCGCGGACGATCTGGTCCGGCTTGCGGTACCGCATGTCGTATCCGGAACCCAGCGTGACGCCACTGGCCCCCTTTGGCCAATGGAACCGCTCGCTGATCCCGTCGACATGTTCGCCGTGGTAGATAAAGTCGAAACCCGCCGCCGAAACGCCGGGCGCGGGGCTCGGGCCGTTCGCGGGGGCCGCGGCGCGCGGTTTGGGGGACGGGGCGGCGTGGTGGGGTGCCGGACGGCCGCCATGGGTGGCCCCCGGTGCGCCCGCCGGCCTGTGCGCCCCGCTGGCACGGCCATGGGCATGCGCGCCGGCCGGCAGGTGCACGGTCTGTCCCGGCCGGATCAGGTTCGGCTGCGTGATCTGCCGGTTCGCGTTCAGCACCGCGGGCAACGTCACGCCATGATCCTGCGCGATGGATGCCAGCGACTCGCCCGGCCGCACGATATGCAGCGTCACGGCCCTGGGTTTTGCCGGATCGATATCCGCCATACTGTAAACCTTTCCGATCCCGGCGCGACCGGCAGCAACCTTCTGCCGCCGGACATGCGTCGAACCATGACTAGATCGCAACTGTGACAATATTCATGCGGTCACCGGTGAAGTCAAAGCCCATCTGTCCGGGCGGGGCATTGCATGCGCATGGCATTGCGCAAGCAGGCCTGATTTGCGATGGCCGGCGTGCTGTGGTGCGAGGGGATGGGATTCGACATGCGTTTGGGCTTGATACCGACGACTGCTGGCAAGTCCGTCCGCGGCGGGCCGATTGCGATCGCGACGCTTCTCGCGCTGCTGTCCGCCTGTTCGCACAAGGACGCGGTGGAACTCGCGCCGCTGCCCGAACCGCCGCCGCTCGCCACCGCGCCGAACCCCGCCGCCCCGCAGACCGCACCCAATCTGAATGCGCGTCAGCGTACGGCTCTCATCTACGACCTGATGAACCGGGGCGAGGCAGATCAGGCGCGCGCCGAGGCCCGCCGCCTGCAATCCGATTACCCGACCAACCGAGCCGCGGCCGACCTGCTCGAGCAGATCGACGGCGATCCCAAGGCACTCTTCGGCACGGACAGCTTCGCCTATGTCGTCCGGCCGGGCGATACGTTTCCGACGCTGGCCGCACGCTTCCTGGGTGCAGGGTCCAAATTCTACGCACTCGCCCGCTATAACGGCATCGCCGTGCCATCCACGCTGCAACCCGGGCAGACGATCATGATCCCGGGGCGTCAGCGCGATCCGGCACCGTTGCGCGAACGCCGCGCGCCCCGCCCGCCGCGGCGCGCCGGCGTTACATCGGGCGCGGCGCAGGGTGCGCCCGCGGCGGTCGCGATCCCCGTTCCGCGGGGGCCGCGGGCCGATCCCGGCCGGGCCGCGCGCCTGCGCCGGGCGGGGCTGGAACAGATGAACGCGGGATCGATCGGCCGCGCGGTCCAGTTGCTGCAACGCGCCACCACGCTCGATCCGGCCAACGCCGCGATCGCCGCCGACCTTGACCGCGCCCGCCGCATCCAGAGCACCGTGCAGGGTCGCCGCTGATCGGTGCAGGACACTTCGCGGTGCTGCGCACCGCGAAGGCCATGTCGTCCGGTGCATCATCGGGGCGCGACCCCGGCCATCTCCGGTTCTATCGTCCCGCGCTGAGCCGGATTGCTTTCAACCGAAAGATGCGCGCACCCGTGCAGGCCGGTGATCCAGCCTGCGCGCATCATATGCCAGTTCGAGCCGCGAACCTGGAACCGCGCCGGTTACCGCCAGCCCGGTTCCGGACCGACCAGCGTGTGATCCTCGTCCTCGTCATGCGGCCAGGGGCGCGCCGGTGCGACGGGCGCGACCGGATCATCCGGCAGGGAGTCGCTCTCCGCAGCGGCTGGCGCGGCTGGCGCCTGCGGCGCGGCGGGTCCGGCCGGTTCGTCCGATACGCGCGGCACCGGATCGACCGACGCCTGCGAAACCCGATCGTCCGGCGCGGCAGGCTGCGCCGCGCGGTCTTCCGGCTTCGGCTCTGGCGGCAGCGGCGCGGCCTCAACGACGACGGGCCTGGCGACAACAGGCTCCACGACACCCGGTTCGGTCACCGGCTTTGGCGGCGGAACCACCCCGATCCGGGTCCCGGCAAGATCGTCGTCCGGCGTGTCCCCGCTCGCAACCGCGGGCACGTCCGCAATCGCCGGCGGAACGGCACGCGGCGGCATCGGCGAAGCCGCGGCCGCAGCCGGCGTCGCGACCTCGTCGAGCAGCAGCGCCTCTGCCGAATTCAGCCGCTCCTCCATCGATTGCGCCACCATGTTCACGCCGTCGAAAAGCTCGCCGAACTCGTCCCGGCGGTGGTGCGAGATGCGGAAGTCGAGATTGCCGCGCGCCACCTCCAGCAACGCCGACCGCAGCCGGCGGATCGGTTGCGCCAGCAGCCGCGCGGTCACGAACGTGCCGCCCGCCACCGCGCCCAGCGTGACCAGCGCCAGCAGCACGAGCATCCACATCGACAGGCGCAGCGCGGATTCCAGTTCCGCCTTGCTGACCTCCACGTCGACCTTGCCGAAACTGCGCCCGGCATAGAGGATCGGCCGTACGAACCGGAAACCGCCATCGTCGGCGGACGACGTCACTTCGCTGTCGCCGCGGCGACCGACAACCGCCCCGCCGGTCGGCGCGCGGTACGGCCGGCCGGTCAGCCCGCGGTCCGTCGCGGCGCGCACGATGCCGCCCGCATCGACGACGATGATATGACGGATATTGGGGTCGGTCGACGCGCTCTTGACGAAGGTTTCGACCGGCACCCAGTCCTGCAGCTGCGTCGGCAATGTCGCATTGTCGACCGCGCGCAGCGCCGCGTTGTTCGCGACGAAGGCGGACACCGCGGTCCCGGCGGTCAGCGCCACCTCCTCCATCGCCTGCCGCTGGCGCAGCAGCACGGTGCCCACCGCAGCCGCCAGCACCACCGCGGTCAGCAGCGCGAGGATCAGCGTGAGCCGGACGTGCAGCGGCAGGTAACTGCGCCGCGCCACGGCTTCTGCCGACACGGCCTTGCTGACCGACAGTTCCAGGCGCAGCGCGTCGGCCATCCGCCGTCCGTCCGCGAACCGCATCGCCGGCTGCCGCGCCATGGCCTTCTGGATGATGAACTGCAGCCCGCGCGGTGTTTCGGGGGCGACTTCGGACAGCGGTTCCGGATCGGCGTTGACGATCTGCGCGGTCAGCGTCGCGGCGCTGGCCGCCGGGAAGGCCCGTCGCCGCGCGGCCAGTTCGTACAGCACGACGCCGACCGAGAAGATGTCGCTCCGCCCGTCCAGGTCGCGGCCCAGCGCCTGTTCGGGGCTCATGTAGCGCGGCGTGCCGACGATCTGCCCGATCTGCGTCTTCAGGCTTTCCTGTTCGAACAGCGGGTCGGCCTCGGTCACCCGCGCGATGCCGAAGTCGAGCAGCTTGATGGTCCGCCGGTCGGGCGACAGGATGATGTTCGACGGCTTCACGTCGCGGTGGACCACGCCCTGCGCATGCGCATAATCGAGCGCCGCGGCCAGCTGGATCCCGATGTTCATGATGTCGGCCGGCGCCATCGCCTCGCGCTTCATCGTCTCCGACAGGGGCTCGCCATCGAGCAGTTCCATCACGATGAACGGGTATCCGTCGATCTCGCCGACGTCGAAGATCGTGACGATGCCGGGGTGCGACAACGCCCCCGCCGCCTGCGCCTCGCGCAGGAAGCGCAGCGCATATTCGCGGTCCTGGCGATATTCGGGTTTCAGGACCTTGATCGCCAGCGGGCGCGAAATGTGCGGATCATAGGCACGATAGACGTCGGCCATCGCGCCTTCGCCGATCTGTTCCTGTATCCGATATCGTCCGACCAGTTCCAGCAACCGCCCGACCCCCCGCGCCCCTCGACCGTTGCGGGCTAACAGATCGTCGAACGGCTGCCTAGCCGCTCTCCGCTTGACCGCGCCGGGCCGACTGGATAGCCCCTGTCCCGGACGGCTACTCCGTGGGGGCGACAGCGTTGGATGACCGTTTCGCGATCGCCACGCTGGTGGCACCGCTGGATGACGCTACGATTCTCGACGCCGGCCCCGCCGGTGTCGACCTGCGCGCCGGCGGCCCCGGATCCGAACTTTACCTCCGCCTGAAGGATCTGCGCGCGATGGCGCGGAGCGCGGAGCGCGAGGCCATTTCGGCCGCGGACCCGGAGATCGATCCGCTCCGCGCCGGGCAGCATTACTGGCAGGAGGTCGTCGAGTCGGGCCATGCCCTGCTGGCCGGCGTCGCAAAGGACCTCCAGGTCGCGTCCTGGATGTGCGAGGCGTGGCTCAGAACAGACGGTTTCGCCGGGCTGGCGGCCGGACTGGCGCTGCTGGCGGACCTGATCGAGCTTTACTGGGACGCGGGCCTCTATCCGCTGGAGGACGAGGACGGCGTCGAAACCCGGCTGGCCGCGCTGTTCGGCCTCTTCGGGCGCGGCGATGCGGCACTGCTGCTGCAACCCATCAAGCTGCTGCCGCTGTCCGACCATGGCGATCCGCCGGTCGCGCTGTGGACCGCGGAGATCGCGCAGGCTGTCACCGTGCGCCACGACGACCCGGAAATGCGCGAACAGCTGGTGGATCGCCGCAACAAGGGGATCGCCGCGATCGGCGAGGATATCGCCCGTGCCTCCCCCGCGTTCGTCGGTGAACAGCTGGTCGCGCTGGAACTGGCGCTGGCCGAACTCGACCGCCTGATGGCGGCGATCGACATGCGGACCGACATCGGCCGGTTCGGATCGCAGGTCGCGCAACCGCTGGAAACCGCACTGGCGCTGCTCCGCGAACATGGCCACGCACCGCACCGCGCGGTCGCCGACACGCCCGCGATCGACGCATCCGACGGCGCCGCCCCCGCCCCCGCCGGAACCGCCGCCGCCCGTCCGGACCCGGCGCGGGACCGCGCCACCGCGCTGGCGACGCTGCTGGACATCGCGGCTTTCTTCGAACGCCACGAACCGCAGTCGCTGACCGGTTCCAGCTTGCGGGAGGTCGTGCGACGGGCCAACCTGCCGCTCGACATGTTGATGGCCGAACTGTTGCCGTCGTCGGAACAGCGGACGATGTTCCTGCTCCGCGCCGGTATCCGGAGCAGCCGTGAAGACACCGATTCGTACTAGGGGATACACCGATGGCAAGCGTGCATGACAAGCTGAAGCGGGTACGCAAGCCCCGCGTCCACATCACCTACGACGTGGAAACCGAGGGCGCGGCAGAGGTCAAGGAACTGCCGTTCGTCGTCGGCGTGATGGGCGATTTCTCCGGCGACCCGACGGAGCCGCTGAAGCCGCTCAAGGACCGCAAATTCATCCAGATCGACCGCGACAATTTCGACCAGGTCATGCGCCGCATGTCGCCGGGGCTCAAGCTGCGCGTCGAAAACACGCTGCGCGGCGACGGCAGCCACCTGCCGGTCGAACTGAAGTTCGAATCGATCGAGGATTTCGAACCCGGTCGCGTCGTCAACCAAGTCGAACCGCTCCGCAAGCTGCTGGAAACGCGCAACAGGCTGCGCGACCTGATGTCGAAGGCGGACAGTTCGGAACAGCTCGAAACGCTGCTCGAATCGATCCTGCAGGATGAAAACCAGCTGGCCGCGCTGCGGGCCGAACTGGGCGCGACCAAGTCGGATAAGGAATAAGCCATGGCCGATGAGAACATGCTCGGCGGCGCGACCGGTGCCGCACCGACGACCACTACGACGCTGCACGACGGCAAGAGCCTGCTCGATCAGGCGATCGGTGCCACCCGCCAGACCGAACCCGATCAGGTCGAGGCGCTGCTTCGCGCGCTGACCGACCAGGCGCTCGGCGGCACGGTCAGCTTCTCCAAGAACCTGACCGTCACGATGCGTTCCGCGATCGAGGCGATCGACCGGCAGTTGTCGACGCAGCTCGCGGCGATCATGCATTCGGAGAAGTTCCGGGCACTCGAAGGCAGCTGGCGCGGCCTCCACTATCTCGTGATGAACAGCGAGACGGGCCGCGACATCAAGATCCGCGTCATCAACGCCAGCAAGAAGGACCTGTCGCGCGATCTGGAAAAGGCGGTCGAATTCGACCAGAGCACGCTGTTCAAGAAGATCTACGAGAACGAGTTCGGGACGCCCGGCGGGGAACCGTACAGCGCGCTGATCGGCGACTATTATTTCGGCGCGGGGCAGGAGGATATCGAACTGCTACGCAACGTGTCGAGCGTCGCGGCCGCCGCCTTCGCGCCGTTCATCTCGGCCGCCGGACCGCAGATGTTCGGGTTCGAGAATTTCGAGGAACTGTCGAAGCCGCGCGACCTCGCCGAAAAATTCCAGGCGACGGAATATGCCAAGTGGCGCAGCTTCCGCGAAACCGACGATGCGCGGTTCGTGACGCTCACCATGCCGCGCGTGCTGGCCCGCCAGCCGTTCGGGGCGGAAACAAAGTCCGTCGACGAATTCAACTATGAGGAAGCGCCGGTCTCCGTCGAAGGCGCGCCGCGCGCGATGGGCCATGACGACTATTGCTGGATGAACGCCGCCTACGCGATGGGCACGAAGATGACGGCCGCCTTCTCCGAATCCGGCTGGACCACCGCGATCCGCGGCGCCGAGGGCGGCGGCAAGGTGGCCGACCTGCCGACCCACCAGTTCGTGTCCGACGACGGCGACCTGTCCGAACAGTGCCCGACCGAAATCGCGATCACCTCGCGTCGCGAGAAGGAACTGTCGGACCTCGGCTTCCTGCCGCTGTCGCACTACAAGAACACCGACTATGCAGTGTTCTTCGGCGCGCAGACTACGCAGAAGCCGAAGAAGTACGATCGGCCCGAAGCGACCGAGAATGCGGCGATCTCCGCGCGGCTGCCCTACATCATGGCCAGTTCCCGGTTCGCCCATTATCTGAAGGTCATGGCGCGCGACAAGATCGGCTCGTTCATGGAGATCGACGACGTGTCGACCTGGCTGAACCGCTGGATCCTGAACTATGTCAACGCGGCCGAGGGCGGCGGGCAGGAAATCCGCGCGAAATTCCCGCTGCGCGAAGGCCGGGTCGAGGTGACCGCGGTGCCGGGCGCGCCGGGCAGCTACAATGCGGTCGCCTATCTGCGGCCCTGGCTGCAGATGGAGGAACTGACCGCATCGCTGCGGCTGGTGGCCCGCATCCCGCAGAAGTCCTGATCGTCCGGGCGGGATAGCGGGATCATGATCGATACCGTCGTCCCGCCCCATGTCGTCGCGCCGCGCATCGCGTCATCGGACGGAGCGGCCGACATCCGGGCGCTCCGCCGCCGCGTCGATCGCGCCGTTGCGGCGATCGACGCGGCGCTGTCCGAACAGCTCGACCGCATCCTGGCGCACCCGCGCTTCGCGGCGTTGGAAGCGGCGTGGCGCGGTGTCGCCTGGCTGACGCAGGAACTGGGCGCGGACGGCATGGCGCGGCTCCGGCTGCTCGACGCCCGCTGGCCGGAGGTCGCGCGCGACCTGGAACGCGCGGTCGATGTCGAACATAGCGTGCTCTTCGACCATATCTACGCGCAGGAATTCGACATGCCCGGCGGCGTGCCGTTCTCGATGCTGCTCGGCCTCTATGCCATCCGCCACCGCCCCTCGCGCGGGTCGCCGGTCGACGATGTCGCGGTGCTGCGGCTGCTGTCGCAGGTCGCGGCGGCCGCCTTCGCGCCGATCATCCTCGATGCCGCGCCGGCCATGTTCGGCATCGACGATCTCGGCGACCTCGACCTGCGTCAGTCGCTCGCCCCCGGTTTCCGGCAGGCGGAATATCTGCGGCTGCAATCGTTCCAGCAGAACCAGGACGCGCGGTTCGTCGGCGTCGTGGCACCCCGCATCCGGCTGCGCGGGCCGTGGGCAGGGCGGGCGCTGGGGCGCTGCGATTTCCGCTACGATCCCGATCCGCGCAACATCCTGTGGGGGCCGGGCGCGTTCGCACTTGGTCATATCTGCCTGCGCGCGTTCAACGATCATCGCTGGCTGGCGGCGATCCGCGGCACGGTGCGCGACAATCTGGGTGCGGGCGTCGTCGCCACGCTGCCCGTGCTCGATTTCGCGACCGACGCGCCGGGCAAGGCGCTGCGCTTCCCGCTGGAGGTCCATGTTTCCGAAACGCTCGACCGCGAAATGGCGGATGCCGGTTTCATCTGCATCCGGCGGGTCGGCGGCACGCCCTATGTCGCGGTCCACAACCTGCCGTCGCTTCACAAGCCGACCGGCACCTATGCGACCGAGGCGGCGCGTACGAACGAACAGCTCGGCGCGATGCTGAACTACATCCTCTGCGTCTCGCGCTTCGCCCATTATATCAAGATCATCGGCCGCGAATGGATCGGTTCGTTCCATTCCGCCGAGGAATGCGAGCGCCGCCTGCAACGCTGGCTCAACGGGTTCACCAGCGCCGGCGACGACCTGTCGTTCGAAACCAAGGCGCGCTATCCGTTGCAGGAGGGGCGCATCGCGGTGCGCGACATTCCCGGCAAACCCGGCGCCTATGAATGTCAGGTCGCGCTGAAACCGCATTTCCAGCTCGACCAGGCGATCTCCGAATTCCATCTGGTCACCATCATCCAGGAGCCTCGCGGCGCATGACCGACAGACCCGCCCTCTCGCCCGCCGCCACGCTGATCCGCGAGGGGCGGCTGGGCGACGCCCGCGACGCGCTGCTCGCGCGCGTGAAGGCCGCGCCCGCCGATCCCCGCGCGCGGCTCGACCTCGCCGAACTGCTGATCGTGCTCGGCGACTATGAACGCGCGGACAATCATGCCGACGTCGCCTCCACGCTCGATCCGTCGATCGCGCTGCCGACCGCGCTCACCCGCCAGCTGATCCGCGCCGCGACCTGGCGGCGCGAGACGTTCGAACAGCGCCGCGCACCCGATCTCGTGACCGAACCGGACGCCGCCACCACCGCCGCGGTCGCCCGCCTCGCAGGCGTCGCCCCGGACACCGCCGACCCGCCCGAAGTCCCGTTCACGCTCGACGGACGGCCCATCGCCGACCTGCGCGACCTCGATGATCGCACCGCCACGGTGCTGGAGGTCCTGACCAGTACCGGCAACTATGTCTGGGTCCCGTTCACCGCGATCGTGTCGCTGAAGATCGCCAGGCCCGAGCGGTTGCGCGACGTCGTCTGGCGGCAGGCGGAACTGGACGTCCGCGGCGGCCCGAACGGCGTCGTCTATCTGCCCGCCATCTATCACGCGTCGGCCGCCGAACAAAGCGACGACCACCGGCTCGGCCGCGCGACCGACTGGATCGAGGATGGCGACACCGCGCGCGGCCTCGGCCTGCGCACCTTCCTGGCCGGCGAAGACGCGCTCGCGCTGGACGAAATCGCAGAACTGGACGCCGCCTGACATGGCCAACGGATCGCTGCTCGAACGGCTGATCGATCGCGGCGACGGCGACCGGCTGTCGGTCGGCCGGCTGCGCGACAATCTGCGCCGCGATCTGGAGGCGATGCTGAACAGTCGGCGGCACATCCTGTCCTGGTCGCGCGACCTGGAACAGCTCGACAATTCGCTGCTGAACTACGGGCTCGACGATCTGTCGAACGAGTCGCTGTCCTCCACCGATTTTCGCGAGCGGTTCGTCGAGGATGTCGAGCGGCTGGTCCGCCGCCTCGAACCGCGGATCGCCCGGTTCGAGGTCGCGATCCTGCCCAACCCGGACGAGCTCGACCGCACGCTCCGCTTCCGGATCAGCGGCACAGTCACGCTGTCGGGCGAGCGGCAGGAGCTGCATTTCGACAGCCATGTCGACCCGATCCGCGCGCAACTCGTGATGCGGGGCTGACCGATGCTCGACGACATCCTGCCCTACTACAACAGCGAACTGCGCTTCATGCGCGACATGGCGAAGGGCTTTGCGGAGGCGAACCCCAAGATCGCCGGTCGCCTGCGCATCTCGGCCGACGCGGTCGACGATCCGCATGTCGCGCGGCTGATCGAGGGGTTCGCGTTCCTGAACGCGCGCACCCGGATGAAGCTCGACGACGACTTCCCCGAACTCACCACCGCGCTGCTCGACATCCTCCACCCGCATTATCTGCGCCCGTTTCCATCGACCGCGATCATGGAAGTGGCGCCGCGTACCGGCACCACGGGCCACCGCGTCTTGCCGAAGGGAACGGAGATCCTGACCGAACCGGTCGACGGCGAACCGGTCCGGTTCCGTACCGGCTACCCGGTCGACCTGTGGCCGATCGCGCTGACGGCGGCGAGTGTCACGGGCCTGCCGCTGGTCGCGCCGCGCAACCCGCGTGCGCCGACCGCGGCGGCCGTGCTGCGGCTGACGCTCGCCTGCACCACGCCGGACATGACGTTCGCCACGCTGGGCCTGGACAGCGTCCGGTTCCACATCCACCGCGACGCGCGCGCCGCACAGATGCTGTACGAACTGGTGATCGGCGGGACGATCTCGATCGCGCTGGCCGACAGCGCGGTGGACGATGCGCCGGTCTTCCTGGACCGCGGCGCGATCCGCGCGGTCGGGTTCGCCGACGACGAGATCCTGTTGCCGCAGGCGACGGGGGCGGACCCCGCCCAGACGCTGCTGACCGAATATTTCGCCTTCCCCGAAAAATTCCTGTTCTTCGACATTACCGGGCTTTCGGCAAAGACGCTGCGCGACGGCGGATCGACGCTCGACATCTTCCTGTATCTCGACCGGTTCGACGCCGGGCTGGAACGGCTGGTGACGAAGGATGATTTCCGCCTGTTCGCAACGCCGGTCATCAATCTGTTCGAACAGGCGGCTGAACCGGTCCGGCTGGTGCCCGGTCGCTACGAACACCGGATCGTTGCCGACGCCCGCCGCGAATCGACGACCGAGGTCTATTCTGTCGATCGCGTGACAGTCGCCGACCGGACGGGCGCGGAACAGGCCTACCGCCCCTTCTTCGCGATCGGCCGCGACCGCGAGACGACCGAACTGCGCTACTGGCAGCTGACCCGGCGCGAAAGCACGCATGCCGCCGGTGGCGACGACGTCTACCTCGCCACGGTCGACACGTCCGGTCGGTCGGTGGCTGATGCCGACCATGTCGCCTCGATCGACCTGACCTGCACCAACCGCGACCTGGCCGCGCGCCTGCCGTTCGGCGGGGGCCGTCCGACGCTCAGCCTGACGCAGTCGGGCGCGCTGGTCGATCGCGCGACGCTCATCACCGCGCCCACCCCCACCGTCCGCCCGCGCCGTGGCCAGGGTACGCTGTGGCGGCTGGTGTCGCATTTGTCGCTCAACCAGATGAGCATCGCCGACCCCGCCCTCGCGCTCGACATGGTCAAGGAACTGCTCGGCCTGCATGATCATCTGTCGACCACCGGACGGCAGGTCGTGGTCGAACGGCTCGTCTCGGTGACCAGTGCCGCGGCGACCGCGCGCGCGCCGGCCGGCGGGCGGATCGCGTTCATCGCTGGCACGGACATCACCCTGCTGTTCGAGGATCGCCGGCTGTCCGGATCGGGCGCGTTCCTGCTCGGCGCGCTGCTCGACCGCGTGTTCGCATCGATGGCGGCGATCAACGCGTTCAGCCGCACCCGCCTGCTGCTGAAAGGTGAGAAGGGCGTGTGGCAGCAATGGCCGTCGCGCACCGGCACGCGCGCGCTGCTCTGACATGACGCCCGCCGTTCCCGCCTCCGGCCCCGCGCCTGTCGCCGCCCCCGCCCCCGCTGCCGAGCGCGCGCCCACCACGGCCCCCGCTCCGCGCGCGGAATTCTTCCAGGCGGTGCGCCTGATCCTGATGGCGGCGCAGGGCAGCGCCGGCGTCGGCGACGACAGCCGCGCGGCGGACGAACCGGTGCGGTTCCACGCCGCCGACGGCATGCGCCACCCGGATGCGGAACTGACCGCGCTCGTCCGCACCGCGCCGGACGCTCCGGTCGACATGACGGTCGCGTTCATGGGCCTGACCGGCCCGTCCGGCGTGATGCCAGACCATTATTCCGACCTGATGGTGGAACGCCGCCGCGCGCGGGACGAGGCGTTCGGCCAGTTCCTCGACATGTTCAACCACCGCGCGATCAGCCTGTTCTACCGCGCCTGGGCGAAATATCGCCTGCCCGTCCGGTTCGGCGCGGTCGATGCCGCCGGCCGCGCGGACGATCCGTTTACCCAGGCGCTCGCCGCCTTGTCCGGCATCACGCGGCTCGGCGACGATGCGCACATGCTGGCGATGGCCGGCCCGCTCAACCGCCGCGTGCGTTCGGCCGGCGCGCTCCGCCGGATGCTGGAGACGCTCTACGACCTGCCCGTCTCGATCATCGAGCTGCGCCCGCGGTGGATCCGCATCGCGCCGGACGAATGCACCCGGCTTCCCGCCGCGGATATCCCGAACGGCCACTACGCCGCCCTCGCGCGCGATGCCGTCATCGGGGCCGGCGCGTACGATCTGGCCGGCCGGTTCCGCATCCGGATCGGCCCGCTCGACCTGCCCACCTTCCGCGCCTTCTTCCAGCCGGACGGTATCCGCCACACGCTGACCCGGAGCATCCGGATGGCGGTCGGCGGCACGATCGATTTCGACCTTCAGCTCGTCCTGCGCGGCGATGCGGTTCCGCGGCTGCGGCTGGGCGATCCGGACGCGCCCGCCCATCTGGGGCAGAACAGCTGGCTGACGTCCGGCCCGAGCGTGGCGGACCGCGAGGATGCGATCCTGCCCGGCACGCTGCCCGCGGCGGCGGCGGCCTGATGCCCCGTGCCGTGCCCGCTCCACCACTGCCGCGTCGCGATGCCGTCATCGAACGGCGCGACACGCCACTTCCACCACCCCATCGCACAAGGACAAGCCGGGCATGAACCTCAAGACCCTGGTTGCACGGCTCGATCCGGTCGCGCGCGACATGCTGGAACAGGCGGTCGCGCTGGCGATGTCGCAGAGCCATTACGACGTCGAGATCGAACATTGGCTGCTCAAGCTCTGCGGCCGCACGGACGGACCGGTCGCGGCGATCCTGACGCATTTCGACGTCGATCCCGGCCGGCTGACGGCCGAGTTGAACGCGACGCTCGCGGGCTTCCGCACCGGCAACGGTCGTCCACCCGCGCTGTCGCCGCGTATCGTCCGGCTGGCGCGCGAGGCCTGGCTGTTCGCCTCGCTGGAACAGGGCGCGACTGCGATCTCGCCGGGCCATCTGCTCGCCGCGCTGCTCAACGACCGCGATCTGGGCGCCACCGCGCGCGATGCCGCGCCGCAGCTGAAGCGGATCAACGCCGAGACGCTGACGACGCATTTCGCGAAGATCGCGGGTGCCGGCGATACGACCCCGGCGACGGCGGGTGAAGCCGAAGCCGCCACCGCCGCGCCCCCCATGCCCGGCGGCGGCAAGGCGCTCGACACCTATTGCATCGACCTGACCGCGCGGGCACGGGCCGGCGGCATCGATCCGGTGCTCGGCCGCGATGCCGAAATTCGCCAGATCGTCGACATCCTGACCCGCCGGCGGCAGAACAACCCGATCCTGACCGGCGAGGCGGGCGTCGGCAAGACCGCGGTCGTCGAAGGGTTCGCCGCCCGCATCGTCGCGGGCGACGTGCCGGAGGCGCTGCGCGGCATCCGCCTGCTCAGCCTCGACCTCGGCCTGCTCCAGGCCGGCGCGGGCGTGCGCGGCGAATTCGAGAACCGCCTGAAATCGGTACTCCAGGAAGCCAAGGCGTCCCCCACTCCGATCGTCATGTTCATCGACGAGGCGCACAGCCTGATCGGCGCGGGCGGCAGCGAGGGTCAGGGCGACGCCGCCAACCTGCTGAAACCGGCGCTCGCCCGCGGCGAACTGCGCACCATCGCGGCCACCACATGGGCCGAATACAAGAAATATTTCGAAAAGGACGCCGCACTCACCCGCCGGTTTCAGGTCGTGAAGATCGAGGAGCCCGGCGAGGCGGCCGCGATCGGCATGATCCGCGGCCTCGTCGCGACGCTGGAAAAGCATCACGGCGTCCGCATCCTGGAGGATGCGGTGAAGGCGGCGGTCACGCTGTCGCACCGCTACATCTTCGACCGGCAACTGCCCGACAAGGCGATCAGCCTGCTCGATACCGCGTCGGCCCGCGTCGCGATGAGCCAGGCCGCGACGCCCGCCGCGCTGGAGGACGCGACCCGCCACGAAACCGCGCTGGGCGTCGAACGCGACATCCTGCTGCGCGAGGCGAAGGGCGGTGGGGACCACAGCGAACGGCTTGCCGCGATCGACGCGGAACTGGCGCGCGTCGCCGCGGACGTCGCAGCGCTGACCGCCCGGTGGCAGGACGAGCGGACCCGTGTGACCGAGCTGCGCACCGACCGCGACGCGCTGATCGCCGCGGACGAAGCGGGCGAGGCCGACATCCGCCCGCGCCTGTCCGCCGGGGCGGCCGAACTCGCCGCACTACAGGGCGAAAGCCCGATGGTGTTCGACGTGGTCGATCGGCACGCGGTGGCCGACGTCGTGGCCCTCTGGACCGGCATTCCGGTCGGCCGGATGGTGGCGGACGAGCTGCGCGACGTCCTCAACCTGGAATCGCTGATGGCCGAGCGGATCCGCGGGCAGGATCAGGCGCTCGCCGCGATCGGTGCCGCGATGCGCGCGTCGCGGGCCGGGCTCACCGACCCGCGCAAGCCCACCGGCGTATTCCTGATGGTCGGCGTGTCCGGCGTCGGCAAGACGGAGACCGCGCTGACGCTGGCCGACCTGTTCTACGGCGGCGCGGCCAACATGACCGTCATCAACATGAGCGAGTTCAAGGAGGAGCATAAGGTCTCGATGCTGCTCGGCGCGCCTCCCGGCTATGTCGGCTACGGCGAGGGTGGCGTCCTGACCGAGGCGGTGCGGCGCAAGCCGTTCGGCGTCGTCCTGCTCGATGAGATGGAGAAGGCCCATCCCGGCGTGCAGGACGTGTTCTACCAGCTGTTCGACAAGGGCCGGATCAAGGACGGCCAGGGGCGCGACATCGATTTCCGAAACACCATGCTGATCATGACGTCCAACGCCGGGTCGGACATGATCGAGAAGCTGTGCGCCGATCCCGATACGATGCCCGACGCCGCCGGGCTGACCGCGGCGTTGCGACCGGCGCTGCTCGAACATTTCCGCCCGGCCTTCCTCGGCCGCGTCACGGTCGTCCCCTACTTTCCGCTGTCGGCCGACACGCTGCGGGAAATCATCGTGCTGGCGCTCGTCCGCGTCGCCGACCGGATCCGCAGCAGCTACGGTGCGTCGCTGGTTTGGTCCGATGCGGTGGTGGACCTGATCGCCGGGCGCTGCACCGAAACGCAGAGCGGGGCGCGGAACGTGGAGGCGGTGATCGCCAACGGCATCGTGCCGGAACTGGCGGCCACGCTGCTTCAGCACCGTCACGACCAGCACGAAGTCAAACATGTCGAAATTAAGGTGGACCCTGTGGGAACCCTAACATATGATTGGAACGTTGAATCGCAGTAAGGCAACGCCATTCTGTAATAATTCTGGTTAAGACCGACATGGTCCATACGCGCAGGAGAAGCACATGCCCGTTTATATGAAGCTCGGCAGCCTCAAGGGTGCCGTCACGTCCGGCCCGTACAAGGACTGGATCGAAGTTGATTCGTACAGCTGGGGTTTCTCCGTCGCGGTGCAGACCACGGTCGGCGCAGCGGGCAATCGCCTTTCCGCCGGCAAGGTGACGCCGGGCGATCTTCACCTGGTGAAGCGTCAGGACGATACCACGACGCAGTTCATGCTGCAGGCACTGCAGGGCAAGAACACCGAAACCGCGACACTCGCCGTCACGGTCCAGGCGTCGGACAGCGGCGAAGCCAAGTATATCGAATATGTCATGAAGAACGTGATCTGCTCTTCCTTCTCGACCGCCGGCAGCACCGGCGCTGGCGAGCCGATGGAGAACATCTCGCTCAACTTTTCTTCGGTGGAATTCAACCAGTTCCTCAAGGACGAGGCCAATAACGAGCGCGCGGTGCGTGGTGGATACGACTTCACCAAGGCTGCGAAGGTCTGATCCGCTTGGCCGGCCCCGCCGCATCGCTCGCCGGTTCGATCCGGCGGCAGGTGCGGCGGGCCGGTACGACGGTCGCGGTCATGCCGCGGGATGGACATAGTCCCCCCCGCACGATCGCACCCGCCGCGATCCGCTCCGCCGATCCCTGTGTATTCGACACCATGATGGATTGAGCGATGGGCACGCGCGACGGCAACAAGTTCCTTCACATCCTCGAAGCCCCCGGCGATATCCAGAACTACAAGCTGTTCCGGATGGACGGGAGCGAGTCCATTTCCAGTGCGGAACCCTTCCGCCTGACGATCCGGTCGCAGGGCGATGTGCCGCCCGCCGCCGCCTGGCTCAACGCGTCGATCACCTTCTCGCTCGGCATGTCCGACGATAGCGAGCGCAAGATCAACGGTCGCTGCGCGCGGTTCGAACATCTGTACCACAAGGGCAGCTATGTCGAATTCGCAATCCTGGTCGAACCCGCCTTCGCGGCGCTGCGCCTGACCCGCGACCGCCGGCTGTTCACCGATCGCAGCCACAGTCAGGTCGTCGAAACCATCCTCGGCGAACATGCGATCACGTTCGACGACAGCCGTTACGGCCCCTCCGCGCCCCGCGCCTACATCGTCCAGCAGGACGAAAGCGATTTCGACTTCGTCAGCCGCCTGATGGAGGATGAGGGCGTCTTCTACTATTTCCGGTTCGACGAAGGGGCCGCTCCGTACAAGCACCGCATGTACATCGCCGGCGATCCGGCCGGCTATTATGACGGCGATCCGTTCGACCTGTCGTTCCGGCGCGATCACCTGCTGCGCGGGCTGCGCGACCTGCAGATGGGCTACAACTCGGCCCCGGCCGCGGTCGTCACGCACGACTATGACTTCACCAAGCCCGGCGATCTGTCGCCGATCACCGCGCCCAGCAAGCTGGATTGGGCCGCGCGCAAGGGACATGTCTATCATTGGGGCGGCGGCTATACCGACGCGGCGGCCGGTCGGGACCGCGCCAAGCTGCGGATCGAAGGGTCCGAAAGCGCCGCGGTGGTGATGAAGGGCAGCGGATCCTACGTCGCCTTCGCGCCCGGCGCGCGGTTCCAGGTGGACGACACGCGGCTCGACCCGCGCGAACGACGCATCGTGGTCCGGTCCGTCACGCACGACGCGTTCGATCCCTATTCCACGGCGGAAGGCGAACCGCATTACGAACAGACGTTCGAGGCGCAGCCCAGCACGCAGGTCTACCGCCCGGCCCGGCGCAGTGCCCCGCCGGTCGCCTCGCGCGGGCCGCAGACCGCGGTCGTCATCGACCAGAACGATCCCGAAGGACATGGCCGCATCAAGGTCAAGTTCCACTGGGACCGGACGGGCGCGTCGACCTGCTGGGTTCGGCTGGTGCAGGCCTGGGCGGGGGACGGCATCGGCGCGCAGTTCATACCGCGGCCCGGCATGGAGGTGCTGATCGACTTCATCGATGGCCGCCCCGATCGTCCGGTCGTGGTCGGCTCGCTCTACAACGGCCGCAACAAGCATAGCTTCGCCGTGCCCGCCAACCTGACGCAGGCCGGATTCCGGACGTCGGGCACCGGTGGTCTGGTCAATGAATTCCTGTTCGAGGACAAGGGCGGGGCCGAGGAGGTCTATCTCCATTCCGGGCGCGACTATCGCCGCATCGCGGACCGTCACGAAATCGTCGACGTCGCCCAGACGCTGACCACCAGGGCGCAGTCCTCCGCGCTCGATGTCGCCGACCGGATCGACATCCGCGCCGGCAAGTCGATCGTGCTGCATGTCGGCGGCAGCAAGCTGGTGATCGACGGCAACGGCATCTGGCTGGACGGGACGCAGATCAACCTGAACAGCGGCACCGCCCCCGCCATACCCTCAATCGCTGATCCCCGCCCCGCCGCCGCACTTGCGCCCGCCGGGGCCGGCCCCGTTGCGCCTGCGCCCGGCGGCGGTGCGCCCGCGGCGGCACCCGCTGCGCCGGCAGGACCGCCGGTCGCGATGGGCATCGACAAAACGCTGGGCCCCGCCGCAGCAGAGCTGGTGGCCAAATCGCCGAGCTTGTCGGGCGATCTGGCGGCGCTCGACGAGGCGGGTTGGCAAGTGAATTACGGCCCCGCCGGGGGGGGCACATTCGCCAACCGGCCGGCGCGGACGATCACGATCGACAAGGCACAGGCCGGCAATGCGCCCGCGCTGGTCCGTTCGCTGGCGCATGAAACCGGCCACGCGCGCTATCTCGGCGTCGAAGACCTGTCGTCCAAGGCGGCATATCTGCGATCGAAGCTTGCGGACGAAGGTGCCGCGACACTGTCGAACGTGCGTGCGCAGCGCGAGATTCTGGCGAACGGCGGTGCCGATATCGGTATTTCCGGCAATCCGGCGAACCAGCCGCAATATCGGACGGCCTATGACGCGTTCGTCAAGGACGGCGATGCAGCCAAGGCACGCGATGCGATCGGCAGCATTTACGGAGCGGGCGAAAAGACGTCGACCACCGGACAAAGCTATGCGGACTATTACGGGAGCTGGTATGATAAGAACTATCCCGCGAAGAATTGATTTCGGCCCCGCCTTCGCCGCGGTCCTGGCGGCCACGTTACTGGTCGGATGCGCCAGAGGAGACACCATGAACCGTCCTGCGAATCCGATCGACACTCTGATCCAGCGTATCCGCGGCGCAGGCCATATCGACCGTCCGGCGGTGGAGGCGATCACCGGCGCCGCGCTGAAGCCGACGACCGCGACGAACAGTTTCCAGTCCTATGCCGCGGACGGCATCCTGTCGGGCACTCTGGTCCTGTCCGTCGAATTGCGTGAACCGAAGCCCGGTAGCAATGCCACGGCGGGGCCGTTGCTGCTGCTCCGCATCGTCAAGGGATGCCCCGCGCGCAAGGACGTCGTGGCGCACTATGCGCCGCTGGCGATCAGCCAGACGCCGCGCGGCGGATCACTGGACGAGGAGACAAGCTGGTCCCGCAAGGAACCGTGGGGCCAGTTGTCGTTCGGGTTCGCCGAACGCGCGCCCGATTGCCTGAGCACGGTGGTGTTCGCGTTCGAAAAGCGCTGAACGACCGTTGGATCGGGGAGCACGGGTCCGCCCGGCGGTGCGCCGCGTCGACCGGCCGTCCCGTCCCTCCGAACCGGCTGGACACGGATAGTCCGATCATGCCGGCAGGCATCTACGGCAGCCGCACTAGCCGTATCGTCAACCGGAACGAGCGGGGGTGACAATCGTCCGGCACCGGCGGTACGAAGGGAAAACCAGACGATCTGCCGACCGAGGATATCTGCCGATGCGCCTGCGCCTGTTCCACAAGGACGACCTGACCAACCAGATCGACAGCCGCGCGCTGGACGAGGGGCAGTTGAGCATCGGCCGCGATGCGCGCGCCGACTGGTCGGTGGCGGATCCGGAACGCGGCATATCGCGCACGCACCTGACGATCGTGCATGCCGCAGGACGCACCACCGTGCGCGACACGAGTTCGAACGGCGTGTTCCTGGGCGAACCGCGGCAGCGGCTGGAACGCGACCGGCCGGTTCCGGTCGGCCCGGGCGACGTCATCCGGTTCGGCCCGTTCGTCCTGCTGCTGGAGGACAGTCGCGCATCGGCAGCGTCCGCAGCGCCGGCCCCGATCCTGCCCGAACCGGGCCGGTCGCCGTTCGGTGCGCCGGAGGGGCTCGATCCGCCGCGGGGTGAATCGACCCCCCGCCGGCTCGATCCGTTCGCCAGTGCGATGCGCCCCGACCCGCTGGTCGACGCCCATCGCCAGCCGCAGGACGGCGTCGATGCCGATGCCTGGGAACGGCGGCCCGATCGCGATGCCGACGGCTGGAACGCCGGAACGGGCAGCCGGCGCGCGGACCCGCCGGTGATCGGGACCGAACGGGCCTGGACGGCGCCGCCGGCCGAGGCGCGCGATCCGGGCTATGGTTTTGACGCCCCGTTCTCCAGCCCCATCCTGCACGCGCCCGCCGTGCCCGCGGCCGCCACGCAGATCCCGTCCGACTGGGCGCTGGCCGACGCGGTGATCCCGCCCGAGGCCGACCCCGTCCACATGGCCCCCGTAGCACCCGTGACACCCGTCGCCGCTCCGATCGAGGTCGCCCCGCCGCCCGTTCCGGTCGAACCGCTTGTCCCCCCGGGCCTGTCCATGCCCATGCCCGGGCCCGACCGGATCCCGCCCGATGTCGATCTTGCCGACGGCGCCGCGCCGGCCGCCCCGCCCCGCCCCGCGCCGCCGGAAATGCCGCCGGGTCCATCGTTCGTGGCCGCCCCGGCGATGCCCCCGACGACAGCGGCTGCCCCGCAGCATCCGGCCGCTCGCGGGCCGGCGGCGGACGATGCGCTGTTCGACGCGTTCTGCGCGGGGGCCGGCCTGTCGCCGACCAGCTTCGTCAACGAGGACCGCGCCGCGCTGATGCACCGGCTGGGCACCATCTACCGCCAGGCGATCCTGGGGCTGGCCGACGTGATGGGCGAACGCACCGCGCTGAAGGACGAATATCGCATGAGCCGCACCCAGGTTCGGGCGGAAGGAAACAATCCGTTCAAATGGGTGCCGCCGCAACGCATTGCGATCGACCTGCTGCGCACCGAGGACAGCGGCTACACCACGGGCGCCGCCGCGCTGAACGAGGCGTTTCACGACGTGAAGGCGCATCTGCTCTGCATGCTGGCCGGCATGCGCGCCGCGCTGGGCGCCACCTTCGACGCGCTTGGGCCGGACGAGATCGAGCGTCGGCTCGCCAGCCGCAACTATCTGATCCGGACGCAGCGCGATGCCGCCGCCTGGATCGAATATGCCGATCGCTATGCCGAAATACGGCGCGAGGCGGATTCGAGCAGCGAAGGCATCATAAACGCCGCCTTCCGATCGGCCTACGAACGACAACTGGAAGAGATTCGGGTTTACGGCGCACGCCGTTGACCCGATAGATGCGTTCGGCCGAGAGGCGGGGGGATAGACAGGGCATGTACTGGCACAACAAGGTCCTGTGGTCCGAAGGCATGTTCCTGCGGACGCAGCATTTCCAGCAGATGGAACGCTATCTCGAACGCCAGACCGAGGACATGGCGCGGTTCCTGAACCCGCTCGGCTGGGGCTTCGCGCGGCTGGAAATCGACGAGGCATTGCTCCGCACCGGCACGTTCGCGCTGTCCCGCGCGGCCGGCATTCTGCCCGACGGCACGCTGTTCGACCTGCCGGGCGCGGACGATCATCCGCAACCGCTCACCCCGCCCGGTGACCTGACGAACAGCATCATCCATCTGGCGCTGCCGATCCGCCGCGCGGGGGCGTTCGACACCCGGCTGTCCGCGACGGGCGGCCAGGCGCTCCGCTGGCTGGGGCACGAAACCGAAATCAACGACGTCATCGCCGATTCACAAGGGTCGGCCCCGATCACGATCGGCAAGCTCGACCTGCGCCTGCTCCACGATCAGCAG
Source organism: Sphingomonas montana (assembly GCF_001956315.1). Taxonomy (GTDB): domain Bacteria; phylum Pseudomonadota; class Alphaproteobacteria; order Sphingomonadales; family Sphingomonadaceae; genus Sphingomonas_R; species Sphingomonas_R montana. The sequence continues at coordinate 10,330 of NZ_MOLY01000033.1, read as the reverse complement.
GAACTGGCCGGCTACGTCACGCTGCCGCTCGCCCGCCTGATCGAAAAGCGCACCGACGGGTCGCTGGTGCTCGATCCCGACTTCATCCCCACCGCGATCAGCTGCGCGGTGTCGAACCGCCTGACCAGCCTGATCGCCGAGGTGCGCGGCCTGCTCCAGCACCGCGGATCGGCGATCGCGGCGCGGCTGGCGAACCAGAGCGGACGCAGCGTCGCGGAGATCAGCGACTTCCTCGTGCTGATGCTCGTCAACCGCAACGAGGCCGTCGTGCGCCATATCGGCACGCTCGGCGACCTTCATCCGCAGGAACTCTACCGCACGCTCGTCGGGCTGGCGGGCGAACTGGCGACGTTCACCGAAACCGGCACCAACCGTCCGCCCGTCTTCCCGGACTATCGCCACAACGACCTGCAGGCCAGTTTCGCGCCGCTCGTCGCCTTCCTGCGCGAGGCGTTGAGTGCGGTGTTCGAACAGACCGCAATCCCGATCCCGCTGGAGGACCGCGCCTACGGCATCCGCGTGGCGAAGGTCGGCGACCGGTCGCTGTTCGCGGACTGCATGTTCGTGCTGGCCGCGCGGTCGAGCATCGACGGCGAACTGATCCGCGCGAACCTGCCGAAACGCGCGACGATCGGCGCGGTGGAGCGGATCCGCGATCTCGTGAACCTCCAGCTCGGCGGCGCGCCGATCCGCGCGCTGCCCGCCGAACCGCGGCAGATCCCGTTCCGCGCGGGCATGATCTATTTCGAGATCAACGCCAATTCGGACGACTGGCAGCTGATCGAACGGTCCGGCGGCATCGCGGTCCATGTGTCGGGCGATGTGCCCGACCTCGAACTGGAACTCTGGGCCATTCGCGGGCGCGTCCGGTGACCGGCCGCAACCCGTTCGAGCCCGACGAGGGCGACCGCACCATCATCGGCCGCCCGGCCGGTGGTGCGGGGCCGACCCCGCCGCCCGAGGATGACGGCGACCGGACGCAAATCCGCGGTCCGGGCCAGTCGCCACCCGCCGGCCCCAGCCCGTTCGATCCGGTCCCCAGCACCCCGCCGGTCGGTGCCTCCGCTGCCGCGCGGCCGACCCTGCCGGGCAGTCCGTTCAACGCGGCCCCGCTGTCGCTCGACACGTTCCAGGCGGCTAGCGCGAACCCGCTGCTGGCGGCCGGCGCACCGCTGATCGTGCTGGCCAACACGTTGCGCGGCGTCACCGACCATCCCGATGTCGTCCGCCTGCGTCGCACCATCGTGGACGAACTGCGCACCTTCCAGGCGCGCGCGCGTGAACTGGGCGTGGGCGAGGAGGACGTCCGCTACGGCCATTACGCGCTGTCCGCGCTGATCGACGAGGTGATCCTGTCGACGCCGTGGGGCACGCGGGGCAGTTGGGGCAAGCAGACGCTGGTCGCGACCTTCCACAACGAGGTGGTCAGCGGCGACCGGATGTTCGAGATCGCCGATGCGCTAGAGGCACGGCCCGGCCGCTCGCCCAACCTGCTCGAACTCATCTATGTCTGCCTGTCGTTCGGGTTCGAAGGGCGGATGCGGTTGGAACGCGGCGGCGCCAGCAAGCTCGTCCAGCTGCGTGACCGGCTGTTCGGCGCGATCCGCAACCTGCGCGGGCCGGTCGAACGCGGGCTGTCCCCGGCGTGGAAGGGCGTCGATGCGGCGTATCAGCCGATCGCGCGGCAGACCCCGCTCTGGGTCTGGCTGGCGGGTCTCGCAGCGCTCCTGCTCGCGCTCTATGCCGGGTTCGTGCTGCGGCTGGCGTCGCTCGGCGACCGCGCGGTCGCGCCGCTGACCGCCACCTACCGGGCGGGGCCGGCCAGCCTCAATCGCTCCGCCCCCGCCCCCGCATCCGATGACCGGCTGTTCCTGACCATCCTCGACATCCTGAAACCGGATATCGACGCGGGCCGGGTGCAGGTGTCCGACGATCCGGGATCGGTGCTGGTCCGGATGCGCGACCGGGGGCTGTTCGCCTCCGGGTCCGCCGATCTCGATCCGGGCTATGGCGAGACGACCGCGCGCATCGCGCAGGCGATCGGCCTGACGCAGGGGCAGGTGCCGCTGACCGGCCACACCGACAACCAGCGGATCGCCTCGCTCCGCTACCCGTCGAACCAGTCGCTGTCCGAGGCGCGCGCCGCCGCGGTGGTGGCGGCCCTGGCGGGTGCCGGCATCCCGCCCGACCGGATGGTGCCGACCGGCGTGGGCGAAAGCCAGCCCGTCGCCGACAATGGCGACGATGCCGGCCGCCGCCAGAACCGGCGCGTCGAAATCGTCATTCCCAAGACCTATGCGGGGCAGAACGGCCGATGATGCACTGGCCCTGGATCTACTGGATCCGCCGTCTGTTCGTGCGCCCGCCGCGCTGGGTGCTCATCCTGCTCGGCATCCTGCTGGTCGCCGCGCTCGTCTGGTTCGTCGGGCCGCTGATCGCGATTGCCGGCCATGTCCCGCTGGGCGGCGTCTGGGTCCGGCTGGCGGTGATCGCGGCGATCGTGCTGGGCTTCGTCGCGCGGCATTACTGGAAACGCTGGCGCGCCGGCGTCCGCAACCGCGAGATGGTGTCGGCGCTGGGCGACGCACCCGCCGCCCCCGTCGTCCCGGCGCAGGACCTTGCGGCCGAGGATGTCGCCGCGATGGAGGAACGCGCGCAGAAGGCGCTGGCCATGATGCGCGACACGCGCGTCGGCAAGAACCGCGAATATATCTACGAACTTCCATGGTACGTCATCATCGGCCCGCCGGGTGCCGGCAAGACCACCGCGCTCCAGAATAGCGGGCTCGATTTCCCGGCGGCGCAGGCGCTGGGCGACGGCCCGGTTCGCGGTATCGGCGGCACGCGCAACACCGAATGGTGGTTCACCGACCAGGCCGTGCTGATCGACACGGCCGGCCGCTACACCACGCAGGACAGCGACGAGGCCGTCGATGCGCAGGCGTGGCGCGGCTTCCTCGACCTCCTGAAACGCCACCGCCCGCGCCAGCCGGTCACCGGGATCCTGGTCGCGATCTCGGTCACCGACCTGACCGGCGCGGACGAAAGCGCCGCGATCGTCCACGGCCGCGCGATCCGCCAGCGGATCAACGAGGTCCACGCCGCGTTCGGCGTCCGCACGCCGGTTTATGTGCTCATTACCAAGCTCGACCTGCTCGCCGGCTTCACCGAATTCTTCGACGACATGTCGGCCACCGACCGCGAACAGGTCTGGGGCCATACCGGCGCGATGGCCAACGGCGTCGCCGTGCCGCTGATGACGGGGTTCGATGCCGAGTTCGACGCATTGGTCGAACGGCTCGACCAGCGCCGGCTGATGCGCGTCCAGACCGAACAGGACATGCAGCGCCGCGGGCTGATCTTCGCCTTCCCGCAACAATTCGCCTCGATCCGCGCGCCGCTGGCCCAGATGCTGCGGACGATCGCGCAGGACAGCAAGTTCGAATCCGCCCCGCTCGTCCGGGGCTTCTACTTCACCAGCGGCACGCAGTTCGGCCGCCCGATCGACCGGCTGCTCGGCGCGCTGTCGACCCGCTTCGGCCTGCCGCTGGGCCAGGGCCACCGCGAGACCGCCCGCGGCCGCAGCTACTTCCTGCGTGACCTGCTGACCCGCGTGGTCTTTCCCGAAGCCGCGCTGGCCGGGCGCGACCTGAAGGCGGAACGCCGCGTCTGGCGGATCAAGGCAGCCGCGATCGGCCTCGCCGGCACGGTGGCTCTGATCCTCGCCATCCTCTGGCTGACCAGCTACCTCCGCAATGCCGACATGCTGGCCCGACTGGAACTGCGCTCGGGCGAACTGCAGCGCGCCGTCCGCACGCTGCCGCCCGGCACGATCAGCGACAGCGACCTCGTGGACGTCCTCGATCCGCTCAACCGCGCGCGCGCGCTGCCCTTCGCCAGCACCGCGCTACCTGCCGATCGCGACCCCGGCTTCTCCTGGGGCGTCGGCCAGCTGTCGACCATCCGGCCACAGGTCGACGGCGCGTACCATAATCTGCTCAACCGCCAGTTCCTGCCCCGCCTGCTGCTGGGGCTGGAGGATCAGTTGACCGCGCTGACCAGCGGCCAGGCCGATCCGAATGCCGATCCGCGGGCGCAGACCTATGCGCTGCTGCGGCTCTACCTCATGCTCGGGCGTGCGGCGGGGGCACCGCTCGATCGCGGCGCGATCGCGGCTGCGTTCGACGACCGCTGGAGCGACCAGTTCCCGAGCGAAGACCAGGTCCCGGTCCGCGACGCGCTCCGCCGGCATCTGGCCAGCCTGCTCGCCGGGCCAATCATGCCCCCTGCGCTCAACGCCACGCTGATCGCGGCCGCCCGGTCGCAGGTCGCCAGCCTCGGGCCGGGCGAACGCGTCTATGCGCAGATGCTGAACGACCCGGGTCTGCGGAACCTGCCCGAATTCACGCTGGCCGAAGTGCCCGGCGTCGGCAGTTCGCGGCTGTTCACGCGCAGATCCGGCGCGCCGCTCACCACCGGCGTGCCCGGCATGTTCCGCCGGCGGGTTTTCTACACCAGCGTGGCGCCCGCCATCGCGCGTTACGCCACGCAATCCGCCAACGAAAGCTGGGTCACCGGCGTACCCACCGCCTCCGCCGGGCCGATGAGCAGCGAGGCCGGCCGCATCAAGGATGCGCTGCTGACCACCTACCTTGCGGACTTCACCCGCCGCTGGGATGCGCTGATCGACGACACGATCGTCAGCGGCGAACGGCCGATGGACGAACGCCTGCAGGTCGCCGTCCGCCCACCCTCCCCGGTCAAGGCGCTGTTCAACGCCTGGGCCGACGAAACCGACCTCACCCCGCCGTCGCTGACGAAGGGCAAGGGGTCGGCCGCGCTGAAGGTCGGGTCGATCTTCTCGCGCAACATCTACCGCGGGCTGCAACGCGCCGACCAGGTCCGGTCGGCCGCCAACACCGCGCCCAAGGGCCCGCCCGGCCCGCTGGACGAGGTGATCGAACATTTCCGCTGGCTGCGCGAAATGTCGCCCGCGTCCGGCCCCGCCCCCGTCGACGACGCGCTGATCGCGCTGACCGCGGTCGGCGAAACCGGCACCGCGCTCCGTTCCGCCGCGGGGCTGGGCGATCCGATGCTGCAACGGGACCGGACGGCGGGCGCGATGGCGGCGACGGCCCGGCTGGGGCAGGTCGCGGCCACGCTGCCCCCCGCGGCCGGTGCGCTGTTCCGCGGGTTCGTCACGGCGTCCACCGGTGCGCTGAACCGCACGGCGCGCGCGGGCATCAAGACCGCCTATGCCGGCGAACTGCTGCCCGAATGCCGGTCGATCCTGGCGCAGGGCTTTCCGTTCGGCCCACCCGGCCCGCGACAGGTATCAATCGACGATTTCAGCCGGCTGCTGCGCCCCGGTGGCCTGATCGACACTTTCCAGAAAACCAACCTGGCCGGACAGATCGATCCGGTCCGCTGGACGCTGACCCCGTCCGGCCGCGCGCTCGGCCTGTCAGGCGCGGCGGTGCGGCAGTTCCAGGCCGCCGACCGGATCCGCACGGTCTTCTTCAAACCCGGCGACATCCGGCCGAACGTCCGCTTCGTGATCGAACCGATCCGCATCGCGGGCGACGCGCAGACCGTCACGATCACCGTGGACGGCACCCCCGCGACGTTCGACCGGACGACCCGCCGCGCCACCGAACTGCGCTGGCCCGGTCCGGTCCCCGGCGTCACGGTCAGCGTGCAGCATGAAGGTGCGCCCGCCCCCAGCGTCCGCACCTGGACAGGCGACTGGGCATTTTCGCAGATGCTGTCCGAAATGCGGCTCCGCTCCGTCAACCGCAGCGGCTTCGTCTTCGATATGGTCGATGGCGCCGCCTCGGGCAGCTTCCGCGTGCGGATCCTGAACACCGCCAACCCCTTCATGCTGCGTGATCTCCGGACCTTCGCATGTCCGTCGAACCTCTGACCGCGCCCGCGATCCGGGCCGTCATCGGCCTGACGGGCAAGCTGCCCGCGCACGGTGATTTCGTGCGGCGCGGCGACGGTCCGGCAACCGCGCGCTATGATCGCTGGCTTGCCGCCGCGCTGGCCGATGCCGCCACGTCGGACCGCGAGGCGCTGATGCGAAACATGGCCGCGCTGCCAGCCTGGCGGTTCGTGGCGGCAGACGACGGCAGCGATGTCGTGGCCGGCGCGCTGGTCGCCAGCCATGACAAGGTCGGCCGGATCTACCCGCTGATCGGCCTTGCGATCCTGCCCGGTGCCGCGCACGCACAGGCCGAGGCATGGGCTGCGCAGGCCGCGGCGGTTCTGACCGCCGCGCGGGACGCGGGCGACACGGCCGATGCCCTTGCCGCCGCGCTGTCCGCCCTGCCGGTCGGTCCCGATCGGGATCCCGCCCCCCCGCACACATGCTGGTGGCGCGAACTTGACGCGATCCGGCTGGACGGCCCGGCGACCGCGTTGCCGACCGGGGACGGCTTCGCCCGCCTGCTGCATGACGACGACCTCGAACAAGGGAACAGCCCGACATGACCGCAGGCGGCTTCACCTTCGAAACCGCCGAACGCACGCATGTCGGCCGCGTCCGTACCCTGAACGAGGATCGCGTCCTGTCCCGCCCCGTCCCCGGCCTCTGGGCGGTCGCGGACGGCATGGGCGGGCACCAGGCCGGCGATCTGGCCAGCACGATGCTCGTGGAGGCGCTGGCCGAGGTCAATACGCTGGGGTCGGGCTACGCCTTCCTCGACGCGGCGCAGGAAAGCGTCCAGCGCGTCAACCGCACGCTCGTCGCCCATGCCCGGCTGTCGCGGCCGGGCACGGTGATCGGGTCGACGGTCGTCGCGCTGCTCGCCTATGCCGGCCATTATGCCTGCCTCTGGGCGGGGGACAGCCGCGCCTATCTGCTGCGCGACGGGCGGATCGAACAGATCACCCGCGATCACAGCATGGTGCAGGAGATGATCGATTCCGGCGCGCTCAACCGCGCCGATGCGCGCAGTTTCGGGCGGTCGAACGTCATTACGCGCGCAGTCGGCGTGAACGACCGGCTGGCGCTCGACGTCCATCAGGGTCCGATCGTGGCGGGCGACATCTTCCTGTTGTGTTCGGACGGGCTGAACACGATGCTCGACGACCGCGACATCCACGGGTTGATCCAGGGCCGGTCGCTCGACGCGGCGGCCGACGCGCTGCTCGCGCTGACGCTGGAACGCGGGGCGAAGGACAATGTCAGCCTGATCCTGATCCGCGCCGATGCTGCCGTCGACGATACGCTCCGCATCCAGGCTCGCGGCGAATGGGCCGGTGCCTGGTGATCCGGCCTGGATACCGTGCGGCCGTAGCGCGGGCCCTGCGATGAGGACATGTTCGTGACCGGGGACAAGCCCCCCGCCACCAAGCGTTACGGGATCGATCCGGACGCGATGTTCGACCTCCGGTTGACCACCACCATATCCGAACTGGTGGCCATGCCCGTCGATGCGCGGTCGGCCGACTGGACGGACCACCTGCTCGGCGCGCTGTGGAACGGGTCGGTCGAAATCGCCACGCCGCCCTTCTTCGAAGGGCCGGACGGCTTCACCTATCTGCGGCTCGACGTGCCGCGGGGCGGGGCTGCCTTCGACTCCAACTGCCTGGCCCGCCAGGCGGAAATGCTGGTCGCCACCGGACGGGGTGCCGCGCTCTTCGCCTCGGTGGAAGCGACCGAACCGGCCTATGTGCTGCCGATGGGCGTGATCGGGTCAATGCTCAGCTATGACGATCATCGCGGCGACCCGACCGATCTGGCGGAGATTGCGGGTCAGGATGGGGCGCTGCGCGAAACGCTTCCAGCCGGGTCCGAGGTGCTGGTCGGCGCGCCATCCCGCGACTTCCTCAGCCCGCATCAGGCCCGCGCACTGCACCACCACCTCGTCCACGGCTGGGGCGTCGCCGACCCGCGCGTCGCGCTGCTCGTGACGCCCGGCGACCGCCCGTCGCGCAGCCTCGTACTCGACCGGACACCGGCGGAAGTGCCCGGCGACCCGGACTCCCTGACGATGGTCGTCCGGATGCTGCTCTGGTATCTGCCGCCGAAACGCGTCCTGGCGCTACGACCGGACTGGCTAAAGGTCTCCAGCATGAACCGGCTCGCCGATTATATCGCCTGACGGCGGCACGTCCGGACCGGAGGCGACCTCGGGCAAGTGGCCCACGTTACACCTCGTGGTAACGATGGACGACGTTCCGGGGCGGGTCGGACATGTTGCCGGCCACCGGATTTCGGCGGGCTTGGGCGGCACCTCGTTGCCGGGAGCGCCGCCCGCGCTGAGCTCAGTTGCCGTTGATGACCGCGTTCTTCTGGGCATCGGACATGGAACTCGCGTCCACGTCGGCATCGTCGATCGCCTTTTCCTTGGCATCGGCGGCAGCGCGCGTCGTTTCCGCCTTTGCCTTCATCAGGTCCCGGTCGGTCCCGCCCATCTGCGTCGCGGCCGCGTCCATTGCGTCCGCCTTGTTTTCCAGTGCGTCGTGCGCCTGATCGCCCAGCTTGTCGTCGCCCTTGCCGCCGCATGCGGAAAGCGCCAACAGGCCGGCACCAAGGGCCGCAATCATCGAAACGCGCATCATCTTCTCCTGCTTGCCGTTCAGTCGGCCGAATGCGTATCCGCATCCGACCTTACCGGATTGGCCCAACCGTCGATCCGGCGATCGGTTGCGTAGGCCATGGTACGGTACCGTACGCGGCGCGGTGCCGCGGGTCGCCACGATCCTCGTGGTGACTGCGATCAATCTGCTACGCGCGCCGGGGACAGATCACGCATCGCATAGGAAGGCATCGTCATGAGCAAGAGCAAGGGCCGCACCGGCGCACAGGGCCGCGCCAATATCGCGCCGCCCCCGACCGCGGCCCAGCTCGCCGCGGCGCAGTCCGAAATCGTCAAATGCGAATCATGGCTCGCCGAACTGGCGACCGGCCATCCGTCGGCGAAGACATGGCGAACCCGGCTGAAGGCCGCCCAGGCGATCATGGCACGCGCGCCGCGGGGACCCTGAACGCTGGGACGGGCGCCTGTACCGGATCCAGCTTCCCGCTTAGGGGCACGATGATTCGCGGTTGGTTCACGCCACAACCGCTCGTCCTGAGCAGGGGCTGAGCGAAATCAAAGCCTTTCCTGAGCGCCGTCCTGGCAGGCAGTCAAACGATCCGCATCGAAGGATCGCACAACGCCGGAGGCCGTGCTGCAATACGGCTCCTCGATACGCGCCTGCGGCGCTACTCGGAAGCTTAACGTCGCTGCCTGAATACACCAGCCGGACGTCAGTGCTTGTCGCTCGCTGCAGTCCGGGATGACGAACGGTCGAAGCCCATCGATCCCGACGTCAACGCACCCAGCAAAAGCAGATTTCCGACCGTCGTGGAAAGTGGTGCCCGGAGACGGATTCGAACCGCCGACACCGTGATTTTCAGTCACGTGCTCTACCAACTGAGCTATCCGGGCAGGACAGGGTCGGAGCGGGGCCTATAGACAGCGGATCGCACCCCTGTCCAGCGCTTCATGTATCCTGCTGGTCGGAATCCTCCACCGGCGGGCCGGGCACGCGATATCCATCACCCAGCCATTGCAGCAGGTCGCGATCGCGGCACCCCTGGCTGCAGAACGGATCATAGGCTGGCGTCACGGGCGCGCCGCAGACGGGGCAGCCGCTACGCGCGCGGCGGGGGGTGATCGGTCTCGACATAGCCCGATGATATGGCCCGGCCCGCATCGCCCCGCAAGGCGACGGCCGTCCCCGTCCGGCGGCCGAGCGCGGCCGTCCAGTCCGGCCGGGCCGCGATCCGCGCGATCACCGCCGGGGCCGCCACCAGCGTCCGCGTGCCGATCCCCGCCGTTCGTTCCGCCTGCCGCACCAGCGCCAGTGCGGCCGACAGCACCGGATCGGCCGCCAGCAGTTCGGGCAGGCTGGCCCGCGTCCGCCGCCGCACAATCTGGAGGAAGCCGAATCCGTTCACCGCGGTCCGTTCGAACGGTTGCGGCAGGATGGCATCCACCGCCGCCCCCACCGCCTGCCGCGCCGCCTTGTCCGCCACGGTCGGCAGGTCGATGCCGATCGACCCACCGATCCCCATCCGGCGGATCGCGCGCGCCGCGGCCCGCGCGCCCGCCATCGCCAGCGCGGCCGGCGGCAGTACGCCGTCCACGTCGAACAGCGTCATCGCCGGCGTGACCGACAGGCGCAGCGCCCCGCCCTCAAAATCGATCGCGCCGCCGGTCGCTTCCTCGATCAGTTCGGACCAGCCTGCCGCCTCCAGCAGGTCGGGGCCATGCACCGGCGCCTCGCGCACCGGTCCGCCGTCCGCCGCCAGCCGCGCCGCCAGGTCCGGCCCGTC
>NZ_KV887140.1 GCF_001956315.1 Sphingomonas montana | reverse complement strand
CGCCGAACGCGCGGCGCAACGGGCGGAGGCGGCGCAGGCCCAGGCGGACGCGCGGGCGCGGATCGCGGCCGAACGCTCTGCCGCCCGCCCGACCATCGTCGACAAGATGGTGCAGTCCGCCGCGCGATCGGCCGCATCGTCGGTCGGCCGGCAGGTGGCAGGGCGGCTGGGTGCGCAACTGTTCCGCGGGCTGCTCGGCGGGCTGTTCAAGGGTTGAGCGATTACCCACATGATGCAGGGGCCGGACCGCGAGCAGAGCGCCCGGCAAGACACGATAGGACCGTCATGACCACCGACCTGATCGAACCTCTGGCGACGACCGATGCGATCGCGTCGCTTTCGCTGAACGATGCAGCCGCCGATCCGCAGGGCTTCGCCGATGCGCTGGGCCGGTCGTTCGAAACCTATGGCTTCGCGGTCGTGCGCGATCATGGGATCGATGCCGCGATCATCCAGCGCGCAGAGACCGCGGCCAAGGCTTTCTTCGCGCTGCCGGAGGATGTGAAGCGGGCTTATCATTTGCCCGGCACGGGTGGGGCGCGTGGCCTGACCCCGTTCGGGATCGAGACGGCGAAGGACGCGAGCGCGGTCGACCTGAAGGAATTCTGGCATGTCGGGCGCGAGCTGGCGGCGGGCCATCCGTTCACCGCGCAGATGCCGCCGAACGTCTGGCCGACCGAAGTCGCCGATTTCCGCGATGCGATGCTGGCGATCTTCGCGGCGTTCGATGCGGCCGGGGCGCGGCTGTTGTCCGCCATCGCGCGGTACCTAAAGCTGGAACCGGAGTTCTTCGTCGATACGGTGCGTGATGGCAATTCGGTGCTGCGCCTGCTGCATTATCCGCCGATCGGCGCGGACAGCCCCAGCATCCGCGCGGGTGCGCACGAGGATATCAACACGATCACGCTGCTGCTGGGCGCCGAAGAAGCCGGGTTGCAGCTGCAGAAGAAGGACGGCGACTGGCTGTCCGTCGCGATCGGACCGGGCGAACTGGTGGTCAATGTCGGCGACATGCTGCAACGGCTGACCAACGGCGTGCTGCGGTCGACCACGCACCGCGTGATGAACCCGCCGCCCGAACGGCGCGGCGTCGCACGTTATTCGATGCCGTTCTTCCTGCATTTCCGGCCGGACTATATGATCCGCACGCTGCCCGGCACGATCACGGCGGACCGGCCGAACCAGTATCCCGAGGGGATCACCGCGCATGACTATCTGATGCAGCGGCTGCGCGAGATCAAACTGATCTAAGCGCGCGCAACGACCGACCGACTTGGCAGCATGAGCCGTCATGTCGGTCGAACGGCGCTTGCCGGGGCGCGCCGGCTGTGATCCACGAGGCGATCCCCTTGCCGGAGCGACCCGTGGCCCGAATGCTGATCCCCCTGACCCTGCTGGCGCTTGCCGCGGCCTCCCCGGCACTGGCGCAGGACGATACGCCAAAGTCGAAGGCGAAGACCGAGGAATCGCAGGGTAACGATCTGCCGCCGTTGTCCGTGGACCGCACGGTGCGGCAGTCCGCGACGATCGGTGGCCGGCAGATCGCCTATGAAGCGACCGTCGGCACGATCATGGTGCGCGATGCCAAGGGCAAGCCGATCGGGCAGGTAGTCTATACCGCCTATGTCGTGCCGGGCCGAGACCCGGCGCGGCCGGTGACGTTCGCGTTCAACGGCGGGCCGGGCGCGTCGTCAGTCTATCTCAACCTGGGCGCGATCGGGCCGAAGCGGGTACAATTCGGCGCCGCGGGCGACGCGCCGTCCGATGCGGCCGTCGCGCGCGACAATCCGGAAAGCTGGCTGGATTTCACCGACCTGGTGTTCATCGACCCGGTCGGCACCGGGTTCAGCCGCTCGCTGATCGACGAGGAAGCGACGAAGAAGGCGTTCTACAGCACCGAGCCCGACGTCAAATATCTGTCGCGGATCGTCTATGACTGGCTGGTCAAGGCGGAGCGGCTGCGGTCCCCCAAATATCTGGTCGGTGAAAGCTATGGCGGCTACCGCGCGCCGCGCATGGCGTATGAGCTGCAGAGCCAGCTGGGCGTCGGGATAGCGGGGATCGTGATGGTCTCGCCCTATCTCGATCCGGCGGCAACCGGTGACGGCACCGCGCTGTCGCCGTTGCCGTGGATGATCGAACTGCCGTCGATGGCGGCCGGGCATCTGGAACGGCAGGGGAAGCTGACCCCCGCGGCGATGGCCGGGGTGGAGGCCTATGTCCGTGGCCCCTATGCGACGGACCTGCTGAACGGACGATCGGACCCTGCGGCGCCCGCGCGGATGGCGGCGAAGGTGGCGGAACTGACCGGGCTGGATCCCGTACTGGTCCGGCGGATGGGCGGGCGGGTCGACAGTCGCACCTATCTGCGCGAGATCCGCCGCGATACGGGCGAGATCGGCAGCGTGTACGACAGCAATGTCACGGCGTGGGACCCGTTCCCGTTCGCCGCACAGCAGGAATCGAACGACCCGATCCTCGATTCGCTGATCGCGCCGACGACCAGCGCCATGGTGGATTTCATCACACGCGAAGCGGGATGGAAGACGGAGGCGCGGTACAACGCGCTATCCTATGCCGTGAACACTGCGTGGGACCGCGGCAAGCCCGACGATTCGCCGGTGAAGGACCTGCGCAAGGCCGTCGCCAACGACCCGAAGATGGGCGTGCTGATCGTCCATGGCTGGGGCGACCTGAGCTGCCCCTATTTCGCATCGCGGCTGATCGTGGATCAGATGCCGGCATTCGGGCAGGCCGAGCGGGTGAAGCTGGCCATCTACCCCGGCGGGCACATGTTCTACAGCCGGGGGGCGAGTGCGGCGGCGTTCAAGGCCGATGCGCGGGCGCTGTACCGCCGCTGATCGCGCGCCGCGGCACCGAGAGCGTCAGCCGCGGCCGCGATAGCCCGCGACGCCCTGGTCGGGTAGCCACAAGCCGGCCGGGACTTCGCCCGATTGCCAGAATACGTCGATCGGGATGCCGCCGCGCGGATACCAGTAGCCACCGATCCGCAGGAAGCGCGGCTGCATTTCAGCGCACAGCCGCTGCCCGATCCCGACGGTCACATCCTCGTGGAAGCCGGCATGGTTGCGAAAACTCCCGAGGAACAGTTTCAGCGATTTCGATTCGACGATCGTGTCGCCGGGTGCATAGTCGATCACCAGATGGGCGAAATCAGGCTGCCCGGTGACCGGGCAAAGCGACGTGAATTCCGGCACCGCGAAGCGGATCAGATAGAGCGTGCCGATACGCGGATTCGGGACATAGTCGAGAGCGGCGGCCTCCGGCGATACGGGAAGCGTGCTGGCCTGGCCAAGATGAAGCGGTGTCATGCCGCCCTCATAGCGGCTTTCGCGAGCCAACTGAACCTTTGTCGAAGCGATTGAACGGGTGGGGGGCCGCCGCTACGGTGCCGTCGAACATGATGGGCGACAGGCATGGACGCGTTGGTATCGACCGAGTGGCTGGCGAACGAAATGGGTGCCGACGATCTGCGCATCGTCGATGCCACCTATTTCGCGACCGATCCGGCGCGGGATCCGGTCGCGGATCATGAGGCCGGTCACATACCGGGTGCGGTGTTCATGGACCTGTCCGAACTGGTCGATACCACGACGGACCTGCCGGGCATGCTGCCGCCGGCGGAGACGTTCGCACGCCACATGCAGGCGCTGGGCCTGGGCGACGGCAGCCGCATCGTGATCTACGACGCGTCGCCGCACCATACGTCGGCGCGGGCGTGGTGGATGCTGAAGATCCACGGCGCGCACGACGTGGCGATCCTGGACGGCGGGCTGGCCAAGTGGCGGTCGGAAGGCCGCGCGCTGGACAAGGGGCGCGAGACGCCGCGTCACCGGCCCTTCACCGTGCGGAAGGATCCGAAGGCGGTCCGCGACCTGCGCCAGATGCAGGACAACCAGACGGCGCACGCCGAACAGGTGGTCGATGCGCGGTCCGCCGCGCGGTTCGGCGGGGCCGAGGCGGATCCGCGGGCGGGCGTGGCGCCCGGGCATATTCCGGGCAGCGTCAACATTCCGCAGGACAGCCTGTTTGCCGCCGACGGGACATGGAAACGCGGCGCGGCGTTGCAGGCGGTGTTCGATGCGGCGGGCGTCGACCTGTCCCGCCCGATCGTCACCACGTGCGGATCGGGCGTGACCGCCGCGGTGGTACTGTTCGGGGCGCAGCTGCTGGGTGCGGAACAGGTGGCGTTGTATGACGGCAGCTGGAGCGAGTGGGGCGGGGACGCCACAACCGAAAAGGCGCTGTCCTGACCGGGCCGGCCGAGCCCGCGCATGGCGCAGTGGGACCCGCGACCCAGCTGGTCGCGGGGGGGCGGCGTGCGGAGTGGACGCAGGGGATCGTCAACCCGCCGGTGTGGCGCGCGTCGACCGTGCTGTTCGACAGCGTGGCCGCGATGCGGGCGGCGTCGGCGCGGCCCAATGACGGGCTCTATTATGGTCGGCGCGGCACGCCGACGCAGTGGGCGCTGGCCGATGCGCTGACCGCGCTGGAACCGGGGGCGGAAGGGACGATGCTATACCCGTCCGGCGTTTCGGCGGTGGCGGGGGCGCTGCTGTCGGTGCTGAAGAGTGGCGACGAACTGCTGATGGTAGACAGCGCGTACGAGCCGACGCGAGCGTTCTGCCGGACGGTGCTGACCCCGATGGGGGTGACGACGCGGTTCTACGACCCGACCGTGGGGGCCGGCATCGCCGACCTGATCGGCGACCGGACGGCGGCGATCCTGATGGAAAGCCCGGGCAGCCTGACGTTCGAGGTGCAGGACGTGCCGGCGATCTGCGCCGTCGCGCGGGCACGCGGGGTGGCGACCGTGCTGGACAATACCTGGGCAACGCCGCTGCTGTTCCGCGCGATCGAGAAGGGGGTCGACCTGACCGTGCTGGCGTGCACCAAATATATCGTCGGCCATTCGGATGCGATGCTGGGGTCGGTCACGGCGGCACCGGGGCGGTTCGGGGGGTTGCGCGACCTGGTCCACGCCTACGGCATCCATGTCGCGCCGGACGATGCGTATCTCGGCAGCCGTGGGTTGCGTACGCTGGCAGTGCGGATGCGCCAGCACGAGGCGGGCGGGCTGGCCGTCGCGCGCTGGCTAGCGGATCAGCCGCAGGTCGCGCGGGTCGTCCATCCGGCCTTGCCCGGTTGCCCCGGCCACGCGCTGTGGGCGCGCGACTTCAGCGGGGCGTCGGGGCTGTTCGGGTTCGTGCTGGCGGGCGGCGACGATGCGGCGCGGACGGCGCTGATCGACGGGCTGGTCCATTTCGGGATCGGATATAGCTGGGGTGGCTATGAAAGCCTGGCGATCCCGGTCGATCCGGCGGCCTTGCGCACCGCGACGCGATGGACGGCGGACGGGCCGATGGTGCGGCTGCATATCGGGCTGGAGGATCCGGCAGACCTGATCGCCGATCTTGCCGCGGGCCTCCAGCGATATGCGCGCGCCCGATAGTTTCACGGATCGTGGTTATCAGGCAACAATAGCGGCAAGAAGGACAGCGTTGTCGCATAAACGTCATTGTGCGGTGCGGCGATTTCGGTGACATTGAGGATGTCGATCGGCCAGCCATTCCCCCCGCAAGGTGAGAGGACGGGCGCCACGATACGCAGCGGAACGAGACATTGTCTGCACAAGGGGCCTTCGCCATGCATCCGTTCCACAAATTGCTGCCTGCCGCCTTGCTGGTGGCCGCCACCCCCGCCTTCGCACAGGATGCGCCGGCCAGCCCGATCACGATCAGCGGATCGGCCGGCCTCGTATCCGATTACCGGTTCCGCGGCGTGTCGCAGTCGGACGAGGACATGGCCGTCCAGGCGGGCCTGACCGCGACGCATGAGAGCGGGCTTTACGCGGGCGTCTGGGGTTCGAACCTGTCCGGCTGGGGCACGTTCGGCGGGTCCAACATGGAACTCGATGTTTACGGCGGGTACAAGGCGAAGGTCGGCAGCGGTACGCTCGATGTCGGTCTGCTGTGGTATATGTATCCGGGCGGGGCGAGCAAAACCGATTTTGCCGAACCCTATGTCAAGCTGTCGGGCGTGGTCGGTCCCGTGACGCTGACCGCCGGCGTCGCCTACGCGCCGAAACAGGAGGCGCTGGGCCGCTGGTACAGCACCGGCGCATTGTATGTCGCGGGTACGCCGGACCGGCCGGGCAAGAAGAACGACAATCTGTACCTGTCGGGCGACGCGCTGGCCGCATTGCCCGGGACGCCGGTCAGCCTGAAGGCGCATGTCGGCTATTCCGACGGCAATCCGGGGCTGGGGCCGAACGGGACCAGCGTCGCACCGACGGGCACCTATTGGGACTGGATGGTCGGCGCGGACACGACATACAAGAATCTGACGTTCGGCGTGTCCTATGTCGACACGGACATCGGGTTCGGTTCGTTCGGTGCGCAGCGTATCCAGCCGAGCTTTTCCAAGGGGCAGGACGGCACCGGGTCGATCGCCAACGGCAAGGTGGTATTTGCGGTAACCGCGGCGTTCTGATCGTCGTGCCGTCGGCCTCCTGTCTGGAGGCCGGCGTCCGCATGGTGACTTGGACCTTATCGACCCAAAAGAGATCCCGGCTTTTGCCGGGATAAGATCTAGAGTTGGGCCATTCTCGCCTGACCAGAGAAAACCCCCGTGGCGGCCGGCGACGGGGGTTTTTCATGTTCGCGATCGGGGGCGATCAGTTCGGTGTGGGCGTCGGCGGGGTGGACGTGGTCGCGGGCGTGCCGCTGGTGGCCGCGGCATCCGCGCCGGCACCGGTGGGGGCGGCCAGGATGTCGCGCGTGACGGCACCCTTGTCGACCACCGTGGTGTTGCCGCCGGCTTCGGACCGGATGCCGGCGTCGCTGACCCGGCCGGCCGAGCCGATCAAGCCGTTTTCGCCCGCGCTGCGTGCCGCCTGGCCGCCGAACATGGCAGATAGAGCCTGCGTGCTGCTGTCTGCTTCCTGCGGGCGGGGGGCGCCGGGCTTGGGCGGGGTGAGTGCGAAATCGGGCGGTACGACGAGCGGCGCGCGGCGCGCGACGGCGAACTCATCCGGGCCGGAGCGGCCGGCGAATACGCCGCCCTTGTTGTTGCCGCCACAGGCCGACAGGGCCAGCAAGGCGAGCGCGGTGCCCGCGACGATCGATTTACGCATGCTCATTCTCCGAACGATCGGCCCCGTCGCGCGTCAGGAAAGCGCGCAGGAGCAGCAACAGGACACCGATGGTAATGGCGGCGTCGGCGACATTGAAGACCAAAAAGGGATGCAGGTCCCCGAAATGAAGGTCGAGGAAATCCGCGACATAACCCAACCGCACCCGATCAAGGATATTACCGAGCGCGCCACCCAAGACGAGACCCAGCGCCACCATATCGGGCGTCTTGCGTTCGCGCCAGAGCCACACCGCGACCCCGGTGGCGATCACGCCGGTCAGCGCGACGAGCAGCCAGCGTGCGACGTCCGTACTGGCGGTGAGCAACCCCATCGACACGCCGAAATTACGCACCCAGGTCAGGTCGAAGATCGGCAGGACGGTGATCTGCAACCGTTCGTGCAGGCGCAGGATATCGACGACATACCATTTCGACAGCTGGTCGATCAGGAATACCGCGATGGCGATGGCGTAACCGAGCGGGCGGGGGCGGGTCATGCTCCAGCTCCGGTCAGTTTGAGCCCGTCGAAAACGTCGCGCGGGGTTCCCGACTCCGCGTCTCGGCCACGCTCGCCACCTGCTCGAACCAAACGCTGTTTGTGAGCTGGACAGCCCATCATGCGCCGACGACTTCGGTGCAGCGATGGCACAGGTCACCGTCGGTCTTGACCTCCGGCAGCAGGCGCCAGCAGCGGCCGCATTTGGCGTCTTCGCTGCGGTGGACGATGACGGTCGGGCCGTGCAGCGTATGTTCGAAGCCGACGTCGGACACGATCAGCAGCTCGGCCAGCTCGGTGGTCGTGGCGCGCGGGCGATCGAGTTCGTCGGGGTAGCCGATCGTGACGCGCGCTTCGTTGCTGGAGCCCAGTTCCTTGGCACGGCGCTTGGGCTCGATCTCGGCGTTGACGACCAGGCGGAGTGCCATGACCTTTTCCCACTCGGCCCGGTCGACGCCCTCGCCCCATGCGGGGTCGAGGATCGGCCAGGTAAGCAGGTGGACCGAGCCGCCGTCCGGGTAGCGCGTGCCCCACACTTCCTCCGCCGTGAAGCAGAGGATCGGCGCGGCGTAGCGGACGAGCGCGTGGAACAGGATGTCGAGCACGGTGCGGTAGGCGCGGCGCTTGGGGCTGTCGGCCGCGTCGCAATACAGGCTGTCCTTGCGGATATCGAAGAACAGCTGCGACAGGTCGTTGTTCGCGAAATCGGTCAGCGTGCGGGCGTAGCGGTTATACTCATATGCATCGGTCGCGGCACGGAGCGTGCGATCGACGTCGAGCAGCCGGTCGAGGACGTAGCGTTCGAGGTCCGGCATGTCCTCCGGCGCGACGCGTTCCTCCTCGGTGAAGCCTTCGAGTGCGCCGAGCAGGTAGCGGAACGTGTTGCGCAGCTTGCGATAGGCGTCGGACGTGCCGGACAGCACTTCCTTGCCGATCCGGACATCCTCGAAATAGTCGGTGCTGGCGACCCAGAGGCGCAGGATGTCCGCGCCGGACTCGCCGATGATCTTGAGCGGATCGACGACATTGCCGACCGACTTGGACATCTTGCGCCCCTGTCCGTCGAGCGCGAAGCCGTGGGTCAGGACCGCGTCGTAGGGCGCGCGGCCGCGTGTGCCGCACGATTCGAGCAGCGAGGACTGGAACCAGCCGCGATGCTGGTCGGACCCCTCGACATACAGGTTCGCGCGCGTGCCGAGGCCGTAGCGCGCCTCGATCACGAAGGCGTGCGTGCTACCGCTGTCGAACCAGACGTCGAGGATGTCCTTGACCGGTTCGAAGTTGGCCGCGTCGTAGGCGTCGCCGAGCAGCGCCTGGTGGTCGGTGGTGTACCACGCGTCCGCACCGCGTTCCGCCACGGCAATGACGATGCGCGCGTTGACGGCCGGGTCGCGGAGATAGTCGCCCGTCCCGCGATCGACATAGAGCGCGATCGGGACGCCCCAGGCGCGCTGGCGACTGATGACCCAGTCGGGGCGGCCGACGACCATCGCGTGGATGCGGTTGCGGGACTTCTCGGGCACCCAGCGTGTGCGTTCGATCGCGTCGAGCGCGGTTCCGCGGAGGGTTGCGCGGTTGCCTTCTGCCCCCTCTCCCGTTTCCGGAAGAGGGTTGGGGAGAGGGGCGAGCGTAGCGAGTTCTTCTGGCGTTGCTCCCCTCTCCGTACCCTCTCCCCGGGGGGGAGAGGGCTTAACTGCCGCATCCATCGGGATGAACCACTGGGGGGTGGCGCGGAAGATGAGTTTGGCCTTGCTGCGCCAGCTGTGCGGGTAGCTGTGCTTGTAGTCCGCGGAGGCGGCGAGGAGCGCGCCGGTTTTGCGCAGCGCGGTGCAGATCGGGCCGTCTGGGGCGTTGAACTTCGGGTTGATGACCGAGCCTTCGCCGCCCAGCCAGCCCCAGTCCGCGCGGTACTTGCCGTCGCCTTCGACCGCGAAGACCGGGTCGATGCCGTGCGCCTTGCAGAGGTCGAAATCGTCCTCGCCGTGGTCGGGCGCCATGTGGACGAGGCCGGTGCCGGCGTCGGTCGTGACGAAGTCGCCCGGCAGCATCGGGCGCGGCTTGGCGAAGAACCCGCCGAGCGCGTGCATGGGGTGACGGACAGTGGTGCCGGCTAGCTGGGATCCCAGGATGCGCATCCCGGTCGATTGGCTGATGCCATATTCGCTAGGCACTCGGTCCAGAAAGGGACCGAAAAGATCTGCGGCGACAAGGTAACGTCGCCGGTCAATATCAACGATCGTGTAATGTACCTCCGGCCCATAAGCCAAAGCCTGGTTGACCGGGATCGTCCACGGCGTCGTGGTCCAGATGACCGCGTGCGCACCGATCAGTTCCTTGATGGGACTGTCGACGATCTCAAACGCGACGTCGATCTGGGTGGAGACGATGTCCTCATATTCGACCTCGGCCTCGGCGAGCGCGGTCTTCTCGACGGGGCTCCACATGACGGGCTTGGCGCCGCGGTAGAGCTGGCCGGTTTCGGCGAACTTGAGGAGTTCGGCGACGATCGTGGCTTCGGCCTCGTACTTCATGGTGAGGTACGGGTCGGCCCAGTCGCCCTGCACGCCGAGCCGCTGGAACTGCGTGCGCTGCACGTCGACCCAGGTTTCGGCATAGGCGCGGCATTCGGCGCGGAACAGGACGGGGTCGACCTCGTCCTTGTTCAGCTTCTTCTTGCGATACTGTTCCTCGACCTTCCATTCGATCGGCAGGCCGTGGCAATCCCAGCCTGGAACATAGGGCGCGTCCTTGCCGAGCAGCGACTGCGACCGGACGATGATATCCTTGAGGATCTTGTTCATCGCATGGCCCATGTGGATATCGCCATTGGCGTAGGGTGGGCCGTCATGCAGGATGAAGCGTTCGGCGCCTTCGCGCGCCTTGCGAAGCTGTCCGTAGAGGTCGGTCTCGGCCCATTTAGCCAGGATCGCCGGCTCCTTGGCGGCGAGGCCGGCCTTCATCGGGAAATCGGTCTTCGGCAGGAAGACGGTGGCGCGCCAGTCCTGCGCGGGCGTATCTTGGGTGTCGGTCATCGCCTGCGGCCTTAGCGCAGGGTGGGGCGGGGGGGAACAGGCGTGTTTTGTTTCGCGCTTCGGTATCCCCGCGTAGGCGGGGATCCAGTCTTCTTCTTCGACGCAGTGCGTTGTGACTTAGCTGGACCCCCGCGTCCGCGGGGGTACGGTCAGGTGGAGGCTAGGATCTCTTTCGCCTTCGCGCTGTCGCGGTCCATCTGGGCGATCAGCGTGGGGAGGTCGTCGAACTTTGCTTCGGGGCGGAGATGTTCGATCAGGTCGATCGCGATCGTCTGGCCGTACAGGTCGCCGGTGAAATCGAAGAAATGCGGTTCGAGCAGTTCCTTGGGCGGCGTGAACTGCGGGCGGATGCCGAGGTTGGCGACCCCGTCCAGCACGCGTCCGTCGGGCAAGTGGCCGCGGACCGCGTAGATCCCGTAGGCGGGGCGCAGATATTTGCCCATGTCGAGGTTGGCGGTGGGGTAGCCGATCGTGCGGCCGACCTTGTCGCCGTGCTGAACGACGCCCTCGATCGCGTAGGGGCGGGTCAGCAGCCGCGCGGCATCCCGTGGCCGCCCGGCGCGGAGCGCATCGCGGATGCGGCTGGACGAGATCGGGCCGCCGTCGTCCGCGACAGGGCCAACCGCCTCGCTGCGCAGGCCGGCGGCCGCGGCGCGTTCGGCCAGGATGGTGGCGTCGCCCGAGCGGCCCGCGCCGAAGGTGAAGTCGGCACCCGTCACGACGCAGGCCGCGCCGACCCGGTCGCGCAGCCAGTCGGCGATGAAATCCTGCGCGGTGACGGCGGCGAGCGCGGCGTCGAACCCGAATATCAGCATCGCGTCCGCGCCGGCGTCGGCAAACAGTCGCTGACGCTGATCGAGAGTGGTGAGGCGGAACGGTTCGGCCGTGGGGCGGAAGTAGCGGACCGGATGCGGATCGAAGGTGGCGACGATCAGCGGCCGGCCTTCCGCCGTCGCGATGGCGCGCGCGCGGGCGACGACCGCCTGATGGCCGAGATGGAATCCGTCAAAATTGCCCAGCGCCACGACGCCGCCGCGATAGGGGGCGGGGATGAGTTGGTCGCTGGTCAGCCTCTGCATGACCGCGCGCTATAGGTAGCACCGGCGGCGGGGACAATGGTCGGGTGGTGGCAACGGCCCACGCGGTCAGCGATGACGCAGGTAGGTGGCGAAGGCGTAGGCCGGGTGCGCCCCCTCGGCCGGATGTTCGGTGCGCGCATCCTCCCGCCAGATCGCCGGATCGGGCAGCGGGACGAAAGTGTCGGCGGCGGGTGTGGCGTGAACGTGGGTCAGCTCGATCCGGTCGGCGAGCGGTTCGAACAGCGTATGGATCTCGGCCCCGCCGATCACCGACAGTCGGTCGTCCTGGCCCGCGGCGGCCAGTGCATCTGCAACGGTCGCGACCGGTTCGGCACCCGGCGACCCCCAACCCCGGTCGCGGGTCAGCACGATATGGCGCCGGTGGGGCAGGAGGCCGGGCAGGCTGTCGAACGTGCGGCGGCCCATGACCATCGGCGTGCCGGCGGTTACGCGCTTGAAATGCCGCAGGTCGGCCGGCAGGTGCCAGGGCAGCGTGCCGTCGCGCCCGATCGCGCCGTTGGAGGCGCGTGCGAGGACGAGGGTGATGTATGGGCGACTGGGCGGTGCGGGGCGGTCGGTCATTCCCCGCGACCCTATGCGGGCGCGAAAGCCGCCGCAAGTCCGCGCGAGAGCCCGCTTGACCGCGTGCCGCCCATCGCCAATACGACCGGAATGGCGGAACAGACGGACAGCATCGGCGACCTTTCGTTCGAGGACGCATTGAAGCGACTGGAAGCGATCGTGCAACGGCTGGAAGGCGGCGAGGCGTCGCTGGACGAGTCGATCCGGCTGTACGGCGAGGGCGACGCGTTGAAGCAGCAGTGCGAGGCGCGGTTGCAATCGGCGCAGGCCAGGATCGAGCGGATCGTGGCGGGCGCGGACGGCAAACCGACGGGAACGGCGCCGTTCGATGGTGACTGAGGCCGCCAACGACAGGTCGGCAGACATCCTGCCCGCTGCGATCGCCGCGGTCTCGGCGGAGATCGACGCCTTCTTCGATACCCTGCTGGCGGTGCCGGACGACGGGCGGGCGCGATTGTACCAGGCGATGCGGCATGCCGCGATCGGCGGGGGCAAGCGCTTGCGGCCGTTGCTGGTGTCCGCCACCTGCGCGCTGTTCAACGTGGACCGCGAACGCGCGATCCGGGTGGGTGCGGCGATCGAGTGCATCCACGTCTATTCCCTGATCCACGACGACATGCCGTGCATGGATGACGACGACATGCGGCGCGGCAAGCCCACGGTCCACAAGGCCTATGACGAGGCGACCGCGGTGCTGGCGGGTGATTCGCTGCACGCGCTGGCGTTCGAGCTGCTGGCCGATCCGCTGACCCATCCTGACCCGTTCGTGCAGGTCGAACTGATCGCCGAGCTGGCGCGGGCGAGCGGTCCGGCCGGCATGGCGGGCGGGCAGATGATGGACCTGGCGGCCGAGACGGCGGGCGCGGCGTTCGACCTGGCCGCGGTGACCCGGTTGCAGCAGCTGAAGACCGGCGCGCTGATCGGGTTCTGCCTGGAGGCAGGCGCGATCATGGGGCGCGTCCGGCCGGAGGGGCGGACCGGCCTGCGCGGCTATGCGCATGATATCGGGCTGGCGTTCCAGATCGTCGACGACCTGCTGGATGCGGAAGGCGATGCCGCCGCGGTGGGCAAGGCGGTGGGCAAGGATGCGGGGGCCGGCAAGGCGACGTTCGTGTCGCTGATGGGCGCGCCCCGGGCGCGTGCGCAGGCCGCGATGCTGGTCGATCAGGCGATCCGGCACCTGCACCTGTTCGGCGCGGAGGCGGACCTGCTGCGCGCGATCGCGCGGTTCGTTCTGGACCGTGACCGGTGATGGCCGGGGGGATGCAGCGATGACGCGTGTCGGGGTCTATCCGGGCACGTTCGACCCGATCACGCTGGGCCATATGGACATCATCCGCCGCGGCGCGAAGCTGGTCGACCGGTTCGTGGTGGGGGTGACGACCAACCCGTCCAAATCGCCGATGTTCACGATCGAGGAACGGCTGGCCAGCGTCAGGCGCGAGGTGGCGACGGTGCGCGGCGACATCGAGGTCGTGGCGTTCGACTCGCTGCTGATGGATTTCGCGGAGAAGATGGGGGCCAGCGTCATCGTCCGCGGCCTGCGCGCCGTCGCCGATTTTGAATATGAGTATCAGATGGCCGGCATGAACCAGCAGATCAACAATCGCGTCGAAACGGTGTTCCTGATGGCGGATGTCGCACTGCAACCGATCGCGTCGCGGCTGGTGAAGGAGATCGCGCTATACGGTGGCGAGGTCGGCAAGTTCGTGCCGCCGGCGGTGAACCTGGAGATCCGCGGACGCGTGGACGCGATCGGCCGCAAGGGCAGCTGATCTTCGGGCTTTGACATTCAGGCTTTGGACAGCCGGGCACCGGTAGGGCACGGCCGAATTTTCGGGATACGGGATGACGATGCGTAACAGGTTCCTTCTCGCCGCGATGGCCGGGCTGCTCTGTTCGGGCGGCGCGCTGGCGCAGGCGCGGCCCGAGCAGACGGAGGCGACCGTACCCAAGGCGTTGCCCAAGATCCCGCAGGCGACCCCGGTCGAGGCGTTCCTGCCGCCGCCGCTGACCGCGGAGAACACGTTCAACCTGGACCTGTCGACCGGCGGCCGCGTCGTGATCCAGCTGCGGCCCGACAAGGCGCCGGTGAACGTGGCGCGCGTGAAGACGCTGGCGCAGCAGGGTTTCTACAACGGCCTGCCGTTCCACCGGGTGATCGACGGGTTCATGGCGCAGGGCGGCGACCCCAAGGGCGACGGCACGGGCGGATCGCCGCTGCCGGACCTGAAGGCGGAATTCAACGACATGCCGCACGTCCGCGGCGAAGTGTCTATGGCGCGCAGCCAGCAACCGAACAGCGCGAACAGCCAGTTCTTCATCATGCTGGCCCCGAACCTGGGGTTGGACGGCAACTACACCGCGATCGGGCGGGTAGTGTCCGGCATGGAATATGTCGACCTGATCGAAAAGGGCGAGCCGCCGGCCAACCCGTCGCGGATCGTCCGCGCGACGCTGGGCGCGCCGTTCGTGGCTTCGGCGGAGCCTGCAGCTGCGCCCGCGCCGGTCGCGGTGCCTGCGGCGGAACCGGTGCCGGTGCCGCCCGCCGGGAACTGAGTTCGGACGGGGTTGGCCGGATCAACCTTGCGCCGGGGCCAACCTGGCTGTCATCCTGGACTTGATCCGGGATCCCGCTTCGTCTGTGCCGTTGCAAGGTCGTTAGACCCCGGATCAAGTCCGGGGTGACGGGTAGACGCCGGGGTCCCAAATCGATCTACTTCCCGTCCATGCCGAGCGTAGTCGGGCACTTCCACGAGCGTAGCCGAGGGGCGCGGTTGGCCGTCTCGGCTGCGCTCGACGGGTCCCTCGACTTCGCTCGGGATGGACGGTTCTTGTCGAAGTCATCGTGCTTTAGATGCCGACGCCGTCGTCCAGCATGGCCGCCAGCGCCGGGCTCAGATACTCGGTCGTCCCGCCCTCATTGAACGTAACGATCCGTGCGGCCAGACCCTGCTCGCGCGCGAAGGCAATTCCCGCCTCCGCACCCAGCACGGTCAGCGCAGTGGCGAAGGCGTCTGCCGCGGCGGCGCGGGGGTGGAGGACGCTGACCGAGACGACCGCGTTGGCGACCGGGCGACCGGTGCGCGGGTCGAGCGTGTGGGGACCGCGGACATAATCGCCCGATGTCGCCACCGCGAGGCCGTGCAGGGCGACGCGCAACGGGGCGGCGGCCGTGCCGGGCGGTATCTCCAGATCCACCCACCAGGGTTCACCGTCCGGGCGGATGCCGCGGCCGACCAGCTCGCCGCCGACCTCGATCAGGCAATCGCGCAAGCCCAGCCCGGCCAGCAGATCGGCGACCGCATCGGCGGCATGGCCCTTGGCGATGCCCGACAGGTCGAGCGCAAGCCCGCCGGGTTGGCGCAATCGCCGGCTGCCAGGGTCGAATTGCAGATGTTTCCAGGTGGACACGGCAAGGGCCGCGGCGATCAGGTCCGGGGTCGGCGGCGGGGTGGGGCCGGGCGGTCCGTATCCCCACAGGTCAACCAGCCGGCCCATGGCGGGATCGAACGCGCCGCCGCTTGCCGCCGCGATCGTCAGACCGGTCGCCATCACGCCGGCGAAGTCGGGCGGCAATGCGAGCCAGCGGCCGGCGGGGGCGGCGTTGAAGCGGCAGAGCAGCGAGGACGGGTCCCAATGGCTCATCTCGGCAACCAGCCCGGCCAGCCTTGCGACGATCTTTTCCTCGACAGCGGCGGGGTCGGTCGTGCGAGGACAGGCGAACAGTATGCGCCAGCCGGTGCCCATCGTCGCGCCGGTCAGCGTCACGACGGGAATGGCGGAGTCGCGCCGGTCGAACGCGTCCGGCACGATCAGCAGGGGCAGCGCAATCCGCATGTGGGCGGATCAGGGCGTCAGCACTTCGAGCGTGGTGGTGTAGGACAGCCGGCGTTCGGTGGCGCGGGGCGTCGTGGTCTTCGCATCGGTCAGGTTCGCATTCAACCAGTACATGCCCGCGGTCGGCCAGGTCACCGCCACGACGCCGTCCGCGCCGGTGGTCAGTTCCATGCCGCCTTCGGCATCGCGATACCGCTTGCCGCCGGGGATCACGCTGATCTTCAGCCCGGCGGCGGGCCTGCCGTCCACCAGGAAACGGAACCGCGCGGCCTGGCCGGCGACCAGTTCGTCGGGATGGGTGACGGGGGCAAATTCCAGCCCCTTGCCCGTCGTGGCAAATACCGTTGTCGTAGGCGCGCCGGCGGTGACGAAGATCTCGTTTCGGCCGGCCACCTCGGTCAGCTTCACGTCGGTGGCGTTGGCGGGAATGTCCGCGACGGTCAGCGGGGCGGGCGCGCCGGGTAGCGGCGGACCGCGCCGGCCGATGCGCTTTTCGACGCCGCCGACCTTGAAACTGCCCATCACGGCGGCGTTCTGCGACCCGATCTTCCAGGTGCCGGGCTTGTCGAGCCTGACGTCGAAGACCGACCGATAGCGCCCGGTCGCGCCGTTCTGAAGCTGGCCGGCGGTGCCGTCGGGCTGCCACACCTTCATGTTTTCCAGCCGGCCGGGCTGATGATCGAAGAAGAACAGGTCGTTCGACACGGCCGCATCGACCGTCACCCAGCTGTCGGTGCCGGAAAAGACCGTGCCGGACGGGAGCAGCCACATCCGGTGCGCGGACAGCGTGGCGGGGAGCGACAGCAGGGCTGCGGCGGCGAGCAGGCGGCGGGCGAGGCTATGCATCAGGGTCGCTCCAGATCAGCGGGCGGAAAGGGTGACGGCGCCGAGTTCGGTCTTGCCGGTGGCCTGCGCGGCGCCGTTCGGCACCGTCACCGGCACGGTCACGAGTTCACGCCCGCCGGTTTCGCGCGCGGCCTCCACGTTCAGGACATAGGCGCCCGGTTTCAGGTCGGTCGGCAGCGTAAGGATGTAGCGGCCGGGCGCGCGGGTGGCACCACTGACGCCGTTGGCGGGCAGCGCCAGGCTGCGGCCGCCCTTGCGCCACCAGGCGCGCAGGTCGGACAGCCATTTGGTGCCGGGCTCGTTGCCGCCCTTCCTGACATCGTACCACACGGCCAGCGTGCGGGCGGCACCCCCGCCGGCGGGTTCCAGCCAGATCGCCATGTAGGGCTTGTGATATTCGGCGACGGGGAGCCGCGGGATGGTGACG
Source organism: Sphingomonas montana (assembly GCF_001956315.1). Classification (GTDB taxonomy): domain Bacteria; phylum Pseudomonadota; class Alphaproteobacteria; order Sphingomonadales; family Sphingomonadaceae; genus Sphingomonas_R; species Sphingomonas_R montana. The sequence continues at coordinate 106,582 of NZ_KV887140.1, read as the reverse complement.
CTGATCGTGCCCGCGGTGGCGGGGGCCGCAACGACCCCGGCGACGAGCAGGAATGACGATGGACGCATGACGGGACCCCTCAATGGACGAACAGGATGGCAATGACGACCGGGACGGCAAGCCCGGCCGCGACGATCGGCCAGGTCAGCCGACGGTGCCGCGCATGGAGTTGCAGCAGCAGCAGGCCGGTCAGCGTGAACAGGATGCAGGCGGCGGCGAAGATATCGATGAACCAGAACCATGTGGCGCCGGCGTTGCGGCCCTTGTGCAGGTCGTTCAGGTAGGAGATCCAGCCGCGATCGGTGGTTTCCGCGCTGATCCGGCCGCTGGCGCGATCGATGCTGACCCACGCGTCGCCGCCCGGCCGCGGCATCGCGACATAGACGTCGCCCTCCGACCATTCGGCCGGGCGACCGGCGGGATTGAGCCCGACCGCGTGATCGACCGCGGCCGCGACCGGTGGCGGCAGGGGCGCGTCGGCAGCAGGGGCGGCGGGCAGCGCGGCGCGCAGCGGTGCGGGCAGGACGCCTGTGCTGGTCATCACAACGGGCTTTGCGGCGATCGACCCCGCATGGTTCAGCGTGATGCCCGTGATCGAAAACAGTAGCATCGCGACCAGTGACACGGCCGCACTGACCCAGTGCCAGCTGTGCAGCTGTTTCAGCCACCAGCCGCGCCACTTGCGCTTGGCCTTGAGCGGACGGGCGGGGGCAGGCTGGATGACGGATACCTCGGGCGGAGCGGCTTATGCTCTAAGGCCGCTAATGCGAGGCATTGTCAACTCCTCACCGTCCGATCCAGTGAATCAGATCTGTCGTAATCAAGTTTCACAGACGCTGCTTTCGCGTCATCCGTCGTCGTCCTGACGAAGGTCAGGAAGCATTATCACTCCGGCTGTGGCTGGCCTCGCGGGAGTGATAATGGATCCCGGATCAAGTCCGGGATGACGACGGCAAGGGCGGAAATGGTCGAAACCGACCCTCACCGATCATGCCCCGGCTCAGGTCATACGCGGTTCGTTCGAACCGAACCGAACATGTGCTGCCAACCAGCCCCGGGGCATGCTGGTCCGAGCCCTACATCAGCGTGTCGATCACCCCGCCGTCCACGCGGAGGGCGGCACCGGTGGTCGCGGATGCCTGGTTCGACGCGACGTAGACGATCATGTTGGCGACCTCATCGACCGTGGCGGCGCGGCGGATGATCGAACTCGGCCGGTGGTTGTTGACGAACTCGGCGGCGACGTCGGCGATCGGCAAGCCAGTCCGCGCGCGTTCTTCCTCGAGCATCGCCTCCACCCCTTCGGACAGCGTCGGGCCGGGCAGGACGGCGTTCACCGTGACGCCGGTGCCCGCCATCCGCTTCGCCAGGCCGCGGGCCAGCGCCACGTCAGCGGTCTTGCTGACACCGTAGTGGATCATTTCGACGGGGATGTTGAACGCCGATTCGGACGCCAGCATGATGAAGCGTCCCCAGCCCTTGGATTCCATGCCCGGCAGATAGGCGCGTGCCAGCCGGACGCCGGCCATGACATTGACCTGCCAGTGCCGGTCCCATGTCGCGTCGTCGGTATCGAAAAAGTCGGCGGGTTGGAAGATGCCGAGGTTGCTGACCACGATGTCGGCCGCCGGGATCGCCTTGACCAGCCGGTCGTGCCCGTCGCTGGTCGCCAGATCGGCCGCCACCCCGCGCACGTCGCCGCCCGGGCCACCCGGTTCGCCCTTCAGCCGCGCGACGGCGGCCTCCACCTTCTGAAGGGTGCGGCCGTTGATGACGACGCCGGCCCCCGCGTCGCGCAGACCGGCGGCGATGGCATAGCCGATCCCCTCCGTCGAACCGGTTACGATCGCGGTCTTGCCGGTCAGGTCGATATGCATGGGTCAGTCCGATCATGGTCGTTCGGGCAGGCAACGCACCGGATCGTCAATCGGCTGCCTCCTGTCGCGATCGGGTCAGGCCAGCCCGTGATCCGTCTCGGCATGGGCCGAGCGGATCGCGGTGCCGAACAGCCGGAAGCCCTCGCTGTCCGCCAGTCGCGACGCGGCGGCGGGGGCGACCATGAATCCCATCCTGCGGCAAAGATCGAACCCGGCGAGTGCGGGCATCGCAATACCCGGATCGGCGAAGCAGCGCGGCATGACGGTGACGCCCAGTCCAGCACGGATATAGGCGACCGCACGGTCGTCGCTGGTGGTGCGGGCGGCCATGAACGGGCGGACGCCGCGCAGCGTGAAGAAACGGCTGACGTCGGCCAATGCCTCGCACTGGCGGCGCACGATCATCGGTTCGGCGGCGATATCCTGCGCATCGACCATGGTGCGGTCGGCGAGCGGGTGATCGGCGGCCATCGCCACGGCGTAGGATTCGGTGAACAGCGGGTCGGCATCGTCGTCCAGACGGCAGAGCAGGGCGTCCAGCGCGCCGCGTTCGAGCCGCGGCCGCAGATCGCGCGCGCGGCCCTCGACGATCTCCAGCCGGTCGGGTGTGCCCGCGGCGCGTGCCGCACGGAGCGCCCGTTCGATCCAGCGCGACGGCAGCGTGGGCACGATGCCCAGCCGGACGTGGCGGACGGCGGCGGTGTCGCGCACCGACCGTTCGGCGGCGGCGAATTCCGCCTCGATCCGCCGGGCATGGCCCGCGAAGCGCGTGCCGGCGGCGGTCAGTTCGACCCGCCGGTTGGTCCGGTGGAACAGCGGGCAGCCGAGCAGCGATTCCAGCTTGGCGATGCCGACCGACAGCGTGGGTTGCGACACGCGGACATGCAGCGCGGCGCGCGTGAAATTGCCCTGATCGAGGACGGCCAGGAAATAGCGCAGCAGGTAGCGATCGATCATAGACCGGACCTATGCCATGCATCGCGTGGTTTCAATTTCTGCGCGGACGGCCGAAGTGCTAGACCGACGGAAAATAGAACAATGTCCGGAGAGGCCGCATGGCACCTGATTTCGACTTCGCACTCGGTGAGACCGCGGACATGATCCGCGAAACGACGCAGCGTTTTGCCGCCGAACAGATTGCGCCGCTGGCAGCAAGGATCGATGCGGACGACTGGTTCCCGCAAGAGTTGTGGCCCGCCATGGGTGCGCTCGGCCTGCACGGCATCACGGTGGCGGAGGCGGACGGCGGGCTGGGGCTCGGTTATCTGGAACATGTCGTCGCGGTGGAGGAAGTGTCGCGCGCGTCGGCATCGGTTGGCCTCAGCTACGGCGCGCACAGCAACCTGTGCGTCAACCAGATCAGCCGGTGGGGCAATGCGGCGCAGAAGGCGAAATATCTGCCCAAGCTGATTTCCGGCGAGCATGTCGGGAGCCTGGCGATGTCGGAGGTTTCGGCCGGGTCCGATGTGGTCTCGATGAAGCTGCGCGCGCGCAAGACCGATGGCGGCTATGTGCTGGACGGGACGAAGTTCTGGATCACCAACGCGGCCTATGCCGACACGCTGGTCGTTTATGCCAAGACGGGCGAGGGGAGCCGCGGCATCACGGCGTTCCTGATCGAGCGCGACATGGCCGGCTTCAGCATCGGGCAGAAGATCGACAAGATGGGCATGCGTGGATCGCCGACCGCGGAGCTGGTGTTCAACGGATGCGAAGTGCCGGCCGACGCGGTGATGGGGCCGGAGAATGGCGGCGTCGGCGTGCTGATGTCGGGGCTGGATTACGAGCGCGCGGTGCTGGCCGGGATCCAGCTGGGCATCATGCAGGCGTGCCTGGACGTGGTGATCCCCTATGTTCGCGAGCGGCAGCAGTTCGGGCAGGCGATCGGCCAATTCCAGCTGATCCAGGCGAAGGTGGCCGACATGTATGTCGCGCTCAATTCGGCGCGGGCCTATGTCTATGCGGTGGCGCGGAGCTGCGACGCGGGGCGCACGACGCGGTTCGATGCGGCCGGTGCGATCCTGCTGGCGAGCGAGAATGCGGTGAAGGTGTCGCTGGAATCGATCCAGGCGCTGGGCGGGGCGGGCTATACCAAGGACTGGCCGGTCGAGCGTTATATGCGCGACGCCAAGCTGCTCGACATCGGGGCGGGCACGAACGAGATCCGGCGGATGCTGATCGGTCGCGAACTGATCGGGGCGCCGCCGAAGGTGATGCAGTGAGCGCACCGGTCCTGACTTCCGCGCTCTCGCCGGAGACCGAAGGGTTTCGCGCGAACGCGGCGCATAACCGGGCGCTGGTCGAGCGGCTGCGCGGCGATGTCGCGAAGGCGGCGCTGGGCGGGAGTGCGGCGGCGCGGGAGCGGCATGCGGGGCGGGGCAAGCTGTTGCCGCGTGACCGGGTGGAGCGGTTGCTCGATCCGGGATCGCCGTTTCTGGAGATCGGCCAGCTCGCCGCGAACGGATTGTATGACGATGCGGTGCCGGGCGCGGGGGTGATCGCGGGCATCGGGCGCGTCGCGGGGCGGCAGTGCATGATCCTGTGCAACGATGCTACGGTGAAGGGCGGGACCTACTATCCGCTGACCGTGAAGAAGCATCTGCGCGCGCAGGAGATCGCGCAGGAGAACCGGTTGCCGTGCCTTTACCTGGTCGACAGCGGCGGCGCGAACCTGCCGCATCAGGCGGAGGTGTTTCCGGACCGCGAGCATTTCGGGCGGATCTTCTTCAACCAGGCGCAGATGTCGGCGCTCGGCATCCCGCAGATCGCGTGCGTGATGGGGAGTTGCACCGCGGGCGGGGCCTATGTGCCGGCGATGTCGGACGAGACGGTGATCGTACGCGGGCAGGGGACGATCTTCCTGGCCGGGCCACCGCTGGTCAAGGCGGCGACGGGCGAGGTGATCTCAGCCGAGGAGCTGGGCGGGGCGGATACGCATGGCCGGCGGTCGGGCGTGGTCGATCATGTCGCGGAGGATGACGATCACGCGCTGGCGATCGTGCGCGATATCGTGTCGATGCTGCCGCCGCAGGTGCCGGCGCCGGTGAACGTAGCCGAGCCGCGGCCGCCGGCGTTCGATGCGAAGGAGCTGTACGGGATCGTGCCGGCCGACGTGCGGGCGCCCTACGATGTGCGCGAGGTGATCGCGCGGATCGTCGATGCGTCCGAGTTTCACGAGTTCAAGGCGCTGTACGGGACGAGCCTCGTCTGCGGGTTCGCGCATGTTCATGGGATGCCCGTCGCGATCCTCGCGAACAACGGTGTGCTGTTCAGCGAGAGTGCGCAGAAGGGCGCGCATTTCATCGAACTGGCCTGCCAGCGGCGGATCCCGCTGCTGTTCCTGCAGAATATCTCCGGCTTCATGGTCGGCGGGCGGTACGAAGCGGAGGGGATCGCCAAGCATGGCGCGAAGCTGGTCACCGCGGTCGCGACCGCGACCGTGCCGAAGATCACGATCCTGATCGGCGGCAGCTTCGGCGCGGGGAATTACGGGATGTGCGGGCGTGCGTACGGGCCGCGCTTCCTGTTCAGCTGGCCGAACAGTCGGATCAGCGTGATGGGCGGCGAGCAGGCGGCGTCGGTGCTGGCGACCGTCCACCGCGATGCGGACAACTGGACCGCGGAAGAGGCGGAGGCGTTCAAGGCGCCGGTCCGTGCAAAGTACGAGGACGAGGGCAACCCGTGGTACGCGACCGCACGGCTGTGGGACGACGGAATCATCGATCCGGCGCAGACCCGCGACGTGCTGGGCCTAGCGCTGGCCGCGACGTTGAATGCCCCGATTCCCGAACGCACCGCGTTCGGCGTGTTCAGGATGTAGCCGCATGATCGCATCGCTTCTGATCGCCAATCGCGGCGAGATTGCCTGCCGGATCATCCGGACCGCACGGGCGCTGGGGATCCGCACGGTTGCCGTCTTCTCGGAAGCCGACGCGCAGGCGCTGCATGTCGCGCAGGCCGACGAGGCCGTGCATATCGGCGCATCGCCGGCGCGGGAGAGCTATCTGGTCGGCGAGCGGATCATTGCCGCGGCACTGTCGACGGGGGCGGAGGCGATCCACCCCGGCTACGGTTTCCTGTCGGAGAATGCCGATTTCGCGGAAGCCGTGATCGAGGCCGGGCTGGTCTGGGTCGGGCCGCGACCGGACAGCATCCGCGCGATGGGGCTGAAGGATGCCGCCAAGCAGCGCATGATTGCGGCGGGCGTGCCGGTGACGCCGGGCTATCTGGGTGCGGACCAGACGCCGGCGCGGTTGCGGGCGGAGGCCGATGCGGTCGGCTATCCGGTGCTCATCAAGGCGGTGGCGGGGGGCGGTGGCAAGGGGATGCGGCGCGTGGACGAGCCGGCCGCGTTCGACGATGCGCTCGCCTCCTGCCAGCGCGAAGCGGCGGCGGCATTCGGCAATACCGACGTGCTGATCGAGAAGTACATCCTGTCGCCACGCCATATCGAGGTGCAGGTGTTCGGCGACACGCATGGCGACGTCGTCCACCTGTTCGAGCGCGACTGTTCGTTGCAGCGGCGGCACCAGAAGGTGATCGAGGAAGCGCCCGCGCCGGGCATGGATGCCGAGACGCGCGCGGCGATCTGCGACGCGGCGGTGCGTGCGGCCAAGGCGGTCGAGTATGTCGGGGCGGGGACAATCGAGTTCATCGCGGACGCGAGCGAGGGGCTTCGGGCGGACCGGATCTGGTTCATGGAGATGAATACGCGGTTGCAGGTCGAACATCCGGTGACCGAGGAGATCACCGGTGTCGACCTGGTCGAATGGCAGCTGCGCGTGGCAAGCGGGGAGCGGTTGCCGAAGCGCCAGGACCAGCTGGCCATCAATGGTTGGGCGATCGAGGCGCGGTTATATGCCGAGGACCCGGCGACGGGGTTCCTGCCCAGCATCGGTCGGCTCGACTATCTCGATCTGCCGAACTTCCATCGCGGTCGGAAGGCCCGGATCGAGACAGGCGTCCGCCAGGGCGATACCGTGTCGACATATTACGACCCGATGATCGCCAAGCTGGTGACGCATGCGCCGACGCGGGCGCAGGCAATCGACAATCTGGAGCGGATGACGGCACGAACCCGCTGCTGGCCTGTGAAGACCAATGCGGGTTTCCTGACGCTGGCGCTGCGGAATGCGCGGTTCGCAGCCGGGCAGATCGACACCGGGCTGATCGCCGCCGAGGGGGCGGCGCTGATTCCCGTTGCCCAGCCGTCCGACGCAGTACTGCAGGTCGTTGCGCGATCCGTTTTCGAGGATGGCACCGGCGGCAGCGGGCCCGGTCGTCGTCATGCCGGGCGGCACGCCGACCATAACGGGCGGGGGGGACAGGGCTTCCGACTCAATCGCGATGCCGCGCCCACGGTGGTGCGGCTTGCGGAAGGGGGGAAGGCGCATGACGTGCTGCTCGCCGAACGCCAGGGTGCGGGCGAGCACGGTCTGGGTGGCGGCGGGCCGAAGGCGGTGCGGATCGACGCCGGGTGGGCCGTGACGGAGGACGGCGTCACCCGACTATTCACGGCGTATCGGCCGGGCGGACCACAAGGCATCGGCGCGAGCGACGGGGCGATCCTGTCACCCATGCCGGGGCGGATCATCGCGGTGGACGTGGCCGAAGGGATGGCGGTGACGAAGGGGCAGAAGCTGGTGACGCTGGAGGCGATGAAGATGGAGCATGGTCTGACTGCGCCGTTCGATGGCGTCGTCACCGCGCTCCATGCGGTCGACGGCGGGCAGGTGAGCGAGGGCATGCTGCTCGTGCAGATCGAGAAGGACGACTGATGGCCGGGCGCTGGTATGACGAATGGCAGGTGGGCGACCGGATCGCGCACGAGATCCGCCGGACGGTGACCGAGACCGACAATCTGCTGTTTTCGACGATGACGCATAATCCGCAGCCGTTGCATCTGGATGCGGAGGCCGCGAGGGCAAGCGAGTTCGGGCAGATCGTCGTCAACGGCACCTTCACCTTCGCGCTGATGGTCGGCCTGTCGGTCGGCGATACGACGCTGGGCACGCTCGTCGCCAATCTGGGCTATGACGCGCTGGTGATGCCCAAGCCGGTGTTCATCGGCGATACGATGCGCGCCGAGACGGTGGTGACCGCGCTGAAGGACAGCCGGTCGCGGCCCGAGGCGGGGATCGTGACATTCACGCACGAACTGACCAACCAGCGCGACGAGGTCGTCTGCCGCTGCCTGCGGACCGCGCTGCTGCGGCGGCGGCCGGCATGAGGTTGCGGTCGCTGCTGTTCGTGCCGGGCGACCGGCCGGAACGGTTCGCGAAGGCGGCGGCGAGCGGGGCGGATGCGATCATCCTGGACCTGGAGGATTCGGTTTCGGCGGCGCGCAAGGCGCTGGCGCGCGGGGCGGTGGCGGACTGGCTGGCGGGGCCGGCGGACGGACCGCGCGACGTGGTGCGGATGGTGCGGATCAACCCGCTAGATGCCGGAACGCTGGACGCGGACCTGATGGTCGCGCGGCACGCCGACGCGATCATGGTGCCGAAAGTTACCGGGCCGGCCGAAATCCTGTCGCTGGTGCGTGCGGTCGGGGCGGATTGCCCGCCGATCCTGCCGATCGCAACGGAGGTTCCGGCCGCGATCTTCACGCTGGGCGAATATGCTTCGGTTGCGGAACGGCTGTGCGGACTGACCTGGGGGGCGGAGGACCTGCCCGCCGCGATCGGGGCCGCGACCAGTCGGGAACCGGACGGATCCTATACCGCGCCCTACCAGATGGTCCGCGCACTGCTGCTGTTCGGGGCGCATGCCGCGGGGGTGACGGCGATCGAGACCGTCTATCCCGCGATCGGCGACGGCGCCGGCCTGGCGGCCTATGCGGCGCGGGGATACCGCGATGGTTTTACGGGCATGATGGCGATCCACCCGGCGCAGGTGCCGGTCATCAACGCGGCCTTCACACCCGACGCCGAAACGGTCGCGCGGGCGCGGGCGGTGGTCGACGCCTTTGCCGCGCAACCCGGCGTCGGCGCGTTGCAGCTGGACGGACGGATGATCGACGCGCCGCACCTGCGCCAGGCAATGGCGACGCTGAACAATGTCGACCCGGCCTGAGCGCCGCGACTCGGGCAACCTGTGTCCTGTAACAATGTTATCGAATGGATTTCCGGCTGCATCCTGCCGCACGAGCGTGCGCTGCGGCAGTGATCGCGGGGTCTCGACCCGGACGATCTGGTGCGGGACGCTCAGCGATCCCGGCCGATGCGGATGCCCTTCCGCGCCGGGAGGTGCAGCCATGGGGAGGTCGCGCGCGATGACGTTGGCGTAAGATCATGGCCGGGCGGACGTCGGGCTGCGCGGTTCCACCCGAAGCCGTAGGCGGCATCAGGCGACGCGTCTGCCCGACGCATCGACGACCGGTTCGCCGTCCTCCTTGGCGAACGCGTCCCGTTGCGGTTCGGGCAGCAGGTCGAGGACCGTCTCCGACGGCCGGCACAGCTTCACGCCGAGCGGCGCGACGACGAGCGGGCGGTTGATGAGGATCGGGTGGTCCAGCATCGCATCGAGCAGCGCATCGTCGGAGAGCGCGGCGTCGTCCAGGCCCAGTTCGGCGAAGGGCGTTCCCTTCTCGCGCAGCAGATCGCGGGGCGCCATGCCGGCCCGGCGGATCAGATCGACAAGCAGCGCGCGCGACGGGGGCGTCTTGAGATATTCGACGACGTGCGGTTCAATGCCGGCGTTGCGGATCAGGCCCAGCACGTTGCGCGACGTGCCGCATGCGGGGTTGTGATAGACAATGATATCGACGGTCTGGGGTCGGAACGTCATGGGACCTGCTTTCGGCAACCGGGTGCGGGCAAGCCGTCCATGCCAAGCCTTTCGACTGCCGGCAAGCTGGCGCGCAGATTGGACTGCGGCCCTTCCGGCTTCGCACGGGATGGACGGTTCCGAACCCAATCATCGGGTTGGCGTACCCGGTATTTCGTGCGTCTTCGGAGGATATCGTACCGTGGCGACGGTCGATGACGGGTCGCTATTCCGGCGCGTGATGGAGTACGGGTCGGCTGTGCCGAGAGACCAGATTTGATGATCCTGTTCGTCCTGACGATCTTGCCGTTCCTGGCCGCCGGGGCGCTGGCGGCCTGCGCGCGCGCGGGGCGCGGGGTGCAGTTCGCGATCGCGATCGGGACGAGCGTCGCCGGGTTCGTACTGTTGGCGGCGGCGGCACCGACCGTGCTGGCGGGTACGGTGATCGTGAACAGGATCGCCTGGATCCCGGCGATCGGGCTCGATCTCGGCCTGTGGCTCGATCCGCTCGGCCTGCTGTTCGCGGGGCTGATCCTGGGGATCGGGTCGCTCGTCACGGTCTATGCGCAGGGGTATCTGGCAAAGGATGAGGCGACCGGACGGTTCCTTGCCTGCCTGATGCTGTTCCAGGGGGCGATGGTCGGGATCGCACTGTCGAACAATGTGCTGCTGATGCTGCTGTTCTGGGAGATGACCAGCCTGTCGTCGTTCCTGCTGATCGGGTTCTGGCGCGACCGGGCCGATGCGCGGCAGGGCGCGCGGATGGCGCTGGCGGTGACCGGCGGCGGGGGGCTGGCGCTGATCGCGGGGCTGCTGCTGCTGGGGCAGGCGGCGGGATCTTATGAACTGGCGACGATCCTGATGCGGGCCGATATCGTGCAGGCGTCGCCGCTCTATCCCGCCATTCTCTTGCTCGTGCTGCTGGGTGCCTTTACCAAATCGGCGCAGTTTCCGTTCCATTTCTGGTTGCCGCACGCGATGGCCGCGCCGACCCCGGTCAGCGCGTACCTCCATTCCGCCACGATGGTGAAGGCGGGTGTGTTCCTGCTGGCGCGGCTGTGGCCGGTGCTGGCGGGGAGCGACTATTGGTTCTACCTCGTCACGACGACCGGGCTGGTCACGATGCTGTTCGGCGCGGGGGTCGCGCTGTTCCGCCACGACCTGAAGGCGATCCTGGCCTATTCGACGATCAGCCAGCTGGGGCTGATGGTCATGCTGCTGGGGTTCGGGACGGGTGCTGCGGCGACCGCGGCGCTTTTCCACATGCTGAACCACGCCGCGTTCAAGGCCGCGCTGTTCATGAATGCCGGTATCGTGGATCATGAGACGGGCACGCGCGATCTCCGCCGGCTGGGCGGGCTCGCCGCGCTTATGCCGGTGACCGCGACGTTCGGCACGCTGGCGGCGGCGGCGATGGCGGGGCTGCCGCCGCTCGGCGGGTTCATCTCGAAGGAGATGATGCTGGAGGAGAGCGCACACATCGCCTTTGCGGGGCAGGCGTTGCTCGTGCCGGTGCTGGCGACGCTGGCCGCGACGCTGTCGGTGGCCTATTCGCTGCGTTATGCGCTCGCCCTGTTCTGTGGACCGACGCGGACGGGTGCCGTGGCGCGGCCGCACGATCCGGGACTGGCGATGCTCGGGCCACCGGTGGTGCTGGTCGCGATCGCGATCCTGCTGGGGCTGTTGCCGATGACGATCGCGGGGCCGCTGGTGACGGCGGCGGGCGGGGCGGTGACCGGCGGCACCGCGCCTGTGCTCCATCTCGCGCTGTGGCACGGCGTCAATCCCGCGCTGGCGATGAGCATCACCGCAGTCGTGGCCGGGGCGCTGCTGCTGTGGCGGCATCGTGCGCTGGCGGCGATACTGCCGGCCGGTGGCCTGCCGGACGCGAAGCGGATGTTCGATGCCACGATGGCCGCCGTCGTCACGCACGTGCGGCGCGCTATGCTGGCGGTGCATGTCGCCTCGCTGCAACGCTATCTGTTCATGCTGTTCGCGGTGGCGGTGCTGCTGGGGATCGACGGCACGATGACGCCCGGCGGCATGGCTACCGGCACGCGGACCACGCTGCCGGCATCGCCGGTCGCGATCGTCGCGTGGTTCGCGCTGATCGCGGCCACGCTGGCGGTCGTCGTCGCGCACCGGCACCGGTTCCTGGTGCTGGTGTTCATCAGCGTCATCGGGCTCGTCATGGCGTTGCTGTTCGTCCGGCTGTCCGCCCCGGACCTGGCGCTGACCCAGATCGCGGTGGAAGTGGTGACGATCCTGCTGCTGCTGCTCGCGCTGCACCTGTTGCCCAAGACGCCGCGACGGCTGTCCGGCACGCCCCGCCGGCTGCGCGACGGGGCGCTGGGCATCGTGGCCGGCATCGGTACGGGATGGACGGCATGGGCGATCATGACCCGCCCGGTGCGGGATTCCGTCTCCGCCTATCACTGGGCCAACAGCTATTCCGGGGGCGGCGGCACCAATGTGGTGAACGTGACGCTGGTCGATTTCCGTGCATTCGACACGATGGGGGAGATCATCGTGCTGGGCATTGCCGGGCTGGCGATCTACGCGCTGCTCGAACCGGCCGCGCGGGGGGCCGCCGGCCGCCGGTTGCGCGCGTGGCGCAAGGACATGCCGCATTCGCCCGAGCGCCACCCGATGATGTTCGTGATGGCGACGCGGCTGCTGCTGCCGCTGGGGTTGCTGGTCGGGATATACATCTTCCTGCGCGGGCATAATCAGCCGGGAGGCGGCTTCGTCGCCGCGCTGCTGTTCGCAATTGCGATCCTGTTGCAATATCTCGCGTCCGGGTTCGACTGGACCGACGAGCGGCGACGGATCGGCGAGCATCCGCTGATCGCGTCGGGCGTGCTGATCGCGGTCGCGACGGGGCTGGGGTCGCTGGCGTTCGGTGCGCCGTTCCTGTCGAGCAGCTTCGGCTATTTCCACCTGCCGCTGATCGGCGAGTTCGAACTGGCGACCGCCATGCTGTTCGACACCGGCGTCGCCTGCGTCGTGATGGGGGCCGTGATGATGGCGTTGCAGCAGCTGAGCCATGTCGCGCAACGCGCGGCCCGCGCCAGCGATCGGCATGACGAGGATGCCGCATGATGAGCCTCGAATTCCTGATCGCCAGCGCGATCGGCGTGTTGACGGCGGGCGGCGTGTATCTCGCGCTGCGTGGGCGGACGTTCCAGGTCGTGCTGGGGCTGACCTTGCTGTCCTATGCGGTGAACCTGTTCCTGTTCGCGATCGGCCGGCTGGTGGTCGATCGGCCGCCGCTGTTCGCGAAAGGCGTGACCGACCATGCCGATCCGCTGCCGCAGGCGCTGGTGCTGACCGCGATCGTCATCACGTTCGGCATGACGGCGCTGGTGGTGGTCCTGTCGCTGCGCAGTTTCCTGGAAAGCGGGTCGGACCAGGTGGACGGGATCGCCGACGGTCGCGACGAAGGGGACGCGGCGTGACCGCGCTCGATCATCTGGTGATCGCGCCGATCGTGATCCCGACGATCGTCGCGCCGCTCGCCCTGCTGGCGATGCGGCGGCGGAGGCGCGTTGGCGTGGCGCTGTCGCTGGCGGGATGTGTCGCGATGCTGGGCGCCGCACTCGCGCTGTTCGGGGTGGCGCAGGACGATGCGATCCGCGCCTATCCGCTGGGCGGCTGGCCCGCGCCGTTCGGCATCGTGCTGGTGATCGACCGGCTGACGGCGATCATGCTGGTGCTGGCGGCCGCACTGGCGCTGGTCGTGATGGTGCATGCGGTGGTCACAGCGATGGACCGCAAGGGCTGGCATTTCCACCCGCTGTTCCATTTCCAGCTACTGGGGTTGAACGGCGCGTTCCTGACCGGCGACCTGTTCAACCTGTTCGTGTTCTTCGAAGTGCTGCTGATCGCGTCCTACGGCCTGATGCTACATGGGCAGGGGGCGGCCCGGCTGAAGGCGGGGGTCGGCTATGTGATCGTCAACATCGTCGGATCGGCGCTGTTCCTGATCGCGCTGGGGCTGCTCTACGGCCTGACGGGTACGCTCAACATGGCCGACCTGGCGCGGCGGGTGGCGGCGTTGGGAATGGCGGATCAGGGGTTGGTGCGGATCGCCGGGCTGCTGTTGCTGACCGTGTTCGCGCTGAAGGCCGCCGTCGTGCCGCTGCATCTGTGGTTGCCGCGCACCTATACCGCGACGGCGCCGGTGGTGGCGGCACTGTTCGCGATCATGACGAAGGTCGGGGTCTATGCGATGATCCGGACCGTGCCGCTGATCTTCGGTGCGGGCGCGGGGGCCGCCGCCTGGGTGCCGGCGCCCTGGCTGATGCCCGCCGCCGTCCTGACCGCGATCGTCGGCTTTGCCGGCGTGCTGGCCGCGCGGGGGATGCGCGAACAGGCGGCGTTCGGGTTGCTGGGATCGACGGGTACGCTGCTGCTAGCGGTCGCGTGCTGGACGGAGGCCACGACGGCGGCGGCGCTGTTCTACCTGGTGCATGCGACGCTGGCAGGGGCGGCGCTGTTCCTGATGGCGGATGTAACGCAGCGGCGGCGCGGCCCCTATGCCGACGCGGCCGTCGCCGGCCCGCGTTTCGCCGGGCAACAGGCGGCGGGCCTGCTGTTCCTGGCCGCCGCGATCGCCGCGGTCGGCCTGCCGCCGCTGTCCGGCTTCGTCGGCAAGCTGTTCATCCTGCAGGCCGTGGCCGGGACGCCCTATTGGTGGATCCTGTGGGCGACGGTGCTGGGGACGACGCTGATCGGCGTGATCGGGTTCGCGCGGAGCGGCAGCGCGATCTATTGGAAGGCGGACGGCGCGGATCCGGTCGCCGGCCCCGTGCGGTCGCGGGCCGACTTCGCCGCGCCGCTCGCGCTGGTGGCCCTGCTGGGCGTCCTGACATTGGGTGGCGGCTGGGCCACGGCGCAGGCGCAGGCGGCGGCGGCGCAGCTGTTCGCGCCGCACCGCTACAGCCTGGCCGTGCTGGGTCCGGCGCGATGATGCGGTGGCTGCTGCCCCATCCGGCCTTGTCGGCGATGCTGCTGGTCGTCTGGCTGCTGATGGCCAATGCGGTGACCGTCGGCGGGGTCGTGCTGGGGGCGGTGGTGGGCGTGGTCCTGCCCAAATTCACCGAACCGTTCTGGCCGGATCGGCCGCGCGTGCGGTTCGGCCGCGCGCTGGCCGGATATGTCTGCATCGTGCTGTACGATATCGTCGTCGCGAATTTTCAAGTCGCCCGGCTGATCCTGTTCCGGCGCAACCGCGACCTGCGATCCCGCTGGCTGACCATCCCGATCGCGCTGACCACGCCGGAGGCGGTGACCGTCCTGGCCGGCACGATCAGCCTGACGCCGGGCACGGTATCGGCGGACATATCGGCAGATGGCCGGCACCTGCTGGTCCATGCGCTGGACGTGGCCGACCCCGACGCGGAAGTCGCGCGGATCAAGGCGCGGTACGAAGCACGGCTGCTGCGGGTGTTCGCATGACCGAATGGGCGCTCCGCATCGCATCGGTCGCGGTCGCGATCGCGCTGCTGTGCAACGGCTGGCGGCTGTTCCGCGGGCCGACGCCGGGCGACCGGATCATCGCGATCGACACGATGGTCATCAACGTCATCGCGCTGATCGTGCTGATCGGCATGCTGGGCGGCAACACGACCTATTTCGAGGCGGCGCTGCTGCTGGCGATGGTCGGGTTCGTCAGCACCATCGCCTATTGCAAGTTCATCCTGCGCGGGGACATCGTCGAATGAACGGGATGGTCGACGGCATGCTGGCCGGGCTAATCCTGCTGGGCGGGGCGTTCGTGCTGATCGGCAGCTGGGGACTGGTCCGCCTGCCGACGACCATGGAGCGGCTGCATGGGCCGACCAAGGCGACGACGCTGGGGCTGGGGTCGCTGCTGCTTGCGTCGGTCGGCTATGCGCTGGCGCGACATGGGATCTGGAGCGCGCACGAACTGCTGATCGCGCTGTTCCTGTTCATCACCGCGCCGATATCGGCCAACATGATCGCCAAGGTCCACCTGCATCGCGCGCGCACCGACCCGTCGCACGAGCCGACCGGCATCGCGGGACCACCGCCGGGTATCGGCGAAGGGGACTGGGCGACGTTCGCCGGGGCGCGGGGTGAGACGGAGGCGGGCGAGGTCGTCAGCGTGGTCGAGGAGGATGACGCCCGATAACGCATCAGGTTGGGACCGGCGACGGAGCGGGGGGCGCTTATTATTCCGACGTGGGGGAGACATGTGCTGCCTTCTCCACCGTCATCCCAGCGGACGCTGTGGTCCATTATCACTACAGTTTCGGTCGGACACGGCCGTAGTGATAATGGATCCTGACTTCCGTCAGGATGACGGTCGTGAGGGGCGTAATCGTCGTGACGGTCGTGATGGTCGTGGCGACACAAGTCACAACTGAGGCAGTCAGCGCGTCGCGGTCAGCTGCACGGTTCCCGGCAGCAGGCCATCGGCGGTAGCGATGACGTCGAACCGCCCCGTTCCGGCACCGCGGACCAGGGCGACCGCGACGCCGTCCTGGACGGCGCGGTCGGGCGTGGGGAAGGGCGTGTGGTCGGTCGAGGAGGCGTTGTCGGTCGCGACCAGCGATCCGGCACCGGTAACCTTGAAGTGGAGCCGGTGGGTCGCGTCGGGCACCGTGACGCCGCCCGCATCCACCACCCGCGCGCGGACATAGGTCAGGTCGTCGAACGCCGAACCCACCGTCGGCTGATCCGCCACCAGATCGATCCGTACCGGCCTGCCCGCGGTCCGCAGGCTGTCGGACACGCCCGCCCCCCCCGCATCGCGGCACAGCGCGCGCACCGTACCGGGCACGTAGCGGACGCTCCAGCGGCGGGGCGAGGCATCCCGGTTGATCGGCAGCGTGCCGAGCGATCGGTCGTTGAGGAAGGCCTCGACCCGCTGGCAGTTGCTGTAGACCTCGATCGTCTCGTCATGGGGCCGGCGGTCCTGGGGCGTCCAGTCGTCGAACAACGCGACCTTCGGCCTGGGCGTGGCGACGGCGATCATGGTCGGCAGCGCCGGCTGGTTCGGGCCGCCCGCGCCGTCGGTCGCCGGGCCGGCCGCTGTCGGATCGGCATTGCGGACGACGTGGACCACCGGGCGATCCGACCACCAGCTTTCGCGTTCCATGCCGGTGATCTTCTGCCGGCCGGTGCGGTCGAGCAGCCCCGACGGGCTCTGGATATTCGGCCAGCCGGATCGGTTAGCCTCGCCCAGATAATCGATGCCGGTCCACAGGAACATGCCGGAAAAGGGCGCATAGTCGCGCACCGGCAGCCAGTTCGAGCGGTTATGCGCATTTTCGGTGCCGACGATGCTGCGTTTCGGGTTCTGCCGGCTGGCGGCGATCAGTTCGTTCTCGCGGTAGTTCTGGCCGACGACGTCCAGCATGTCGGCCAGGCCATTCTCATAGTCCTTTGTCACGTTGGGGCGGAACAGCGCCAGGGTGACCGGGCGGGACGGATCGGTGGCATGCACGATGTCGAGGATGCTGCGCAGGGCCGCCTTCGCCTGCACCGGATAGGCGGTGTCGTGGATCTCGTTGCCGGCGCTCCACAGGATGATGCTGGGATGGTTGCGGTCGCGCCGCACCATGTCGAGCGTATCGCGCTTGTGCCAGTCACCGAAGAACAGATGGTAATCCTCCGGTGTCTTCGCGACGTTCCACTGATCGAACAGTTCGTCCATCACGAGCAGGCCGAGCTGATCGGCAAGATCGAGAAATTCGGGGGCGGGGACGTTGTGCGCGGTCCGGATCGCGTTGACGCCCTGTGATTTCAGCGCCGTCAGCCGTTGTCGCCAGACGGCCAGCGGAACCGCCGCGCCGACCGCGCCGCCGTCCTGATGCAGGGCCACGCCCTTCAGCTTCAGGTTGCGGCCGTTGAGCCAGAAACCGGTTGCGGGATCGAACCGCGCCGCGCGGATGCCGAACGGCACGACCTCATCGTCCAGGACGGTTCCGTCGGCGGCCAGCACGCGGACGGTGGCGCGGTACAGTGCGGGATCGCTGATGTCCCAGCGGCGCGGGCTGGCGATCGCGACGTCCGCCGGCACGGTCAGAGCGCGGCCGGCGGCGATGCTGGTGGCCGGCGTAACATGGCGCGCGACTTCGCGTCCGTCCGGGTCGGTCACCGCCACTTCGATCCTGACCGCCATCGGCATGGAAGCATCGTTACGCACGTCGATCGCCATCGCCGCGGTCGCGCGAACCGCGGTGATCGTCGGCGTGCGGACATAGGCGCCGCCCTGCGGAATGTGGACGTCGCCCGTTTCGATCAGGCGGACGTGGCGATAGAGGCCGGACCCGGTGTACCAGCGCGACGAGGGTGCCGCCGATGTATCGGCACGCACCGCGACCATGTTGCGCGCGTCCGCCCGAAGGTGGCGCGTGATGTCGTAGCGCTGGCCGACATAGCCCATCGGGCGATAGCCGACATGGTGGCCGTTCACCCAGATGCCGCTGCGTTCCATGATGCCGTCGAATTCGATGAAGGTTCGCCGGCCTGCGCGCGGTTTCACGTCCAGCATGCGGCGGTACCAGGCGACGCCGCTGGGCAGGAAGCCGTTTTCGCCCGCCGCCTTCGCGTCCCGGCGGAACGGCCCGGCGATCGCCCAGTCGTGCGGGACGGACACCGGTTGCCAGGCGCGGTCGTCCAGGCCCGGCCGTTCGGCGCCCTCGGGATCGGCCTGCACGAAGCGCCAGCCGTCGGCGAGTGGCGTTACCGTCCGCGGGGCGGCGAAGGCGGTGCCGGTCAGCAGGAGGCTGGCGACCAGCGCCCCGACGGCGGCACGACAGGAGACGTGCAGACGTTCGTCCGGATAAGTCGCCTGCGGCCGGCCACGGCCGGGTCCGTTCCGCGACCTGCGGGGGGTGTGACGCATGCGCGGTTCCTCTCCATTCGATGCCCGTTGTCCGGGCTTTCCATGCGATCCGGGCTCATGACCGCGTCCGCCGATCAGCGGAGGTCATGCCCGGCTTGAGACACGGAGGAACATTCCAACATTCGCACGGCAGTTTCAATATGTGACCGGACGTTATCTTTGGGGCAATCGTCTTTTCCAGATGGGCAGTATTCGTCCCGACAGTCCTCGGTCGCTTTTGACCGGGCCGCGAACGTCGGCCACGAACATGAATATCGATCCGCACGATGCCCCAGCTGGACAGGCGACGCTGTGCCGGGCCGGCGACCAACTACTTCGTTCCGGTCGAACGACCACCCATTGACACCGGTGGACATTATGCGCGACCATTACCGATGCCAGAGACGGGGCGGCTTTTGCGGCCGACACCCGATCGGTGAGGGAGAAGGATGATGAGGGTGCGTGGATTCCGCTTGCCGCTACTGTCACTGACGGCCGTGCTGATGCTTTCGGCGTGCGGCAAGGAGGCCGGTGACCTCCCCGCGCCGCCGGTGGCCGGTCCCGCGCCGACACCGACACCAACCCCGCCACCCACGCCGACACCCACCCCCCCGCCGACACCGACACCGACGACGGTTTCCTCGCTCGGTGCGGACGGATGGGCATCGACCCAGGGCGGCACCACCGGTGGCGAAGGCGCGACGGCCGCCAAGACCTACATCGTCACGAACCGCAACGAACTGCTCCAGGCGCTGTACGGCGGCACCGCGACGATCGCCGACGACGGCAGCGTGACGGGTACGCTGGATGCAAGCCCGAAGATCATCCGCGTCAGCGGCACGGTGAGCCTGAACGTCGACCGCCAGCTGCGCGAGCAGACCGGCGACGACTATGTTCGCGCTTCCTGCGCGTCGGCCACTTATGGATATTCGACCGAAACGGCATTGTATGCCGCTTATTACGCGGCGTTCCGCCCGTCCGTGTGGGGCAGTACGCGCGCGGTATCCGGTGCGCCGGAAAGCGCCCGGGCCTGTGCCGCCGTGCAGCAGCGCCGGGTCGTGCAGATCGCCATCCCGTCCAACACGTCGATCCTGGGCCTGGGCGGCAGCGCACGGATCATCAACGGCAATCTGAACATCGGCCCGAGCAGCGCCGCGCCGGTCGAGAATATCGTGATCCGCAACATCGCGTTCGAAGATTCGTTCGACTTCTTCCCGCAATGGGACCCGACCGATTCGACCGGGCGCTGGAACTCGGCCTACGACATCATCTCCGTGCAATATGCGCGCAAGGTGTGGATCGACCATAACAGTTTCAGCGACGGCGCACGGACCGACGACCGTTTCCCGTCGGTGTGGACCGAGACGGTGGGCGGGGTCGATTTCTCCGGTGCCGATTTCAAGGTGCAGCATCATGACGGGCTGGCCGATGTCACGCGCAACGGCGATCTGGTGACGATGTCGAACAACCTGTTCTTCAACCACGACAAGGGTTTCCTGATCGGCGGTACCGACACGGCCAACCCGGCCGCGGAAAACCCGACCGCGTTGCGCGTCACCTTCCACGACAATATCTTCCGCAACCTGCGCCAGCGGCTGCCGCGGGTACGCTACGGACAGGTCCATGTGTACAACAACCTGTACGAGGGCGTCCTGGCCGGCAGCGCATATAATTTCCTCGTCGCGCTGACCGTGGGGCAGAGCGGCAAGATCTATGCGGAGAACAACATCCTCCAAATACCGGACGCCGGCGCCACCAACCTGGCCGGCACGTCGATCAGCGCGGCGCGCACGGCCGCCTGCCGCACGATCGGTTATTCGGAAGATCAGTGCGCATCGACCTTCTACGCCAGCGGCACCGTGCTGAACGGGGTCGAGATCGACCTGCAGGCGTCGGTGCTGTCGCGTTTCCCGGCGGTGACGGCCACCCGCTGGTATCCGGCGCTGTTCTACGCCTATCAGGCCCGCCCGACCGAGGGGCTGGCGCAGACGATCCTGGCCAATGCGGGGGCGGGCAAGCTGTAGGGCGCGACGTGCGTGCCCCCGGGGATCACCCCGGGGGCACGCCTTTACGCGGCCGGATTGCCGGACCGCCGGGGTCGCGGCGACCGACGTTTCGTGCCGGAGGCGGCGCCGGCCGGTTCATCGTGTGCCGCGTCCGGCGACCAGCCGAGTGAACGGCTGATCGCCGCGGCCGTCGTGGCGACGTCCGGCGCGATCCGGGCGACGGCGTCGTCGCCGAGATATTGCGCGGCGGTCGCGACGCTGATCGCCGCGACGATCGCGCCCGACGCGTCGCGGATCGGCGCGGCGACCGAGCGTGAGCAGCCGCCGTCGTCGCTGCGGTGCAGGACGATGCCGGCCGCCGCGTTTTCGGCCATGCCCCGCAACCACGCCGCCATCGGCCCGCGGACCGTCATCTGCCCGAACAGCCGCTCCCACGATGCGGCGTCGTCATCGAGCAGCAACGCCTTGCCGAGGCCGGTTTCGGCGATGGGGCGGCGGTCGCCCGGCCGGGTGGCGACTTCCAGCCGCTGCCGTCCGGCGACACGATCGAGATGCAGCGCCTGATCACCGTCGCGGCGGCCAACGAAGACGCACAGGCCGATGCGAGCGGAAAGGGCCGCAATCTCCGGCCGGGCGACGCGCAGCAGGTCGGTCTGTTCCCGCGCCAGCGAACCGAGCCGCATCAGCGCACCGCCCAGCCGGACACCGCCATCCCGCGTGGGGGCAAGATAGCCGCGATCGACGAACGCCCGGACGATGCGCCGCGTCGTGATCTGGGTCAGGCCCATCACGTCCGACAGTTCGGTCACGCGCATCGACCGTTCGGTCACGACGTCGAGCAGGTCCAGCCCGCGCAGCAACGTCTGGCTGCCACGGTTCGTGCGCGGCGGCGCTGGGGGCGTGTTCGTCATTGCGCGCGTTCTTCCGGGCTGCCCTGCGATGTTCGGGCCATCGCCATTTCGCGTGACGGTTGCAAGCCGCGACGTCCGTTGCCGTTCGTTTTCCGCGCACTGGTGGGCATAATGTACCGGACCCCGGCGGGGTGGGCGGTGCGACTTGCGGATATGGCGGTGCGCGCCGATATGCTCGCTTTTCGGCAGCTTGTCTCGAGTCTGGATACTACGGATGAATACCGCGTTGGCGCATATCAGGCATGGTTTCCTCTCGTCGCCGGAGGAGCTGATCGACGAGGCGCGCAACGGGCGGATGATCATCCTGGTCGATGACGAGGATCGCGAGAACGAGGGCGACCTGATCATACCGGCACAGATGGCGACGCCGGACGCGATCAATTTCATGGCGCGGTTCGGCCGTGGCCTAATCTGCCTGGCGATGACAAGCGAGCGGACGACGCAACTTGGGCTGGAACCCATGACGCGTGCGAACGGAACCCGCCACGGCACCGCCTTCACCGTATCGATCGAGGCGCGGGAGGGCGTGTCGACCGGCATTTCCGCGGCCGACCGCGCGCGCACGATCGCCGTCGCGATCGACTCCGCCCATGGCGCGGACGCGCTGGTGTCGCCGGGCCATGTCTTTCCGCTGATCGCCAAGGATGGCGGCGTGCTGGTCCGCACCGGCCATACAGAGGCGGCGGTGGACATTGCGCGGCTGGCCGGCCTGAACCCGTCGGGCGTGATCTGCGAGATCATGAAGGACGACGGCACGATGGCACGGCTGGACGATCTGGTCGCCTTCGCGCAGCACCACAACCTGAAGGTCGGGACGATCCGTGACCTGATCGCCTATCGTCGGCGCTACGACCATCTGGTCGAAAAGCGTGCGGAGGCGGAATTCGCCAGTCATTGGGGTGGCGACTGGAAGGCGATGACGTTCTGGAACCGCGCCACCAACAGCGAGCAGCTGGTACTGGCCAAGGGGGTGATCGACCCGGACAAGCCGACGCTGGTGCGGATGCACGCGCTGTCGCCGTTCGCCGATATCTTCAACGATCTGAGCGGGCGTGGCGGGCTGCTCCAGCGATCGATGGAGATCATCGGCGAGGAGGGCGCCGGCGTGATCGTCATCATCAACAGCACAGACCAGGACGCGTTCACCACCGCACTACGCGTCCGTTCGGGCGAGGCGACCGTCGCGGAGATGGAGGCGCTGCGCGACTATGGCGTCGGTGCGTCGATCCTGACCGAACTGGGCGTCAAGGGCATGATCCTGCTGACCAACACGCACCATACGCTGGTCGGGCTGGACGGCTACGGCCTGTCGATCGAGGGCGAGCGCCGCATCGACTGACGGCGGGCGGGGTGCCGGTCTGTGCCCTGATCCGTCGAACTTGGAATGCCGCCTTTCCGGCGCCATCCTGACGAAAGTCGGGATCCGTTATCACTACGGTTCAGACACCCGCCTGCGTAATGACAGTGGATCCTGATGTCCGTCAGGATGACGGGGTTGGGAGTGGTTCCTGCCATCGCCGGAAACCCTGCACCATGCCGTCCATCCGCTGCGCCTGCGCCTTGCGAGCGAGATCGCGAAGTTGTCGCAAACACTATGCGAAACATATGGCGACGGGTTCCGGCCCGGCTCGAAACCCTATGCGGTGCGGGCCTAATTGACTGTCCTCACGATTCGCCGGTCGACCATGACCCGGGCGGATCGGACGATGGGGACAGAGATGAACGCGTTTCGATTTGCAGCTTTTGCAGTGCTGGCCGGGGTGGCCGTGCCGGCCGCGGCGCAGGATGCCGCGCCGTCGCCGATCACGATCAACGGCGCGGCCGCGATCGTGTCCGACTACCGATTCCGAGGCGTGTCGCAGTCCGACAAGGATATGGCCGTGCAGGCCGGGCTGACCGTGTCGCACGCCAGCGGCCTCTACGTGGGCGCATGGGGGTCTAACCTGTCCGGCTGGGGCACGTTCGGCGGGTCCAACATGGAACTCGACCTGATCGGCGGGTACAAGCACAAGCTGGGCGACAGCGCGACGATCGACGTCGGGCTGGTGTGGTACATGTACCCCGGCGGCGCGTCGAAGACCGATTTCGCCGAACCCTATGCCAAGCTGACCGGCACAGCCGGCGCCGCCACGCTGACCGCCAGCGTTGCCTATGCCCCCAAGCAGCAGGCGCTCGGCCGCTGGTACGCGACCGGCACGGATGCCGCCGCCGGCGTCTATACCGACGCGGGCGACAAGGAGGACAATCTGTATCTGGCGGGCGACGGCGCGGTCGCGCTGACCGGTACGCCGATCACCGCCAAGGCGCATATCGGCCATAGCTGGGGCAATGACGGGCTCGGCCCGAACGCGACCAGCGTGACGCCGACCGGCGACTATTGGGACTGGGCGGTGGGCGCGGACGCGACCTATCGGAACCTGACCCTGAACGTCAGCTATGTCGACACGGACATTTCGCGCCGCGACGCCGCCTATCTCCAGCCCAGCTTCAGCAAGGGGCAGGACGGCACCGGCAGCATCGCCGACGGCACGATCGTGCTGTCGCTGACCACCGCTTTCTGAACGCAAAGGACCGACGATGCAGGACCTGCTCTGGATAGCGATCATGGTCGGACTGGTGGCGGCGACGCTGGCCTATGTCCGGCTGTGCGACGCGGCATGATGTCAAGGACGCGCGCATGAACCTCGATCTCTGGCTCGCCGCGATCACCGCGCTCGGCCTCCTCCTTTACCTCGTGGCGGTCCTGATCCGCCCCGAACGCTTCTAGAAAGGAGCGCATCCTGATGACCATCCAGGGATGGATCCTGATCCTCGGCTTCGTCGGCATCCTGCTGGCGTTGACCAAGCCCGTCGGCAGCTACCTCTTCGCACTCTACGAAGGGCGCCGTACGCCGCTGCACCTCGTCCTCGGGCCGGTGGAGCGCGGCTTCTACCGGCTGTCCGGCATCGATCCGGCCAAGGAGCAGGGCTGGCGGCGCTATACGCTCCACATGTTGACGTTCAACGCGCTGCTGATGCTGCTGACCTATGCGGTGCTGCGCCTGCAGGGCGTGCTGCCCGGGAACCCCCAGGGGTTGCCCGGCCTGTCGGAGCATCTGGCGTTCAACACGGCCGTCAGCTTCACGACCAACACTAACTGGCAGAGCTATGGCGGGGAATCGACGATGTCGAACCTTGCCCAGATGTTCGGCCTGACGATTCACAACTTCCTGTCCGCCGCGACGGGCATCGCGCTGGCGTTTGCGCTGTTCCGCGGTTTCGCGCGGCGGTCGAGCGCCACGATCGGCAATTTCTGGGCGGATGCGACGCGCGTCACGCTCTATCTGCTGCTGCCGTTCTGCGTTGTGCTCACGGTCTTCTACACTGCCAGCGGCGTGCCGCAGACGATGGCCGGGACCGTCGACATCACGACACTGGAAGGCGTCAGCCAGGTGCTGGCGATCGGCCCCGTAGCCAGCCAGGAAGCGATCAAGATGCTCGGCACGAACGGTGGCGGCTTCTTCAACGCGAACAGCGCGCACCCGTTCGAGAATCCGACCGCGCTTACCAACCTCATCCAGATGCTGTCGATCTTCGTCATCGGGTTCGGTCTGACCTGGACGTTCGGCAAGGCGGTCGGCAACACGCGGCAGGGCTGGGCGATCCTGTCCGCCATGGTCATCCTGTTCCTGGCGGGTGTTACCGTCACTTACTGGCAGGAAGCGGCCGGCAACCCAATCGTCCACCAGCTGGGCGTCGCGGGCGGCAACATGGAGGGCAAGGAGGTCAGGTTCGGCATGGCCGCGTCCGCGCTGTTCGCGGTCGTCACCACGGCCGCATCCTGCGGTGCGGTGAACGGCATGCACGACAGCTTCACGGCGCTTGGCGGCATGATCCCGCTGCTGAACATCCAGCTGGGCGAGGTCGTGATCGGCGGCGTCGGCGCGGGCATCTACGGCTTCCTGCTGTTCGCGATCCTGGCGGTGTTCGTCGCCGGACTGATGGTCGGCCGCACGCCGGAATATGTCGGCAAAAAGATCGAGGGGCGTGAGGTGAAGCTGGCGGTGCTGGCGATCGCCATCCTGCCGCTCGTCATCCTGGGCTTCACGGCGCTCAGCGCGGTCCTTCCATCGGGGCTCGCCGGGCCGCTGAACAAGGGGCCGCACGGCTTCACCGAGATCCTGTACGCGTTCACCAGCGGCGTCGGGAACAACGGCTCGGCCTTTGCCGGCCTGACGGCCAACACGCCTTATTATGACGGGCTGCTGGGTGTCGCGATGTGGCTGGGGCGGTTCTTCGTGATCGTCCCGATGCTCGCCATCGCGGGCTCGCTGGCGTCCAAGACCCACACGCCGGAAAGCGCCGGGTCCTTCCCGACGACGGGCGCGCTGTGGGTGGGCCTGCTGATCGGGATCATCCTGATCGTCGGTGGCCTCACCTTCCTGCCGAGCCTGGCGCTCGGTCCCATCGCCGATCATCTTGCGATGATCAGCGGCAAAACAATCTGACGGGACAAGCCCTGATGGCACGCACGCAAACCAAATCGCTGTTCACGGCGGACCTGATCGGTCCGGCGATCGGTGACGCCTTCCGCAAGCTGGACCCGCGCCAGCTGATCCGTAACCCGGTGATGTTCGTCACCGCCGTCGTCGCCGCGCTGATGACCGTCCTGCTCGTGATCGGGCAGGACGGGCTCACCACCGGTTTCAAGCTGCAACTCGTCGTCTGGCTCTGGCTGACGGTGCTGTTCGGCACCTTTGCCGAGGCGCTGGCCGAAGGGCGCGGCAAGGCGCAGGCCGCGTCGCTGCGCGCGACCAAGTCCGAACTCCAGGCCAAACGGCTCAAAGGTGATGGCCGCGCCTATGACGAGGTTGCCGCCAGCGCGCTGCGTGTCGGCGACATCGTGCTGGTCGAGACGGGCGACCTGATTCCGTCCGACGGCGACGTCGTGTCGGGCGTCGCATCGGTCAACGAAGCGGCCATCACCGGCGAAAGCGCGCCGGTGATCCGCGAGGCGGGCGGCGACCGGTCGGCGGTCACCGCGGGCACGCGCGTCATCTCCGACGAGATCCGCGTGAAGGTGACGGTCAACCCGGGCGAGGGGTTCCTCGACCGCATGATCGCGCTGGTCGAGGGGGCCGAGCGCCAGAAGACGCCGAACGAGATCGCGCTGACGCTGCTGCTGGTCGGCCTGACGATCATCTTCCTGATCGCGGTCGGCACCATTCCGGGCTTTGCCAGCTATGCGGGCGGCAGCGTGCCGGTCGCGATCCTGGCGGCGCTGCTCATCACGCTCATTCCCACGACGATCGCGGCGCTGCTGTCCGCCATCGGCATTGCGGGGATGGACCGGCTGGTGCGGTTCAACGTGCTCGCCAAGTCCGGCCGCGCGGTCGAGGCGGCAGGCGACATCGACGTCCTGCTGCTCGACAAGACCGGCACGATCACGATCGGCGACCGGCAGGCCAGCCAGTTCCGGGCGGTGTCCGGCACCAGCGCCGCCGAACTGGCGGAGGCGGCACTGCTCGCCAGCCTGGCCGACGAGACGCCCGAGGGCCGATCGATCGTGATCCTGGCGCGCGACCGCTTCGGCGTCTCCACCACGGCACTGCCAGACGACGCGGAGGTCATACCGTTCACCGCGCAGACCCGGATCTCCGGCGTGCGGACCGGCGGATCGCTGATCCAGAAGGGGGCGGTCGACTCGATCCTCAAGGCCAATGCGGGGGCGGGTCAGACCGCAACCGCGACCGAACTGCGCCGCATCACCGACGAGATCGCGCGGGCGGGCGGCACCCCGCTGGCGGTGGCCCGCGACGGCCGCCTGCTGGGCGCGATCTTTCTGAAGGACGTGGTGAAGGCCGGCATCCGCGAACGGTTCGGCGAACTGCGCACCATGGGCATCCGCACCGTGATGATCACGGGGGACAACCCGCTGACCGCCGCGGCGATCGCGGCCGAGGCCGGGGTGGACGATTTCCTGGCGCAGGCGACGCCGGAGGACAAGCTGGCGCTGATCCGCAAGGAACAGGAAGGCGGGCGGCTGGTCGCGATGTGTGGCGACGGCACCAACGACGCACCGGCGCTGGCGCAGGCCGACGTGGGCGTGGCGATGAACACCGGCACGCAGGCCGCGCGCGAGGCCGGCAACATGGTCGACCTGGACAGCGATCCGACCAAGCTGATCGAGATCGTGGGGCTGGGCAAGCAGCTGCTCATGACGCGCGGGGCGCTGACGACCTTTTCGGTCGCCAACGACGTCGCGAAATATTTTGCGATCATCCCGGCCATGTTCGTCGTGCTGTACCCCGGGCTGGGCGTGCTGAACGTGATGCGGCTGGGGTCGCCCGAAAGCGCCATCCTGTCGGCAATCATCTTCAACGCGGTCATCATCCCGCTGCTCGTGCCGCTCGCGCTGAAAGGCGTGGCGTACAAGCCGATGGCCGCCGGCCCGCTGCTGGCGCGCAACCTCGCCGTCTACGGGCTGGGCGGGCTCATCGCGCCGTTCGTCGGTATCAAGATCATCGACCTGGCCGTTCGCGGCCTCGGTCTCGCCTGAAGGAACATCTGATGGGCAACGACTTCACCAGCGCGCTGCGGCCCGCTTTCGTCATGACGATCCTGTTCGCGCTGCTGCTCGGGATCGGTTATCCGCTGGCCATGACCGGGATCGGACAGACATTCTTCCCCGTCCAGGCCAATGGCAGCCTGGTCATGGAGGGCGGCCGCGCGATCGGTTCGACCGTCGTCGGCCAGGCGTTCGTCGCCGACCGCTATTTCCAGACGCGGCCGTCCGCGGCGGGCAAGGGCTATGACGGGCTTGCCTCGTCCGGATCGAACCTCGGCCCGACGTCGCAGGCGCTGGTCGACCGCATCACGCCCGACGTCGCGAAACAGCGTGCTGCGGGCAACACCGCGCCGCTGCCCGCGGACCTCGTGACCGCGTCAGGGTCCGGTCTCGACCCCGATCTGTCGCCTGCCGCCGCACTGGCGCAGGTGGAACGCGTGGCCAAGGTGCGCGGCATGCCGGCAGAACGGCTCCGTGCGCTGGTGACGGCGCATGTCGAGTCCCCGGTAATGGGCATATTGGGTGACGCGCATGTGAACGTGCTGGCGCTGAACCGCGCGCTCGACGCGACCGGCGTGACCGGCGCGACCCGTTGAAGGACGACGGCCGCCCCTCGCCCGACGCGCTGCTGCGACAGGCGGCGCAGGAGGGGCGCGGCCGGCTGAAGATCTTTCTCGGCGCCGCACCCGGCGTCGGCAAGACGTTCGAAATGCTGTCCGAAGGGGCCGAACGCCGGCGGGCGGGGGTCGACGTGGTGGTGGGCGTGGTCGAAACCCACGGCCGCGCCGAAACCGCGGCGTTGACCCGCGATCACGAGATCATCCCGCGCCGCGCCACGCCGCACAGCAGTGGCGGGCACGACAATCGTGCACTGGACGAAATGGACATCGACGCCGTCCTGGCCCGTGCCCCTGCGCTCGTCCTGGTCGACGAACTGGCGCACACCAACGCGGCGGGCAGCCGCCACCCCAAACGCTATCAGGATGTCGAGGAGCTGCTGGCGGCCGGCATCGACGTCTATTCCACGATCAACATCCAGCACGTCGAAAGCCTGAACGACGTCGTCGCATCCTTTACCCGCGTCCGCGTGCGCGAGACGGTGCCCGACAGCGTGCTGGAGGCCGCCGAGATCGAGGTGGTGGACATCCCGCCCGACGAGCTGATCGAGCGGTTGAAGGCGGGCAAGGTCTATCTTCCGCACGAAGCGACCCGCGCGCTGTCGCATTTCTTCTCGAAGTCGAACCTGTCCGCACTGCGCGAGCTGGCGTTGCGCCGCGCGGCCCAGGCGGTCGATGCGCAGATGCTGGACCATGTCCGCGCGCTGGGCGTCGGCGGCACCTGGGCCGGCGGCGAACGGATCGTCGTGGCGGTGGGCGAGATGGCGGGCGCCGACGGGCTGGTCCGCGCGGCCAAGCGGATCGGCGATGCGCTGCATGCGCCCTGGACCGCGGTCTATGTCGAAACGCCGCGCGCGGCCACGTTCGGCGATGCGGACCATCGCCGGCTGGCCGCGGTCATGAATCTGGCGACCCAGCTGGGCGGGGCGGTCGCGACCGTGCCCGCCGCATCGGTGCTGGACGGGCTGAAGGCGTTTGCCGGCGAGGCGCGCGCCACCCAGCTGGTGGTCGGCAAGTCAAGCCGGTCGCGATTGTTCGAACTGCGCCACGGGTCGGTGGTCGATCGGCTGGTGCGCGAGATGCCGGGCGTCGCGGTGCATGTCATGCCAACCGTCGCGGACGCCACGCCGGCCGCGGCACGCAAGAAGGCGGTCGGCCAGTGGGGCAGCCGGGCGGGCTATGGCTGGACGGTCGGCATGGTGGCCGCGGTGACCGCGGTGGCGAGCGGCCTGTTCCACATCCTCGACCTCGGCAACGTGGCGCTGCTCTACCTGCTGCCCGTGATGGCGGCGGCCAGCCTGTTCGGGTTGCGCACCGGGCTGTTCGCGGGGGTGCTGGCGAGCCTTGCCTATAATTTCTGGTTCCTGCCGCCGACCGGCACGCTGTCGATTAGCAATCCGGAAAATATCGTGTCGATCCTCGTCCTGCTGGGCATCGCGTTTGCGACCAGCCAGCTGACATCGCGCGTGCGGGCGCAGGCCGATCTGGCGGCGGCGAGTGCCAGGACCAACGCGGCGCTGACCGGGTTCCTGCGCCAGCTGACCTCGATCAACGAGCCGGTGGCGCTGGCCCGCGCGGTCTGCGAGGAGGTCGGCCGGCTGTTCGACCTGCGTACCGTCATACTGGTTGCCGAACCGGCGGGGCTGGTGGTGCAGGCCGCCAACGGGCCGGAATATCGGCTGGAGACGATGGAGATGGCGGCCGCCATGTGGTCGTTCGACAATGGCGTGCCGGCCGGGCGCGGGTCGGGCACGCTCGCGGCGTCCGAATGGTTCTTCCAGCCGCTGCGGTCGGGCGACCGGACGCTGGCGGTGCTGGGCCTGGCGCGCGAGGAGGGCGGCGACCCGATCCGGTCGGACCGTTTCCCGCTGCTGATGAGCCTGGTCGACCAGGCGTCGCTCGCGCTGGAACGGCTGCGGCTGGAGGTGGAGATGCGCGACGTCGATGCGGTGCGCGAACGCGACCGGTTGCGCGCCGCGCTGCTGTCATCGGTCAGCCACGACCTGCGCACGCCGCTGACGTCCGTCATGGCGGCGGCGGCGGACCTGTCGCGCGGGGTCACGCCCGAATTGATCGACACGATCCAGACGGAGTCGGCGCGCCTCAACCGGTTCGTCGGCAATCTGCTCGACATGGCGCGGGTGGAGGCGGGTGCCCTGCGGTTGCGGATCGAGCCGGTCGACCTGACCGATGCGGTAGCGGCGGCGGTGCATGATACGCGTCGCGCGCTGGAGGGGCATGCAATCCGGCTGGAGGTGCCGCCCGACCTGCCGCTGGTACGGGTCGATCCGCAACTGCTGCATCACTGCCTGATCAACCTGCTCGACAATGCGGGGCGCTATGCCGATCCCGGTACGCCGATCATCGTGCGCGGCGAGCATCGCCACGGCGTGCTGCGGCTGTCGGTGATCGACACCGGACCGGGCCTGCCGCCGGGGCGCGAGCAGGAGGTGTTCGAGACGTTCCGCCGGCTGGAGGGGTCCGACCGTGCGATCGGCGGGACGGGACTCGGCCTTGCCATCGTGAAGGCGTTTTCAGAGGCGATGGGCATGTTCGTGGAGGCCGCCAACCGCGACGAACGCGACGGCGCGCGGTTCAGCCTGTGTTTCCCGACGCGCCTGCTGGTGCGGGATGGGGAGGAGGACGGCCTGGTCTCGGAATGATGTCCGCTGGGCGGCCGACGGTAACGCGTGGGGTTAGTCGTCGCTAATCGAAGCCGTTTGGGGCGGCGATCAAGCCGGTGCCATCCTGATGGACATCAGGATCTATAATCACTCCGGCAGTTATTGATCTGCCCTCAAACCAAGTGCCGCTCAGCGACACGATCGCGACGCGATCGGGCGGCTGCCTGGCCGGATGCGTAACGATAATGGATCCTGACGTCCGTCAGGATGACGCATGACAAGTAGCAGCGCCGACTCTCGATCGTTCAGGCGGCAACAGGTGCCGGTACTGCACCAACGCGTGCCGGGGCGCTGCGCGACGCCCGTTCGCGTGGGCAAAGCCCCGCCAAGAACTGGTCCGTGCTGGCGGCCCAGCTGAAGCCGCGACCATAGTCCGCGCATGCTTCGGGGTCGGCTTGAAGTGCGCGATCGATGGCTAGGTCGAGCAGCGGGTCGAGTGCGCCGATCGGGCGCGTGCCGCCGGTCAGCCCGGTTCCGCCTTCGCCGATGACGTCGAGCGGACCCGGGACCGGAAAGGCGGCGACCGGAACGCCGCTGGCGAGCGCTTCGACCATCACCAGCCCGAACGTGTCGGTGCGGCTGGGGAACACGAGCACGTCGGCTGCGCGATAGGCCGCGGCCAGATCGGCACCGTGCAGCGCGCCCAGGAACAGAACGTCGGGATGCGCGGCGCGCAGGGCCACGAGCGCGGGGCCGTCGCCGACCACGACCTTGGTACCGGGCCGTTCGACAGCCAGGAACGCGCCGATGTTCTTCTCCACCGCGACCCGGCCGACATGCAGCATGATCGGGCGGGGCAGGTCGGCCAGCGTCGCCGGGGTCGGCCCGTCCGGCACGAACAATGCGAGATCCACGCCGCGCGACCAGCGGTGCGTGCGGGCAAGGCCGCGGCCCTGCAATTCCTGTTCGAGCCGGGCGGTGGCGGCAAACACGCGCGCCGCCGGCCCGTGGAATCGGCGGAGCAGCGGCCAGAACCAGTCCGCCGGCAACCGCGTGCGCAGCGCGACATAGTCCGGAAAACGGGTGTGGAACGACGTGGTGAACGGCATGCCGTTGTCCAGGCACCAGCGCCGCGCCGCCCAGCCGATCGGCCCTTCGGTGGCGATGTGGACCGCATCCGGATCGGCCGCCGCCAGCCGCGCCGCGACGCCGCGCCCGCACCCCAGCGCAAGCCGGATTTCCGGATAGCTGGGGCAGGGAACAGTCCGGAACAGGTCGGGCGTCAGCGGCACGACGTCGTGGCCGCGGGCGCCCAGTTCGGTCGCGGTGGTGCCAAGCGTGCGGACGACGCCGTTCACCTGCGGTGCCCAGGCGTCGCTGGCCAGCGCGATCCTCATGCGGAGGTGGTCAGTGCGGGTCGCCGGGCCTCGGCGCGGCGGGCGGACAGCGCGCTGCGCGCATGTTCGTGCCAGTCCAGCACCTCCATGCGGCCGTCCTCATGTTCGACCAGCGCGGTACAGCTTTCGACCCAGTCGCCGTCATTATAGTAGGTCAGGTCGCCGAACTGGCGGATTTCGGCGGTGTGGATATGGCCGCAGACGACGCCGTCGACACCGCGTTCGGCCGCGGCGTGGGCGACGGTTTCCTCGAACCGGCTGATGAACTGGACCGCGTTCTTCACCTTGCGCTTGGCATAGGTGGACAGCGACCAGTAGGGCAGGTCCAGGCGGCGTCGCACGGCATTATAAACCGCGTTCGCCTTCAGCAAAAAGGTGTAGGCCGAGTCGCCGAGGAAGGCGAGCCAGCGCGCATAGAGCACGACCGCGTCGAACGCATCGCCGTGGACGACCAGCAGCCGCCGCCCGTCCGCGGTCACGTGGATATCCTCCGGCAGCAGTTCCACGCCGCCGAATTCCAGACCGACATAGTCGCGGAACGCCTCGTCATGATTGCCCGGCAGATAGACGACGCGCGTGCCGAGGGTGGCCATCTTCAGGATGCAGCGCACGACGTCGTTATGCGCCTGTGGCCAGTACCAGCCCTTCTTGATCTGCCATCCGTCGACGATGTCGCCGACCAGATAGAGCGTGTCGCACTCGATCGCATGCAGAAAGTCGAGCAGCAGGACCGCGTTGCAGCCGGCGGTGCCGAGATGGAAGTCGGACACGAAGACGGTGCGGAAGCGCAGCTTCGGCTGGGCGGGCGGCGCGCCGGCCGGATCGTCGCCGGACAACCAGTCGGGCAACGGGATGCGCGGCCGCCCACGATTGCCACCCGTGTTGGCGGGTCGATCCCGCATCGGTGCCAGCTTCGCCGTCCTGTCGTCGAACATGGTCGCCATGGCGTGTCCCCGTCGCTGCCCGCCGGCCCGGTCGCCGCCGCGGTCGATCCCTGATTAGGCGATCTTCGCGTCGTGCGGGTTTCGGCAGCATGACGGCGCTGTCATCGTCCTGAAGCGTTCGCTTCATCCATTCGCAACCGCGCCGTCATGGTTCCGCGCCACCGTGATCGGCGGCCGACCTTCTGGCCATGAGCGACGACAAGGTGCGTGGGCGATATGGACAAGGCACTCGACAAGCGGGTCGTCACGGCGGCCTATGACCGGTGGGCACCCGTGTACGACATGGTGTTCGGCCCGGTGTTCCGGCGCGGGCGACGCGCCGCGATCGTGGCGGCCGAACAGGTCGGCGGGCGGATATTGGAAGTGGGCGTCGGCACCGGCATATCGCTGCCCGACTATGCCGCGAGCAGCACGCTGTTCGGCGTCGACATATCGGAGGAGATGCTGGAGCGCGCGCGGACTCGCGTGGCCGAACTGGGCCTCGCCAATGTCGAGGGCATCCAAGTGATGGATGCCGAGGCGCTGGATTTCCCGGACGCCGCGTTCGACGTGGTCGTCGCGCAATATGTCGTCACCGCGGTGCCCAATCCGGAACGCGCGCTCGACGAATTCGTGCGCGTCGTGCGGCCGGGCGGGCTGATCGTGATCGCCACGCGGATCGGCGCGGAAGGCGGCCTGCGTGGCGGGATCGAGAAAGCTTTGATGCCGGTCACCAGCCGGCTCGGCTGGCGGACCGAATTCGCCTGGGAACGCTACGCCCGCTGGGCCGGCAATGCCGGGGTCGAACTGGTCGAACGCCGGCCGCTGCCGCCGCTCGGCCATTTCGCACTGATCTGTTTCCGGCGGATCGACGTGCCCGTCGCCGTCGCCGCCTGACCCCCCCTGGAGGACGCCGCACATGACCGCATTCCTGGCTTCGCTGCGCGAACAGCGGTGGGACGATCACCGATATTATCATCACAGCCTGGTCAACCAGGCGCTGCATTTCGTCAGCGCGACGACGTTCCTGTGCGCCTATGTCGTGCTGTTCGTGGATCCCGCGCTGGCCAGCCTGCTCGGCTGGCTGGTGGCGATGACGACGCGCCAGTCGGGGCATTTCTTCTTCGAACCCAAGGGGTACGACCACGTCAACGACGCCAGCCACGATCACAAGGAGAAGATCAAGCTGGGGTATAACCTGTTCCGCAAATGGGTGCTGGTTGGCATCTGGGCGGCGACGCCGATCCCGCTGCTGATCGATCCGACGCTGTTCGGGCTGTTCACGGCGCATGACGGCTTCGTCCAATTCGCGCGCCATCTGGGGCTGGTGTGGCTGGGTCTGGCGGTGGCGGGGCTGCTGTTCCGCATGGTGCAGCTGTTCGTCCAATATGACGTGCCGACCGGTGTCACCTGGGTGACGAAGATCCTGACCGACCCGTTCAGCGATTTCTGGCTGTACCGCAAGGCACCGCTGCGGCTGCTGCGCGGCGAGACGATCGATGCGCGGCTCGTGGAGGCGGCGCGGCATTGAGGCGTTGCCTTCCGCCCCTCATTCACCAAACGAACCCGGAAATCTGGTCCTGTCGGAGGAAATTCGGTTCTATCCCTTTCGCCCGAACCGCGCGGCCAGTGTTTCGCGCAAGACGCGGCGGCGGACCTGCCTTGGGCTGATGCCGGGGGCGACCCACCACCAGCCGTCCGCTTGGCACGCGCGGGCGGCCGCGACGAACCGGTCGGCGACGGCCGCGAACGCCGCGTCGTCATAGTCCAGGCTGAAGATCAGCCGGCCGGTCCCGACCCAGCTGAGCGCCAGCCCTTCGGCGCGGAGATAATATTGCAGCATCCAGTTGTAGCGCGAGGGCAGGTCGTACAGCACCGTCCACACGGTGGACATGTTGGCGACGCGTACCGGCAGCCCGGCCGCCGCGAGCCGCGCGTTGAGGTTGGCCGCGCGCGCATCCCACCGCGCGTCGATATCGTCGTACAGCGCCTGGACCGCCGGCGTTTCGATCCGGTCGAGGAACGCAGCCATCGCGCCCATGACATAAGGGTGGGCGTTGAACGTGCCGCGCGCGAAGCAGATGTCGACCGGCCGGTCGTCGCGGTACCGCTGCATCAGGTCCGCCCGGCCGCACAGCACGCCGACCGGCAGGCCGCCGCCCAGCGTCTTGCCATAGGTGACCATGTCTGGCCGGACGCCGAAATAGGCCGCGGCCCCGCCGGGGGCGAGGCGGAACCCCATGAACACCTCGTCGAAGATCAGCACGATGCCACGCGCGGTGCAGACGGCGCGCAGGCGGCGCAGCCACGCGGTATAGGCGTCGCGATCGAAGGCGGCGCGGCGGCTGTTGTCGATCAGCGTGCCGTCCGACGGGGCGGCACCGTTCGGGTGCAGTGCCTGCAACGGGTTGACCAGCACGCAGGCGATGTTGCGGCGCGTGGCCAGCACCTTCAGCGTGCGTTCCGACATTTCGGCCAGCGTGTAGGTGCCGTCTGCGGGCGTCGGGTTGCCGATCCCGGGCTGCACATCGCCCCACCAACCATGATAAGCCCCGCAGAAGCGGACCAGGTGACTGCGGCCGGTGTGATAGCGCGCGAGCCGAACGGCCTGCATCACGGCCTCCGTCCCCGACATATGGAACGACACCTCGTCCATGCCGGAAATGGCGCGCAGCCGGGCGACATTGCCCTGCATCACCGGATGATAGGCGCCCAGCACGGGGCCGAGCCCCTCCACCCGCGCGGTGCCGTCGGCGATGCAGTCGCGGTAGAAGCCGTAGCCGAACAGGTTGACGCCGTAGGAGCCGGTCAGATCGAAATAGCTGTTCCCGTCCAGATCGGTGACCTGGGTGCCCGCGGACGACGCCAGGAACGCGCCGACCGGCAGGCGTTCGCGCACGATCCGCGCGAACTGGAACGGGACGCGGTAGCGGCTGGTGAAGCGCAGGTCGGACAACCCTTCGCGCAGCGTCGCGGTTTCGGCCAGCGTGCGCGGGCAGCGGGCGCGGAACAGGTCGGACAACCGTGCGACCCCGGCGGTGCGCGCCGCGACGACCGCGTCGGGCGCATCGTCCGCGCGGAAGAAGCGATCCTCGCCATAGTCGTAGAATGGTATCTGGCCCGCGACGCGCCGCCCCATGCGGGCATGGCCGGCGAGCGAGCGGTGCTTGGCGCGCGACAGGGTCAGGCGCGGCCCACCCTTGTACAGGGCGGTGCCGACGACGGCGCCGGCACCGACGAAGCTGAGAAGGGTCATGTCCATGACCGCGACCGTTATGACCGAACCGGGAAATGTTGATGACAGTCCGCGCCGCGATCACCCGTTTCCTGATGCAGGAGAATCTGAATTTCCTGCTGACCAACCGCCTGCCGCGGCGGTTCGCGACGACCCTGATGGGGCGGATCAGCCGGATCGAACAGCCGCTGGTCGCGCGCGCGAGCATTGCGGCGTGGCGGTTCTTTTCCGACGTCGACCTGACCGACGCGGCCGAAAGCCGGTATCGCAGCCTGCATGCCGGTTTCACCCGCGCGCTAAGGCCCGGCGCGCGGGTGGCCGACCCCGACCCCGCCATCGTCGCCAGCCCGTGCGACGCGATCGTCGGGGCCTGCGGACGCATCGAGGGGGACATGCTGCTGCAGGTCAAGGGTTCGCCCTACACGCTGACCGAGTTGCTGGGCGACGCGGTGCTCGCCGCACCGTACCGCGACGGCAGCTACGTGACGCTGCGGCTGACCGCCGGGATGTACCACCGGTTTCACGCGCCGCACGACGCGGTGGTGGAGGAGATCCGCTATCTGTCGGGCGACACCTGGAACGTGAACCCGATCGCGCTGAAGCGGGTCGAGCGGCTGTTCTGCCGCAACGAGCGGGCGGTGCTGCGGCTGCGGTTGCGGCAGGGGGGGTGGCCGCTGCTGCTGGTGCCGGTCGCCGCGATCCTGGTGGCCGGGATCCGGCTGCACTGCCTGGATACGGAAAAGTTGCTGCGCGAGGGCGGGCCGCGGCGGATCCCGTGCGCCGTGTCCGTCGTCAAGGGGGCGGAGATGGGTTGGTTCGAGCATGGATCGACCATCCTGCTGTTCGCGCCGAAGGGCTTCGCGCTGTGCGCGACGGAGGGAACGCAGATTCGTGCGGGCACGGCGCTGATGCGGTTACCGGTCCGGGATGAGGGGGTTGCGGGGCGGCAGGGGGATTTCGGGTTCGGCGGTTGAGAGGGTCGTGATGCCCGTCACAACCTCTCAACCGTCATTCTGACCGACGTCAGGATCCATTATCATTACGCTTGGGGGTAACCCGCGACCGTCGTGATAATGGATCCCAGCGTCCGCTGGGATGACGGTGGCGGTGTGGGTGTTTCAGCTATGAGCCGTTCGCCTCGTAATCGGCGGTTCCACCCCGCATTCTGTGGCATGGGGCGCGCATGTCCGGGCCTTCCGTCCGAGTCCCGAAAGCCTGTTCCCGATGCGTCGTTTCCACATCCTCACCATCATCGCGTTGGTCGCGCCGTTGCCGGCGATCGCGCAGACATCCACCACGACGACCGACGAGATCGTCGTGCTGGGGTCCGGCCTGCCGTTGCCGCCGGGGACGCCGGCTTATGGATCGACCGTCATCGGGCGGGACCGGCTGACGGGCGAGGCGTCGGACCGCGTCGAGAATGTGTTGAAGGACGTAGCGGGGTTCCAGCAGTTCCGGCGGTCCGACAGCCGGTCGGCCAACCCGTCGGCGCAGGGCGTGACGTTGCGCGCGCTGGGTGGCAACGCGTCGAGCCGGGCGCTGGTGCTGCTGGACGGGGTGCCGCTGGCCGATCCGTT
The DNA here is from genome assembly GCF_001956315.1 of Sphingomonas montana. Classification (GTDB taxonomy): domain Bacteria; phylum Pseudomonadota; class Alphaproteobacteria; order Sphingomonadales; family Sphingomonadaceae; genus Sphingomonas_R; species Sphingomonas_R montana. The sequence goes on along the minus strand of NZ_KV887140.1, from coordinate 68,247 downwards.
CTTCGGCTATGTCCCGTTCAGCGCGCTGGTGGGCGACCGGCTGTCGGGCGTGCGGATCACCCGCGGCGGCGGGGCGGGGCCGTTCGGCGCGGGTGCGGTGGCCGGCACGATCGAGCTGGTCAGCGCAACCCGGGCGGACCTGCCCGACTACTCCGCCAGCGCATTCTACGGCAGCCGCGATGCGTCGAGCGTCTCGGCGGCGATCTCGCCCGATCTGGGCGGGGGGTTCGCGACGCTGTCGGGCCGGTACGAACGGGGCGACGGGTTCTTCACGACGCCCATGGCACAGCGCGGACCGGCGACCGTGCGGGCACGCTACCGCGACTGGTCGGTCGGTCTGCGGACTGTTGCACCGATCGGGGCGGATACGGACCTGCAGTTCCGTGGCCTGGTCTATGACGACAACCGCACGTTGCGGTTTCGCGGTGCGGACAGCCGTTCGGAAGGGCAGGATGCCAGCATCCGGCTGGTCCACCGCGGCGCGTGGCAGGTCGATGCGCTCGCCTATGTCCAGGCGCGCAATTTCAGCAACCGGGTGATCAGCGCGACCAATTTCCGGCTGACGCTGGACCAGCGCAACACGCCGTCGACGGGGCTTGGTGGGAAGATCGAGCTGCGCCCGCCGGTCGGCCCCGATCATGTGCTGCGCATCGGGGTGGATGCACGGGCAGGCGAGGGGGGGTTGTCCGAGGATGCGTACAGCGCGGTCACCGGACTGGTCACCACCCGGCGCAATGCGGGCGGTCGGACCAGCACGGCCGGGTTGTTCGTGGAGGATGACTGGACGATCGGCCGGATCGTCCTGACCGGCGGGGTGGGGGCCGATCGCTGGACGATCGACGACGGGTTCTTCCGGGAAAGGTCGGCGGCCGGGGCGGTGGTCAGCGACCAGCGGTTCGCGAACCGCGACGGTGTGGCCGCGACGGGCCGGGCGGGGGCGGTGCTGCGCGCCACCGACGCCGTGGCGCTGCGCGTCGCGGGCTATACCGGGTTCCGGGTGCCCACGCTGAACGAGCTGTACCGGCCGTTCGTGGTGTTCCCGGTCACGACGCAGGCGAACGCGGCGTTGGGGCTGGAGAAGCTGCGCGGGGTGGAAGGGGGCGTGGACCTGACCCCGGCGCGGAACGTGCGGATCGGCGTGACGGCGTTCTACAACCGGCTGAACGATGCGATCGCCAACGTGACGATCGGCACCAACCTGCGCCAGCGGCGCAACGTGGACGCGGTGATCGCCAAAGGTGTCGAGGTCACTCTTGCGGCCGGGCTCGGCGAGGTCACGATCGATGCGTCCTACGCCTATAGCGACGCGCAGGTCCGGGGATCGGGCCAGTCCGCCGCGCTGGACGGGTTCGCGCCGTCGCAGAGCCCGCGCCATGCCGGCAGCGCGACAATCGCCTGGACGCCGGCGGTCAACTGGTCGCTGTCCGGCACCGCGCGTTATGTCGGGCGGCAGTTCGAGGACGACCTGGAAACCGACGCGTTGCCGGACGCATTCACGTTCGATGCGGTCGCGCGGGTCGGCATCACGCGGCGGGTGGCGATCGTGGCGCGGGCGGAAAATCTGTTCGACGCGGCGGTGGTGACGCGCAACCAGGCGGGGTCGATCGACCTCGGAACGCCGCGGACCTTGTGGATCGGTATTCGGCTGAACTGAGGTAGGCCTCGCCTTTCACGAGATACAGCATCTGACCGCGCGACTGTCATCCTGACGAAAGTCAGGATCCATTATCACTCCGGCTGTGGCTGGCCCCGGACGAAGTGATAATGGATCCCGGATCAAGTCCGGGATGACGACGGTGATGGTCGGGCCTGTTTAAAACCGGGTCTGATATCCGTCGGCGCGGTCGTCGGCGCCCCAGGGCGGCGGATCGAAGGTCCCGCGCAGGAAGGTGATGAAGGCGGTGACCGCCGGGGGCACGGCGGGCGACCGGGGGTGGACCGCGTAGATGCCGAGATCGGTCGGCCCCGCCCAGTCGGGCAGGACGCGGACCAGCGCGCCGCAAGCGATCGCGTCGCCCACGTCCCATAGCGACCGCAGCGCGATGCCGATGCCGGCGACCGCCAGTTCGCGCACGATCTCGCTGCTGTTCGTGCGAACATGGCTGTTCCCGTCGACCGCCCGGCGCAGGCGGCCGTTGACGAGCCGCCAGGGGAGTTGCCCGGTGGCGGCCAGCAGCCGGTGGTTCGCCAGCGCGGCGATGTCGGCGGGCGCGCCGTGCCGGGCGAGATAGGCGGGCGCGGCGCAGAGCACGCGGCGGCTGTCCGCAAGCCGGTGTGCGGTCAGGCCGGCGGGAATGTCGGCGGTGATCCGGACCGCGAGATCGATCCGCGCGGACAGCAGGTCGACATTGGCGTCCGACAGGTCGAGATCGAGTTCGACGCGCGGATGATCGCCCAGGAAGGTGGCGAGATAGGGCGCGATATGCAGCCGGCCGAACGAAGTTGGCGCGGAAACGCGCAGCGGCCCGACCGGTTCGTCGCGCACGCCGTTCAGCCGGTTCTCTGCCGCGCGGATCGCCGCCAGGATCGCCAGCACGTCGCCGTGGAACCGCGCACCGGCATCGGTCAGCGCCAGCCGGCGCGTGGTCCGGTGGACGAGCCGGACGCCCAGCCGCGCCTCCAGCCGGGCAAGCCGCTTGGAGACCATCGCGGGCGACATCGACAGCGTGCGCCCGGCGGCGGACAGGCTGCCGGCCTCCACGATCCGGGCGAACAGGTCATAGTCCGGGTCCACCGCATCTGTTCCTGTCGGGAAAAGCTGTTTCGATCTTTCGCCCGCTACCGGCATGACCGGCGGGGGTCTATAACGGAGACTGACCGCGCGGACAGCCGCAGCGGAGCAGAGAGAGGTGCCGCATGACCGAGACCTATCAGGACCGCGCCGGATTACGGGTCGCGACCATCCTGGCGGACTTTGTCGAGACGCGCGTCCTGCCGGGGACGGGCATTGCGGCGGAGCCGTTCTGGCAGGGTGTGGCCGATCTCCATGCGCGGTTCGCGCCTGAGAATGCCGCGCTGCTGGCGGTGCGTGACGCGATGCAGGCGCGGATCGACGCGTGGCACGACGCCCGCGCCGGCCAGCCGATCGACCAGTCGGAGTATCAGCTTTTCCTGCGGGAGATCGGTTATCTGGTGCCGGAACCCGCGCCGTTCGCGGTGGCGCCGACCGGCGTCGACGAGGAGGTGGCGGTGCTGGCCGGGCCGCAGCTGGTGGTGCCGATCCTGAACGCGCGCTTCCTGCTGAACGCCGCGAATGCGCGCTGGGGCAGCCTGTACGACGCGCTGTACGGTACGGACGCGATACCGGGCACGGCGACGGGCAAGGATTATGACGCCGTCCGCGGCGCGCAGGTGATCGCCTGGGCCAAGGCGTTTCTCGATACCGCCGTGCCGCTGGCCGATGGCACATGGGCGGACTGGACGGGCGGCGAACCGGCGCTGGCCGATCCGGCGCAGCTCGTCGGGCGGGCGGCCGATACGCTGCTGCTACGCAACAACGGGCTGCATATCGAACTGGTGATCGACCGCGATCATCCGATCGGCCGGACCGATCCGGCCGGTCTGGCGGACGTGGTGCTGGAGTCGGCGCTGTCGACCATTGCGGATCTCGAGGATTCGATCGCGGCGGTCGATGCCGCGGACAAGGTCGCCGCCTATGGCAACTGGCTGGGCCTGATGCAGGGGACGCTGGAGGCGGTGTTCGAAAAGGGCGGGCGGACGATGACCCGGCGGCTGGCCCCCGACCGGCATTATGTCGCGGTGGACGGATCGGACCTCGCGCTGCCGGGGCGCAGCCTGATGTTCGTGCGCAATGTCGGCCACCTGATGACGACGCCGGCCATATTGCTGCCGGACGGGGCGCAGGCACCGGAAGGAATATTGGATGTGATCATGACCAGCCTGATCGGGCTGCACGACCTGGGCCGCGCGGGGGCCGTTGATGACAGGATGGGCCGCAACAGCCGGGCCGGGTCGATCTACATCGTGAAGCCCAAGATGCACGGACCGCACGAGGCGGCGTTCACGAACCGGCTGTTCGACGCGGTGGAGGACCTGATCGGCCTCACCCGCCACACGATCAAGGTCGGCGTGATGGACGAGGAACGGCGGACGTCGGCCAATCTGGCGGCCTGCATCGCGGCGGTGAAGGACCGTATCATGTTCATCAACACCGGGTTCCTGGACCGGACCGGAGACGAGCTGCACACGTCGATGCGGGCCGGGCCGATGCTGCGCAAGGGTGACATGAAGGCGAGCGACTGGATCGTCGCCTATGAGGACCGCAACGTCCAGATCGGGCTGGCGTGCGGCATGGCGGGCCGGGCGCAGATCGGGAAGGGCATGTGGGCAGCGCCGGACCGGATGGCGGACATGCTGGACCAGAAGATCGGCCATCCGCGGACCGGCGCGAACACCGCCTGGGTGCCGTCGCCGACCGCCGCCACGCTGCACGCGACGCATTATCACGCGGTCGACGTGGTCGCGCGGCAGGCGGAACGGGCGGCCGAACCGGTCGCGTCGCTCGACCGGCTGCTGACCGTGCCGCTGGCGCGCGGGCAGAACTGGAGCGCGCAGGAGGTGCGCGACGAACTGGACAATAATGCGCAGGGTATCCTGGGCTATGTCGTGCGCTGGGTGGATCAGGGGGTCGGCTGTTCCAAGGTGCCCGATATCCACGATGTCGGGCTGATGGAGGACCGCGCCACGTTGCGGATCAGTTCGCAGCACATGGCAAACTGGCTGCTGCACGGCGTGGCGACCGTGGCGGAGGCGGAGGCGGCGCTGACCCGCATGGCGGCCAAGGTCGATGCGCAGAACAGGGACGATCCGCTCTACCGGCCGATGGCGGGGGCGGAGGACAGCCTGGCGTTCGCGGCGGCGCGCGCGCTGGTGTTCGAAGGGGTGGGCCAGCCCAGCGGCTATACCGAACCGCTGCTCCACGCCTATCGCGCGCGGGCCAAGGCGGGGCAGGCGGGGGCGGGCGGCTGATGGCGGTCTATGCGATCGGCGGGGTAGGCCCCACGCTGGGCGAGGGCGTGTGGATCGCGCCATCGGCCGACGTGATCGGCGATGCGTGGCTGGGCGACGATGTGGGCATCTGGTTCGGCGCGGTGGTGCGGGCCGACAACGGCCCGATCCTGATCGGGGCGGGAACGAACATCCAGGAAGGGGCGATGCTCCATTCCGATCCTGGTGCGCCACTGACGATCGGGCGGGGCGTCACCGTTGGGCATCATGCCATCCTGCATGGCTGCGCGGTGGGCGACAACGTGCTGATCGGCATGGGGGCAACCGTGCTGAACGGCGCGGTGATCGGCGAGGATTGCCTGGTCGGTGCGGGCGCGCTGGTGACCGAGGGCAAGGTTTTTTCGACTGGGCAGTTGATCCTGGGCAGCCCGGCGCGCGCCGTCCGCCCGCTGTCCCCCGACGCAATCGCGGGATTGCGTGCGTCGGCCGTCGCCTATGTGGCACGGGCGCGCGACTATGCGGCCGGGCTGGTGCGGATCGACTAGGGCGAGAGGAATTTCGGCGATTAACACCAGATCCGTCCATGCCGAGCGCAGTCGAGGCACCTGTCCTCGAGCGCAGCCGAGGGGCGCTGTTGCTCGTCTCGGCTGCGCTCGACGGGTCCCTCGACTTCGCTCGGGATGGGCGGATCAAGCTGGATCCATCGCGGACTGAGCGGGCGTCAGGGGGCGGTGGTCGCGCTGTCGTAGAAGGCGTCGAGGTCGCGCTTGAACAGCGGCATTACCGCGGGTTTGACATAGACCATGTGCCCGGCCTCGTAGTAGCGGAAGGTCAGGTTGCCGCGCAGCGACCGGTCGAGCTGCATATGGCCGAGATCATATTCCGCGCCGAAGAACGGCGTCGCCATGTCGTAATAGCCGTTGAGCGACAGGACCTTCAGATAGGGATTCTGCCGCATCGCGGCCGACAGGTCGAGCGCGGTATTGGCAAGCGCCATCGCCGCGCCGCCGCCGCGTCCGCCGGGGGCGGCGTGGCCCTGGTTCCAGTTGGCGCCACCCAGTTCGGCGTAGAAGTTCGGACGGTAGCTGAGCGGGGTGCGGTAGCCGAGCGTCCCGAACAGATAGCTGTTGAGCGCACCGACATAGGGGCCGCTGATCGCCGCGTCGGTCGCGTCATATTCGGGATCCTCACCGACCGGATCGGCATCGATGCCCAGGAAACGCGAATCGAGCCGGCCGACGGTGCGGCGCCGGTCGCGCATCAGTTCCTTGCGGAACCGGGACAGCGTGACGCGCAGATCGGACCGGATCAGATAGTCCGTCGACAGGCCGGTATAGGCGGACAGTTGCCGTGCCACCGCATCGCGTTCCGCATCGGGCAGGGCATCGCCCTTGGCCAGCGCGTTGGCATAGGGGCCGATCGCCCATTGCCGCACCTCGCTCAGGAAGGGTTCGAGCGTCGCCGGGCGGTTCGGCAGCCGGTCATGATACCAGGCGGTAGCGGCGTATGTGGGCAGGTAGGTCAGGTGGATCTGGTCGTAGCCCGGCTGGCGCACGCCATAATTCAGGATGGACGACAGCAGCACGACGCCGTTCATCTGGACCCCCCGCTGTTGCAGCGCATAGGCGAGGCCCGCGGCGCGCAGCGTGCCGTAGCTTTCGCCGAACAGGAATTTCGGGCTGTCCCAGCGGTTGGCGATGGTCAGGTAACGGATGATGCCGCGCGCGAAGGCGTCGATATCCTTGTCGACGCTGGCGAAGTCCTTCACCTTCGCCCTGCCGATCGGCCGCGACAGGCCGGTGCCGATCGCGTCGAGGAACACGATGTCGGTCTTGTCGAGCATCGAGAAGCGGTTCGGCACGATGCGGTAGGGGGCGGGCGCGGTGGTGGTGGTGTCCGCGATCTGCACCTGCACCGGGCCGATCGACCCCATGTGCAGCCACATGCTGGACGATCCCGGCCCGCCGTTGAACGTGAAGGTGACCGGGCGCGGCCGCGCGCCCTTCGCCCGATCCGCGACATAGGCGACGTAGAACATCGACGCGATCGGTTCGCCTTCCTCGTTACGGATCGTCAGCGTGCCGGGGGTGGCGGTGTAGGCGATGCTGCGCCCCGCGACGGTGACGGCACCGCGTTTCGGCTGCGCATCCTCGACCGCCGAGGCGGCGGCGACGTCAGGGTCCTTGTCGGCCGGCGCATCACGGCCGGGGGGCGGCGCGTCCGGGCGGGGTTGCGCCGGAAGCGGGCCGCCGATCAGCGCGGCGAGCGACAGCGTGGCGAGGAACTTGGCGGACATGCGGCCTCCGATATTCTAAGGGGGAAAGGGCGTCAGGAGGTCGGAACGTCGAGCGTATTCCGTCCGCCGCCCGCAATCCACGCATCGATCTTCTGTTCGAGCAACGGCAGCGGGACCGACCCCAGGTTCAGGATGAGGTCGTGAAACCAGCGCTGGTCGAAGCGCGCGCCGAGCGTCTTTTCGGCGTCCGCGCGCTTTCGCCGGATCGTCATTTCGCCCAGCTTGTACGCCAGCGCCTGACCCGGCCAGCTGATGTAGCGATCGACCTCCGTCTCGATCTCATGCTGCGACAGGGCGGTATGGTCGGAGAGGTAGGCGATCGCCCGCGCGCGGGTCCAGCCCTCGTGATGGAGGCCGGTGTCGATCACCAGCCGGCAGGCGCGCCACATCTCGTACGACAGCCGGCCGAAATCCTCATAGGGCGTGCGGTAGATGCCCATCACCGTGCCCAGCCATTCGGTGTAGAGGCCCCAGCCTTCGCCATAACCGGAGAAATAGGTAGAGCGGCGGAAGGCGGGGCGGTCCGGCCCCTCCAGCGCGATGGCGGCCTGGAGGCTGTGGCCGGGATTGCATTCGTGCAGGGTCAGCGCGGGGATCTGGTACAGCGGCCGCGACGGCAGGTCGTACGTATTCATCATGCAGCTTTCCAGCCCGCCGCGACCGCCGGTGTAATAGGGGGCGATCGCATCCGGCACCGGGCGGATGGTGAAGCGGTAGCGCGGCAGGAAACCGATCGTGTGTTTGAGTTCGCCGTCGACCCGCTTCACGACATAGGCCGACACGCCCATCAGTTCGTCCGGCGTGCGCGCATAGAATTGCGGGTCGGTGCGGAGGAACGCCTGGAACTGTGCGAAGCTGCCCTTGAAGCCGCTACGCGCCATCGTCGCGCGCATGTCGGCGTCGATCCGCGCGACTTCCTTCACGCCGATCGCGTGGATCTGGTCGGCGGTCAGGTTCAGCGTGGTATATTCGCGGATCTGGCTTTCATACCATGCCTTGCCGTGCGGCATCGCTTCCGCCGCCAGCGTCGTGCGCGCGCCGGGCAGATATTCGGTGCGGTAGAAGGCGAGCAGTCGGGCATAGGCGGGGGCGACCGACCGCGCGATGACGCCGCGTGCCTCCGCCCGCATCGAATCCTGCTCGGCGGGGGTCATGGTGGCGGGCAGCGTGGCGAAGGGGGCGTAGAACGGATTCGCCGCGACGTCGGTCGTGACAAAAGGCGTGATCGACGTGTCCCGCCCGGTCAGCGTCACGCGCGGCACTGTGAAGCCGCGTTTCAGGCCGGCGCGCATGTTGACGATCTGTTCGTCGAAGAAGCGCGGCAGATCCCGCATCCGGGCGATATAGCGGCGGTAGCCCGCCGCATCCCGATAGCCGGCGCGTGGTGACAGGCCGGACCAGAAATTGCTGTCCGAATTGAACGGCATTTCCCAGTCGCGGAACGTGGCGTTCGCGACGAACGCCGTCAGGCTAGTGCGGAAGACGGCGGCGTTGACCTGTTCCTCCGCCCCCAGCCGGTCGACCGGGATGCGGTCGAGCGCGGCGAGCGTCTGACGCCAATAAGCGAGCCGCGCCAGCTGGCTGGCCGCATCGACGCGCGGGAAATGATCGGCGTCCGCCCCTTCCTCGTCCCGTTCGGGCCGGGCGAATTCCCGCTGCCGCCACTGCCATTCCGCTTCGTAGAGCGCGCGTAACTGCCGATCGGCGTCGGACGCGGCGGGTGGCGTCGCGGGTGTCGGTACCGGTGCCGGCGCGGGCTGAGCCGCCACCGGCGCGGCGATGGAGGACAGCAACAGCACGAGCAGGGTCTTGGGCATCGGAAACTCCGGCGGCTGTCTGAACGGGATGTCACCAGCGTATCGTCGCCGCCGGCGATGATCTACCCGTCGCACGGCTTTCGCGGCAAAATATTATACGATACGCGGCATGTTCCGTCGCCGCGGCGTGTGCCCTATCGTCCAATTACGCGACGATCCGGGCCGGCGGCCCGGCCAAGTCGACAAGGGGGGTGCATATGAGTTTCCTGGGACCGATCAAGCCGATCGACCAGACCCGCGGCGATCCGGCGCATCGGTTGCGCGCGACGCTGAGCTGGCCGCATCTGGTTGCGCTGGGCGTGGGGGCGATCGTCGGCACCGGCATCTATACGCTGACCGGCGTGGGGGCCGAGCGGGCGGGGCCGGCGGTGCTGCTGGCGTTTGCGATCGCGGGCGCGGTCTGCGCCTGTGCGGCGCTGGCCTATGCCGAACTGGCGACGATGATCCCGACCGCGGGCAGCGCCTATACCTACACCTATTCGGTGTTGGGGGAGACGCTGGCCTGGGTCGTGGGGTGGAGCCTGATCCTGGAATATTCGCTGGCCTGTTCCACGGTCGCGGTCGGATGGTCGGGCTATCTGATCGGCTGGCTGCAATCGGCCGGCGTCGTGCTGCCGCCGCTGTTGCTGGCCGGGCCGCATGGGGGCGGGATCGTCAACCTGCCGGCGGTGCTGGTTTCGTTGGGCGTGGCGGGGATGCTGATGGCCGGCACGCGCGAAAGCGCCACGCTGAACATCATGCTGGTCATCATCAAGCTGGTGGCGCTCGCCACCTTCGTCATCATGGCGCTGCCCGCCTTTTCCGCGGACAATCTGCACCCGTTCATGCCCTACGGCTTCGCCAGCCATGTCGAGGGCGGCCAGACGCGCGGCGTGATGGCGGCCGCGGCGATCGTGTTCTTCGCCTTTTACGGCTTCGATGCGGTCGCCACATCGGCCGAGGAAGCGAAGAACCCGGGGCGCGACCTGACGATCGGGATCATCGGATCGATGGCGGTCTGCACCCTGATCTACATCCTGGTCGCGCTGGCCGCGGTCGGTGCGCTGCCCTACACGGCGCTGGCCGGGTCGTCCGAACCGCTGGCGCTGGTGCTGCGCTCGCTGGGCCATCCGGTGGCGTCCTATCTAGTCGCGGGAGCGGCGCTGGTGGCGTTGCCGTCGGTCATCCTGGTGATGATGTACGGGCAGAGCCGGGTGTTCTTCGTGATGGCGCGCGACGGCCTGTTGCCGCAGGGGCTGGCGCGTGTGTCGGGACGGACCGGATCGCCGGTGCTCATCACCGGCATCACCGGCCTGTTCGTGGCGGTGATCGCGGGCTTCTTCCGGCTGGACGAGATTGCGGAGCTGGCCAATGCCGGTACGCTGATCGCGTTCATCGCGGTGGCGGCGTGCATGATGATCCTGCGCCGCCGCGCGCCGGATCTGGTGCGCGTGTTCCGGTGCCCCGCACCCTATCTCGTCGGCACGCTGGCGATCGCGGGGTGCCTGTACCTGATGGTCAGCCTGCCGGGGACGACGCTGGTGCGGTTCGTCGGCTGGAACATGCTCGGGCTGCTTGCCTACTTCGCCTATGGCCGGCGGCACAGCCTGATCCGCGGCTGAGGCAGGACACTTCGGGGTGATTCATACCGGACCGGTCCACGCCGAACGCAGTCGGAGCACCTTGAGAGGAGGTTAGCCGTCTCGGCTGCGCTCGACTTCGCTCGGGATGGACGGTTCCGCTTAAGCCTCAGGCTTGAACGGACGGCGGGCGTGGCGGGCCGGGGCTGGATCACCGCTCCGGCGAAGACTCCGTCCTGGCGAGCAGGGCGATCAGATCGGCTTTCCAGTTCGCCGCCCAGGTATGCGTGCCGTGGCCATGTGTGTCGGCGGTTTCGGGGATCAGCCGGAACTGCGCATTCTTCATCCGCGCCACCGCGCGGGCGGGGAAATCCAGACCGCGCGGGTTGATGAAATCGTCGGCCGAATTGATCCACGTCATCGGCGCGGTGATGCGTTCCAGCCCCGGCCAGGGATCGTAGGTCCGCGACGATTCGAACTGGTAGATCATGTCGTTGGCGTCGCGGCTGGCGATATCCTTCGCGACCCGATCGCGGACATAGGCCTCGGCCGGTTCGCGCGTCGGGTAGAGTTTCTGGAGGTTGAGCGGCGCACCGCCGGCGATGGTCGAGATCGACGCCGCGGTACGCAGGCCGAGTACCGGCTGGGTACGATATTCGCCGCCGGCCCAGGCGGGGTCCGCCTTGATCCCGTCGACCACCATCTGCCGCCACATGCGGTTCAGCCCGGCGATCTGGGCCGGCTGGCAGGCGAGCGGCAAAAGCGCGCGGGCACCGTCCGGATAGGTTTCGCCCCACAGGAACGCGTGCATGCAGCCCATCGACGTCCCGATCAGCAGCCGCAACCGACCGACGCCCAGACTGTCCAGCAGCAGGCGTTGCGACCGGACCATGTCGCCATAGTCATAATGCGGGAACCGCATGCGCAGGCCGTCGGACGGCTTGGACGACAGGCCGTGGCCGATATTGTCGGGTAGGATAATGTAGTAGCGCCGGATATCGAGCGGCTGGCCCGGGCCGTACAGTTCGTCGGCAAATTGCGGGCTGAGGAACTGTTTGCCCGATCCGCCGGTGCCGTGCAGCACCATCACCGCGTTGACGATCTTCCCGTCAGCAGTACGGCGTGGCATGCCGAGCGTGGTGTAGTGGAGGCGCAGCGCGGGCAAGGTGCGGCCTTCGGTGAACTTGAACGTGCCAAGCGCCATGTCACCCTCGGTCGTCGGCCAGGCCTTCGAAGGCGCGGCGCGGGCCTGCGAGGCGATCGGTGCGGCGGGGGGTGGGGCCGGGGACACGGTGGGCGCTTGCGCGGCGAGGATCAGGGCGAGCGTCAGCGGAATCATGCACGGCTCCGGAATGGATCAGTCGGCGGCCGGCAACGGTAGCGGATCGTGCGGATATGCGAACCGGAAAACGGGTTCCAGAAATCGGAGGGTGGGGCCGCCTGATCAGGCGGCCCCCGTTCGGTCAGGCGGTGACCTGTTCCGCCTTCGGGTTGATGCGCGATTCGGCCATCGCGGTCAGCTTGTCGTCGGTGGCATATTCCTCGTCCAGCGTGAGCTTGAGGATCGCCGCGCTGTCTTCGCGTCCGAGCTGGCGCGCCCATGAGATGAGCGTGCCGTAACGCGTGATCTCATAATGCTCGACCGCCTGGGCGGCCGCGATCAGTGCGGCGTCGAGCACGGCCTTGTCCGCGATCTCGCCGGCGACCTCGTTCGTCTCCTTGATGATGCCGTCGATCGCGGGGCAGGTGACGGCCTTCGGCTTTTCATCGTGCAGTGCAAACACCTGCTCCAGCCGGGCGACCTGCGTCTCGGTTTCGGCCACATGGGCCTCGAACGCCTGTTTCAGGTCGGGCGAGGTCGCCTTGGCGATCAGCTTCGGCAGGGCTTTCAGGATCTGGTGTTCGGCATAATAGACGTCCTGCAACTGATGGATGAACAGGTCGTCGAACGTCTTGATGTCGCTGCTGAAGAGACCCATGGCGCATTCCTCGTCTGCCGATGCCGGTGCGGCGGTCGGTTCGGGGGGCACAACGGCTCGCGCGACCGGAGGTTTCCGATTTCCTGCGCGCCGACGCCGTGTCACCGAACGGTCTTGCGTTCGTCATGCGACCGACACGGACGCGGGCGAAGCGCCGGGGACTGCGTTTCAGGGGGCTTGCCATGACAGACCGATTTGCCGTCCGGCAGCCGCTCGGGTTGAGCAACCGATGATCGCGTCCGGGTTCACGCGACGTGGCGCGATCGGCTCCGTCGCCGCGGGCTGTGCGCTGGCGCTCTCCCCCCGCGCGACGGCGGCGACGGCGGTGCCGCTGGTGATCGCGCATCGCGGCGCATCCGCGCTGCGCCCCGAACATACGCTGGCGGCCTATGCCAAGGCGATCGCGGACGGCGCGGACTATATCGAACCGGATCTGGTCGTGACGCGCGACGGCCTGCTGGTGGCCCGCCACGAAAACAACATCGCCGAGACGACCGACGTGGCGGGCCGCCCCGAATTCGCCGGGCGGCGGACGCGCAAGACGGTGGACGGAACCGCACAGGACGGCTGGTTCTGCGAGGATTTCACGCTGGCGGAACTGAAGACGCTGCGCGCGGTCGAGCGGCTGGGCGGGATGCGTCCGGTCAGCGCCGGTTATGACGGCCAGTTCCAACTCGCGACGTTCGAGGAGATCGTCGATTTCACCGCGGCCGAGGCGGCGGCGCGCGGGCGCACGATCGGGCTGATCCCCGAACTGAAGCATGGCAGTTATTTCGCCGGGATCGGCCTGCCGCTGGAGGACCGGTTCCTTGGCGTGCTGGCCGCGCACGCCTATACGCGCCGCGCGCCGGTGGAGGTGCAGTCGTTCGAGATCGCCAACCTGCGCTACCTGCGCACGCGGCTGGGCCGGCCTGCGAACGTCCGGCTGGCGCAGCTGATCGATGCGGGCGACGTACGCCCGGCCGACGTGGCGAAGGCGGGTGGCGACACGACCTATGCCGCGATGGCGACCGCCGCCGGACTGCGCACGATCGCGACCTATGCCGATGTCGTGGCGCCGGGCACGCGCGCGATCATCCCATTGCGCGCCGACGGGCGGCTGGGTGCGCCGACCCGGCTGGTCGCGGATGCGCATGCGGCCGGGCTGCTGGTCCATCCCTGGACGTTCCGACCGGAGAATCGCTTCCTTGCGGCCGATTTCCGCGATGGGGCTGGGGAAAATGCACGCAACCCGGCCGGTTCGATCGCAGAGATCCGGCGGTATCTGGCCACCGGGATCGATGGATTCTTCACCGACGACCCGGCCCTTGGGCGGGCTGCGCTACTGCCGGTCGGCGCTTGATCGACTCGATCTAGCCACTCATCCGTCTGGTTCGAACCAAACGGAGCTGAGCAAATGCTCGACCGGTGCGGTCGGGGCCTAGCCGGCCGGCGGCACCGGCAGGTCGAAGACGAGCAGCGTCGAGGTCGCCGATGCGCAGAGCCGGCCGGCGGCATCGGTCAGCGTCGCCTCCGCAAAGGCGGCGCGGCGGCCGATCGACAGGATCCGCCCCTCGGCCCGGACCGGCCCGCTCGCGTCGTTCAGCGGGCGGTGATAGGCGACCTTCAGTTCCAGCGTAGTGTAGCCCTGTTGCGCGGTCAGCCGCGAATGGACGGCGCATCCGCACGCGCTGTCGAGCAGCGTCGCTGCATAGCCGCCATGGACCGACCCGATCGGGTTGTAGACGCTGCGGTCCGGATCGCCCTGGAACACCGCGCGACCGTCTTCGATCTCGATCAGCGTGAACCCCAGCGTCACGCCGATCGGCGGCGGCGTGCCAGCATCCATCAGCGCGCGCAGCTGGTCGATCCCGCTCAGCGCGGCCGCATTGTTCCTGATGACGTCCAAGCCCGTTACCCCTCTGCGGTCAGAGACAGCTATAATAGCCCGCGCGCTGCATGCGGGGCACGCGCCGCGCGATGTTGGTGCCGTAGCGTCGGGTGAAGCCGGTCGGGGCGATCGCCCCACGCTTCTTGGGCAGCGGCAAGACGGCGGCGATCCGTGCGGCCTCCGTCATGCTGAGCCGCGACGCATCGTGGTGGAAATAACGGATTGCGCCGGCATTGACGCCGTAGGTGCCGATGCCGGTTTCGGCGATGTTCAGATAGACTTCCATGATCCGCCGCTTGGGCCAGGTCGCCTCGATCAGCACGGTGAACCAGGCCTCCAGGCCCTTGCGGAAGAAGCCGCCGCCCTGCCACAGGAACGCGTTCTTTGCGACCTGCTGGCTGATCGTCGATCCGCCGCGGAGGCGACGCCCGGCTGCATTGGCACGCATCGCCTGTTCGATCGCCGTGACGTCGAAACCCCGGTGGCGACAGAAATTGCCGTCCTCCGCGGCGATCGCCGCGCGTGGCATATCCGGATCGATCCGGCCGATCGCCATCCAGTCCTTTTCGATCCCGCGCCCCGCCGCCAGATCGCCCAGCATCGTGGCGGTGACGGGCGGCGGCACGAAGCGGTACGCAAGCACCCACAGGACCGACAGGACGACGAACAGCAGCACGGCGCGCAGCAGGAACCGCATGATCCGCCGGCCGCGCGATCGTGGCCGGGCCGGGGCCGGCGGGGATGCGGAGCGGGACTGCGGCCAGGTCATCCCTGCGCCCTAGCCGATCGGCGGTGCGCCGTCATCCCGCCCGCGCCGCAACGGCCGATACGCGCCGACGCCGTCTGGCCGCTTGCGTGCGCGCGGGCGTTGGGAGATGTCCGGGACATGAAATCCATATATTTCCGTAACGTCGCCCCAGCGATCGTCCTGGCTTCGCTGGCGTTGGCCGCGACACCCGCCGCAGCGCAGGATGCGACCGGTTCCGCCGCTGCGCTGCGGCCCTATTGCCCGACCCGGCCCAGCCTGGGGGCGGGCGCATGCATCGTCGATATCGGCCACCCCATGCTGGAAATGGGCATCGGCGACTGGCAACGGACTGAGGGCGAGGGCATGCAGACCGATGTGTTCGTCACCGGCGATGCGCTGTTGCGCGTGGCGCTGGGCGGGACGACGGAGGTGCAGGTCGGCTGGACCGCGGTGGGGCGCGAACGGGCGCGCGATGCGGACGGAATGGTCGCCCGGCGGACGCGGATCGGCGACGTGGCGCTGCGGCTCCGCCAGAACATCGTTCACCCGGACGGCAGCGGCTTCAGCATCGCGGTACAGCCGTTCGTCACCCTGCCGATCGGGCGCGAACCGATCGGCGCGGGGACATGGGGCGGGGGGGTGACCGTGCCCATGGGGTATGAAGTAAACGATGTCGTCCAGCTGCAACTGACCGCGGAGCTGGACGCGACGCCGGACGAGGACGGGCGCGGGCGGCACCGCTTCGTCTCGGCGATCGGTGGCATCGCGCTGGCGCTGAGCGATGCTGTGTCGACGACGGTCGAACTGTCCGCCGCGCGCGACCGCGACCCGGACGGGTTCTCCACCATATTGCTCGCCGCGCTGTCGGGTGGCTATCAGGTCAGCGACAATGCCCAGGTGGATGCCGGCACCGCGATCGGGCTGAACGCCGACAGCCCGGACGTGCGGGTATTCGTCGGGTTTTCGCGGCGGTTCTGAGGGTGGTTGCGACGTGCCAAGTCGATATCACGCGGGGCTAACCAAAAGAAGTCGGGGATATCGATCGACGTCATTCCGCCCTGCTCAAGCCCCCGGGAGCGCCGTCGACAGGGTGGTGAAGGTCGCGTCCTGCGCCTTACCCTGGGCGACCGCGGCGGCGAGGGCGCGGTCGAGGCGGGCGGTATCGGCGGGGCGGGCGCTTTCGGCCTGGGCGACGCGCAGGCGATCGAGCGCTTCGGTTGTCGTGGCGGTCCGTTCGCGAATGACCTCCAGTCGCGAAACCTGCTGCTGGGCCGCGATCCAGGCGTTGCTGCCGACCGCCGCACCGCGCGCGCGACCGACCGCCCCGCGGGTGATCGCGGCGGCGGCGGACCAGTCGGACACGGCGCTGCGCAGGTCGGCTTCCAGCGCGGCGACGCGGGCGTCCAGCGCGGGATCGGCGGCGGGGGCCGGGGCCGTTTCCGTGCGTTCGGGCTGGCGCGCAATGGTTTCGATCGGCCGCGGGGCAAGCGACGGGAATGCAGTGTCGCCCGCGCAACCGCTGAGCAGCGCCAGCGCGGTGCAGGACAGGACGGCGAGGCTGCGACGGACGGCGGGGCGGGTGCGATATGTCATGCCGCCTTATGCAGCATCAATTTCCTGTCGCAACGGGGTTGCGCGATCCGGATACGGTGGCTAGAGACCCTCCCACGGCGCACCCATAGCTCAGCTGGATAGAGCATCAGACTACGAATCTGAGGGCCGGGCGTTCGAATCGCTCTGGGTGCACCAACTCCAATCCGCCGGAAACGGCAGGGCCGGTCTCTTCGGAGGCCGGCTTTTTTGTTGGCCGCCTACCGCAGATCCGCGAGCGCGCCGGCGGGGGCATGGACGACGGTGCCGTGGCGTGCGCTGCGCGGCATGACGATCCGATCCGACACATCCTGCCATGTCACCAGATCGCGCGAGCGGGCGGCACCCCAGCCGCCGTCGCGGTACCGGTCGTAATAGACATAGGTCCAGCCGCCGGTCCGGATCGCGGTCGGCCCTTCCACCCAGGCGGGGGTGAAGGCGGGGGACAGCGCGCCGAACGGCCCGGTGGGTGACGCGGCGCGCGCGATGCGGAGATGCTTGCGTTCCGGCGTCAACGTCTCGTCCTTGACGATCAGATGCAGTCCGCCGGCCCGATCGGTCGTGAACGTCGCGTCGATGACGCTGAACCCGGGATCCCAGAGCAGTTCGGGCGGCGAGATGGTCACGAAATCGCGCGTCGTCGCATACCAGAGGCGGTGATTATACGCGTCTTCCGACGTGCCGGCGGTTTCGGGGAAGCGGCCGGTGACCGTGCTGGACCAGAACAGCATGAAATGGCCGGCGCGTGCGTCCCAGATCATCTCCGGTGCCCAGACGTTGCGCGTGCCGGGGATGGTGGCCATCACCGGGATGGCGCGTTGCGGCGACCAGTGGATCAGGTCATGGCTGGTCGCATGGCCCAGCGTCACCCCGGTCCAGCCGGTGGTCCACAGCAGGTGCCACGGATCGCCGGACCGCGGCCCGGGGGTCAGGAACGGATCGCGCAGCAGTCGGCTTTCGCCCACGGTGGGCGACAGCAGGACGCGGCCGCCCAGCACCGGATCGAACCGCAGGCCGTCCGTGCTGCGCGCCAGGCGGAGCCCGGCAGGATCGCCGCGCACGCCGGAGAAATAGGCGAACAGCAACGTCGCATCGGCCGGAGCGGACACCCGGCGCGCGGCGGCGAGCGCAGCCCCGCCGATCAGCAGTGCGAGTGCGGACCGACGGTCCGTCACGCCAGTTCGGTCAGGTCGAGTTCGGCCAGCAGCGCCGACCGGGCAGTCCGGATGGCGGCATGCAGCGCCAAATCGGCCAGCGTATCGGGCGCGATGCTGACCGGCCAATGCCGTTCGACCACCGCGGCAATCCGGTCCAGCCGGGCGTCGTCGACCAGGAAGCGCGGATCGACGGTCGACGGATCGCAGACGACGCGCAGGCGGAGGCAGGCCGGCCCGCCCCCATTGGCCATCGATTCGCGGACATCGACATGGTGGACGGCGCGGATCGGCCCGTTGCCGGCGATCAGGTCCGTCACGAAACCACGGACGCTTTCCACCCCCTGCGCCTCCTGCGGCAGGATCAGCGTCGGCACGCCGCCGGGCGGTTTCACGAGCTGCGCGTTGAATAGGTAGCTGCGGATCGCATCGGCCAGCGGCACGCGGGCGGCGGGCACCTCGACGATTTCGACCATCGGCAGCAGCGCGCGCAGATCGCGATAGGCCGCCGCCGGGTCCGCGAACGCCAGTTCATGCGCGAACAGGACCGCGCCGTCCGCCACCGCGACGACATCGTTGTGGAACGCCCCGGCCGCGATCGCCGCATCCGATTGCCGCCAGAACAGCGTGCGGGCGGGGTTCAGCCCATGACGGCGCGCGACGGCGCGGCTGGCCTGTTCGGCCTGCCGGGCGGGGAATGCGCCGCCGGGTCGGCCGTAGACGAAGATCTCGACCCCCGGCGACCCGTCCGACGCGGCGAGTCTCATGTGGTTGGCCGCGCCCTCGTCCCCGAATGGCGTGGGAACCGGGCCGTGGACCGCGAACGCCGGGTGCGCGAAGGCGATCCGCAACTGGGCCAGCGTGGCTGGCCATTCATGCGCGCGGTGCGGCATGGTGAGCAGGTTCGCGACGCTCAGGTGGCAGCGCGCGTCGGCGGTGTCGACGGCGGGTGAGACGGTCGCGGCGTTGGCGGCCCACATTGCCGATGCGCTCATCGCGTTCGCGATCAGCAACGGATCCGCGCCGGCCGCATCGGTGCTAAGCGCCGCCAGCCAGTCGGTATCGGGGCGCGGATGGGGCAGCAGGATGCCCTGCGTCAGGCCGAGCGCGCGGGCGGCGCGCATCTTGGCGATCCCTTCCAGCGCGGCGGCACGCGGGTGCGCCACGCGCCCGGCATTGCCCTGCGCCGCCAGATTGCCGATGCTGAGGCCCGCATAATTGTGGCTCGGCCCGACGATGCCGTCGAAGTTGATTTCCACGACGGCCTCAGCGCGCGACATGGACGAAGCCCCCGCCGACCGGCAGTTCCAGCGCCGCCGCCGCCGCCGGGGCGACCGCCATGCCATCCGTAGTCGGCGCGATCCGGCCCCAGGCGGCGCGGAACCCATCGAACCGGCCGGTGGCCAGCAGCGCGACCATGCCGTCCGCCGCGTCGCCCGCGGCGCGGATCGCGTCCACGGCCCCGCCGATGGTGGCGATCCGGTCGGTCTGCGCGGTCATGGTCGGCCCGCCGTCGAAGATGTCGACATAGCCTTCATAGCCGAAGCCTTCCTTTTCCAGCATCCGCATCGCGGCCCGGCCGGTGGGGTGGGGCAGGCCCAGCACATGCCGCGCCGGCTCGCTCAGCATCGCCAGATAGACCGGATGCTTGGGCATCAGGTCCGCGATGAACTGCGTGCCGTGGGTGGCGTTGAATTCGTCCGCGTCCTGAAACCCCATGCCGAAGAACTTGGCGCCCAGCCCGTCCCAGAAGGGGGAGCCGCCCGCTTCGTCGATCACGCCGCGCAGTTCCGCGATCACCCGGTTCGCGAACCGCGCACGGTGCTGGCGGATGAACAGATAGCGGCTGCGGGCGAGCAGCAGGCCGAGCCCGCCGGCGCGTTCGCGCGGATGGAGGAACAGCCCGCCGACCTCCGATGCGCCTTCATAGTCGGTGGTGAGCGACAGCATCTCCGCCTTGAACGTGCGGCCGAGCTCGCGGCTCGTCTGGCTGAGCGTTCCAAGGCGGTAGCTGTAGAAGGGGCAGGTCATCCCGACGCAGGCGAAGATCTGCGCAGTGCCGGCCACGCGGCCGTCCTCCGCATTTTCCAGGATCAGGACGAACAGGTCGTCGCCGGTCGCATCGTCGGTGCGGGCGAAGGCGGCGGCGGACCGCGCCAGTTTCGCCGCCAGCGCGGGCCGGTCGGGCGGCAGGTTGGTGAAGCCGCCGCCGGTCAGCTTGGCCATTTCGTACAGCGCATCGATGTCGTCGACACCCGACGGACGGACGACGAATGTCATGGGCGGAAGCCTTCCGTGGCCAGCCGATGCAGCACCAGCGCGGACAGCCGGGCGCGTTCGGCCAGGCTGTCGATCAGCAGATATTCCGCATCGCTGTGGATCGCGCCGCCGCGCGCGCCCATCGTATCGACCACCGGCACGCCGCAGGCCGCGATATTGTTGCCGTCGCACACCCCGCCGGTCGCGCGCCAGCCGATGTCGAGGCCGAGTTCGGTGCCGCACGCCCGCACCAGCGCGAACAGCCGTTCGGCGGCGGGATCCAGCGGCTTGGGCGGCCGGCCGAAGCCGCCGTGCAGGTGGATCGTCACGTCGTGGGCCGCCGCCACCATCGCGATCGCGGCATCGAGGTAGGACCGCGCGCGGGCTTCGTCGTCGGGCGTGGCGGGGCGCATGTTGATGCGCAGGATGGCATGGTCGGGCACGACGTTGTTCGGCCCGCCGCCGTCGATCCGCGCCGGATTGACCGACAGCCGCGGGCCGGCCGCCTTCGCCATGCGCAGCGCCAGATCGGCCGCGGCGACCACCGCGTTGCGGCCGTCCTCCGGATTGCGGCCGGCATGCGCGCTACGCCCGGTGATGATGGCGGAGAAATTGCCGCTGCCGGGGCGGGCGCCGGCCAGCGTGCCGTCGGGCAGTGCCGGTTCGTAGGTGAGCGCCGCCGCCTTGCCCTGCGCCGCCGCCGCGATGAGCGCCGCGGACCCGCCGGAGCCGACCTCCTCGTCCGCGTTCAGCACGACTTCGTACCCCAGCCGGTCGCGCGCCGGATCCCTTTCGATCGCCACGAGTGCGGCGAGCATGATCGCGATCCCGCCCTTCATGTCCGCCACGCCCGGGCCGTTCAGCCGGTCGGGGGCGATGCGGTGCGTCGCCTGGAACGGATGGTCCGCCCCGAAGACGGTGTCCATATGGCCGGTCAGCAGGATCTGGACAGGCGCATCGGGCCGGACGCGCAGGTGCAGGTTATGGCCGTGCGGCTGTTCGGCGCGGGTCCCGTCGGGGTGGACCGCGTCGACCGGATCGGGCGGCAGCAGGGCGATCGGACCGGGAAGGACGGAAAATGCGTCGGCCAGCATGGCGGCGATCGTCGCGAGACCGGGCAGGTTGCGCGACCCGCTGTTGACCGCGGACCAGGCGAGGACCTGGTCAAGCATCGGGGCGGCGGCGGCACGGTCGAGCAGGGCGATATGGGTCATCGCACGGATAGTAGGGCGGGAGCGGGCAGAGTGGAACCTGCGATCCGCGCTATGGCGCAGGGGGGATCATGTCGGTGGGCGGGACCAACCGCGAACGCCCGTCCATCCCGAGCGCAGCCGAGGCCACAGCGCCCCTCGGCTGCGCTCGGGGAGGTGCCTCGACTGCGCTCGGCATGGGCGGAATCAGAGGGGTGGACGGGATGGTTAGCCCGTCAGAACCCGTAGACCAGCGTGGCGCGGCTCAGTGTATCGACGGATCGATTGCGGGTCGGCGCGGCGCTTTCATACTGGACGTTGTACGAGAAGCGCGCCTTCAGCGATCCGATGATCGTCGTGTCGAGTGCGGTGACCGACGTGGCGCTGCGCGCGTCGGGTTCCAGGTACAGCGCGGCATTCTGGGTCAGGACCAGCTTAGGAGCGATCGTCCACGTCATCGCCATCGATCCGCGTCCGGCGATGCCGGTTTCGCCGGGCAATCCGACATAGTCGGTGCGGCGCAGCGCCGGCCCGCCTTCGAGGTCCAGCCGGGCCGGGCCGGTGCGGAACACGCTATACCCCATGCCGCCGCCCGCGGTGAGGCGGGTGGTGTAGCCGAGCAGCCGGTCGCGCTCATACTGGCCCAGGCCGTAGACGTAGAGCTGGTCGTCGATCTTGTAGTTCGGCTGGTAGCTGGCGTTGGCGCGTTCCGTGCTGGTGATGCCGCGGGTGCGCTGATAGTCGATCCGCGCGGACAGCTTGTGCCGCCAGTCGATCCCTTCGCGGTTCGCGGCCGCCGCGACGTAGACGCCCAGCGCATCGGTGTTGCCGGTCGACCGCGACGCGCCGAGTTCGACCTGCCCCTTCCAATAGTCGAGCGGCCCGGCGAGCAGCAGCGCGTCGCGTTTCTCGCGTGCTTCGCGGGCCTTGCGGGCCGCGACGCGCGCCAGATACGCCTCGTTGATGCGATCGATCTGGATCGCGGTTTCGGGGTTGGTGATCTTGGCGAACCGCACCACCGCCGCGACGGCGGCCGGATCGCCGCTGCCGACCGCTGCGGTCACGACGGCGCGGATCTCCTCCGGCAGGACCGGCGGGGCATCGGCCGGGCGACGCGGCGTGAGCAGCGGCAGCGGATCCGGCGGCGGCGGCAGGAAGAACACCAGCACGGGGGGCACGGGCGGCGGCGGTGCCGCCGGGTCCAGCAGTTCGGCCGGCAGGACGAGGCCCTGCACGGCGATCAGGATCAACGGGGTCATCGGCTACTCAAGTGACGGGTGGCAGGTAATCTGCGAACTCGCTTAGCACGTTGCGGTAGAGTTCCGCCTTGAACGGCACGATCATGTCGGGAAGTTCGCGCGCTTCGGCCCATTTCCAGGCGCGGAATTCCGGGTGCGGTGTTTCAATGTCGATTTCGCCGTCCGTGCCGAGATAGCGCATCAGGAACCAGACCTGCCGCTGCCCCAGGAAGCGCCCGCGCCACAGCGTGTCGGCAAGGGCGGCCGGCAGGTCGTAGCGCAGTTCGCCGCGCGACCGGGCGACGATCTCGACCAGCCGGGCGGGGATGCCGGTCTCTTCCTCCAGTTCGCGCAGTGCGCCGGCTTGCGGATCCTCGCCCGGATCGAGCCCGCCCTGCGGCATCTGCCAGGCGTCGAGCGTGGTATCGAGGCGTTGTGCGACGAACACGCGGCCGTCGCGGTTGAGCAGCATGATGCCCGCGGCGGGACGGTAGCGGTCCTGGTCCATCGTCACGAGGCCTGCGCCATGACGCGCGTGGCCTCCGCCTCGGCGATCATCGGTTTCAGGACGGCCAGGCAGCCGGCCAGATCGCCGACCGACGACGGGATCGCCCGGCGCAGGTTGATGAACCCGTGAATGTTGCCCACCGCCTCGCGGTAGATCGTCGGCACGCCGGCCCGGATGGTGGCCGCCGCATAGGCGCGCCCCTGGTCGCGGAGCGGATCGAGCCCGGCGGTGACGACCAGCGTGGCCGGCATGCCGACCTGCGACGCGATCAGCGGCGAACCGCGCCAGTGGGCGACGTCCGGCGCATAGCTCTCGTGGAACCACGACATGCCTTCGCGGGTCAGGAAATAGCCGTCGGCATATTCGTCGAATGACGGATATTCGGTCGCCTTGTCGACCGCGGGATAGATCGGCCACTGCGCCACCATCGGCACCGCGGCCGGCCGATCGCGCAGCGCGAGCGCGGTGACGACGGTCAGCGTGCCGCCCGCGCTGTCGCCCGCCAGCACGAGCGACGTAATGCCGAAGCCGAGTTCGGCGGGGGCGGACGCGACCCAGCGAGCCGCCGTCTCGCAATCGTCGGGGGCGGCGGGCCAGGGATGTTCGGGCGCGAGCCGATAGTCGACGGCGACGACGGGTATGTCGAGCACGCGGGCGATTTCGGCGCAGGCCGGGTCGTGCGTATCGAGATCGCCGATCACGAAGCCGCCGCCGTGGAAGAAGACCATCACCGGCCCCGGTGCGCGCGCGGGCCGCGGATCGTACAGCCGCAGCGGAAGTGTGGAGCCGTCGGCGCGCGGGCAGGACAGGTCGCGCAGCACCGCCAGTTCGCCGGTATCCAGATCGACCAGCGGCCGCGAATCGCGCATCTGCAGGCGGGCGGCCGCAGCGCCGATCTCATGGCTGCGCGGGCCGGGCAGCGCGTTCAGATAATCGAGGAAGGCGCGCACGTCGGGACGGACGGAAGGCGGCGCGGCGGCGGGTGGGCGGGTATCGAGCAGGGTCGGGTCGGTCATGCACTTCTCTCCACCGGGGCGCGTGCCTACCTAGTCCGCGATGCTGCACGTCGTCCACCACCCAGCCTATGTTTCGCCCCCGCCGCCGGGATCGACCTTCACCTTCGACAAATATGGTCTGGTGATGGAATTGCTGGCGACCGGCGGGCATCCGCATATCGTCCATTCGCCGGACCCGATGCCGCGTGACTGGGTGGAGGCCGTGCACGACCCAGCCTATGTCGAGGAAGTGCTGTCCTGCACCGTGCCCGCGGACAAGAGCCGGCGGATCGGTTTTCCGGTGACCGAACGCGTCGCCCGACGTGCGCTGCTGTCGCCGGGCGGTACGTGGCTGGCGGCCAAACTGGCCATGACGCACGGCTATGCCGCCAATGCCGCGGGGGGCAGCCATCATGCGCTGTACGATACGGGTGCGGGCTATTGCGTGTTCAACGACCTGGTCATCGCGGCGAACCGGCTGATCGCGGAGCGGGACGCGGACCGCATCCTGATCCTGGACCTGGACGTGCATCAGGGGGACGGAACCGCGGCGCTGACCGCCGGACGCGACGATATCTTCACGCTGTCGATCCATGCGGCGAAGAATTTTCCGGTCCGCAAGGCCGTGTCGTCGCTCGACATCGCCCTGCCGGACGGTGTGGACGATGCCGCCTATCTGGCGATCCTGGACGAACATCTGCCACGCGTGATCGACGGGTTCGCGCCGGACCTGATCCTGTACCAGGCGGGGGTCGACCCGCACCGCGACGACCGGCTCGGCCGGCTGGCGCTGAGCGACGAGGGGCTGGCCGCGCGCGAACGCTATGTGATGCGGGCCGCCATGGCGCGCGGGTTGCCGGTCGCCAGCACGATGGGCGGCGGGTACGGGAACGACCGGCTGGCGGTGGCGGCCCGCCATGTCGCGGCGATGACGACGCTGGCGGCGGCGCGCGACGGATAGAAGGCGCGGGGGATAGAAAGCGCTGGGGGATAGAAAATGCGGCATGGGACGTTCCCACCGCCTGTCGATACGGAGCCTGTCCCCATGCCCACCCCATCCATCGTCTGGTTCCGTCAGGACCTGCGGCTGGCCGACCAGCCGGCGCTGGCCGCCGCGGCGGAAGCCGGGCCGGTGGTCGCGGTCTATGTGCTGGACGATGCGGCGGCGGGCGCATGGGCGATCGGCGGGGCACAACGCTGGTGGCTGCACCACAGCCTGACCGCGCTGGCGGCCGATCTGGCGAAGCACGGCGTTCCGCTGGTCCTGCGGCGTGGCGATGCGGTGGCGGAGATCATGGCGGTGGCCGAGGCGGTAGGCGCGGACATGGTCCACGCGGTCCATCACTACGAACCCTGGTGGAAGGATGCGGAGGCGGCGCTGGCGGAGAAGCTGACGGTGACCCTGCATGGCGGGATGCTGCTGGCCGATCCGGATACCATCCGGACGGGGTCCGGTGGGCGATACCGGATGTTCACGGCGTTCTGGAAGGCACTGCGCGAACGGATGCCGCCGCCGGCACCGCTGCCCGCGCCGAAGGGCATGAAGGGTTTTTCGGGGAAGGTCGCATCGGACACGCTGGCGGACTGGAAACTGTTGCCGACAGCACCCGACTGGTCGCCCGGATTTGCGGACTGGACGCCGGGCGAGGCCGGGGCACAGGCGGCGCTGAAAGCGTTCGTGCCCAAGGTCGCGGCCTATGACCATGCCCGCAACCTGCCGTCCGAAGAGGGGACGTCGCGGCTGTCGCCCCACCTGCATCATGGCGAGATATCGCCGGCCGCGGTGTGGCATGCGGTGGCCAAGGCGAAGGGCGACGCCGAACCCTATCTGCGCGAAGTGGGCTGGCGGGACTTCACGTCGAACGTGATCGATATTTTGCCGGAATATGCCGACGCCAACGGGCGGGCGGCCTATGATGCGCTGCCGTGGCGGACGGGCACGCAAGCGGACGCCGATTTCAGGGCTTGGACGGAGGGGCGGACCGGTTATCCGCTGGTCGATGCCGGTATGCGGCAGTTGTGGAAACATGGCTGGATGCACAACCGCGTCCGCATGGTCGCGGCCAGTTTCGTCATCAAGCATCTGCTGATCGACTGGCGGCGCGGGGAGGCGTGGTACTGGGATTGCCTGATCGATGCGGACTACGGCAACAACAGCGTCAACTGGCAATGGGTCGCGGGGACGGGGATCGACTCCAACCCGTTCGGGCGGATCATGGCGCCGCTGACCCAGTCGCCCAAGTTCGATGCCGCCGGCTATATCCGGACCTGGGTGCCCGAGCTTGCCAAGCTGTCCGATGGCGTGATCCACGATCCGGAGGAGGCGGGGTGCCGGCCGAAGGGGTATCCGGCCAAGATCGTCGGCCACCGCGAGGCAAGGGAGCGGGCCTTGCAGGCGGCCAAGGCGGTAACGGGCAAGAGTACGATTCCGGACGACTGACGGGCAATCGGACGTCATCCCGACGGATGTCGGAATCCAAAATCACGACGGTCCCAGACACCTGCGCGCGTAATGAGAAAGGATCCAGACTGTCGTCAGGATGACGGTGGCAGTCGGCAAACCTGCGCCACTTCCGCTTGCATCGCGTCGCATGCGCCGCCACTGAGCCGCGATGCATGCCGATACCCCGCGCCGGGGCGACCATCTCTTGCGGGCCGATCGCGGGTTCTGGACCGGGGGCGGGCGGGCGTCGCGGTGGCTGGCCCCGGCGTTCCACCGCGTGCTGGACAGCGTGGACCGCGGGCTGGCGGAAGGCGCGATCGAGGCGACGTTGCCCGATGGACGGCGGCGGCAGTTGGGCGGGCGGCGGCCGGGGCCGGTCGCGGTCGTTACGCTGCACGACTGGCGGCCGCTGATGCGATTGATGCTGTCGGGGTCGGTCGGCTGGTATCGCAGCTGGGCGGACGGCGAATGGTCCAGCCCTGATCCGGTGCCGCTGTTCGACCTGTTCATGCGTAACCGCGTGTCCCTGGGCGCGACCGCGCGCGCCCGCGGGCTGGGGCGGATCGTCAACCGGATCGCGCATGCGTGGCGGCGAAACGACGCGCGCGGCGCGCGGCGCAACATCGCGTTCCATTACGACCTGGGCAACGACTTCTACGCCGCCTGGCTGGACCCGGGCATGACCTATTCCAGTGCGCTGTTCGGCCATCCGGACGAACCGCTGGAACAGGCGCAGCGTCGCAAGATGCGGGCGCTGCTCGACCGGTTGGAGACGCGGCCGGGCGACAGCCTGCTGGAGATCGGCTGCGGCTGGGGCGGTCTGGCCGACCTGGCGGGGCGCGACTACGGCCTGTCCGTCACCGGGCTGACCCTGTCCGCCGAACAGAAGACGTGGGCCGATGCGCGCGTGCCGGACGGCGTCACGATCGCGTTGCGCGATTACCGGGCCGAGACCGGGACCTACGACGCGGTCGCCAGCGTGGAGATGGTCGAGGCGGTGGGCGCGGAATATTGGCCGACCTATATGCGCGCGATCGCCCAGGCGCTGCGGCCGGGCGGGCGGGCGGCGATCCAGTATATCGCGATCGACGATGCGGTGTTCGACAGTTACGCGGCCAGCGCGGACTTCATCCAGACCTATGTGTTTCCGGGCGGGATGCTGATTTCGGAAAGCCGGTTCCGTGCCGCGGCCGAGGCGGCGGGGCTGGAATGGCGGGACCGCACGGGGTTCGGGCCGGACTATGCCGAAACGCTGCGGCAATGGCGCGTGCGGTTCGATGCCGCCGTGGCCGGGGGGCGTCTGCCGCCGGGCTTCGACGACCGGTTCGTGCGGCTGTGGCGCTATTATCTGATGTACTGCGAAGGCGGGTTCCGCGGGGGCGGGATCGACGTGGCGCAGGTGACTTTGGTGAAGATGGGGTGAGCTGGTTACGAACCTGGTCATCCTGACGGACGTCAGGATCCATTATCATTACGCTGGGAGGTGTCTCAACCGGCGTGATAATGGATCCTGACTTTCGTCAGGATGACGTGATGCGATTTTCGCGTTCCTTCGTCGTCCCGGACTTGATCCAGGACCCAGAGTCATAAGCGCTGCGTCTTGCGTCCCTGGATCCCGGATCAAGTCCGGGATGACGGGGTTAGGGTCAGGAAGCGGTTCGGGCGTCGGGTTGCGATGCGTCAGCCACTACAGCTTCGGCAAGGTCACCCCGCGCTGGCCCATATATTTGCCCGCGCGGTCGGCGTAGCTGACTTCGCAGGGTTCGTTGCCTTTCAGGAACAGGAACTGGCAAGCACCCTCATTGGCGTAGACCTTGGCCGGCAACGGCGTGGTGTTGCTGAATTCCAGCGTCACATGGCCCTCCCAGCCCGGTTCTAGCGGGGTGACGTTCACGATGATGCCGCACCGCGCATAGGTCGATTTGCCGAGGCAGATGACCAGCACGTCGCGCGGCACGCGAAAATATTCGACCGTGCGCGCCAGCGCGAAGCTGTTCGGTGGGATGATGCAGCAGTCGGTCCGGCGATCGACGAAGCTGTCCGGATCGAACTTCTTCGGGTCGACCGTCACCGAATGGACGTTGGTGAAGATCTTGAACTCGTCCGCCACGCGCGCATCATAGCCGTAGGAGGACAGGCCGTAGCTGATGCAGCCGTCGCGCCGCTGCGCCTCGACGAACGGTTCGATCATGCCGTGGGCCTCCGCCTGTTCGCGGATCCAGCGGTCGGATTGGACGGTCATGGGTCTCTTTCTTACTTAGCCATCTCCCCGAAGGGAGAGGGGGCGGGTTGCGCTACACCACTATCCCCAGGTCCTTCGGCCCGAAGGCGTAGGGGATGAGGTCCGACAGATGATGCCGCTCGATCTCGTCACCCGTCGCCGATCCGCAATAGACCAGCAGGTCTCGCCCGCCGATCTGGGCTGCCTCGTTCAGTACCTGGCGGCAGCGCCCGCACGGCCGGATTGGGGCGGTGCCCTCGATCGCGCCGCCGCGGATCATGCCGCCGACGATGCCGATCGCCACGACGTCGCGAAACCGCCCGGCGACGTTCACCGCGGCCAGCGCGACCGTTTCGGCACAGAGCGACAGACCGTAGCTGGCGTTTTCGAAATTGGTGCCGGGCACGATGCTGCCGTCGGTCAGCAGGACGGCGGCCCCGACCGCGAAGTTGGAATAGGGCGCATGCGCGTTTGCCGCGGCGATCCGCGCGGCATCGATCAGCACCTGGCCGGCGATTTCGGCCATCGCGACCTCAACCACGGATGTGCAGCACGCAGATGAGCGTGAACAGGCGGCGTGCGGTGTCGAAGTCCACGTCGATCTTGCCCTCCAGTCGTTCTTTCAAAAGCTCGGCCGCGTCGTTGTGGATACCCCGCCGGGCCATGTCTACCGTCTCGATCTGTTGCGGCGTCGATGCGCGGATCGCCTGGAAATAGCTGTCGCAGATCGCGAAATAATCGCGGATTGGCCGGCGGAACCGGGCCATGCCCAGCACCAGCGTTTCGAGCCGTTCGCCATTCTCCGCCTTGATGTCGATCGCCAGGCGGCCCTCCTCGGTCGCCAGCGCGATGCGGAACGGGCCGGCATAATCCTCTGGATAGGGCCGGAGCGGGCGGAAGTGATTGCTTTCGAGCAGGTCGAAGATCGCGATCCGCCGTTCCTGCTCGACATCCGCGTTGCGCCACAGGATGGTCTTTTCGTCCAGGTCGACGGCGATGATGCGGGGATCGGACATGACAGCCCGTCCGCCTAGCCGAGCGCGCGGCGCGCCGCAATCGCGCCACGGCTTATCCACAGGCGGGCGATAAGCTGTGGGCGCATGGGACCAAGCCGGTTGAGGGCGGGGCCGAAAGCGCCGATGATGCGCGGATGGCCACCGCATTCCCCTATCCCGTCGCATCCCCCGCGCCCGAACAGACGCTGCCCCACAATGTCGAGGCGGAGGCGGCGCTGCTGGGCGCACTGATGATCGACAACCGGTTGATGGAGGATGTGCAGCTGAAACTGCGGCCCGACCATTTCTACGAGTCGCTGCACGGCCGGATATACGAAGCGATCATTCGGATGGTCGACAAGAACATGATCGCCAACCCGGTCACGCTGCGCCCGTTGTTCGACGCGGACAGCCAAATGCGCGAGCTGGGCGGGCCGGGTTATCTGGCGCAGTTAACGGGGTCCGGCGCGGCGCTGATCGGTGCGCGCGATTTCGCGGCGCAGATCTACGATCTGGCGCTGCTCCGCGCGCTGATCGGCGTCGGGCGCGAGATGGTCGAGACCGCGTTCGACACGAGCGAGTCGGTCGATCCGAAGAGCCAGATCGAAGAGGCGGAGACCGCGCTCTACAAAGTGGCGGAGGAAGGCGGCGAGCAGGGGTCGGTCAAGACGTTCGCACAGGCGACGCGGATGGCGGTGGAAACCGCGGAACGCGCGCTGCAATCGGGCGGGCACCTGTCGGGCATCACCACCGGACTGGACAGCGTGAACAGCAAGATGGGCGGTCTGCACCGGTCCGATCTCATCATCCTGGCCGGCCGTCCGGGCATGGGCAAGACGTCGCTGGCGACCAACATCGCGTTCAACGCGGCGATGCGGCTGGTACGTGATCGGCTGGACGGGATCGAGGATGCCAAGTCGGTCGGTGCCGCGGTCGCGTTCTTCTCGCTCGAAATGTCGTCGGACCAGCTTGCGACGCGCATCCTGTCCGAACAATCGGGGATCAGTTCGGAAAACCTGCGCATGGGCAAGATCAGCCAGCAGGATTTCCGCAACCTGGCGCGTGCGGCGGCGGAGCTGGAGAATCTGCCGCTCTATATCGACGACACGCCCGGCCTGACGATCGCGGCACTCCGCACCCGCGCGCGGCGTCTGAAGCGGCAGCGCGGCATCAACCTGATCGTGGTCGATTATCTCCAGCTGCTGCAGGGGTCGGGCAAGTCGAGCGACGGCAACCGGGTGCAGGAGATTTCAGAAATCAGCCGCGGTTTGAAGACCTTGGCGAAGGAACTTCATCTGCCTGTCATCGCGTTGTCGCAGCTCAGCCGCGCGGTCGAGAGCCGCGAGAACAAGCGGCCGATGCTGTCCGACCTGCGCGAGTCCGGCTCGATCGAGCAGGACGCCGACATGGTCTGGTTCGTGTATCGCGAGGAATATTACATCAACTTCGCCAAGCCCAAGGAAGCGAGCGCGGGCGAGGGCGACAGCCTGGCCTCGGTTGCCGATTTCGAGGACTGGCAGCGCAAGATGGCCGAGGCGCACGGCAAGGCCGAACTGGTGATCGCCAAGCAGCGCCACGGCGCAACCGGCACGGTGACGTTGAAGTTCGAGGCGAATATCACGCGATTCTCTGACCTTGCGGACGAGAGTTATCGGTCCTTGGAAGAGTAGGGTTCGCTCAACTCACGCAAAAGGTCGTCATCCCGGACTTGATCCGGGATCCAGAGTTACGGAGGGCAGCACCTGCGTCCCTGGATCCCGGATCAGGTCCGGGATGACGGGGAAGAGCCTCAGAACGCCGGTTCTTCGCCCGGCAGTTCGGTGACGTGGATACCGCATTCCATCTTGTCCCAACCGCGCCAGCGGCCGGCGCGGGGGTCCTCGCCGGGCCGGACCTTGCTGGTACAGGGCGCGCAGCCGATCGATAGATAACCCTGTTCGACCAGCGGATGCGGCGGCAGCCTGTGTTCGGCGAAATAGTCGTCGAGGTCGGCCTTGGTCCAGCTTGCCAGCGGATTGATCTTCAGCCGGCCATAACCGTCCGTCTCGTCATGTTCGAAGCGGGGGAGTGCGGTGCGGGTCTTTGCCTGGAAGCCCTTGCGGCCGCTGATCCACGCGTCGAACCCGGCCAGCGCGCGGGCAAGTGGTTCCACCTTGCGGATTTCACAGCAGCCGTCGGGATCGTAGGACCAGCGCAGGCCGGTCGCGTCGCGCGCCGCGATCAGCGCCGGGTCGGGCCGATAGACTCGCAGGTCGGTGAAGCCGAGCTGTTCGGCCAGCGCGTCGCGGTAGGCGAGCGTTTCGCCGAACATCTTCTGCGTATTGGTGAACACCAGCGGCACGGTGCGGTCGATGCCTGCGACCAGATGCAACAGCACGGCGGACTCCGCGCCGAACGAGGAGACGAGCGCGATCCGGCCGGCAAGGTCGCCGGTCAGCAGGTCGCGCAACATGTCCGCCGTCGATACGCCCTCATAATGCGCGTTCATCGCCGCGACGTCCGCCGCGGTGAAGGCGGGAGCGGTGTCGATCATGTCGATCCGCCGTGCGGGTTCACCCATGACGCAAGGCCCACACGGGGGGGCGGCCGTCGGCGGCCTTTTGATACACGTCGGGATAGCGATCGAGCGCGCGGGCGAGGGCCGTTTCGTCGAGCGGGACGTCCGGCACGAAACTGTCGAAGCCGCAGCGCCGCATCAGGGGCAACTGGTCGATCAGCACATCGCCCTGCGCGCGCAGTTCGCCGGTGTAGCCCGCTTCGCGCAGGATCCGCCCGGCACTAAACCCGCGGCCGTCGCGGAATTTCGGGAAGGCGACCTCGACCAGCGCGATCCGGTCGAGATGCGGCAACAGCGCGCGCGCGTCGTCGGTCGGTTCCAGCCGAACGGCGGTGGCGTTGCTCTGTCCGATGAACTCCGCCAGCGGGGTGGCNGTTCCAGCCGAACGGCGGTGGCGTTGCTCTGTCCGATGAACTCCGCCAGCGGGGTGGCGGGCGCGTCGTGCGGGGTGTCGGTGCGGAAACGGATCATGCGCGCTGGCCTGTTCTAAGCCCCTCCCCTTCAGGGGAGGGGTTGGGGTGGGGGCTACGGCTCCACAACCTTGATGTTGTTGGGTTGAAGCGGTCAGCCCCACCCCAACCCCTCCCCTTCAGGGGAGGGGCTTCTGACCTGTTCTGCTGGACAAGCTTACCCATAGATCGCGGCCTTGAACGGTTGCAGGCCGACGCGGCGATAGGTGTCGAGGAAGCGTTCGCCCGGCTCGCGCAGGCCGCGATAGGTTTCGACCGCCTTCTCGACCGCATCGACCACGCCGTCCTCGGAGAAGCCGGGGCCGATGATCTTGGCGATACTGGTGTCCTCGGCCGCCGATCCGCCGAACGAGAGCTGGTAATTCTCCTCGCCCTTCCGATCGACGCCCAGAATGCCGATGTGGCCGGCATGGTGGTGGCCGCAGGCGTTGATGCAGCCGCTGATCTTCAGTTTCAGTTCGCCGATGTCGCGTTGCCGGTCCGGATCGGCGAACCGTTCGGTGATCTTCTGCGCGACCGGGATCGAGCGCGCATTGGCCAGGCTGCAATAATCCAGCCCGGGGCAGGCGATGATGTCGGTCACCAGATCGAGGTTCGCGGTGGCGAGGCCGGCCGCGACCAGCGCATCCCAGATCGCGCGCAGGTCCTGCTGCTGGACATGCGGCAGCACGACGTTCTGACTGTGCGTGATGCGGATCTCGTCGAAGCTGTAGCGTTCGGCAAGGTCCGCGATCAGGTCGATCTGGTCCGCGGTGGCGTCGCCGGGAATGCCGCCGGTCGGCTTCAGGCTGACCGTCACGATCGCATAGCCCGCCGCCTTGTGCGCGGCTGTGTTCTGGTCGACCCAGTGCGCGAAGCCCGCGTCGCTGCGGTCGATTTCAGTCGGCAGGCCTTCCGCGAACGCGGGCGGGGCGAACTGCGCGGCGATCCGGTCATATTCGGCCTGCGGCGGATCGAGCCCGAGCGTCTTGACGTGCGCCCATTCCTCCTCGACCTGGCGCGCATATTCGGGCGCGCCGAGTTCGTGGACGAGGATCTTGATCCGTGCCTTGTAGATATTGTCGCGCCGGCCGTAGCGGTTGTAGACGCGTAGGCACGCCTCGACATAACTCAGCAGGTCCGCCGCCGGGATGAAGTCGCGGATCACCGAACCGATCATCGGCGTGCGGCCCATGCCGCCGCCCACCAGCACGCGGAAACCGAGTTCGCCAGCGTCGTCGCGGCGCATCTGGAGCCCGATGTCGTGCAGCTGGATCGCGGCGCGGTCCTGTTCCGCGCCGATGACGGCAATCTTGAACTTGCGCGGCAGGTAGCTGAACTCGGGGTGGAAGCTTGACCACTGGCGCAGCAGCTCCGCCCAGGGCCGCGGATCGCCGACCTCGTCGGCCGCCGCACCTGCATATTGATCGGACGAGATGTTGCGGATGCAGTTGCCCGAGGTCTGGATGGCATGCATCTCGACCGTCGCCAGCCTGGCGAGGATTTCAGGCGTATCCTCCAGCTTGATCCAGTTGAACTGAAGGTTCTGCCGC
Organism: Sphingomonas montana; assembly: GCF_001956315.1. Lineage (GTDB taxonomy): Bacteria > Pseudomonadota > Alphaproteobacteria > Sphingomonadales > Sphingomonadaceae > Sphingomonas_R > Sphingomonas_R montana. The sequence continues at coordinate 33,858 of NZ_KV887140.1, read as the reverse complement.
GTGGTGAAGTGGCCGTAGCCGCGGTCGTAGTCGCGCGCGATCGACCCCAGCATGCGCATCTGCCGGCTGTCGAGCGTTCCGTAGGGGATCGCGACGCGCAGCATATAGGCGTGGAGTTGCAGATAGAGCCCGTTCATCAGCCGGAGCGGCTTGAACTGGTCCTCGCTCATCTCGCCGGACAGGCGGCGCGCGACCTGATCCCCGAAATCGGCCACACGCGCGTCGACAAGGGCCTGATCGTAGGTGTCGTAACGATACATATCAGTTCGCCTTCACTTCGGACGGGGCGTCGGCGTTGGACTGGTGCCGCGCGGGCGTCTTCAGGATCGGAATTTCGGGATGGATCGCAAAGGCGGGATGCACGGTCGGGCCGGCGGCGCGGATGCGATCCTTGATGTGCGCCGGCATCGGTCCGTCCGCGGTCTGGACCGCGTCGATCACATAGGGGACGTTGACGCGCAGCGCCTTTTCCTCGGTCGCGGCGATGGCGGCACCCGTTTCGCCCACGTCGACCGCGTCGAACAGGTGCAGCGACCAGCCGGAGCCGGTCCACCAGACGACATCACCGGACGCCAGGTTCTGGCCGGTCAGGATCTTCATGCGAACGTCTCCGCGGCCCGCAATGCGATCCGGTGCAGCCGGTCCTGCGCGTCGGACAGCAACACGACCTGCCCCACCACGATGATCGCCGGGCTGGCGATCCGTTCGCGCACCGTCATGTCGCCAAGGTCGGCGAGCAATGTGCGGAGCGCGCGCGACCCGGGCAGGGTGCCGCGTTCGAGCACGGCCACCGGCATGCCGGGCGATACGCCGTCGGCCATCAGCTTGTCCGCGATCGCGGTCGCGTTGGCGATACCCATGTAGATCACCAGCGTGCGGCCTGCGCCCGCCAGGCCGGCCCAGTTCTGATCCGACAGCCCCTTGCACTGCCCCGCGACGAAGCTGACCGCGGACGACCAGTCGCGGTGCGTCAGCGGCAGCATCGCCTCCGCCGCACAGCCTAGCGCCGCCGACACGCCGGGCACCACGTCGACGCGCAGGCCGGCGGCACGGACGGCCTCGACCTCCTCGCCACCGCGGCCGAACACGAACGGATCGCCGCCCTTCAGCCGCACGACCACGCTGCCTGCGCGGACATGCGCCACGATCAGCGCGTTGATCCCGTCCTGCGGCACGGTATGGCGGCTGCGCTGTTTCGCGACGGAAATGCGCTGTGCCGACGGCGGCGCGTAATCGAGGACGCGTGGGTCGATCAGCCCGTCATGCACGACGACGTCGGCCGACCGCAGCGCCTCCACCGCACGCAGCGTGAGCAGGTCCGGATCGCCGGGCCCTGCGCCAACCAGAATGACGCGCCCGCGCGCGGAAGGATCGAGAAGACTTGCCATGGACCGGAGATGGCCCCGTACCGCGGGTGCTACAATCGGCGATTGCTTGGCGGCCACAAAGCTGCGCTTCCGAACGCGCCGGCCGCGTGCGGTTTCGGTTGCGGACGCCCATATCATCAGCGGAAGAAGAGGAGCCGGTGATGCGGAAGTTCATGTTGGTGTGCGGCGCTGTGATGACCCTGGCGACGAGCCCGGCCGTAGCCGGGCCGAACGAGACGGTGGCCGAACGCGGGAGGGCCGAACTGGCCACCGCGCTCAAGGGACTGGTGCCGGGCAAGCCGGTCCGCTGCCTGCCCTTCGCGTCGGTTCAGTCGACGCAGGTCATTCCCGGGGTCGGCCTGCTCTACGATGTCGGTGGCGGACGCCGGTATCTCAACCGGCCGCAAGGTGGCCTGGCCTCGCTCCGCCGGGACGCAATTCCGGTGACGAGCGTTACCGGTGGTTCGATCTGCCGGATAGAGTCGGTGCAGTTGCTCGATCGCGTGACGCGGATGCCGGCCGGCTTCGTGATTCTCGGCGACTTCGTGCCCTACTCGCGGCCTGACAGGATGCGCTGAGATGGCGTATCGTTATCGGGCCGGGATCATGCAGGCTGGATGAAGCTGTCCAGCACGCGCTTCCGGCCGGACTGTTCGAAGTCGATGTCGAGCTTGTTGCCGTCAATCGTCGCCACCGCGCCGTAGCCGAACTTGGTATGGAAGACGCGCATGCCGACCGCGATGTCGGCGCGCGGCTTGGCGGCGAAGCTGGTGGGCGAGGTCCGCGCCTCCACCACGCGGGCCGGGCGCAGGTCGACGCCGGTGGCGGCCGCCCGCTGCCAACCGGGGCCGCGCCCTTCGCTGCGCCCCAGATGGGCGAACGGGTCCTGATGTTCGGACCATTGCGCGCGCCACAGCGACTCACCGCCCGACATCGTCGTTTCCTGATCGACATGGTCGGCGGGCAGCTCGCCCACGAACCGCGAGGGGATGGACGAGGTCCACTGTCCGTAGATCCGGCGGTTCGCGGCGTGGAATATGAAGCATTTCCGCCGGGCCCGCGTGATCGCGACATAGGCCAGCCGGCGCTCCTCCTCGACCGCGGCCGTCCCGCCTTCGTCCACCGCGCGTTGCGACGGGAACACGCCTTCCTCCCACCCGGCCAGGAACACCGTGTCGAATTCCAGCCCTTTCGCGGCGTGGATCGTCATGATCGTCACCTTCGCCTCGTCTGCGGCGGCGTCGTTGTCCATCACCAGGCTGACATGTTCGAGGAACGCGGACAGCGTCTCATATTCCTCCATCGCGCGCGCCAGCTCGGTCAGATTCTCCAGCCGCCCGGCCGCCTCCGCGGAGCGATCCGCCTGCAGCATCGCGGTGTAGCCGCTTTCATCGAGCATCTGCCGGGCCAGTTCCGCATGGCCGAGCGAGCCGAGCCGGTCCCGCCAGCGCGCGATATCGCCGACCAGATTGCCCAGCGACTTGCGTGCCGCGCCGGTCAGTTCGTCCGTGTCGAGCAGCCGCGCGGCCGCGAACGAGAGCGGCAGCCCTTGTGCGCGCGCGACCATGTGGATCTTGGCAACCGCCTTGTCGCCCAACCCGCGTTTCGGCACGTTGACGATCCGTTCGAACGCCAGGTCGTCCGCCGGCTGGCTGATGACGCGCAGATAGGCGAGCGCGTCGCGGATTTCGGCGCGTTCGTAGAAGCGGAAGCCACCGACGATGCGGTAGGGCATGCCGATCGCGATGAAGCGGTCCTCCAGCTCGCGCGTCTGGAACTGCGCGCGCACCAGGATCGCGCACTGGTCGAGCGTGCCGTGCCCACGCTGATGCCCCTCGATCTCCTCGGCTATCCGGCGTGCTTCCTCCGGCCCGTCCCAGACGCCGACGACCTTGACAGGATCGCCCTCGGCCTCCTGCGTCCACAATGTCTTGCCCAGCCGCCCGCCATTATGCGCGATCACGCCCGATGCAGCGGCCAGGATATGCGGGGTCGACCGGTAATTCTGTTCCAGCTTGATGATCGCCGCGCCGGGAAAATCCTTCTCGAACCGCAGGATGTTCTCGACCTGCGCCCCGCGCCACGAATAGATCGACTGGTCGTCGTCCCCCACGCAGCACAGGTTGCGGCGTTCCTGCGCGATCAGCCGCAGCCAGAGATACTGGCTGCTGTTGGTGTCCTGATACTCGTCGACCAGCACATATTTGAAGCGCTGCTGGTACAGCTCCAGCACGTCGCGATGCGTCTTCAGGATGACGAGCATGTGGAGCAGCAGGTCGCCGAAATCGCACGCGTTCACGCCGCGCAGCCGCGCCTGATAGGCGGCGTACAGCTCCGCCCCGCGGCCGTTGGCGAACGCTTCGGATTCCGCGGCGTCGATGTCGGCCGGGACCCAGCCCTTGTTCTTCCAGCGGTCGATCAGCCCGGCGAGCATCCGCGGGGTCCAGCGCTTCTCGTCGATCTCCGCCGCGACGATCAGTTGTTTCAGCAGGCGCAGCTGGTCGTCGGTGTCGAGGATCGTGAAATTGCTCTGCAACCCGACCAGTTCGGCATGACGGCGCAGCATCTTGGCGGCGATCGAATGAAAGGTGCCGAGCCAGGGCATTCCCTCCACCGCATCGCCCAGGATCCGGCCGATCCGCTCGCGCATCTCGCGCGCCGCCTTGTTGGTGAAGGTGACGGCCAGGATCTCGGACGGCCAGGCGCGGCGGGTCGCGACCAGATGCGCGAGTCGCGCGGTGAGCGCGGACGTCTTGCCGGTGCCCGCGCCGGCCAGCACCAGCACCGGACCTTCGGTCGTCAGCACCGCCTCGCGTTGCGGCGGGTTGAGCCCGCGCAGGTAGGCGGGATCGGCGGGCGAGGGAGCAAGCGACTGGTTCACCCGCGAACAGGTAGGGAACGCGGCGCCCGGGGGCAAGTTCGTTGGGGGCGTTGGTTGGGCACTCGGCCGACGTAAACGAAACCTAAGCCCCTCTCCTTTAGGGAAGGGGTTGGGGTGGGGCTGACCGCTTCAGACCGGTGAGATCATAGTTGTGGCGCTGTTGCCCCACTCCAACCCCTCCCCTGAAGGAGAGGGGCTAATGGGGCCGCACTCAGTCCTTCGCCTCGTCCTCTGCAACGTCGCCCTCAGCGGCGTCGTCTTCCTCTACAACGTCAGCCTTCGCAGGAACCGGAGCTTCGTCACCCCCGACCCATCGCAGCAAGGTCAGCTTGGCCTTCCCATGCACCCGGTCCGTATCCTGTTCGAACCCCTTGGCCGCCACGATTTCCGCCTTGCCCGTTTCCACCGACACAAGCGCACCCGGCGCGAACCAGCCCAGCCGGGCCAGCCGTTCGAGCAACGCCCCGCCGCCGCCGGATTGATAGGGCGGGTCCATCAGCACCAGATCGTACCGCGGCCCGTACAGCGGCCCGAGCGCCTCGACCCCCTGGCCGCGGACATCGGTCGTGCCCGGCGCGGCAAGCTTGGCGACGTTGACCTTCAGCACGTCGAGCGCCTGTCGCTCGCGTTCCACGAACGTCGCGTAGGCGGCGCCGCGCGAGAGCGCCTCGAGCCCCAGCGCGCCGGTGCCGGCGAACAGGTCGAGCACGCGGATGCCCTCGAAACTGCCGAACCGGCTGGCGAGCATCGAGAACAGCGCCTCGCGCGTCCGATCGGACGTAGGACGCGTGTCGTCGCCCTTGGGGGATGCGATGGAACGGCCGCGCCAGCTGCCGGCGATGATGCGCATGGGTGGAGTATCCGATGTAAAAGCGAGGCCCATACGCCCTACTGTACGTCGTGAGTAGGGGCTGGGTTTGGTCAAGGGCGTGACACAGAGCGCCACGCTCGCACCAAGTACGGCAGGACAGCGGACTCCCGACCCCAATCCCGCGTCCATCCCGAGCGAAGTCGAGGGACCCTTCGAGCAAAGTCGAGAAGCCAACAGCACCCCTCGGCTGCGCTCGGGGAAGGTCCCTCGACTTCGCTCGGGATGGACGGGATGGGCTGGCTAGATGGGTAGGGCGGTGGGCTGTCGCACACCCACCCAAGCCTCAGTCTTTCAAAATCTTTCGAAACGCGACCAGATCATGCTGCTTGATCTCGTCGATATAGCCGGCCGGCAGGTCGTCGAGCGGAAAAGGTCCGTAGCTCGTCCGGATCAGGCGACTGACCTGGAGTCCCAGAAACTCCAGCACGCGCCGGACCTCACGGTTCTTGCCTTCGCGCAGGCGCATCTCGACCCAGCCGTTGCGGCCGGTGCGGCGTTCCAGGTTCGCGTCGATCGATCCGTAGCGGATGCCCTCGATCTCGATCCCGTGGATCAGTTCCTCGAGCTGCTTCTGACTGATGTCGCCGAACACGCGCGCGCGGTACGTCCGCTCGACGCCCGTCGCGGGCAGTTCCAGCTGGCGTTTCAGGCCGCCGTCGGTGGTCATCAGCAACAGCCCCTCGGTATTCAGATCGAGCCGCCCGACCGGCACGAGCCGCGGGAGGCCTTCGGGCAGCCGGTCGTAGATCGTCGGGCGGCCCTTGGGGTCGCGCTCCGCGGTCAGCAGCCCGGCCGGCTTGTGATAGCGGAACAGCCGGGTGGGGGCGGGTGCCGCCACCTGCTTGCCGTCCACCGTCACGCCGACAAGTGAGGTGAGGATCGTGGCCGGCGTCTCGATCGCCACGCCATCGATCGCGATACGGCGTTCGTCGATCATCCGTTCGATCTCGCGACGCGACGCGACGCCGGCGCGGGCCAGCAGCTTGGCGATGCGTTGCGGATCGCCAGCCTGCTTCTTCAGCGCGCGATCGGGTTCGCGGGCCGGCTTGGGCGTGGGGGCCTGGGCGGCAGTGCCGGGGGGCGGGGCAGTGGGCGCGGCAGTGGGCGCGACTGGGGCCTGGGCGGGGGCCGCGGGGCCGGGTCGGCGGGGAGTGCGCAAGGGTCAGGTCGTCCGATCTGGAAACAGGTATGAAGGCCGGAAATAAACCGGAACTGAAACGTTCGCCAGACCGTCTGATAAACTTCGGACTCTGGGACTTTGGGGGGCGTAACGGTCAGATGCTGTTCGGCAAGCGCAAACGCACGATCAATCGCATCCTGATCGTCGAGGACGAGCCACTGGTCGCGTTCGACAACGAACATTTCCTGCGCGAAGCCGGATTCGACATCGTGGCTACCACCGACCGGGTGGAGGAGGCGTTGCGCTTCATCGACAGCGAGGGGCTGCATCTGGTGCTGGCCGACATCCGCCTGTCGGACGGCAGCGGGCTGGACGTCGCGCGGGCGGCGCGGGACCGCGGCATCCCGTTGCTGTTCGTGACCGGGCAGTGCCCGCCGGAAGCGCGCGAACTGGCGCTGGGCGTCCTCAACAAGCCCTATGGCAATCGCGACTTGGTGGCCGCGATCGACACGATCGACGCGAAGATCGCCGGCCGAACGGTGAAGCGGCTGCCGCCGGGGCTGGACCTGTTCTGATCGACCGGACGGGCGGCGGCGGGGACTGGTAATCCGGCGACCGGCTTATATGGTCGCGCGATGAATGATCCTTCGCCAGCGACGAGCCCGGACTCCATACCGCGGCCGCACCGCCTGTCGCCGCGGTTGCTTGCGCCTTATCTGCGACCGCGGCCGCTGGCGGCGTTGCTGCTGGGGATATCGAGCGGATTTCCGCTTGCGCTGCTTCTCGCGACGATGACGTTCTGGCTGGCCAAGATCGGGCTCGACAAGAAGACGATCGGTTTCGCGATCGGGCTGACGACGCCCTACACGCTGAAATTCTTGTGGGCGCCGCTGGTCGACCGGGGGCAGTTGCCAGTGCTGACCGGCTGGCTGGGGCAGCGGCGGGCGTGGCTGCTGCTGATCCAATTGCTGTTGTTCGGGGCGGTCTGGATGCTGGGCGGCAGTGATCCGGCGCGGCATTTGGGGGTGTTCGCGCTGTGGGCGATCGTGACTGCGTTCCTGGCCGCGACGCAGGATATCGTCATCGATGCGTACCGGATCGAGATATTGGCGGCGGACGAGCTGGTGTACGGAACCGCCAACAACCAGTTCGGATATCGGATCGGCAATTTGATCGCGGGGGTCGGCACGGTGTGGCTGGCGTCCAGCGAGGGGGCCGGGCTGGGTTGGGCGCTGGCTTACGGCCTGACCGCATTCTGCGTGCTGCCGGGGATGATCGCCGCCGCCTGGGCGGGGCCGGGGCGGCATGACGCGACGGTTGTCCGCGATGCGGGCGCGCCGCCGGTGCGGTGGTTGCAGGATACGATCGTCGGGCCGTTCCGCGAGTTTCTCGGCCGGCGGGGTGCAGTGCTGATCCTGTTGTTCGTGCTGGTCTACAAGCTGGGCGATGCGATGGGGCAGGGGATGCTCAATCCGATGATTGTCGAACTCGGCTTTTCCGACACGGAGTTTCTGGCGATCAACAAGATTATCGGCTTCTGGGGGCTGATCGCCGGGACCGCGCTGGCGGCGCCGTTCCTAGCGTGGCTGGGCATGGGGCGCGCGCTGTTCGTTTCGGGGCTGTTGATGATGGTCAGCAACCTGGCGTTCGTGATGCTGGCGATGGCGGGGCACAGCGTAGGCTGGCTGACCACCGCAGTCGCGATCGAACAGGTGACGAGCGGGATCGGGCTGACGGTGTTCGTCACCTACCTGTCGGGCCTGTCGAACCTGGCCTATACCGCGACGCAGTTCGCGCTGCTGTCCTCGGTTGCGGCGGTCGGGCGGACCTGGCTGGCGACGCCGGCGGGCTACCTTGCGACCGCGCTCGGCTGGGCCGGGTTCTGGGTGATGACAATGGTGGTCGCGGTGCCAGGGATGGTGCTGCTGTGGATCCTGTGGCGGCGGGGGTTCGTGGTGGATAGTTTGCGGCAGGCGAAAGAGGTGGGTTGAGTGCTGTATAAGCCCCCCCCCTTCAGGGGAGGGGTTGGGGTGGGGCTGAACTCATCAATCCTACCATGTTGTTGGTCTGGTGCTGTTGCCCCCACCCCAACCCAGTTTCGATCACTGTCGGGTAAAACATGCCCTCGGCATGTTGCAGGTTGCCGGAGACAATCCCCACCTGGCGGTGATCGAAACTCCTGACGGGGAGAGGCTTTAGAGTTGTCTCACCCAACAACCGCCAGCGGGTGGCCCAAGTCGCGGAACGCATCGTCCAACGCGCGCATGGTTTCGCCGGCGACGTGGCAGTGGCGGACGCCCAGGTGGCGGGCGAGCCGGTCGTGCGCATCGCGCGGGTCATGGACCGCGCCGGCGATCGCCGAGAGGAGGCCATGTTCGTCCGCGGTGATGCGTGGGCAGCAGCAGGGTGCCACCATCAGCGAACGGGCCGACACGCGCGACACCTCCGCGATCGTCGCGCGCAGCAGCACCAGGGGGCGACGGAACCCGCGGCCGAAATGGTTCAGCATCGCGTTGGAGGCGTAGGCATCGTCGATTCCGGCCTGTGCCATGCGGCGGATCGCGAACAGCAGCAGGCGGTCCGCCGATCCGGCCGGCATGGCATGGGGCAGCATCCGCGTAGTGGCGGTGGATTCGGCCGTGAGATTGGATCGGGACGTCATCGCGCACTCCATCGTCGTCAGGAGCACAATGAAGCACCGTCGCTATTGCAAGTCAATCGCATTAGCATGAGTTCAGTCGGGTGGTGTTCCGTTCGCGGCGAGGACGGTGCCAGCCAGGTAGAGCGACCCGATGACGACGACGTGCGGCGGCCGGTCCGGGGCTGCTTCCATCGCGATTCGCAGGATAGCGGCGCCGATATCGGATACGGCATCCGCTGCGATGCCCGACCCGCGTGCGGCCGCTGCCAACGTGGCGGGATCGTGGGTGGCATGACCGGGCACCGGCACGGCGATCAGCCGGTCCACCACGCCGACAAGCGGGGCGAGGACGCCGGCGGCATCCTTGTTCGCCAGCAGCCCGGCGACCAGCACCAGCGGCCGACCGTCACCGCGCAGCGCGCGCAGGTGCGGGGCGACCGCGCGTGCGGCGGCGGGGTTGTGCGCGCCATCGATATGCAGGTCCGCCCCGGCGGGCAGCCGGTCGAAGAGCGTGCCCCGGCGGATGCGCTGCATCCGTGCGGGCCAGCGTGCGGCGGGCCCGGCGGCGACGAGCGCGGCATCGGGCACGGCGACCTGCCGCTGATGCCGCAACATCGCGACCGCCAGAGCAAGGTTGCCGGGCTGATGCGGCCCGTCCAGCGCGGGCAGGTCCAGCCGCAGCGTGCCACGGTCGTCGGTATAGCGCACCGCGCCCGGCTCGACCATGAACGACCACGCATCGCCGGCGGGCAGCAGGGGCGCACCGGCGGCCAGTGCTACATCCGCGACGCGGGACGCGAGGGCGGCGGGATAGGCCATGGTGACGAGCGGCACGCCGGGCTTGGCGATACCGGCCTTTTCGGCGGCGATATCCTCGATCCGGTCGCCAAGGAACGCCTGATGGTCGATGCCCAGCTGCGCGATGCCGCACGCCGCCGGGCCGGCCAGCACGTTGGTCGCGTCCAGCCGCCCGCCCAGGCCCACCTCCACGATGCAGGCGTCCGCCGGCGTCCGCGCAAAGGCGAGAAACGCGGCAGCGGTGGTGATTTCGAAAAAGCTGGGTCCGATATCGCCCGCGCAATCGAGCACCTCCGCGAGCAGCGCGGCGAGCAGCGCATCATCGATCAGCGTGCCGGCCAGCCGGATCCGTTCGTTGAACCGCACCAGATGCGGACTGGTATAGACGTGCGCGGTCAGCCCCGCGCCCTCGACCGCGGCGCGCAGGAAGGCGCAGGTCGATCCCTTGCCGTTCGTGCCCGCGACATGCAGCACCGGCGGCATCTTCAGATGTGGATCACCGAGCCGAGCCAGCAAGGCGACGATCCGCTCCAGCCCGAGGATGTCCGCGCCGGGCGACAGCGACGCCAACCGATCGAGCTGCGCCTGCACCGCAGGATCGGACGAGATTGCATGATCGACCATCGGTGTTGCGCTCCGGAAACGCGTCAGTATCCCGGCGCAGGCCGGGGCCCAGGTGCAGCGCTTGTCCCTAGCCCCGACCTATGCCGGGGCACGATATGCTGCTGCGGCGTTGCCCGGCCTTAAGCCACGGCGTCCACGCAGAGATAGCCGATCAGGCGCGCCAGTTCGGCACGCATGGCGTGGCGGTGGACGACCATGTCGAGCATTCCGTGGTCGAGCAGATATTCGGCGCGCTGGAACCCCTCCGGCAGTTTTTCGCGGATCGTCGATTCGATGACACGCTGCCCCGCAAAGCCGATGAGCGCGCCGGGTTCGGCCAGCTGCACGTCGCCGAGCATCGCATAAGATGCCGTGACGCCGCCGGTGGTCGGGTCCGTCATCACGACGATATAGGGCAGGCCCGCCTCGTGCAGCATCGCGATCGCGACGGTCGTCTTGGGCATCTGCATCAGCGACAGGATGCCCTCCTGCATCCGCGCGCCGCCGGCCGCGGTGAAGATGACATAGGGGCAATGATCGGCGATCGCGGCTTCGACGCCGGTCAGGAAGGCGGCGCCGACGCCCAGGCCCATCGACCCGCCCATGAAGGCGAAATCCTGAACGCCGACGACCGCGCGTCGGCCCTCGATCGTGCCACGCGCGTTCATCAGCGCGTCGTTTTCGCCGGTCGCAGTGCGCGCGGCGCGAATCCGGTCGACATAGCGTTTGGTATCGCGGAACTTCAGCGGATCCTCGCGCACCGACGGGATCGGCAGCGGGGTGTATAGCCCGCCGTCGAACAGCGCGTCGAACCGCTCGTCCGGCCCGATGCGGCCATGATGGTCGCATTTCGGGCAGACCGACTGGTTCTCCTCATATTCCTTCTTGAACACCATCTGCCCGCAGGACGGGCATTTGTGCCAGAGCTCCTCGTCCGTCTCGCGCTTGGCGACGAAGGGAAGCGAGTGGCGGACGCGGTCGATCCAGCTCATTTCGGGGCATCCTGGCGGGCGCTGCGGACGGCGGCGGACAGTCCGCCGACATAGGCCATGATCGCGGCAGCCGGATCCTGGCCGGCGGCATAGGCGGCGGCGATCGTCTCCACGATGGCGGAGCCGACGACGACGCCGTCTGCGGTACGCGCGATGGCGGCCGCCTGTTCGGGCGTGCGGACACCGAAGCCGACCGCAACGGGCAGGTCGGTCGCCGCCTTGAGCCGGGCGACCGCCGCATCGATCGACGCGGACGCCGCCTGCTGCTTGCCGGTGATGCCGGCGACAGAGACATAATAGAGAAAGCCCGACGCGTTGGCGAGAACCTGCGGCAGGCGGACGGCGTCGGTGGTGGGGGTGGCCAGCCGGACGAGATCGATCCCGGCGGCGCGCAGCGGGATGCCGAGCGCAGCGTCCTCCTCCGGCGGAATGTCGACGCAGATCACGCCGTCCACGCCGACGTCGCGGCACCGGTCGGCGAACCAGTCCGGCCCACGCCGCACCATCGGGTTGGCATAGCCCATCATCACCAGCGGAACGTCCGGGTGGCGGGTGCGGAAGTCACGCACGATCTCGAACAGCGCGGCGGTGGTCGTCCCGCTGCCCAGTGCGCGCAGGTTGGCGAGCTGGATCGCGGGGCCGTCCGCCATCGGATCGGTGAACGGCATGCCCAGTTCGATCACGTCGGCCCCCGCCGCGACCAGCGCGTCGAGGATCGCCGGCGTCGCGGCGGGGGCGGGGTCACCGCCGGTGACGAAGCAGACCAATGCGGCGCGGTTCTGCGCGGCGCAGGCTGCGAAGGTGGTGGCGAGGCGGGTCATATTCCCCCCTCCCTAGAAAGGGAGGGGGAGCAGGCGGGCGCGATCACAGTTTGACCCCCAGCGCGTCCGCCACGGTGAAGATGTCCTTGTCCCCGCGGCCGCACAGGTTGGCAATGATGATCTGGTCCCGCGGCATCGTCCGTGCGTGACGGACGACAGCGGACAGCGCGTGGGCGGGTTCCAGCGCCGGGATGATCCCTTCGGTGCGGCAGAGAAACTGGAACGCGTCGAGCGCATCCTTGTCGGTGCAGCTTTCATATTGCACGCGGCCGGTTTCGTGCAGCCAGCTATGTTCCGGGCCGATGCCGGGATAGTCGAGCCCGGCCGAGATCGAGTGACCTTCGGTGATCTGGCCGTCCGCGTCCTGCAGCAGGTAGGTGCGGTTGCCGTGCAGCACGCCCGGTTCGCCGCCCGCCAGCGAGGCGGCATGTTCGACGGTGTCTAGCCCATGGCCCGCCGCCTCGATCCCGACCATCTTCACGTCGGCATCGTCCAGGAACGGATGGAACAGCCCGATCGCATTCGATCCGCCACCGATGGCGGCGACCAGCAAGTCGGGCAGACGGCCTTCGGCCTCCATGATCTGCTCGCGCGCTTCACGCCCGATCACCGATTGGAAATCGCGGACCAGTTCCGGATAGGGGTGCGGGCCGGCGGCGGTGCCGATGATGTAGAATGTGTCGTCGACATTGGCGACCCAGTCGCGCAGCGCCTCGTTCATCGCATCCTTCAGCGTCTGCGCACCGGCCGTGACAGGCACGATCTCCGCACCGAGCAGCTTCATGCGGAACACGTTGGGCTGCTGCCGCACCGTATCGCGCGCGCCCATGTAGATGGTGCACGGCAGGCCGAAGCGCGCCGCGACCGTCGCGGTGGCGACGCCGTGCTGGCCCGCGCCGGTCTCCGCGATGATCCGCGTCTTGCCCATCCGCTTGGCCAGCAGGATCTGGCCGATGCAGTTGTTGATCTTGTGCGCGCCGGTATGGTTCAGCTCGTCGCGCTTCAGATAGACCTTCGCGCCCATCCCGTCTGGCGCGTCTGCACGCACCGCCTCGGTGAAGCGTTCGGCATAATAAAGCGGGCTGGGGCGGCCGACATAATGTTTCAGCAGCCAGTCGAGTTCGGTCTGGAACGCCGGATCGGCCTGCGCGGCGCGATATTCGCGTTCCAGGTCGAGGATCAGCGGCATCAGGGTTTCGGCGACGTAGCGGCCGCCGAACTGACCGAAATGGCCGTCTGGCGATGGCTGCGCACGGTAGCTGTTCTGTATGGTCATGACCGGGCGACCGATTGCAGGAAGGCGGCGATCTTGTCCACATCCTTGACGCCCGGGGACAATTCGACCCCCGACGAAATATCGAGCAGCGTGGCGCCGGTGACCTGCACCGCCTCCCCCACGCTGGCGGCGTCGAGCCCGCCCGAGAGCGCCCAGGGCAACGGGTGGACATGCCCCTGCAACAGTCGCCAGTCGAACCGCAGGCCCATGCCGCCGGGCAGGTCCGCGCCGCGTGGCGGCTTGGCATCGTACAGGATCAGATCGGCCGCCTGCCGGTACTGGTGGGCGGTCGCGAGGTCGGCGCGGGTGCGGACCGGCACGGCCTTCCACACTGGAATGCCGTGGCGCGCCTTGACCGCGGCGACGCGGTCCGGTGTTTCGTGGCCGTGCAGCTGGATGGTGCCGATCCCGGCGGCGACGGCATGGTCGAGCAGCGCGTCGTCCGGATCGACGAACACGCCGACCGCGCCGACCCGCGGCGGCACGCGGCGGATCAGCGCCGCCGCCTTTGCCGGGTCGATGTCGCGCGGGCTCTTGGGAAAGAACACGAAGCCGACATGCGACGCGCCATGCGCGATGGCGGCGTCGAGCGTGGCCTCTGTCGAGAGGCCGCAGATTTTTGCGGTGGGCATGGGGTGTATTTAGCGAAGCGGTCGCTGCTTTGTTAGCCCTTGCGCCCGGCCGGGGGGTGGCGACGTTTCACCAAGCCACAGCCCCTCTCCCCAACTCTCCCCGGAGGGGCGAGGGGGCTCTGTCGCCCTCTGTTACGAGCAACCGCCTCACCGGGGCTGTCAGAAAAGCCCTCTTCCCAACGGGGAGAGGGTTGGGAGAAGGGGCGCCACACGCGCTGCCCCCCCCGAAGGTCAGCGACTAAAGCGTCGCCTCGATCGCGCGTGCCGCGGCGTCGGGGTCTTCGGCGCCGGTGATCGGCCGGCCGATCACCAGGATCGATGCCCCCGCGCGCCGGGCCGCCGCCGGGGTCATCATCCGTTTCTGGTCGCCGGCGTCGCCGCCCGCGGGGCGCACGCCCGGCACCACGAAGAAGCCCTGCGGCCACAGCTTCTTCGCTGCCGCCACCTCCGCGCCGGAACAGACGATGCCGTCGATGCCCGCATCGCGCGCCAGCAGCGTCAGCCGCGCGACCTGCGCCTGCGGATCGTCGGGGACGCCGATCGCGGCCAGGTCGCTGCCGTCGAGCGAGGTCAGAACGGTGACCGCGACCACCTTGGTGCCCGGCGGGGCGGCGGCCTTCGCATCCTCCAGCATCGCGCGGCCACCGGCGGCGTGGACCGTCAGGATCGCGGGGGCCAGCGGGCGGAGCGCCTGGATCGCCTTTGCGACGGTATTGGGAATGTCGTGGAATTTCAGGTCGAGGAATATCGGCAGGCCGAGTGCCGCCATCTCGCGCACCCCGGCCTGACCGTTGGCCATGAAGAATTCGAGGCCCAGCTTGATCCCGCCGACATGGTTGCGGACCTTGCCCGCAAGATGGCGCGCCGCGGCCAAGTCCGGCGTATCGAGCGCGACGTAGATGCAGCCGCTCATGCCTGCGGCCCCATGACGGGCGGCGGAGTGTAGGCGGTGGGGCTGAGCGGTTCGACCGGGTCCCCGGGGACCGTGGCGGCAGGTGCCACCGGCGTCGGCCGCAGTTCCGCGATCGTGCGTTCCGCGCTGTCGATGCGGCGGCGTAGCCGCCAGCGGTTGGCCTGATACAGGATCGACGGCGGTAGCAGCCCGGCCAGGAACGCGATCAGCAGCAGGACCGGCAGCTTCACGTCCGCCACGATCCCGCCCCACAGATTGACCTGCGCGGTCGTCCAGTTCTTCGTGGCGAAGATCACCGCGATCACCGCGAGGACCACCCAGAACAGGGTTCTCAGGAATTGCATGGCATGGCCCTCCGCGTCATCGCCCTTCTTCTACGGCGGTGGGGCGGCAGGGCAAGTGGCGTGGAACCTTACCCCACTTCGCGGTCCAGCGTGGCGAACAGTTCGGGGATCGCGGTCAGGCGGCTGCGTTCCTCCGCCAGCACGGCGCGGAAGGCGCGCGTCTTGAGCATCGCGACATGGCCGGGCGGCAGCGTCGATCCGGCGGGCAGGGTGGAGATCAGGATATCGATCAGCCGGTCGATGCCGTGCAGCCGCCCCCACAGATAGTCGTTTTCCCGCCAAGCACGGCTGAAGAACGCGCCGAAGCTGTTGAAGTTGATGCCCTTCAGCGTCGCCTCCGCGCCGCCGGGGCGGATCCCGTTCGCGTCGTCCGGCGCGATCCGATCGACCTTGACCGGATAGAGTTCGTCGCCCTGATCGGTCCGCACCAGCGGCAGCGTGGCGATATCGTAGAAGGGGAAGCCCAGATAGGCGAGCAGGATGCGCCGCCGTTCGGCACGCGACAGCGGCAGCAGCGCGGCACAGAGCGTCGCATCCGCACGATCGTCGGTCGCGCGCAGATCGGTCGCCGCCGCAAGGGCGGCCAGCGCCGCGGACGGATCGGTCAGCGGATCGGGCATGTCCGCGATACCGGCGCGCTGCCGGTCGAGATAGGGCGCGAGTGCCGCGAACAGGGCGGTCCGCATCCCTTCGATCGCGGCGACCGTGCAGCCGGGCGGCGGCACGTCCGGCACCTGTTGCGCCACGAACCGCAGCCGGCGGATGCGAAACCCCAGGTCGTGCGCGCGCAGGAACGGGACGATATCGGCCGCGGCACCCGCGCCGTCGGTCGCACGGACATGCGCCCACAGGGCGGCCCGGATCGCGGCGGGATCGCGACCCGCCTGCCCGAACGTGGCGGTCAGCCGATCGATCACCGACGCCAGTTTCAGGTGTGCATAGCCGGCATGGGTGAAGCCGGCGGCGCGTGCGGCCAGCAGGTTGGCCCTGGCCCGCCAGCCCGCGATCCGCGCCGGCGTCGGCCGGGTCAGGAATATGGTGCCGCCCAATGCCGCGTCGATCGCGGCCTCCACTTCCGGCCGGATGGCGGCGATCGTGGCCGCGACGTCGGCAATCCGGGCGGAGCGGGCGGCGATCGCCTCCAGATTGTCGCGGATCGGCTGTTCGCGCGGGATGTCGGACATCGCGCCGAGGATCGTCTGGAAGAAACCGGGCGGTGCGGTGCCGTCACCGCCCGTCATCTGCACCGACCGGATATTGGGTTTGGGGTCTATATAGACGAAGCGACGGTCCACCTCGCGCGCGGCGGGGCGATCGCGCAAGGCCTCGATCGCCGGGCGGAACGGCGCGTTGCTCAGCACCGATCCGTCGATCAGGACCGCGCTTTCGGCCGCGCCGATCGCGGCCAGCCGGGGCAGGGCACGCGCCAGGAACGCCGTCCGCCCCGACCAGCCCTGTGCGCGCGTCCTGAGCACGCCGTCCAGTTCGGCCACGGTGAAGGGCGGGAACGCGCCGGGGAAGCTGGCGGTGGCCCGACCGGCGAAGACCAGGTCCGGGACCGCGCCGATCGATGCGCCATCCCCGTCGCGGTTGGAGAAGGCGAGTGTCAGGCGATGCTCGGTCTCGACGATCTCGGTCGGGGAATGGAGCGCGAGCCGTTCGGGGTGGCCCCGGAAATCGGTGACAGTCACGAACAGGTCGAGCGGATGGCGGTCGGGCAGCAGCGCCCGCCCGTCGCCCGTGCCGGCCATCGCACCCAGCGCGTCGAGCAGCAACGCGGTGAAGCGTGGCCCGCCGAACGGCGGCGCGAACCAGCGTGCCTGGACGAACCGTGTCAGCTTCGCCCGGACCTCCGCCTGCACCCCTGCCTGCACTGCCGGGTCCAGCCCGTCGGTTGCGGTCCGGCCGGCGGCGTAGCGGGCGATCGGTGTGGCCCAGAGCCGCGATATCCGACGCGAGATGGCGCCGGATGCCCGGTCGTCGTCCATCAGCCGATCGACATCGGCATTGTCCAGCCAGAGCGCGGTCAGTGGATCGAGCGATTGTCCGGTCGCGATCGCCTGCGCCAGGAAGATGCCGTTGATGCCGCCCGCGCTGGCGCCTGCCACGATATCGACCAGGACACGCAACCGGGTGCCGGTCGCCGCCTCGATCTCGCCGATCAGATCGCGATAGACCGCTTCGCTGGACCCGGTCGCCGGTTCGTCCGCATGATAGGCGCGGCTGGCGCGGGCGAGGTGCCAGATCTCGCGCGTGATGCCGTGCATGTACACCGCCAGGCTGATCCCGCCGTAGCAGACCAGTGCCAGCCTCAGTTCCTTCTCCCGCATGGGCGGAGGGTGGCATGACGGGGGCGGAAGTGGAAGGCGGGAAAGAAGGCCGTCTCCCGACCCTCTACCGCCCGGACGGGAGAGGGCTAGAAAGACGGGCGAGAGCGCGCTACGTTCCTATTTCGTTCTTTGTGGAGTACCGATGGCCAAGCCGCAGAAGCGTTATGTCTGCCAGTCCTGCGGGGCGGTGGCGAACAAGTGGCAGGGGCAGTGCGTCGACTGCCTGCAATGGAACACGCTGGTCGAGGATGCGGGCGGGGCGAAGACGCCGTTTTCCGCCAAGCACAACCTGCGCGGCGGCGGCAACCTCGTGATGATGTCCGCGCTCGACACCGATGTCGCACTGCCCGAGCGGATGCCGACCGGGATCGCGGAGTTCGACCGGGCACTGGGCGGCGGGTTCGTCGCCGGGTCCGCGACGCTGATCGGCGGCGATCCGGGGATCGGCAAGTCGACGCTGCTGCTGCAGGCGGCGGCCAAGCTGGCGCTCGCGGGCAAATCGGTCGCCTATGTTTCGGGGGAGGAGGCGGCGGATCAGGTGCGGCTGCGCGCGCGGCGGCTGGGCTGCGGCAACGCGCCGGTGCAACTGGGGGCCGCGACGTCGGTGCGCGATATCCTGACCACGCTGGAACGGGGCGAGGCGCCCGACATGCTGGTCATCGATTCGATTCAGACAATGCACAGCGACCTGATCGAGGGCGCGCCGGGCACGGTCAGCCAGGTTCGTGCATCGGCGCATGAACTGGTACGGTACGCCAAGGAAAGCGGCTGTGCGCTGGTCCTGGTCGGCCATGTCACCAAGGACGGGTCGATCGCAGGGCCACGCGTGCTGGAACATATGGTCGATACGGTGCTGTCGTTCGAGGGCGAGCGCAGCCACCAGTACCGCATCCTGCGCGCGATCAAGAACCGGTTCGGCGGCACGGACGAGATCGGCGTGTTCGCGATGGCGGAGGCGGGGCTGGACGAGGTGTCGAACCCGTCCGCGCTGTTCCTTACGACGCGCGGCGAGTCGGTATCGGGTGCGGCGGTGTTTCCGGCGATCGAGGGGACGCGGCCGGTGCTGGTCGAAATCCAGGCGCTGGTCGTGCGGCTGGCGTCCGGGGCGACGCCGCGCCGCGCGGTCGTGGGCTGGGATTCGGGGCGGCTGGCGATGATCCTGGCGGTGCTGGAGGCGCGCTGCGGGCTGAGTTTCTCGACCGCGGAGGTCTATCTGAACATCGCAGGCGGATACCGCGTGATCGATCCCGCGGCAGACCTGGCGGTGGCGGCGGCGCTAGTCTCGGCGCTGGCGGAACAGCCGATCCCGTCCGAGATGGTCGCGTTCGGCGAGGTATCGCTGTCGGGCGAGGTCCGGCCGGTGGCGCATGGCGGATTGCGGCTGAAGGAGGCGGCCAAGCTGGGCTTCACGCAGGCGCTGGTGCCGGCGTCGCTGACCGAGTCGCCCGCCGGCCTGTCGATGCGCGGCTATGCGACGCTCGCCGCGCTCGTTGACCGGCTGCTGGGTCGGGGGTAGCGATCGGGGCATGCCCGCGCTCACCGCCCTCGATATCGTCGTGATCCTGCTGGTGGGGGGCGGGGCGGTGCTCGGCATCCTGCGCGGGTTCGTGACGGAGATATTGTCGCTGTTCGCCTGGGTGGCGGCGATCCTGGCGCTGAAGTTCTTTCACCCCGCGCTCGCGGCGCTGCTGGTCGGGCCGGTCGGTACGCGGGCCGGGGCAGCGGTGGCCGCGTTCGCGATACTGTTCCTCGTCGTGTTCACGGGCGGCAAGCTGGTCGCGCGCGCGCTGGGGCGGCGGACGCGGCAGTCGGTGCTGGGGCCGCTCGACCGAATCCTGGGGTTCGGGTTCGGTGCGCTGAAGGGGTTGATCGGCGCGACCCTGCTCTTCCTGGGCGTCACGCTGGTCTATGACACGCTGTACGGCGGTGCCGCGGCGCGACCCGACTGGATCCGTGATTCGCGCAGCTACGCTCTGCTGAACGCCAGCGGCAAGGCGATCGTGGACTATGTCGCGGCACG
This sequence comes from Sphingomonas montana, assembly GCF_001956315.1. Lineage (GTDB taxonomy): Bacteria > Pseudomonadota > Alphaproteobacteria > Sphingomonadales > Sphingomonadaceae > Sphingomonas_R > Sphingomonas_R montana. The sequence continues at coordinate 14,249 of NZ_KV887140.1, read as the reverse complement.
GCGGCAGCTGGATGCGAAGCCGGCGAGGGCGGAGGCGAACTAGCGCTTCTGCTCCCTTCGACCATCGGGGGGGGGGCTTCGGCTGAGGGCAACGCAAGTTCGAAGTGCGGTCCAGTAAGAAAAAGTGAACGTCGGACTGGTCTGGCTCCTGGGTGTGGTGAGAGATACCGCCCGGCCAAGCCCCCCACCGACCCCTCCCCCCGGTGGGGGGAGGGCTATGCGGTCCCGCTCGGAACTCCTACATAGCGAGCTATGTCAGCACCGCTTTACAACCAGACCATCCTCCGGCTCGCGACGAGTATTCCGCATCAGGTACGGCTCGACGCGCCGCAGGGCAGTTCGGAGAAACGCTCGCCGGTGTGCGGCAGCCGGATCATCGTCGATGTCGCGCTGGGTCCAGACGGACGCGTCGCGGCGATCGGTCAAGAAGTGCGCGCGTGCGCGCTGGGACAGGCGTCGGCATCGCTGATGGGCGCCGCGGCGGTGGGGCGGACGGCGGCCGAGCTAGAGCGCGCGCGCGCCGACCTGACCGCCTATCTGGCCGGTGTCGCCGATACGCCCGGCGACTGGCCGGGGCTGGAGATCTTCGAGCCCGCGCGGCCCTATACCGCGCGCCACGCCTCGATCCGGCTGGCGTTCGAAGCGGTGGCCGATGCCGCCCGGCAGGCCGCCGACGTGCCGATCCACGCGGAAAACGTCGCGTGAACGAGGCGCACAGCGCGGCCAACTGGGTGCATGACGGTGTCATCATGCTGGGTGCCGCGCTGCTGTTCGTGCTGTTGTTCCGGCGGCTCGGCATCGGTGCGGTGCTGGGTTACCTGGTTGCGGGCGCCGTCATCGGGCCGCAGGGACTGGCGCTGATCGGCGACGTGGAGGGCAAGTTCGGGATCGCCGAGCTGGGCATCGTCCTGCTGCTGTTCCTGGTCGGGCTGGAACTGCATCCGACGCGGCTCTGGCGGTTGCGGCGCGACATATTCGGGTTCGGTTTCGGGCAGGTCGTGGCATGCGGCCTCGCGATCAGCGGCATCATCCTGGCGGTCGCGGGGTTCAGCTGGGAAGCGGCGCTGGCGCTTGGCCTGCCGCTGGCGCTGTCGTCGACCGCGCAGGTGCTGCCGATGCTGCGGTCCGCGGGGCGCATGAATACGCCGTTCGGGGAACGCGCCTTTTCGGTGCTGCTGTTCCAGGACCTGTCGATCGTACCGTTGATAACGATCGTGGCGGCCCTGTCGCGCGCGCCGGCCGATCCGGCGGCACCGCCGGGCTATATGCTGGCGCTGTACACGGTGGGGGCCGTCGTCGGGCTGGTGCTGGCGGGGCGTTATCTGCTGAACCCGCTGTTCCGGCTGATCGGGCATCTGGGGGAACGCGAACTGTTCGTCGCGGCGGCGCTGTTCACCGTGCTGGCGGCAGCGGGGGTGATGGAGGCGCTGCACCTGTCGACTGCGCTGGGTGCGTTCATCGCCGGCGTGATGCTGGCGGACTCGCCGTATCGGCATGAACTGGAAGCCGATGTCGAGCCGTTCCGTACGATTCTGCTCGGGCTGTTCTTCCTGTCGGTCGGCATGATGCTGGACCTGAACGTCGTCATGGCGCGGCCGCTGTTCGTGATCGGGCTGGCGGTCGCAGTGATCACGGTGAAGTCGGGCGTGATCTTCGGGCTGGCACGACTGTTCGGGGTGGAGGCGCGGCCTGCGCTGGCGCTCGGCCTGCTGCTGAGCCAGGGCGGGGAATTCGGCTTCGTGCTGTTCGCGCAGGCGCGGGCGGCGCAGCTGATCGAGCCTGAGGCGGCCAGCCTGTTCGGCGCGGTGGTAACGTTGTCGATGGCGACCACGCCGTTCCTGATGATGATCGCGCGGCGGTTCAACAAGGAAGGCAGCGGCCCGGAACGCGACGACCTCGAACGGCCGAGTGCCGCGATGCCGGCCAGCGCCATCGTGGTCGGTTATGGCCGGTTCGGCCAGACAGTGTCGCAGATGCTGATGGCCAAGGCGGTATCGGTGACGCTGATCGACGTGTCCGCGACGCAGATCGACCGGAGCAGCGCGTTCGGGTCCAAGGTCTTCTACGGCGACGGGACGCGGATCGACCTGTTGCGGCAGGCCGGGGCGGACGAAGCACGGACGATCGTGTTCTGCATGGATGGCGATCCGGTCTCGCCCGAAACGCTGAAACCGGTGCTGGAGGCGTTTCCGCACGCCGCCGTGCTGGTGCGGGCCTTCGACCGCACACATCTCATCAGGCTCGACAGGCTCGATCTGGCCGGCGTTACCCGCGAGGTGTTCGAAAGCGCGGTATGCATGGGGCGCAAGGCGCTGGAGGCGGTGGGCATCAAGCCGGAGAATATCGACCGGGTCGAGGCCGAGTATCGCAAGCGCGACACGTTGCGCCTGAGGCAACAGGGCAAATCGGGCGACCTGCATTCGGGCAAGGAAATGATGTTCACCCCCGAACGATCGCTGAAGACGGGACGGCCCGACGCATGAACATAATCGGTCTGCTGGCGGCGCTGTCCGGCGCGGCGGCGGTCATGGCGGGTGCCCGCGGTGCGCATGGCGCGGTAGGGGAGGCGGCGGAATGGCTGCGCACCGGATCGCACTATCAGATGGTCCATGCGGTGGCGGCGCTGGTCGTGATGGGACTGCCCGGTGGGCGCTGGCCGGCGGCCTTGTTCGTGGCGGGCGCGGCGTTGTTCGCCGGGTCCCTCTATGCGATGGCCTATGGCGTGCCGGCACGGGCGATCTGGTTCGTGACGCCACTGGGCGGTCTGGTACTGATCGCGGGCTGGCTGTGGCTGGCGGTGGGGATGTTGCGGGGGTAGCGGAGGCGCCGAGCGATGCGGCGCCGAGCGATCGATGTACGGCGTATAGTTTACTCAAAGTGCCACGATTTTAGGTTGATATGCCCGGTCTTTTCAGTTGGTTCGAGCTTCGTTGAGCGCGGTCCCGCTCGGCGGGTATCGTCGTTCAGGTCTGATAATTCACCCTGACATCCCGGACTTGACGCGGTGTTGAACCTGATCGGTCTCGATCTTGGAGTGCATTGCTACAGAAGCCAATTGCGCCGAGCCTAGTCGGGTCGCGCTGATGCCCGCCTCGACTAGGCTTGGGGCGATCAGGCTCAGGCCTTGGCTGCGCGCTTATTGGTGTCGACGCGCATGCCGGTGACGCTGACGACCAGCGTTTCGATCTGCGCTTCCACGAAGCCCGCCGAAAGGAAGCGCTCGATTTCCGCCAGCGGCAGCGCGAAGCCGCGGTGCCAGGCGTAGACCGCCAGCCGGCGCAGCGCCTCCAGCCGTGGATCGGCCAGCCGTGATGGCGCGTCCTGACCGAACAGCGCACCCATTGCGCGCGACAGCCGGCTGGGTTCCCCGAGGCTGCGCAGCGTGTCGCGTTTCGCCAGCGCGATCACGCTCCATTCCAGCGCGCGGAAACCGGCCCCCGCCGTCCCTGCTTCGACCTGATCGGGGGTCTGGACGGTGGTGCGGTTGGCAGGTGCGAACATGTCGTCGAGGTCCAGATAGGCCATGGGAATCCCCTTTTCGGTCGAGGGCGTGCGGGGCGGTCACCGACGGCGGATCCGTCGGCGTCCCGCCGGTCGGCGGACATGAGCCGGCTCTGCGCGAACCCAAATGGGTCGCGTCTTCATCGGTCATTTTAAAGCTGAACGGCCGAAGCCGGCGTGGTCAGGTGATGCAGATCGTCATTGCTGCGGGTCCCCGGTGGTCCTCCCCAACCGGGAAGTTTTTCAGTACCAGACGGTATATAAAGGCTGCGTACAGCCCGTCAATCGACTTTCATACCGGCCGGTATTATTATTTGGTCGGCCAGACCTGAAGGCTGGTTTCGACCAGCTGGCACAGTTCGGCACAGGTCGCGCCCGACCCGCCCTGCAACGCCAAGCCCTGCATCAGCGCGAACAGGTAGCGGACCAGTGCCGCGGGTTCGAGGCCGTCGGGAAACTCACCGGCAGCCTTCGCTTCCTCGAACCGCTTGACAATCGCGGCCTCCGACGAAGCACGTCGCTTCACCACTTCCGCCTTGATCGGTTCCGCTTCGGCACCGCAGGCAGCCGCGCTGATGACACCCAGGCATCCCTTCGGATCGCAGGTGCTCGTCTGCATCTGCAACGCCCCGCGCAGCAGCCGTTCGGCCACCGCCCGCGCGGTCGGCGCTTCCAGCGCGGATGTCATATAGGCCAGCTTCTCGCGCTCGTAGAGGTCGAGCGCCTTGTGGAACAACGCTTCCTTGTTGCCGAACGCGGCATACAGGCTGGGCTTGGTGATGCCCATCGCGGCCGTCAATTCGGCCATCGACGCGGCCTCATAGCCGTTGCGCCAGAACACGCGCAGGGCGGCCGCGAGCGCTTCGTCGAGATCGAACGCGCGCGGGCGACCCTTGCAGACCGACACTTTGGAAAGGATATTCATACCGATTGGTATATAGGGCTAATGCGCCGGGCGTCCAGAGCGGTGGCCTAGGCCCCCGGATCAGGCGTCGATCGCGTCCTCGTCCAGCTTCGCGGCATTCGCCTGGATGAAGGCGAAGCGATGTTCCGCATGCTTGCCCATCAGCCGGTCGACAAGGTCGCGGACCGCCGAGCGTTCTTCGTAGTCGGCGGGCAGCACGATTTTCAGCATCGACCGGCTTTTCGGGTCCATCGTCGTTTCGCGCAGCTGTTGCGGGTTCATCTCGCCCAGGCCCTTGAAGCGCGAGACGTCGACCTTCTTCCCGCGAAAATCCTTGCCTTTCTCCAGCAGCGCGCGGTGCGCATCGTCGCGGGCATAGGCGGACTTGCCGCCCGCGGTCAGCCGGTACAGCGGCGGTTGCGCCAGATGGAGATGCCCGCGCCGGACGAGATCGGGCATTTCCTGGAAGAAGAAGGTCATCAGCAGCGTCGCGATATGCGCGCCGTCGACGTCGGCGTCGGTCATGATGACGATGCGTTCATACCGCAGCAGCGTCGGGTCGCACGTCTTGCCGGTGCCACAGCCGAGCGCCTGGATCAGGTCGCCAATCTCGCTGTTCGCGCCGATCTTGGCACGGTTGGCGGATGCGACGTTCAGGATCTTGCCGCGGATCGGCAGCACGGCCTGCGTCTTGCGGTCACGCGCCTGCTTGGCGGAACCGCCGGCGCTGTCGCCTTCCACGATGAACAATTCGGTGCCGGCCGGGCTGTCCGATGCGCAGTCGGTCAGCTTGCCGGGCAGGCGGAGCGAGCGTTTCGAGGTCGCGGTCTTGCGCTTCACCTCGCGCTCTGCCTTCCGGCGCAGGCGGTCGTCCATGCGGTCGAGCACGAAACCCAGCAGCGCGCGACCGCGGTTCATGTCGTCGGTCAGATAATGGTCGAAATGGTCGCGCACCGCATTCTCGACCAGCCGGGCGGCCTCCGGACTGGTCAGCCGGTCCTTGGTCTGGCTCTGGAACTGCGGATCGCGGATGAAGACCGACAGCATGAGTTCGCAGCCGACCGCGATGTCCTCCGCCTGGATCTCGGTCGCCTTCTTCTGACCGACCAGCGCGCCGAACGCGCGGATCCCCTTGGTCAGCGCGGCGCGCAGGCCCTGTTCGTGCGTGCCGCCGTCGGGCGTCGGGATGGTGTTGCAATAATAGGTGTAGGACCCTTCGGACCATAGCGGCCACGCGACCGCCCATTCGACACGGCCCGCGGTGCCGGGAAAATCCTGCTTGCCCGCGAAAAAGCTGGTCGTCGCGGTTTCGCGATCGCCCAGCTGTTCGGCCAGATAGTCGGACAGCCCGCCCGGAAACTGGAACGTCGCCTCTGCCGGCGTCTCGTCGGACAGCAAGGCGGGATCGCAGCGCCAGCGGATTTCGACCCCGGCGTAGAGATAGGCCTTCGACCGGGCGAGACGGTAGAGTCGCGCGGGCTTGAACCCGGCGGCGTCGCCGAAGATCTCGGTGTCGGGCGTGAACGCCACGCTGGTGCCGCGCCGGTTGGGCGCGCCGCCGACCTCGATCAGCGCACTGGTGGGCAGGCCGCGCGAAAAGGTCTGGCGGTACAGCGCGCGGTTACGCGCGACCTCGATCACCGTGTCGGACGACAGCGCGTTCACCACCGACACGCCGACGCCGTGCAGGCCGCCCGAAGTGGCATAGGCCTTGTCGCTGAACTTGCCGCCCGAATGGAGCGTCGTCAGGATGACTTCCAGCGCGGACTTGCCGGGGAATTTTGGATGCGGATCGACCGGGATGCCGCGGCCGTTGTCGACGATCGTCAGCCGGTTGCCCGCAGCCAGCGCCATGTCGATGCGGTTCGCGTGGCCGGCGACCGCCTCGTCCATCGCATTGTCCAGCACTTCGGCCGCCAGATGGTGGAAGGCGCGCTCGTCCGTGCCGCCGATATACATGCCGGGGCGGCGGCGCACCGGTTCCAGGCCTTCCAGCACCTCGATCGACGACGCGTCGTACGTGTCGGATCCGGTGGCGGGGGCGGCAGCGAAGAGATCGTCGGCGGACATCGAGGGGGACCATAGCGGGAACGGAACGCGCTGTCAGCCTTTCGCATCGGGCATCAACGGGCTGGCGCGAACCGGGTCGGGGGCGCTACCGACGGCCGGACGGCAGACGAGGAAGACATGATGGCGGACGGATGGCGCACGGGCGCGGCAGTGGCGGCGATACTGACGGCGACGGGCGGACAGGCTGCGACGCCTTCGCCGACGCAGATCTCCGGCGCACGCATGTCGGCGTCGGTCAAGGTGCTGGCATCGGACGCATTCGAGGGGCGCGCGCCGGGCACCGCGGGTGAAACCCGCACGATCGACTGGCTGATCGCGCAGTTCAAGACGATGGGCGTGCAGCCTGGCGGCCGGAACGGATCCTGGACGCAGGCCGTGCCGCTGGTCCGCACGCAGATCGCGCCCGGCGGGACGATCGCGGTGTCGGGCACGCCGATGGTGGCGGGCCGCGATATCTATGTCAGCACGCTGCGCGCCGTGGACCGGGTCACGATCGCGAACGCGCCGATGGTTTTCGTCGGGTACGGCGTGCATGCGCCGGAGCGCCAGTGGGACGATTTCAAGGGTATCGACCTGAAGGGCAAGATCGCCGTTTTCCTGGTCAACGACCCGGATTTCGAGGCGGTCGCGGGCGATGATGCGAAGGGGCGGTTCGGCGACCGGCGCATGACCTATTATGGGCGCTGGACCTATAAATATGAGGAAGCGGCGCGGCGCGGCGCGATCGGCGCGCTGATCGTCCACGACACCGCCGGCGCGGGCTATCGCTGGGACACGGTCGTGGCGCCGGGCGGCGGCAATTACGATATCGTGCAGGCCAAGCCGGACGCGCGCGTCGCCTTGCAGGGCTGGATCTCGGGCAAGGCGGCGGCCGCCCTGTTCGCGCGTGCCGGGCTCGATCTGGCGGCGGAGCGGGTGCGGGCGCGGTCCAATGCGTTCCGTGCCAAGCCGATGGCGGCGCTGACGTTCAGCGCCAACCTGCCGGTGACGCAGTCGCGGGTCGAGAGCCGCAACGTGCTCGCCCGGATCCCCGGCCGGACGCGGCCGGACGAGACGGTGATGATCGGCGCGCACTGGGATGCCTATGGCCAGGGTACGCCCGACGCGCAGGGCCGCACCGTGCGGCCGGGGGCGAACGACGACGCGCTGGGCGTTGCAGGCGTGCTGGAACTGGCGCGTGGGTTCGCCGCGAGGCCGGCACCCGCGCGCAGCCTGGTCTTCGCGCTCTGGAGCGGGGAGGAACGCGGACTGCTGGGGTCCGAAACCTATGCGGTCGATCCGATCTATCCGATCGACCGGACCGTGGCGAACCTGACGCTGGACGTGTTGCAGACCGCGGGGCCGGCGCGCGACGTGATTCTGGTGGGGCAGAAGCAGAATGCGCTGGAAGATGATCTGGCGCGCGCGGCCGCCGGGCAGGGACGGCGGATCACGCCGGAGACGCTGCCGGAACGCGGGCTGTTCTACCGCGCGGACCATTTCTCGCTGGCGCGGCGGGGCGTGCCGACCATCCTGCTGATGGCGCTGGGCGGCGGCCCCGACCTGGTAAGGGGCGGGCGCGCGGCCGGCGATGCGTGGCTGCGCGGCTACATGGCCTGTTACCACCAGACGTGCGACGCATGGGACGCGGGATGGGACCTGCGCGGTGCGGTCGCGGATACCGAACTGGTGCGGGTCATGGCCGCGGACCTGGCCAATGGCACGCGCTGGCCGGAATGGCGCGCGGGATCGGAGTTCGATGCGGTGCGGCGGGCGAGCGCTGCCCGCCGGCAGTGAGCGAACGGCTGCCCGATGGGTCGTGAAGTCTTCTGACAGCAGGCTCGCACCGCATTGATAGGGCCCATTGATGGTTTGATAACCAATGTCGGGCATCGGTGGACTATGAACCGGGCACCCACTTGGCGATCAGTTTTGCGAACCGGCGATATGCAGCGCGGCGCCGGTCGCCGCGCGCTGCTCTGGATCACCCTCGGCTGCCTGCTGTTCGGGCTGCTGGAAGCCGGTGCGCCTCTGGAACATGTGCTGCGCAACCTGCGGGATCGGGCGCGGCAGCATGCCGCGTCGGGGCAGATCGTGGTGGTCGGCATCGACGATCGAACCGTGGATGCGGTGATGGAATGGCCGCTCCAGCGGCGCTACTATGCAAGACTTGTCGATCGGTTGAACGTCCTTGGTGCCCGCCGGATCTTCATCGATCTGAACTTCACGACCCGTTCGACGCCGGGCGACGACCGGTTGCTCGCCGATGCGATGCGGCGGTCGCGCGCCATCATCGTGCTGCCCAGCGGATTTTACGTCGATCCGGCGACCCGGGAGCGCCGCGAATTCGCACCGGCCGCGATGTTCCGTCCCTATGCCCAGGTCGCCAACATCAATGCGAGCTTCGACGCGGAAGGCGTCGTCCACCGGCTTCCCTTCGTGATGCGGAACGGGACCGAGGTTCATCCTTCCTTTTCGGCCCTGCTGGCGGGCCGCACGGGCGGGGGCGGCCGCGTCTATCCGATCGACTATTCGATCCGGCTGGCATCGGTGCCGGTGGTCAGCGCGGACGCCGTGATGACAGGATCGTCCGCGGCCGGCGACGTGGCGGGCAAGGACATCGTCATCGGGCTGACGTCGCTGCGGCTGGGCAGCAATTTCATGGTGCCCAATGTCGGCCTGACCTCCGGCATCTTCCTGCACGTCATGGGGGCCGAGACGCTGCTCAGCGGAATATCCAGCGAAGTGCCGTGGTTCGTCCCGTTCGCGCTGGCCGTACTTGTCGTCTGCGTCGGATTATTCGTGCGACGGCGGCTGCTGCGCGTCGTCGGATATGTGCTGGTAACGATCGGTGCGACGGCGCTTCCCTTCTTCCTGGACGCGCATCTGATATTCACCGAGATTATTCCGACGCTCGTCTTCCTGGGTGCGGTCGGGACGTATGCGCTCTGGTCGCAATATCGCACCGCGTTCCGCCAGCGTGCCGTGGTGAACGTCGTCTCCGGCCTGCCCAACCTGAATGCGTTGCGGGCCGTGGCGGGGGAGCCGGACGTCGCGCTGGTCGCCGCCCGCGTACGCAATTTCCCCGAAGTGAGCGCATCGTTGCCCGCCGACAAGGAACGCGCGCTGGTGGAACAGATCGCGCGCCGGCTCGCGCTCGGCAGTGGTGGTGCCACCATCTACCAGGGTGACGAAGGGATCTTCGCCTGGCTGATGCCGTGCGAGACGGTGTCGTTCACGTCGGACCAGTTCGATGCGCTGCACGCGCTGTTCCGCAATCCCGTGGCGATCGGCGACCGGCATGTCGATCTGGCGATCACGTTCGGCCTTGCGTCCGATCCCGACCTGTCGCCGTTCAACCGACTGGGCGGCGCGTTGATGGCGGCGGACGCGGCGGCGGAGGCGGGGCTCCACTGGAAACTGCACGAACCCGCGCAGCAGAGCGATTCGGCATGGCGGCTGTCACTGCTCGGCCGGCTCGATGCGGCGATCGACTCGGGCGAGATCTGGGTCGCCTACCAGCCCAAGATCGATCTCGCCTCGGGCCGGATCGTCGGCGGGGAAGCACTGGTTCGCTGGAGCCATCCGGAGAAAGGGCCGATCAGTCCGGTCGATTTCATTCCGATGGCCGAACAGCAGAACCGGATCGGCAAGCTGACCTACCATGTGATGGAAACGGCGATCCGCGCGGCGGCGGCGATCAACGGTCACGGCATGGAATTCGGCATCGCGGTCAACCTGTCCGCCCGGTTGCTCGACGATCCCGTTCTGGTCGAACGGGTGGCGGAGTTGCTGGCCGACCATGGTCTGGCGCCGCGGTTGCTGACGCTGGAGATTACCGAGACGGCCGCGCTGTCCGACGGCAGCCAGGCCATCGCCGTCCTGAACGCGTTGCGCGAAGTCGGTGTGGGTCTGTCGATCGACGACTATGGCACCGGATTCTCCAACCTGGAAAATCTGCGGACGATCCCGGCGACGGAGATCAAGATCGACCGAAGCTTCATCGACGCGATCGATCACAGCCGGAGTGATGCGGTGATGGTGCGATCCACGATCCAGATGGCCCATTCGCTCGGCCAGACCGTCGTGGCGGAAGGCGTTGAGCGGGCGGAAACGCTGCGGGCCTTGCGTGTCATGCGATGCGACATGGTGCAGGGATATCTGACCGGCCGCCCGATGAAGTTCGCCGCACTCAGCCGGATGCTGCTCACCGAACGGCGCAGGACCGCCGCTTAATTGGTTAATTTGTTGGTAACCATATTGTTTTTCTCCTAGAAATTTCCCCGTCGTTGCGAGTCGGTCGCACGGCAATTCAGGGGAATACGCATGAGCAATGCAAACAAGCCTACCCGTGGCATCTGGGACTGGTACTACGGCGAAGGCACGTGGGGCATCGGCGGCGGCGCACAGGCCTAAGTCGACGGAAGCCCCGGCCATATGGCCGGGGCTTCTTGCAGGTGCGTCGGACGCCGGCCTTCAGTCCGGTCCAAACGGAATAATCGACAGAGCCGCAGCCGACGTCCGGGCTGAATTAAACTATTCGTTTTATTGAATCCGTTTACCGCAGCGCCAGATCCTCAAGGCGGGCGCAATCCGCATCGGGCGCGCGAACGCCGCGACCGGCATCGCCCCGCGTCCGGATGGTTTTCAGGAACGCACCGACCTTTGCGAACAGGCCCTGCCTGCGGCCGGTCGGGTCGGGCGGGGTGACATCCAGCCGTGGGTCGGCGAGGGTCCCGGATATGCGGACCGGCGCTGCGGACTGGATCAGGTCGGGGCGTTTCGACCGTCCGGTGAAGATCAGCGCGAGCCGCTCGGTCGCGAGATCCACGCTGCCATGTCCGTCCGCCCGCATGACCGGTGTATCGATCAGCAGGGGCGCGGGCGAGAGCCGGCCGCCGCGCACCGTGAACCGCCCGATCAGACAGCGGATCGGCACCGTCGTGTCGGACTTGCCGATCGCCAGGGCCGCGCCGCGCAACAGGTCGCCTGCCGCCAGCGTCGCCAGCGTGCGGGCGACGTGCCCCTCCCGCGCGACCAGGCCGATCGTGCCGGACGATGCGGCGATCGCGGCACGCAGGGTCGGACCGCTGCCGTCCAGTGCGATCCTGCCGGACAGCGGCCCGGACGCTTCCGATACCCGGGTCAGCACATCCTCGATCCGCGCGCCACGCATGCGCAACCGCATCGTCAGACGGGGTTGCGTGCTGGCGCGGTGATCGACGAGCATGCTGCCGGACAGCGCACCGTGGGTCAGGCCGACGTGCAACGGATCGACGACCAGCCGGCGGTGGTCCAGCGTCAGGGTGGCCGACAGGCTCCTGAACCGGCTGCCGGGTGGCATGAGCAGGCTGTCGGCGACGAAACGGAGCCGCCCGTCGGTATGGTCGAGCTTGTCGAGTCGGATGCGCGTGCCGGGCAGCACCCGCCGCCCGATCGCGCGATCCCGCGCAGCCGCACGGGCACGCGCGGCGTCGGACGAAAGATCGTCGAAATCGAACCGTCGCGACCGGATGTCCGCGTCGAGGAAGGTGCGCCCTTCGCGTTTCGTGACGGTCAGCGTGCCTGCCAGGTCGGAGCGGCCGAGCATCCCGGACAGGCGCGTGAACGCCCAGCCGGGCGCGTCGCGGCGCAGGTTTGCGCGCAGGCGATATTGCTGCGTCGCCGGAATGCCGGCCTGCACGATCGCATCGAGCGATTTCAGGTCGTCGCCGTGCGATGTGACGCGGGCGGAGAAATGACCGAGGTCGAGCGGCCGGTCCATCGTCCCGTCGGCAGACAGCGTCACGGCCGGCGACGCGATCGTCAGCCCGAACGGATAACGGGCCGCCGGGTCGAGGTCGTTCAGCGCGCCGCCGTGCGCCGTCACCCGGATCGACGATCCGCGGAGCGTACCGCGGCCCGAAACCCGGACGCCCGACCGTTCGTCCGCCGCCAGCGACGCCTCCAGATCGAGCCGCCGGCGCGCATCGACGATGCGAACCCGGCTGTCCGCGATACGCAACTGGCGGATGCGCGGGATATCGTCGGCAGCGTCGTCGTCACCGCCGCTGTTCTCATAGTTCCAGCGTCCGGCGGCGTCGCGGACCAGAACCAGCCGCAACCCGGAGACATCGAGCGCGGTTGGCAAAAGCTTTCCGCGCAACAGCGGGAGGAGCGGGATGCGGACCGTCGCCTGCGCCACGCGCAGCATGTCGCCGCGACCGAGCCGGCCCGGCTGTGGAATGCGGACGTCGGTGATGCGCAGGGTGGGCGTGAAGCCGAAGCCGTCGACGCGGTCGATCGCGCCGATCGTGGCCGGCCGGCCGAGCTGCGCCGACATGCGGCGTTCGATCGGTGCGCGCAGCAAGCCCCAGGGAAACGCGCCTACCGCAAGCACGCCGGACGCGGTTATAATGGCGGTGCCGGCCAGCAGGCGACCGGAACGGGGGAAGCGGGGGGAGGTCATAGGATGGGAGGACGCAGCGCGCATCCCGACGTTCCGTCAATCCACGAGCAGGCCGGCACCCAGCAGCAACAGGAGTTTCACGTCGATGACGGTTCCGGCCACCCGCGCGGCATCGACGAACTGGGCGATCTGCGTCAACGGCACGCGGTGGACGACAATATCCTCGCCTGCGACGCCGCCGCCGTCCGAAACCCGGACCAGCCCGGTCGCACGGACCAGCATGAAGGTTTCCGATACCATGCCGGGGGAGGAGGCGAACCGCCCGAGCGAGGCGACATGATCGGCGCGGTAGCCGGTCTCCTCCTCCAGTTCACGCGCGGCCGCGACCTCGACCGGTTCGTCGTCCGTCTCGTCGCCGACCAGCCCGGCGGGCAGTTCCAGGCAGCGTGCCTGCATCGGCACGCGATATTGTTCGACCAGCAGGACATGGCCGTCGTCGATCGCCAGGATGACCGCGGCCCCGATACCGCGTGCACGGCCGACATATTCCCATGGCCCACGACGGCGGACGGTGATGTAGCGGCCCTCCCACATCGTTTCGACGGGGTCGACGGCGGGGTCGGCGGGATGGTCGTTCATAGCTGGATCAACCTGTCGGGCAGTTCGGGCGCGTCACCGCCGGAACGGGGGAAGTGGGCGGCAAGCACGGTGCCGATCGCCGCGATCGCCGCGACCATGCCGTCGGCGGTGCGACCCGCCCGAACCTGCGCGAGCAGATCGGCGAGGACATCGCCCCAGAGTTCGGCGGGCACGCGCGCGTGGACGGCGGCATCGGCCACGATTTCGGCACGCCGTTCGGCGATCGAGAGGTAGAGCAGCACGCCGTTGCGGCTGGCGGTGTGGGTCTGCACGCCGACGCGGAACAGATCGACCGCGCGGCGACGCACGCGGCGCGCCGTGGTCGCGCCGGGAGTCAACCGGTAGCGGAGCGGCGACCGGCCGATCGCGAAGGTGACCAGCAGGAAGATCAGGACGACCGCGAACAGCAGGATGCGCAGGCGCGGGGCGACGCCGCTCGACCAGCCGCCGGTCATCGCGACATGAACGGCGTCGAGCCAGCCGGGCCAGGCGGCGGCGACCGCGATCGTCGCCAGCATAGCAAGCAGCGCCCAATGCAGCACCACGTCGGCATAGCTGTCCGACCGGGCGGCGATGATTGGCACGATCTCGCCGTCGGTCGCGGTCTCTGCCGTGGTGACCGCCTGCGTGATGCGGGCGCGATCCGTTGCGGTGAGGGGGGGCATCACCACCGGCCCGATGCCCCGCCGCCGCCGAAGGACCCGCCGCCGCCGCCGGTGAAGCCGCCGCCCATCCAGCCGCCGCCGGAACCGCCCCCCGAGCCACCCC
>NZ_MOLY01000030.1 GCF_001956315.1 Sphingomonas montana | reverse complement strand
GAACGATCTCGATCGCTACCGGCTCGCGCTCGACGCGATCGAGCGCATCCCGCGGCTGGCGGGGCGGGTGCCGGCCGAGACCGCGCGTTACTGGGCGACGATGGAACGGCACAAGCTCTACATCGCCGAACAAGGCGACGACATGCCGGAGGTGCGCGAATGGAAGTGGCCGGCGTGAGCGAACCGCGCATCGCATTGGTCCTGAACAGCGGTTCGTCGTCGCTCAAGTTCGCCGCGTTCGACCTGGCGGCACCCGACCTTCGCGAACTGGTCGCGGGGCAGGTCGACCCGACCGACGGGGCGGCGGCATTCGCGACGATCGATGCAGCTCTGGCGAAGGCGGGTGCGCCGGCGCCCGCCTCGGTCGGGCACCGGATCGTGCATGGCGGGCCGAAGCTGTTGCAGCACTGCCTGGTCGATGATGCGGTGATCCGCGAACTGGAACGGGCGGAGCCGTTTGCGCCACTGCATGTCCCGCAGGCTTTGAAGCTGCTGGAGGCAGCCGCGGCGCGCTACCCGGGCCGGCCGCAGATCGCCTGCTTCGACACTGCGTTCCATGCAGAGATGCCGGCCATCGCCCGGACCCTGCCGATCCCCCGCGCGCTCCGTGCGGACGGCATCCACCGCTACGGTTTTCACGGCCTTTCGTGCGAGTCCGTTGTTGATCAGCTGGGCGATCAACTGCCGGGCCGGCTCATCATCGCGCATCTCGGCAACGGGGCGAGCGTGACCGCGGTACGCGGGGGGCGCTCGGTCGATACCAGCATGGGCCTGACGCCGACGGGGGGCGTCGTCATGAGCACGCGAACGGGCGACCTGGATCCCGGCGTGCTGATCCACCTGATGCGGACGCTCGGATGCGGACCCGACGAACTCGAACGGTTCCTCGACAAGGACGCCGGCATGCTCGGCGTATCCGGGCGGTCGGGCGACATGCGCGTACTGCACGCCGCGGCGGGGGACGCGAATGCCGACCTTGCAGTTGCGATGTTCTGTCGGTCGGTCGCCAAGCAGATCGCGGCGATGATGGTCGTGCTCGGCGGGGTGGACAGGATCGTCTTCACCGGCGGGATCGGTGAACATGATCCGTCCGTCCGCCGCAGCATCTGCGACGGGCTCGCATGGGCGGGGGTGTGCCTGTTGGATCATGGCGAGCCTGCTTCCGGCTTCACGGCAACCCGCGCCGCCATCATGTTGCCGTCCCGTGAGGAGCGTCAGATCGCGCGGCATGTCCAGGCGCTCGTCGAGGGCCGTTGATTCGTCTCCGAACGACTGCCGTCACTAGGTAGAACCCGACCGTCCCCACGATGGAGGGAGGGCGCTAAGCAGAAGCCTATCGCTCACAAACCCGGACACGTCCGTGATCGGCAATTGGGCATCAAGTTGGAGTTCCCCATGCCCGCTATCGCTAACGAAGCTGCCTATTGCACGCGGCGGATCGCGCGATCGACCGAGCTGGCGCTTGCCTCCACAGATATCTGTGCGCGGCTATCGCACGCTGGTATCGCGGCCGCCTATGGCAAGCGGCTGGCATCCCTCGCCGCCCCCGGCACCTCCGCGAACCTGCCGACCTCTTCGGTCTTGATCGGGACGGGATTGGTGCCGCAAACCGATGGGACGCTGCCGAGACCCCGGGCTCCAACTTTCGATAACGGTGCAAGTGCGCTGCCTGCCGATGATGGGCCGACTCTGACGGTGGGCCATGCCGTCGAACACGACATGGCCGACGGCGAGATCGCGCAGCTGAAGGCGAGACTGGTCGCGTTGGAAAATGTCACCGTTGCGATGTTGGCAGGCGCATCCAACGATCAGCGCGCGGTCATTCACGACATGGCGCTGTTCGCCAGGCCGCTTGTCTCCAAAGTGGGTGACGGCACGACGATCGACACTGCGGATCTGATGGACCGGCTGGCGACACGCGCCGCTTTGGTTGCACGCGTTCAGGCCTGACCTGCAACGCGCGTCGACCTTGCAGTAGGGCTCAAGCCCAATCGGTGGATTGGGCGCTGGCGCTGCCACCCGGCGACGTCAGCGCCGTCGAAGACGCTTCCGCCCATTCCAGCGGGCGGGCTGCATGCGCTACCCGAATGCTGGGAAGGGCGATGATACCGATGAACCGCGCCGTTCTTTGCGAGATGTTGGCGCCGTCCTGGTCAAGCCCGGTCGCCACCCGAAAGCGCGCTTCCCGACATTTTCGGCCACCGAGTGCTTCACTTTGTTGAAGACGCCTTCTGCCGCGTCGCGGGGGCCCGCAGCGTCGCCACCCGCTACGACACGCTGGCCGTTTCTTTCCGAGCGCTGCCCTTACTGCGGCCCCCGCCTTCGGACTGCGAACGGGTCCGGACCCTATGTAATTTTCGGTGCGCGTCGCATCGCCATCGGCAAGGCCGGTGCGGCGCCGAACCGGATGACCAGATCGGGACGCCCGTCACCGAGACCGAGCGACTTGGCGAAGGCGGAGCGCACCGCGGGCACCTCGATCGGCTGGTTGACATGCGCGTGGCGCAGACCGAGCACCGTCGCCTGAAGCGCGAAACGCTCGAAGCTTCGGCCGACCCGCACCCAATGATCCCTGTCCGCCCGGTCGCCGATGAAGACGGCGATGCCCGAGGACGATCGGAGTTGCTCGGTGTAGCGTTCGGTCTCGGAAGCCTTCGTGAAGAACAGCGGAAACATCCGCTTGCCGAGCCAGGTGGGCGACGTCCGACTGCCGGAACAGGCCGAGTAGAGACCGTCACCCGTGCGGAGTGCCGCCGCCTCGTTGAAGCGCAGCCAGAGCATCAATTCCGCCATGAAGGCCGGATCACCCATCTGCAGATCGTTCGCGTGGAGGACGGTTTCCAGAACACGCTCGCGGCCCGGCGGATCGGTGATCAACAGGACCGACACGCCCGGGACGGCGGCGGCGCGCTCGAGACTTCTCAGGTCTTCGACCGGGATTGCCCGACGATCGTAGGGAGAACGTGTCGACTGACGTGCCGGGATCGCCCGGCAGAGAGCGAGATCGCGCGATTGGCCGCTGGCCAGTCCGATGGCGATGCGTCCGTTGCCCGACGGGTCGAAGCCGATGGACGCCGGCCGTCCGCTTGCCGATGCCGCGATCGCCAGGTTTTCGGCGGCACATCCGAGACTGACGAACAGATGATGATCGTCGGGATCGACGACCGGTGTCCGTCGCGACAGGTCCGGCAGGATGTCGACGCCGGCGCGTGTGGCGGCAAAGCGCCACGGTTGCGTGTTGTGACCGTTCGGTGCGAGCGTGGCATATCGCACGAAGTCGGGCAGATCGGGTGTCGGTCCGAGCGGTGCCCGCAGCCTGCTCATCGTGGTGTCGTAGGCGCCGCCGACCGTGCTGCTGCAGCCGCTCAAACCGCCGAGGGCAAGCGCGGCCGAGCCTAGCAAAACGTCGCGTCGATCGGGCATCGTGAATCTTTCCGCGAAATGCATGGTGTCAGAGCCGGTCGCGCAGGTGCGCGAGGCTGATTGCGGGTGAAAGGTCGCCGTCGGCGTCCCGACATTCGCGTTCCAGATCGGACCGGACCTTCTCGATCTCGCGCTCGGTCAGGTGCTCGATGCCGATGAACTGCGACCGCGCCGCGTCGACCGCACGGATCAGCTCGTCGAGCTTGGCCTGCATGGCCGCCGCATCCCGGTTCTGCGAGTTCTGGATCAGGAACACCATCAGGAACGTCACGATCGTTGTCGCGGTGTTCACGACCAGCTGCCAGGTGTCGGAGTAGCCGAATAGCGGTCCAGTGACCGACCAGAGCAGGATGATCGCGACGGCGGTTACGAAGGCGATCGGCTGACCAGCGACACCGGCGAACCGCGTCGCGACGACAGTGAACATCCGGTCGGACCGGTCCGTCGACCGGCCGGCACGGCCTGGCCGACCCGTTACCGGTTGCGGGTCGATCATGCCGCGTCCTGTTCGGGGGGCCTATCCCCCAGGTCGTGTAGCGCGACGAACGCGTCGATCAGAACGCGGGGATCGAACATTCCCTTGTAGACGGGCGGCGGTGTTCGAGCCAGGCCAAGCAATTCCGAGACGGCGGCCTGGGCCGAGCGGACCGAGTATTCCACCGTGAACACGACATCGTCCGGCAGCTCGCAATATTGTCCGATGAAGGCGTAGTTGACCGAATGTTGCGGCACGACCCGGGGACGATCGCCAGGCTTTCTTGGCATGAACTGGCTGGTGATGAACGGCATCATGCACGGGATGCAGTTCGACGCGGCCAGGACGGTGTCGGCGTCGCGGACGATGCCGAGATGGCCGAGGATCTCCGTCATGATCTCACGCCCCGTGCAGGCCGACATCGGCTTCTGGACGAAGTCGCCGATCGCATCGACCGACAGGCCATACCCCCAGAAGACGCTGACGCTGTCCGGCTGCCCGATGAAATGCGGTTGATGGGGGATGACGATCGACGCCAGCCAGCTCGACTGCGGAAAGGTGATCAGGCCGCCCTCGCCGGGCACGTTGCCGGTCGCGTCGCGGACGAGGTTCAGGAAGGTCGGATCGGTCAGCGTGGTCGTGAACGAGACCCATTTGGAACGATCGATATTACCGGCGAAGGTCGCCGGGCGACCGAAGTCACGGCGACCGGCGGCGATCCTCCGCCAGAGCCGCCATGCCCCACCATCGGACTTGCCTTTCAGCGCGGGCGCGGCGTCCATCGCGCCGAGGCTGGACGCTTCGGTCATGGACCCGAGCGTGACGAGGAGGAAGTCGTCCTCGCCGAGTTCGATACAGTCGCGAACGCCCGCCTTCTCGACGATGATGGAGGACGCGGCCTCGCCGCCGCCCTCCGGAACGAAATCGATGTCGACGACCCGCACCCCCGTTTCGAACCGGACGCCGTGATCGGCAAGCCATTTGTGAAGCGGCCGGACCAGCGAGTCATACTGATTGTAGACGGTCCGCATGATACCGGTCAGCCGGTTGAACCCGCCGATCATGTGCGCGAAGCGAACGAGATAGCGTTTGAATTCGACCGCACTGTGCCAGGGCTGGAACGCGAAGGTCGTGCACCACATGATCCAGAAGTTGGTCTCGAAGAAGGACGGATCGAACTGACCGGCAATGGTCGCATTCCCGAGCGTCACCTCGGGTAGAAGCGCCAGACGCTCGATCGTGAGGATATGCTTCTCCGTGAGGTCGAACGCCGGTGCTGTCCGGCGTTCACCGTCGACGAAGAACCGCGACCTGGAGGACGTCTGCATCGTCCGGTTCCAGTCGAAGATCTCTTCCGTGACCGTGCGTGCGCCGTCGAGCGCCGGGATCGACGAGAACAGGTCGAAAGTGCACAGATACTTGCTTTCGAGCATGCGTCCGCCCCGAACGACATAGCCGGTCTCGGGGGTGCCCGACCCATCGAGACTGCCGCCGATCACGTCCGTCTCTTCGAGGATCGTGATATCGGCACCCAGTATGTCGCCGTCGCGGATCATGAAGGCGGCAGCGGCCATCGACGCGATGCCTCCCCCAACCAGCCACGCCTTGGCTCCGGCGCGCGGAGCGGGGCGGGTGAACGCCGCATGGTCGGCACCTTCGGGCGTGATGGTCATCGTCGTGTCTCCAAGTCGCGACGACAAACCCGAAAGCGGATGTCAGACGAAAGGCAGGCGATATCGATACTCCGGCCACCGGTGCGGGACCCAGTGTCGGGAACTACCTACCGCTCAACCGTAAGCCCGGTTCGGTCGTGATCGATCGAGGCGGCGATGGCGGTCAGGAGCGTCCGGTCGCCGACCGTGCGCTGGAGGACCTTGTCACCGTAACGCTCGGCTTCCAGGACCGTCGGGCCGGTCGAACCGGGACCGTCGAGAAGCAGGGCCTTGCCCCGCCAGCCACTGGCCCGCATCCGCCGCAGCAGATCGAGGCCGCCGATGTCCTCCATCTCGAGGTCCAGGATGATGCACGGATAGTCCCGCGACTGTGGGTCGGCGAGGATGGCGGCGCATGTCGGGTAGGAACGCACGGCGAAGCCCTCGGAACGCAGCATCAATTGTCGGGCACGGCGGGCGGTGGGTTCCCCATCGACCAGGGACACCCCGATCGCGTCTTCGGACGTCGTCTCGATAATATTCTGCATGTCTCGATCCTTGGCTTCTCCCAAGGATCGCAGGTCGATCGTCGGTAGTCTTTACGTAGAAGACGATGGCGGCACCGATTGCGCCGGTTCCGTTTCGCCGAGCCCGGCGGCAAAAGCGATCCGCAGCACGTCCGACAGGCTGCGCGCCGACAGTTTCTCCATGAGATTGGCGCGGTGAACCTCGACGGTGCGGGTCGCGATGTCCAGGTCGTAGGCGATCAGCTTGTTGGGCCGGCCCACCACCATGCCGTCCAGCACGTCGCGTTCCCGTGCGGTCAGGGCGGCCAGGCGCACGGTCGCTTCGGCGGCGGCAAGCTGGCCACGGTCGTTTCGCCCGGCCTGCCGCAACGCCTCTTCGATCGCGGCCAACAATGCCGTCCGTTCGAACGGCTTTTCCAAAAACTCGATCGCGCCCGCCTTGACGGCGCGGACCGCAAGGGTGACGTCGCCGTGCCCCGTCAGCATGATGACCGGAAGCAGGATGCCCTGCGCGGCAAGCCGCGTCTGGACCTCCAGTCCATCGATTTCCGGCATGCGGACATCGAGCAGCACGCAACCCGGTGTGCTGCGGTTTGCCTGTTTCAGGAACTGGACACCTGAGACGTAGGTCTCGACATCGAACCCGGCCTTGCGCAGCATGAAACCGACCGATTGCCGGATGGCCTCGTCGTCGTCGACGATATGGACGGTGCGTGTGGGGTCAGACATCTCGGTCTCCTGCAAGCGGGACGCAGAAATGGAAGGCGGTTCCGGAGCGCGCACCCGCCTCCGCCCAGATCTTGCCGCCATGCGCCTCGACGATCGTGCGGCAGATCGACAGGCCAAGACCCATCCCATCCTCCTTGGTGGTCGCGAACGCCTCGAACAACCGATCGCGGATCGCCGGTGCGAGCCCGATCCCGGTATCCGCGACGGTCACGCGCACCCACCCCGCACGGTCCGGAGCGGTCGCGATCGTCAGTTCCTTGCATGGCACGCAGGCCATCGACTGGATCGCGTTGCGGATGAGGTTGACGAGGACCTGCTGGATCTGGACCCGATCCACGAGCACCCGGTCCAGACCGGCGGCGATCGTCATCGTGACCTTGACGCCCGCTTCGTGCGCGCCGAGCAGACCCAGGCTCGTCGCTTCCTCCACAAGGGCATCGAGGCGCTCCACCTGAAACCCGGTGTCGCCCCCGTCCACGAAGGTGCGCAGCCGCCGGATGATCGTTCCCGCACGAAGCGACTGGGCGGCAGCAAGATCGAGGGCTTCAGCGATCTCGGACAGCATGTCATCGTCGCTGTTGCCGATCATGGCGCGGGTGGTTTCGAGATAGGCCGCGATCGCCGTCAGCGGCTGATTGATCTCGTGTGCGAGAGTTGAGGCCATGGTTCCCATCGCACTGACTCGGGAAACATGGACGAGTTCGGACTGGAGCTCCTTCATCTTCCGGGCGGTATCGTGACGGTTCGTCAGATCGCGCACGAAGCCGGTAAAGATACGGTCGCCGGCCATCGACGCCTCGCCGACCGCGATCTCGATCGGGAAGAGCTCGCCGTTCGCGCGCCGCGCAGAGGCGGCGCGGACCGTTCCGATTACGTGGGGGATGCCGGTGGTGAGATAGGCGCGCAGATAATTCCCATGCTCGCCGCGTTGTTCGGGTGGCATCAGAATGCCCACGTCCTGTCCGATGACCTGCGCCGCCGAATATCCGAACATCTGTTCGGCCGCCCGGCTGAAGGACGCGATGATGCCCTGTTCGTTGATGACGACCATGGCGTCCGGGACGGTCGCGAGGATGGAGCGCAGATGCTGCTCGCGCCGCAGCAACGCCGCCTCGGACGCCTTTTGATCGGTGATGTCGCGATTGACCTTGCCGAAGCCGCGCAGCGCCCCCGTTTCGTCGCGAAGTGCAGTGATCGTGACGCTGGCCAGAAACTCGGATCCGTCCTTGCGCAGACGCCAGCTTTCTTCTTCGATGCGGCCCTGCGCCGCGGCACGCCGTAGATCGCCTGCCGGCTTGCCAGCGGCGACATCGTCGGGCGTGTAGAACATCGCGAAGTTGCAGCCGACGACTTCGGTTTCGGTCCAGCCCTTCATCCGTTCGGCGCCGCGGTTCCAGATCGTGACGCGGCCTTCCCGGTCCATCATGTAGATCGCATAGCCAAGGGCGCCGTCGATCAGCAGCCCGAGCTCCTCGGCCATCACCGCGTTCCGGCGCGATGTTTCGGTCATGGACGCGAAGCTCCAGGTTTGCGGACAGTCGGTTGCGTCAAGTCGTTTCCCTTCCGAGAGGTGCGGCAGGAAGTCATGAACGACCCGAAACAGACCAACGCCTCTGAACGGGTCGGGGGCCATGTCAGGCGAACGGCGCCATCAGGGACATCGCACCTTGTCCCAGGACCAACAGCATCAGTCCCGCCCCGCCGATCAGAGCCCGCCGGTTCATGGCCTTCAGCGGATGAAGAGAGATTCGAATTGCTTTGATCATGATCGTCGGTCCTCAAGATGCAAGGACGGCCTGCGCGTTGCGCGGTTCGATCGATATTGTGGTTTCACGCAAGTCGGTGGTTATTTCTGCCGTACTGGACGGTTTTGGGGGTGCGTAGTTTCCGAGCCTGTCATTTCGAAGGGCATCACGCGATGAGGCCGTCGCCGTCTTAGCGCTGAACGCCCGTGAGAAAATCGATGCATATCAAGAATGTCGGCAATACCGCCGAAGGCGCGTCGCAGCCTCGACGAGCGGAAAACAACCCCAGGATGATCGGCATGACGGGCAGGCACCGCGAAGGCCATGTCGTCGATCGCATCGGCTGGCTGCGCGCCGCGGTTCTCGGCGCCAACGACGGCATCGTCTCCACGGCGAGCCTCATCCTCGGTGTCGCCGCGGCCGGTAGCCGAACGACCGACATTGTGATCGCCGGGACCGCCGGACTCGTTGCCGGCGCGATGTCGATGGCCGCAGGGGAATATGTTTCGGTCAGTGCGCAAGCCGACACCGAGAACGCCGAGATTGCCCGCGAACGTGACGAACTTGCTGCCGATCCTGCCGGCGAGCTTGCCGAGTTGGCGACGATCTACGTCGCGCGCGGTGTGGACGAGGCAACCGCCCTTGTGGTCGCGACGCAGCTCATGGCGCGGGATGCCCTCGGCGCCCATGCCCGCGACGAACTCGACCTGTCGGTCAGCACCCGCGCCCGACCCGTCCAGGCGGCATTCGCCTCGGCTGCCAGCTTCACGGTCGGGGCGGCGATGCCGCTGCTTGCAGTTTTCGCGCTGCCGGTCAGGCTGCTGATCCCCGGCGTCGCCGTTGCCTCGCTCATGTTCCTGGCGTTCCTTGGAGCCATGGGCTCGTGGGCAGGCAAGGCCTCGGTGTGGACCGGAACTCTGCGCGTCACCTTCTGGGGGGCATTCGCAATGGCCGCCACCGCCCTCATCGGGGGTCTGATCGGCACGACGGTCTGATCGCCGATGCGATCACGCAAAGGCGAAACTGCGTAGTTTCCGACGATGATGTCGTCCCGGGCAGGCCGATAGAGGCGTCTGCACTTCCGTTGCCCGCCCGCCGGGACATCTCCGATCAAGCATGTGACACAGGACATCAGCCGCCATGACCATGTTCTCCGCGCGCAAACTCCTGCGCCTTCGGGTGATGCCCGCACTCATGGCCGCTTCGCTCATGTCGGCAGGAGTCGTCGCGCAGACGCCGCCGGTCGCCGTGGCCGATGGCAGGATCGAAGGGTTGAAGCCGGGCGAGTATCTCTGGGTGCCGGAGATCGCCCCGGCAGGACCGGTGACGATCATCGTCAGCCTGAAGACGCAAAAGGCCTATGCCTATCGCAACGGGGTGGCGATAGGCGTGTCGACGGTGTCCACCGGCATGGAGACACACACCACGCCGACGGGCGTCTTCACGGTCCTGCAGAAGGATGCGGATCACGTGTCCAATCTCTACCAGGATGCCGCCATGCCGTTCATGCAGCGGCTGACCTGGGGCGGGATCGCGATGCATGCCGGCAATCTGCCGGGCTATCCGGCGTCGCATGGTTGCATCCGCATGCCGCTTGCCTTCGCGAAACTGCTGTTCGGCCTGACCAGGACGGGCATCACCGTCGTCATCACGCAGGACGCGCTCGTTCCAGTCGTGGTCGCTGCTCCATCCTTGCTGAAGGCTGGCCGGGGTGCTTCCGCACCGACGGACGCGTTCGTCTGGCAGCCGGCGCGATCGCCGAAGGGCCCGGTCTCGATCGTCGTCAGCGGTCGTGACAGGCGGATGGTGGTCCTGCGCAACGGCATCGAGATCGGATCAAGCCCGATCGCGCTCGATGGGCCGGTCGAACAGACCGCGGCGTTCACCTTGCAGGCGATCGACGCACAGGGCCAGCATTGGCTTCGCCTGCCGCTGCCGGGCGAAACGCAGCGTGGCGAACTAAGCGTTGCGGACCGCGCCAAGGGTCAACTGCCAGAGGAGTTCCGCCGAGCCCTGGCCACGGTCCTCACCCCGGGCACGACGTTGCTGGTCACCCGCGAGACGTTGGCCAGCGCCGGCACCGGCACGGCCGTGACGATCATCGAGACCGAAGGCTCCTGACATCCTGCGAACGCAGTTGGTTCGCAGCACGCGACGCAGCTGATCCGAGACCCGCGCCAGGGAAAGCCTGCCGCGGGTCGTTGTGCAGCCACCGCCTTACCCGGCGGCTATCGCCAGAAGGAGACGTGGAACGACACCGGCCCAACCGGTGTCACGTTGTGAACGATCGTCGGCTCAACGATCCCAGGCGGGTCGTCCGGCGTCAGGAGGCGCTCGGAGGGCACGCGGCGGGGGTCGATGACCCGGTAGAGCAGTCGGCCGCTTTCGACCTCGATCAGCCCCCAGGTGCCATCCTTGGTCGCATGATCGTTCAGCAGGCCTGCCGGCACCGTTTCCTCGGTGAACGAGGGAGTGCGCTTGTAGCTCTGCGCGCCTTCCGGGAGCGGGTTGGGCGGCGCGGTCATGCCGGTTCGGTTTCGAGATAGAGTTCCCGTTCCCGGGCGATCAGGATGTCGGCCAGGAACCAGTAGGCTTCTGCCCACGCCGCCAGAACCGCGTCGGTGGCGGCGTCGCCCAGGATATCCCGGATTGCGGGAAGCAGCGCGTCTGCGACCGCGGGGTAGTGTTCCGACCGGATATGCGTCGCGATGTGACGCTGCGAGATCCGCTCGAGGGCGTCCTTCAGCGCGTCCAGTCTGTCGACGTTCTGCGCGAACGCCAGGATCGCAGCGGCCAGCCGCCGGGGCTGCGCGCCGGACTCCTGCGCGGCCATGTCGAACAGCGCCTTGATGTCGGGATCGACGAAGAGACGCTGATACATGAGCGTGGTGATCGCGACACCATGCTGCTGCAGCGCGGGCGCCGTCGCCTTCACGAGTGCCATGGTTTGCGGCGAAAGGGGCTTGGACATGATGCGTTTTCCGGTGTCGGCCTGATCAGGCAGGTAAGGGGGTGCCACGCGAGGGCGAGGCGTCGTCGGGACGAAACTGGATGGCGAGGCGGAGGCTCTGCGCGATCCGTCGGGCAGTGGCCTGGAGCGCGCTTGCCTTGCCGGCGGACAACATTTCGGTGGTGACGTCCTGCCAGAGCGCCAGCCAGCGATCGAAGTTCGCCGTCGTCATGACGTCGGCATGGCGAAGGTGGGCGAGGACCGGCTGGCCCTTGTATCGACCGCTTCCGAGCATGACGGACGACCAGAAGTCCACGAGCTTATCCAGATGGGCCGGCCAGTCCGAAACCGCTGCGGAGAAGATCGGAGACAACTGTTGGTCGGTCCGCACGCGTTCGTAGAATATCGGGATCAGGCCTGTGAGATCCTGCTCGGTGAGACCGTGCGCGTTCATTTTGCTTCCTCCGAAGGGTCAGCGGTAATTCCGGAGCCGGCCATGCTGACCGCACGCCCCCCGCACCCTGCTCTGCCACGCGTTGCGAACGCCGTTCAGCTGTCGATCGTCCGGTAGTGAACAGCGCGATCCACGAGCGCGGTCATGTGCCGGCTGGCTTCGATCGTCAGCGGGTGGTGCGTGAAGCCGGACCGCGGCGCGATGTAGGCGGCAATGTCGCGGGCGACGTCGCGCTGACGGTCGGTGCCGTCTGCAAGCACTGCGATCAGCATGTTTTCGAGCGCGATGACGCGGATGCGGAGCTGGATGAGTTCCGCCGGTGACAGGGGCGCCACGTCCGCGTGCCGCGACGGGGCGGTCGCGATCGCCCCGCCTTCGTTATCCCAACGGGAAAGCGCGCGTAGTCGAAGCTCGGCCGCGCTGGGAGGATGATCTGTCCCTGACATCGCGACGTCCTCGTGCAGGTTGGCTGGTAGGTCGGAGCGCATCATCGGTATCCGACGCCTTTGACGTAATCGACGAGCTGGGCTTCTTCGAATTCCGCATCGCTCAGCAGGACGCGGAGGATCGATCGGGCGGTCAGCACCGCGATGGGACGGCTGTCCTGATCGAGCACCGGGATGTTCTTGAGATGCCGTTGCTTCATGCGATCCGAGACATCCTGCAAGCTGTCCGAACCGGTGCAGGTGACGACCGACTGCGTCATCACCGTTGAGACGGCGCAACGGCAGCGCGCCCCGTCGCAGACGCTCATCTGGCGGACCACGTCGCTCTTCGTGATCAGGCCGACGATCCGGCCCGAAGCCTCGACGACGACCAGGATCTCGGCACCTTGCGTCAGCAGCCCCGCCGCCTCGATCAGCGGCCGGTCGTCGCCGATCGTGACGAGACGCTGACGTGCGTCATCGACCATTCCCTGAACGAGCATCGTCGGTTTCCTGTCTTGGGTGTGAGCCGTTGCGCTCGGCGGCGGGGCGACCAGCGGTCGCCCCGCCGCCGAGCGGCCACGTCAGGGGCCACAGGGGCTATGCCGCCGCGCGCAGCTCCGTGGCGTGGATCGGATAGGGCGCGATATCCCGCACTTCGGCATCGCCGGCCAGGCTGCTGGCGAAGCCGTGGTTCACGTCGCGGTGGTGGGCCTCGTCCGCGCGGACGACGAGCACGACATCGCGCAACGTCGCGTCGTCCGCCATCTTCCAGTAATGCTTGGCAATCGCGGGGGCCGGCACGTTGGGTGAGCGGCCTTCGTCGATCTCCTGCAGATACAGCGTGTAGCTGGTCACGGCTTCCTCCTCAAAGTACCCGACCACGCGGTGCGCCGTCCGCGACGAGAGCAGGTAGAGGATCGAGAAGGCGACGAGGAAGACACCCTGCACGGCCAGGATGACCATGCGTTCGAACCAGGTCGGCTTGGCGATCTCGATGAACGTCATGAGATGCATGCGCTCGTTCTCGGCTTCCTCCATCAGCGTGCGGATCCAGCCCTCGTCGTCGCGCATCCAGCGGAGGCAATTGAGATGGGTGAACATCGCGCCGACCATGCCGGGCACGGCCGCGACGGTTTCGAGCACGATGGCCCGGTGGCCGTAGCGTTTGGCGAAGAAGGTGTCGGCGCTGAACCGCAGAAGCTTCGTGAAACCGAGCGCGAAGCGGTCGGAGAAGCCGTGCGGCATGTGATGCACGACGGGTTCCGCGACCCGCTCGATTTCGAGCGCGCGGGCATCGGGGGTGAGGACGGAATTGACCATGTCGTATGTCCTTGATGGCAGAGGGACCCGCCAGAGGGACGAGTTGCTGCGCAGGCGGCCCACGGGGGATCCCGCCGCCCTGCCTGTTGGGAAAATCCTTACCGTCCAGGTGATCCGGACGGCAGGATCGGAAACCACTTAGTCGCGCGTCAAACCGACCCGGCAGGAGGGTCTGGCGCCCCGACACCCATTTGCGTGTCAGTTCAGCGTATGGCGCACGATGACGGAGCTTGGATCGCCTGGACATGTGACCAGCTCGAAGCCCATCTCGCGCTCCAGCTGGATGGCTTGATGATTGTCGCGGCTTTCGAGGGATTCGATTGTCTTGATCCCGCGCGACCGGGCGAACGCCGTGATATGTTCGAGCAGCGTCCAGCCGATACCACGATGCTTGAAGTCCCGGTGGATGACGATCGCGACTTCCGCGGTTTCGAGTGCGGCGTCGGCAGCCAGCATCCCCGTCGCGACCATGGTACCGTGGAGGGCGTCGAACACGAGAAAGTTCTCGGTGCCGCGATGATCGAGATGGGTCAGCCGCTCGATCTGATCCTTCCCGACCGTCTTGATGGCGGACAGGAACCGGAAACGCAGATCCTCCGGCGTCACATGCGTGAAGAACGCGGCAAGGCCGGTCTCGTCGCTGGCGTCGGCGGGGCGGACATGGAACGCATAGCCCGATTGCGTGGTCAGATCCCGGCTCCAGTCATCGACAGGGGCGGTCGCAGCGTCGCTTGGCAGGGCCGTGGCCGGTATGGTCGTGATCATGCGCAATCCTTCGAGGGGTGGGCGGCTTTCCCACCGATACAGCGGGGAAGACCGCCGCCGAACCCTCGGGAACCACCTAGACCGGCAACGGGATCGCGGTGATGCGGTGCCCGGGCCGGTCGAACCCGATCTGCGTAGTTTCCGACGCTGCCTGAGTCCTGCTGCTGCGGGTAGGCGGCAGAGCATCAAGGCGCGGCGCGATCCGACCGCCCTCGTCTCCTGCAGGGTGGATCTTCCCATGACCTTCGAAAACGCGTCGACGACGACCGCGGCAACCGACCGGCGACCCGCGGACGTGGTAGCTTCCGTTCCGCAGAGGCGTTCGATCCTGCATCTGCGTAGCGTCCGCGCCGGGCAGCGGCAGGCGCCGGTTTCGACCGACTTCCTGCCATGATGGCTGAGCAGATGGTCGATCGCACGCCGCGCGCCGGTTCGGGTGTCAACCGCCGCGATTGGCATGCCACGTCGATCGAGAACACGATGTCGACGACCGGCACGCCGCCAGATGGTCTGACCGTGGAGGAGGCAGCCTTGAGGCTGGAACGCGACGGCTTCAACGAGCTTGCGCCGCCCTATGCGCCGTCGCTCCTCCGGCTCTTCCTGAAGCAGTTCAACAGTCCGCTGATCTACCTGCTGGTCGCCGCGGCAGTCGTGTCGCTCAGCCTGGGCCACATGACCGACGCGGGCTTCATCGGGCTGGTCCTGCTGGTCAATTCCGTCATCGGCACGGTGCAGGAGGGCAAGGCCGCGGCGAGCCTGACGGCGCTGCGCCACATGATCGGTCACAGCGCGAATGTCCGGCGCGGCGGGGCCGCCGCGGCGGTCGACGCGCGGCAGGTCGTGGTCGGCGATATCGTCGAGGTGGAGAGCGGCATGTCCGTGCCCGCGGACATCAGGCTCATGTCGAGCCGGAACCTGCTGATCGACCAGTCGACGTTCAGTGGCGAGTCCGTGCCGGTCGAGAAAAGCGAGAGCGACGTGTTGGCACCGAAGACGGCGCTTGGCGATCGCACGACGATGATCCTGGCCGGCACGATGGTCGATCAGGGCCGCGGCGCCGGGATCGTCGTCGCAACGGGGAGCGCGACGGAGCTCGGGGCGATCGACGCGACGCTGCGCACGACGGCACCGACACCGCCCCCGCTGGTCCTCTCGCTGGAGCGGCTCGCCCGACAGATCAGCATCGCGACGGTGGGGCTGATCATCCCGTTCGCGCTCATCCTGCTGTGGCAGGGCAGACCAAGCGACGAGGTCCTGATCCTGGCGGTCGCTTTGGCCGTGTCGGCGATCCCGGAGGGGCTCTCGATCGCGGTCACCGTTGCCCTGGCAGCGGGCAGTCGCCGGATGGCGGGGCGAAACGTCATCGTCCGGTCGCTTCCGGCTGTCGAAGGGCTCGGCGCCTGCACGATGATCGCCAGCGACAAGACGGGCACGCTGACCCAGAACATCCTGTCGGTCGAACGGATCATCCTCGCGGACGGTGCGACGTCCGATCGCAGCGACTGGTCGGCGAACGTCGCGCGGTTGACCGATCTGTATCGCGCGGCCGCGATCTGCAACGAGGCCTCGATCGACGTCGAGGGCGAATTCATCGGCGACACGGTGGACGTCGCCTTGCTGCGGCTGGCGCGCGAGGGCGGGCAGGACATCGTTCAGCTGCACGCGACCGGGCGTGTTGCCGAACTGCCCTACGAACCGGCCCGCAAATTCTCGAGCGTCACGATCGAGGAGGCGGGTGGCCATCGGCTCTACGTCAAGGGCGCGCCCGAGACCGTGCTTCCGATGTGCGACGACATCGATACGCGTGCAGTGGAGGTTGCGGAGGCGATGGCGCGCGACGGCTACCGCGTGTTGGCGATCGCGGCTTCGCCAGCCGGAGTCCCCCCGGCCGGCGACGTATCCGCGCCGGCCCATCTGGCGTTGCTGGGTTGGGTGGGGCTGATCGATCCGATCCGCCCCGAAGTCCCCGCCGCGATCGCCGAATGCGGAGAGGCGGGCATCGCGGTTCGGATGGTGACGGGCGATCACCCCGGCACCGCGCTGACCATCGCGCGGCAGCTCGGCATAGAGGCCGAGCCGGATCAGGTCGTGACGGGTGCCCAGATGACGGATCTCTTCAACCGGCCTGACGAGTTGACGCGGCGGATCCTCGCAGGTCGCGTGTTCGCTCGCATCGAGCCGAACCAGAAGCTGCGCATCGTCCAGCTGCTGGCGGAGAGCGGCGAACTCGTCGCCGTCACCGGTGACGGTGTCAACGATGCGCCGGCGCTGCATGCCGCCCATATCGGCGTAGCGATGGGGCGAGCCGGCACCGACGTCGCGCGCGACGCCGCCGACCTTGTGCTGGCGGACGACAATTTCGCCTCCATCGTCGCGGGCGTGGAAGAGGGCCGGGTCACCTACGCGAACGTCCGCAAGATCGTGATCTTCCTGATCACCACCAGCATCGCCGAGATCGCGATGTTTCTGGGCGCCGTCGCGACGGGCCTCCCGATGCCCCTGACGGCGGTCCAGCTTCTCTGGCTGAACCTTGTCACCAACGGCGCACAGGACGTCATGCTGGGCTTCGGGCGCGGGGAGGGAGACGAATTGAAGCAGGCGCCGCGATCGCCGGCGACACCGTTGCTGGACCGCAGCGCGTTCGCGCTCATGATGCCGCCGGCCATGACGATGACCGTGCTGGCTCTGGTCATGGCATATGACATGCGAACGCTGGGCCTTCCTTTGGCGGAGATCCAGAACGGCGTGCTGCTGATGGTTGTCCTGTTCCAGAACGTCTACGTGCTGTGCATGCGAAGCGAGCGTCGTCCGATTTGGCGCGAGCCGCTGTTCTCGAACCCCTGGCTTCTGCTGGTCGTCGGCACCGCGCTATGCCTGCAACTGACCGCGATGTTCTGGTCACCGCTCTCGCGACTGCTGGGCACCGGGCCGGTGAGCCGGCACACGCTGCTGTTCTGCGCCGCCGCCACCGCAGCGACGCTGGTGGTGACCGAGGTCACGAAGCTGATCGTCGCAAAGTGGCAGGGCGATCATCGGGCGGAGCCCCGCGTCGGATAGTGCCGTGGGACGCCCGCCGTTCGCAGCGCGATCGGCAGGCGTCATTCCATCGCGGCGAGCAGCTGATCGAGCGGGATGGTCGCGAACGTCGTCACGCTGTCCGCGACGGCGTAGGGCAGGATCAGCGTCCGGTCCTGAACCATCGCCCCGCAGCTGTAGGTCACGTTCGGGACGTAGCCGGCGCGTTCGCCGGCGTGGGGCCGGATGAACGGTTCGGCCAGCCGACACAGCAACTTGCTCGGATCCCTACGGTCGAGCAGGCAGGCTCCGAGCGCATAGTTGCGCATCGCACCGACGCCGTGGGTGATGACGAGCCAGCCCTCCGCGATCTCGATCGGCGAGCCGCAATTTCCGATCTGGACGAACTCCCACGGATAGCGGGGTGCGACGATCGCAGCCCCGGCGTCCCAGTCGTAGAGCGAACTCGAATAGGACAGCGAGATCGTCTCGTTATCGTGCCGTCCGAGCATCGCGTAGCGCCCGTCGAGCCGACGTGGAAAGAGCGCCATGCCCTTGCCGCGCGCCGCCGTGCCCCGCATCGGCGACATGTCGAACGTCCTGAAATCGCGCGTAGACAGCAGCTCCTGGTTGATGCCGTCGCTGCTGTAGGCGGTGTAGGTCCCGAGGTAGGTCGACGACCCATCATCGTCGACGAACCGGACCAGCCTTAGATCCTCGATGCCGTTGCGCTGGTTGGGGGTCGATGGAAAGATCACCGTTTCCGACAGCCCATAGGCGTCGTCGCGTTCCATCCGGATCGATCCATTCGAGGCGGCATCCAGACTGGAACTTGCGATCCGGGGAACGATCGCCTGCGGTCCGGGGGTGTCGATCATGATCGACCCGTCACGCGCCAGCACGCCGGTGCGGAACGCGATCGAGGATACATGACCTTCGCCGACCGCGCGCAGGGACAGCACGAACCGGATCGCACCCCCGGCGAGCCCGGTCTGGTCGGGGTGGGGGACGATACTGGGGTTGAAGAGCGCAGCGGCCTCGTAAGTGTATTCCTGCGAGAAATAGGCGCCGATCAGCAGCGCCTCGTTCCCGCCCGCCGACACACCATCAAGAACGATCGGTGCGACATCGCGAAAGCGACGTCGAAAGAGGTCTGCGACATCGAGGTGGCGGGCGGCGAAGTCTTCCGTCACCCGGGCAAGCTCCAGCGCGACGTCCGCGGCCGAGAGGTCCAGGATGTGGCGACCGATGCGCACCGCACGGGCGTGGTCGGGGTCAGCGCCCGGTGCATAAGGTCTGACGACCATGCGCGACGGATCGGGGCGGAGAAACAGCGGGACATGGGTCACGAAGTCGGCGGCAGTGCGCACGATCAGGCGACCCTTCGACCGCTTGGTGCCGCACGCTTCTGTTCGAGCAAGTGGACTGTCATGATCCTGTTCCTCCCGCCGGCCGGATGACCGGCCGCGTTCTCGGCGCGGCGAACCGAAGTGGCAAGGGGGGCGGGGACGCCCCCCTTGCAATCTCAATGCGCGAAGAGAAGCGGAACCTTGCTGTTCGTCAGCAAAAAGCGGGTGACCCCGCCGAGCAGGAACTCGCGGAGCCGCGAGTGGCCATACGCGCCCGACACGATCAGCCCGGCCCCCTTTTCGAGCGCGGCGCGCAGGATCGCCTTGCCGACGCTGCCATCGATTGGCTGACGCTGCAGGATCTCAGCCTCGATACCGTGAAGCGACAGATAGCGCGCGCCCGCATCGGCCGGAAGCGACGCCGTGGGTTCGGCGATCTCGACCAGATGCACGCTGGCCGCGAGCCGGAGAAGCGGCACGGCGGCTCGAAGCGCTGTCGACGCTTCGGCCGATCCATTCCAGGCGACGATCACCGGCGCGTTGGTATCGAGCGAATGGACGGAGGCCGGCATCGCCAGGACGGGCGGCAGCGCGCCGGTTGCAACGGTCGCGGCGAGTGCCTGGGACTTTCCATATTCGGTGGACCGGTCGTCGAGGCTGAGGACGATGACGTCCGACAGAGGCGAAAAGCCGATCAGGCTGTCGGCCGGCACCTGATCGACATGGACCCAGGTCCAAGGGATCATCTCGAGCCGCAGACGCTCCTCGATCTTCTTCTGCATCGCAAGCCGCCGCTCCTCCATCTGCCGGGAGAGCTCAACCGGCAAAGCGCTTGCCATGCTGGGATCGGCTGCGAAGTAATCGGGATAAGGCGTGGCGTGGAGGCAGGTGATATGGCCTTCGAAGGCTCTGGCGAGATCGAAGGCAGCCTGCAGGCGGGATTCGAAGCCGGCATCGTCGTAGACGTGCAGGAGAATGGACTTCATCGGAGTATCCTTCGACTTTGCGGAACGGAATTGTCGGGCGCAGCACGCCCGTCGCGGGACCGCGACGTGGTTCGGCTCAGGTCTGGCAGTGCATCTCGACATGGAAGGCCTGATCCGCCGACGGCATGGCCGGGGCGGCGGAGACGGCGTCGTAGAGCCGGATCGCAACGGCACCTGCGATCGCCGGGAGTAGGACGCCGTTGTCGATCCTGGCATTCGTCATGACGATGATTTTGCCCGCCAGAAGACTGGCCTGCGCCATCGTGGCATCGTCCGCCGGCACCCCGATCCCCTCAAGGGCGGAACCGAACACTTCGGCGCCGGTGGCGCTCACCCAGCCATCGAGCGCCGCGATCACGGCGGATGCCATGTATCCGAGAACGAAAGTCGCTCCGCTGCCAGGTGACGGGAGTGAGACGCCGTCCGCGAAGATCGGCCATTGCCTCTGCCAAAGGCCGGACGGACGCCCCCAGATCCGGACCCGCTGATCCACCTTGTAGAGATTGATCGGCAGGACGCAGTCAGCGCGATCGACGCCGGCGACGGTGATCGCCGCTCGGCTGGCAAGCAAGTCGCTCAGCCGGTCGACCGCGGCCTCGGCCAGGGTTTCGTCATCGAATACGGCGATGATCGCGGAAATGCTGTGCATGATGTCGGTTCCGGGCGCGGATCGAGGCGCTGTCTCGAGCCGGCAGTCGCACCTCCACCATGCTCGGACTATTGTGGTTTCCCGCATGGCATTGGCTGCGTAGTTCCCGAGGCTGCAGGAGCGGCACCCGGATCGTCTAGGGACGCGGTTCCAGATCCTGAGCGTCAGCCGCCAGGATCCGCGCGCCGGCGATCATGCGCCGACGGGCGTCCTCGGATGCAAAAGACAGAATCTATGAAAGCTCTCGTCTACAAGGGACCGGGCCTGAAGGCCTATGAGGACCATGCGAAGCCCGAGCTTCGCGACCCGACCGACGCGATCGTGAAGATCACCCGGACGACGATCTGCGGGACCGACCTGCACATCCTGAAGGGTGACGTGGCGACCTGCACGCCGGGGCGCATCCTCGGCCATGAAGGCGTCGGAGTGATCGAGTCCGTCGGCACCGCGGTGACGGCGTTCAAGCCCGGCGACCGGGTCCTGATCTCCTGCGTCAGTGCCTGCGGCAAATGCGAATATTGCCGCAAGAGCATGTTTTCGCACTGCACGACCGGCGGCTGGATCCTGGGCAACACGATCGATGGTACGCAGGCAGAATATGTCCGCACGCCGCATGCCGACACCAGCCTGTATCCGATCCCCGAGGGGGCGGACGAGGAGGCGCTGGTGATGTTGAGCGACATCCTGCCGACCGGTTTCGAGTGCGGTGTCCTGAACGGCAAGGTCGAGCCCGGTTCCACCGTGGCGATCGTGGGGTCCGGCCCGATCGGTCTGGCGGCACTCCTCACCGCGCAATTCTACTCGCCAGCGGAGATTATCATGGTCGATCTCGACGACAATCGTCTTGAGGTCGCCCGGCGCTTCGGTGCGACCGCCACGGTGAACAGCACAGACGGGACGGCGTTCGAGCAGATCATGGCGATGACCGGCAATCGCGGTGTCGACACCGCGATCGAGGCGGTCGGCGTGCCGGCGACGTTCGAGCTGTGCGAGCAGATCATCGCCCCCGGTGGCGTGATCGCCAATGTGGGCGTCCACGGAAAGCCGGTGGCTCTGCACCTGGAGGCGTTGTGGGATCGCAACATCGCGATCACGACGCGGCTGGTGGACACGTCCAGCACGCCGATGCTGCTCAAGATCGTGGACGCGAAGAAGATCGATCCTACCCTGCTGATCACCCACCGCTTCAGGTTCGACCAGATGATCGAGGCCTACGACACGTTCGGCAACGCGGCGGAAACGGGTGCGCTCAAGGTCATCATCGAAGCCTGATCGTCGCCCTTGCACAGTATCTGGATCCCGAAAGGATCGACACCATGACCTATCAGAGCCTCAATCCGTTCGATGGCACGATCATCGAGACGTTCACCGACCTGTCCGATAGCGACGTCGAGGTGAAGCTGACCGCGGCGCAGACGTGTTTCGAGACGTGGCGCCACACCGGCTTTGCCGACCGTGCCGTCATCCTTAACCGCGCCGCCGATCTGCTCGACGAGCGGGCCGACGCGCTGGCGCGCACGATGACGCTGGAAATGGGCAAGCGGATCGGCGAAGCGCGCGGCGAGGTCGCGTTCAGCGCGCGTATCCTGCGTTATTATGCGAAGAACGCCGAGCGCTTCCTGGCACCGGCCAAGCTCGATCCGATCGTCGGCGCGGCGCATATGGAGAGCAGCCCGATCGGCGTCGTGTTCTGCGTCGAGCCCTGGAACTTCCCCTACTATCAACTCGCACGGATCGCGGGCCCGCACCTGATGGCGGGCAACACGCTGGTCGTGAAGCATGCCGCGATCGTGCCGGGCTGCGCGCTCGCGTTCGAGCAGCTGTTGATCGACGCCGGTGCGCCGGTCGGCCTCTACACGAACCTGCTGATCACGCATGACCAGTCCAACCACATCATCGACGATCCGCGGATCAAGGGCGTCGCGCTGACCGGCAGCGTCGCGGCGGGCCAGAGCATTGCGGCGCGGGCAGGCCGCAACCTCAAGATCTCGTCGATGGAGCTCGGCGGCAGCGATGCGTTCATCGTGCTCGACGATGCCGATCTCGATCACGTCATTCCCTGGGCGGTATGGGGCCGGATGTATAACACCGGCCAGACCTGCTGCGCCGCCAAGCGGTTCATCGTCGTGGAGTCGCTTGCCGATGCCTTCCTTGCGAAGTTCAAGGTCGCGCTGGAGGCACTGGAGGCCGGTGACCCGCTGGATCCCGCGACGACGCTCGGACCGCTGTCCAGCGAAGGTGCGATCGCGCAACTGGTCGAGCAGGTGGACATAGCGGTTGCCAGCGGCGCCACGGTCGTCACCGGCGGCAAGCGGATTGATCGGCCCGGCGCGTTCATGCAGCCGACCATCCTGACGGACATCGCACCAGGCAATCCTGCCTTCCGCGACGAATTTTTCGGCCCGGTCGCGTCGTTCTACCGCGTGAAGGACGAGGACGCCGCGGTCGCGCTGGCCAACGATTCCGACTTCGGCCTCGGTGGCTCGGTCTGGACCGCCGACGCCGCCCGCGGTGCGCGCGTCGCCAGCCGGGTCGATACCGGCATGATGTTCATCAACAACATCGACTGGACCGATGCCGAGCTGCCCTTCGGCGGCATCAAGAACTCGGGCTATGGCCGGGAACTCGGCGACATGGGCATCCAGCAGTTCGTGAACAAGAAACTGGTTCGAACGGCGTCGATGGCCGCCCCTGCCTGACCCGACCCAATGTGAGCGGATGCTCGACCGGAGAGTGTGACGATGCTGTTCAAGCGGTTCCCGGTCGAGTTCACGCCCAAGCTGTTCTCGGTCCTGCGCGAGGGCTATGGCATGGCCCGGCTGCGGGCGGACGTCGTCGCGGGCCTGACGGTCGCGATCGTGGCCCTGCCGCTTTCCATGGCATTGGGCATCGCCAGCGGTGCCACGCCCGACAAGGGGCTGATCACCGCCGTGGTCGCCGGCCTGCTCGTCTCGCTGCTCGGCGGGTCGCGGGTGCAGATCGGCGGCCCCACGGGCGCGTTCGTCGTCATCGTCTTCAACGTCATCGCGCAGCATGGTTATGACGGCCTCGTGCTTGCGACGCTGCTCGCCGGCATCATCCTGGCCGCCGCCGGCTATCTGCGGCTCGGCGGCCTGGTGAAGTTCATCCCGCATCCCGTGGTGACCGGGTTCACCGCCGGGATCGCGGTCATCATCGCATCGACACAGGTGAAGGACTTTCTCGGCCTGCGCATGACATCGATGCCGGCCGATTTCATTCCCAAATGGGCGGCCTATTTCGCGGAGATCGCGACCATAAGCCCGTTGACCGTCGCGGTCGGTGGCGGCGCGCTGGCGACGATCATCGTCCTGCGGCGGGTCGCGCCACGCATTCCCGGCTTCCTCGTTGCGGTGGTCCTCGCGTCGATCGTCGTGGTGGCGCTCGGGCTGCCGGTCGACACGATCGGGTCGCGGTTCCCGACCATGGCGACAGGCATGCCGATGCCGCAGCTGCCGGCCTTCACGGTTGAGAAGGTCCGCCAGGTTCTGCCGTCCGCCTTCACGATCGCGTTCCTCGCGGGCATCGAGTCCCTCCTGTCGGCGGTGGTCGCCGACGGCATGACGGGGTTCCGCCACCGTTCGAACCAGGAGATGGTGGGGCAGGGTATCGCGAATATCGGCTCTGCGCTGTTCGGCGGACTGCCGGCGACGGGGGCCATCGCGCGCACGGCGACCAACATCAAGGCGGGCGGGCGCTCGCCGGTCGCGGGCATGTCACACGCGATCTTCATCCTGCTGTTCGTCCTGTTCGGGTCGAAGCTGATGGCGTTCGTCCCGATGGCGGCGCTGGCCGCGATCCTGTTCATGGTCGCCTGGGGGATGAGCGAGCATCGCCATTTCCTCGGCTACCTGCGGATGCCGAACGGCGACCGCCTCGTTCTGCTGCTGACCTTCGGATTGACGGTGCTGGTCGACCTGACCGTCGCGATCGGCGTGGGCGTGACGCTGGCGTCGTTGATCTTCATGGCCCGGATGAGTGCGACCGTGCACATCGGGACGGACTTCGACGACGGGGACGAGGATCTGCATCAACGCGACGCGGTGCCCCCCGGCGTCGAGATATTCCGGATGAGCGGGCCGTTCTTCTTCGGGGTCGTGGGCGGGCTGATGGACACGTTCCGGGCGATGGGTCAGCAACCCCGCGCGATCATCCTGCGCATGCGGCTGGTGCCCATGATCGATGCATCCGGCGCGACCGCGCTCGAAGGGCTGGTCGGCAAGGCGGAGCGAGCGGGCATCCGGGTGATCCTATCAGGAGTCCAACCGCAGCCGGCCGAGATGCTTGCTCGCATCCATCTCGGTCCGTCGGACGATCGGGTGCATCACGCCGAGGATTTCGCGTCGGCCTTGGAGCTGGCTCGGGTCGCAATCGGCTGAGGCCCAAGGTCTGGCAGCTTGAACGCCGAGCACTCCGTCGCATCACATCCGCATCGTACCGGTTTCGAGGAAACGCTGGTGCCAGGACAGCGCCTCGCCCGGCAAGGTCGGCGTCTGTTGACCATAGGAACCCACGCGCGCCCGGCGGTAATAGTCGACCAGTGCGGGGCGGTAGTCGGGGTGCGCGCAGGTCTCGATGATCAGGGCGGCGCGCTGCTTCGGGCTGAGCCCGCGGAGGTCGGCCAGCCCCTGTTCGGTGACGAGCACCTGGACGTCCTGGCTGATATGATCGACGTGGCTGGCCTGCGGCACGATCGCGGAGATCTTGCCGCCCTTCGCGGTCGACGGCGTCATGAAGATCGAGACATAGGCGTTGCGCGCGAAATCGCCCGAACCGCCGATGCCGTTCTGAATGCGCGAGCCCATGATGTGCGTCGAGTTGACGTTGCCGTAGATGTCAGCCTCGATCAGCCCGTTCATCGCCAGGCAGCCGAGCCGACGGATCAGTTCGGGATGGTTGCTGATCTCCTGCGGGCGCAGGATCATCCGGTCGCGGTAAGCGGCCATGTCCGCGTTCAGCCGGGCCGCCGCCTCCGGGCTGAGCGAGAAGGCGGTGGCTGATGCCATCCGCAGCTTGCCGGAGTCGAGCAGGTCGAGCATCCCGTCCTGGATCACCTCGGTGTAGGAGGTCATCGCATCGAACGGCCCCGTGACGAGCCCGGTCAGCACCGCGTTGGCGATGTTGCCGACGCCCGACTGCAATGGCAGCAGCGATGCGGGCAGGCGGCCGCGGGCGACCTCGTGCCGGAAGAACTCGATCAGGTGACCGGCGATCGCATGCGCGGCGGCATCGGGTGCCGCGAACGGCAGGTTGCGGTCGGGTGCCTCGGTCTCGACGATCGCGACGACCTTTCCGGGATCGACCCGGAAATACGCTTCGCCGATCCGGTCGTCGGGGCGGATCAGCGGGATCGGCACGCGGTGCGGCGGCAGCGCGGTGCCGTAGTAGATGTCGTGCATCCCCTCGAGCGCCGGGTTCTGCCAGGCGTTGACCTCCAGGATGATCTGGCCGGCGCGGTCGAGCCAGGTCTTGTTGTTGCCGATCGAGGATGAGGGGATAAGCGAGCCGTCGGCGCGGATGCCGGACACCTCGACCACCGCGGTGTCGAGCGGCCCGAGAAAGCCCTGCCATGCCATGGGCGCGACCTGACTGAGATGCATGTCGAAATAGTCCATCTCGCCGCGGTTGATCTTCTCGCGCGCGATGGGGTCGGAGTTGTAGGGCAGGCGGAATTCGATCCCGTCCGCCTTGGCCAGCGCACCGTCGAGTTCGGGCCCGGTCGAGGCGCCGGTCCAGACGCGGATCCGGAACGGGTTGCCCGCGGCATGTTCCGCCTCGATCCGCGCGGCGAGCGCCAGCGGCACCGCCTTGGGATAGCCGGAACCCGTGAAGCCGCTGAGGCCGACCGTGCTGCCCGGCGCGATCAGTGCGGCAGCCGCGTCGGCGCTCATGATCCTGCTGCGCAGGGGCTGGTTCGCGATCCTGGTCATGAGATTCCCATCTTGCTGAAGCTTTGATCCCGCCCCTACGGGGCGTTCCGCTCGGTTGGATTGGTAACGAACGCTTTGGGTAAGTCCGTCGCGCTGCATCGCTGCCGCGCTGCGGCTTCTGACCACCAGCGGAGCTGGTCCAACGTTCGATCGAAGTAGCCGTCCCAGCGATCGCCGTCGACGCCGGGGCGATATCCGCCATCCTCGTGGAACACATCCTGGGCATGCGGCACATGGACCATCGCCGATACCGGCAG
Source organism: Sphingomonas montana (assembly GCF_001956315.1). Classification (GTDB taxonomy): domain Bacteria; phylum Pseudomonadota; class Alphaproteobacteria; order Sphingomonadales; family Sphingomonadaceae; genus Sphingomonas_R; species Sphingomonas_R montana. The sequence goes on along the minus strand of NZ_MOLY01000030.1, from coordinate 85,802 downwards.
GCAGCCCAGTTCGGACAGGAATGTCCGCATGCTCACGGCGGCGCGAGTGCCGCCCCACTGGCCAGCCGAATAGGTCACGATCGCACTCGGCTTATAGGAGAACAGCGAGCTGCCGAAGTGGTTCAGCAGGTCGCTCAGCGCCGGGCTCATGAGGTGGTTATACTCGGGACTGATCATGACATAGCCGTCGGCGTGCCGGATCTGGTCGGCCAGATGATCGAGCGCCTCGGGACCCTTGCCTGCTCCGTAGGCGAAAAGCGGCTTGAACGGATGGGGTGCGTCGACCTCGACGGGGTCGATCTGGGTCGTGGCCACACCCTTGTCGGCCAGGCGCCTGAGGCAGGCCGAGGAAACCCGGGCACCGAGGCGCGTCGGCAGCGGTGCGCCGGAAACACGTTCCGAACCGAGAAACACTAGGATCGATGGCGTCATCACTTCATCCTAAACGCTGATGCGTCGCCTGCGTAGAGGGTCTGTCGACTGACGGCAGCCATCGGCAAATACGGGGCAGCCGGCAGGGCCTACAGATGGACGCGCCGCAGCCGCAGCGCGTTGGTGATGACCGACACCGACGACAGGCTCATCGCCGCCGCCGCGATCATCGGCGACAGTAGCAGTCCGGTGAACGGATAGAGCAGACCGGTGGCGAGCGGTATGCCCAGCGCGTTGTAGGCGAAAGCGAACATCAGGTTCTGCTTGATGTTGCGCAGCGTGGCGACGGCCAGCTTGCGCGCGCGGACGATCCCCATCAGGTCGCCGCCGAGCAGCGTGATGCCCGCGCTTTCCACCGCGACGTGGGCTCCGGTGCTCATCGCGATGCCAACATCGGCGTATGCAAGGGCGGGCGTATCGATGACGCCGTAACCAACCTTGCGACCCGGCGGCCTTCACGACGCAACTGGTTGGCTGACTGAACAAAAAAGGATTCGCGTGACGCGAGTTTGGTTGCGCTCTCGGATCGACTACGGAAAGCCGGGCTTGCCCAACGTTGCGAGAAGTCGGTGCCAACTAAGCACTCTACCCTAAATGGCCACATGCTATCGGGGTAGGTAAGGCGGGCTGACCGAACGGTCCAGCCGGCGGTACAGCGACCTATTTGAGCAACTCGTCAGCGGTCACGCCAAGCGGCTGCGCGAGCTTCTCGACGCTCATGATCGTCGGGTTACGGGCACCGCGTTCGATATCGCTGACATAGGTCCGGTGGATGTCTGCCTCGTGAGCGAAGGCTTCCTGGCTCCAGCCTTTTGCCTCGCGCAAACGGCGTACATTACGATCAAGGCGTGTGCGAACATCCACGCCCGGCTGCGACGCGCCTGCAGACGATCGATCTACAGACGATAAGAGACAATGCGGTTGACTGTCTTTGCGTGTCGAACATGACGAACGTCACTTATCGTATGCAGCGATGAGCGGAGGCGAGAGGCAAGGCGGTGGAGCAGTTGTCGGCAACAGGAGCAATCAGCGCGTCCACCATTCGGGACCGTGCGGCGCATGCTGCCTTTGGACATCCGCTAGTGACCAACACGCTGCGCGATCTGGTTGTCGAGGCAATTGTAGCCACCGTGCTCGAACCCGACTGGCGGTGGTGCTCGGCAGATTACGCCGCCTGGGACTTCGACCGGGGGGATGGGTTGCGGCTTAAGGTCAAGCAGTCCGCGGTACGGCAGAGCTGGGCGCAGCCAAAGGCTGCTTATCGTCCCGCAACGTTCGATATCGCGGCCCGGACAAGCCGCTATGACGGCGATGCCTGGCTGGCCGAGGAACGGCGCTGGGCAGACCTCTATGTCTTTGCGCATTACGCCGTCGCAGACGACACCGCCGACCACCGCGATCCGGCGCAGTGGACCTTCCATGTTATTCCCACCGCGGAGCTGACGGTCCGATATGTTTCGGTCGGTCGTGTGAGTCAGCCCGCGCGTCCCTGCATCGTCTTCCGCAGTGTCAGGCAGGCGGGCCGTTACATGGCAAGCAGCCTGGTCGCGGTCCGCGCCGGCGGACGGTCGCTGGCGCGGTTGCCGGCCTGTTCAACGTGTCGGTTGCTTCACGCGATGGTGTCTGTGGCTGGCCTAGTCGGGCAGCGCGATCGGTGGGAGGGCTTCCAACGCAGGACGGGCGAGCAGATAGCCCTGGCACAGGCGGAGGCCAATTTCGCGCAACGTCTGCAGTTCCGCCGCGGTTTCGATCCCCTCGGCGATACAGCGGATACCGAGTTGCTCCGCCATGCGGACCACGCTTGCGACGATCGTCCGGCGGGCGGCCGAGCCGTCGATCCCGCGGATCAGCGCCATGTCGAGCTTCAGCATGTCCGGGCGCAGATCGGCCAGCAGCCCCAGGCCGGCATAGCCGGCGCCGAAATCGTCGATCGCCGTGGTGAAACCGCGGGCCTGATAGGCTTCGATGATGTGCCGGACATGCGTGACGTCGAGCATCCGCTCGTTTTCGGTGAATTCGAACATCAGCCGGCCGGGATCGAACCCGACGCGACGCGCGGCCGCAAGCGATGCGCGAATGCAGGCGTTGGGTTCGTACACCGCGTTCGGCATGAAGTTGATCGACAGCTTCGCATCGCCATCCGGGGCGAACAGCCCGCCGGCCAGTTCGATCGCCTTGACCCGGCAGGCCTGATCGAACTTGTAGATCATGTCCGGTTCGATGCCGGACAGCACCTGCCCGGCGGACTGGCCCTCGGTGCCCCGCACCAATGCTTCGTAGGCGAACACCGACCCCGTCTGGATGTCGACGATCGGCTGGAACGCCATCGTGATCGCGATCTTCCGCAACGTTGCCGTCCGACAGCCGTGACAGGGATTCGGGGTTTCCAGCGGCGTGGCGCGCGCGGCGTCGGCGGTGGTGATCGGGGAATACATCATGCCCAGTCTTCCAATTTGCCCATCGCGTTGCGCGGCAGAGCCGGCCCGAAACGAAAGCTCTTGGGACGTTCGGGATCGGTCAGGTGCGCGACGACGGCCTGTTCGATCAGCGCGGACAGCGCCGCGGGATCGCGGTCATGCTGCGGGACGATGAACGCCTTCAGCCGTCCGTTGGCGTGAAGCCGCACCGCGGCATCGGCGACGCCGGGGACGGTCCGCAACTGGCGCGCGACGCGTTCCGGCCAGACCTTGTGACCTGCGACCTTCACGGCCCCGTCGCGCCGGCCGAGCAATCGTATGACCCTATCGTCGATGCGTTCGACATGGTCCGGCAGATCGTGAAACCGATCGGCGGGATCGACCAGGCGCCAGTCGTCGTCACCCTGCGCGGACAGGCGCCAGCGGGGTAGCAGTTCATACGCTGTCGCGGGCACATCGCGCATCGCGATGCCACCCGTTTCGGAAGAGCCGTAGATATCGATCAGCCGGGCAAGGCCCGCGGTCAGCAGTCCCGAAGCCAGGCCTTCGTCGAGTTTTCCGGCCGAACTGACGCCGACGACATCGTCGGGAAAGCGGCGAAGGATGCGCGACAGCGCCAGCCACTGGTCCGGCACCGCGACGACGAGGTCGCCTGCGGTCAGCCCCAGCGGTGCCCCGACCCGACGCACGACGACCGGCACGCCCAGCGAGTCGGGCAGCAGGGCGGTCCAGATCACCCCGTACAGATGATGCGCGGGGACCAGCGCGACCACCCGGCGTCGCCCGGGGAGCCGCGCCGCGAGAAACGCGGCCTCACCGAGCAGGTCGGCCACGGCATGGACGCACGGGCGCGGGCTGCCGGTCGAGCCGGAGGTGCTGACCGTCATCCGCCGATCGGGCGAGGCGGGCGCCTGCATGATCCAGTCGACCCAGGCACCGACCGTCCGCGGCGGATCGTCGCCCAGCACGCTGTCGTCGAGATCGAACGCCTCGGCCAGTGCGCCGAGCGCACCGAGCTGTTCCAGCGAATCCAGTCCCAGCCCGTCATCGCCGATCGGTGTCGGGTCCAGCCAGTCGTCCCCGATCATGCCCAGTTGGTTCGTATCGCGCAGGCGGCGCAGCTCGGCCGCGACCACCGCGCACGCGATGCGGTGCACGGCGGGGCGTTGCAGGATGGGCGGGGTCACGCGGCGCAGGCCTTGTGGTGGCAGACCCGGTTTCGTCCGGCGTGCTTGGCCGCGTAGAGCCGTTCGTCGGCCAGCGCGATCAGGGCATCGATCGAACCGTCGGTTTCGTCGAGCGCCGCGCAACCCAGGCTGGCGGTTACGGTCAACGGGCCATGCGGGGTTTCGACCTGGAGCGCGGCGATTGCCGCGCGCATTTCCTCGGCCAGCGTCATGGCCTGTCCGTTGTCGTAGCGCGGCAGAAGGGCGCCGAACTCTTCACCCCCCAACCGCGCGAAGACCCCGCGGGGCGGGAGCAGGGCGGTACACACTTCGGCAACCCGGCGGAGCAGGACGTCGCCGACCGGATGGCCGTGCCTGTCGTTGACCGCCTTGAAATGGTCGAGATCGAGCACGATCAGGGACAGCGACTGCCGCAATTCCTGCCAGTGCGCCTGTTCGCGCTGCATGACCTGCCCGAAATGCCGGCGGTTCGCCGCCCCCGTCAGGTGATCGCAGGTGAGCAGGCGGCGGACGTCCTCGGCGGCTTCCTCGCGTCGCGGGACGTCGCGCAGGACAACCGAGTAATCGGACGCCGGGGCCTGTTCGCCGCTGGAGCGGGCGACGACGAGGCGCTGGCACCAGTAGCGGTCCCCGTTCGCGCGCTGCTGCCACCCCTCCTGGAGATGCCACCCGTCGCGTGCCGCGATCACCAGCTGCTCGTCCAGCCGGAGGTCGCCACCGCTGGCGTCGGTATGGAGCAGATCGGTGAGATTGCGTCCGATCACGTCCGCGAAGGCATGGCCTGTCTGGCGGGTGAAGCAGGGATCGGCCGTCGCGATCCTGCCGTCCGCGGTGATCGTCAGAGCGGCATAATCGCTGACGCCGTCCAGCAGGGTCGCGAACCAGGTATCCGCCTGGCGCAGTCGGTCTTCCTGGGCGACCTGCTGGCTGATGTCCGACAGGGTGGCCATCAGCCGATCCGGTCCGAGCCTGACCAACGTGCACGCCAGGACCTTCGGCGCCACCGTGCGCCTGCGGGTGCCCAGGTCCACAAAGATGCGATGCCCGTCGCAGATGCGACCCGTCGCCGGGCCGAAGTCGGCGACGATGCCGCGCAGTTCGGGTGCGTGCCGTTCGAGCGCGTCAAACAGGTTTCCGGCATTGCGCGCGCCGGCCAGCGGCAGGAGGTGCTGCATCGCGTGCGGGTTCATCAGCGCGATCTCGCCCATGGCATCGCACTCGATCAGCCCGACGGGACAGGCATAGAGGAATTCGAGGAGCTGCTCTTCGCCCGACATGTCGGTCATGGTCGCGATCTCACCTCTGGATGAGGATATAGCGGCGCGGTGTGTCCGCCGCCGCCAGCAAGCGCAGGCGCACCTTCGTCGGACGCATCCGCAAGGTCAGGACGTAGGGTATTATATCGTCGATTTCGGGCTCGTCCTCGAACCGCTGGGCGACCATGAAATTGTTCATGCACTGCGCCACGGCGTCGAAGAACGGTACGCCGATGACCGTGGCGGGATCGAGCCCCGACATCTGCGCCTCGGTCGCGTTGTAGGATTGCACGATCGTGTCCGCTTCGAAGCCGACCACCCCGAACGGCAGGGCATCGCGTTCCGCGACGCTCATCATATCAAGGTCGCTCAACGGAATTGTTTCAAAACCGGCTTTATTCAATGACACGACGGTGGCTCCCTTGACGGCGGGTTATGCTGCGAGAGCGTTAAGCATCACCTAAGATCGGCGTCGAGGGGTCCGCTCGATCGGGGCTCCAGGCCGGGCAAAATGCCCGCAGCAACGTCGCGCTCTCATTCCGGGGACTTGCGACCCGTAGATGATCGGCCTGTCGATGTGACAGGGAAACGTGTCGGCGTTTCCCGCGACCGCTTCTCCCGGGACGGCTGCGGCGCTTCCGTCGTCATCTCCCGATGTCCGCTGACGCGACCCGATCCGTCGAGGTCTCCGAGCTCGGCGACTGCAAGAGGGGAGTCCACATGGTTGTCTCGAAGGCGCTTGTCGCGCCGCTGCGAACCTGTCGAGAACCCGGAGCGGCGTTCTCGACAGGCTCGAACCAAACGGACTGGAGGATGGTCTGTTGATATGGTCATGTCCTAACGGCCTGACCGACCATGGATGCAAGATCCGGTCAGGTGGCGGGCAGGGTGAGGACGGCGCGAAGTCCCCTGAGGGCGGACTGTTCGAGCCGCAATGTTCCGCCGTTCAGTTCGGCCAGTTCCTGCGTAATCGGCAGGCCGAAACCATGTCCGTCGCCGCGCTCGTCCAGCCGGCGTCCGGGTACGAGTGCTTCCGCGAGCGCCTCTTGCGGCAGGCCGGCACCGTCGTCCTCGATCGCCAGTTCGATCGTCGATGCGGTGCATCTGGCCGAGACGGTGACCGCCGCACGAGCATGACGCCATGCATTGTCGAGCAGGTTGCCCAGCATCTCGGCCATGTCCTGCGGGTCCGCGGCAACCGCAAGTTCGGGGGCGACGGCGATCGTGACGTCGATCGACCGGTCGGCATGGACCCCCCGCATGACCATGGCGAGATCGCGGATCGCGAGGGCGAGCATCGTCCGGACGATGTGCCGGCTACCGGGTGCCGTCGCGCGCGCACGTCCCAGATGATGCCGGACACGGCCGTCGATGTCCGCCACCATGGCGCGCAGATCGCCGTCCGGGTCGCGACCGCTTTCGGCCAGCTTCATGCCGAGCGCGGCCAGCGGGGTCTTCATGCCATGCGCCAGATTGGCGACGTGGCGGCGCGCATGGTCCAGCTGGGTCATGTTCTGGTCGATCAGCGCGTTCAGTTCGACCGCCAGCGGCGCAAGTTCCATGGGCAGCGCTTCGGGGACATGGCGCGCACGGCCGGCCCGCACGTCGGCGAGTGCGGCCTGCAAAGTACGAAGCGGGCGCAGGCCGACGCGAAGCTGCACGATCGTTGCCGCCGCCAGCAACAGCCCGAGGATCGCCAGCGAGCCGAGGAGCGGGACCATGGCCGCCCGCAAGGGCGCGGTGGCCAGATGGCGCGGCCCGCCGGCAACGATGGTCGCGTCGCCCATGGCGGTCGGCACGGTCCGTTCGCGCGTATGAACCTGTTCGCCCGTGGCGGTGATCCCTTCGCCGGGTTTTCCGCCGAGATCAGCCGGACCGTGTTCTTCCGGTCCCTGCGGCAGGGGGCGATGGGACCGCCGGACGGTCATCGCATCGCCGCCGGTCCAGCGGCCGCGGGCGCTTTCGACCTGCCAGCCCCAACCCTGTCCGGGTTGTTCGAAGACCGGCAGGTTGACGACGCGGGCGGGATCGAGCGTGCCGTCGGTGCGCAGCGCGCGGCCGAGCATCGCGACCTGGGCATCCAGCTGCTGGTCCAGGCCGCGGATCACGAACCGTTCCAGCACGTGGCCGATGCCGACCGCGGCGAATAGCAGCGCCACGATCGTGGTCAGCGCCGAGATTGCGAGCAGCCTGCCCGACAGGGAGTGCGGAACCAGCCTCATGCCGAACCTGCGGTGACCCGGTAACCGCGCCCGCGGACCGTTTCGATCATCGTCGCACCGATCTTCTTGCGCAGTCGGCCAATGATGACCTCGACCGAATTCGAGTCCACGTCCGCATCGCCTTCATAGACGCGCTCTATCAGGTCGGCACGGTCCATCACGACTTCCTTGCGGAGCATCAGCGCGGAGAGGACCCGCCATTCGAGCGCGGTCAGTTTCAGGGGAAGGCCGTCCAGTTCGAACCGGCCGAGCTGCGCGTCGAACGCCAGGCCACCGCAGGTGATGAGCGCGCCCGCATGCCCGGCGGCGCGGCGCACCAGCGCGCGCAGCCGCATGATGACCTCCTCGACGCGGAACGGCTTGGTCAGATAGTCGTCGGCGCCGGCCTTGAAACCGGCGACTTTCTCCGACCAGCCGTCCCGAGCGGTCAGGATCAGGACCGGCAGGTCGCGGCCTTCGGCGCGCCATTCGCGCAGCACGGTGACGCCGTCCTTTTTGGGCAGGCCGAGGTCCAGCACGGCGGCGTCGTAGCGCTCGGTCGCGCCGAGATGCGCGCCATCCTCGCCGTTCGTGGCGACATCCACGGCAAAGCTTTCGGCCCGCAGCGCCCGCGCGATGCCGTCCGCCAGGATCGCATCGTCCTCAACCAGCAATATGCGCAGCGTCCGGCTCCCTCGGTTTCATCCTATCCCGTCAAGCCAAACCGAAGCTGAACGGCGCGGTTCAGCGGGGCGGGGGTGCGGCGGCGTAGATTGGCTCCATCAACCCTAGGAGTAGCGCATGACCGACCATATCGAACATACCGAACAGAGCCGGCGCTTGCGGCTTCATCTTCCGGCCAAGCTGGCCGTCATCGGTGCCGGCCTGCTCGCGCTGGGTGGTGCTGCCGGCGCCATCGTGATGGCCGAAACCCGACCGACCGTGTCGATGGCACCCGCCACGCCCGTTGCGATCCGATCGCTTTCGTCCACCGGCATCGTGACGATCCGCGGCCGGGTGGCGGAGGTGTACGGCAACAAGTTCGTGATGGCGGACGGCAGCGGCCGCGCGCTGGTCGATACCGGGCGTGAAGGCGACGAGCGCGCGCTGGTGACCGCCAACGAGGTCGTGACCGTGCAGGGGCGCTTCGATCGCGGCTTCGTACGGGCCGCCTTCCTGGTCAAGGCGGATCGCAAGGTGATCGTGCTGGGTCCGCTGGCCGGGCCGCCCGAGCCGCACGGACCGGCCGGACCGCGCGGCCGACCCGATCATGGTCCGGATTCGCCGCCGCCCGGTGCCGATCGGCCTGCGCCGGCGCCTGCCCGGTCCGCGCCGACTGTGGATGCCGATGGTGCGGCCGCGACCCCGCCGGCGCCCGTGACTGGTGGAATGCAGTGATGCGATGATGCAGGACTCCTCCCCCAGAGCAGGGGGAGGGGTCCGGATCAAGTCCGGGATGACGAGTGGTTAGAGCTGATCGATCGTGACTTTGGCTGGGAGCGATCTGGACAACCGCTTCGAGATGACAGCGGGTGGTCCGGTTCAGATCTGGCGTCGTAGCCGCTGCCGGGCGTCGCTTTCGGGCGGGACGGATTTCGTGGAATGCTGTGCCCGGTCGAGCAGCAGCGCGGTCGTCGCGTGCCGATCGACGGCGCGGGAAAACAGATAGCCTTGCCCCAGGACGCATCCCGCATGTTGCAGAAGGCGCGCCTGATCCTCCGTCTCGATCCCTTCGGCGATCACGCGGATATCGAGCTTTCCCGCGATCTGGACCAGCCCCTCGACGATGGCCATGCTGGCGTTGTCGAGCGCCAGACGATCGACGAAGCTCTTGTCGATCTTGAGGATGTCGACCGGGACGGTCAGCAGATGGGTCAGCGAGGCAAAACCCGTCCCGAAATCGTCGAGCGCGACGCGGAACCCCTTTGCCCGGAGCGCTTCGACGGCCTTTCCGACCGACGGATCGCCATCGCCCATGTAGACGGCCTCCGTCACCTCGATGATGACGTGCTTCAGCGGAACATTCGCCCGTTCGAACGTCGCGGTCAGCATGGCGTCCAGCGTGCCGTCATGCATGTCGGCCGAGGAGACGTTGACGCCGACGTGCTGGAAAGGAATGCCCATGTCGAGCCAGCCGCGGAGATCCGCCGCGACGAGCGTTACCATCCGTTCCGTCAGCGCCCTGGCGACATGAAAATCCTTCGTCGCCTCGTGGAAGTCGCCAGCCGCGATGATGCGACCCCCGAGCCGCATCCTGCATAACGCCTCCAGCCCGACGATCTCGCGCGTATCGAGCCGAACCACGGGCTGGTAAAAGGCCTCGATCCGGTTTTCGCGAAGTGCGGCGTCGACTTCGCGGATGTTGCCGAGGCGGCGGGAAATGTTGGTGCCCAGCCCCGGCCAGTAGCGGACGAACCCGCCGCGCCCGGTTTCCTTGGCATGGTAGAGGGCGAGGTCCGCATTCTGGCGCACCCGTTCCGCCTGACGATCACCGGCGGAGAGCAGGGCACCGCCGATCGTCGCCCGCGGCACGATGATCTGACTGCCGCATGCCGCGGGCTCGGCCAACGCGTCCAGGGTCCGTTCCGCAGCCCGATCTATGTCGAGCGTTGTGTCCCGCGCCTGGAGAAGTATGGCGAATTCGTCGCCGCCGATCCGGAAGGCGCGGTCCGGGGCCATTGCCGAAGCGATCCGGGCGCCGGCCGTGCGCAGGAGGCTGTCGCCGGCATGATGCCCGAAGGTGTCGTTGACGGTCTTGAGATTGTCGAGATCGAGAATGAGCAGCGCCCATCGTCCAGGCAGATCACAGGTCAGGTCGGCGAGCGCGGCATCGAACGCTGCGCGGTTGCCGAGCCCGGTCAGCCCATCGGTGGACGCCCGGCGTTCCCGTTCGACGACACGCTGGTGCCGTTCGAAGGCGATCACGCACAGATGCACGCATTGCCGGACTATCTCCCGCTCAAGCTGGGTCGGGCACCTGCATATGCGATAGTAGAAGGCGAATGTGCCGATCGCCTCGCCCGCCGCGTTGAGGATGGGCATGGACCAGCAGGCGCGCAATCCGAACGGCAGCGCCAGATCCTTGTAGGCCGTCCACCGCGGATCGTTGCGGATGTCGGTGACCGTCACTTCCTGGCGGAGATAGGCCGCCGTGCCGCACGACCCGACGTCGGCGCCGATCGGCAGGCCGTCGAGCGCAGCCGAATAGTCGGCGGGCAGGCTGGGGCCGGCGAGGGGGTGCAGCAGACCGGCTTCATCGACCGCGAGAATCGAACAGATGACGTCCGGCGCCAATGCCTCGGCCGCCTCGCACATGCTGGCAAGCGTGTCCGCAAGCGATTCGCCCGTCGCAATCATCTCAAGAATGATGTTCTGAAGCTCAATCACGGTTTCGAACCTGACGTCGGCAGCGGGTCTCGGCGGGCCTGATCGCCTGAAAACCAGCCTACATTCTCATCATTAACAAAATATAAGAGGTGGGATGCACGACGTCATTTCGATGCGTTTTGCTTTGCCCGTCACGCAGGCGGAAATAGCCGGACGACGGGTTGCGAAGGGAAATTGCCGTCAGGTCGCGGTTGCAGGCCCGCACATTGGCGGTGGTCAGCGGTAGCCGGCAGCCTGCAGTTCGAACAATTCGGCGTAGCGCCCGCCAGCCGCGAGCAGCGCGGCATGCGTACCGGACGCCTCGACCCGGCCGTCGCTGAGCACCAGGATGCGGTCCGCCATCCGCACGCTGGAGAAGCGGTGTGAGATCAGCACCGCCGAGCGCCCGGCGCTGAGTTCGCGAAACCGCTGGAAGACCTCATATTCGGCGCGGGCGTCGAGCGCGGCGGTGGGTTCGTCGAGAATCAGGACCTCCGCGTCGCGCATGTAGGCGCGGGCGATCGCCATCTTCTGCCATTCGCCGCCCGACAGATCGATGCCGTTGCGGAACCGCTTGCCGATCATCTGGTCGTACCCGCCCGGCAGCTTGGCGACGACCGCGTCGGCAAGCGCGGCGGCGGCGGCCCTCGCTATCCGTGGGCGGTCCCCGCGAGCCGCGATGCGCCCGACCGCGATATTGTCGGCAGCAGAGAGATTATAGCGGACGAAGTCCTGAAAGATCACGCCGATGGCGGCGCGCAACGCGTCCAGATCATAGTCGCGGAGGTCGCGACCATCGAGCAGCACGCGGCCCTCGACTGGATCGTAGAGCCGGGCGAGCAGTTTCACGAGCGTGGTCTTGCCGGCGCCGTTCTCCCCCACCAGGGCCAGCACCTCGCCCGGCGCCAGCGTGAAGGACAGATGGCGTACCGCCCAGCGTTCCGTGCCCGGATAGCGAAAGCCCACATCGTCGAAGACGAAGCCCTGCCGGATCGGGTTGGGAAAGGGCAACGCATTCTCAGGCGAACGGATGCCGGGTTCGGCGCGGAAGAAGGAGAACAGGTCCTCGATGTAGAGCGCCTGGCCGGCCGTGGTGGAGAAGCCGGTCAACAAGCCTTCCAGCAACCCGCGCAGCCGGAGAAACGAGGCGGCCAGAAAGGTGAGGTCGCCGACGGACAGCGAGCCGTTCACCGTCCGCCAGGCGATATACGCATAGGCCCCGTAATAGGCGATCGTGCCCAGCGCGCCGAAGCCCACGCCCCAGACGGCACGACGGATGGCGAGCCGGCGGCTTGCATCATAGGTATCGCGCGAGATGGAACGGTAGCGGTCGATCAGGAACGGGCTGAGCCCGAAGATCTTGACCTCCTTGGCCGTGTCCGCGCTGGCCGCGACCTGGCGGACATAATCCAGCTCGCGCCGCTGCGGCGTGCGGAGGTGGCTGAGTGCGTAGCTGAGTGCGTTGAAATGCGCCTCGCCCAGGAAAGACGGCACCAGCGCGATGGCGAGCATGACGATCAGCCACGGCGCGTAGACGACCAGTCCGGCCGCAAAGCTGACCACGGTGATGATATCCTGGGCCTGGCCGAACAGCTGGCCCATGAGCGACATGCGGCCACTGGCCTGCATGCGTGCGCGCTCCATGCGATCCTGGAAGGCGGCGTCCTCGAAATCGGCCAGGTCGAGCGTGGCGGCGTGCTGCATCAGCCGTACGCTGGCGTCGTTGCTGACGCGATCGGAGAGCAGGCCGTCGATCAGCGATACCAGGCGGCCGAGCAGGTCCGAGACGATCGCCAGCAGGAATTCGGCGAGCAGCAACGCTTCCAGCCGATCAAGCAGGCCCGAGCCGAGCCATCCGGCAAGGCCCGCCGGGCGCGCGGGCAGGCGGTTCAACTGCACGACCTCGTCGATGATGAGCTTGCCGATGAACAAGGTCGCGACCGGCAGCAGCGCGCGCACGAGCCGGACGGCGAGCGTGGTCGCGGTGAGCGCCCGGCTGGTACGCCATACCATCGCGAGGAACGGCGGGAGGTTGCGGAGCGCGCCCAGCCGTTCCCGCCAGCTGGTGGGCGGGGGCGGCTGGCGACCGCGGCCGGTTCCGGTCGTGAACGCCATCTATCGGCCTGCACGCAAGCGCGGCTCGCGGTGTTTCGAGGCTGTCATGGTTCGTGGTCCTTGCGGGGTGGGCAGCAGCCGGCTTTTCCGGCGTGGGCGATGATGTTGTAGCGCGGGGCGGTTCGGCTCTACGCCTGCCGGGCGGGGTCGGTGAGGGGTTGGTCGAGCGCGGCGGTATCGTCCGCGTCGTCCAGTACGGCATCGAGATCGCGGGCGAGCATGCGTCGCACGCGCTGGCGATCGTGACCGGTGTTCAGCGCACGCAAGCGTTCGCCGATTTCAGCGTCGGCCTTGGTCGCGCGTTCGTTGTGGCGGACGGTTTCGGTCCAGGTCGCCGTGTCGTAGCGTTCGACCCAGATGTCGGGCTGTTCGAGGTCGCGCAGCAGCGACCAGTGGCGTGCGCCGTCGCGCCGGCGGATGCGGCGCCGTTCGACCATCAGCTGAAGGAACTCGCGGAGCTTGTCGTCGTCGATCCGGTATTCGATGGTCGTGACGACCGGCCCGCTGCGCCCCTCGATCGGCATGGCAAGGCGGGGTTCCTTCCAGCGGCCGAGCGGTTCGAGATCGAGCTTCTGCGCGGTCGGCAGCGGCAGGAGGAGGCCCATTGCAAGGCAGCCGAGCGACACGCCCGCCGACACGAGCAGCGCGGTGGCGAGGCCGGCATGTTCGGTAACGCCGCCCCAGAGCCAGCTGCCGACCGCCATGCCGCCGAATGCCGACATCTGGTACAGCGCCAGCGTCCGGCCGACGACCCAGCGCGGCGAGGCCATCTGTACGGTGACGTTGAAGGTGGAGAGTGCCAGTACCCAGCCGGCCCCGCCGACGAACAGCGCAGCCATCGTCAGCACGACGATATTGCTGAACGCGGTGATGCCCGACGCGGCGGCTAGGGCCAGCAGCGCCAGCCGGACGAACGATTCGGTCGACAGGCGCTGGCGCAATCCGCCGGAGAAATAGGCGCCGACCACCGCGCCGACGCCGAACGCGCCGAGCAGCAGACCGAACGTCAGCGGGCCGCCACCGACCAGATCGCGTGCGACCAGCGGCATCAGGGCGGGGATGGCGCTGGCGCCTAGACCGAAGATGACGCTGCGCATCAGGACGGTCAGGATGGCGGGCGACAGCGCGACGTAGCGGATGCCGGCCGCCATGGCATGACCCAGCGTTTCGCGTTGGAGCCGCGCGCGCGCGCGGGGCGGCCGCCAGCGGGCGAGCACGAACAGCAGACCGAGATAGCTGACCGCGTTGACCGCGAACGCCGCGGCCGCACCGAAGGCGGCGACGATCAGGCCGCCGACCGCGGGGCCGGTGCTGCGCGCGACGTTGAAGCCCATGCTGTTCAGCGCCACCGCGGACGGCAGATCGTCACGCGGGACCATGTCGCCGACCGACGCCTGCCACGCCGGGCCGTTCAGCGCCGCACCGGTCCCGATCAGGAAGGTGAACGCCAGCAGCAGCCCGGGCGTGAGCATGTCGAACCACGCCGCCAGCGACAGCATGAGCGAGACGACCAGCATGAACAGTTGCGCGATCAGCATCAGCCGGCGGCGGTCGAAGGTGTCGGCCAGCGCGCCCGCAAGCAACGAGAACAGCATGATCGGCAGCGTCGTCGACGTCTGGACAAGGCTGATGAGCGTGGCGGACGCACCCAGCGATACCATCAGCCAAGACGCACCAACCGACTGGATCAGCCCCCCGAACCGCGACAGCAGGTTGGCGATCCAGACGTTGCGGAAGACCGGGTATCGGAACGGTCCAAGCGGCGACGGACCGGACCGTTGGCGGTCACTGTCTGTCATGGTCCGACCTCCGTCGATATGAGTTTTGCCGCGGTGCAGACCCGGCGCGTGCCCGCGCCACGCCGGTGGTCCGTATCGGGTACACCGGTCATGCGAGCTTGGTTGCACATCGGGGAACCCTGTCAGACCGGCGTTTCGGATCGACGTGCCCGTCGCGTCGGAGTGTAGAAGTCCGGTGCCTTGTCGGCAATCCACCGGAGGAAGGCGGCGATGTCGTCACGAGCGCGCAGGGCATCAAAGTCCGCGAAGCTAGCGGCGAGATCGCGGTTCGAGACATGGGCGTGGATGGCGCGGTGGCAGATCGGGTGGACCGGGAATGTTTCGGTCCCGCCCCGGCTCTTGGGGATCGCATGATGCCATTCGGTCCGCTGTCCGAGCGGACGCCCGCAAAGCGCGCAGCGGTCGTTCGATACGACCCGCGCGGCGCGCGCCTCCGCCTCGGCGAGGCCTGCCTTCCCTTTGACCCGTCCGCCCATGGTTCCGATATGGTGCCGCGTTCCGGCGGTGGAAGGCCCGATCCCTTGAACGGTCCATACTAACCGCGCCCGGAGACTCTTTGGGTGCCTACGAGGCATCGGGGCTTGCGTGGATGCCAGCCGGTCCAGGTCGATGTCCGCTTTCGCCCAGTTGCAGACATTCCGCTTTTCCCGGCATGTGCCAGTTTCCCGACGGAGGAAACCATGAAGCCGCGCATCACGCTCAACACGAATGAAGACGGCGAGTTGGAGATTTGGCTCAACCCAACGGGCCGCGACCTGTTGGTGCGGCAGCTTCAAGGCTTGAGCGAAGCGAGCGAACACTTCCATTTTGGACCAGAAGACCTCGACGGGGAGGTTCCCGTTCAGGGTCTCTCCTATCGTGAAGGCGATCAAATCATCGAGTGGGGCAAGGTACTTTTCCGCCTTGATGAGTGGGACGCCGCGCATTTCCCGCACGTACTTGGCTCAAGTCGCGGTAACGGCAGCTAACCACCACAACCGGACGCTCCGCCGTCGTTGTGGAGGAGGTCGCGGACAGGTTTGCGCACGGGCCTAATCCAGGGTCGTGGCGGTCAGTCGATGCGGAGGCCGGTGGTCAAGGTGGCGAGGAGCGCGTCGACTTTCGGGCTGAGTTGCCGGCTGCGTGGCCAGACGAGGTGGAGCGGGAGGCCGGTGGTGGCCGAGGCGGGCAGGATTTCCACGAGTTCGCCGCGGTCCAGTTCGGCCTCGATCAGCCAGGTCGCCAGCTGGGCGATGCCGAAGCCCGCCTTGACCGCGCCGACCTGCGCCTCTGCGCTGCCCAGGATCATCCGCCCGTCCATCGTGCGGCTGCGCGGTCCCGCGGTGTCGTCCGCGAAGCGCCAGCCGATCGTGCTGCCGTCGGCGCGCCCGTAGAGGATGCAGTCGAACCGCGCCAGGTCGTCCGCCGAGGCGGGCGTGCCGCGCCGGTCGAGATAGGCGGGGGCGGCGCAGAAGATCACATGTTCGCTGCCGAGACAGCGAGCCCCCAGATCGTCGGCCCAGCCGGCGGATGCGCCGATCCGGACCGCAACGTCAATCCCTTCCTCGACAATATCGACCATGCGATCGGTGAAGGTGATGTGCGGGCGCAGGTTGGGATGCGCATCGGCGAAGGCGAGCAGGAGCGGCATCGCGCGCATGCGGCCGAACGCGACGGGCAGGTCGACCTTCAACCGGCCCGCGATTTCCGACCGATGCGCGGCCAGCACCGCTTCGGCATCGGCCAGTTCGCCCAGCACGCGGACGCAGGTGCCGTAGAAGGCGGTGCCGGCGTCGGTGAGCGTCAGCCGGCGCGTCGTGCGTTCGAACAGCCGGTGGCCGAGCCGCGCCTCCAGCCGGGCGACGCTCTTGCTGACCGCCGAGTTCGTCAGGTTCAGACGAAGCCCGGCGGCGGTGAAGCTGCCCGCATCGGCCGTGCAGACGAAGGCTTCGATCCCCTTCAGGCGCTCCGACGGAATCATGGTTTGGCTCCATTCTGGAATTTCTGTCCTGCGATACCCGAATTAACGCCGCGCGACTGGAATTATCATCGCGGCTAGAGGGGCGTCCGATCTCGGGAGTTCCTGCATGCCATCCGTCAGTCGTCCGATCACCGCCGCACCTGCGGCGGGGAAGCCTGCGGGCCATGGCCTTGCGGTATGGCTGCTGGCGGTTTCCGCCTTCGTGATCGTCACCACGGAATTCATCATCGTCGGATTGCTGCCAGGCCTGTCGCGCGACCTGGGCATCAGCGTCGCGACGGCGGGACTTCTGGTGACGTTGTTCGCGTTCACGGTGATGCTGGCCGGTCCGTTCCTGACGGCGATGCTGTCGCATTTCGAACGCAAGCGGCTGTTCGTCGCGATCCTGCTGATCTTCGCGGCCGCCAACGCGCTGGCGGCCGCGGCCCCGGACATCTGGATCCTGGGGCTGGCACGCTTCATACCGGCGCTGGCGCTGCCGGTGTTCTGGGGCACGGCGAGCGAGACCGCGGGGGTGCTGGCCGGGCCGGAGAAGGCGGGCAAGGCCGTCGCCAACGTGTATCTGGGGATTTCCGGCGCGATGGTGCTGGGCATTCCGCTGGGCACGCTGGCATCGACGGCGTTCGGGTGGCGCGGGACCTTCTGGGGCCTGGCGGGGCTGTCGCTCGTGATGGCGGTGCTGTTGCTGGTGGTGATGCCGACGCTGGCGCGGCCGGCGCGGGTGAAGCTGGCCGAACAGGCGCGGATCCTGAAGGACCCGTATTTCCTGGGTAACGTCCTGTTGTCGGTGATCGTGTTTACCGCGATGTTCACGGCCTATACCTACCTGGCCGACATGCTGGAACAGATAGCGCGCATTCCGGCCGGGCAGGTCGGCTGGTGGCTGATGGGGTTCGGGATCGTCGGGCTGGCCGGCAACTGGCTGGGCGGGCATTTCGTGGGGCGCGGGCCGTTGCTGGTGACGGCGGTCGCCGCGCTGGTGCTGGCGACGGGCATGGCCGCGACGACGCTGGTAGCGGCGTCGCCGGGCTGGCTGGCCGCGGCGCTGGCGGTGTGGGGCATCGCGAACACCGCGCTCTACCCGATCTGCCAGGTCCGCGTGATGCAATCGGCAAGCCATGCGCAGGCGCTGGCCGGCACGCTGAACGTGTCGATGGCCAATGCCGGCATCGGTCTGGGCGCGATCATCGGCGGATCGGTGATCCGGCAGATGGGGCTGGGCGCCGTCGGCCATGTCGCGGCCGCGATCGCGATCCTGGCCGTGATCGTCGCGCCGCTGGTCCACCGGTTGCGGGCGCGGCCCGGCGCCATTTCCCAATTCTGAAGGAATATCCCCATGCCCAAGATATCGACCACGACCGACTATGCGGCGCGCGACGTGACGATCGCGATCAATTCCTACACCACGGTCCTGCGGCGCGACCGGGTGCCGCACGACGTGTTCGCAACGTACTGGCGCGACGTGCACGGGCCGCTGTGCGCGCGGATACCCGGCCTCGGCTGGTATGTGCAGCATCATCTGGACCGCGCGCAGGATGCCCATTTGTGGCCGGCGATCGACGGCATTGCGCCGTTCGTGGACTATGAACTGGACGGCGGCGTGGAGATCGGGTTCGCGTCCGCAGCCGACCAGGCGGCGTTCAATGCCGCGAGCCACATCCTGTTCGCCGACGAGCAGAACATGTTCGCCGCGACCGTTGCCTATGCGCTGCCGAACGGTTCCTGGACGCTGGTCGACCGGTTGCCGGATGCGACGCCGAACGGCGACGACGGGATCGACCGTATCCACGTTCATCTGGGCGCGGCAGACGGCGATGCAGATGCGTTCGCCGAATATATGACCGGGTTCGCGAGGCAGCTGGCCGCGGATCCCGCGGTGCTGAAACTGCGTCTGCACCTGCCCGATCGGTACGATAATGCCGATCCGGCGCCGCCGGCCCCGAATGTCGACCATGCCGTACCGACCGAGCGCACACTGATCGCGGTGCTGGACCTGGCATTCGAGTCGCCGATCGCACGCCGCGCATTCTTCGAAAGCGAGACGTTCGTGGCGACCCGGGTGGAGCAGAAGGCGCATATTGCCCATGCGACGGCATTCGCGGTGAGCGGGGTCCATACCTATGTCCGCGACGGTCAGCTGACGACGGCGGGGTTGCGCGGCAGCCGGGCGGCGCAACTGATCGAGCGGCTGGGCGCGAACAACCAGCTTGCCGCCGACGTGGCCGGCCTGATGCGTACCGGAACGCTGTAACGATCAGCGACGCGGCCCCGAACCCGGCGCTTTACGACGCGCCGGGACGTTCCTACGCTGCCGACACAGGCGCGCCGTCCCGGACGGAAGATGCGGACGGTGATGCAGGACAGGATGGGGACGGCGATGGGGACGAACCGGCGGAACGTGTTGGCGGGCATCGGCGCGGGCGTGGCGGCGTCGATCGCGGAAAGCGCCTTTGCGCAAGGCGGCGGCCGGGGGCGGCGCAAGCTGGGCTATGCGATCGTCGGGCTGGGCAGTTATGCCACGCGCCAGATCATGCCGCGGTTCAAGGAATGCGATTCGTCGCGACTGGTGGCACTGGTCAGCGGGACGCCGGCCAAGCTGACCCGTTACGCCGCGGAATATGACATCCCGGCCGGCAACTGTTACGGCTATCGCGATTTCGACCGGATCCGCGACAATCCGGCGATCGACATCGTCTATATCGTGCTGCCCAACAGCCTGCATGCCGAATACAGCATCCGCGCGGCGCGGGCCGGCAAGCATGTGATGTGCGAGAAGCCGATGGCGACCAGCGTGGCCGAAGCCCAGGCAATGATCGCGGCATCGCGCGCGGCGGCGCGCATGCTGATGGTCGGATATCGCAGCCGGTTCGAACCGCATAACCGGCTGGCGATCGAACTGGCACGCGGCGGCCATGTCGGCCCGACGCGGATCGTGACCGCGGAGCATGGTTTTGCGGCGCAGCCCGGCCAGTGGCGGCTGGACCGCGCGCTGTCGGGCGGTGGTTCGCTGATGGATATCGGCATCTACAGCCTGAACGCGGCACGATACCTGACGGGGGAGGAGCCCGTTTCGGTGCAGGCGGTGGAATCGACCGACCGGCGCGACCCGCGGTTCCGGACGGTGGAGGACCGGATCGATTTCATGCTGCGCTTTCCGTCCGGCGCGATCGCCAACTGCGTGTCGAGCTACAGTTCCAACCACAACCGGTATCGGGTGGTGGGCACCGGCGGCGATATCGATCTGGAGCCGGCGACATCCTATGACGGGCAGCGCATGACGATCCGGCGGGACGGTGCGACCACGGCACGCGTCCTGCCGGCGGAGCGGCGATCGCAATTCGCGCTGCAACTGGATCATCTGTCCGACTGCGTGACGAGCGGGCGCGCGCCGATCGTGGCGGGGGAAGAGGGGCTGGCCGACATGCGCGTGATCGAGGCGATATACCGATCCGCGCGCGAAGGCCGCAGCGTGCGGTTCGACCGGGCGTGAGCATGACCTGGTCGCGCCGCGGCGTCGTGGCGGCCGCGCTGGCGACACCGGTGGTGCTGGCATCGGCGGCGCGCGGCGCTCCGGCCCCGACAAGGACGGTCGGTGGCGTGCGGCGGATCGACGCGGCGCTGGACACGGTCATCGATCCGGCAGCCCCGGTCGAAGTGCTCGGCGAGGGCTATCGCTGGGCCGAGGGGCCGGTGTGGGTGCGCAGGCGCAACTGGTTGCTGTTCACCGACGTGCCGGGCAACACCGTCTGGCGGTGGCGCGAGGGGGTGGGGTTGGACAGGTTCCTGCAGCCTTCGGGACTGGTGGGGCCGGTGCCGGACGCGTTCAACGAAGCGGGCGCGAACGGGCTGGCGATCGACCGGGAGGGGCGCCTGGTGATGGCCGACAGCGGCAATCGCGCGGTCGCGCGGGTCGACCTGGATACGAAGCGCAAGACGATCCTGGTCGACCGGTTCGGCGGACGACGGTTCAACAGCCCCAACACGGTGGTGGTCGCGCCGAACGGAGCGATCTTCTTCACCGATCCGCCGTACGGGTTGAAGGACCACCAATCGCCGTTGCGCGAGCTGCCGTTTCAGGGCCTGTACAGGCTGGACCCGGACGGGCGGCTGCACCTGATCGACCGGCGCCATCGGCAACCGAACGGCCTCGCGCTCTCCCCCGACGCGCGCACACTGTACCTGGCGTTGTCGGACGAGACGAAACCCGAAATCCATGCCTATCCGCTCGACAGCCGCAGCGAGGCCGGCGCGCCGCGGCTGTTCCGCGACATGCGTGCGGAACAGGCGGCGGGCGGGCCGGGGTTGCCCGACGGCATGACGGTGGACCGGGCGGGGCGGCTGTTCGCGACCGGGCCGGGCGGCGTCCATGTGCTGACCCCTGACGGGCGGCTGCTGGGTATCATCGCGACGGGAAAGACGGTCGCCAACTGCTGTTTCGGCGGTGCGGACGGGCGGACATTGTTCATGACGTCGTCCGACATGCTGGCGCGGGTCAGGACGCGGACCGCGGGCTGGTAGGGGGCACGCTCGACGGATTTCGTGACCGCGATCGGGATGGCTATGTTTTGGCCGGGGTGTTTGCGGAGAAACCTGTCTAGGGAAGCCAAATCGCGGAATTGCCATAGAGGCCTGAATGACTGTCGTAGCCGCCTATCTGTATCGCCATGGCAAACGGGTGCGCGAGGTCGGGATCGACGAGAAGGTCGATTGCCCGGCCGATCGATCGGAGTTCGTCTGGATCGGCATCTGCGATCCGAGCGTGGAGGAGATGCATGTCCTGCAGGAGCAATATGGGCTGCATCCGCTGGCCGTCGAGGATGCGGTGAAGGCGGACCAGTTGCCGAAACTGGACGTGTACGGCGACCAGTTGTTCGTCGTGGCGCGGACCGCGGCGCTGGACGGGGACAAGATCGCGTACGGCGAGACGGCGATGTTCGTCGGCCACAGCCATATCATCAGCGTGCGCCACGGATCGGCACGGTCGCACAAGGCGCTGCGCCTGCAGCTGGAGGCGGCGCCGACGCTGTTGATGCACGGCGTCGACTATGTGTTGCATGCCATCCTGGACTATATCGTCGACGGATATCTGCCGCTGGTGGAAACGATCGAGGACGAGGTACTGGAGATGGAGCAGCGTACGCTGGACAGTTTCCTGGGCCGCGAGGAGATCACGCGGATCTTCACGTTGCGCCGCGAGATGATCCGGTTCCAGCGCGTGCTCGGGCCGATGAGCGAGGTGGCGGGCAAGATCGTGCGGCTGGACCTGCCCTGCATCGACGTGGAGGCGAAGCCCTATTTCAGCGACGTACTGGACCATGTCCGCCGGACGCAGACGATGGTCGACGGGCTGCGCGACGTGCTGTCGTCCGTGTTCGAATTCAGCAACCTGCTGGAACAGCAGCGGACCGGCGCGATCACCCGCCAGCTTGCGGCCTGGGCGGCAATCCTGGCGGTGCCGACCGCGATCGCCGGCATATACGGCATGAATTTCGAACATATGCCCGAGCTGAAGACGCAATATGGCTATTTCGTCGTGCTGGGGGTGATCGCGGTGGTCTGCACCGCGCTCTATCTGCGGTTCAAGCATGCCAAGTGGCTGTAACTTTGGTCGGTACAGTGGCGGGATGGTGAAGCGACGCGCTTAACGTGCCGCCGCGGGACAGCGCGAATGGGCGACTGGCCTTGCCGCGGGGTTTGAGCGATGGCGGGCCGGAGAAGTGGGAGCGGGTAGGATGGCGGGAGGATCTGGCGGATTTGGGGGCGGGCGGATCGCACAGCTGGCGCTGGGCACGGCCGTGCTGGGTTCGGTCGCCTGGATGGCGGGCGTATCGGCGCGCACCCCGCCGCTGATCCGGACCGGCTGGGTGACGCCCAAGTCGCCGACCGACCATGTCGGGTCGGTCCGGACCGTCCCCGCGAAGCCGGCGGTCGTGCCGGTCGCGGCGCCTGCGGTGGACGAGGGCATGGTGATCCGACGCGTGCTGGATGTGCCGCGCCCGTTCACCCACGGCGACTATGTATGGGACGAGGCGGGCGTGCCGGCGGGGCCGATGATCGTGACGGTCGACCTGGCCGCGCAGACGCTGTCGGTGTTCCGCGGCGGGTACGAGATAGGCACCGCGGTGGTGATGTACGGCGCGGACGAGAAGCCGACGCCGCTGGGCATATTCCCGATCACGCAGAAGGATGCGGACCATGTGTCCAATCTGTACGGCGCGCCGATGCCGTACATGCTGCGGCTGACCAACGACGGCGTGTCTATCCACGGCAGCGACGTGGAATGGGGCACGGTAACGCATGGTTGCATCGGGGTGCCGACCGCGTTTGCGGCCAAGCTGTTCCGGGCGGTGAAGCTGGGCGACCGCGTGATCGTGACGCGCGGCGAGATGTTGCAGCAGGGCGAGGCGATCACTGCCGCTTGAGGCGGACGCTGTTTCCCGGTTTTGTTCGGTTCGCGGAGCCGGCAGGTGGCGAAACCGGCGAGCGTATTACCCCGCGGTGCGGGTGTAGCGACCGTCGAGATAGACCAGTGGATCGACGTCGCCGTAGGAACGGACGTCGACGAGGCGGCCGATGAAGAGCGCGTGGGTGCCGTAGCCGAGCGAGACGTCGTTGTGGCAGACGAAGGCGGCCTGCGCGTCGGCGAGCATCGGCAGCCCGCGCGGGCCGGTGATCCAGTTGCCGGTGCCGAACCGGTCCTCGCCCGAGGCGCCGCCACCGCAGGCGCGGCTGACATCCTCGTGCATCGCACCCAGCACGTTGATGCAGAAGTCCGCGCCGGCCGCGAGCGGCGCGTGGAGCGAGGCGGAGCGGTTGACCGAGACGATCATCGACGGGGGATCCATCGACAGCGCGTCGACCGCGGTCGCCGCCATCGCATAGCGGCGACCCAGATGCAGGCAGGTGATGACCGTGACCGATTTCGCCATCCGGCGCAGCGCGAGCCGGACCGCGGCGGCGAGCGTCGCGGTGTCGGTGGCGGGCGGGATGTCCAGATCGGTCGCGGTCGTCATTCGGCGCTCCAGTAGATGTCGATCGCGGCTTCGGTGGCGGCGAGCACGCGGCCGATCGGCAGGGTGGACGAGGGGCCTTCCTCGATCGCGCGCTCCAGCGTGGCTTTCTTCACGTCGCCGGCGATCGTGACGATCATCGCGTGGCCACCGGCGAGCGCGGGCAGGGTCAGCGTGACGCGGTTGGCGGGACGATCGGCGGGCATCGGATCGGGCCGGACGCCGATCGCGCGGCGCGCGGCGGGGCCGTTCACCGCATGGTTGAAATCAGGGCCGGGGAAGATCGACGCGGTGTGGCCGTCCTCGCCCATGCCCAGCCAGACCAGGTCGGGCGGAAAATGCAGGTCGGCGAGGCGCGCGTCGGCGGCGCGGCCGGTGGCGGCGGGATCGTCGGTCGCGGTGGCGCCGCGGACGAGCGGCACGAGCGTCGCGCCTGTCTTGCCCGCCATCTTGGTCAGTTCGGCGAAATTGCTGAGCTTGTCGTCATCGGGCACGATCCGGTCGTCGGTCAGCGTGATGACGACCTTGTCCCAGGCGATCTTGCGCTTGCCCAGTTCGGCGAAGATCGCGGCCGGCATGCTGCCGCCGGTGACCGCGAGCAGCGCATGGCCACGACCGGCGAGCGCGCGTTCGATCACGAATTCGATATCGTCGGCAACCTGTTGCGCCAGGCTGTCGCGATCCTCGAACTCCCACCATTCGGCTTCGATCATCGGTAGGTCTCCTTGGGGTGTCGCGCGGGGCATAGCGGATGGGCGCGGGGGTGGCGAGGGGGGCTTCTGCCGCTCTTTAATGGTCGGGATGTTCCGGTCGCTGCCTGGTGGTACCAAGCCAAGCCCTCTCCCCGGAGGGGAGAGGGCTTTAGGCTCTTAAAGCGTGCGGACGAGCAGGTTGGCGATGGCGGCCCAGGGGGGGTCGGCAAGGACCTGCTGGCGCATGCCGGCACCGAGCGGGAGCATCTGGAGCTTGCCGGCCTCGCGCCCGATGAGGCGGCCGAACAGGAACCGGCCGGCGGGGCGGGGGACGAGGATGTCGCGGTTGAGCGCGGCCGGAAAGCCGTCCGGCCCCACGCGGCGGCACCACAGTATGTCGCCGGCGCGGTAATCGCCGACGCCGGCCTCCACGATGATCGCGACCTGATCGGCGGCCGGGCGGGGGGGCAGGACGGCGTCGGATTGCCGCGGGGCATGCGCGCCGGTGCCGCCGAGGATCGCGGCGACGGGCAGTTCGGCCTGGTCCGGCAGGCGGACGAGATCGGCGGCGGGCACGTCCAATGCGGCGGCGATGCGGTTCAGCCAGCCGACCGACACCGTGCGCATGCCGGTTTCCAGCCGGCCGATCGTCTGGGCCGTGGTCGGTGGGACGCAGGCGTCGGCGACGTCCTGCAACGTCATGCCCCGCGCGCGGCGGACGTCGCGGATGACTGTGATCATGGGACCTCGATAACCGTTCTGGTTATTGTGCTGTCCTACAATCATGGCGTTATGGCAAGTGTTCGTCGGTAGGGCGATGAGGATGCGCGACATGGGGCTGACGTTGGATCGGCGGGGGCAGGCGGTGATGGCGGCGCTGGCGGCAGGGCGGAAGCTGTCCGATACGCCGGCGGCGCTGGTCGAGATGCTGGTGCGGGCGGACCTGGCGCGGGTGACCGACGACGGGCTGGTCGCGACTGCGGCAGGTCGGGGGTGGTCGGTCCGCGACGCGACGCCGGACGGCGCGAACCGGATGCTGGTGACCAGGACGCTGCCGGCAGCCGAGGGCGGCGGACGGCGCGTGACCGTCAATCTGGGCGAGTCGCCGCTGGGCTGGCTGCGCGCGCGGGGGCATGTGAGCGCACGGCAGTATGAGGCGGGCGAGCGGGTGCGCGCGGACTGGGAAACGGCGCAGCTGGCCCCGCGCGTGACGATGCGCTGGGACCCGGCGGCGACGCCGGGCGGTGGTACGGGGGGCGCGATCGACCCGTCGGGGGCGCAGCTGTCGGCCAGACGACGGTTCGAGGCGGCCGTCGCGGCGGCGGGGCCGGGCCTGTCCGACGTGGTGTGGCGGGTGGCGTGCGCGGGCGAGGGGCTGGAGGCGGCGGAACGCGCGCTGGGGTGGCCGAAACGGTCGGGAAAGCTGGTGCTGGGGCTGGCGCTGGACCGGCTGGCGGATCATTATGGCATGCATTGAGATTGGCGGATCGTGGCGATCCGAAGCCGATCCACGGGAGCAGGGCCGTCATGATCCTTTATGGAAGTTCGTTTTCGCCGTTCGTGCGCAAGGTGCTGGCATTCGCCGCCGAAAAGGACGTCGCGATCGACCTGCACCGCATCGGGCGGGCCAGTACCGATCCGGCGTTCCGCGAGGCCAACCCGCTGGGCAAGATGCCGGCTTTGCGCGACGGCGACTATCTGCTGGCCGATTCGTCGGCGATCGTGGCGTATATCGAGGCGCTGCATCCGGAGCCGGCGCTGATCCCGGCCGAGCCGCGCGCGCGGGGCATGGCGCTGTTCTGGGACGAGTTTGGCGATGCGGAACTGTTCGACGCGGTACGGCCGATGTTCTTCAACCGGGTGGTGCGCCCGCGGTTCGAAGGCAAGCCGGGGGACCTGGCCGCGGCGGACGCGAGCGAGGCGGACGTGCTGCCGGGGGTGCTCGCCTATCTGGAGGCGCGTATTCCGGAGAGCCTGTTCCTGGTCGAGGACCGTATTACGCTGGCCGATCTGGCGGTGGCGAGCCCGCTGGTAAACCTGGAACATGCCGGCGGGGTGCTGGACGGATATCCACGGATATCGGCGTATCTGGCAGCGATGCTGGCGCGGCCTTCGTTCGCGGGGTTGGTGGCCAAGGAGCGGGCAATGCTGGCGCGGATGGGGTGAGTCTGGGGCGCGAGGTGACGTGGCGGTGAACGGGGTGTCGCCGACCGAAGAGAGATCCCGGCTTTCGCCGGGATGACCGTTTGGGGTGGGCCGTTGGCAGTTTCGGGCTCGTTCAGGACGGGTGGGCTTCCGGTTCGTCCTCGGGAGCGGCCGCCGTGTCGCGGTAATAGGGTTCGACCGTGCCGTTCAGCTTGATCGTCATCGGATTGCCCTTGCGATCGAGCGTGCGGCCGACCGCCATTTTCACCCAGCCTTCGGAAATGCAATATTCGTCGACATTCGTTTTTTCGACCCCGTTGAAGACAATGCCAACGCCACGCTGGAGATGTTCGGCCAGGAAGAACGGGCTTTTCGGATTGGTGGACAGCCGGTCCGGCGGGGTGTCCGTAGCCGGGGCTTCGGTGGTCGGCAGGTCGCCCGGGTTCGGGTCGCCTGGGTTCTGGTCAAGGGTCTGATCGGTCATGGTGCGGATTCCGTTTCGTGTTTCGTGTCCGATAGCGCGGTGCAGCAAATTACGCTATCGGCGCGGCCATGTTGAATCTGAACGGTATCACGGTGCGTCTTGGCGGACGCACGATCCTCGACCGCGCGACCGCCGCGTTGCCGACGCGGGCGCGCGTCGGCCTGATCGGGCGGAACGGCGCGGGCAAGTCGACCCTGATGAAGGTCATCTGCGGCCTGGGCGATGCCGACGAGGGCACGGTCGAGATGCCGAAGGGCGCCAAGATCGGCTATATCGCGCAGGAAGCGCCGTCGGGCACCGCGACGCCGTTCGAGACGGTGCTGGACGCCGACCTGGAACGCAAGGCGTTGCTGGAAGCCAGCGAGACCGAACAGGACCTCGACAAGCTGGGCGAGGTGCACGAACGGCTGATCGCGATCGACGCTTATGGCGCGCCGGCGCGGGCGGCGCGGATTTTGGTCGGGCTGGGTTTCGACGAGGAAATGCAGGGGCGGCCGCTCGACAGCTATTCGGGTGGCTGGAAGATGCGCGTCGCGCTGGCGGCGCTGCTGTTCTCGGGGCCGGACCTGCTGATGCTGGACGAGCCGTCGAACCATCTCGACCTGGAAGCCACGATGTGGCTGGAAAATTTCCTGAAGGGCTACCGCGCGACGATGGTGGTCATCAGCCACGAGCGCGACCTGCTGAACAATGTCGTCGACTATATCCTGCACCTGGAGAACGGCACGACGACGCTGTACGCGGGCGGGTATGACTCGTTCGAGCGGCAGCGGGCCGAGCGGCTGGCGCAGCTGGAGTCAGCGCGGGCAAGCCAGGCCAAGCAGCGCGAGAAGCTGCAGGACTATATCGCGCGCAATTCGGCGCGGGCATCGACCGCCAAGCAGGCGCAGTCGCGCGCCAAGGCACTGGCCCGGATGCAGCCGATCGCGAGTGCTGCGGAGGATCCGACGCTGTCGTTCAATTTTCCCGACCCGAGCGAGCTGCGGCCGCCGCTGGTGACGCTGGACATGGCGGCGGTGGGGTATGCCGAGACGCCGATCCTGCAACGGCTGAATTTCCGGCTGGACCCGGACGACCGGGTCGCGCTGCTCGGGCGGAACGGCAACGGGAAGACGACGCTGGCGCGGCTGCTGGCGGCACAGCTGCCCGCGATGGACGGCGAGATGACGTCGAGCGGCAAGATGAAGGTCGGGTATTTCACCCAGTACCAGGTCGAGGAACTCGACACGTCGGACACGCCGCTGGAGCATATGACGCGCATCATGAAGGGGATGAGCCCCGGCGCGGTGCGCGCGCAGCTTGGGCGGTTCGGGTTTTCGGGCGACAAGGCGCTGACCAAGGTCGGCAAGCTGTCGGGTGGCGAGCGGGCGCGGCTGGCGCTGGCGCTGATCACGCGGGAGGCGCCGCACATGCTGATCCTGGACGAGCCGACGAACCATCTGGACGTCGATTCGCGCGAGGCGCTGGTCCAGGCGCTGAACGACTATTCGGGCGCAGTGGTGCTGGTGAGCCATGACCGGCACATGCTGGAGCTGACCGCGGACCGGCTGGTGCTGGTCGACAATGGGACGGCGCAGGAATATTCGGGATCTCTGGACGACTATACCGACATGGTGCTGAAGGGGTCCGGCGGGACGTCCGGCGATGCGGCGTCGGGCGCCGGCAAGAACAAGTCGAAGCAGGACCGCAAGGCGGCAGCCGAACTGCGCGAACGGTCGCAGGGCTTGCGCAAAGCGGTGCAGGCCGCGGAGCGCGAGATGGCCAAATTCTCCGCGATGCGCGGCGAGATCGACCTGGCGATGTTCGATCCGAAATCGGCCGGGGCGGCCTATGCCAAGCTGACGATGTCCGAACTGATGAAGAAGCGCGCGGAGGCGGAGGCCGGGCTGGCCGATGCCGAGGCGGTGTGGGTCGCGGCGACCGAAGTGCTGGAAAAGGCGGTCTGAGGCTGGCGCACGCCATCCTTCGCCTTGGTCGGTCATCCTGACGAAAGTCTGGATCCATTATCACTCCGGCGGCAGGAAAGCCGCAACCGTCGTGATAATGGATCCCAGCGTCCGCTGGGATGACGGTGCGCGTGTTCGCGCTTACCGTAGGAGCAATCGATGAATTATCGCAGGATCGGGCGTTGGGCGGCTGGCGTCGGGGCAGTCGCGGTGGCGGGGGCGGGGCTGTACTGGCTGCGCGAGCGGACGACCGAGAAGCCGGATTATGTGACCGTCGAGGAGGAAGATACGTTCGCACTGCGGCGCTATCCGCCGATCCTGGTCGCGCGGACGGTGCAGCCGGGCGGGCGCGACCGCGCGCTGGGGCAGGGGTTCGGCGTGCTGGCGGGCTACATCTTTGCCGAGCACCGCGAGGGCGACGAGATCGCGATGACCGCGCCGGTGCTGGCCGAGCGGACCGAGGGGCGCGGGTGGACTGTCAGTTTCGTGATGCCGAAGGCCTATACGCGCGACACGCTGCCGACGCCGGACGCGGGGATCGAGATCAGCATGATCCCGGCGCGGCGGGTGGCGACGGTGCGGTTTGCGGGCAAGGCGGACGATGCGTTGCTGGCGGAAAAGAGCGCGCAGCTGGCGGCATGGATCAAGGCCCGCGGGCTGGAGCCGGTCGGCGGCGTGGAGCATGCGTTCTTCAACTCGCCGTTCATTCCGGGGCCGTTGAAGCATAATGAGGTATGGCAGGCCGTTGTCTGACAGATAACGCAGTGAACCATATCGGTTAAAACCGCTTGACAGCGGTGCGCTGTTCTGGCACATGACGTGAACGATGAGAAATTCCGAAAGGGGCCGGGGCGGAGACGCTTTCCGGCCCCTTCGTCGTCCGGGGGGCATGACGCGTGGGAGAGAAAGCGACCGCGGACGAGGCCAGGCCCGACAAGCCCGACAAGCCGCAGAAGTCCGACAGCTGGTCGGCGACGATTGAGAAAGCGTTCCTGGTGGAACTGGCCGGGTCCGCCAACGTGACGCGGTCCGCGATCGCGGTGGGGACGACCGACAAGCGGGCTTGGCAGCGGCGGCAGATGGATTCGAAGTTCCGCACGCTGTTCTTGCGCGCGTTGTCGGAAGGCTATCTGCGGCTGGAACTGCGGATGCTGCAACGCGCGCTGGAACGCGCTGCGGGGGGAGAGGCGGAGCGCAACGCGCCGACCAGCCAGGAGGAGCGGACCTGGTTGCAGCTGCTGCGGCAACACCGGGCGGCGGTGCAGGCGACCGATATCTTCGAGGAGATCGATGACCTGGCCGTGGTAGCGCAGCGGATCGAGGAGAAGTTCACGGAGATGAAGCGGCGACTGGAAAGCGTGGCGGAATGAAGGGGGCGGGCCTTGGAACGATCGCTGGGCGAAACGCTGGCGTTACTGCCCGATCGCGAGCGGAAGCGGATGTTGCGGCGGCTGGGCGAAGGTGCGCGCGGGCTGGAGCATCGCTGGGACCTGTGGGCGCGGCCGGGGCAGCGTGCGCCGGCGGGCGACTGGCGGGTATGGCTGATGCTGGGCGGGCGCGGGTTCGGCAAGACGCGCGCCGGGGCGGAATGGCTGCGCGCGCAGGTGGAGGGGCGGCCGGGGGTGCAGGCGGCGCTGGTCGGCGCGACCTATGCGGAAGCGCGGGCGGTGATGGTGGAGGGGGAGAGCGGGCTGCTGGCGATCGCGCCGCCGCACGCGCGGCCGGTTTGGGAGCCGTCGCTGCGCCGGTTGCGGTGGCCGGGCGGGGGGACGGCCTTCGTCTATTCCGCTGCCGAACCGGAAGCGCTGCGCGGGCCGCAGCATCATGTGGCCTGGGCGGACGAGATCGCGAAATGGAAGGGGGGCGATGCGGCGTGGGACAATCTGGCGATGGGATTGCGGTTGGGCCGCTTGCCCCGCATCGTGGCGACCACGACGCCGCGGCCGGTGCCGCTGGTCCGGCGGCTGGTCGCGATGCCGGGCATGGTGGTGACGCGCGGGCGGACCGCGGACAATCGCGCGAACCTAGCGGACTCGTTCGTGGCGACGATGGACGCGCTGTACGGCGGCACGCGGCTGGGGCGGCAGGAGCTGGACGGCGAGCTGATCGAGGAGATCGACGGTGCGCTGTGGAGCCGCGCGCTGATCGAGGCGTGCCGGCGCGACGTGGCGGTGCCCGCGGTGCGGACGGTGGTGGCGGTCGATCCGCCGGCGGGGGCGACGGCGACGTCGGACGCGTGCGGGATCGTGGTGGCGACGCTGGGCGCGGACGGGGTGGCGCAGGTGATCGCGGACGCCAGCGTGCAGGGCGCAAGCCCGGAAGGCTGGGCGCAGGCGGTGGCGGATGCGGCCGCGACGCACGGGGCGGATCGCGTGGTGGCGGAGGCGAACAACGGCGGTGCGATGGTCGACAGCGTGCTGCGCGCCGCGAACCGCGCGATGCCGGTGAAGCTGGTCCATGCCAGCCGCGGCAAAGTGGCGCGGGCGGAACCGGTGGCGGCGCTGTACGAGGCCGGTCGCGCGGTGCATGTCGGCGCGTTTCCGCGGCTTGAGGACGAGCTGGCGGGGTTGCTGTCGGGCGGCGCTTATGTGGGGCCGGGGCGGTCGCCGGACCGGGCGGATGCGCTGGTGTGGGCGATGACCGAGCTGATGCTGGGGCGCGGGGGTGGCGCGCCGGGTTTGCGGGTTTTGTAGCCTCGTAGGCTGTGCGCGTCTCGGCTGCGCTCGACGGGTCCCTCGACTTCGCTCGGGATGGACGGTTTTGGTTTTCTGGAGGAGCGCGATCATGTGGTTGTTCGGGCGGAAGTCCGGACGTGCGGAGGCGCGTCCGGCGTTGGTGCGGAGTGCGGGGGGCGGCGTGCTGGGGGATTGGCCGCGCGGGTACGAGGCGCAGGTGCGGGCGGCGTATCTGGGCAATGCGGTGGCGCAGCGATCGGTGCGGATGGTGGCGGATGCGTGTGGCAGCGTGACGGTGCTGGCGGCCGAGCAGGGGCATGTCGCGGAACGGATCGTGAAGCCGGTGCTGGAGACGGTGGCGGCGCAGATGCTGTTGCACGGGAACGCCTATCTGCTGATCGGGTGCGGGGCGGACGGGGTGCCGGAGGCGCTGTATCCGCTCAGGCCCGAGCGAGTGACCGTGGAGGCGGATGCGGGTGGGTGGCCGGTGGCGTACCGGTATCAGGCCGGGACGGTGACGACGCGCTATCCGGTAGCCGGGGAGGGCGGCGCGGGGGGCGTCGTGCACTTGAAGGCGCTGCATCCGCTCGACGACCATTATGGCGTAGGGTCGCTGGGGGCGGCGGCGGGGCCGGTGGCGATCCACAACGCCGCGACGCAGTGGAACAAGGCGCTGCTCGACAATGCGGCGCGGCCGTCCGGCGCGCTGGTCTATGATCCGGGCGAGCCGGGGGCGGTGCTGAGCCGCGACCAGTATGACCGGTTGAAGGCGGAGATGGAGGCGAGCTTCGCGGGATCCAGCAACGCCGGGCGGCCGATGCTGCTGGAGGGGGGGCTGAAATGGCAGGCGATGAGCCTGTCGCCGGCCGATATGGATTTTGTCGGGCTGAAGGCCGCGGCGGCGCGCGAGATCGCGCTGGCGTTCGGTGTGCCGCCGATGCTGCTCGGGCTGCCGGGCGACAATACCTACGCCAATTATGCGGAGGCGAGCCGCGCGCTGTGGCGGCTGACGGTGCTGCCGCTGGTGGCGCGGTTGCTCGATGGTGTGTCGGAAGGGCTGGCGGCATGGTGGCCGGGGCTGGCGCTGGTCGTCGACCTGGATGCGGTGCCGGCGCTTTCGGGCGATCGCGCCGCGCTGTGGGGGCAGGTGGCGGCGGCGGATTTCCTGTCGCGGGCTGAGAAGCGCGAATTGCTGGGGTTTGCGGTGGAGGTGGATGCGGCGGGCGCCTCGGCGGAGGCCGGGGCCTGAACGGCGCCGTTTCACCTAGGCCGAGGCCTTCGCCGGGTAACGTACGAACGGTGTGGGGGAGGATGCGATGACCGATGTGGCGATGCTGGCCCGGTTGCTAGCCCAGGCAGAGGAGGAGGGGGCGGGGCTGGTGACGCTGCGCGCCCTGATCGAGGAGGCGAGCGAGGCGGGCGCGAGCCGCGCGCTGGAGCGGCTCGGGCTGAGCGATGCGTCCGCCCGTAACGATATCAGTGCGTTGCGCGAGCTTTTGAAAGCGTGGCGCGATGCGAAGATTTCGACCCGTAACGCGGTGCTGGCCTGGGTCATGCGGATCGTGCTGGCGCTGCTGGTGGTCGCGATGGCGGCGCGGCTGGGGCTGACCGAGCTGCTGAAGCCATGAGACGGCCGGGGAAAATGGTGCGGTTCGAGGGCTATGCCGCGTTGTTCGACGTGGTGGACCGGGGCGGCGATATCGTGCGGGCGGGGGCGTTTGCGCGGAGCCTTGCGGAGCGGCCGGGGCGGGTCGCGTTGCTGCGTCAGCATGGCGGGTTGCGGCCGGTCGGGACGATCGATGCGCTGGTCGAGGATGCGCGCGGGCTGCGTGTCGCCGGACAGGTGCCGGCGGGATCGGCGATGGCGGCGGCGTTGCTGGCCGGCGCGGTGACAGGATTGTCGTTCGGTTACCGTTCACGGCATGAACGCCGGGGAACATATCGTGAACTGATAGAGGTCGACCTACTCGAGGTGTCTCTGGTGACGGTGCCGATGCAGCCGGGCGCCCGGGTCGATCGGGTCTGGTGAGGCGACCGCCTTGCCGACGCAAGATTTTCAACAGGAGAGACATATGTACGAAGTGAAGGCAGATGCGTTTGGGCGGCCGGCCCTGTCGGGTGCGCGGGCGGATGGCGCGGTGACGGCGTTCGTGGAAGGCTATCTCCGCGCCGGGCGGGAGGTGGGCGTCGAGCTGAAGAGCGTGAACGGCGTCACCGATGCGGCGGGCGGTTATGCCGTGCCGGAGGAGATCGACCGGCGGATCGATGCGACGTTGGCGAGCATCTCGCCGATCCGGTCGATCGCGCAGGTCGTCAAGGTCGGGACCGCGGGGTATCGCAAGCTGGTGACGCGCGGGGCGACGCCGTCCGGCTGGGTGGCCGAGACGGCGGGGCGGCCGGAGACGGGCACGCCGGTGTTCGCGGAAATCGCGCCGCCGATGGGTGAGCTGTACGCCAATCCCGCGGCGAGCCAGGCGATGCTGGACGATGCGGCGTTCGACGTGGAGCACTGGCTGGCGAACGAGGTGGCGACCGAGTTCGCGCGCGCCGAGGGGGCGGCGTTCGTGGCCGGAAACGGGGTGAACCGGCCGCGCGGGTTCCTGGCCGAATCGGTGGCGCCGGAGGGGGACGCGACCCGGGCGTTCGGGACGCTGCAATATGTGCCGTCGGGTGCGGCGGGCGGGTTCGGCAGCAATGCGCAGGACCGGCTGATCGATCTGGTCCAGGCGCTGCGCAGTCCGTACCGGCAGGGTGCGTCGTTCGTGATGAACAGCGCGACGCTGTCGCTGATCCGCAAGGTGAAGACTGCGGACGGAGCGTTCCTGTGGCAGGCGGGGCTGATCGAGGGGCGGCCCGATACGCTGCTGGGCTATCCGGTGGTGGAGGCCGAGGACATGCCCGACGTGGCGGCCAACAGCCTGGGTATCGCGTTCGGCAATTTCCGGGTCGGTTACCTGATCGCGGAACGGCAGGAGACGCAGATCCTGCGCGATCCGTTCACCAACAAGCCGTTCGTCCACTTCTACGCCACCAAGCGGGTGGGGGGTGCGGTGGTGAATGCCGAGGCGATCAAGCTGATGCGGTTCTCGGCCGGCTGATCTTCGGCAATGTCAACAGCCTACCTCCGTTTGGTTCGAGCCTGTCGAGAACATTGCCGTTGCGCAGGGTTCTCGGCTTCGCTCGGCGCTTGCGCGAACCGAACGGAGTCCATTGGAAGGAGGGGTGGGATGGCAGCGGTCGGGATCGACGAGGTGAAGGCGTATCTACGCCTGGAGACGGATGCGGAGGATGCGTTGATCGCGACGCTGGTCGCGGCGGCGGAAGGCGTGGCGGAACGGTTCCTGGGGGCGCCGCTGGGGACGGAGGTGCCGGCGGCGGTGCGCCAAGGGATCGTGCGACTGGCGGCACATTTCCATGCACATCGTGACGACGATGCGGGGCCGCCCGCCGTGGTGGCGGCGCTGTGGCGGCCTTATCGGCAGATGCGGCTGTGAGCCCGGGGCAGGGCGGGGGCGGTGCAGGGCTGGCGGGGCTGTTGCGGGAGCGGGTGACGGTTTCGCGCGGTGATGCGACGCGCGATGCGCAGGGGGGCGTGTCCGGCAACCTGGTGGCGCTGGGTATCGTGTGGGCGGGGTGCGTGCCGGACGGGGAGCGGCGCTGGCGGATCGCCATGCGGCCGTTCGACGTGAGGGTGGGCGACCGGATCGGGCGGGCGGGGATGGTGCTGCGCGTGGTGCGGGTGCTGGCCGATCCGCGGATGCCGGACCGGATCACGCTGTTCGCGGAGGAAGTGTCGTGACGCGGGTCGAGCGGATCGCGCTGCGTCGGCAGCAACAGGTGATCGCGCGGGTGGCGGCGCGGCTGCGTGCCGCCTTTCCGGAACTGGACGCGGTGGGTGCGGCGGACGGCGTGACGCTGGTCGGGTGCGGGCTGTCGCGGCGGATGCTGGACGATGTGCGGTTGCGCGACCTGCGTCGGACGATCGGGGAGGATGCGACATGAGCGATGCGGCGGGAGCGGTGCAGGCAGCGCTGGTTGCGGCTCTGCGGGCCGGGCTTGGCGACCGGGTGACCGGCGTATTCGACGGGCCGCCGGCGGGGGCGAAGCTGCCCTATGCGGCGATCGGCGAGGCAACGACATCGGCCTGGGGCGCCAAGGGGCTCGACGGGCGGGAACACCGCATCGCGGTGGTGCTGTGGGACGAGGGCGGGCGGCCGTCTCGGCTTCACGCGCTGATGGCGGTGGCCGAGGACGCGATCGAGGAAATGCCGCG
Source organism: Sphingomonas montana (assembly GCF_001956315.1). GTDB lineage: Bacteria > Pseudomonadota > Alphaproteobacteria > Sphingomonadales > Sphingomonadaceae > Sphingomonas_R > Sphingomonas_R montana. The sequence goes on along the minus strand of NZ_MOLY01000030.1, from coordinate 49,844 downwards.
CGAGCTGGCCGGGCACAGCATCGTGGGGCTGCTGTTCCTGCGCGCGCGACTGGTGCGCGATGCCGGGCGGCCGTGGGCGGGGCTGGTGGAATATCGGGTGCGGACTGTGCCGGTGCCTTGAGCCCCTTCCCTGAAGGGGAGGGGCTCTCTGTTTCAATTGTTTAGTGGAGGCTTTTCATGGCGGTCGAGAAGGGAAGTGCGTTCCTGCTGAAGGTCGGGGATGGGGCGGCGAGCCCGGTCTATGCGACCGTGGCTGGCATGCGGACGACGATGCTGTCGATCAACGGCGAGGCGGTGGTCATCACCAGCAAGGCGTCGGGGGGATGGCGCGAGTTGCTGTCCGGGGCCGGCGTGCGATCGGTATCGGTCGCGGGGGCGGGCGTGTTTACGGGATCGGCCGCGGAGACGCGGTTGAAGGCGAATGCGCTGGCCGGGTTGCTCGACGATTACGAGCTGAGCTTCGAGAGTGGCGAGCGGTTGCGCGGGCGGTTCCTGGTCGCGCGACTGGACTATGCCGGCGATTACAATGGCGAGCGTTCCTATACGCTTGCACTTGAATCTTCCGGCCAGGTCCAATCGTCGTGAACCCGGCGCGGGGAGAGGCGGCACTGACCGTCGACGGGGCGGCGCTGACGCTGCGGCCAAGTTTCGAGGCGTTGGTGGCAGCAGAGGGCGAGCTGGGACCGTTGTTCGCGCTGGTCGAGCGGGCGGCGGCGGGGACGCTGTCGCTGGCAGAGATCGCAGCGCTGTTCTGGCACGTAGTGGCGGATCGCGACGCCGGCCTGACGCGCGAGCGGATCGGCGAGGCAATCCTGGAGGCGGGGCTGGCGGCGGTGACGCCGGCGCTGCGCACGCTGATCCTGCAGATCCTGCAGGGTCGGTAAATGGCAGACCCGGAGGTGTTGCGTGTGGGGCGCGCACCCCCCGCCCTTCCCCGGAAAGGAAGGGGGGAAGACGGTGCGCGGTTCGCCGAGGCGGCGGTGCGGATGGCGGGGCAGGCGGGCGTGCTGTTCGGGTGGGGGCCGGAACGGTTCTGGCGCGCGACGCCGGCCGAACTGGCGGCGCTGGCGGCGGTGGTGGCGGGCGATGTCGACGTGCCGCTGGGTGCGGGAGAACTGGACGCGATGCGGGAAAGGGATCCGGATGGATGACGAGATCGAGCGGCTGGTGATCGGCGTGCGGGCCGACACGGCGGGCTTTGCGCGCGACGTGGCGGCGATGCGCGACACGCTGGCCGGACCGTTGGAACGGGACGCCAATCGAGCGGGACGCGCGATCGAGAGTGCGTTGGCGCGCGCGGTGCAGACGGGAAAGCTGGGGTTCGACGACCTCAAGCGGACGGCGCTGGCGGTGCTGGGCGAGATCGCGGCGGCGGCGGTGTCGGGCGGGATCGCGTCGGTGCTGGGCGGTGGCAGCCCGAAGCGCGGGGGGCTGGCGTCGGTGGCGGCGACGCTGGTCGGCGCGGTGGCGGGGCTGCCCGGGCGGGCGACCGGAGGACCGGTGTCGCCGGGCGCGGCCTATGTGGTGGGCGAGCACGGGCCGGAACTGTTCGTGCCGACGAGCAGCGGTCAGGTGCGGGCCGCCGCGGGGGCCGCGCCGGAGGCGGGGCGCGAGGTGCGGGTGGCGATTTCGGTGAATGTCGCGGGCGGGGCGGCACCGGAGGCGCTGGCGCGGTCGTCGCGGCAGGTGGCGCGGGCGGTGCGCAGTGCGCTGGCGGCGGCGGAGCGGTGAGGGTTTCGGGCATGCGTGTCTGCTGGCGCTGCACCTAGAAAAGCCCCTCTCCCCAGCCCTCTCCCCTGGAGGGGAGGGGGCGCCTTGTTGCTCTTGAATGGAGGTTGGAATGGGCTGGCGATTGGCGACGGAGCGGACGGAGACGGGGTATGTGAAGCGGTTCGACGTGCGGTTCTGGACCGTCGATTTTCCGCGGCCGGTGATGGCGTCGGTCGTGACGACGGGGCCGCAGGCGTTGCGGGTGGATGCGGTGTTCTACAACCGGGACGACCTGGCGGGGCTGATCTGGGCATCGGAGGATCGGTGGGATCATCCGCTGGCAAGTTACGAGACGAGCAGGGATTATCAAGATTGCACGCTGCGGTTCCGGTGGCGGTCCGGCGGCATTCGTGCGCTGGACGCAATCAACGGCCCGACGCTGACCATCGAGGGGCGCGACGCGGCCGGGCGCGCGCGGGCCTGGTATGTACGACTTTGGAATCATGCGCGCGGCGACCCGCAGGATGCGGAGATCGCGGTCGATTTCGCCCGGCTGGACGGCGGATATCTGTTGCCGGGGGAGGCGGACCCGGTGTGGGCGGGGGACATCGACCGGATGTTCATATCGCTGGTGGCCCCCGAGTACGACAAGGCGGGTGGACCGCTGCCGGTGCCGGCCGAAGGCTGGGTGGAACTGTCCGGCATGCGATGCGACGGTGCCGGATCCGTGCTGGCGCTGGGCGATGCGATGGTGCCGGCGCACGGCCTGCGGATCGCGACCGGATATGACGATGCGTACAACCTGACGCCCGAACGGGTGCTGCGCGGTGCGCTGCTGCTCGGCTATCGCGAAGTGATCAACCATTATGTCGGGATGAGCCATTATTTCCGGCTGGAACGGGCGGACGACGGGCTGTTTGCGAGCCTGGCCGGCGGGGCCCTGAACGTCGCTTGTGCCAGTTGGCATCGTGACTTTGCCGCGCGTGCACGGGCATTGGGATATCGAGTGATCCTGTCGCTGAGCTATGAATTGTTCGATGCGCATGCGTGGGGCGACTGGAAGCAGCGGACTGAGGACGGCGACTCGGCGTTGACCGGATGGGTGCCGCCGTCGACGCTGCTGTCGCCGGCGCATGGCGGCGCGATGGCGTATCTGCAACAGGTGGCGCGGGCGTTCGTACGGATCGCAGTGGAGGCCGGGCTGACGCCTTGGTTCCAGGTGGGGGAGCCGTGGTGGTGGGTGGCACCGGGCGGCCGACCCTGCCTGTACGATGTCGCCGCACGGACGGCATTCGGCGCGGCGCTGGTGTCGATCCCGGATGTGAAGACGCCGATGGATGCCGCGCAGCGGGCGATGCTGGACCAGGCGGGCGCGATGCTGGCCGCGTCCACGCTGGCGCTGCGCGATGCGGTTCGCGCGGCGGCACCGGGATGCCAGGTCGCGCTCCTCGTCTATCTGCCGACGGTGCTGGACCGGACGGCGCCGGAGCTGCGGCGCGCCAATGTGCCGCTGGGCTGGGCGCGGCCGGCGTTCGATATGCTGCAGCTGGAGGATTATGACTGGGTGACGACCGGCAATGTCGGGGCGACCGTGCGCGGCGTGGCGGCGATGGCCGCGCGGCTGGGATATCCGGCCGCGGAACAGCAGTATTTCTCCGGCTTCGTACTGAACCGCGAGGCGGCGTCGCAGTGGCGCGAGATCGATGCGGCGGCGGAGGCGGCACGCGCGCGCGGGATCGCGGACGTCTTCGTCTGGGCATTGCCGCAGGTGGCGCGCGACGGGTTCGTCCATTGGGATGCGGAAGGAGAGGCGATGACGCCGTTCGACGAGGTGGATTTCCCGATCGCGCTGGGGCGGCAGGCGAGCGTTTCGCCGGGCTTTTCGACAGCGGTGGTGACGAGCGCGTCGGGGCACGAGCAACGCAACGCGGACTGGGCGGAGGCAAGGATGCGGTTCGATGCCGGGCCGGGGGTACGGTCCGACGCGGATGCGCAGACGCTGATCGCGTTCTTCCGTGCGCGGCGCGGGGCGGCGAAGGGGTTTCGTCTGCGCGACCCCTATGACGACAGTTCGGCGGCGATGACGGATGCGCCGGCGTTCGCGGACCAGCGGATCGGGATCGGCGACGGGGTGGCGACGCGGTTCGCGCTCACCAAGACCTATGGCAGCGGCGGGGACGCGGCGGTGCGGCGGATCACGCGGCCGGTGGCAGGCAGCGTGCGGGTCGGCGTGGCCAGTGTTGCGGCGATCGGCGGATGGACGCTGGAACCGGGCGGGGTGGTGGCGTTCGATGCGGCCCCGGCGGCCGGCGCGGTGGTGACGGCAGGGTATCGGTTCGACGTGCCGGTCCGGTTCGCGGAGGACCGGATAGAGGTGTCGCGCGCGACATATCTGGCAGGCGAGATCGCGTCCGTGCCGCTGATCGAGATCCGCGAGGGGTAAGGGAGCGAGCCATGCTGGACTGGTTGCAGGCGGAACTGACGCGGGTCGCCTTTTGCTGGCGGCTGGACCGGCGGGACGGGATCAGCCTGGGGTTCACCGGGCATGATCGCGATCTGGTGGTGGATGGCCTGACCTATGCCGCGGCGCCGGGAATGGTGCCGTCCGCCGTGACGCGAGAGGCCGGGTTCGCGGTGGCGACCTTGGATGTCGCAGGCGCGCTGACGCACGACCGGATATCGGCGGCGGACCTGGACGCGGGGCGGTGGGACGGCGCGGCGGTAAGGATGTTCGCAACCGACTGGGGCGATCCGGACGCGGTGCCGCTGTTGCTGGCGCGCGGCGAGATCGGCGATGTGGCGACGCGGGGCGGCGGGTTCGAGGCGGAACTGCGTGGGCCGACGGCGGTGCTGGAACGGCCGGTGGTCGAGCGGACCTCCCCCGAATGCCGTGCGGCGCTTGGCGACCGGCGGTGCCGCGTGGACATGGCCGGTCGGGTGATGACGACGGCGATCGTGCAGGTAGCGGACGTGCAGACGATGGCGGTGCCCGATGACGGGGCCGCGCCGGGCCGCTGGGGTGGTGGCCGGATACGCTGGCTGGACGGGGCGGCCAGCGGCTTGTCGGTGGGGATCACCGCGTCGGAAGGCGGGACGCTTTTCCTGCGCGATGCGCCGCCGTTCGGGGCGGTGGCGGGGGACCGGGTCGAGCTGACCGAAGGGTGCGACCGGAGCCTGGCGACGTGCAGCGACCGGTTCGGCAACGCGGCCAATTTCCGCGGGGAGCCGCATCTGCCGGGCAACGACCTGCTGACGCGGTATCCGGGGGAATGAGATGATGAACGATGTGGTGCCGAACGATGTGGTGGCGCGGGCGCATGCCTGCATCGGCGTGCGGTTCCGGCCGCAGGGGCGGGTGCCGGCCTATGGGCTGGACTGTGTCGGGCTGATCGCCTTTGCCGGGCGGTTGCCGGGTGAGAAGGTGCCGGCGCGCTACGCGATGCGTGGCGGGACGGCGGACGATGTGGCCGCGCAGGTCAATGCGGCGGGGCTGGTCCGGCTGGACGATATGCCGGGGCCGGGCGCGGTGGTGCTGGTCGAGGCCGGGCCGCGGCAGTTCCACTTGCTGATCCTGATGGCGGACGGGTTTGTCCACGCGGATGCCGGGATCGGTCGGATCGTCGCGGTGCCCGGCATCGTGCCGTGGCCGGTGATCGCGTGCTGGCGATATAAAGGGGGATAGGCGATGGCGACTTTGGTCCTGACTACGGTCGGTACGCTGGTGGGCGGGCCGATCGGGGGTGCGGTAGGCGCGCTGATCGGCAACCGGATCGATGGCACCGTGCTTGGCGGCGGCGGGCGGCAGGGGCCGCGGCTGGGCGAGCTGAGCGTGCAGACATCTTCCTATGGCAGCATGATCCCGAAAATGTTCGGGCGGATGCGGGTGGCGGGTACGGTGATCTGGGCGACCGACCTGAAGGAGAACATGACGCGCGGCGGGGGCGGGAAGGGGCAGCCAGATGCTAGGCAGTATAGCTATTCTGCCTCGTTCGCTGTCGCGTTGTCCGCGCGGGCGGTGCGGTCGATCGGCCGGATCTGGGCGGACGGGACGTTGCTGCGCGGGGCGGCGGGCGACTGGAAGGGTGTGACCGGCTTCCGCTTCCACCCCGGCGGGGAGGGGCAGGTGGTGGACCCGCTGATCGCGGCGGTGGAGGGGATCGACCGGGCGCCGGCCTATCGCGGGATCGCCTATGTCGTGTTCGAGGACATGGCGCTCGCGGCTTACGGCAATCGGATCCCCTCGCTGAGTTTCGAGGTGGAGGCGGATGCCGGTCCGATGACGATCGGCGCGGTGGCAGCGATCCTGTCGGGCGGGGCGATCGCGGACGGCAGCATGACGCAAGTGCTGGGCTATGCCGCCAGCGGGGACAGCGTGCGCGGTGCGGTCGAAACGCTGGCGGCGGCGGTGCCGTCGGTCCTGATCGATCCCGACGGGGGGCTGGTGCTGCGCGAGGGCAGGGAACCGCCGGTGACGCTGCCGGTGACGGCGCTGGGCACGGCGGTGGGCCTGCAGGGCGGGGTGCGGCAGGAACGCGATCGGCGCACGGCGGGCACGGCCGCGGATGCAGTGACGATCGCCTATTATGAGATCGAACGCGATTATCAGGCCGGGCTGCAACGTGCCGGGCGGGGCGGCGTCGGCCGACGGGTGACGGCGGTCGAGCTGCCGGCGGTGATGTCCGCCACGGTGGCCCGCGACATTGCCGAGCGGCGGCTGGCGACGGACTGGGCGGGGCGGCACGAAGCGGTCGTGCGCCTGCCGTGGCGGTGGATGGGATTGATGCCGGGGGCGGCCGTCCGGTTGCCGGGGGCGGGGCCAGTTGCCGATTGGCGGGTTGCCGGCGTGACGATCGACCGGATGGTGGTCGAGGTGCGACTGGTCGCACAACCGGCGGAACGCGGTGCCATGCCGCCGCCCGCGGTGCCCGGGCGGGCAGTGATGCAGCCGGACCGGCCCCACGGACCGACGACGATCGCGATATTCGAACTGCCGGCCGGCGTGCCGGGCATAGCGGCCGGGGGCGGGGTGCATGTGGCCGCGGCAGGCGTGTCGCCCGGTTGGCGGTCCGCCCTGCTGTCGGGCGGCGTGGACGGCGATGCCACGCTGACGCCGATCGGGCGGACGGCCCCGGCGGCGGTCATCGGCCGGGTGGCGGTGGCGATGCCGGTCGCGGGATCGACGCTGTTCGATGCACGGACGGCGATCGAGATAGTGCTTCTGAACGATGCGATGGCGCTGGAGGGGCGGTCCGATGCGGCGATGCTGAACGGGGCGAACCTGGCGCTGGTCGGCGGCGAGTTAATTCAGTTTGGTCGGGCCGAGCAGATCGGCGTCGCGCGGTTCCGCCTGACGCGGCTGCTGCGCGGACGCTATGGCACGGAGGCGGCGATCGGCGCGCATGGCCCGGACGAACGGTTCGTGCTGGTGGAGCCGGACCGGCTTGTCACGATGGCCTTGCCGGCTACCGCTATCGGCGCACCGGCGACGATCATGGCCAGCGGCATCGGCGATGCCGATCCGGTCGAGGCCGTCGGCCCGTTCCTCGGGCTGGCACTGCAACCGCCGGCTCCGGTGCATCTGTCGGCGACGCGCCTGGTGGACGGGACGATATGGTTCCGCTGGACCCGGCGCAGTCGCGCGGGCTGGGCGTGGGCGGACGGCGTGGACGTTCCGCTAGGCGAAGAGGCGGAACGGTATCGCCTGACCATCTCCCGCGCGGCTCGGACGGTGCGGACGGTGACCGTCGACGGACCCGCGTGGCTGTACCCGCCGGACCTGCAGGCCGCAGACGGTTTGGCGGGGGCGGGGGCCTTGGCGTTCGCAGTGGCGCAACTGGGGACGCTGGCCGCGTCCCGGGAAGCGGGGCGGATCTTCACCGTTTGAAACATTGGGAGAATCGACATGGCCGATGAGAGCGTACGGTTCGGGTTGCCCTGGATCCTGTCCGGGCAGGGGCAGAAGGAAGTGACGCACAACGAGGCGCTGGCGATCGTCGATATGGCGCTGCACCCAGTCGTCGAAACGCTGATGCTTGCGGTGCCGCCGGGCGATCCGGTAATCGGCAGGGCATGGGCGGTGCCGCCCGACGCGGTGGGCGCATGGGCCGGACGGCGGGGGCAGATTGCCGGCTGGACCGACGGCGGCTGGCGGTTCGTCCTGCCGGCCCTCGGTATGCTGGCCTGGGTCGTGGACCGGGGGCTGCATGCCTATTGGACGGGCACGACGTGGAGCACGGGCCCTTTCCCGGCGGCCGGCCTCGCTTGCGACGGGTTGCCGGTGGTCGGCGCCCGCCAGCCCGCGATCGCAGACATGGCGGGCGGCACGACCGTGGATGTGGAAGCGCGTGCAACGCTCATTTCGATCTTGCTGGCACTGCGAAACCATGGCCTTATTGCCACCTGAATCTTTTTTTTCGACACGTGCGAAACCGGGAGGCGCTTACTGTGTTAAGGGCCTCGTCTGCAGGATGGAAGCGTGGCACTTCTGGTGCCTAAGTGTCCTTTTTGCAACGCTTCCGGGTCCAGTACGCTTGCGTGGGGGGGTCGGGTTAGTTAGGAAAACCACGGGTTCCTTCCGGGACACGAACGAAAGGGGATTTATATGCGTAAGCTGGCCATCACGGTCGCGCTTGCTACCACGGCGCTCGCGACGCCTGCCATGGCGAAGGACAACGCCTGGTATGTCGGAATCGAAGGCGGCGCGATGCTCGTCGAAGATTCGCAGTTCGATATCGGCACTGTCAACAACGGCCTGGCCGTCGACCATGAATATGGTTTCGACGTCGACGGCATCGTCGGATACGACTTCGGTCCGATCCGCATCGAAGGCGAAGTCGGCTACAAGAAGGCCGAGAACGAAGCCCTGACCAAGTCGGGTCTTCCGCAGAACTTCGGCGGCGTTCCTAACGGTCGTTACGAGAGCAAGCGTTCGGGTTCGACCGACGCGCTCAGCTTCATGGTCAACGGTCTGCTCGACTTCGGTGCCGACGACGGCCTGAACGGGTATGTCGGTGGTGGTGCGGGTATCGCTCGCGTCTCGGCAAACATCTACCGCTTTAACGGTGGCCTGAACGCCATTGACGACAGCGACACGCGTTTCGCATGGCAGGCAATTGCCGGCGTGCGCTATCCGGTCACCGACAATGTCGATTTCGGTCTGAAGTACCGTTTCTTCAACGTCGACAACCTGCGCTACACCGGTGGCAACGGTTCGGAAGCGGAAGGTCGTTTCCGTTCGCACTCGCTGCTCGCCAGCTTGGTGTTCAACTTCGGCGAGCCAGCACCGCTGCCTCCGGTCGAGCCGGCTCCGGCGCCTGCGCCGCTGCCGCCTGAGCCAGTCGCACCGGCGCCCGTCGCGCCGATCCCGGCCGGTCCGTTCATCGTGTTCTTCGATTGGGACAAGTCGGACATCACGCCGGAAGCCGCCACCATCCTCGACAACGCCGCACAGGCGTTCGCGACCTCGGGTTCGGCTTCGGTCATGCTCGCCGGTCACGCCGACAAGTCGGGTTCGGACCAGTACAACGTCGGCCTTTCGCAGCGTCGTGCAGACGCGGTGAAGTCCTACCTGTCGGGTAAGGGCATCGGCGAAGGTTCGATCACGACCGAAGCATTCGGCGAAAGCCGCCCGCTGGTGGAAACCGCCGATGGTGTGCGCGAGCCGCAGAACCGTCGCGTGGAAATCACCTACGGTCCGGGTTCGGGCATGTAATTTTCTTGTCCTTGCTTACGGGCAGGGACAGCGAAACGGAGAGGCCGGTCCCGCAAGGGTCCGGCCTTTTTCGTGTGTGCGGCAATGCGCGTAGTGGTGTCTGCCGTTTCGTCGACTTTCTGGCGGTCGGGCATTTTGACGACACGATAGCCAGGCCAGGACTGATGTGTGGCTATCCAGTTTTCAAAACCTGAGTGGGCCAAGGGCAGTATCGTCCGGGGCATCCCGCAAAAGGTGGGCCTCTCGCCTTGGTGAGGGGCCGCACATGTTACGTGGAATTCGACTTCAGTGGCTTCCTTCTGCTCCACGTGCAGAGATGGCCGGCTGCGATCTGGATAGTCGGTTTGCTCAAGCAAAAATTTCGGGTGCGGGCCCAAATCCGCGCTAGGTTAGCGAGATTCTGTTGCGAATGTCGCGCTCTGTGCAGACCGACTCGAACACCACTGGTTCGAATCGGGTCGTGCCAGGTTGTCCCAACTTTCATGGATCGGCCCGAGCCGGGACCTGAACGAATGATCTGGTCCTGTCACGAACACGCGAATCCGGGCCGACCCGCGCGTGTATCGCATCGGTCCTGCCAGCGCGGTGATTTGACGAGGGTCCGGTCTCACGAAAGGCGTTCACGGCTGGGCTACGCGGTTTGCCGGTTGGCCATTATCGCCAGCTAAGGCTGGACTCGCAGATGCACCGTCGGCGTACGCGTTGGCAACCAGGCTGCCAAGCGCGCGTTCAACCCCCATAGCATGGCTGGGAGGCTGAATATGAACAGGTTGGTTTTGGGTGTTGCGACGACATGCATCGTGGCGTTGAGCGGTTGTGCGATGGACGGGGGAACCGGGCGGCCTCAGGGCGACATGGCGGCGGCCGGCGCATCGGTCATGCTGCTGGATGCCTCGGGCGCGCAGAAGGGAACCGCATCGTTGCGGCAGACGGCGGCCGGGCTGCAGATGACGGTGACTGCGATGGGGATGACGCTCGGTCCGAAGGGGCTGCATTTCCATATGACGGGACGCTGCGACGCGCCGGACTTCACGACCGCGGGCGGGCATTGGAACCCGACGGCGATGAAGCATGGCAAGGATTCGGGTGTCGGGCCGCATGGTGGCGACCTGCCAAACATCGAGATCAGCGCCGACGGTACCGGCCGCGCGGAAACCACACTGGCAGGCGCGATGCTGACCGGTGGCGCAACGCCGTTGATGGATGCGGATGGTGCAGCGCTGATCATCCATGCGGCGGCAGATGACTACCGCACCGATCCGTCCGGCAACAGCGGCGCACGGTTGGCGTGCGGCGTCGTAACGCCGACCTGACGCTCAGCGCGTGGCGGCTGCCAATGCCGCCACGCGTGCTTCCGCCGCCGGGAGGCGGCGGGCGGCGAACAGGAATAGCACGATCACGATCGGGATCGGGACGACGGCACTAAGGATCGCAATCCGCAGGCTGCCGGTGATGTCACTGACCAGTCCGACCCAATAGGGGCCAAGGCCAAGGCCGATCAGGTTGATCCCCAGAAACTGGACCGCGGTGGCCGTGCCGCGCATGCGGGGCAGGACATGATCCTGACCCGTCGCGAAGACCGGACCGAGCCACATGGTCAGGCAGAGGATGGCGGTGAAGTTCAGGACGTAGAAGGTCGTCAGATCGTCGATAAGATACTGGGCGATCGTCAGCATCCCACTCAAACCAGCCGCTGCGGCCGCGACATAGAGCCGGCCGCCGGGATGGCGGCGGCGGGCAGCGTCGGCGAGCATGCCGCCGAGGGTGGTTCCAAGACCCCCGGCGATGGCGGCGATGGCGCCGATCGTGAACCCGTCCGCCGGCTCCATTCCAAGATAGCTGTTGCCGTAAAGATAGATGAAGGCGCTGAGTCCGTAACTGCCGAAGCTGAGGAAGCCCCCCGCGATCGCGACCGCGACGAAACTGGGCGAGTCGAGCATCAACTCGGTCGCTTCCGGGTCGCGGAGTCGGATCGACTGGATCCACGAGCAGACGGCATAGGCGCCCACCGCGATGGCGGCCCACTGCACCATGTTGGTCGTGATCTGCGTGCTGCCCATGGCAAAAATTGGTGCCCGCTTGGCCGGTGCCAGCAGACCGTCGGTCAGCCAGACGACCGCGGTTGCGATCAGGACGATCGCGGCCAGCATCAGGAGGTTCGTTCGGATCAGCGCGCGCGTCGCACCGAGCCGGCGGAGCGAGAGCAGGCTGAACGGCGGAAACAGCGTACCAAGCTCCCGGAAAGCGGCTTGGAACGGATGCGGATCACCCGAATGTGGATGGCCGTCAATGGCACCGCGGACCGGTTCGCGGACGGTGGTCACCACCAGTAATGCGAGGAAAAGACCGGGGAGGCCGACGGCCATATAGGCGGCCTGCCAACCGGCGAGGTCGAATGGCGCAGTACCGGCGGGGTAGAGCCTGTCCCAGAGTGCAACGATATGACCGCCGATCATCAGCGACGCCCCGGCACCCAGATAGATCCCGCTGGAGTAGATGGCGAGCGCGGTCGCGCGTTGAGCCTTCGGAAAATAGTCCTGCAGGATCGAGAAGGCGGAGGGGCTGGCACTCGCTTCGCCGACTCCCACCCCGACCCGAGCCAGCGCAAGCTGACCAAAGTTTGCGGCCGTGCCGGAAAAGGCGGTCATCGCGGACCAGAAACCAAGACCGATGGACAGCGTCCGGACGCGGTTCCAGCCATCGGCCAGCCGGGCGAGCGGAAGACCGAACAACGCGTAGAACAACGCGAACGCCGTGCCGAACAGCAGGCCGATCTGAGCATCGGTCAGCCCGAGATCCGCCTTCAGATACGGAGCAAGGATCGTGACGATCTGGCGGTCGATGAAGTTGAAGGCATAGACGACCGTGAACAGGCCGAGGACATACCACCGATAGCCGCCCGTCCGCGCTGCTCCATCCATCGTTCCACTCCCGTCGCGATCATTGCCGTCGCGTACCGAACTGTGTGCAAGACATTGACGTGGGCGTAAAGCGGCGATTGCAGCGCGAGAAGCGGGGCAGCCAGCAACGATTTGACACAGTCCCCAGCGGCCGGTGGCTTGAAATTCGGCTGTCTTCCGACGATATTATGGACTTGAGGGCGCGTTTCGCGCCTGATCTTGGAGATATATCGCGATGGCGAATTGGTCTGACCCCCGTACGACGGCCGTGCCGCGCTCGGCAGGCCGGGATGCGTCCGCGGCCCGGGATGCAGGGCTGCGGTCCTACATGCTTTCGGTCTACAACTATATGGCATCCGGCGTCCTGTTGACCGGTCTGGTCGCGCTCGGCTTTGCGTCGAGTGGACTGGCGCAGCAGGTCATGACGACGCCGCTGCGTTACCTGATCATCTTTGCGCCGCTGGTTTTCGTGATGGTGCTGAGCTTCGGCATCAATCGCCTTTCGACGACGACCGCGCAGGCGCTGTTCTGGACCTTCGCCGCGGTGATGGGCCTGTCGATGTCGACGATCTTCCTCGTCTACACCGGTACGTCGATCGCGACGACGTTCTTCGCTACGGCGGGCGCATTCGCCGGGCTGAGCCTGTTCGGCTACACGACCAAGAAGGATCTGTCCGGTTTCGGCACGTTCCTCATCATGGGTGTCGTGGGTTTGATGATTGCGATGGTCATCAACATCTTCCTGCAGTCGCCGGCGATGCAGATGGTCATCAGTGTGATCGGCGTACTGCTGTTTGCGGGTCTGACGGCGTATGATACGCAGAAGATCAAGAGCATGTACTTTCAGGTTCAGGGTACGGATTTCGTCGGCAAGTCCGTCGTGATGGGTGCACTGACGCTGTATCTGGACTTCATCAACATGTTCAGCTTCCTCCTGAGCTTCATGGGCGATCGTCGCTAACGCATCGGCCCCAGGCAAAGGAAGGGCCCGGTGGAGTCATCCACCGGGCCTTTTTGCGTCAGGTCTGTGCGGGTATATCGGCATCGTCCAGCGCCGCGGCACGTAACTGCGCTGGTCTCTCGTAGAGGCGCGTCTGGTAGGTTTGAAAAGCGGGGCGCGGCGGGATGCTACCGAACATCATGCCCCAGCCGAGATGCGCGCTGATATAGAGATCGGCCGCGGTGAAATGATCGGCCGCGATGTAGGTCCGGTCGATCAGCGCCTGTTCGAGCGTATCGAGCGTGGCGGCCAGCGAACCATAACCGAGCGTTGCGCTCCGGTCCGCAGCGAATGTCGCGCCGAGCGCGCTGTTGGTCACCGCGGCCTCCAGCGGGCCGGCGGCGAAGAACAGCCAGCGATAATAGGCTCCCCGGTCCGCCAGCGGCGGCGCGAGACCAGCGTCCGGAAAACTGTCCGCCAGATACGCGCAGATCGCCGCGGTTTCGGTGACGATCGTATCGCCGTGACGGAGCGCGGGAACCTTGCCCATCGGATTGACCGCCAGATAGGCCGGGTCCTTCATCGCACCGTCGTAGCCGATGAGGACGGTGTCGTAGGCCGCGCCCGTCTCTTCCAGCATCCACCGGGCGATGCGGCCACGCGACATCGGTTGGTGTACAGCGTGAGCGTTCCGGTCATGCCAGTCGCGCCTTGAATGCCGCGAGGGTGCGTTGCCACGACAGGTCCGCCGCCGCCCGGTCGTAACGATCGACCGATGTGTCGTTGTAGAATGCGTGGTTCACACCGGGGTAGAAATAGGCGTCGACCGGGACGCCGGCGGCCTTCAGCCCGTCGATCCAGGGTTGCGCGGTCTTGTTCACGCGATCGTCCAGCCCGGCATAGTGCAGGGTCATCGCGGCCTTCACGCGCGCGGCCTCGGCCGGATCTGGCGCCGGCCCGTAATAGGCGACGCCGGCAGTCAGGCCCGTCCCGGCGGCGACCGCCAGCCGATTGACCATCGCGCCACCCCAGCAGAACCCGACCGCTCCCACCTTGCCGCTGGCATATCGGTTGCCGCGCAGCCAGCGCAGGGTTTCGACCCCGTCCTGCACCGTTCGGGGCAGATCAAGCTTGCCGATCAGGTCACGCGCGGCGTCCTGGTCGGCCGGGGTGCCGCCGGCGACGGACAGGAAATCTGGTGCGAGCGCGACATAGCCGGCAAGCGCGACGCGGCGTGCGACATCGCGGACATAGTCGTTCAGGCCGCGATTCTCGTGGATCACCATGACGGCCGGCTGGCGGCCGCGCGCCTTGGCGGGCAGTGCCATATAGCCGTGCATGGTGCGCCCGGCGCCCACCGTCCAGCGGACGTTGCTGGTCTTCAGCCGCTTGTCGTCGGCCGCGACGACCGCAGCGGCGGCGGGGTTCGCGCCGATCGTGGCGAGCAGCGCGCCGGCGGCTGCGGTCCCGCCCGCCAGTCGCGCCAGATCAGCCATGAAAGCGCGACGGTCGTGCGTCTCATGGGTGAAGCGATCGTGCAGCGCGATCGCGCGGGCCTTCAGGTCGTCGGGATCCATGCGGCGTCTCCGTTCGGGTGATGGGCTATCGTCCCTCTTTCCTATGACGGTGGCAAGATGTCGGCTATCCGCGCAGCCCGGCGGGTTCGGGCCAGGAGGGTGCGGTGAGGGCGAGCACCTTGAACAAATGCCCCATCGCATCGGGGGCGGTGAGCCGGCGATAAGCGGCGGCGATCGTTTCGCCCTGGTCCGGCGTGGCGCGGGCAAGCGCGGCCGCACGGGTCGCGATGCCCAGGCGCAGCAGCCATTCCCCCTGATCCACCGGGCCGGACGCGACCAGCGGCGCGGCCGCGGCGGCGAGGGCCGTGAAATCGACATGGGCTGTCAGGTCTGTATCGCCCGGCGTTACGAGCGGATCGACGAAGCGGTGCGCCCGGACGGCCTGGAGCGTGTCGCCGAAGGCCGGGCCGGGATAGCCATAGTCGATGGTCAGCAGGCTACCGCCCTGGCATGCGATCCGGGGCGCCAGCGCGGACAGGATGGCACCGGCGACGGGGCGGTTTTCGACGATCGCTGCGTCCGGCGCATTTTTCGGGCCGGCGACCGGGTCGCCGATCGCAAACGCAAATTCACCGTCGTTGTCGATCACGACGCGTTCGCGCCAACCATCGACCGTCCGGATCGCCTGAGTGATCGGCAGTGCATCGAAGAACTCGTTGGCGACGACGAGCAGTGCGCAGTCCGCAGGCAGGGTAGTGACGTCGGTATGCCAGTGCGCGCCCGGCAACCGCTCGGCCTGCGCCGCGCGCAGCGCGGGACTGGTTTCGACCAGATGGACGAACGGGACCAACCCAGCCGTGCGCATCGCGCGGAGGGCATCGACCGCGAGCGTACCGCGGCCGGGGCCGAGTTCGACATAGGCCGCGGGCGGACGACCGGTGCGGTCCCAGAGGTCGGCCAGCCAGAGGCCGGCCAGTTCCCCGAACATCTGGCTGATTTCTGGCGCGGTCGTGAAATCGCCGGATGTGCCGAGCGGGTCGCGTGTCGCGTAATAATGGCTGTTCGCGGCGTCCATCCACCGGTCGATCGGCATGGGGCCGTCGGCGGCGATCGCGGCGGCGAGCCGATCGGCGAGCGTATCAGGCGACGCTCTCACTCCCGACGATCGGTTCCACGCGTACCCGGCGTCCGGCGGCCGTCGCCATCAGATATAGGCCCGCGGCCAGCATCGGCACGCTGAGCGTCTGACCCATGGTGAGGCCCCAGCTGAGATGTTCGAGGCCGGCGTCCGGTTGCCGAACCAGTTCGACCAGGAACCGGATGATCCCGTAGCCAAGCAGCCCGCTGCCGACCAGGAAGCCGGGCTTGTAGCGGGCATCCGTCCGCCAGAACAGGACGTTCAGGACGACGAACAGCAGGACGCCTTCGAGCGCGGCCTCGTAAAGTTGCGACGGGTGGCGCGGGATGCCGTCTTCCGTGCGAGGGAAGATGACGCCCCACGGCAAGGTGGTGGGGCGGCCCCACAACTCGCCATTGACGAAGTTCGCGAGCCGAACGAGTCCGAGCGCCGGTGGCGTGCATACGGCGACATAGTCACAGACACGAAGCGCACTCAGCCCGTTCTTCCGCGCCAGCAGCAGGATGGCGATGATCGTCCCGATCAACCCGCCGTGGAGCGACATCCCGCCCTGCCACAGATACAGGATCTCGATCGGGTTGCGCAGGATTTCGGGTTTGTAGAACAGGATGTAGCCCAGCCGGCCGCCCGCGAGGATGCCGATCGTGGCGTAGAAGACGAGGTCCTCCGCATGGCGCTTGGCCATCGGCGCGCCGGGCTGGCGCAGCAGACGCGTCAGATACCAGTAGCCGAACATGATTCCGGCGATGTAGCCGAGCGAGTACCAATGCACCTGCGGATGCATGGAGAAGCCGCCGATACGCCACGTTCCGAGGTCCAGTGCGATCGGGGACAGCCCGAGCGAAGAGAAATCCAAGGCTGCCGTAGCGTCGGCGAGGAGGTTCAGGATCAAGGCTTTTCCCCGGCGATTTCGACCCTCATAAAGGGCGCAACTAGAAACGAAAAGAGAGCGAGAGAATGTTATGGCGAGCGAGCTCGACAGCCGCGTCGAATCCGCGATCGATGGAATTACCGGTGCGCACGGCCCGCTGATCGCAGCCCCCACTACGGGCAGCGGCGCGCTGATCCCGGGCGAGGCCATCGTACCCGGCGCACCCGGCACGCTGGTCGCGTTCTTCGCCCACTTCTGCGCACTGCATGCGGAAAAGATGGCGGTGGTGGCGGGCACGGAACGGCTGACATTCCGGGAACTGGACCAGTGGTCCGACCGGCTGGCGGCGGCGTTCAGCGGCGGGTGGGGTGTCGCAAAGGGCGACCGGATCGCGATCGCGATGCGGAACTGCCCCTCATGGATCGCGCTCTATATGGGCGCGGTGAAAGCGGGGGCGATCGCCACGCTGGTCAACGGATGGTGGCAGCCGGACGAGCTGGCCGGCGGTATCGCGCTTTGTGCACCCACGCTGGTGATCGCCGATGCCGAACGTGGCCGACGGATCGCAGCCGCCGGAGTTTCCGTGCCGACGGTCGTCCTGCCGATCGAGGCGGCCCTTCCCGACGCGTTGCAGCCGTTGATCGACGATGTCGCGGAGGGACCGCGCCCGGCAGTGGCGCCGGAGGACGATGCGACCATCCTGTTCACGTCCGGATCGACGGGCGTCGCCAAGGGCGCGGTTTCGGATCATCGCGCGGTCGTGACGGCGACGTACACCTTCCTGGCCTATACCGCGTCGCTGTTGCAGCTGATGGTGGCCGATGGCCGCCCGCCGCGCCATGAGCCGACGACGCTGGTCGCGGTGCCGCTGTTCCACGTCACGGGCGCAGTGCCGGTGATGCTGAACAGTTTTGCGATCGGGCGGACGATGGTGCTGATGCACAAATGGGACGCGGGCGAAGCGTTGCGCCTGATTGCGGCGGAAAATGTGACATATTTCGTCGGCGTGCCGACGATGAGCCTGGAGCTGATGCAGCATCCGGACCGCGATCTGCATGATACGTCGTCGTTGCTGGACATCGGGGCGGGCGGGGCGGCGCGGCCGGTGTCGCATGTCGGCCGGCTGATCGAGAGCTTTCCGGGTAGCGCGCCCATGCTCGGATACGGCCTGACCGAGACGAACGCGGTTGGGTGTACCAATTTCCGAAACAACTATGTCGCCAAGCCGGCGTCAACCGGCAAGCCGCAGGCGCCCTTTGTCGATGTCGCGATCCTGGACGAGGACGGCGCCGTCGTCCCGCCGGGGGAGCGGGGCGAGATCGGCATCCGCTCGCGTGCCAATTTCCGCGGATACTGGAACAACCCGGACGCGACCGCGGCAGCGTTCAGCGGGCCATATTTCCTGACCGGCGATATCGGGTATCTCGATCCGGACGGATATCTGTTCATCGTCGATCGGGCAAAGGACATCATCATTCGCGGCGGAGAGAATATCAGCTGCCAGGAAGTGGAAGCGGCGATCTACGCGCATCCCGCGGTCGCGGAAGCGTGTGTCTTCGGCCTGCCGGACGACCGGTTGGGGGAAGTGCCGGGGGCGGTGGTGCATCTGGCCGAACATGGCATGCTGTCGGCGCAGGACCTGAGCCATTTCCTGACGCCGCGGCTGGCGAAGTTCAAGTTGCCGGAACGGACCTGGTTTTCTGCCGATCCGCTGCCCAAGCTCGGAACCGGCAAGATCGACAAGAAGGCCCTGCGCAGCGCGTATGGGGGAATGCCGGCAACGGGGTAATATGGTCGGGCGTTGCGATGCCCGGACGATAGTCCCTACCGTTATGTCCTTGCCCGAGACTATTCCTTCGGTGTCGGCTTGACGCTATTCCACCGAAATGGACGCTAGGATCAGCCGCCGGAACCTGCTCGTGGCCGGTGGCATAGGGACGGGATTGCTGGTCGGCTGGGGCGTCTGGCCACGACGCTATCGCCACAACCTGCTCGCGGCACCGGGCGAGACGATCTTTGACGGGTTCGTTAAGATCGGCGTCGATGGGCATGTCGCAGTCGTGGTGCCGCAGGCCGAGATGGGTCAGGGCGTGTGGACCGCGCTGCCGCAGATGCTGGCGGACGAACTGGGCGCTGACTGGCGGACGGTGTCGGTAGAGCCCGCGCCGATCAACCCGCTTTACGCCAATGATTTCCTGATGACGGAAGCCGCGCGCGAGGCCGCGCCGCATGCCCTGGCCGGCGTCGCCGGGCGGGTCGGCCGGGAGCTGGCTGGACGGACCGCGTTCATGCTGACCGGCGGATCGAGTTCGGTGCGCGGGTTCGAGGCGCGATACCGGGCGGCGGGGGCGGGCGCGCGCACATTGTTGTGCATGGCGGCGGCGCGGCGCTGGAGCATCGATTGGCAGGCATGCGATACCCGGGACGGTTTCGTCGTCCGCGGGGAGGACCGGCTGCGCTTCGGCGAACTGGCGGCGGAAGCGGCGCGGCTGACGCTGCCCGCGACGCTGACGATGCGGACGCCCGGCGCGGGTGGCCTGTCCGGCCGGAGCGTGCCGCGGATCGACCTGCCGGCCAAGGTCGATGGCTCGATCCGGTTCGCCGGCGACGTCCGGCTGCCCGACATGCTGTACGCGTCGGTGCGCGGCGCACCCGCGGGGACGGCGCGGCTGAGCGGTGTTTCGGTGGCGGCGGGTAAGCGTGTTCCGGGCGTGAAGGCGGTGATCCAAAACCCCGGTTGGGTGGCGGTCGTCGCGACCAACTGGTGGGCGGCAAACCGCGGGCTGGACGCGATCGACCCGCGGTTCGGAGCGGAAGGCGACGTGCCGGACGGCGCGTCGGTCGATCGCGCGTTGGCGACCGCGCTGAAGAGTGGAGCCGGCATACGTTATGCGTCGACCGGCGATCTGGAGTCCGTAGTCGCTGGCGCGCATCTGCTGACCGCGCAGTTCACCGTCCCGTTCGCGGCGCATGCACCGATGGAGACGCTGACCGCGACGGCGCGGGTCATCGGCAGCCGGCTGGAAATTTGGATGCCAACCCAGGCGCTGGCCGCATCGCGCGATGCGGTGGCGCGGGCGACGGGGTTCGCGGCGGCCGATATCGTCGTCTATCCGATGCCGATCGGTGGCGGTTTCGGCCGCAAGGTGGACAACGACGCCGCCGTGCAGGCGGCACTGATCGCGATCCGGATGCGCCGACCGGTGCAACTTGTCTGGTCGCGTGCGGAGGAGACGATGCGCAGCCGTAACCGCCCGCCGGCGCAGGCCCAGCTTGCGGCCCGGCTGGGTGCCGGCGGGACGATCCTTGGATGGCAGGCGCGGATCGCCACGCCGTCCAGCGGTGGCGAGGTGGTGGCGCGGATGATGCCGCGACTGGCGGGTGATCCGGGCGGGGCGGAGCGTGCGGCGGTGGCGGGGGCCGTGCCGCCTTATGCCATACCGGCGCTGGCGGTCGACCATCTGCCGGTTTCGGTCGGTATCGAGACGGGCATGTGGCGCGGCGTCGCGCATAGCTACACCGCGTTCTTCACCGAGTGTTTCGTCGATATGCTGGCGGTGCGGAGCGGGGCGGACCCGTTCTCCTATCGGATCGGCATGCTGGGTGCGCAACCGCGGCTGGCACGGTGCCTGTCGACCGCTACCGCGCTGGGCGAATGGGACGGCGGGGGGGGCGGGTCGGGGCAGGGGATCGCGGCGCATTCCAGTTTCGGATCGCATGTCGCGATCGTGGCGCAGGTCGCGCTGGACGGCGCGCGGATCCGGATCGAGCGGATTACGGCAGTGGTCGATGCCGGTCGGCTGATCCATCCCGACATGGTGCGGGCGCAGATCGAGGGCGGGATAATGTGGGGTATTGCCGCCACGCTGGGCGATACGATCGATTATGTCGCCGGGGTGCCGGAACAGCGGAATTTCGATGGATTGTCGCTTCCGCTGCTGGCCGACACGCCGGAGATCGTCGTGGAACTGATCGGCAGCGCAGCCGCGCCCGGCGGGGTGGGAGAGATCGCGGTGCCGCCGGTCGCGCCGGCGATCGCCAACGCGCTGGCGACGCTGGGGCACCGGCGCCATGCGTTGCCACTGAAGGTGTAACGATGGGATCATGCTTACAGTAATCGGCTATTACCGCTTTCTTCGGTGCGCCGAGCGACTACCTAGAACGGCATGACCATGCCGCCCGACCATCCACCGATCCCGAAGCCGCGCATCGGCGTCTTGCTGATGAACCTGGGGACGCCCGACGCGCCCGACGCGAAATCGGTCAAGCGCTATCTGGGGCAGTTCCTGTCCGACAAGCGGGTCATCGAGATCCCGTCGTTGCTGTGGCAGCCGATCCTGCGCGGCGTCATCCTGAACGTCCGGCCGAAGAAGTCGGCGCATGCCTACGCCCAGGTCTGGCGCGAGGACGGATCGCCGTTGCAGGCCATCACGACGGCACAATCGCAGGCCCTGAAGGGCCGGTTCGGCCCGGACGTGCTGGTCGATCATGCGATGCGGTACGGGAACCCGTCGATCCCGGACCGGTTGGCCGCGATGAAGGCGGCGGGCTGCGAACGGATCCTGCTCGCGCCGCTTTATCCGCAATATTGTGCCGCCACGACCGCGACCGCCAACGATCAGGCGTTCGCCGTGCTGGCGGGTATGCGGTGGCAGCCGGCGCTGCGGACGATGCCGCCCTATCATGACGATCCCGACTATATCGCCGCTTTGCAAACGTCGATCGAGGCCGGCCTCGCGACGCTGGATTTCGAGCCAGAACGGATCATCGCCAGCTTTCACGGGATGCCGAAGCGGACGCTGGCGCTGGGCGACCCGTATCACTGCCAATGCCAGAAGACCGCGCGACTATTGGCGGAGGCGATGGGGCGACCGATCACCATCGCGTTCCAGTCGCGGTTCGGGCCGGCCAAGTGGCTGGAGCCGGCGACTGATCTGACGCTGGCGGCATTGCCGGCGCAGGGTGTTCGCTCGGTCGCGGTCGTGGCACCAGGTTTTTCGGCAGACTGCCTGGAGACGCTGGAGGAAATGGCGATCCGCGGGCGCGAGACGTTCGAGGAGGCCGGCGGCGAACGGTTCGCCTATCTGCCATGCCTGAACGACAGTGCGGTCGGCGTCGCGCTGCTCGAAAAACTTGTCGCGCGGGAACTTGAAGGGTGGATGCGGCCCGCTTAACGTGGCGGAAACCAAAAGCAGGAGAGAGATATGGCACGCGTCGCAATCGTTACCGGAGGAACGCGTGGCATCGGCGAGGCAATCAGCCTTGCGTTGCAAGAGGCGGGCATGACCGTCGCCGCAAATTATGCAGGCAATGACGAACGGGCGCGGGCCTTTACCGAACGGACCGGCATCCCGGCGTTCCGCTGGGATGTGTCGGACCATCAGGCATGCCTCGACGGCGTAGCCGAAGTCGCGGCCGCGCTCGGCCCAGTCGACGTCGTGGTGAACAACGCCGGCATCACCCGCGACGGTACGCTGCTGCGCATGACGTACGAGGCGTGGAAGGAAGTGATCGACACCAACCTCGGCGGTTGTTTCAACATGGCCAAGGCGACCTTCGCCGGCATGAAGGATCGCGGGTGGGGGCGGATCGTCAACATCGGATCGATCAACGGGCAGGCCGGGCAATATGGCCAGGTGAACTATGCGGCCGCCAAGTCGGGGATCCACGGATTCACCAAGGCGCTGGCGCAGGAAGGCGCGCGGTTCGGTGTCACCGTCAACGCGATCGCCCCCGGCTATATCGATACCGACATGGTGGCGGCAGTGCCGGCCGACGTATTGGCCAAGATCGTCGCCAAGGTGCCGGTCGGGCGGCTAGGGCAGGCGGGCGAGATTGCTCGCGGCGTCGCATTCCTCTGCGGCGAAGACGCCGGGTTCGTCACCGGATCGACACTGTCGATCAACGGTGGGCAGCATATGTATTGAGGCTGTGTGACGTGGCGGGGCCGGTAAAGCGTTCTGTGACGATCGCTGGCCACGCGACGTCCGTTTCGTTGGAGCCGGTGTTCTGGACGGCGCTGGACCGTGCCGCCGTGGATGCCGGCATCCCGGTCAATGCACTGGTGGCGCAGATCGATGCCGTGCGGATCGAGGCGGTCGATCCGCCGAACCTCACGAGTGCGTTGCGGGTCTGGTTGTTCGAGCGGGCTCTATGCGACAGATGAGAGTTCCCCGCCGCGGGCCGGGGCCTAGGCGGAACGGTTTCACCTAGGCCCCGGTCTGTGCCGGGATACTGTTGTCTTCGCTATGCAGGACCCGCTCCCTCCGCCCACCAGCGGAGGGCCGGCGCGGGGGGCTTGGCTTAAGGTAAGGTCTTTCTAGCCTAAGCCCCCCACCCAACCCTCCCCCCGATGGGGGGAGGGCTTTAAGTAACGGTCGCTCCGCCTTCCGTCAGCGGGCCAGCAGCACGCGTGCCTGGCCAGCGATCTGGGCCAGCATCGCCGCGGTCGGGACCGGGGCGGCGCGTGCGCGGTCGATCAGCGCGCGGAATTGCAGGACGCGGTTGCGATGCGTGTCAAGCCAGCCGTCGACGAGCGCCAGCGGATTGGGATTACGCTGACGTTCGAGGAAATCGAGCCGGAGCTGTTCGAAGTCGCGGGCAAGACCAGCGGTGAGCAGCCGTTCCCACGGGTCGGTGGCGACGAAGCGGATCGCGGCGGACTTCGCCCAGTCAAGCCCAAGTGCTTCACCCAGCCGGACATAGGCACCCGTCGCAGACACCTCGTCCACACCGGTGTCGGCAGCCAGCGTTGCAGTCCCGATTGCGCCGTCCAGTTCAGCAAGTCGCACGATGCGGTCGATCAACGCCGGGTCCGCTCCATATCCACCGATCAGCGCGCGGAGGGCCGCCGACTGTGACCGGGCCTCGTCGCGCAGCAGGGCTTCGACCGCCGCATCCAACCTGCCGATGCCGGGTGACAGGCGCTCGATCATCGGGCCGGGACCGGTTTCGGTGGCAGCGATGCGGATCAGGTCGGCCAGATGCAAGCGGGCGATGCCGGCCATCACGCGGAACAGCATCAGTCGCGCATCCTCTGCCAGCGGTTCGGTTTCGATCCGGTGCCAGACTTCCTCGAACCCAAAGATCGCATCCGCGGCGAAATAGGCCGCGGCGACCTGGGCGATGCTGACGCCCTCCTCCTCCGCCAGTTCGAACGGGATGACGATACCGAGCCGGTTGACGACCCGGTTCGCCATCTTGGTGGCGATGATTTCTGGACGCAGGCGGTGCTGGTCGATCGCATCAGCGAACCGGTCTCGCATCGCCTTGGGGAAGGCGGCGTGGAGCAGCGGGCGGAGTGCGGGATCCTGCGCGAAGTTCGCCTTCTCGATGCGGGCCTGCAACGCCAGCTTGCCATGGCTGAGCAGCACGGCGAGTTCCGGGCGGGTCAGGCCGTGATCGTCCTGCGCGCGACGGAGCAAATCCTCGTTCCCGCCAAGACCTTCGACCGCGCGGTCGAGCCGACCCATCGATTCGAGCGTTTCGATGACGCGCACATAGCTGGGCAGCGCCGCGGCACCCCCGCGTTCCGCCAGCGACAATGCCAGCGTCTGGAGCCGGTTATCCTCCAGCACGATCGCCGCGACATCGTCGGTCATCGATGCGAGGAACGCGTTGCGGTCGTCGAAGCCCAGCCGCCCCTCGTTCATCTCGCGGTTCAGCGCGATCTTGATGTTGACCTCGTTATCCGAACAATCGACGCCGGCCGAGTTGTCGATGAAGTCGGTGTTGATCCGTCCGCCGCGCGCCGCGAACGCGATGCGTCCGGCCTGGGTCAGGCCCAGGTTCGCGCCTTCGCCAATGGCCTTGACGCGCAGCCGTTCCGCATCGACGCGGTTGGCGTCATTGGCTGGATCGCCGACCTCGGCGTTGCTTTCGGACGCCGCCTTCACATAGGTGCCGATGCCGCCGAACCAGAGCAGGTCGGCAGGCGCCTTCAGGATCGCCGCGATCAGCGCGGCGGGATCGAGCGTTTCCTCCGTCACGTCGAGGACGGCGCGGACCGCGGGCGACAAGGGAATGGCTTTCTGCGACCGCGGAAAGATGCCGCCGCCGGGGGAAATCAGCGCCGTGTCATAGTCGGCCCAGGACGAGCGCGGCAGCTGGAACAGACGCGCGCGTTCCGTCCAGCTTGCGGCAGGGTCCGGATCGGGATCGAGGAAGATGTGGCGGTGGTCGAACGCCGCGACCAGCTTAAGCGTTTTCGACAGCAGCATGCCGTTGCCGAAGACGTCGCCGGACATGTCGCCGCATCCGACGACGATGATCGGATCGGTCTGCACATCGACGCCGTGCTCCGCGAAATGGCGCTGGACCGAAACCCAGGCACCTTTCGCGGTGATACCCATCGCCTTGTGGTCATAACCCTGCGACCCGCCGCTGGCGAACGCATCGCCAAGCCAGAAGCCGTGATCGACCGCGATGGCGTTGGCCACGTCAGAAAAGGTCGCGGTGCCCTTGTCCGCGGCGACGACGAAATAGGGATCGTCCCCGTCGCGGATGGTGACGCCGTCGGGATGCACCACGGCCCCGTCGACGATGTTATCGGTGACGGACAGCAAGGACCGGATGAAGATCCGGTAGCTTTCGGTGCCTTCTGCCAGCCATGCGTCGCGATCGCCGGGGGCGGGCAGGGCTTTGGGGTAGAAGCCGCCTTTCGCCCCGGTCGGCACGATGACAGCGTTCTTGACGACCTGCGCCTTCATCAGACCGAGAATTTCGGTGCGGAAGTCGTCGCGCCGATCCGACCAGCGCAGGCCGCCGCGCGCGATCGGTCCGCCGCGCAGATGGATACCCTCGATCCGAGGGGAATAGACCCAGATCTCGCGCCACGGCACGGGGGCGGGCAGGCCGGGGATGAGACGGCTTTCCAGCTTGAACGCCAGCGCCTCGTCCGCCGCGGGGGAGAAGGCGTTGGTGCGCAGCGTCGCCTGGATCACGGCGCGGATGCGACGCAGGATGCGGTCGTCGTCGATCGCACCGACATTGGCGAGCGCGGCGTCGATCGCAGCCGCGGCCGCGTCCGCATCGCCCGAACCTGCCGGGTCGTGGAGCGCGTCGAACAGTGCGATCAGTCCGGTCGCCGCCTGTGGTGCGCGTTTCAACGCCTCGACCACGGTGGCCAGGCCGTAGGACAGTCCGGTCTGGCGCAGATAGCGGAACCAAGCGCGCAGCAGCACGACGGCACGCGGTGGCAGGCCGACCGCGACGATCAGGGTGTTGAATTCGTCATTTTCCGCCCTGCTTTCAAGCACCGCGGCGATCGCGGTTTCGGCGACCTCCGCGTCGCGTGCGATGCGTTCGGCGATCTCGCCCGATCCGACGTCGAGCAGGAAATCGTGAATGTAGCCGGCGCGGCCCTCGTCCAGCGCGGTCGCGGTCTCCCCGAGCACGCGGAAGCCGAAGTTCTCCAGCACCGGGACGGCATCGGACAGCGGAATCATCCCGCCGATCCGGTATGTCTTCAGGTGGAGCGCGCTGGCTGGTTCGCCATCGCGGCGGCTGATCCGCACGTCGCGCGCATCGGGGCCGGCAAGCGCCGCCATGCGCAGAATATCGACCGCGCCTTCCGCAGGGTCGGTCCGGTTGCGATAGCCGATGGGGAAGGCGTTGGCATAGGTGATCGCCAGGCGTGCGCCGCGACTTGCGCCTTCGCTGGCGGCCAGGCTGCTCTCGATCGCCGGTGCCCAACCACGCAGCATCGTTTCCAGTTGCGTATCGAGCGCCGCATCGTCGGGCACGAGGCCGGCCTCGGTGCTGGCGAAGGTCAGGCGCAGCAACGCCAGATCGCCGTCATCCAGATCGAGCGACCAGTTGACCGGTGGCGATCCGACTGCGCTTGCGATCATGTCGGTGACCGCGACGCGGCGTTGCGTCGTCAGTTCGTCGCGCGGCAACCAGACGAAGGCGACCACATGCCGGCGCAGCGGGGTGGTGACGAGGACGAGCTTCGGCCGGGGGCGATCCGCCAGCGACATGGCGGTCAGCGCCACCCGTTCGAGCGAACTGCGGTCCAGCCCGGTCAGCAGGTCGTGCGGCAGCGCGGACAGCGCATGGCGCAGCGCCTTGCCCGCGTGGCCGGCAGGATCGAACCCGTATTTCTCCTCCAGCGCCGACAACCGCGCGCGCAGCACGGGCACCTTGTCGGACGGCGCGCGCAAGGCGGAACTGGTCCACAGGCCGACATGGATCGACAGCGCAACGACACGGCCGCCGTCACGCACCGGCACCACGATCAGGTCCAGCGGGGCACGACGGTGCACGGTCGCGATGCTGTCCGACTTCAGCACGAGCGGCGCTTCGCCACCCCCTTCGAAATGCGCGATGGCGCTGCGGCGGTCGGCGTCGTTCCAGATGATCCGCGGGGCAATGCGCAAGATGCCCAACGGATCGCTGATGATCCCGTCCTGCGTTTCCACCGCGGCACCCAGCAGCGTGAAATGGCGGTCGAGCAGCCAGCGCAACAGCGCCGCCCCCTCCCCATCGGGCATCCGTTCGCCTTCGTCGCGCAACGCGACCTGCAGTTTCGGCCAGTCCTGCACCGCAGCGCGGACATCGGCCAGGACGGCACGGATTTCGTCCTCGATCCCACGCCGGTCGCGCGCATCGGCGCGTTCGATCTCCATGTAGACGATCGATTCGCGGCGTTCGCCGGCGGTGCCGGGCGGCAGGATCGCATCCAGCACGCCGTCTGAATCCCGTCGGACCGACACGACCGGATGCAGCAGGCGGTGCACGGCCAGCCCGCGTGCCGCGACCGCGCCGGCGATCGAATCGACCAGGAAGGGCATATCCGCATTGACCGTGACCAGACGCATGCGGCGGCGGCCGGCATCCGATCCGGCCGACTCGATCCGGACGACCGCCTCGCCCGGCAAGCGGCGCGCAGCGACTTCGGCAACGAAACTGGCAGCGGACAGGCGGGCGTCGGAGTCGAACCCATCCGTTTCGCCGGGCAGGGCGCCGCCTACCAAGGCTGCGGCGATGGCGTCGCGCTGGCTTTCGACGGAGGTGGTCGGCTCAGGTTGAATGGACATCGCGGTCCGCTCCTTCAAGCGCGGGCCGGGCCCGCCTGGTCTGTTTTGGGGCAGCCTATGCGCCCGCGGGCAAGGCCATACAAGTCGCGGCAGATGGCGGCGTTCCGTTCGCAACGGCGAAAGGCGACGTGTCGGCGGACAGCGCCAGATCGGCGGACGCGGCGTCTGACAGGGAGTGAGATCACCTCGTGCACCAACGAATTGGTACGTATCTACCCCCCCGATATGCGAGGCCGATCCTTGGAAGGAAGCGCCGCCGTCAGTTGGCCAACCCGGACCGCCTGGCGTGACGCTCCGCGCGCGCCATCGCGCGCAGCCCGCCCGGATACTGTTCGAGAACCATGCGGAGCGCGCCTGCGCCGACCCCCGTCCGCATGCCGAACGCGAGCACTGCGCAATAGTCGGCACGCTCGCGGATTGTCGCGTGCGAACCGAACACTCGTGCAACAATCGCGGCGATCCGGCTCGTCCGATCGTTTGCGGGTTCGGCGCCAGTCGCCTCTTCGGCAATCGCCAGGTCGTAGGCCAGCCCGAGCGCACGGTATAACGCCGTCTGGGCGCGCGAGCCGGTCGACCGCGCGAGGTCCGCGCCGTCGACCGCCGCTTTCAGCAGGTCGGTCCCGCCGTCTGGGTCGCTGATGACACCGCTCGTCTGGCGGCTGGGGCCGTCCGCCCAGGCGGGGGCCGCAGCCACCGGCCGTTTCGGTGGGGTGGTGGTGCTGGCGACCTCCGCTGCAATGCCGGCGACGAGGGCGGCGTCCGCCACTTCCTTCCAGTTGATGACACCGTAGATATAGTCGATCGTCGCGCCATCCGACGAGAAGGGCATCAGTATACCGCGGTAGAGCGTGTGGTTGCCGTGAACGTTGTCGAATTCTGCCTCGAACCCGATCGGCGCGCGGTTGGCAACGACGTCCGAATAATGATCCGACAACCGGGACAGCAGCGACCCGTCCGGCACGTCGCGCAATCGGGTGATGGCGTTGTCATGACGCCCTTCCTCCGCCAGCGCACGCCCCAGCCAGGGGATCGCCGGATCGTGGTTCCCGGCCGAGAAATCAAGCAGCACGCCGTGCGGACCGAAGTCGCCGATCGTCTCCGGGTTGAGGTCGTCGATCGCGGGGAAAACCCGGCCCTGCAACAGCGACGCCCAATAGTTATAGGCGCGGACGTGCATCCGCCGCTCGTCCTTGCCGATGGCGGGCGGCGGATCCATGGACGGTTCCGCGTCCGACCCGTCCCGGCGGACACCGGCGTCCATGCTGTTGAGCGTATCCATGTCGTCGTCCCGGCCCCAGGCGTTTCACAGACGACATGCCCCAACCGTGGTTGCCGAAGCATTAAGAGCGGTCGCAAAACCGGACCTTGTCTATCCGCTCCACCCTTGGTAAGGCCCCCACACCCGACGCACGGGCCGCCTTAGCTCAGTTGGTAGAGCATCGCATTCGTAATGCGGGGGTCGTAGGTTCGAATCCTATAGGCGGCACCACCGGAACCCATTTGTATTTTTGGAATGTTTTGGAACGCTCTGCGCGAGCCGCGCCGGGTCGATGATTTTGGGATCATCGAGGGATCGCAGATGACGCAACAGATCGCAGCGCAGTTCAGCAGGGTTCGGAGCGACTGACCGGGCAAGTCCCGCCGGTCCGAGGGCACCGGCGGGACACGCACCAACAACGCGGCTGCGCTTGCAACCTTTGCAGCACATCACCTGAACCGTTCACAACCTAAAGATGCCCCGCCAGCCCTGCGCGACGAGGGCGGTCTGGCGGGGACTGCGCAGGCGACCGACTCACCCGCGGTGGAGCAATGGTACGTCCGAATTATTACAAATCATAACGTGAATTAACCCCGCCGGCCGGATGAACCGTCGCCGACGGGAGCGCGGCAAGTCGGTTACCGCACGCATGATTAGTACGCGATGCTCCCTTAATTAGTCGCAAACAACCCGTTCATACCAGAGAAACTATATGAGCATATTCCCGCTGCGCGAGCTGCCGCGCGCGTTGCAGACGTGCAACCGGGTGGCCACCATGGCGCGCCACGACGTCGAGGACTTCACGGTTCAGGAAGGCGTCCGGTCGAAAGACCAGTGCTACATCAACTACGGCAAGGGGCGTTCGGTTAGCGAACTGACCTTTAAGAAGCTGCGCCATCGGGCGCTGACCGACGGCGCGGGTCTCAACAAGCACGATCAAGCCGTCGTTCTCATCACCGCTTCGATCAGTTACGGAGTTCCCGCCGGATCGAGCATCATCGCGATCGGTAAGCGGTTGGGCCTGAACCCACGTCATGTGGCCCTGCCCTGGGGCAGGGCACGGGAAGCAACCGGCGAGGTATAGCTGGCAACGCGACGAACAAGCTCCTTATGGCTTTCTGGCTTTGAGTTCGGTCAGGCGGCTCATCCGGTCTCATCCGTGCGCCGGCCGCACCGGCAAGCGGGCAGGGGCCTGCCGCGAAGCTGAAAAGGGAATTGGCGTAAGGCAGGAGCATCGAAACGACGACCATGCGGCCTTGATGCCGGAATGGTCCACCTGTCTGCTCTTTAATCCGGTCGGGGGGGGGGGGCGACCTGCAGGGTCGTTTCCCGCCCGTCGGCCCATGACGCTGCAAAATGCTGGTTCTGGCAAAATGCTACGTCGTGGATCATGTGAGGTCGCAGGTCTGCCACTTGACGTATCGATCCTTCCGCGATCGAGGGACGGCAAATCGGTTTCCTCCACCGTTCTTGAGTCACGGGCAGGCGCTAGGACGCATGACAGGACCGGCTACGGCGTCGGTGCAGTTGCAGGCGGTTCTCCACCTGCAGCCGGTGCCGATGCCGCAGGCGCGGCCGGGTCCGTACCGTTGGCCGGCTTTCCCCCGGTTTCCGGCAGCACGCCCAATGCCAGAATTCCCAAAAACGCGATCACCATAAAGCCAAGAACCATGAAGTTCATTCGCGTCAAAAGCGATGTGGACTTTCTCGACATTGATACGCTCCCAATATTTTCGATATCTGCCGCCGCCCATCGAGAGGTGTCAACGTCAAGGGTCGCATTGTGACCGTTGGCACATCGCGCGGAACCAGGCGGCGTTCGAAGATAGACTAAAAGTTTTGTTGAATGCGAATTTCTGCTGAACTTTGAAGATATTGTAAGTGCTGTGCGATAGCAGTAGAATAGTTTTCTCTAAAGATGCTATCGCGAGCAAAATTGAAACGCTCACGTTGAGATATCGCGTTTTTACGGATACTGTTTACTGTCGCAATGATCAGCCGATCATCCGCATGTTGAAAAAATATATTGCCTGGCGGAAGTCGCGTCAGCTTTGCATCGAGATTCTTTGGCATGAACATGCTGTTCCACTGCGTCCGACTTCGCTGGCTGACGATGCCCAAGTCGACAAGGATGCGCGTGACCTCGTTCAATGAGCTGGCATTCGCCAGCTTCTGTTCGAGAAACGGATGATTGGCAGGTCGAACACTGACTTGGTCAATGTCGAAGATCGTCCGACTGGCGAAAACGTTGGGATTGTTTTTCAGAAATAATTCAATCTCTTTGTTGGATGGCGGCTGGACGGCATTCCTGACTGTCTGCATCTGCATATCTGCAAGTAAACGGTCTTCGGCGCGACGCTTGGCGAGGATGAACATGATCTGTCGGTCTAGCTCGCCGCGTTTTGCTTCTTGCGCCCATAATTTACGGTTTACTATCTGCCTGAGCAGCTCCGGCATGGACGCTTTGATATCGGCAGTTCCAACGTTTTGATCGGCTGCTTCGGCGCGGAGTTCTGCAATTGTGATCTCTTCGCCATTCGCGATCGCGACGACCTGACCGCTCGGAACCGCCTTGCCACAAGCCGACAGCAGCAGCAGGACGCAGACAGTCCCGACTTTCGTCAGTTCCCGGAAACTCAATGATTTTCTCCTGCAGAGGCGGCGTGTAGGCAGAATGCCGTGGGAGGGTTCCTGAATGCAGACAATCTACGACTGGGTGACGGTAGGCATCTTCTGCGCGTTGATCACGCTCTATCTCCACCGATCCGTCGATGTCGAAGAACCCGGCGACGCGCTCTGGCAATATCTCGTCGCATCTGCCGGATGCGCTATTGCCAACTGGCTTGGAAACGGGGGGCACCATGGCCTTGCGATCACCGCGTTAGCGTTGACGTTGGGTTTCATCATTTACGTCCTCGCGCCGTTTGGATCGTCCCGCAGCGAAGGGCGTTAGGGTCCGCTGCGTGTGCCGCACAGCAGATTGCCGAGCTCGGGCTGCCGGTTTAACAACGCCGTCAGGAAGATTTGGAACAGGGTCCCGGCAAGCCTGCGGTCGTGACCAGGTACAGACAGGCGGACGAGGACGCCGTCCGGCACGCGACCCGAGAGATTCTCACGGACCGCTGCTTCAACCTGCTCGACGTTGCTGGTGGGGAACGCCGCGCCGACCCGTGTCCAGTACAGCAGCCACTCGTCGCGCATTGCGGACTCCGCATACATCATCTGCGCTGAAACAACCGGGGTATCGGGGAAGGATAGCTGGACCGGCTCGGGTTTCGACAATGAAAAGCCCGCGGCTGGATAACAGGTCTCCGGACGATGAAGCCGAACGTCGCCACGCTGCGAACTGACATAGGCGACCAGCAGCGTCACAGGCAGGAACGCGTCTGCCTGATAGATGCGAGTCGACAGGTCGTCATAGGGGCCGCGGCGGCCGCCGGGTTCGTCCGCCTTCACCACACCATCGGTCCGGGTCAAAGTCCATGGTCCGATCTGCTTCGGTATCAATCGTGCCAGTCCCCCGGGGGGGAGCATGCGGGGGGTATCGGCACCGGCGACCAGTCCCGCAAGTATGCCGCCCGCGCCGCACGTCGCCCCCATGATGACATCCCGTCGCGTCGGCCTCGCCACGGTTGCAAGCCTGTCACCCATTGCGCGGGTCGCGGTCGCTGGCGAGGGCATCCAGGGCACTGCTGATGCCAAACATAAGCGCCATCGCGACGCAGAACATGAGCAGGCCGGCGGCTTCATGCGCCACGCCCTGCCCAACTCCGTTGCCGAAATACCAGGTGAGCAGCACCAGCATCGCCACCCGGACCGCATTGGCCGCGATCGCGACCGGGACGATCGCAACAAGCAGGACAACACTTGAACGCAGATCCGCCTCGCGCCGAAGATGGACGTAAAACAGGCCTACAGCGCAGAGCGTCACGAGGGAACCGAGCCCGGCGCAGGCCTGCCGCACCAGAAGTTCATACTGGCCGATCTGGATCGTCGCGCCGGATAGGGCGACGGGATAGCCGAGCGCGTGGAGCATGCCGACGCATTTGGCTGAAATCCAAAGTTTCAACGGAAGGGTCAGTTCGGCGGCGAAGGAGACCGGCGGGACGATCAGGAAGGCGGGATAAAGGAACGGAAACCAGAACCTGCGAACAATCGACAGCCCAAAATAAGCCGTCGCGGCGACAAGGCCGATCAGGTACGTGCTCGCCGTTTCGATTGGCAGGATCGAGTAGATGCGCGAGAATGCGTGAACGAGGACCAGTGGAACCAACGCCATTACCCAGGCCATCCCGACGGGGGGTGCTGACTCCGACGACAGGACGGTTCGCAGCCGCCACAGCAGCCACGCAGTAGTCGCCAGAATGATTGGTCCCTGCGTGCCTTCCTGGCTTGTCCAATGCACCCGAGCGACCGTCAGCATGGTGGGGACCGCAATGGCAAGCATGCCCGAAATCGCCAGCAGCCGGGCGAAGGGAAGGGGCCGGCGGATCATACCCGCAAACTGGATCATCATGACGGTTCGCATTGTCCGAGGAACACGGGCAAGCGCAGCGAAACGTTTCCCATTTCCACCCCATGCGCCCGACGCGACCAAACTGCACGAAAATTGCATCATTTCAGGGCAGTTGGCGATACGCTACACTTGACGCAGTTCCGCGGCGGTCTAGTCATCATAATTTCATAATCAGGGCACTGCCGCTGGCCGTCAGCCCGGTAACGGACGTTCAGCGGATATGCGACCAGATAAGATCATCGCCCGAATGTGGCGCGAGTGTTTTTCGAAGGGCCTCGGCGCTGATTCGCCTGTCGTCAGTTCGCCGACCGCTGTCCCGGCGTCCGAAGACGGTCTGAAGCGGGCGCAAGCCGGTGTTCTGGCTGCCGGTGATGCGCGGCGTGGGGGAGCGCTGCGTTGGAGCCTGGCGCTCGTAATACTGTTAGTCGGACTGTCGGCTCTCGTCGTTGTGTCGCGGCCTGCGGGCATGAGTCCAGTGGGCCAACTGGACAGCGTGCTGGCGATGTTGAATCTTCGCTCGCCGGGTGAGCGGGTTGGCGGCGTGCTTGTCAATATCAAGACTGCGCGCGTTGCCACGCCAACGCAGCCCCGCGCACTTGGCAAAGTGTTCAACCCGCCCAGGCAGCGCGCGCTCGGAAAGATTTTCCCGCCGACGGATGTCGTGCCGACCGGTGACGGTGTTCCGTTCAGTCCGCCGTTTCAACCGGATACGATCGGTGCCGACGACAATCCCACACTGGTCAACGGCGGCAACCTTCCGGTGGGCGCCGGGGGTCCAGGCGGTGGCGGTGGCGGTGGCGGTGGCGGTGGGGCTCCCGGCGGCGGCGGTAGTGGCGGTGGCGGCGGCAGTGGCGGTGGCGATTCGGGTTCTCCGGGAGGCGGCGGCGGGATCACGCCTAACGCGCCGGTCGCAGCTGTTCCGGAGCCTGGAACGTGGTTGCTTATGATCATTGCTTTCGGATCCTGCGGCTACATGCTCCGTCGTAACCGGCGCTCTCCGGTAGCAAAGTCGGCATGCGAGCAGGCTTAGCGATACTCGTGACGATGGCTGTCGTCTCCAGCCTTGCAATACCGGTCGTTATTCACAAGCGGCAGGTGTTGGCTGAGCCATCCGTCGAGGACATCACAAGATCGTTGTCCAGCCCGGCTATAGGCGGCCGTGTATTTCTAACTGCGCCGCAGATGGCGGAAACCCGAGATCCTACCAAGTGGCCGGTCGTGATGCGGTCCCTGCTCCGCATCGATCGACCGCTCGGCTATGGTCAATGGATTTGGAATGATCGCGGCGTCGGTCCGGGACGCACGACCGTCCGTGTCGATCTTGGGACGCAATTGATATCTGTGTTCCGCGGAGGGCATGAGATTGGCACGTCGGTAATCCTCTATGGTGCCGCGACTCACGAGACCCCGGTCGGCCAATTCCCGATTCTCTCCAAGGCAGCAGATTATCATTCCCGGACCTACGATGCGCCAATGCCTTACACCTTGCGCTTGACCGCGGACGGCGTTGCGATCCACGGCAGCAATGTTGCATCCGGCAGAGCAACTCACGGATGTATAGGACTGCCGCTGGAGTTTGCTCGCCGATTGTTTCAACAGGCCAAGCGTGGAGATATGGTCCTGATCCTCAGGTGAGTCGCCATACTTACCGGCCTGCTAACGATCCTCATGCACTAATCAGTTACGTCAAACTGTCATCGCTGTTCCTGGTTATGGGAGCAGGCGATGACTTCTATCACGAAACGGTTTGGGGTCGTAGCAGGTAGTATTTTGGCATGGTCCTGTCTTACAGGCGCCATGGGGTACAGGAGCAACTTCGACAGTCGGATACTTGCTGCGCATAACGGTGAGCGTGCGGTACTTGGGCTTCCCGCACTTCGATGGAGTTCCGATCTTGCAGTCGGAGCCCGGAATTGGTCCAGCACACTCGCACGTACCGGGCAGTTCGCACATTCTCCGAATAGACAGGGTGAGGAGTTGTTGGGTGAGAACATTTGGGGTGGAGATCCAGATTCATTTACGCCGGAATCCATGATAAACTTATGGGTGTCGGAGAAGCGTGAATTTCGAACCGGGACGTTCCCGACCAACAGTCGCACGGGTAATGTCAGAGATGTTGCGCATTATACTCAGATGATCTGGAGATCGACCGGTGAGGTTGGTTGCGCGCTAAGTCGGGGTGCATCGGAAGAAATATTGGTTTGCCGATATCGTAATCCCGGCAACGTTATAGGACAGAAGGTGTATTAAACGATAGTTGTAAATATTGTAGTAATCTAACTGATTTTATTTTTAAGCGGTAACTAGTGCGACTAATTCATTAAAGACGAAAAATCGGTTAAGGCTGTTGTCAGGTGAAGGCTGAAACCTGACAAGCGTGAGCATGTAAAAAGATCGTTACCGGTCTTCGTTTTGATCGGAATGGCAGTCCGTAGACATGCTCGTCTCAACTGATCTCACGAATGTAGCAAGCGCAGTCGCGGTCGCAACGGGAAGGCCGCTGCGTGGCTTACAAGAGCTTAATCCAGCATTCACTCGAGACTGCCATAAGCCGATCTTATTCGAGGGAGCGGTGATGGGACGTATTTGCAGGCTGTTAGGTCACAAGGGGGACTGGCGTCACGCCATGGCTAGCTCGAACCAGTGGCACACGCGCTGCAAGCGATGCGGCAGCAACATTTTGCAGGATGTAGGCGGAAGTGGCTGGCGTGTTGAAAGCGAAGACCACGCGACCTTGCCATTGGAATGACACGATGAACATCACCAGTCACGGCAACGTTGCCCGAGCGCATGGCGCGCACTGACCGTGTAATGAGCCCGTCAGAACGGTGCGATCTTGCCGGGACGCCATCCCGGTGACCCTGACAGACAGGCCGCATCCATAGCCAACGTGGCGTTGGTCTGCGGCTCGGTGGCATGTTTTGGAGGCCTCGTCGATCCGGCGGGCCATGTTGTTCGGGTAAACGGTCACCCCGCTAACGAGGAGGGTGCTTAGCATCTTGCAGTCCCTGGTTGTAGAGATTGCAATCCATCGTAAGTGCAAGCCGTGCGTACGTCGAAAGTCCGTGCTGGTCGGCGTAGCTCGCCACGCGATCATCTA
Source organism: Sphingomonas montana (assembly GCF_001956315.1). Lineage (GTDB taxonomy): Bacteria > Pseudomonadota > Alphaproteobacteria > Sphingomonadales > Sphingomonadaceae > Sphingomonas_R > Sphingomonas_R montana. The sequence continues at coordinate 13,144 of NZ_MOLY01000030.1, read as the reverse complement.
ATTTACCGCTTTGAAGGGCCTCCCGACAGATACGAACAATGGTGGCAAACCGGTGACGATTCCGCTGCTCAACTGCACGGAGCTCAGCACTACGAGGAGGGCGCAGGCCTTCGTCGAGCAACGGGCCAACCGCAATCTGCGTCGCGAGCGTCACAGCTAAGAACAATGCACTCTCCCAGTGACTGGTGTATCACCGGCCCCGATATTTGAACATCGTAGCCGTTCCCCGGCAGGAGACTTATTACCATATACGAACCTCTTGTGACCACCTAGCGTACTAGGACGATACACTCACGACATTATACGAATATCTGTGAGGAACGGGTGCTCGTTCAGGAAGCTAAATCCAGCCAGCACACAATCCGTGGCTTTGCATGTGCAGCCTGTCCGGTTCAACGCAATGGTCTTAGGAGTGGGACGGTAAAATCTGACTGTGACACGCTGCGGCCGTGATCTACCCCAAAACGACCAAGCGCCCCGTTGCTGGAGACCGTGCCCAAGACCCACCTGGCCGGCGAGCAACGCCGGGTGCGATCTTCGCGGCGTGCGTCGCCGAGCTGCTGGCGCTGGCGTTCCTGATGACGATCGCGGTCGGCATCGATGGGCCGGGGACGCGGGCGACGTAACGACGCGCGGGGGTGCGTGTGCAAACTGTTACTGACTCGGTAACCACATCCCTGAACCATGTTTTCAGGCCGCCGTCGTACCAAGGCCCTGATTGGAGAGGGCTTTGGAACAGCGGCAGATCAATTCAGCGGACGCGTACAAAACGGAAGAAGACCGGCTGCGAACGCGGCATTTGCGTGCATTTGCAGCAGCGGGCGGGCGCCCGTGGCAGGAGCGTCCAAGCGAACAGTATATCTTGACGACCCAGCCCCGGCTGCCAGTAGGCCTGTGCCTACTAAACTTGGTGAGACGGCTCGACTGATGGCATACTGTTCGGCGGGTGATGCTCGTAATGGTTTCGCCGACCGTAAGCGGGAAAACGACATTGAGCCGGCGCAACGTTCCAATTCGGTACCGAGACCTGCTTGCCATCCGAGCGTCTGCACGCAATCATGAAGGCCGCTCCGCTGAATGTCCCGGAAGGATTCAGCGGAGCAACTTTAACCCGGCGTTGACAAGTATTCGTTAGCGCTCGGTCCGCGCCCTGTCATCAAGTTCACCCCGGAAGGTACCCGTTGGCGGGGCGTCACCCACCGAGCAGGCTAGGTCGTGGTCAAAAAGCTGGCCGCGCCGCCGAGCATATCGTGCGTTTCATCCGTCTGCTAAGTAGACGGTTCGAGCTACTGCTGTAGTCTGGGCAATGAGCGACCAGTTGGTATGCCTGCTCAATTTCGCGTTAGCAGGCATGGCGCAGACCTGTACCGGCAATCCGAGTTCGACTTTGGAGCTATTATGTCTTCGCAGCCGCCGCGATATTTCTGCTGAGAAGGATGGCGCGTATCTAAGGATATTGAGGGTCGTCTATGGACTGAGCTTCTCGGCGGCAAGCGCTTGGATGCATTCTAAGTTTTTGGGGGTAATGGCGCTCTGGCTAGCTGGCGCAGATGCCTCTAGTCGTTGCATCTGACGCCGCCTGGACGTCTACAGGCCATAATTCCAAGGCATATGCCCAACGCTGGAACCGATATGGAAAATGTCGCCTTTCGAAGGCGCCGAACGTCAAAAGCTTTTGCGGGGAGGGGCGTAGTTCCAGAGTTTACGCCCCTCAATTTGTTTTAAACGACGGAGTTCACGCGGACCCGTCGAAGGCCCTCCGTCCGTGGCGGACGTGCATGGAGTGCGATGCGGCCATCGTCGTGTCGGCGGTTCGAATGTCCTTGAGAAACAGCCATTCGCCGGTGACCTTTTCCGGTGTCATGGTCAGCGCGACATAGCCGCGCCGTGCTGTATCGGCGAACAGCAGTCCGGGATTGGTCGCTCGCAGCGCCTTGGCGACGTCTGCCGGCGGGATGTGCGGTATGGCCGCTTCGAAACCGGGCGATGTGACGCTGTGGCCTGCGAATTCGACGCCGGCGGGGCGGCCGTCTTCCATCAGGTTGTTGCCCCATGCGTTGTGACTGTCGCCCGACAGCACGACGAGGTTGCTGCCCGTCGATTGCGCGCGACGTAGCAGGCGGCTGCGTGCTGCTGGATAGCCGTCCCAAGCGTCGAGGTTCAACGGAAGCCCTGCGCGTGAAGCGGCGGCCAGGCCCAGCGTGCGGCGCCGAATGGCTTCCGGTGCCGTAGCGGGGATCCAGCCTTCGGCCTCGACGGGGAAACGGACCGTGCCCATGACAAGCTGCTGGGCGAGTACCTGCCAGCGCGTCCCGCTGGATACCGAACGGGCAAGTTCGGTGTCCAGCCAGCGTTCCTGCTTCATGCCCATCAACGTCCGCTCCGGAGCGCTCCATGGGCCGTCGCGAAACTCTACCAGGGCACGTGCGAGATCACCCCGCCCGGCGATCGCCTCGGCCAGCTCGAGCTGCTTGGTTCGACCGGTCACGCGCGTTTCGGGCCGGAACAGGGTGGCAAGCGTACCGATCTGGAAACTGTCGTACAGGCGATCCGAAACCGGCATCCATTCGCGGTAAACCCGTTCCGCGATGGCCTTGCGCGTGGCCCAAGCGCCTTCCGTCGCAGGCTGGTGGTTCTGCGCGCCGCCTTCCCAACTGTCGTTGGCGAATTCGTGATCGTCCCACTGGGCGATCATCGGAAAACGCTGGTGCAGCGCGAGCAGATCCGGATCCGCGCGGTATGACGCATGGCGCAGGCGATAGTCGGCAAGCGTCACCATTTCGTGTGCCGGTTCCGGTTCACGGCCGGGCATGCGCTTGCCCGGCGCGGGGTAGGTGTCGTTTCCATATTCGTAGATGTAGTCGCCGACATGCACGACCAGATCGAGATCGTCCCGCGCCGCAGCGTGCGCATAGGCATTGAACCGCCCGAAGGGCATGTTCGAACAGGAAAACAGGCCGATGCCGAAGCGTGCGACGTCGCCGATCGGAAGGGTGCGCGTGCGGCCAGCGGGACTCTTGGTGCCGTCCGGTGCGATGAAGCGGTAGTGATACCAGGTGTCAGGCGAAAGACCGTCGATGACGATCTTGGCGGTGTGGTCGGCCATGCCGCGCGCCGTGACGCTACCGCCGCCGACGATGCGGGTGAACGCTGCATCGGTGGCGACTTCGCATTGCAGGCGGCTGTCGTTGGCGGCCACATGGCGCGTCCATAGAAGGACGGACCGCGGTCCGGGCTCGCCGCTGGCGACTCCGTGGGTGAAGCCGCGCGCGGCGAGTATGGCCGCTGTTCCGGGTACCGCGAGTGCGGCCAGGCCCAGCAGCGAAGCCTTGACGAGCAACCGGCGATCGATCGAAAGTGTCATGGTCTGGTCCTTCGATCCGACATTAAAAACGCGCGGTCAGTTGTGCACCGAACAGGCGCGGTTCGGCGGGGATATAGGTGGGATAGCCGAACGACCCGCCGGTGTTGCCCGCATCCAGCAGATAATCCTTGTTCGTCAGGTTGCGCGCGAAGGCCGCGATCTCGAACGCCTCGTCGGCGAAGGACAGGCCGGCACGGACGTTGACCAGGGTCACCTTGGACTGGCTGATCGCCAAATTGTTCGGCACTTCGAAGAAGATGCGGCTGCGGTGAGTGATGCTGGGCGTCGCGAACAGGCGCATGCCGTTGCCGAGTGGCGTATCGACGGTGAAGCCGCCGGATGCCTGGATTTCCGGTTGCAGGCGGAAGCGCGCGTTGCGGAAGTTGGGCGCGATGCTCTGCTTGTTGTCGATACCGCCGTCGATATAGCCGATGTTGCCGAACAGGCTCAACCAGCGGGCCGGCTTGACGAGTAGCTCGGCCTCGACACCGAAATTCTTGGCGGAGCCGGCACTTGCGGTGCGTGACAGCCCCGTCGTGGGATCGACGATCGATACCTGGAAGCTGTCATAGGTCTGGTAGAAGACCCCGATCGAACCGGACGCCATGCCGGCCGCGCCCTTCAGGCCGACTTCGTAGTTCCAGACAGTTTCGGCTGCGATCGGATTGATCGACGGAACGGGGCCGGTGGCCGATGCAGCCGAACTCAGCGCGACCGTCGGCGAACGGCGGCCCTTCGAGATCGTCGCGAACCCGTTCACCTTGTCCGAGAAGCGGTAGAGGATGTTGAACCGCGGCAGGAACGCCTGGAAGCTGTTTTCCGTACGGAAGATCGCGCCGCCGGTATCGACCGCGCCCGTCAGGCTGCGGCGCTGGCCGGAGGCGAGCAGCAGCGTGGACAGCGGCTGGATCGCGGAATAGCCGCTGCGGCGTTTCTCGATCAGCGCACGGATGCCACCGGTGACCTCCACCGACGGTGTCGGGATCCAGGTCGCGTCCGCGAATACCGAATAGCTGTCGTTGCGGCCGAAGTTCGTAGTTTCTGAGGCGTAGGGCAGAGCGGTGGCCCGACCGCCGGTCAGGATGGACGTCGCCGCCAGAGCCCGCACGCTGTTGTCCGGCGCGATGCAGGTCGATGCGGTGGTCGGAAGGTTCAGCCTGGCCCGCACCGTGGCCTGCGCCTGCGCAAACAGCGCGTTGACGGTGCAGCTGACGAACGTGCCTTCCTCCGTCGCGAACGGAACGCGTTGCAAGTTCTTTTCGTGGAAGACGTTGCCGCCGAACGAGGCGCGCAGCGTGTCGCTGGTGTAGGTGAAGCGCGCTTCGAGATTGCCCTGCCAGCCGCGCGAGTCCTCTGCGAATTCAAGCCACGAGGCGCGCGATCCATCGGCGTCGAACACTTCGAGCGAATCGAACTTGCGGTAGCCGGCGATGGCCGTCGCCTGCCAGTCATCGGCCATTTCCCAGTTCAGTGTGACGTTGCCGTCATAGACGTCGCGGCGCAGGCCGAGCTTGTCCAGGCCGAGCTTTGCACGCGAGACGGGCGATCCGTCGAGCCAAGCGTCGCCGAACACGTTGCCGCTCGGTCCCGCAGGCGGGAGTGCACGGTTGATGAAGGCGGTGCCGGGATTACGCTGCCGGTCATAGGTGCCGATCAGGTCGATCGTCAGGGTCTCCGTCGGCATGAAGCGCAGCGACGCGCGGGCGCCGAACTGATCCTGTCCGTTCAGATCGTCCTGCACCGTCGACAGGTTGTTGACGTATCCGTCGCGCTTCTTGAACGCGAAGGCGATCCGGCCGGCAACCTTGTCGGAGCCGGCGTTCAGGAACCCGGACAGCAACCGCTGATCGAAATTGCCGAGTCCTGCGGTCAGCTGCCCCGAGACGCCCGGTTTCGGGCGGGCGGAGATGATGCTGATCGCGCCGACCGCCGATGCCGTGCCGAAAAGCGTCGCCTGCGGTCCCTTGACCACCTCGATCCGTTCGACGTCGTAAATGTCCTGATACGACCCGCGGGAGCGCGAGATATCGACGCCGTTATAATAGAGCGTCACGCGGGCTGCCTGCTGCGCGGATCCGCTGTCGGATGTGATACCGCGAATAACGATACCGGGATTGTTGGCGCTCTGTTCCTGAATGTTCAGGCCCGGAACATAGTTTGAAAGCTCGTCCAGGTCCGACACGCCCAGTTCACGCAGACGCTCGCCACTGATCGCGGTAATGGTGATCGGCACATCAACGGCGCGTTGCTCAATTTTCTGGGCGGTCACCAGAATTTCTTCATTTTCGACCGGTAAATCCGCTGCATTAACGTTCGAAGCGGTGGCAAGCGCAAGAAGGCTGGCGCAGGCGCGCAAGCAAAAGGCAGATGACATTCAAATTCCCCCGAACCGGCCGTTCGCCGTCAGGTAGGCGCGTAGGTGTGGTTAACTTCAGTTCGACGACGAGCATGTGGCAGTTCGGATGCGGTTCTATGACGGACATATTACATTGAGTTGGGACCCGCCGTGACGGCGGCGGGACTGACCAAAAGCGGCCGGCTCGACGCTAACTGCTCTATAAAATATCGGATAAGCGGGCGGGGGAGCGACGCTCGACCATGCCGGTGCAACAGTTTCGATGGTGACCCCAACGGGAATCGAACCCGTGTTTTCGCCGTGAAAGGGCGACGTCCTAGACCGCTAGACGATGGGGCCGTTCAGCGAGGTCCGCCGATTAGGGGCAACTGTCCGGCCGGTCAAGCCGCTATCGGATCAATCGGCCCATGCGGCGTCTTCCAGATGCATTTCGGCGCTCGCGCGGCCGTTCCAGTCATCGGCCTTGACGCGTCCCGCCACCCAGAGTCGACGTTCGGGGCGGGCCCCGAGCAGGGCCTGGCCGAGCGGCGTATCGGCATGGCGGAACGCGACCGCTTTCACCGATTTTCCATCGGCCCCGGCGACGATCACCCGGACATGCCCATTGCCCACCGTGTCGGCCCGAACGATCCGGACCGGGCCGGCCGCAATCCGCGGGGCCGGCCACCCCATGCCGTAAGGACCGGCCGCATCCAGTGATGTGGCGAGGTCCGGCGTGATGCCGCCGGGGGCCAGCACGGCGTCGAACAGCATCGTCCGATCCTGCCGCGACCGATCGACACGTTCCCCAAGCCGGTCGTGCAGGAAAGCGCCCAGCGCTGGTATGCGTTCGGCGTCGATCGACAGGCCGGCCGCCATTGCATGCCCGCCACCCGCGATCAGCAGGCCCGCATCCTTTGCGGCCAAAACCGCTGCGCCCAGATCCACACCGGCGATCGACCGGCCCGACCCTTTGCCAATACCGGCATCATCGATGGCGATGACGATCACCGGACGCCCAAGTCGCTCCTTCAACCGTCCGGCCACGATCCCGATGACGCCGGGGTGCCAGGTTCGCCCGGCGACGATCGCGACGGACTGGTCGGACAGACCCTGAAGCGCGGCCTCCGCTGCTTCGTTGACCGCTGTCTCGATCAGTCGACGATCGCCGTTCAGCCGGTCAAGTTCGAGCGCCAGATCGGCCGCCTCGCCAGGATCGTCGGTCGTCAGCAAACGGACGCCAAGGTCAGACCGTCCGACGCGGCCGCCGGCATTGATGCGCGGGCCCAGCGCGAAGCCGAGATCGGTACAGGTCGGCGCACGCGACAGGCGCGAGACATCGACCAGCGCGGAGAGGCCGATGTTGCGCCGCGCGGCCATGATCTTCAGCCCTTGCGTTACGAAGGCGCGGTTGATGCCCTTCAGCGAGGCGACATCGGCGACCGTGCCGAGCGCAACGAGATCGAGCAGGTCGAGCAATCGGGGTTCCGGGCGGGAGTTGAAGTAGTTTCGTGCCCGCAATGTGCGCAGCAGTGCGGTGCCGAGCAAGAAGGCGACGCCGACCGCGGCCATATGACCGAATGCGGCCCCTTCGTCCTCATCCAGCCGGTTCGGGTTCACGACCGAATGGGCGACGGGTAGTTCGGACGCGCATTTGTGATGATCGACGACGATCACGTCGATCCCGGCGGAATGCGCGGCGGCAAGCGGTTCATACGCCTGCGCACCGCAATCGACCGTGACTATCAGCGTTGCGCCCGCCGTTCCCATCCGGAGCAGCGCGGTCGACGTGGGGCCGTAGCCTTCGGTCATGCGGTCCGGGATATAGGCGGTGGGGGCAAGGCCGAGCGTACGTAACAGCCGGACCATCAGCGCGGCGGAGGTTGCGCCGTCGACGTCGTAGTCGCCAAAAACCGCCACGGTCTCGGATTTGCAGACCGCGTCGGCCAATCGTTCCGCCGCATGATCCATGTCGCGGAAGATCGATGGGTCGGGCATGAAACCACGGATGGTCGGCAGTCGGTGGCTTTCGACCGCATCGCGGGGGCAGCCGCGGGCCAGCAGCAACTGCGTGACGAGATCATCGGGCCGGAACCCGGCGTCGGGCTCCGTACCGAACCCGCTGTCGGTGCTGCGCCAGCGCCACGCCTGGCCGAGAATGGATTGATCGACGCCTAAAACCGAAACGGACATCCACCCGCCTTAGCGAATGGATGTCCGTTAGGAAATGTTAACGCGCCGGATCAGGTCGTCTTGTGATGTTCGCCCTTCACCCAGCGGACCGTGCCGGAGCTGGCCCGCATCACGACGCTTTCCGTGGTCATGACGCCGCCCTTCTTGCGCTTGACGCCAGCCAGCAACGAGCCGTCGGTGACGCCGGTGGCGGCGAAGATCGCGTCGCCGCGCACCAGATCCGGCAAGTGATAGATCCGGTCGAGATCGGTCACCCCCCATTTGGCAGCGCGGGCGCGTTCGTCATCGTTGCGGAACAGCAGCCGGCCCTGGAACTGACCACCGACGCAGGCGAGCGCCGCCGCTGCCAGCACACCTTCCGGAGCGCCGCCGGAGCCGAGGTAGATATCGATGGTGGTATCCGGATCGGTAACGGCGATGACGCCGGCCACGTCGCCGTCGGGGATCAGCATGATGCCGCAACCGAGCGCGCGGAGTTCCGCGATCAGTTTTTCATGACGGGGCCGATCGAGGACGCAGGCGATGATCTCGCTTGGCTCGACACCCTTGGCGGCGGCGAGCGCGGTGATGTTCTGGGTCGGTGTCTTGTCGAGCGAGACGAGGTCGGCCGCATAGCCCGGCCCGATCGCCAGCTTGTCCATGTAGACGTCCGGTGCGTTCAGCAGGCCGCCTTCCTCGGCAATGGCGAGAACCGCAAGGGCGTTGGGACCGTTCTTCGCCGTGATGGTGGTGCCTTCGAGCGGATCCAGCGCAATGTCGATCTTAGGACCGCGGCCGGTGCCGACCTTTTCGCCGATGAACAGCATCGGTGCCTCGTCGCGTTCCCCTTCGCCGATCACGACGGTGCCGTCAAATTCCAGTTCGTTGAAGGCGGCGCGCATCGCTTCAACTGCGGCGGCATCGGCGGCTTTTTCATCGCCACGCCCGACGAGTGTCGATGCGGCGATCGCCGCCGCTTCGGTGACGCGAACCATTTCGAGGACGAGAACCCGATCGAGGGCCTTGCTTGCTTTCACCATGTGTCTGCCATCCTCGCATCTGTTTCTTGGACGTGGCGATAAAGGCGGGGGTCCGAGTTGTCGAGGCTGTTACCCCCGGCCTGACCGACGATGACAGCGGTGTCCGCCGAGGCGCGACTTTGTCGGCCCCCGACACCCCGACCGTTCCGAGTGATGGAAATCATCGGAATTCGTGACGGCCACCAAAGGTGAAAACCCGGAAAAGCGGTCAGACGTCGAGAATATGCATCAGCATCGGTCGGCCGGTAATGCTTTGCGATCCGTCCAGACGGTCGAGGGCGTCCGTCACCGCACGTTCCGGACAGACATGAGTGACCATGACAAGCAGGACGCGGCCGTCGGTGTCGGCGCCGCGCTGCACCATGCTTTCGATGGAAACACCCGCGTCGCGCATTGCGGCCGTGATTTCGGCAAGCACGCCCGGGCGATCCGCCACCGTGAAGCGCAGATAGGCCCGTCCGCGGCGGTCGCCGGGGGCGGCCGGAGCGGAGACCGTCAATGCGGCGACCGGCATCGCGAAGGCCGGGCCGGTTTCGCCGCGGGCCACGTCGATCAGGTCGGCGACGACCGCGGAGGCGGTGGGGCCTTCGCCGGCACCGCGCCCTTCGAACAGCAGGCGACCGACGAAATTGCCCTCCGCCACCACCGCGTTGAGCGAGCCGGCGACATGGGCCAGCGGGTGGCCAAGCGGGACGAGGCAGGGGTGGACGCGCTGGAACAGGCCATGCGCGTTTGATTCGCCAAGCCCGATCAGGCGGACGCGGTAGCCCAGGGCAGCGGCCTCCGCGATGTCGGCGGCGATGATGGTGCGGATGCCGGAGACAGTAACGGCGGAGAAGTCGATTGCGGTGCCGAAGCAAAGGCTGGCGAGGATCGACAATTTGTGGGCCGCGTCAATGCCGTCGATATCGAAGCTGGGATCGGTTTCGGCATAGCCGAGCGCCTGCGCGTCGGCCAGGACGTCGGCGAAATCGCGGCCCTCGGACTCCATGGTGGTGAGGATGTAGTTGCAGGTGCCGTTCAGGATTCCGTAGACGCGGGCGATCTCGTTGGCAGCCGCCCCTTCCCGCAGGCCCTTGATGACCGGGATGCCGCCGGCCACCGCGGCTTCATATTTCAGCGCGGCGCCGGTCCGTTCGGCGGTTTCGGCAAGTTCGAGGCCGTGATGCGCGATCATCGCCTTGTTGGCGGTGACGAAGGCGCGGCCGCTGGCTAGCGTGGTGCGGGCGAGGGTGAGGGCGGGGCCGTCCGAACCGCCGATCAGTTCGACCACCGCGTCGATATCGTCGCGGGCGGACAGCGTGGCGGCGTCGTCGACCCAGTCGAAGCGGGACAGGTCGACGCCGCGATCGCGGGTGCGGTCGCGCGCGGAGACGGCGACGATGCGGATTTCGCGGCCGGCGCGGCGTTCGATGAGCGCGCGGTTCGCATCGAGCAGCTTCACCACGCCACCGCCGACGGTGCCGAGCCCGGCGAGCGCGATCCTGAGCGGCGTGGTCATATGGTCATCCCCTGATATCTCGTGCCGCTTCCTAAAGCGGTGGACGGCGGGTGCAAGCCGGAACGGCGAGGCGGGGGGCTCGTTTCGTTGCGGTGACCCAAAGAGGAGCGACGCGATGACCGATCCGAAGACGACCCCGGATACCGAGCCGAAACCGGAAGACAAGGACGCCATGCTGGAAGGCGGGCAGGCCGATTATGGTTCGGCAGGACAGCAGGCGGTCGAGGGCGTGAACGGGGTGAAGGGGGAAGAGAAAGAAGACGGCAAGTAAAGAGGAATAAAAAACCCCAGATCCCATATCGGGTCCGGGATGTTGAAATAACGAGAGGGGCGGTGCCGCGTTGTGCGACACCGCCCCTTTTCGTCAGGCCTGGCCTTCCATCGCGTGCTTGATGTCACGCATTTGGTCGTGACCCTGGCGGACCGAGGCGTAGGCGTCCTTGATGACGGACTGAACCTGCGGGGATACGTCGCCGTCCTGCATCGCTGCCTCGAACTTGGCCTTGATGTGGTCTTCGCCGCGCTCGACCTCGTCGACGATCGCCTTGTCGTCCGATCCGGTGACGGTAGACTTCAGATTGACGAACAGGCGGTGTGCGGATGCGAGGATCGTGCCGTCATCCTCCGGATTGCCGCCGAGCCGGACGACTTCGCCCTGCAGGCTGGCGGCGACCTGACGGCGTTCCGCGGCGCGGCTGGTGAAGATCGCGCCGAACCGGCCGCCTTCGATGTCCTTTGCGGATTCGCTATAGCCTTCCGCACTGTCGATGACGGTGGCGATCAGGCCGTTGAGGGTGCGGATGTCGTGGCTGGTGTCGACCATGTGTCTGTTCCTGTTCTGTAGGGAGTGGATGTGGCTAAATCAGTCGCGCAGCGCGGGCGGGACGACGCCGCCATTCTGGGCGAGCTTGGTCATGACCTGGCGATGAAGCCAGATGTTCATCGCCGCGCTGTCTTCCGTGCTGCCGGTGTAGCCGAGTTCGCGCGCCAGTTCGGTCCGGTTCTGGCGGCTGCTGTCGAGGCCGAGCAGCATCATGAGATCGACGATCGAGGTGCGCCAGTTGCTGGGCTTGCCGAGCGCGGCGGCCTTTGCGGTCAGTACGGCTTCGACGTCGACGGGATGCGGGGCGGCGGCGGGTGCCACCGGAATGACCGGTGCGGCGGGCGCGGGCGAGACGCCGGGCGCGCGGGGTGCCGCGGATGCCGGCGCGGCGGCGGGGGCCGGGGCCTTGGTCGCGCCGATGCCGGTGCCGAGCAGGCCCTTGTCGCCGAAGATGGCGTGCTGGATCTTGTCGAAGATGCTCATGGAAATCCCTTGCCCGATTGAGATGGGTGCGTAACGACCCGCACCGGTGAAGGATGCACAGGCCGGCGCGCTTTAATGACGGGTGGGCGCGGGTATCGGTTCCGGGGATGAGGAATGTTGCGTGACCGCTTCGTTCTGCGTGCCGCGACGGGGGGTGTGGGCGGTGGTGGCGGGGTCGGGTCCGATCCGGGGAAGGTTGTGGGTTTCGGCGTCGCGGGGGTCATCGGGATGGTGGAGCGGCGCGGCCTGACCGGATGCGTCATCCCGGCGGTGGCCGGGATCTTCCATTGGTGACAGGTTGCCCCCGAGCGAAGGGCGATCCCGGCTTTCGCCGGAATGACGGTTCGGGTTCGGGGCCGGGGTTGGGGTGTCTTGCGCTGGAGGCTCTTCGGCTTGATCGGCCAGGGACGGGCCGGGGTCTCCGGCGCCGGCGAACCACGCGTCGCGTTGAGCGCTGTGGGCGACGCGGGCGGGATCGCGCAGTTCGAATGCCTCGGCGATGTCCTGTTCCTCATCGGTGAGCGCGCGTTCATAATCCTCGTCGCCATAGTCGCACTGTTCCTCGCCGGTGAAACCGGGCGGCGGCGGGAAGGTGGTGCGCCAGATACCGCCTTCCTCGCGCCAGACGTGCGGGGCCGGGGCGGGGACGACCGGCGCCCGGGGCGGGGCGTCGGGATCTGGCGGGTTCAGCCGGGCCATGGCGCGCGACAGCAGCTGCAGCCGGCCGGGGAAGGTCTCCATCAGTTCGGATACGGTTTCGGAGCCGAGCCCGAAGGTGCGGTCGGACACCGCCTCGGCCGCGGCGGTCGGGCAGGTCGGCGCTACGGGGACGGCCAGCACGAGCAGCCCCGCCGCCTCCGCCCGCGCCCAGTCCTCCGCGGTCCAGTGCGCGCGGTAGTCGGGGTGGAGCGGCACGGCGCGCGGGGCCGAAGTTGTCGAAGTTGCGGTGTAGGCGTGGGTGTTCATGGTGCGGGCGTCCCCGACCGGAGCGAAATTCCGGCTTTCGCCGGGATGACGGTTCGTGGCGGGGTGGTCTGGGTCAGGGACAAGCGCATGGTTCGCGCCGTCCTGACCACCCGCGTCATCCGCACCTTCGATACCGCCGGCGTCGTCCCGGCGGGGACCGGAATATCCGTCCGGTGACGTGTCGGCGCCAGCCGGATCGGGATCCCGGCTGTCGTCTGGATGACGGTCGGGGGCAGGGGCGAGGGCGGCACCGGGGGGAAGTGACGCGCCGTCACCCGAGGCCTGACCAGCGGCGAAGCCGGAGCCTGGGCCGGGGGGCGCTGCCGGTGCGGCGGGACCGCGTGCCATCGCCAGGTCGTGCGCCGGGCCGGCAGCGCTGCGTAGCCAGAGGTCGGCATGGGCGAGGGGGGTCGCGGGGCCGGCCTGCGGCGGGGCGGCGGTCAGGAAGAGCGCGGCGCGG
>NZ_MOLY01000029.1 GCF_001956315.1 Sphingomonas montana | reverse complement strand
CCAGCATCGCATTGTCGCGCAGATAGATCTGGCCGACGGACAGGTAGTTGGCGGCCCGCCAATACCCGTTCATCCGCCGCAGCATGTCGGGCGTCAGCGGACGACGCCGATCCGCAATCCCCGCCGGAACTGTCTGGCCGGACGACTGCGTATCGATCATGTTCATATGTGGTTCCCGAAATCGGTGACGACGCGCTAAGGCACCTACCCATGTTCGAAGCGGTCGAGCATGTCCTTGATCGCCGACAAAGGTTGCAGTTCGAAGTCCGCCCCGTCTCCGCCGTCGGCGGAAGGGCCATCATGACACCCCGTCCGAAGACGATCACTGACAGCGCAGCGATCACGACGCCATGAGTTCCATCTCCCGTCAGTCCACGATCGAGATAATTCGGCATGACAGCGGTCGTTCTGGACGCATCCGCGATATTCGCGCTCGATCGCGGCGAGCCCGGTGCAGACACGGTCGCGCGTCATGTTGGAGGAGCCGAGAGCCGCTCAGCCGCCAGCGCGCCCTCACATGCCGCAAGATCGCCGGAGCGTGGCCTGTCCCAGAAAAGTCTCGGTTCGAGACTATGGACTGGCTGGACGAGTGGCTCATCGTGGCGGATCAGGGCGGTGATCCGTTCATCCTCGACCGTGCAACCGGTGCGATCCTGCATGCGTGGCATGGCGCGGGTGCATGGAAGCCCGAACCGATGTTCGTGGACGTCTTCAGCATGGCGCTAGTGCTGGGCATCATCGGAACGGTGCATGAAGAGGCCGGCGATGAACTCTACGATGCGGAGTTCGAGGTACGGCCGGCATGGCGAACTGCCCTGCGCGCGCGTCTTGCCCCCGTTCTCGGCACGACGGAGGCTGACGACATCGCTTCCCGCTTCGATTGGTAGGCAAAAGGCATCCGGTTGCCCTCGGGCAGCGAAACGGTGCGGATGATCCTGCCGGCAAGGCGGCCGCACGTGATCCGGCCCATGCAGCCCCGACTGCGATGGACCAGACCGGTTACCCGCGGGAACGTCCCGGACCGCGGCCGGCATATTCGCCTCGACCCGAGCCTATAGACGAAGGCCCAGTCCGATGCCGAAGACCAGCGGGTCGAGGCCGACCCGAACGGTCTGCGTACCGATCGCTGTCGTGCGCAGCCGCGCGCTGGTATCGATGTCGATATATTTGACGTCCAGATTGACGAACATCCTGGGCGTGACGTCGACGTCGATGCCGGCCTGCGCCGCCCAGCCGAAGCTGTCCCTCATCCGCACGCCGGTCGATCCCGCCGCCCTTTCCAGGCCCTTCGACGCCGCCTCGTTCCAGAAGATCGTATAGTTCAGCCCGGCGCCGACATAAGGACGTACGCTACCGCGCGGGTTGAAATGATATTGTGCGGTCAGCGTCGGCGGCAGCACCCAGGTCGACGCGAGCTTGCCGATCGACCCGGTCGTGCCGGTTCGCCCGTCCACCCGGTGCCTGGTTGTCGCGGCGATCAGTTCGAACCCGACATGGTCGGTCGCCATATAGGTCGCGTCGATTTCGGGCATGACACTGTTGGTGATGCGCACCCGCTCGCCGGGGAAGGTGGGAAGGACACTGCCCGACCGCTCGTTGGGCGCGACCATGATGGCGCGGACCCGGACCAGCGCATCGCCGGCCCGTATCCCGCGGCGCACGGACGCCTGCGTGGTTGCGGCGGTGGGTGCGTCCTGCGCCGCAGCCGGGCCGGCCACGGCAACGCCGGCGGTTGCGGCACACAGGGCGACGAGAACGAGGCTGCCGAACGAACAATGGATCATGACCAACTCCTGACTGGTTGATCGAGCCCTAGAAAAGGTCTCGACCAGGCACCTTGATTGCGGTCAAGGACGGGTTTGACGCGGATCAAAGACCAGCGTGGGGTCGGGGCGCACCACGCCGGCATGTGGTCCTATCATCCAGAACTGCTCGCCCGCGCGGTCCCGCGCTACACGAGCTACCCCACCGCAGCGGAGTTCGGCGACACCGTCGGTCCCCGCGACATGGCCGACGCGCTTGCCGGCGTCGATCCGGACGCGCCGGTCTCGCTGTACCTGCATATCCCCTATTGCCGTTCGATCTGCTGGTATTGCGGGTGCAATACCGGCGCGGCGAACCGGACGGGGCGTCTCGAGGCTTACATGACTGCCCTCGACACGGAGATCGCGTTGTTGACCGAACGCGTCGGCGACGTGCGGATCGGCAGCATCGCGTTCGGCGGGGGCAGCCCGAACGCGATCGCCCCCGCGCTGTTCGAAGCCCTGGTCGCGCATCTCCGCCGCGCCTTCCGGTGCGAGGCCCCGGTCCTGTCGATCGAGATCGATCCGCGTGGCTTCGATGCCGATTGGGCGGCGGTGCTCGGCGCCACGGGGGTGTCGCGCGTGAGCCTGGGAGTGCAGACGCTCGATGTGCAGGTGCAGGCGGCGATCGGCCGCGTACAGCCCGTGGCCGATATCCAGCGCAGCGTGACGCTGCTGCGCGCGGTGGGAGTGGCGTCGATCAATTTCGACCTGATGTACGGTCTGCCCGGGCAGACCGAGGCGAGTGTGCTGGCGACGCTGCGCGACAGCATCGCGATGGGACCGGATCGGCTGGCGGTGTTCGGCTATGCGCATGTCCCGGCCCTCGTCCCGCGCCAGCGCCGGATCGACGCGACGGCGCTGGCCGATGCCGAAGCGCGCTTTGCACAAGCTGCGCTGGCGTACGAGGTGCTGACCGATGCCGGCTATGTCGCGGTCGGCTTCGATCATTTCGCGCGGCCCGACGATGCGTTGGCGCGCGCCAGCGTGACGGGCACGCTCCGTCGCAACTTCCAGGGCTTCACCGCGGATCCGGCGCAGACCCTGATCGGTCTGGGTGCCAGTGCGATCAGCGATTTTCCCGGCGCGCTGCTGCAGAACGAAAAGAATAGCGGCCGTTACGGCATGCGGATCGACGCCGGCGGCTTCGCGACGGCGCGCGGGCTGCGTCGTACGACGGAGGACCGGGTCCGCGGGCGCGCGATCGAGTCGATCCTGACGCGCGGCATCGCCGATCTGACGGCGATCGCCGACATCGATGCCATCCGCGCGCAACTTCTTGCCTTCGAGCACCACGGTCTGGTCGCGTGGCAAGGCACTGTGCTGCACCTGGCGACCGATGCGCTGCCCTATGCGCGGACGATCGCCAGCGCGCTCGACCTGTACCGGCCGACTGCACCTGGACGCTTCAGCAGTGCGGTCTGAACGGCGCACGGCCGTCGCGCCGCCGCGCTGTTCGACCTGCGCGGTCCGCGACAGCGCGCTATGCTCGGCACTCGATGACGGCGATCTGGCGCGGATCCACGCGATCGGACTGCGCCGCACGGTCGCCGCCGAGCAGGTGTTGGTCTGGACTGGCGATCGCAATGCGATCTGCGCGAATCTCGTGTCCGGGGTGCTCAAGGTCGTCCGCGCCGGGCCTGACCGCCAAGACCATATCGTCGGCCTGCTGTTTCCCGGGGATTTTGTCGGCGAACTCTTTGCCGACAGCGCGAGCGACACGGTCCAGGTGCTGTGCGACGCCGATCTGTGCATCTATCCGCGCGCCGCGCTCCGCCACGTGCTCGACGATCATCCCGCCGCCGAACGGTTGTTGCTGCGCCGCGCGCTCGCCACGTTGAACGACGCGCGTAAGTGGATGCTGATCCTGAGTCGCAAGACCGCGCGTGCCAAGGTCGCGACGTTCCTGATCGATATGGCGCGCCGGCTGGATGATGCCGGCGCCGCTGCGGGGAAGTTCGATCTGCCGATGAGCCGGTCCGAAATCGGCGCGGTGCTGGGGCTGACGATCGAGACAGTCAGCCGGCAGGTCACCGCGCTGCGCGTGGCCGGGATCATCGCGCTTCCCGGCGGGCGGTCGGTCGTCATTCGCGATCACGCCCGACTGGCGGGGCGCGCGGCGGCCTGATCAGGCGGCGTCGCGCAACCGGGCCGCACCCGGCGCCAGATCCAGCCGTTGCGTGCAGATCGCGGTCAGCGCCGGGCGATGGCTGACGACGATCAGGCCCTGCCCCGTCCGGTTCAACCGGTCGACCAGCCGTTCCGCCAGCAGCGCCTCAGATGCCCCGTCCAGTCCTTCGCTCGGTTCGTCCAGCAACAGCCAGGGCGCGTCCGCGCAATAGGCGCGCGCTACTGCCAGCCGGCGCCGCTCGCCGCCCGAAAGCCGCGCGCCGTTCTCGCCGATCCAGCTGTCGAGCCCGTGGTCGAGCGCTCGGATCCGCGCATCCAACGCGGCATCGTGCAGCGCCCGCCACAGGGTCGCGTCGTCGGCCTCCGGGTTCGCCAGCGCCAGATTGTCGCGCACGGTGCCCGACAGCAGCATCGCGTCCTGCGGCGCCCAGGCAAAGCAACGGCGCAGGCCGTCGGGTGCCAGCGTCGTGACGTCCGCGCCGCCCAGCCTCAGCCGACCCGGCGCGCTCGTCCGTAGCCCCAGCAGCTGTTCGACCAGCGTCGTCTTGCCGCTGCCCGACGGCCCCGTCAGCGCCAGTCGCGTGCCCGGTGCCGCGACGCAGCTGTCGACCAGCAGGGTCAGGGCGACCGCGGGCGCACGATCGCGAACCCGCGCCCGCACGGCTGGCGCCGCCGCCGGCGCAAAGACCGCGTCGAGCCGCACCTGCGCCTCGATCAGGCGACCGCGGTCGATCATCGCGCGCAGCAACGGACCGGCCGCATCGACCGTCATCGCCGCGGCCAGTGCGGCCAGCGCCGCGCGTGGCGCACCTGATCCCGCGGCAAGCGCCACGGTGCCGGCCGCGGCGATGCCGATCGTGCCGGCGTGCAGCAGGTCGAACCAGGCGGCGGCGTTCGCATGACTGCGTTGCGCCGCCGCCAGGACCCGGCTCTGCGCGTCGATCCGCGTTGCCGCCCACTCTTCCAGCCCGAAACAGCGCAATTCGGGCGCGGCATCGGCCAGCCCGGCGAAACTGTCGCGCAACTGGCCCGCCGCCCGCTGTACCGCGCGGCCGGGCGCCGCGATCCGTTCGGACAGGAACCTGCCGGCGATCAGCAGCAGCGCCGTGCAGGCCGCGGCCAGCACGGCGGCGGCAATCCCGCCGAGCGCCGCCAGGCACAGGCCCGCAGACAGTGCGGCGGCGGCGCCCCACGGCGCGGACCGCCGCACGAAACGCATTTCGATCGCATCGACATCGCCGACCATCCGCGCGGTCGCCTCCCCGGTCGTAAAGCCGAGCGCGACCGCGGGCGGCTGTGCGGCCAGCGCCGCGAACACCGCGGGCCGGATGCGCGCGAGCGCGCCGAACGCCGCATCGTGGCTCGCCAGCCGTTCGCCGTAGCGCGCGCCCGTCCGCACGATCGCCAGCAGGCGGATGCCGGCACTCGGGAGCATGTAGTTGAACGCCGTCGCCACGGCTGGCCCGGCAAGCCCAGCGATCGCGGCGGCAGTGATGAACCAGCCCGACAGGCCGAGCAGTATGACCGAGGCCGCCGCGACCAGCGCGGCATATAGCGCGGCGCGGCGCAGCACGCCCCGCTGGCGGCTGCGTTCCGCAGCGATCAGTGCGTCGAGCGGCGTGGTCATGCGGCGTCTCCGAGGCGGATGATCTGGTCGGCGATGCCGGCAAGCCGCTCGCTGTGCGTCGCGATCAGCGTGGTGCGACCGCGGCAGGCAACCGTGATCGTCGTGATCAGCGCCGCCTCGGCTTCTGCGTCGAGATGCGCGGTAGGCTCGTCGAGCAGCATGATCGGCGCGGGCTTCAGCAGTGCGCGCGCCAGCGCGATCCGGCGCCGCTCGCCCCCCGACAGCCCGCCACCCCGCGCGTCGATCGGGCCGTCCAGGCTGCCGGGCCGCGCGTGGAGCATCGGCGTCAGGCCGGCGTGACGCACGACCGCGTCGATCTCCCGCGCGGTCGCGGCGGGGCGGGCGAGCGTCAGGGTTTCGCAGATCGTCCCCGCGACGATCAGCGGATGCTGCCCCGCCCAGGATGCGATTTCCGCCAGCGAGGCACCGGGGGCCAGCGGCACGCCGGCGACGCGGACGGTGCCGCTGCCCAGCGGCGCGAGGCCGAGCAGAAGATGCAGCAGGCTCGACTTGCCGCTGCCCGACGGGCCAAGCAGCGCCACGATGCGTCCCGCGGGGACGGTGAACGACACGTCCGACACCGCTGCGCGCGCCTCGCCCGGATACCGGATCGTGACCCGGTCGAACCTGATGTCGATCGGCCCGGTCGGCATCGGTATCGCCGCTGCGGCATGGACCGCGGGCAGCGCGGCGAGCCGGTCGGCCGCCGTCTCCGCCGCCTGCTTGTCGTGATAGGCCGCAGCCAGGCGGCGCATCGGCGCGTAAAATTCCGGCGCCAGCGCCAGCACGAAGAACGCCCGGCCGATATCGAGCTCTTCCGGTGCCGCGAAGGGCAACAGGTGGAGCAGGTTGAAGCCGCAATAGACCGCGACCAGCGCGACCGACAGCGCCGCGAAGAATTCAAGCGACCCGGACGACAGGAAGGCAACGCGCAGCACGCGCATCGTGCGCGCGGACAGTTCGTCGGCGGATCGGCCGATCGCCCGGGTTTCGCGGTCCTCTGCCCGGAACGCCAGGATGATCGGCAACGCGCGAACCCGGTCGGCAAAGTGGCTGGTCAGTCGGGCAAGCGCGACGAACTGGCGGCGCGACTGGTCGGCCGCGGCGCCCCCCGCCAAGATCATCGCGACTATGAAAGGCAAAAGCGTCGCAGCCAGGATACCGGCCGCGACCGGGCTGGCCGCCGCGGTCGCCGCCAGGATCAGGATCGGGGCCAGCGCGGCCGCCTTGCGGGCCGGCAGGAACCGCGCGACATACCCGTCCAGCGCCTCCACTTCGTCGACCACCGCGCTCATGAACGCACCGGTCGTGATCGCAGAGGCGGGATCGCGGTGCAGCGCCGCGCCGACGATGCGACGGCGCAACGCGGTCTTCGCGCCTTCCGCCCCCGCCGCGCCGATCCGCGCCGACAGCATCGCAAACAGGCCGCGCGCAACCCCGGATGCCGCGGCCAGCCCCGCCCATGGCAGCATGGCCGCCACACCCTGCGGCACCGCCACGATCGCCCCGGCCAGCCCCCCGGCAAAACCGATCGCGGCGACGCTGTCGAGCACCAGAAATTGCGTGGCAGTGGTCGCGCGGCCCCCGTCCGCAGTCACCGCCGTCAGCCAGCGTCTGCGGTCGCGCGCGGCGATCCGGTCGGGGGCGGGTCGCGCGGTTGCGGCGCGGTCTTCATATGCCATGGTCATGCCGTCGCTTTCGCCCGACCGGCTTCGGCGGGTCTTTGACCGCGGTCAATGTCCGGTCCGTGCGCCCGCCGTATCGGCGCCGGGAACCGGCATTCAAACCGGTAGGAGACCTTTTCGATGGACCTCGCGGTAATTGATCTGTCGCGGCTGCAATTCGCTCTGACCGCCCTTTATCACTTCCTGTTCGTGCCGCTGACGCTCGGCCTGTCGATGATGCTCGTCATCATGGAATCGGTCTACGTCATGACGAACCGGCCGATCTGGCGCGTCATCACGCGGTTCTGGGGGCGCATCTTCGCGATCAACTTCGTGCTCGGCGTCGCGACCGGGCTGACGATGGAATTCCAGTTCGGCACCAACTGGTCGTATTTCTCGCACTATGTCGGCGACATCTTCGGTGCGCCGCTGGCGATCGAAGGACTGATGGCGTTCTTCCTCGAAGCCACGTTCGTCGGCATCATGTTCTTCGGCTGGGATCGCCTGTCGAAGCTCGGCCATCTCATCGTCACCTTCCTGGTCGCGCTCGGCACGAACCTTTCGGCGCTGTGGATCCTGGTCGCCAACGGCTGGATGCAGAACCCGGTCGGCGCCGCGTTCAACCCGGAAACGATGCGGATGGAAGTGACCGATTTCGGCGCCGTGCTGTTCAACCCCATCGCCCAGGCCAAGTTCGTCCACACCGTCAGCGCGGGCTATGTCTGCGCCGCGGTGGTCGTGCTCGGCATCTCGGCCTTCTGGCTGCTGCGGGGCAGGTACATGGCGGTCGCGCGCCGGTCGATGACGGTCGCTGCGGCGTTCGGGCTGGCCGCGTCGCTGTCCGTCGTCATCCTCGGCGACGAAAGCGGCTATGCACTGACCGACAACCAGAAGATGAAGCTCGCCGCGATCGAGGCCGCCTGGCACACCGCGCCCGCACCCGCCGGCCTCACGCTGTTCGGCATCCCCGACGTCGCCGCGCGCGAAACGCGCTACGAGGTGCAGGTGCCCTGGGTACTCGGGCTGATCGCCACGCGCAGCCTGGACGGTACGGTCACCGGCATGTCGGAACTGGTGCTGCAGGCGCAGGAGCGGATCACCTCGGGCGTCGTCGCCTATGACGCGGTCGAGCGGCTGAAGGCGGATCCGGCCAACCTGGTGCAGCGGGCACGGTTCGAGGCGCACAAGCGCGACCTGGGCTATGCGCTGCTGCTCAAGGCGCACGTCGCCGACCCGCGCACGGCCAGCCCGCAGCTCATCGCCACCACGGCGTGGGACGTAGTGCCCAACGTGCCGCTGATGTTCTGGAGCTTCCGGATCATGGCCGCCATCGGCTTCGCGATGATCGCGCTGTTCGGCGCGGCGTTCGTGCTCACCTCGCTCCGGCTGCACATGCAGACGCGCTGGTTCCTGAAAGTTGCGGTGATCGCCATCCCCCTACCGTGGATCGCGATCGAACTGGGCTGGATGCTGGCCGAGGTCGGCCGCCAGCCCTGGGCGATCGAAGGCGTGCTGCCGACCTTCCTGGCCGCCTCGTCGCTTACCCGCGGCGCGCTGTGGACGACGATCATCGGCTTCACCGGCCTGTACGGCACGCTGGCGGTGATCGAGGTCCGGCTGATCCTGCAGACGATCCGCAAGGGGCCGTTCGAGCATGACGAGGATCCGGCACCTGCGCCCGCCGATATCCCCGCGCTGCCCGCCGCCGCCTGACAGGAGACAAGACGATGTTCGACTATGAAACGCTTCGCATTCTCTGGTGGGCGCTGATGGGCGTTCTCCTCATCGCCTTCGCGCTGACCGACGGCTACGATCTCGGCGTCGCGGCCCTGCTGCCCTTCGTGGCGAAGACCGACGCCGAACGCCGCCTGGTCATCAACTCCGTCGGGCCGACATGGGAAGGCAACCAGGTCTGGTTCATCCTGGGCGGCGGCGCGATCTTCGCGGCCTGGCCGTTCGTCTATGCGGTCAGCTTCTCGGGCTTCTACCTCGCCATGTTCGTTGTTCTGGCCTCGCTGATCCTGCGGCCGGTCGGGTTCAAATACCGGTCAAAGCGGCCCGACGCGGCATGGCGGTCGCGGTGGGACTGGGCGTTGTTCGTCGACGGGTTCGTGCCCGCTCTGGTGTTCGGCGTGGCGGTCGGCAACGTGCTGACCGGTGCCCCGTTCCGGCTCGACAGCGATTTGCGCGCTTTCTTCGACGGCAGCTTCCTCGGCCTGTTCACGCCGTTCACGCTGCTGTGCGGCCTGCTGTCGGTGGCCATGCTGGTGCTGCATGGCAGCGCGTGGCTGGCGATCAAGATCGAACGCGGCGTGGTGCATGATCGCGCCAAGCGGTTCGGCACCGTCGCCGGTCTGCTGTCGGTCGCGCTGTTCGCCGCCGGCTGGATCTTCGTCGCCTTCACCGACATCGGCTTCCGCATTGTGGGCGATGTCGATCCGTTCGGGCCGTCCAACCCGTTGCGCACTACCAGCGAAATCGCCGCTGGCGCGTGGCTGAACAATTACGCGATCCATCCCTGGATGCGGGTCGCGCCGGTGCTGGGGTTCGGCGGCGCGCTGCTCGCCCTGGTCGGCATCCACCGCCGGTGGGAAGCCGCGGCGTTCACAGGGTCGTCGGCTTCCGCGATCGGCATCATCGCGACCGTCGGGCTATCGATGTTCCCGTATATCCTGCCGTCCAGCATCGACATGCATTCCAGCCTGACGGTGTGGAACGCCTCGTCGACTCCCAAGACGCTCGGCATCATGCTGTTCGTGACGGCGGTCTTCCTGCCGATCATCATCGCCTACACCGCCTGGGCCTACCGGGTGATGTGGGGACGCGTGACAACGCACGCGGTCGCCACCAACCCCGATTTCTACTGAACCGCCCGATCTGGAGCATGTAGCATGTGGTATTTCACTTGGGTCCTGGGCCTCGGCCTCGCGGTTGGCTTCGGCATCCTCAACGGCATCTGGCACGAATTCCATCTGCCGATCGAGGACGACGCGGAGGCGCCGGCAAACCGGTGACGGCAACCGCCCGGAACGCTGCCGGTCCGGGCGGCCTATGGGGCCGTGTCGGCGACAACGCGAATTGATGCGCGATTTGCGCCGCGATGCGGCTATATCGGCGGCATGCTCACGACGACGATCTGTGCCGATTGCGCGGTCCGCGACGAAGCGCTGTGCGGCAGCCTGACGGACGACGAACTGGCCGCGCTGAACACGATCGGCCGCAAACAGAGCGTGAGCCGCGGCGAAACCGTAATCTGGGCGGGCGACACGAGCATCATCTGCGCCAACCTGCTGTCCGGCGTGCTCAAGCTGGTCGCCTCGACCCAGGACGGCCGCGAACAGATTGTCGGCCTGCTCTACGCGGCCGATTTCGTCGGGCAGCCCTATGCCGGCCGCGCCGACTTCACGATCACCGCGCTGACCGACGCGGAACTGTGCGTCTTCCCGCGCGCCGCGTTCGAACGCGTGCTGACCGATCACGCACGGATGGAGCGCCTGCTTCTGCAGCGGACGCTCGCCGCGCTCAACGTGGCGCGCGCGCGGATGCTGACGCTCGCCCGGACGTCGGCGGCCGAAAGGATCGCCGGCTTCCTGATGGACATGGCATCGCGCACCGCATCGACCGGGTGCAGGGGTACCATGGGCGGGCCGGTCACGTTCGACCTGCCGCTTTCGCGCGGCCAGATCGCCGACATCCTCGGCCTGACGATCGAAACCGTCAGCCGCCAGATGACGAACCTGAAGGATGCGGAAATCATCCGGCTCCCCGGCGGTCGTACGATCACGATCGCCGACCCCGGCGCGCTCGAGGCGCGGGCGGTGGCCGCCTAGTCCAGGCGGGGACGTCGCGCCGGAGGCTGGCGAGAATAAACCCCCGCCCTGCCCGGTCAGCCGCCGCTCGCCCAGCGTAAGGACCGTCAGTTCGACCAGGTCCATCGCCCGTCGGCGTCCGTCGAAGACGCCCCGCGCACGAGACGGACTGCATCGGCACGCCGAGCTGACGACCAACCGCTTCAGCAATATGCCGGAACGTGACGCCTTCCTCCGCGACGGCATGGTATGTGCGCTTAAAAACCCCCTGGCCGACGGCTCGGCAAACCCGGGCGCCGAGCCGGTGGACCTGCGTCCGGCGGTTCTAGCCGGTATCGTCTTGCTACTCGGGCTCGGGCGGCGTGACACCGCGGCTTCAAGGACCTCAGCCGGCTCAGCCCGGAGTTCGCGGCGATATTCCGCATTCGTGGCAAATGGACGCCCCGATCTGTCGATGTTAACATATTATTCCGCGTGCGCATCAATTGTGAACAGCATTCGGGCGCTCGTATCGGAACATTCCGATGTAACGGTCGAATGGGTATGATCTACTCCGCTCATTATTGATCGCGTAAATTCATCTGATCCGGATAAGTTCATGTTTCGAGTCATAATCGCTACACCGCTGGCTGCGTTCACGCTTGATTTCGTGTTTAATTTACACATCAGGCAATTCAAGCGGCGTGGCCGGTCAGGGCATATCCGCGCTGACGCGGCCAAAGGCATCCGCATCACCCCTGTCCTTCTCACCAAAACTATGATCGCCGGGTGTTGTCGCCGTTGAACCGAACGGTCACGCGCAGTCCCGGGCGGTTATCGTCCAGCGATAGCACCGCACCGTGGACGCGCGCCGCCACCTGCACGATACTGAGCCCCAGGCCGCTGCCCTCCGCCTGTCGGCTGGTGTCGAGCCGCACGAACCGCGCCAGCACCCGCTCACGCTGGTCGGCGGGAATGCCCGGCCCGGTATCGGCGACGCTGAGCCTGATCCCGTCGTCCGCTTCCGTCAGCGACACCGTCACCGCGCCACCCGCCGGGCTGTACTTCACCGCATTGTCGATCAGGTTCGCGACCAGTTGCCCGAGCAGCGATCGTACCCCGTCCAGGCGCGCCGGCACGACGTTGACCGTCAGCGTCACCCCGCGATCCTCGGCCACGGGTTCGAACAGTTCGCCAGCCTCGCGCACGATCTCTGCCAGATCGACCGGTGCGAACTCGCTCGCCATCGTCGTCTCGGCCCGCGCCAGCCGTAGCGTGTCGTCGATCGTGCGCAGCAACGCATCGAGATCGGCGCGGATATCGCCCGCCACGCCGTTCGCCTCGCCCTGCAACGCTGCCAGGTCGATCCGCGACCGGATCCGCGTCAACGGCGTCTTCAGGTCGTGCGCCAGGGCATCGGTGGCGGTACGCAGCGTATCGACCAGCCGCTCGATTTCGGCAAAGCCGTGATTCAGCGTTCCGGCCAGCCGATCATACTCGTCGCCGCGCCGCGTCACCGGCAGCCGCTCGTCAAGGTGCCCGGCGCGGAAACGGTCACCCGCCGCACTCGCCGCATCGAGGAAGGCGAGACCGCGACGGCTGTACCAGAAACCGAACAGCAGTCCGATCACGCCGGTCGCCAGCAACGACCAGATCAATGCCGACACGTAGCGGTCGTGCAGCAGGCGGCGGTCGTCGGACAGGCTGCCGACCAGCAACCGGTAGTCGCCGCCGAGCAGGACCGTACGCGCCGCGACCTGCCGCTCTGCCATGGTGCCGCGTGTTGTGGAAATTTGCGTGTCGAACGTGCGGTAACCGGTCCGGTCGATCTCGTCCGGCCAGCTGGCAAGATTGCCGGCGACTGGCTGTCCCGCAACATCGGTCATCAGGTAGATGAAATCGGTGACGCGCGGGCGTTCTACCGCGCGCGACACCGCCTGCACCACCGCCAGCGGCCCCGCCCCCTGATAACGTTCGATCAGCGCCGCCGCCTCGTCATCGACGCTCGCCTGCACCCGCGCATCGAGCAACCGCACCGTCTGCACATACTGCACCGTCAACGCAGTGCCGGTCGCGATCAGCGCGATCAGCGTGATCCACAACGCGCCGCGCAGCGCGGCCGTCGGTCGCAGGCGTTGCATCTCAGACCGCGTCCAGCCGATATCCGGCACCCCGCACCGTGCGGATCATCGGCGGCTCGCCCGCACCGTCGATCTTGGCGCGCAGCCGGCTGACATGCACGTCGACGATGTTGGTCCCGGGGTCGAAGCTGTAGTCCCAGATCGCCTCGATCAGCATCGTCCGCGTCACCACCTGCCCCGCGTGCCGGGTCAGATAGTCGAGCAGTTGATATTCCTTGTTCAGCAGCTCGATCCGCCGGCCGTTGCGCGTGGCCGTGCGGGCGAGCAGGTCGAGCGTCAGCGATCCCGTCCGGCGTACGCCGTCGCCCGTGTCGGCGTCGCCGTGGCGGCGCGCGATCGCCTCGATCCGCGCCATCAGTTCCCCGAACGCGAAGGGCTTGGGCAGATAATCGTCGCCGCCCGCGCGCAGGCCCGCGATCCGGTCGTCCACCTGCCCGAGCGCAGACAGTAGCAGCACCGGCGTCCGGTCGCCCTGCGCGCGCAGCGACTTCAGCACCGACAGTCCGTCCAGCCCTGGCAGGTTGCGGTCCAGGATGATCGCATCGTACCGGCCGACGATCGCCGCGGTCAGCCCGTCGACCCCCGTGGCGGCGTGATCGGTCGCATGGCCAAGCTCCGCCAGCCCGCGGCGCACATAATCCGCGGTCTGCGCATCGTCCTCGATCATCAGCAGCTTCACGACGGGTGCGTTCCTCTCCGGGCTCCAGGGGGCGGACGCGTACGCCACCCCCGCGGTTCCGTCCTGTCGGGCGTGGCGGCTCACGACCGCGCGGATGCTTCGCCCGCGATCCGCAGGTCGATCGACACCTGCCGGCCGTCGCGGATCACCTGCGTCGGCACGCTGGACCCGATCCGCGCGTCAGCCACCGCACGCGCTAGGTCGCGGCCATTGTCGATCGGCCGGGCTCCGAAGCGCCGCACGATGTCACCGCGCCGCATGCCGGACCGCGCCGCCGTGCCGTTGTCCTCGACCTGCGCGATCAGCGCGCCCTTGGTGGCGTCCAGCCCCATCGCGCGGGCAATGTCCGGCGTCACGTCCTGCAACGCCACGCCGATCCGGCCGCGCGACACATGTCCGGTCTGGGCGATCTGTTGCGCCACCTGCCGGGCCATCTTGGCCGGGATCGCAAAGCCGATCCCGACATTGCCGCCGCTGGGCGAGAAGATCGCGGTATTGACGCCGACCACCCGGCCCGCGCCATCGAACAGCGGGCCGCCCGAGTTACCGCTGTTGATCGCGGCATCGACCTGCAGGAAATCGTCATAGGGCCCTGCGCCGATCTCGCGCCCGCGGGCGGACACGATCCCCGACGTCACCGTATTGCCGAGCCCGAACGGGCTGCCGACCGCGAACACGCTGTCGCCCACGCGGATATGATCGCTGTCGCCCCACTTGATCGGCGTGAACCTGCCCCGCCCCTCGATCTGCACGACCGCGACGTCGATCTTGGGATCGCGCCCCAGCACCCGCCCGGCAAATTCCCGCCCGTCGAACATCTGGACGGTCACCCGGTCGGCCCCTTCCACCACATGGTTGTTGGTGATGACCAGCCCCGATGCGTCGACGATGAAGCCGGAACCGAGCGCACCGCGCCCGCCCTGCGGCTGTTCCGGCCGCTCCGGCCGGCCGCCCCCGTCCGGCACGGCGAAACCGAACAGCTGCCCCAGCCGCTCCGACAGTTCGTCGGCGCCCGAACCGAACTGCATCGGCATGCCCGGCTGCTGCTCCGCCGCCGGCTTTACCTGGATCTGTACGACGCTCGGGCCGACAGCCTCGACCATGTCGGACAGCGATGCGTGCACGCCCGTCGATGCGACGGCGGCAGGGCCGGATGCCACGAACCGTTCCACGGCCCCGGCATGCCCCTGGTCGGCGGCGATCGCCCCGCCGGCGATCCCGGCGATCGCGGTGCCGCCGAGGGCCACGGCGGCGATCATCGGGCGTATGGTCAGGCGACGCTTGGCGGCCATGCTGCTGGTCCTTGCTTTCGGGTTGGGGTTACCCCCTTCCTGGGCCGGAATCATGAGCGCCGCCTGTGGCGGACATTACATCCGCGCAATCATCGCGGCGCCATCTCCGCCGATCCCGCCTGGTCGGGCAGCTACCGCCGGTTCGCGCAGCACCTCCGTGATCGTCACCGCCGCCAGCGCGAAGGCCAGAGCCCTCAGGTCGAAGACCATGGCCAGCAGAATCTGCGCAGCAAACAGAACGGGGTCAGGATGCAGCTGTCGAGCGCCCGGACCGGCAGATCGAACCAGACCGCAGCGAGCGCCATCTCGGTCCGCCCGTCACCGCAGCCACTGCGAGGATGACGATGCCCGCCACGGACAGCGTACCGATCGGCGACGTCACGTGTCGTTCTGCTGCGACGATAGGGTTCCGGCCTCCACCCTGTCCGCGGCGGTCGCACCACGCTGGCCGATCGGCATGGGTGTGCCGGTCGTCGTGTCGAGCATCGTCTGCAGTTCGAGTTCGACATTGAGCCGGGCGCCGAGCAGCAGCGAGACCGCCGAGAGGAACATCCACACCTGCAGCACGACGACCGCCGCCAGCGATCCGTAGGTGGCATCGTACCGCGCGAAATTGGCGACATAGACGCCGAAGCCGTATGTCGCGGCCAGCCACAACAGCGTGGCCGCCAGCGCACCAGGCACGCACCAGGCCCAGCGCGCGTCGGCGCGCGCCGGCGCATAGCGGTAGATAAGCATGAAACCGGCCCCGGCGGCGGCCGCCATCGCCGTCCAGAAACCGATCCGCACGGCACTCCAGAGCAGCGGCGTACCGTTCGGCAGCAGCGTCTGGACATAACCGAGCAGCGCGATGCCGCACAGTGCCATCAGCATGAACAGCCCCCCGGAGATCGCAATCGCCGCGGCAACCGCCCAACGCTTCAGGAACCTCGGCCGGCGTGACTGGTGATAGACGATGTTCATCGCCGCCATGACCGACCGCGCGAACAGCGCAGCGGTATAGAGCGTCAGCAGCACGGTCGAGGCGATACCGATCAGGTCGCGCCGCCGCGACCCCATCCCGCTGATCAGCCGTTCCGTCAACAGCGCCTGCCCCCCGCCCGGCACGATGTCGATCAACGCGGCCATATCTCGCGCGACCCGCGCCGGTTCGGCGATCATGCCGTAGATCAGCGCGATCGCGACCACGGCGGGAACCAGCGTCAGAAAAGCCTGATAGGCGATCCCGGATGCCAGCAGCGTCAGATGCTCCTCGAATGTCTTGCGGCGGGTTCGGACCAGGACGTCCAGCCAACCGGCGAACGGTATCTCCCACGGCCACCGCGAGTCCTGCCCCCGCGACGGCGTGTCACGGACACCGACCCAGATGGCATGTAGCCGCCGAACATAGCCGCTCAACGCGCGCAGCGGGAATATCCTTGTCGGAAGGCTGCTGCGCGGTTTCACCCCGGCAGGACATTCGCCCATGCCCTTCGGTTCCGGACCGGTGCGAGAATAGGCGGGATTCGAGGAAAAATTGGCAGCCGGCTTGGCGGATGGCCTCGGGCCTGCGATGAAACCGGCATGACCGACCGCGAACCCTTGCTGAAACCAGGCTATAATTGCTGGCGGATCGAACACGCGTCCCAAGCGTCGGTCATCATCGACGCCGACGATTATTTTAAAGCGGCCCGTGCAGCGATGATGAAGGCCAGAACACAGATCGTTCTGGTCGGCTGGGATTTCGACGCCCGGATCCGCTTCGGCGGTGACGCGGACGATGGCGGCCCCGAACGGGTCGGCAGCTTCGTCAGCTGGCTCGTCCGGCGCACACCGGGCCTGCAGGTCCACATCCTCCGATGGGATACCGGCGCGATCAAGACGCTGTTTCATGCCCAGACGCTGATCCGGCTGGTGCGGTGGATCAGGGATCCGCAGATCCATCTTCGTCTCGACGCACATCATCCGCCCGCAGGCTCCCATCACCAGAAGGTCGTCGTGATCGACGACGACGTGGCTTTCTGCGGCGGGATCGACATGACGGTCGACCGCTGGGATACGCGCGACCATGCGGACGACGAACCGCGCAGGCTGGAGCCAGATGGCGCGGCTTACGGCCCCTGGCACGATGCGACGACCATGTTGCAAGGACCGGTCGCCAAGGCGCTTGGCGATATGTGCCGGCTTCGGTGGGCGGCGTCGGGTGGCGCAGCGATGCAGCCCGTACAGAACGCTACCGACTGCTGGCCGGAACATGTCTCCCCGGATTTTACCGACGTTCAAGTCGGCATTTCGCTGACCGTCCCGGAGATGGCGAAACAGGCCTCGCGTCACGAGATCGAGGCGCTCTATGTCGATCTGATCGCGCGGACGAAGCGCCTGTTCTACGCCGAGAGCCAGTATTTCGCATCGCGCCGCGTGGCCGAGGCGATCGGCAAGCGACTGGCCGAACCCGACGGTCCGGAGTTCGTGATCGTCCATCCGACCACCGCGGAGGGGTGGCTGGAGCCGATCGCGATGGACTCGGCACGCGCAAGACTGGTCGAGGCGCTGCGTGAGAAGGACCCGCATGGCCGCCTTCGGCTTTACCATCCGTTCACCTGCGGTGGGAAACCGATCTATGTCCATGCCAAGGTCACGGTGATCGATGACGAGGTGCTGCGCGTCGGTTCGTCGAACTTCAACAATCGCTCACTTCGGCTCGACACCGAATGCGACGTTGTCATCGACGCGGCGCAAGACGGCAATGCGGACGAACGCGCGACGATAGCGGGCCTTCGGAACGGGCTGCTTGCCGAACATCTTGGCAGCACGCCGGAGGTGGTGGCGGCGATGATCGCCGAAACCGGGTCGATCATCGCGACGATCGAACGGTTGCGCAACGACGGCCGCTCGCTTCGCCCCTACGAAGAGCCCGACCTCGACGGCGTGCGCACATGGCTTGCCGATAACAAGATTCTCGATCCCGAAGGCCCGGGCGAGATGTTCGAGGCGCTGTCGGCCCGCCGGGCGCTGCTTGAGAACCTGCGCCCCCATCTGCACCGGTCGGACGGGCGCCTGTCGAAGACGCGGGTATCGGTCGCCGCGATGGGGATCGGCGTCGGCCTCGCCGCCGGCATGTTTTTTCTCGGGCGCCAACGTCCGGGCAGCCGCTGACAACGGACGATGCACTGTTCTAAGGTGGCGACGCGCACGACGAGCCGGGTCGATCGGCTGCTCCCGGCCTGGGATGACGCCCCGTCGATCATGTCGCCACCCGACGGAGCGAGGCCCGGTCATCACGACCCGACCATGACGACGAAATCGGCGCGACCATGATGGCAGAAATCTGCATCTGCCGGCGAACCTCTATATCCCGATCTGCCAGCACTTTGCATAATGATCGGGAATGAGAAGAATGACCGGCCGGCTTTCCGTGAACGGTAAAAGTCCTTAACGAGGCGGTCATGAGCAAGATGACTGTCGCCGCCCTCCAAATCGGATCTGATTACGCTGGCAAGCAAGCCACCGTCGACAATATCATCGCGTTCGAGGATCGCATTGCCGCGTCGGGTGCCTGCCTTGTCGTCATGCCGGAGGCGTTACTCGGCGGCTATCCCAAGGGGGAGCATTTCGGCACCCGGCTGGGTTTCCGGATGCCGGAGGGGCGTGAAACCTTTGCCCGCTATTATGACAATGCGGTCGATATGGATGGGCCGGAGCTGGCCGAACTCGCCGGGCTGAGCAGCCGCACCGGTGCGACGCTGGTGCTCGGCGTGATCGAGCGGGCCGGATCGTCCTTGTTCTGCACCGCGGTCTTCATCGAACCGGAACGCGGTATCGTCGCCAAGCACCGCAAGCTGATGCCGACCGGCACCGAGCGCCTGATCTGGTCGCAGGGCGACGGCTCGACGATGCCGGTGGTGGATAGCGCGGCCGGCAAGCTGGGCGCGGCGATCTGCTGGGAAAACCACATGCCGCTGTTCCGCACCGCGATGTACGCCAAGGGCGTGGAGATCTGGTGCGCGCCGACGGTGGATGAACGCGATGTGTGGCGCAGCTCCATGCGGCATATCGCGCATGAGGGACGCTGTTTCGTCATCAGCTGCTGCCAGGTGCAGCCTACCCCCGCCGAACTGGGTGTAACGGTCGATCATTGGGACGATGATCGACCGCTGATCGGCGGCGGCAGCATGATCGTC
Organism: Sphingomonas montana; assembly: GCF_001956315.1. Classification (GTDB taxonomy): domain Bacteria; phylum Pseudomonadota; class Alphaproteobacteria; order Sphingomonadales; family Sphingomonadaceae; genus Sphingomonas_R; species Sphingomonas_R montana. The sequence goes on along the minus strand of NZ_MOLY01000029.1, from coordinate 77,186 downwards.
GGCCCGCTGGGCGACGTGCTGGCCGGGCCGATGGTGGGCGGGACGGACCTGCTGACCGCTGAAATCGATACGGCCGAACTGATCCGAGCCCGCTACGACCTCGACGTGGTCGGTCATTACTCCCGGCCGGACATCTTCAGTCTCCATGTCGATGAACGGCCACGCAGCGGTACGGTATTCAACGGCGCTTGAGCCTTTGAAGATCGGCAGTGTGGAACCGGCTTTGCGTCGCCGGCCTGCGACAACGGCTGAGGCAGTGGTTCACCGGTCACTCGCCCGACCGTCGCCACCACGGTAGCGCGAACTGGGCAGTCATAGGCCATCGGGACTATGACCTGCCGACTGGGAACGGCCGTAACCGTCAGGTGCCATTCACCCGTTCTGTTTATAGCCCAGACTGCTGCGCATCGCGGGAATGTCGGTGACAGAAGGAGCGGTCATGGTGCTCGTCATACGCCAGGGCATGACCTGCGGCACCTTTGCCATGGTCCGTAACGCGCCGTGGGATACTCATCGTGAGCAAGCATCAACTATCGGTCGTGCGACCAAGTAACAATCAACGTCGGGGTTCGGAATGAAATATCTGCTTTCAATCGCCTTCGTGATCGTTTCGACTGCGGCCGACGCGCGATCATGGCAAAGTGATTATCCCAGCTGCAACGTCCGGCAACAGCGTGAAGTCCAGGAAAGCGGAAGAAACCGTCTGCGCGACCATATTGCGACGCGCGCCAATGTCCTTCAGGCGGATATCAGCACCGCCAGCAAGGCCCGGCCGATCCCTGCAAAGACGTTGCGGCACTTGTGGTCCCGCGTTGACCAGATCAGGAAAGCCAGCGATCGGACGGCCGCCAAACAGGGCTTTCTGAGCGCCGCCGAGCGAACGACCTATGATCGTCGGCTCGACGCCGTTGCCGGGCAGCTCTGCAGATGACCGAGCACGGCCTTCATGCCATCCCCTCCCAGTTTCCAGGACTCTCGCCTATTGCTCGAACCGTAGTGCCAGCGCCTCGATCCGCCTGATCCAGGCATCCTTGCAATCACCATATGCGTGGCTGTCCCCAGCATAAAGACTGGCGCATCGGTACTTCTCGCGTTCATATTCCCGGGCGATATCCGCGTTGGCGCGCAAGTAGTCGCGGAACGCCACATGGCGCAAAACAGAAGAATCGCCATCTGGAAAGCAGTGAAGCTGAATGATCCGCTGGCCCGTAAGAGTGTCATCCATGGTGCAGTATCGCCGCCCGGCCAAGCCGTACGCACCGTGCCAACTATAACCGAGAGTTTCGAAAATCGCCCGTTCTGCATCCAGCGCAGTCAAGGAGACGACAACGGGCATGAGGTCGAGTATGGGCTTGGCAGCGATACCAGGAATTGCTGTGGATCCCACGTGGTGAACCATGCAGATCGAAGAAACATGATCTTTCAGCCGCTGTATTTCTTGCGCCGCCCGCGACGCCCAGCTTAAATCATGCGGTAGAAGCTTTACCGAGAACGGAGGAGGCATCTCAGACTTTCATGAACGAAGGCATCTAATTTCCAGTTTTTAGATGCGGGCGTTGACCGTCCCGGTCAACGCCAACCAACGAACTCGGTACCGTGTTCGGTGTCCGGCGCCTTCCCATTCTCAACCAGTCGGTTTCGACTGTCGATGGGTTTCCCCGAGCTAACCCACTCCGGTTCGACGTGGAAGCGAGGCAACTAGGCCCGCTGGGAAAGTCCATCGCTGAATTCGAGCGTCCTCGACGCAGCTGAGGCGCTGCGCATTTCGGTCAGGCACCGTGTTGCGATATCACTCGCACGATTTCGGATCCTGCCAAGATATCGCGCACTGAACGCTTCGTAACGGGCGTATATCTCTGGCTCACGTTCTTTGCAGATTGCCGTGAAGTCCAGGTCTTCGCCCGCTGCCATACGCGGCTGCAGCTCCTGCTCCATCGCCATGAAGAATGTGTCGCTCCGCTTATTGTCGGCTTCGGTCCATTCGGGATCCGGTATCTGCGTTACGAGATCGATGCAGGCCGACAATGTTGCCGACAGCGGGGTGTAACCACGGCCCGCCGGCCAGCAGGCAGCGTCGAGCAAAGCCAACGTCCCGGTGAGCAACGAATCATCGGATGCGGTATCGCGCGCGACCGAGATCTCGTTCCTGACGGCGGACCATTCCGCGCGACCGACCGGCGCCTCGGCAGAGTCACGACTATGTAGCGCAACGACCTTCTGTTTGAGCATTTCGCCGCGCGTATCGGTCTGTGCCGTCTCCACCATGTGCCGCATCAGTTTTGCGGAAACCGGGGAGAGATCCGCGCCCGGGGCGACCACATCGACCCAATCGCGCACGAACGCATTGGCGGCATTACCCATACCCATCATCGCAGTCAGTGGATCGAGCATGCCAGCCAGCGGCAGCGGATAGCCGAATGTCGCGACATAGGCCTCGACGTCGGTCCCCTCGACCGAAACCCCTAACGGGCTTCCACTGACGCCGTCCCAATATGTATTGCCGATCACCAGCGTGCCATCGGCGATGTGTCGCGCCACGCGGTCGCCGAGGGTCTGCTTGACGGCGGGATCTCCGTGAAACGCCGTGATCACAGCAACGCCTCCAATGCCGCAGTCAGCTTGCTGCGGGGCTGGACGCCGATCATGCTCGACACTTCCGCACCGTCGCGGAAGAACTTTAGCGCCGGGATCGAGGATACGCCGAACCGGTCGGCGAGCTCGGGTTCGGCCACGATGTCGACCTTCGCGATCAGCACCTCGTCACCGAAGTCCGCAGCGATGTCCTTCAGCGTCGGGGACAGGGCCTTGCACGGTCCGCACCATTCCGCCCAGAAATCGACCAGCACCGGGCCTTTGTGACCCAGCACCAGCGTATCGAAATCCGCGGTCTTCACGTCGGTAATGTTCGCCATCGTCATTCTCCTGTTCGTGGGCAACGGGGGCGTTACTCGCCGCGACCGCCAACCATCATTTCATCGATACGAAGGGTCGGCTGGCCGACGCTGACGCTCAGATTCTGGCCCTGCTTGCCACAGCTGGCCTGGCCCGCATCGAGCGCCAGATCGTTGCCGATACGGCTGATATGCTTGAGCGCCTCGTGCCCGATGCCGATCAGCGTCGCGCCTTCGACCGGGGCGGTCAGCTTGCCGTCCTCGATCAACCACGCTTCGGTCGTGCTGAAGTTGAACCGGCCCGATACGATGTCGACCTGCCCGCCACCGAAGGCCGGAGCGTAGATACCCCGGCCCACCGATGCGATGATGTCGGCCGGATCCTCCTCGCCTGCCCCGAGATAGGTGTTGGTCATGCGGGGCATTGGAAGATGCGCATAGGACTGGCGCCGACCATTGCCGGTCCGCTTCCAGTTCATCATGCCTGCGTTCAGCCGGTCCTGCATCATGCCCACCAGGATACCGTCCTCGATCAGGACGGTGCGATCGGCGGGCGTTCCCTCATCGTCCATCGCGACCGATCCCAGTCGTTCGGACATCCCGCCGTCGTCGATGACGGTCACGCCCTTCGATGCGATCTGCTTGCCGAGCATGCCGGTGAACGCCGACAACTTCAGGCGATGGTGATCGCCCTCCAGCCCGTGGCCGATCGCTTCGTGGAACAGCACGCCCGGGTAACCGGGGCCGAGCACCACCGACATGACACCGGATGGTGCCGGCCGCGCGTCCAGATTGACCGTTGCCTGCCGCACGGCATTGGCAACCATGGCACCGACGGCGGCATCGTCGAAACGCTCGATCCCGTATCGACCGCCGATACCGTCCATTCCCTGTGCGCGTCGCCCCTTGGCTTCGGCGATGACCTGAACAAAAAGCCGCAGGACCGGGCGGACGTCGGCGGCCATCTGGGCGTCCTGATCGACCACCAGCATCACCTTGTCGGCGGCACCGATGTTGGCACGGACGTCGACGATCCGGGGATCCGCAGCACGCGCCATCGCATCGACCTTTTGCAGCAGGGCGATGCAGATCTCGGCCTGCGCCTGCTCCACCGGATCGATCATCGCGTATAGATCGTGCGAGGACGACCGGCTGGCCAGCCGCAGCCCGCCTGCCTCGGCCGAGTCAACGCCGTCGCGGCGCAGCGACTGTGCGGCCGCAGCGACGTCCAGAAGGGCCTCGGGCCGGAAATCGGCGGAGTAGGCGAACGCCACGCGTCCTTCGCGCGATGTCCGGGCGCCGACCCCCTGGTCGATCGTGAACGATCCGTTGCTGACCTGGCCATTCTCCAGGTTCCACTGACGACTGCGCACCGATTCGAAATACAGATCGGCCAGGTCGGCACCGCGCGATGCGAGCGTGCCGATCGCTCGTACGACCGTGGCTTCGTCCAGCTCCGATCGATCCCAGAGCCTGGCGCGTGCCAGATCCAATGCCTGCGTGCCACCGTTCATGATTGTCCTCCAACCTGCATGCCATCGATCAGGATCGACCCGGAGCGCAGCCCGCCCTGACGTTCGACGTCCGCTCCGATGGCGATGATATTGTGCAGCATGTCGGGCATGCTGCCGGCGATCGTCAGATCGTCGACGGGATAGGCGACCGCGCCGTCCTCGACCCAGTAACCCGATACCGCACGTGTGAAATTGCCGGTCACCGGATCGGTGCCGCCGCCCTTGACCGCGGTCACGACCAGTCCCCGACCGAGCATCCGATGCATGTCGGTCAACATGCCGCCGGGCTTGGAGCTGGAAAGCTCAAGGTTGTAGGCACCTTGCGAGTTCCCCGACGATTGCGTCGCCATGCGCCGCGCCGACAGACTGCCGTGCAGATAGCCGCGTGCGATGCCGTCTTCGATCAGCGCGCGTCGCGATCCCGCCACGCCTTCACCATCGAAGGGCGCGCTCGCCGGACCATAGTCCTCGAACGGATCCTCCATCAGGGTGACATGGTCCGCGGCCACCTGCCGACCGACGGCATCGGGCAGGAAACTTGCCCCGCGATGCTGCGACAAGCCATCGAGGGCATTCAGGACGTCCGCCACCACGACCTGCGCGATGCGGGCCTCGAACAGGACCGGACCGCGCATCGCGGGTGCGGACCGGGCCCCCAGCCGCGCCTCCGCGCGCCGGATTGCCCGCTCGGCCACAGTTTCGACGGAGTCGAGCGAGTCGAAACGCTTGTCGCTGCTGTCGGCGAATTCGATGGACTGGCCGTTATCGTCCCGCGCGATCGCTGCGCACCAACGCGAATGGTTCGACGACATCACGCTGCGGCAGAAACCGCCCGAGATCGCCAGCGCCCAACCATGTTCGCTGGACGCGGCGCCCGCTTCGGTGACGGCAATATCCTTGCCCGTCGGCAGCGCCGCAATCGCGGCCTTTTCTACGGCGAGCGCGCTCTCCACCAGTTGATCCACCCCGCCGTGATAGGGCGCGAAGACCTTCGGGCTCGGTCCGTCGAACGCCAGCCAGGACGGGTCGGCCAGATCGACGTTGGGATCGGGCTGAACGTTCCGGGCGATCGTCGCGGCCTCTTCGACCGCCAGCCGAATGGATGCCGGATCCAGTGCCGCGGTCGACGACGAGCCACTCCGCCCGTCCAGGAACACGGTAACGCTGAGCATCTGGCTCCCGTCGCGTTGGGCCTTGTCGACCTGTCCGTCACGAACCAGGGCGTTGATGCCGCCGCTGGCGAACACGCTTGCGCGCGCGCGCGCGCCGGCGATGGTTCCGGCATGATCCACGGCCTGTTGCGCGACTTCGCGCAGTTCCTCCTCGGTGCGGAGCAAAAGGGCACCTTGTGTCATTCGTCATTCTCCAGTCGCCCGGCCGTCGCCTTGCCGTCGGCAAGGTCCAGGCGATGCGTGTGATACGGAACCAGTCGATCGTCATGGATGACGCTGATCAGCGTCAGCTCCGGCAGTTGCGCCAGAATCGCCTGGTGGAAATGATGGGCGTTATCCTCGTCCAGGGCGCTGGTAGCCTCGTCGACGACAAGCATGTCGGGCCGATGCAGCAGGATGCGCGCCATCGCGATCCGCTGCTGCTCGCCCGGTGACAACTGCTCCTGCCACTGCCGCACGGCATGTAGGTCACCGGCGTGATCGTGCAACCGAACCTCGCGCAGGATTGCCAGGACCGTGGCATCGTCGTGCGCGCCGCCATCGTCGGGAAAGCAGATCGCGTCCTTCAACGACGCATGCGGCAGATACAGGCGCTGCGGCACGAACATCAGCAGCCGGTGCCGACCCATCGTGATGCCGCCCGCCCCCTCCGGCCACAGTCCGGCGATCGCGCGCAGCAACGTGCTCTTGCCCATGCCCGACGGCCCCTGGATCACCCAGCGTTCGCCCTTCGCGACCCGCCAGTCGCCGACATCGAGCAGCGTGCCGCCGGCGGGCCGATCGATCCGCAGTCCGCTGGTCCGCAGTGCGACCGCGCCGTCGTCTGTACCGACCCCAAAGTCGATGCCGCGCGTCGATTGCCCGTCCAGCGCATCGTCCAGCGCCTTCAACCGGCTGACGTTCGCCACCTGTTCGCCGATCGGGCTGTAGGACGAGATGAACCACGACAGCGAACCCGACAGCTGCAGGAATGTCGAGTTGGCCGCCATCACCTCGCCGAACGTGATCCTGCCGGCGAAATAGCGCGGCACGGTCAGCAGCAGCGGAAAGAAACTGCCGAATTGCTGATAGCCGTTGCTGGCGCCGATCAGCGCCAGTTCCGACCACACGACCCGGACGAAATTGTGGCGTACCGCATCGAACCGGTCGCGCAGCGATCGCGCTTCGGTGGCCGGCGCGCGCGCGAAGCTGATCTGCGAGGCATTGCGGCGGACATGCAGCATCGCGGTGCGGAAATCGGCCTCATAATGCTGCTGCCGCATCTGCCGCCGCACGAACGGGCGACCGATGTAGATGATCGCGATCGACCCGCCGATTGCATACAGTACCGCATACCAGATCATGTCGCCGGGCAGCGCGATCGATCGTCCGAACAGGGAGAAGCGCACCGCCTCCGACGTCGCCAGCAACACCGCGCCGAAACTGATCGCCGAAACCACCGCATAGATGCCGCCGATGACGAGGTTCAGCACCCCGGCGGTAAAACGCTGCACGTCGTCGGCAATCCGCTGGTCGGGATTGTCGATCAGGTTCAGCCGTTCGATCGCGTAGAACCGATCGCGGGCGAACCAGCGGTCGACATAGCGTTCGGTCAGGCACACCCGCCAGCGCAGGCCGACCGCCATCCCCAGATACTGGTTCGCCAGTTCGGCCAGCGTGCGCGACAGGAAGATCGCGGCGAACGTGCCGACCAGCGGCAGGAACAGCGCCGCCTGCCGCCGCTCGACGCTGTCGAAGAACCGACGTTCCCAGTCGATCATCCAGACCGCGAAATACACCTGGCTCAGCGTGATCGTGAGCAACATGATCAGCGCGAACCACGCGAATTTCCAGTCGCGCGACGTCCAGTAGCGGCTGAACAGCGAGAACGCATGACGCGTCCGCCCCCAGCGCGGAGTCGCGGCATTTTGCGGCGCATGCGGCACCTGCGCGGCGGGGGTGAGACTGTGCACGGTCATCAGCAGGCCCCGCCCGTGGCCACGCCGCCGTCGATCGACAGCCGGTGGGTGTGAAAGCGTTGCAGCCGGTCGTCATGGACGACGCTGACCAACGTCACCTCCGGCAACGCTTCGAGCAACCGTTCGTAGAAGCCGCGCGCATTGGCGAAATCGAGCGCACTGGTCGCTTCGTCCAGCACCAGCACGTCGGGCCGGTGCAGCAGGATCCGCGCCAGCGCCACGCGCTGCTGTTCGCCGGGCGACAGCTCCTCCTGCCACAATCGCTTTTCGTGCAGATGGTCGCGGTGCTGGCCAAGCCCGACCTGATCGAGCAGCACGATGATCGCGTCGTCGCCATGCGCCTGGTCCCGATCGGGGAAGCACACCGCGTCCTTCAGCGATCCCATTGGCAGGTACAGCCGCTGCGGCACGAACATGACCCGGCAATCGTCGCACATCGTCACCCGGCCGGCACCATCGGGCCACAACCCGGCGATCGCGCGCAGCAGCGTGCTCTTGCCCGCCCCCGACGATCCGCGAATGACCCAGCGTTCACCCATGCTGACGCGCCAATGCGCGACGTGCAGGACCGCGCGGCCATCGGGCCGGTCGATCCGCAGGGCGTCGATATCCACCGCCATGTTCCCCTCGCGGCTGCAACCCGGCGCAAAGGCGATGCCACGCGGATGTTCCGCATCCAGCGCATCGTCGAGCGCGCGCAACCGCAACAGACTGGCGACCTGCATCCCGATCAGCGAATAATTGTTGACCAGGAACGCCAGTGAACCGGCGAAGGTCGCGAACGCGCTGCGCCCCGACACGATCTGGCCAAGCGAGATCTGTCCGGCGAAGAAGCGCGGCACCAGCACGAACAGCGGGATGATCGTGCCTACATTAGTGTAGATGCTCGTGCCCGTCTGCAACCCCAATGTCGCCAGGATCAGTCGACGGAAATTGGCCTGCACTTCGGCAAAACTGCGCCCCAGCGAGCGATGTTCGATCGGATGGCCACCGGCAAAGCTGATCTGTTCCGCGTTCCGGCGAACATTGACCAGCCCGGCGCGATAGTCCCCCTCGACCGCCTGTTGCCGGCGCTGCCGTGCGACATAGGGCTGGCCGATGACGATGACGGCAGCCATGCCGATGACCGCATAGGCAATCGCATAGACCAGCAGGTCGGCGGGCAGGAACAGGCCGACGCCCATCACCGAGAACCGCACGGTCCGCGCGGTTTCCATCAGCATGAACGCAAAGGTGATCGCGGTAGTGATCTGCGACAGGACGGTCATCACCAGGCTGGGCACGTTGCGGGTGACGATGCCGATATCCTCGGAAATCCGCTGGTCGGGATTGTCGATCAGTTGGCGGCGGTCGATATCGTAATAGCGGTCGCGCGTCATCCAGCGGCCCAGATAGCGTTCGGTCAGGAACACCCGCCAGCGCAGCCCCAGCATCTGCTGGAACAGGTTGTTGGCGACGATCAGACCGATCTGGCCGAGCGTGATCCCCAGGAAGATCAGCGTCAGTCGCGCGAACAGCGCCGCCTGCCGCTGTTCGAGCGAGTCGTAGAACTGCTGCTGCCAGCGCACGCCCCAGGTGATGACATAGACCGTGCCGAACTGGATCACGATCAGCACCAGCAGCGCGGTCCATGCGAACAACCAGTCCCGCGACGTCATATACCGCCACGCGATCCGGCCAGCATAGGCCACCGCATCCCCCAGTTCCTGGTATGAACTGCGTGGCATGGCGATGTGTCGCGGAACGGCGGGGCGGGAGGAAGACATTGGCGGGCGGTTAGAACCGGTAGCCGGCGGTCAGGCGCACGTTCCGCGGTTCCGAAATGGGCAGGCGGCTTTCGGAGAAGCTGACGTCGAAATTCCTGCGATTGAGCAGGTTGCGGACGCCCAGCCGGACATTAATGCCGTGCACCTGGATCGCAGCGTTCACATCCACCTGCCGCGCGGGGGGTGACACAAAATCACCGAAGCTGCTGGCAAAGGCGCTCGAACGTCCGGTGATGCCGGCGCCCAGTGCCGCGGTGGCCTCGCGACCAAGCTTGAACGAGTAGTTCGTGTAGGCGCTGTAGGTGTCACGCGGGTTGCCGATAACGTTGAAATCCGCAAATTCGTCGGCGAGATTGCGGTACTTCGTGCGCGTATAGGACGCGATCACGGTCCACCCGCGCAGGATCTGTCCAGACAGGTTGACGTCGATGCCTTCTGCCCGTTGCCCGGGGGCTGCGAACGGATCGAAGGTGACCGGATCGAACCGGATGATATTGCTTTGATTGTTCTGGAAATAGGACAGGTTCAGGACGCCGGCCTTCCCGAACAGGTCGAGCTTGATGCCTCCTTCCTTGTTCTTCGATCGGACGTTGGGCAGGCGCGTGCCGTCGGCAGTGACCGAGTATGTGGGTTCAAAGCCCTCCAGATAGTTGGCAAAGACCGACAGGTTGCGCATGACATCGATGACGATGCCGGCGCTTGGCGTCGTTGCACTGTCGCTGCTGTTGAAACGCGTCTCTTCGGTGACACCGAACGGCGCATATGGATAGGCGATGTTCGTTGCCTTGAAGTCCGTCCGGCGGATTCCCGCCACGACGTGGACCGGTCCGACTTCCATCAGGTTCTGGGCATAATAGCCCTTTTGCGTGAAACTGTTCTTTGACGTCGGCGTCAGATCGGTCGGCCGGGCCGGGATGGTCGCCGGGTCGCCGGTCAAGAGGTTGAATCGCCCGTAGAAGCCCGAAGCGGAACGGGTGTTTGCAGTCGAGTTCACGTAGGTGAAGCCGACATTCAGTGTGTTGCGCACCGGACCGACCCGGAACCGGGCGCGGACATACCCATCGAACGCATCCGTCGGTCCGGACTGCTGGTCGTTGTCGGTCGATACGAAGGCGCTTCCGTCCGAGAATGCGCCGAGCAGGGTCGGGCCATCAGACCTGGTCTTCGAATACACATGCTGGTAGCGCGCTACGGCCGTTATATTCTGGGTGACCTTGTGCGAGGCGTCGACCAGATATTGCTGCGTTTGGATGTTGAAGCCTTGGTCCCGCGTCAGGATCGGCTGATCGCGCCGGAAGTCGAAAGGCACGCCGGTGTCGGCTGAATACAGAACGTAGGGGCTGGTCGCGATGAACTCGTCGGTCAGCGTCGCGGACAGAATGATGTCGGTCGAGGCGTCCTTGTACCGAAGCGAAGGCGCAACCGTGTAGTTGTTCGCTGCCCTGTAACCACCATAATTGACGTCCCCGTCACGGAACGAGCCGATCAATCGGGCGCTGACACGGTCATCGGCGGTCACGGCTCCATTGATATCACCTGTGACCCGCACATCCCCGAAATTGATTCCGAGTTCACTGCTGACTTCGGTGAAGAAGTCCGCAGATGGTTTCTTGGTTACGACGTTGATGACACCGCCAAGATTGCCGGATCCCGAGAGCAGCGCATCAGGACCTTTCAGAACCTCGATCCGCTCGATTGTGTCGATATTGCCGCCAGCGCCACCCAGATTACCTCTCGAACCCGCCCCCGGAAGGCCGTTGGTCAGCGGAGCGACGGCAAAGCCGCGCACCTGGAACGTTCCCTGCCCCTGCGAACCGTCGATGCCGGCCGAGATACCACCGGCGTAGCGCAGCGCGTCGCGGACCGACGTCGCCTGCTGTTCGTCGATCAGCGCGCTGGAGACGACCTGCGTATTTCGCGGCTGATCGCGCAGCGTCGTGCCGTTGCGGTTCGATGTCGAGTTCTGACGGACCAATATGCTGGTTTCCGCCTCGTCCCGGCGGGCGGTGACGACGATATCGTTGCCGACCACAAGCGCCCCATCCGACTGGCGAGTGACGGTCAGACTAGTGCCGGAAATTGCCTGCCGAACTGCCGCCTCGGCATTCGCGGCGGCACGGACCGGAACCGACTGCAAGCCGGGAACCGCGCTGGGGTCGTAGTCGACGGGCTTGCCGGACTGCCGGCCGATCTCTTCGAGCGCGTCTTTCAGGGGCATGGCGGCAACGCTGATCGATGCACGGGATTGGGCGAAGGCGGCGGCAGGGATCAACAACGCTCCTGCAGATACGGCGCCAGCCGAAAGGAGATGGATGCCGAGCACCCATCCAGCGCTGTTGGTCGTTCTCGCGTTCTTCGTTGCTTGCCTCTGCATTGCGTACCCCCTCTTCGATGAGTCAGGGTGGTCATCCGGAGTTCATTAACGCGTTCCCGCGCTGCCACCGGTCGTACCGCCAAGGCAAAGGTGTCTTAGTTCTTTCATAATCCGCAATTACATTATCTTAATTTGGGCATAAGTTAACTTATATTGCTATCGGATGGTTGGAGCAGGGTCATCCCACCGGTGAGCCGTCTCGCACCGGTCTCCAGTTGGTCCAGCAGCCACATGATCGCCGGGTCGTCGGCATGGCGAGGATGCCATTGTGCAAGTATCTGGATCATCCTGGCCTGCTCGCTCGCAAGCGAGATGAGCTTAAGCGGATGAAACGCCGCGTAATATTGTGCCAGCCATGACGGCATCAGCGCCAGCAGATCCGTCCCTTCCAGCATCGCGGGGACAGACGCCAGCGAATCCGTGGTGATCGCAAAACCCCGTTTGCGCACCAGGTCGCTGATCGAACCGGCCAGCAACGACTGCGGTAACAGCCCGCCTTCCCCGCCGACCAGATCAGCGGTCGCCAGTTGCTCGGGTGTAATGATGTCATCAAATTTCTCATTTCCCTGCCATGCGAGGCAGACCACGTGATCGGCGTACAGTATCCGCCGGTTTGCCTCGCTCTTCCCCCCGCCAACCTCGGGACTGACGCGCACATCGATACCGCTTTCGATCGGCTGACCCTGTTGCATATTGTCCAGCTTCACAAACGCGAGCCGGATACCGGGTGCAATCCGTCGCAATCGCGCGACTTGTGGTCCCAGGAACATCGTCAGGATCGATGCCGGTGCGGCGATGGTGAATGTGCGGGTTGATGTGGCCGGTTCAAATCCCAGCTTGGTTGCGAACGTTTCCCTTGCCTCCAGCAGAACGCGTTCGACCTTGGGCTTCAATGCCAACGCCATCGGCGTGAGTCGCCGGTCCCCCGCTTCGACATAGAAAAGATCGTCGTCGAAAATCTCACGCAGCTTTTTCAGGGCCTGGCTGATCGCCGGCTGTGTCAGCGACACCATCTCGGCCGCCCGGCTCAGGCTGTCCGAATTGAGAATGGCGTGCAGGCTGTAGAGCATGTTCAGATTGATGCGTCGGAACACGCCGGGATCGTAGGAGCTGGTCATCATCTCTTCCTGATCATTCTGCGTCGTTGGCGAAGGGAGAATGGTCCCGTGACCATGCTCGGTGTCAGACCGGCAGTTCGGTGGAGGCCTTTATCTCGGACAGGGCGACGGTCGACGTGATCTCCTGAATGCCGGGTAGCTTGCTCAGCTTGTCGAAGAAGAAGCGCTCATAGGCGTCCATGTCGCGTGCCACGATCCGCAGCATGAAGTCGTTCGTGCCCATCAGCACATAGGCATCCAGCACTTCGGTAAAGCCGCGGATCGCGTCGCTGAATTCTTCAAGGTTCGCCCGACCATGGGCGTTGAGCCGAACCTGGGCGAAGACATGTGCGTTCAGCCCGACCTTGCGCCGATCGACCAGCGCCACGCGGCTTCGAATAATCCCTTCCCGCTCCATGCGATCGATCCGTCGCCAGCATGGTGAGGGGGACAGTCCCACGGCCTCTGCGATCTGCGCGGTCGTCAGACCGGCATCGGCCTGGAGGAGACGCAGGATCTTGCGTTCGAATTGATCGAGAGTGGTCATTCCGTCCTGATATCCCCACTTTGCAGGCAAGTCTTGCCGGAAAAGGGCGCACGACCCTGCAATCGAGGACAGTTCGTCCGCGTGGATCGCGATAGAACCGGATCGAACGAAACGACGGGCAGGCGATATGGCACCGATTGGAACTGCGGCAGGCGGGAAGGTTCGGACCCGCGCCGAGCCGGTTATCCCGGCGGCCGATGCGGCGGCGGCCGGAGCGCCGCTGCCCGGCGACACGAAGACGTCCAGTATCTCGGTTGCGGCTTAGCGGTCGTGACCGCGCAGGATGCCGGATCCCTGATGGTCAGCGTCTGGACCGATCGCGAACTCTGCGGCCCTCTTCGGGTCCTGGACCTGTTCGTCCAGAACGACCTCGCGGTCAGTTGCGCGCGGATCCTCGCACGGGGAGACCAGTATGAACTGCGCATCGCGATGGACCCCATCGAGGCTCATCGACTGGAAGTTCTCGAAGCCCGAATCCTTAACATCGTGTCGGTGGACCGCGCCCGGTTCACGGCCCGGCACCGACAGAACCCAATCTCCAGCACAAGGACGTGATCGAAAATGACTGCCGCAAATCTGGTTCGCCCCGACCATGCCGCTGCCGACTGGACCATTCCGCAAGGCTGGGCCGATTACACGGCACAGGATCACGCGACCTGGGACAGTCTGTTCGAACGGCAGGTTCGCCTCCTGCCCGACCGGGTGGCGCCGGAGTTTCTCGACGGCCTCGACATCCTGCGGCTGTCCAAACCCGGCATACCGGATTTCGCCGAACTCTCCGAACGACTGATGCGGGCGACGGGTTGGCAGGTGGTCGCGGTTCCCGGCCTCGTGCCGGACGACGTCTTCTTCGACCATCTGGCCAATCGCCGGTTCGTATCCGGAAACTTCATCCGGCAACCCCATCAACTCGACTATCTGCAGGAGCCGGACGTCTTCCATGACGTATTCGGCCACGTGCCGCTCCTCGCGAACCCGATCTTCGCCGACTACATGCAGGCCTACGGCCGCGGCGGACAGCGCGCTGCCGCGATGGGCGCGATCGATCGGCTCTCTCGTCTGTACTGGTATACGGTCGAATTCGGACTGGTGCGTTCGGGTGATGCATTGAAGATCTTCGGCGCCGGGATCGTGTCGTCCTTTTCGGAAACAATATTCGCGTTGGAGGACCCGTCACCGAACCGCATCGGCTTCGACCTCAGGCGCCTGATGCGCACGAAATATCGCATCGACGATTTCCAGCAGAACTATTTCGTGATCGACAGCTTCGAGGATCTGCTCGAACAGACCCTCAACACAGATTTTGGCCCGCTCTACACCGAACTGAACGGAGCGCCCGATATCGAGATCGAGGTCATCCTGCCGACCGACCGGGTCTATACGCGTGGCACACAGGACCGTGCGCATGGAAGGATCATCGCATGAACGCGACCGCCGCTTCGGGACCCGGGATGTTCACGGCGCTACCGCGTCAACCCGCCGACGCACTGCTCGCGGTGATCGGCATGCACCGGGCGGATCCCCGCTTGGACAAGATCGATGTTGGTGTCGGCGTCTACCGCGACGAGACCGGCGCCACGCCGGTGATGCGCTCCGTAAAGGCGGCGGAGCGGCGCCTGCTCGCGGAGCAGGACAGCAAGAGTTATCTGGGAGCGGAGGGCGACCAGCGCTTTACCGATCTGCTCGCGTCGATCGCGCTGGGGTCGGAAAGGGCCGACGATCCACGCGTCACCGGCATCCAGACGCCCGGCGGCACGGGCGCGTTGCGGCTTGCAGCCGAACTCATCGCACGCACGGGTCGATCGCCGACGGTCTGGGTCGGCACGCCGACCTGGCCCAACCACGCGCCGATCTTCCAGGCTGCCGGCCTCACCGTGCGCACCACGCCCTATTTCGACGTCGTCTCCGCGGACATCGATTTCGACGCCATGATCGACGGTCTTGCGCAGGCGAAGGACGGCGACGTCGTGCTGTTGCACGGCTGCTGCCACAATCCGACCGGGACCACCCTGTCGGCCGACCAGTGGCGTATCCTGGCCCCGATCATGGTGACGCGCGGCCTGATCCCGTTGATCGATCTGGCGTATCAGGGGCTTGGCCAAGGCTTGGAAGAGGACGCCGCCGGTGCTCGAAGCCTACTGGCTGCTGTGCCCGAGGCCTTGATCGCGTACAGCTGCGACAAGAACTTCGCGCTCTACCGCGAACGCGTCGGGGCGCTCTGGGTGCAGTCTTCGAGCGCCGCCGTAGCGGTCCCGGTCCGGGAAAACCTGCTGGCACTCGCGCGGAGCCTCTGGTCGATGCCGCCCGATCACGGCGCTGCGGTGGTTCGCCTCATCCTCGAAGACGAACTGTTGACCAACGATTGGTGCCTTGAACTGTCCGGCATGCGACGGCGCATCAACGACCTCCGCCTACTGCTCGGTGCCGTCCATCCGGCACTGGCCCCGATCGCGCATCAGGAAGGATTGTTCGCATTGCTGCCCATCACCCCTGACGACGCCGCAGCGCTGCGGACCGACCATGGCATCTATCTCCCCAACTCCGGGCGGATCAATGTCGCGGGGTTGAACCACGGCACCGTCGGGCGCTTCGCCGATGCCCTTGCGCTTTACCTGAAGGGTTAGGGTTAGCGCCGGAACGTGCAAACGGCTGATGGCAGGGACGCCAGCAGAGGCCCGCGCAAGGCTGATCCGGCGACCACCCTACCCTGGGGCCACCCGCAGCGGCCGCCCCGATGACGAAGGACCTTCGACAATGAAAGCGATCGTCACGAACGGCGACGGCGCGCCTTGCACCGCAGTCGCCGATCCCCCGGGCGATAATCGGGGTCTCGATCCCGTCGACGAACGCAGCGTGAGGACATGATTGGCATGATGACTTCCCTTGGTGTTTCGGAACGAGAAGCCGCGCTCGAAACGCTTCCGAACTGGCATTATTCCGCTGCCCGGCGTGCACTTCACCGAACGCTGACGTTCGGCGACTTCGCGGAAGCGCTGTCCGCCATGGTCCGGATCGGAATGGCCGCGGACAAGGCGGACCATCATCCCGAATGGTGCAACATCTTCAACCGGGTCGACATATGGCTGACGACGCATGAGGTCGACGACGTGTCGACACGCGACATCGCACTGGCCGCCACCATCGATAGCCTGTTCGTGTGAACCGGATTCCATCCCGCGGGACGCCGCCGTTTGCACAGGCGAATTACCGCTTGCCGAACTTTAATTGTTCAGGCGCATTCGACTTGCTGGAGAGCGTATGACCTTTCGTTCGATCGATCCTGCCACCGGCGATACGCTCTGGGAGGGTGCCGCCGCAGGCCAACCCGACGTCGCCCGCGCCGTTTCCGCCGCGCGTACCGCGTTGGACGATTGGGCGGATCGCCCGCTCGCCGATCGCGTCGCGTGCGTTCGGCGCTATGGCCTCGCGCTGCAGCAGAACATGGAACGGCTTGCCGTGATCATCAGCCGCGAGACGGGCAAGCCGCTTTGGGAGGGGCGCCAGGAGGTCGCGTCGATGGTCGCCAAGATCGAGGCCTCGATCACGGCTCAGCAGGAACGCAGTGGCATCCGCGACGCCGCGACGACATTCGGTCGCGCAGTCTTGCGTCACCGGCCACACGGCGTGATGGCCGTCTTCGGGCCATACAATTTCCCCGGGCATCTCCCCAACGGCCACATCGTCCCCGCCCTCCTCGCCGGCGACACGGTCGTGTTCAAGCCGTCCGAGGAGACGCCCCTCGTCGGCGAGACGATGGTCGGGCTCTGGCAGGAGGCCGGACTGCCCGCTGGGGTGCTGAACCTGGTGCAGGGCGGACGCGACACCGGACGGTTGCTGGCGGAAGCGCGGATCGACGGGCTGCTGTTTACCGGATCGGCGGCGACGGGCGCGCAGCTGCGTCAGGCATTCGTAGATCGGCCGGACGTCATCCTCGCGCTGGAACTCGGGGGCAACAACCCGCTGATCGCCTGGGACGGAGACGTCGATGCCGCCGCGTCGATCATCGTGGCATCCGCCTTCGCCACATCCGGACAACGGTGCAGCTGCGCACGCCGGCTTATCGTTCCGGCCGGTCCGGTCGGCGACCGCATGGTCGAGGCAACGACCGCACTTGCCGCACGCCTGCGGATCGGGCGCTGGGACGCGGATCCGGAACCGGCACTTGGCCCGCTCATATCCGAGGCGGCCGCCGACCAGGCCCGACGCGCCGTCGACGCATTGATCGTTGGCGGCGCCCGCATAGTGCGGCCGCTCGATCTGCTCGACATGCCGCTGCGCACCTTCGTGACGCCGGCGATCCTGGACGTGACGGGGATCGACGCGCCTGACGTGGAGATCTTCGCACCCGTGCTTCAGGTCGTGCGCGTGCCGGACTTCGACGCTGCGATCACCGCGGCGAACGCGACTGCGTTCGGGCTCGCCGCCGGCCTGATCTCGAACGAACAGGCGCTGTGGGATCGCTACACCCGCCGCGCCCGTGCCGGCGTCCTCAACCTGAACCGCCCGACAACCGGCGCCGCGGGCTCCATGCCGTTCGGCGGCGTCGGCGCGTCGGGCAATCACCGCCCAAGCGCCTATTATGCCGCCGACTATTGTGCCTACCCGGTTGCCAGCTTCGAGGCACCGACGGTTCAGGACATCTCCGCGGAGATCCGAGGACTGTCCGCATGATCGAGGTGAACTTCGACGGGCTGATCGGACCCACGCACAACTATGCCGGGCTTGCCCATGGCAACCTCGCCTCCGCCGTGAACGCCGGAAGGACGTCGGCACCCCGTCAGGCCGCGTTGCAGGGTCTGGCGAAGATGCGCGCCATGATCGCCCTGGGCCTGCCCCAGGGCGTGTTGCTCCCACACCGCCGGCCCGATACCGACTGGCTGCGGTCGATCGGGTTCAGCGGGTCGGACCCCGCGGTTCTTGCCGCCGCCGCACGGGACGAGCCGGTCCTCCTCGCCAACGCATGTTCGGCGTCCGCAATGTGGACGGCCAACGCCGCGACGGTCTCGCCCTCCACCGATACGTCCGATGGTCGTTGCCATCTTTCCGTCGCCAATCTGACGACGATGCGCCATCGCGGCATCGAGTCGGTTCAGACGGAACGTCAGCTTCGACTGGCCTTTGCGGACGGCAGGTTCTTCGCGGTCCATGGCGCGCTGCCTGCGGCGTTCCGCGATGAGGGGGCTGCCAACTTCATGCGGCTGACGACACCGGAAGGCGCCGATGCCGTAGAGATCTTCGTTTACGGCGAGGCCGGCGCTGGCGGTTTTCCCGCACGACAGGACCTGACTGCAAGTCAGGCGATCGCCCGCCGACATGGGCTTGCGCCGTCGCGGACGTGTTTCGCGCAGCAATCGGCCGCCGCGATCGCGGTCGGCGCGTTTCACAACGACGTCGTCGCCGTCGCTCATGGTCACGTCCTGTTCGCGCATGAACAGGCGTTCGCCGATCCGATCGCACTCCACGCCTTCGTGCGCGATCGGTTGCCGGCGACCCGGATCGTGACCGTTCCCGCGGCGGAGGTGTCGCTTGCCACCGCGATCCGGTCCTATCTCTTCAACTCGCAGCTGGTGACCCTGCCCTCGGGCGACATGGCGCTGGTCCTGCCACAGGAGAGCCGGAACGAGCCCACCGTGTGGCGCTGGCTGGAAGCCGAGGTGGCTCGGGGCGGTCCGATCCGCCGTCTGATCGTCGTGGATGTGCGTGAGTCCATGCGCAACGGGGGCGGACCGGCATGCCTCCGTCTTCGCGTGCAGATGAGCGCCGCGGCATTGGCGACGGTCGACCGACGCTTTCTGCTGGATGACGCCGCCTGCGACCGGATCGAGGCGGTCGTCGCGGCGGAGTGGCCGGTCGCGATCGCACCGGACGATCTCGGCAATCCGGACCTCTGGCTGCAATGTCACCGGGCGCGCGCCGCGCTTCTCGATGCCCTCGGCTTCGGGCCGGACGCGCTATGACGGCGCAGGTTCGGATGGTCCGCGCGGACGATATCGCCGGTCTTCTCACGCTTTCGGCACTGACCGGCGGCGGAATGACCAATCTCCCCAACGATCGCGATGCGCTGTCCGAAAAGATCGCCTGGTCGACCAGATCGGCGGAGACCATGCCGTCGTCACCACAGGACGAATATTACATGCTGGTGCTGGAAGACGCACCGGGCGGCCGGATCATCGGCACCGCCAGCCTGTATTCCCGGCTCGGCGCCCGCCTGCCCTTCTACAGCTACAAGCTCGGGCGGGTGACCCACGCCTCCAGTCATCCGCCCCGAAGTTTCTCGACCCAATTACTGTTTCTGGTGAACGACTATGACGGCGCGTCGGAGGTCGGGGGGCTATTCGTCCATGCCGATGCGCGCGTGGCGGGATATGGCCGCCTGCTCGCGCGCAGCCGGTATCTGCTGATCGCGAGGCACCGCGCCGCCTTTGCCGACCGGACGATCGCCGATCTTCGCGGATATGCCGCGAACGGCGCATCGCCTTTCTGGAAAGCCGTCGGCGAACCGTTTTTCGGGAGCGATTTCGAAGCCGCGGACCTGCACAATGCGCTGCACGGAAACCAGTTCATCGCCGACCTGATGCCGCGCTATCCGATTTACACCTCGTTGCTGCCGGCCGATGCCCGCGATGCGATCGGCCGTCCCCACGACGACTCCCGCGCCGCGCTGCGCCTTCTGGAGCAGGAAGGCTTCTCGTGGGACGGCTATGTCGACATCTTCGACGGCGGGCCTACGGTCAGTGCACGCACCGACCAGATAGCGGCGATACGAGACTGCATCAGCACGCCTGACGGCCGGACCGTCATCGCCGACGGTCCCGGTCGATATATTTCGGCACAGGGTCATGGCCCGACGTTCGTGGCGACTATCGAAGGCGCATCCTGACACCGACTACGCACCCCCCGCCGGTGCCGAAGATCGCAATATTTCCAGGAAACCCGGATCGGCCACGGCCTGACCGACTAGTCTTCCGCGCTGAGGAAGGTTGCGATCCGGGCGGCCTGTTTCCGCCAGTCGACCGTTCGCTCGGTCAGCCAGGCCTCGTCATAATAGGTGCAACCGTAGCGATCGCCCCCGTCGCAGAGCAGCGTGACGATGCTGCCGCGCTCGCCCGCCGCCGCCATCTCCGCGACCAGTTGCGCGCACGCCCACAAGTTGGTGCCGGTCGATCCGCCGACCCGGCGTCCCAACGCGTCCGAAAGCGCATGCATGGCGCCGATGCTGTCGGCGTCGTCGACGGCGATCATCCGGTCGATCACGCTGGGTACGAAGCTCGGCTCGACCCGCGGCCGACCGATACCCTCGATCCTTGATGCGCATCCTTCCGGCAGGGAGGTCACCGTCCTGTCGTCGAAATGGCGGTGGAAAACGGAATGGACAGGGTCGGCGACGCACAACCGGGTCGGATGCCGCAGGTAGCGGATGAAGCGCCCGATGGTGGCGGACGTGCCTCCGGTCCCTGCGCCACAGACGATCCACCTCGGCACCGGGTGCTCCTCCTCGACCATCTGCGCGAAGATCGACTCGGCTATGTTGTTGTTGCCGCGCCAGTCGGTCGCCCGTTCGGCATAGGTGAACTGGTCGAGATAATGACCGCCCGTCTCTGCAGCGAGCCGGTGCGACGTGGCATAGATCTCGCGCGGGTCGTCGACCATGTGGATCTCGCCACCATGAAACCGGATCGCATCCAGCTTGGGCGACGCGGTGGTCGCCGGCACCACCGCGATGAAGCGCAGGCCGAGCATCTTCGCGAAATACGCCTCGGACACCGCCGTCGAGCCGGACGAGGACTCAATGACGCAGGTATCCGGTCCGATCCATGCGTTGCAGAGCGCGTAGAGGAAAAGCGAGCGCGCCAGCCGGTGTTTCAGGCTGCCGGTCGGGTGACTGCTCTCGTCCTTCAAGTAGAGAGTGATGTCCGGATAGCGCGGCAGATCCAGGCGGATGAGATGCGTGTCGGCGGACCGGTTGAAGTCCGCTTCGATGCGACGAACGGCCTCGTTCTGCCAGGCGCGGGCGGTGGCCCATCCGCATTGTCGGATCAGGCTCACCTCAGGCATCCTCGCGGATCAGGCCGTGACGGAACAGCATGGCGGTGGGATCGGCATCCCGCCCGCGGAACGCGCGGAAACTGTCGGCCGCCGGTCGGGTCGCCCCGCGCGACAGAACTTCCTTGCGCAGGCGGTCCCCGGTCGCCCGGTCCACCACGCCGGCCTCCACGAACGCCGCGAAGCCGTCCGCCGCAAGCTGTTCGGCCCATAGGTAGCCATAGTAGCCCGCCGCATAGCCGCCGGCGAAGATGTGACTGAAACCGTGCGGAAAACGGTGCCACTCCGGCGGATGGATCACCGCCACCTCTTCGCGCACCGCCTTGATGACCTCGACAGGATCGCTGCCCATCGTGCCGAGGTGGAGCAACAGGTCGAACAGTCCGAACTCCACCTGGCGGACGATGAACATGCCCGCCTGGAACCGGCGGGCGGCGATCATTTTTTCGAACAGCTCGGCCGGCAGCCGATCGCCCGTCACATGATGCCCGGACATGTCGGTCAGGACATCGCGATCCCACGCGAAATCCTCCATCAACTGACTCGGCAGTTCGATTGCGTCCCATTCGAAGCCGTTGGTTCCGGCGATGCTGGGGCGATCGACCCGCGTGAACAGATGGTGCAGGCAGTGCCCGGTCTCGTGCAACAGCGTGGTCACGTCGCTGTGACTCAGCAAGGCCGGGCTGTCCTCGCTGTTGGGCGCGAAATTGCAGACCAGATAGGCCACCGGCACGCGGACCGCATCGCCGTCCGCCAGCCGTGGTCGCGCCTGATCCATCCAGGCCCCGCCGCGCTTGCCCGCACGGGCATGAAGGTCGAGGTAGAGGCCGGCAAAGGTCGTGCCGCCATCATCGACCACGTCGAAATACCGGGCATCCGCATGATACAGCGAAACGTCGTTGCGCTCGATAAGACGGATGCCGAACAGCCGGTCCAGCAACGTCTGCCATCCGGCAGTGACCCGATCGACCGGGAAATAACCGCGGACCGTCTGCTCATCGACATCGTAGCGCGCCCGACGCAGGCGGTCGGCGACATAACCCGCATCCCAGGGACTGAAGTCGGCGATACCGAGTTCGGCCGCAGCGAAGGCGCGCATCTCGGCCACGTCGCGCTCGGCCGCCGGCTTCGCCCGCGCTCCGAGATCGCGCAGGAACGCCAGCACTTCGGCACCATTTGGGGCCATCTTGGTCGCGAAGGACCATGCGACCGGGTCGGTGAAACCCAACAGCTCTGCCGCTTCGTGACGCAGTTCGAGGATGCGTGCGATCCGGTCCGAATTATCGAACTGCCCCGCATGGGGCCCCTGGTCCGAGGCGCGTGTGTGATAGGCATGGTAGACACGCGCGCGCAGATCGCGATTTTCGGCGAAGGTCAGGATCGCAGCGACACTAGGCTGCTGCAACGTCACCCGCCAGCCGTCCTCGCCCACGGCGGCGGCCGCCTCGCGAAACATCGCCAGATCCACGTCGGACACGCCCGACAGGATCCGCGGATCGGTTATCGTCTCACCCCACGCCTGCGTCGCGTCGAGCACCGCGCTGCCGAACGCGTTGGCCAATGCCGACAACTCGATGGAGTTTGCCTTGAACCGGTCCCGCTCCGCCGGATCCAGCGCCACGCCCGACAGGGTGAAGTCGCGAATGGCGTTTTCGACCGCGATCCTGTCGGCGTCGCCCAGCGAAGCGAAGTCGGGGGATACGGACAAGGCGACCAGGACGTCGTACAGGTCGCGGTTCTGCGAAACCTGAACGTTGTTCTCGACAATCCGCTTCTGTGCTTCGGCGTGGGCGGCGCGCAGTTCGGGCGTATCGGCGACCCCCTGCAGATGCGACACGCCGGACCACAACGCATCGATCGCGTTGGTGGCCCGCTCCAGCGGCAGCCAAACCTCGGCGAACGTCGTCGGCCGTTCGGCCACGAGCGTTGCCACCACCGCCCGGTGCCGGTCGATCGCCGCGTCCAGGGCGGGCGGGATCGCGTCGGAGGTCAGGTCGGCGAACGGCGGCAAGGCCATCGGATCGAGCAGGTTCTGGGCAGCAACGGTCATGACAGCTTCCTTCAGCATTCGACGACATTGACGGCCAGGCCGCCAAGCGAGGTTTCCTTATATTGCGAGCGCATGTCCTCGCCGGTCTGGCGCATCGTCTCGATCACCTGGTCGAGGCTCACGATGTGGCGGCCGTCGCCGCGCAATGCCAGATAGGCCGCATTGATCGCCTTGATCGCGCCCATCGTATTGCGTTCGATGCACGGTATCTGGACCAGCCCACCGATCGGGTCGCAGGTCAGCCCCAGATTATGTTCCATGCCGATCTCGGCCGCGTTCTCGATTTGCGCGTTGGTACCGCCCAAAGCGGCGACCAGCGCTCCGGCGGCCATCGAACAGGCCACCCCGACCTCACCCTGACATCCCATTTCCGCCGCCGAGATGGACGCCCGCTTCTTGTACAGAAACCCGATCGCCGCCGCGGTCAGCAGAAAGTCATGCGAACCCTTTTGGGTGGGCTCTGCCGTAAATGTCTCGTAGAATTTGAGAACCGCCGGCAGCACGCCGGCGGCGCCGTTGGTCGGCGCGGTCACGACGCGCCCGCCCGCCGCATTCTCCTCGTTCACCGCAAGCGCGTAGAGGCTGACCCATTCGAACACCGCGGAAGGATCGGCGGCCGTGTCGCGCCCCTCGAGCCCCTGATGCAGCGCCTTCGCCCGGCGCGGCACCTTCAGCCCGCCGGGCAGTATGCCGCCCTGTCGACACCCGCGATCGATCGAGGCGAACATCGCTTCGCGTACGGCAGCGACGAACCGGTTGGTATCCGCATCTGACCGCCACGCCCGCTCGTTGTCCCGGACGATGTCGGGGATGGACAGCCCCGTCGCCTCGCCCGTGGCAAGCAGTTCGGCCGCGCTGGAGAATGGCCGCGGCAACGCGATGTTGGTCTTCGGCGGCCCCCGTCCGGCCTCGACGATCGCGCCACCGCCGATCGAGAAATACGTCCGGTCGATATGCCGTCCGTTCTTCAGCAAAGCGGTGAACATAAGCGCGTTGGGGTGACCGGCTAGAAAGGTTTTTGGGTGAAACAGCAGGTGCTGGCTCTCCTCGAACCGGATCTCGCATTGTCCCGCCAGCATGAGGCGACCGGTCGATCGAATCGCGGCCAGACGATCCGGGATCAGGTCGGGCTCGATCGTCTCGGGTTCCGCGCCGCCAAGTCCCAGCATCACCGCATTGTCGGTTGCGTGACCGCGCCCTGTCAGCGCCAGGGATCCATAGAGGTCAACCTGGATCGAAGCCGGTTCGGCATCGATCACGAGTTCGGCGAAGGCGAATGCCGCACGCATCGGTCCAACGGTGTGCGAACTCGACGGACCGATCCCGATCGTAAAGAGATCGACGACGCTCAGAGCCACCTTGCAGTCGGGCCGGGCACGCTGCCGGCCGACTTGCCGATCGCGGATCAGGTCGGTCATGGGTCTACACGCGATCCTTCACGCCATCCCCTCGGGTTGGCGGCGCCTTGCGTGCTGGCAATCATACCAGCAACGCCCGGTCATCCGCGCCTTCGGCCGCGATCGCGTGCGCGTTGTGCCCCGCCAGATACCGTTCCGCTTCCAAGGCCGCCATGCAACCCATTCCAGCGGACGTGATGGCCTGCCGGAACACCTTGTCCTGCACGTCGCCGGCCGCGAAGACTCCCGGAACGCTGGTCCCGGTCGAACCCTGTGCAACGAGGATGTAGCCTTCGTCGTCCATGCGCAGCTGCCCGGCAAACAGGGACGTCGCGGGATCGTGCCCGATCGCGACGAAGAGACCGTCGACGGAGATTTCGCTGAGCCCGCCATCAACCGTACTTCGCACGGCGACGCCGGTGACGGTCTTGCCATTGCCGAGCACCTCGGCGACCTCGGCGTTCCAGACCATCTCGATCTTCGGGTTGGCATGCAGCCGCGCCTGATTGGTCCGGTCCGCGCGCAGGCTGTCGCGGCGATGGATCAGGTAGACCTTCTCGGCAAAGTTCGTAAGGAACAGCGCCTCCTCAACGGCGGTGTTTCCGCCGCCTACGACCGCGACCGTCCGGCCGCGATAGAAGAAGCCATCGCAGGTGGCGCACGCCGAGACGCCGCCCCCCAGATATCGTGTCTCGCTTTCGAGCCCAAGCCAGCGCGCGGAGGCGCCCGTCGCGATGATGATGGTGTCCCCGGTGTAGCGTCGTCCCGAATCACCGACCGCCAGGAACGGCCGCTGCGTGAGGTCGACCTCCATGATCATGTCGGAGACAAGCGCGGTCCCAACGGCCTTCGCCTGCTCGGCCATGCGGGCCATCAGTTCGGGGCCGGTAACCCGGATGTCGCCCGGCCAGTTTTCCACATCCGTCGTGATGGTCAGCTGCCCGCCCGGCTGCATGCCCTCGATCTGGACGGGGTCGAGCGCCGCCCGCGCGGCATAGACTGCGGCGGTATAGCCCGCAGGTCCCGAGCCGATGATCAGAACCTTGGCATGAACCGATTCCGTCACCGCAAACCCTCCCAACAACCCGATGGTTACGGTTGATACCAGATTTCTCGATTACGTAAAGCGTGTATTGAACAACAGCCCGCGAGTGGGGCCAGGAATGTTGAAGGCGACCGCCTACACGGATCGACGCGATGGTTCGGTCAGCCCTCAGTTTCTGGGTGACACGCGCGCAAACATCGCGGCGCCCCCCCCATCCCGCATCCGGGCGACGATCGCCTGGTCGCGCGGCACCGGCGTCCCGGCAAAGCCGGCGAACAGGACGCGCATCTCGGCAAGGCGATCGCGATTCAACCGGTAGATGACCAGCTTCGCGTCCTTCCGGGTGTGCACGAGGTCCGCCTTGCGCAGGACGCCGAGCTGCTGGCTTAGCCCGGGCTGACCTACCCCGGTCGCCTGTTCGATTTCGCCGACCGAGCGTTCGCCGTGGATCAGGACACGCAGCAGTGCCAAACGCGTGCCGTGCGCCAGCGCACGCAGCAGGTCGGCCGCGGCATCGAGATCGAGATCGAGATCGAGTGACCCTGAATCTGCCATGACTTAACTCCGGTCCCGAATGGGCCGATAGAACCAGTCGCTTCCGGATTCGGCGGCCAGGACGTCGGCCAGATCGTGGCTTGGAACGGCGAGAAGGTCGTCTCCCGCGGTCCAGCCTTCGGGTGCCAGAACGCCGCCATCCTGAACCCGTTGCAAGGCCGTGACCAACCGCAGCATTTCCTCGACCGACCGTCCGACACTGGCCGGGTAGCAGGTCGATGCGCGCAATATGCCATCCGGGTCGAGATAGTAGCTTGTGCGGACCGCGCTCGCATCCATCGCGTTCGGCGCGACCATCCCATAGGCGCGCGCGATCTCCAACGTCGGATCCTCGATAATCGGAAACTCGACGACGACGTCGAACCTGTCCTTGATCGCACGGATCCAGGCCAGATGCGAGAAGAGGCTGTCGACCGACAGGGCCATCAACGCGCAGTCGAGAGCCGCGAAGCGATCGCCTGCACGGGCGATCGACACGAACTCGCTGGTGCACACCGGCGTGAAGTCCGCCGGATGCGAAAACAGCACCAACCAGCGACCGCGGAAGTCCGAGAGCGACACGACGCCGCGGGTAGAACGCGCTGTGAAGTCAGGCGCCTCCTCACCCAGACGCAGGGGAGAGCAAGCCGGTAACGGTTCTGAAGACACGCGGGGACCCTTTGTGCGGAGACCACCCTTGTCGCCGCTCGCTTCCGTTGACGCAACATCCTCCCTTGATTACACGATATGTGCAACCATTTAAGGGTCGAGTCGCCATGGTCCCGCCTGACGAACCGCTGCAGGCGTCCACGGAGGTTGCAAACCAGGTGCTTCAAGGCATGATGCCAACGCCCATCGTGCATGCCCTGTTCGACGAGCCGACGAACACCATCAGCTACGTCGTCCATGATCCCCGCACGCGGGCAGCCGCGATCATCGACAGCGTCCTGAACTTCGATGCCGCCGCCGGTCGTACCGATACCGCCTCGGCCGATAGCCTTATCGCCTACGTCGAGGCTGAGAAGCTACGCGTCGAATGGCTGCTCGAGACGCATGTGCATGCCGATCACCTTTCGGCCGCGCCGTATCTTCAGAAGCGGCTGGGCGGGAAACTGGCCATCGGACGCGAGATCGTCACGGTGCAGGATGTGTTCGGCAACATCTTCAACGAAGGAGGTGACTTCAAACGCGACGGCTCGCAGTTCGACCGACTTTTCAACGACGGCGATCGCTTCGCGGTCGGATCGATCGAAGCCGTAGCGTTGCACGTGCCCGGCCACACGCCCGCCGATCTGGCCTATGTGATCGGCGACGCGCTATTCACCGGCGACACGCTGTTCATGCCCGACTACGGCACCGCGCGTTGCGACTTTCCGGGCGGCGATGCCCGGCTGCTCTACCGCTCGATCCGCCGCCTGATGGATCTCCCGCGCGCGATGCGGGTCTTCCTGTGCCACGACTACAAGGCGCCCGGCCGGGACCGCTTCATGTGGGAAACCACGATCGGGCTGCAAAGCGACGCCAACGTCCATGTCCATGCCGGGATCGACGAGGAGGCGTTCGTCGCAATGCGCACCGCACGCGACGCAACCCTGTCGATGCCAAAGCTGATCCTTCCGTCCATCCAGATCAACATGCGGGCCGGTCATCTGCCGGAACCGGAAACGAACGGTACACGGTATCTCAGGATCCCGCTGAATGCGCTGTAGCGCGCACCGGAAGGCGGATGCCGCCGCAAGTATCGACCGATGCCGAGGATCGGAGGCACCGCCTCGGTCAAGTGCGCGGTCGTCTGTCGACAAGGCCGACCGACAGGCGCTCGCCCCCTTCCCGCCTCTGACGACCCAAACAGGAGAGGTTCGATGAACCCGAAGACGCTAGACGATCGTCTGCTGGTAGCGGGCCAGCTTTCTCCTTGCGACATCGATCGGGCCGCAGACGCCGGTGTCCGCCTGATCATCAACAACCGGCCTGACGGCGAGGAACCCGGCCAGCCGACCTCGGCCGAGCTGGCAGAGCGCGCCCGCGCGCGCGGCGTCGCCTATCGCCATATTCCCATCGCAAGCGGCACCTTCGACGATCGGTCGGTTGCGGCCTTTATCGAGGCGCTTCGCACAACGGATGGCGACACGCTGGCCTTCTGCCGGAGTGGGACACGTTCGACGACGTTGTGGGCACTTGGCCAGGCCGGACGCCGCCCGACCGCCGAGATCCTGAAGATCGCACAGCGGGCAGGCTATGATCTCTCGTCTCTTCGCGCGCGGCTCGGCGCGAAGACGGGGGCCAGGACATCCGGCGCACCGACCGGCAGCGGCATCATGCGCTACGACGTCGTCATCGTTGGGGGCGGCGCCGGCGGCATTTCGACGGCTACCTCCCTCCTGAGGCGTGACGCCGCGTTGCGGATCGCCATCGTCGAGCCCCGCACCGACCATTTCTATCAGCCGGGCTGGACGATGGTGGGGGCTGGCGTCTTCGACGCGAAATCTACGCGACGAACCATGGCTTCCGTGATGCCGAAGGGCGTGACGTGGGTGAAGGACGCCGTCGCGACGTTTGAACCCGACCAGGACAGTGTGACGACCGCTGCGGGCACCGTTCTGCGGTATCGTGCCTTGGTCGTGACACCCGGGATCCAGCTCGACTGGGATGGGATAGCCGGCCTTTCGGCAACGCTCGGTCGTAACGGGGTGACGTCCAACTATGGCTACGACACCGCGCCCTATACCTGGCAGCTGGTGCAGCAGCTCCGGGACGGTGTCGCGCTCTTCACGCAGCCACCGATGCCGATCAAATGCGCCGGCGCACCGCAGAAGGCGATGTACCTCTCGTGCGACGAATGGGCCAAACGCGGCGTGCTCGAGACGATCGACGTCGGCTTTCACAATGCCGGTCCTGTGCTGTTCGGGGTCAAGGACTACGTCCCGGCGCTGATGTCCTACGTCGATCGCTACGCCATCGACCTGAACTTCGGATCGACCCTGGTTGCCGTGGACGGCCCGACGCGGACGGCCACGTTCCGCGAGAAGGCAGGCGAGGTCACGCGCCGCTTCGACATGCTCCATGTCACGCCGCCGCAGAAACCGCCGACGTTCATCGCCGACAGCGCGCTGGCCGATGCTGCCGGCTATGTCGACATGGACCCCATGACCCTGCGCCATGTTCGTTATCCGAACGTTTTCGGGCTGGGCGACGCCGGGTCGACGCCGAACGCCAAGACCGCCGCGGCCGTCCGCAAGCAGGCTCCGGTCGTCGCCGTCAACCTGCTGGCGACCCTGGCCGGCGAGCCTCTTGTCGCCGGCTATGACGGTTACGGTTCGTGCCCGCTCACGGTCGAGAAGGGCAGGATCGTGCTCGCCGAGTTCGGCTACGGCGGCAAGCTCCTGCCGAGCTTTCCGAAGTGGCTGATCGACGGGAAGCAGCCGCAGCGGCTGCCCTGGCTCCTGAAGTCTGCGGCCCTGCCCTGGATCTACTGGAACGGTATGCTCAAGGGGCATGAATGGCTCGTCGCACCCCAGCCGCTGGCTGCCGGTGTACGGCAGACCGCCTGACGATGTCGCTCGAACCGTTACAATATGCCCTGGGCGCGCTGTCAGGATCGCTGGTCGGTTTCACCCTCGCGCTGGTCGGCGGCGGCGGTTCGATCCTGGCGGTGCCGTTGATGGTGTATCTTGTCGGCGTCGCCAATCCGCACGTCGCCATCGGCACATCGGCGCTGGCGGTCGCCGCAAACGCTGCCACCGGACTGATCGGACATGCCCGCGCCGGAACCGTGAAATGGCGCTGCGGGCTGATTTATGCAGGCGCAGGCGTGATCGGCGCGCTGTGCGGTTCGACCGCCGGCAAGGCGTTCGATGGGCATAAACTGCTCTTCCTGTTCGCGATCGTCATGATCGTCGTGGGCGTGCTCATGCTACGCGGTCGTCGCGCGCTCGGCATTCCGGGCGCACAATGTAACCGCGCCAACGCTCCCAAGGTGGTTGGACTTGGAATGGCAACCGGTGTCTTCTCCGGCTTTTTCGGCATCGGCGGCGGGTTCCTGATCGTGCCGGGGTTGATCGCCTCGACCAGTATGCCGATCATCAACGCCGTCGGCACCAGCCTGGTCGCGGTCACCGCCTTCGGGCTGACGACCGCGTTCAACTATGGGTTGTCGGGACTGGTCAACTGGACGCTGGCGGGCGTCTTCATCACCGGTGGTATCGCCGGCGGACTGGGGGGTACGGTCGCCGCACGACGGCTGTCGGGCAGTGGGCAGCTCACAACCGTCTTTGCCGTGCTGATCTTTTCCGTGGCAGGTTACATGATCTGGAAGAGCGCTGCAGCCCTTGCCTTATCCTGACAGGCTCTTGCTTGCGCGAAGCGCTCGGGGACAAGCCGATCCACGACGAAACGGCAGACGATGCCGCGCGTTGGGGACGGATGCTTACCCTGAAGTTGTTCACCACCATGTCCCTGATGGCTGCGGCCTCCACCAGCCTGTCGTCGATGCGATGGGAAAAGCGCGTGTTGCTCGTCAGCACCCCCGGCTCGGGCGATCCGGCCCTCGAGGAACAGCGCCGGATCCTGGCAAAATGGAAGCGGAGTGCGGCCGAACGCGATCTCGCTGTCGTCGAGATCGTGGGCGACACGGTGTCGGGCACGAACGATCCGGCACCCACGATCCGCAAACGTTACGGTCTCTCGGCCGCCGGCTTCATGGTCGTCCTCATCGGCAAGGACGGCGGCGTCAAGCTCAGCCGAACCTCGCCGATCCCCGCCGCTATTCTCGAGAAAACGATCGACGCCATGCCGATGCGGCGGTCTGGCGAACGCTAGCGCGACTGGAGCGCCACCTGCGGCTCCTTTCTCTAGCGCATCACGGACAGGATATCGTCCACGCTGCCGACCGCGAACGCCGAATACTCATCGGCAATCGCATAGGGCAGCAGAATCCGCCGCTTGTGGAGCAATGCGCCGCAGCTGTACGTCACGTTTGGAACATAGCCGCCACGCTGTTCCCCGCTCGGAAACAGCAGCGGCGAGGGGGTCCGCCCCAGCACCTTGCTCGGATCGGCCTTGTCGAGCAGGCAGGCGCCGACGCAATACCCCCGGACCAGCCCGACGCCGTGGGTGAACACGAGCCAGCCCTCGTCGATCTCGATCGGCGACCCGCAATTGCCCATTTGGACAAACTCCCATGGGTACTGCGGGCCCATGATGATCTTGCCCGTGTCCCAATGCCGCATGTTATCGGACCGTAGCAGCCAGATATTCTCGTTATCCTGCCGGCCCAGCATCACGAACTGCCCGTCGATCCGCCGGGGGAAGAGCGCCATCCCCTTGTACGACGACATCGCGCCCGTCAGTGCCTGCATCTCGTAGGTTCGCAGGTCGATGCCGCGCAGCAGTTCCGCACGCGCATCGCGCCCATCGAATGCCGTGTACGTGCCGATCATGCTCTGCGTGCCGTCATCATCGGTAAAGCGAACGAGGCGCAGATCCTCGACCCCCTGCCGCTGGCTCGGCAAGGTCGGGAAGATCACCGTCTCCGAAACGTCCTCGCTGTCGTCGGACCGCAGCCGAACCCAGCCGGCATCGTCGTCCTGCTCGATCCGCGGCGGCACGCCTTGCGAGCTGGCCGGATCGATCACCAGGCCTTCCTCGCCGTCCCACGTCCCCGACCGGAAGGTGACCGAGGAGATATGCCCCTCCCCTACGCCGCGCAACGACAGAAGGAAGGCGATGCTGTCGTCGTTTGGTTCCTGATCCAGGACCGGCACGATCGACGGGTTGAACAGCGCGGCGCTCTCGAAGGCATACTCCTGGCTGAAATAGGCGCCGATCAGCAGCCGGTCGCACTCCGCCTCGACCACGACGCCCAACTCGTCCTTTACCTGCTCGAAGCGCCGCAGGAACACCTGATCGACGTTCCGGTGGCGCGACTGCATTGCATCATGGAGTAGCTCCAGCATCCGCTGGCGCATCTCGGCCGGTTGCGCCATCAGGCGTGCCGCGACCGCTTCCGACCGGGTCGGCCGTCCCTCGGCAAAGGCATCGGGATAATTGAAGCTGAAAGGCCGGATGACGGTACGCGCCGGGTCCGGTTTCAACTCCAGATCAAGCGTCTTGAACACGTCCGCAGCTTCCATTTCTCGGCCCTCGCTATCAACTCGACGGCAAAGCGCAGCGCAGACCGGTTCGATCCGTACCAGCCGATATTCCTCGCAAAGATTGATCGAAGGTGACACCGAGCCGGACGCCATCGTCGAGACGTTGCCGGACAACGACCTTTTCAGTTCGGTGCCATCCTCCGCCCCGCCCACCGTTGATCCGGCTCACGGCAACACCGACTCATTTGTCGACATCTGTGTAAGATAACGACGCGTCCTTAAGCGGACACTTGTTCAGGCAGGACCGCCCTTCACTTCGCGCGGAAACATTTCGTAACAATCAGGAAACCGAAACTGAACAATTCCGTTCAGCCTCGCGTCGCTCGACCGCTCTAAAGCGACTGCGGAGTTCATCCGCTCAAGTCTATCCTGGAGAACGTGAATGGCCCCTGTGGCAGCTACCCCGGGCCGAGCGAGCTTTCCCGACCACCCGCCGGCAACGCGCACGCTGGATGCGCTGAACTTCTTTCTGGCCGACGTCCGCGACGGGCTAGGTCCCTATCTCGCCATTTACCTGCTGGTCGTGCGCGGGCCTTCGCATGGCTGGAACGAGGCGACCGTGGGGATGGTATTGACCATCGCCGGGATAGTCGGGCTGCTCTCGCAGACGCCGGCGGGCGGGCTGATCGATCGCGCGAAGAACAAGCCGCGGATCGTGATCGTGGCCGCATTGCTGGTGACGTTGAGCAGTCTGTCGCTGCCGGTCGTCTCCGGCTTCACGATGGTGACAATTACCCAGTCGATCGCGGCGGCGGCTGGTGCGCTGTTTGCCCCTGCGATCTTGGCAATCTCGCTGGGGCTCGTCGGGCCAAAGATGTTCGCCAAGCGCGTCGGCCGTAACGAGGCGTTCAATCATGCAGGCAACGCGGTCTCGGCAGCACTTGCCGGCGTGCTGGCGTGGAAGTTCGGCCCGGTGGTCGTGTTCTGGCTAATGGCGGGGCTGACCATCGCGAGCGTCATCGTGTCGATGCGGATCGATGAGAAGGACATCGACAATGCCGTCGCGCGCGGCCTCGACTGCGAGCCCGCAGAAGGCTGCGAGGAGCCGAGCGGTTGGAAGACGCTGCTGGAGAACCGCGCGCTGATGATCTTCGCGGCGGTTGCGTTCACGTTCCACCTGTCGAACGCGGCGATGCTGACCTCGGTCAGCCAGCTGCTCAGCCGCACCGTCGGCACCGATAAGGCGACCTCGCTCACGGCCGCCTGCATCGTCGCGGCGCAGCTGGTCATGGTGCCGGTCGCGATCGTCGTCGGGCGCAATACGGAACGCTGGGGCACCAAGCCGATCTTCCTTGTCGCATTCGCCTTCCTCGCCGCGCGGGGTGCGCTCTATACCGTCTCGAACGATCCATGGTGGCTGGTCGGGGTTCAGGCGCTGGACGGGATCGGTGCGGGCATCTTCGGTGCGCTGTTCCCGGTGATCGTCGCCGACCTGACTCAGGGTAGCGGGCGCTTCAACGTTAGCCAGGGCGTCGTCTCGGCGGTGTTCGGATTGGGTGCCGCGCTGTCGGCAACGCTCGCCGGGGCAATCATCGTGTGGGCGGGCTATACTGCCGGCTTCCTGACGCTCGCGGGGATCGCCGCTGCGGGCTTCGTCCTGTATCTCGTCGCCATGCCGGAAACGCGCAGGTGACGGGCACGTCGTCGCCGAGCTGGGCCCATAACGAACGCGACGTCATCGACGTCCTCGTTCGTGGCGAGGCCGACATTCCCCGGGTTGGCCTGCCGATCGCGCCGGGCCGCGACATCTACGGCATCGGCGCCCGGCCCGCGTCCGGCATTCCTGGTTGCCAGCTCGGTCCCGACGAGAACGGCAAGCGCTGGTGATCCTGGCGACCGGTGCCACCTGGGGGATCTGCGCCGCATCCATCGCCGCGGTAATCGCACGACCATTCCGTTGGCCCGAAGCGATCTGGGCGGTCGCAGGTGCGGTACTGCTGCTGCTGTTCGGGCTGATGCCCTTCGCCGCCGCGGTCGGCGCGGTCGCCAGGGGA
Organism: Sphingomonas montana; assembly: GCF_001956315.1. Taxonomy (GTDB): domain Bacteria; phylum Pseudomonadota; class Alphaproteobacteria; order Sphingomonadales; family Sphingomonadaceae; genus Sphingomonas_R; species Sphingomonas_R montana. The sequence goes on along the minus strand of NZ_MOLY01000029.1, from coordinate 42,652 downwards.
ATGGACGTTTATCTCTTCCTGATCGGCATGATGCTGCTGAGCGAGGTAGCGCGCGCGGAAGGATTGTTCGACTGGGTCGCGGCGACCGCGGTGATCCATTCCCGGGGCTCGCCCGCACGACTGTTCGCCTTGGTCTATGTGACCGGAATCTTCACGACGACCTTCCTCTCTAACGACGCGACCGCGGTGGTGCTGACGCCCGCGGTCTATGCCGCCGCACGGAAGGCGAGGGCCGATCCGATGCCGCTGCTGTTCGCCTGCGCGCTGATCGCCAATGCCGCCAGCTTTGTGCTGCCGATATCCAACCCTGCCAACCTCGTGCTGTACGGGGGGCATATGCCGCCGCTCGGACAATGGTTCGCCTCGTTCGGGCTGCCGTCGCTGGCATCGATCCTCGTCACATTCCTCGTGCTGCGCTGGGTCGAGCGCAAACGGCTTGCCGGCACCTGCCTCAGCGACGTCGCGCGCACGCCTCTGACGACCGCTGGCAAAGCGGCGTTCGTCGGCATCGTCGCCACCGCGATCCTCCTGCTGATTGTGTCCGCGCTCGACATGGAACTTGGCTTGCCGACCATGATCGCGGGGATCACGACAACGCTGGCGGTCTGCGCGATTGCGCGGTCATCGCCGCTGCCGCTGCTGAAGGACATTTCGTGGAGCGTGCTGCCGCTCGTCGCGGGACTGTTTGTGCTGGTCGAAGCGTTCGATTTGACCGGGGTGATCGGCTGGGTCGCGCAAGCGCTACGCATAGCGTCGGCCGATCCGGTCCAGGCGTCGCTAGTGTCGGGGGCGACCCTGGCGGTGGCGTCGAACCTGATGAACAATCTTCCCGCCGGGCTCGTCGCAAGCACCGCAGTGGCACAGGCGCAGCCGCCACGGCTGGTCGTCGACGGGCTGCTGATCGGCATCGATCTGGGTCCGAACCTGTCGATCACCGGAAGCCTGGCGACCATCCTGTGGCTGCAGGCAATCCGCCGCGAGGGCGGGGATGTCGGATTCTGGCGCTTTTTCAAGGTCGGCGCGGTGGCCATGCCTCTGACGCTCGCCGCGGCACTCGGCACGCGCCTTCTGCTTGGATGACAGTAGCACTCGAGACGAAATGACCCACAGAACTGAAAACATTGACCCAGATTGGCGATACTCGCGGACCGTCTTCGGCTTCCCGGTTCCGACCGCTTGTTCATATGGATTCCAGGGAATGGTATCAGGCGATCGATCCAAGCGATGCGTCGGCAGCTTTCCAAGAATGATCGGACGGGCATTCGCTGATGGCCATCGCCCGAAATTCGATGGGATCGCCGGGTGAAACCAGTGGGGCGGCATCATGCGTCGCATGTTGCGGCAGGGGAGCCTGCGACCCCCTGCCGATCACTGGCGGCGGCAACGGCATATCGTCTATTGACGCATTTACGGAGACGGAGCTGATAGCCCCGGCTGGCACGCGCGAGCGGATATGGCGCGGGCGTGGCCGCGCCGGGCTGGTACGCGCATCTCTGGCAATCGGGCGATCACGAGACGCGCGATTCCGCCTGGCTGGCGCGGATCTGCCGGGTACTGCGCGAGCGCGGCCATTTCGTATCGACCGCTTCCGCGATCGAGGCCCAGCGGCTCTCCCGCGCGCTGGCGGCATTGCGGGGGCGGCCGGCACCCGGCTTCGAGGAACTGCGCGACAGCGCCATCGCCTGCCTGTGCAACGGCGAGCGCGCGATGTGGGACGATGTCGCTGCGGAATTGCTGATCGGCGCCGATGTCGGTGCCATTCCGGCATCGACTCCGCTCGCGCCACTGCTCGAGGACCTTCAGCGCCAGCAAAAGGCGACACGGCTCAAGCCCGAGGCGCTGGAACGCGCGCTGACGCTCGACCTGCGCAGCGAGAGCGGGTTGGCGCGCTCGACCCTGCTGCATCGCCTGACCGCGCTGGACGTGCCGTGGGGCCGGCTGGCCGATGCGGGACGCAGCCGCGGCACCTTTCGCAAAAACTGGCAGCTCTGCTGGGAGCCGGAGTTCGCGGTGCGGCTGGTCGAAAATCTCGTCTATGGCGCGACCATCGCAGAGGCGGCCGGCGGACGGATCGTCGAGGCGATGCAGACCGAGCCCGATCTCGGCGCATTGGCGGCGCTGACCCGCGACGCGATGATCGCGGACCTGCCGCAGGCGACCGGGATCGGCATCGCCGCGCTGGAGGAAAAGGCCGCCCTCACCAGCGATTGCGGGACATTGCTCGCGGCCCTCCCGCCGATGGCCGACATCCTCCGCTATGGCGAGGCGCGGGCGGGGACCGCCGAGCATCTGGCGGCGCTGATGCCGCGCATCGTCGTGCAGGCCGCGCTCGCCCTGCCCTACGCCGCGCGAAACCTCGATGCCCAGGCCGCAGACAAGCTGCGCGGGCAGATCATGGGTGCGGAGACTGCGATCCAGCTTGCCAGGCTCGATCCGGAGGTAATGGCGGAATGGCACGGTGCGCTCGGCAAGCTGCTGGACGATACCCAGGCGACGCGGATCATCGCGGGCGCCGCCGCGCGCCTGCTCTACGAAGCCGAACTGCTGGAGGCGGAGGCCGCGGCGATCCTGCTCGGGCGCATGCTCTCGCCGGGCACCCCGGTCGCCGATGCCGCGGGTTTCTTCGAAGGTTTTCTCGAAGGGGCGGGTCAGCGGCTGATCCATGACGCGCCATTGCGCGACGCCGTGGACCACTGGCTGGCTTCGCTCGATGAGGACAGCTTCACCACCAATCTGCCGCTGTTCCGCCGTGTCTTCTCGGTGCTGGACCGCAGCGAACGGCGGCGGCTGCTCGACGCGGTGTTCGGGCGCGGTAAGTCGGGCCCGACCGGCTATCGCCTGCTCCCCGGCGCGGCGGACCTGTGGCCCGCGCATCAGGTCCGCGTGCTCGACCTGCTCGAGAAGGGAGCGGCCCGATGAGCGACAACGAACGCAGCCGTCGCTGGACGCTCGCGCTCGGCGCCGAACCGGAAGACGGCGAAACACCGCTTTCCGACAGCGATCGCCGCATGTCCGAAGCACTGACCGCACTCTATGGCGATGGCGACGACGGCGCGAAGAAAGGCAAGGGCGGACTGGGCGGATCGGCGCCGCGCGTCGCCAAATGGCTGGGCAATATCCGCGAATTCTTCCCCGCGCCGGTGGTGCAGGTGATCCAGAGGGACGCGTTCGAGCGCAAGGGATTGCGCCAGATGCTGCTTGAACCCGAATTCCTCGCCACCGTCGAGGCCGACGTCAATCTGGTCGCCGATCTGGTCGCGCTTCGCAGCGTGATGCCGGAAAAGACGCGCGAGACGGCGCGGATCGTCATCGCCAAGGTCGTTGCCGAGCTGATGGAGCGGCTGGAACGCAAGACAGCCGAGGCGATCCGCGGCGCGCTCGATCGCTCCAAGCGCACCTTCCGCCCGCGCTTCGCCGACATCGACTGGCCACGGACGATCCAGGCCAACCTGCGCCACTATCAGGCCGAGCATCGCACGATCGTGCCCGAGAAACTGATCGGCTTCATGCGCCAGCAGCGCCGCATCGTCGATCTCGACGAAGTCGTGCTGTGCGTGGACCAGTCGGGATCGATGCCGCCTTCGGTCGTCTATGCCTCGATCTTCGCGGCGGTGATGGCATCGCTCCCGGTGGTCGCGACCAAGCTCGTCTGCTTCGACACCGCGATCGTCGATCTTACCGAGGAACTGGCCGATCCGGTCGAAGTGCTGTTCGGCATCCAGCTGGGCGGCGGCACCGATATCAACCGTGCGGTCGCCTATTGCGAGGACCGGATCGAGCGGCCGTCCAAGGCGCACCTGATCCTGATCACCGATCTCTACGAAGGCGGCGACGCGCATGCGCTCGTCGACCGACTTGCGCGGTTGAAGGCGATCGGCGTCAACGTGATCGTGCTGCTGGCGCTGACCGATACCGGGCGGCCGGCCTATGATCCGGCACTTTCGGGCAAGGTCGCCGCGCTCGGCGTGCCGGTTTTCGCCTGCACTCCCGATCAGTTTCCGGACCTGATGGCGACGGCACTGCGGCGAGAAGACATCGCCGCCTGGGCGGCGGACCAGGACATCAAGCTGATCCGGTCAGGTTAAGTGCATATGCGGGATCGGCAGTTCCCGCGTTCAAACGCAGGCATTCGATGGGTGCCACTGTTCCGCTATGGTTCGCTCTCGGGAAAGAATGGACGTCCGGCGGCAGGTCGAATTGCGAAGTGTAAGACGGTAGTTTTCTACTGTTCCTGGCAACGGATCAATCGCGAGACGGAACTCTCGTGAACCGCCGCTTGAGCCTGAGGAACGGCATTTCATAGTAGCGGTAGAGTAGTCCGGCGACAGTGACCGTCGCTGCGAATGCCAAGGCCATCCCGATATTGTCCCGCCATCCGGGGATGCCGGCCTGCTCAGTCAGGCGGCTCAGCCACGGCCGCGCCTTGTCGTAGACGATCCAGAAGAAGAAGATATGGATGAGATACATACCATACGATATCCGCCCAAAATGAATGAGGGTACGAGGCAGGTATCGTTCCGGCATTCCCAGCATGCTGACTAGCATCAGCGCGGCGCCACCCAGCAACAGCGACCAGCCTGCCAAGCTTTGCCCGATAGTGGAACGCGGCCAATCGGCCTTGATCCCGAACACACTGAACGCAATCAGCCACATGCCGATCGCCGTCGCGAACAGCAGGACTCGGACCGGCATCGGCCAGTCGGGGCGTCGCCCGCGCAAGCCGAGCGATAACAGCATCCCGCCGGCAAAGAACTGGAACTGGACGAAACTGTTGGTCCACTGCCCACTGAACTCGGACGTCGGCGTGAAACCGCTCGCATACCATGTGATCACCGCGTAGGCGACGGCGAGAACCATGATGTTCACGATCATTAGCGCCCGTCGTCCAAGCATCGCCAGGAACGGGATCGCAATGTAGAATTGCTCCTCGACCGACAGGCTCCACATCGGATTGACAGGATATTCGATCCAGCCGTTGAATGTAATGTACCAATTGCCGGCAAAGGCCATGAACGCGACGATCTTCCCGACCGTATCGACGCCCGCTCCGGGCAGGATCAACCAGCCGATGAGCATCAGACCGAAAAAGACCAGGAAATACAGCGGCCAGATACGCAATATGCGACGAATGTAAAATGCCTTAGCGTCGATACGGCCTGTCGCATCGCGCTCGCGCTGTAGCAACTCGCTGATCAGGAAGGCGCTCAGCAAGAAGAAAACCGGCACGCCATAGACGCCGGTCATCGTGAAAGCATGGTAGAAGGGGTGCGCCACCTGGTCGATTGGCGCAAGGTCATTACGGTGCGTGATGAACACGAAAATGAACGCCAAAAAGCGAAGAACGTCCAGTTCGGGTCGGTAATACCGCATTGGCGAATTCGTCGTCGGCGTCTCACTTATGGACGGCGGCCTTGTGGCGTTCCCCGAGACCGATAAATTTTCCGCATCGATCGTCCGCACCGAAGCCTCTCCACCTTTTTATCGCTGATGAAACCAGCTATTACATATGAACGCCAATTCATAGGATGATCCGGCGAACTGACTGGAAGCGAGCTGCGGGATAGGGCAGTTGCGATTCTTGCAAATGCCCTCGCGCCATGTTCGGCGTCCCGCACAGGACCCCTTTTTATAGCGCGGCGAACCTCCCGAAACTGTCCTCTCTCGATCAGCTAGCGCGGGCAGCCTTATGTCGTCGCATCCAGTGGAGAACGCCGGTAGCAAAGAGGATCGTCGGGACGAAGCCGATCAACACCGCCAGGATACGTGTTGCCATCCCGCCAACCGTACCGTCGTGCAGCGCGCGAACCCAGCTCGCCAGGGTGGTTCCGGTGCCAGCCCGGCGAACATCATGCACGGCCAGAACATGACCGGAGAGCTGGTCGATAAACACGTAGCTGCCAGAGAAGCGTCGGTGCGGATCGCCGGGCACCTGCAACCGAACCCGGATCGGTGCATCGCCGGCGTTCGGCATATCGATGAAGACGATGCGACCGCTCGGCAAGACCCGGTGCGCGGCGTCGAGCGCCTGGACAATCGCGACTTGGCGCTTGCCCCCACTCGCCGACTTCGGCGTGGGGATGGTCGCAGGCGTCAACAGCGCCTGCGTGACAGCGGGTAGCGCGAGCAGCACGCCGGTCGCCGCGAGAACCAGCAACAGCACCATGCTCCACAGACCGGACAACTTGTGGAGATCGCGCAGGCGACGGATCGGCGCGGCGTCGCGCTTGAAGGCGAGCGCCTTGCGCCAGCTTCCGCGTGGCCACCAAGCCACCACGCCGCTGACCAGCAGCAGCAGTATCGCCACCCCGGACCAGCCTACCACCTGACCGCCGATATCCCCGGCCAGGAGTGCCATATGGAGCTGGTAGAGCCAGCTCATAAGATAACCGCCCCACGGTTCGGCACGGACGATCCGCGTGCCATCGGCCGAGAACCAGACCATCATCCGGTCGCCGTGGTGGCCGGGTGCCGGATAGTAGCGCGCCGGGATGGCACCACCCTCACCCGTTAACTCAAGCGTCCACTTGCCGCCCGCGTCGTGCCAGCGCGCGCGGCCGGTTTCCAGCGCGCGATCCCATGCGGGTGCGTTCAGTTTGAGCGGAGGATCGTTGCGCCCGGTCTGGATTGCAGGATGAAGTACCGTGTCGATGCCGGTGTAGAAGACCAGCGCCGACCCGGTGAGGCCCAGCACTGCGAACAGCAGCCCGAGGCTCAACCCCAGCCACAGATGGACACGACGCACGAGAATACGCGCGCGTGAGGCTGCCGATCGCTGACGCCCGGCCATGCTCAGAACCGCGTCGCCAGCGCGACCTCGAACGATCGTGGTGCGCCGATATAAACGTTGGTGGCCGGATAGCCGGAATATTCACCATAGAAGGCGTCCGTCAGGTTCCGCCCGCGCAGCGTGAGGGTCGCCTGCGGGGCAACTGGCACCGACAGGCTGGCATCCAGCACGGTATGGCCCGCGACCCGGATGGTGTTCGCCGTGTCCGTATAGAATGCGCTGGCGTGGCGCAGGAAGGCACCCAACGTCACCTTCTCGGCGACCGTATAGAGCGCCGAAGCATTGACCGTCGTGGAGGGGACGTTGATCGGCCGGTTACCGCTCCGGTCGATCCGCACGCCCCCCACCAGTTCGGACAGCGCGTCATATCGCGCATCGGTGTAGGATATGCCGCCCGAGATGCGCAGCGCCTTCATCGGAGAGACGACGCCGGACAGCTCGACACCCTGCGAGGATTGCCGGCCACCCTGCACGGCCAAGGCCGGGTTGGTCGGGTCGCGGGTCAGGATATCCCGCTGTTCGATGCGGTAGGCGGCCCCCGTGACGCTTGCCCGTCCGCCCCATGCGCTTGCCTTGAACCCGGCCTCGTAGGCGCGGCCCTTGGTCAGCCGGAACCGGCTGTTCGCGATCGAGGCCAGCAGGATCGAGGACACCGGCGAGACGGCCGTCGTGGATTGCGCGTAGAGCGTCACGCCCGGTGTCACGGCCCATGTCGTACCCGCCCGCCAGGATAGGGGGTTGAAAGTCGGGGTGTTGCGATCGGCCGCGCCGCCCACATTCTGGATCGTCGTCCGGTCCAGCTCCATGTGGTCCCAGCGCACCCCGCCAACGAGCAGCCACTTGGGGGTCAGGTTGAGCGCGTCCTCAGCGAAAACCGAGGTCTGTTTGAGCTTGGAGTCGAAAGTGACGTTGCCGGCGGTGAAGATGGCGGTCCCCATGGGCAGGGGTACGATCGCTGGGCCGCGCACGTCGACCGCCGGTAAGGCTGAAGTGGGCGCGGTCTGGCGCAGGCTGGCGAAATCCGTGTCGTTATGCTCGACCCCCAGGCTGAAACGGTTTTGCAGACCCGCGATGACGCTGTCGTTGCCGATCACCCCGCGCGCGTTCCAGAACTGGTGATCGTGCCGGAAATCCTGATAGGTCTGGCGGAAGCTGCCGTTCGGAAACACCGCAGTGGGCGCGACGAAGGTCTGGCTGTCCGCCAGCAGGAACGCACGTTTCGCGGTATAGCCGGTCAGGTCGAGCGCGAAGGTCCACCCGCTGCCGATCGACCAGTCGAGCCGTGAGCGCACCGTGGTCTCGTCGGCACCGGAATAGGCCCCTTGGGGATTGTAGTTGCGGCGTCGCAGGGCACGATCGGCGACCAGGCCGTTCGCGCTCGTTACCGCATCGGTCCGACGCAGGGCGTATTGGCTGGGGATCAGCGGCAGACCCTGATAGGTTGCGTCGTAGCGATCCTCGAAATGATCGACCGCGACGAGCAGCGACAGGCGGTCGCTCGGCTTCCATAGCGCGCTCGCGGTCAGCCCGGCCGAGAAGGTGTCGTTGTTGTCCACGTCGTAGAGGCTGTCCGACCGCTGGTAGCTGGCGTCCGCCCGTACCGCGATCGTGGATGATACCGGCAGGTTGACCCCGCCGGCGGCGAACACCGTGTCGAAGCTGCCGACCGACAGCAGCGTATCGAGGTGGCGTTCGCCCAGGACCGGCTTGCGCGTCACCTTGTTGATGACACCAGCCAATGCCCCTTCGCCATACAGGACCGACGCCGGTCCCTTCAGCACCTCAATCCGATCATAGTGCCAGTTGTTGCTGTCACGCTGGACGACGGTCGACGCCGACACCCGTACCCCGTCCTGAAGGATCGAGACGGTGTTGCCGGCGAAACCACGCAACGAGACGACGGCGGGATTGCCCGGCACGTTGCCGGCAATGGCACCCACCACATCGTTGAACGTCTCGCGCGCGGTACGCAGGCCCCGTACCTGCAGCTCGTTCTGTGTCAGCACCTCGATGCTCGCCGGTGTTTCCCGGATCGTCAGGCCGAGCCGGCTGCCGGCTTGGGCCTGGTCGTTCAGCTTGAGCGGATCACGCTGGCCGGTAACGACGATCGTCGCGTCGGTTCGTTCGTCGTTAGTGTCGCGGCTCTGTGCGCCGGCCGGGAACGCCAGCAGCAGGCACGGCACGGCAGCGCCGGCCAGCAAATACGTTCGGATCATGGATATACCTTCGACTGGCCGGGCACGTGACGTGCACCAAGCCGCAGTTCATGGACGCGTCGCGTAAGGCGTCGCGGAATCACAGGTCAGAGGTAGATTGGTGGGCCGCGCAAGGGTGGTCGCAGGAACGCCGGCTGCGACGGGGCCGGCGGAACGGTCGCCGTCAGACCGATGGCCAGTACGAAGGCGATCAGCGCAGCAAGCTGGATAGGGTCGATCGGACCCAGGATGGCCGCCGACAGTCCGGAAAACGCACAGGGCATTTCCGCCTTGCCGTGATCCTTCGGCTTGCGGTGGTCGGGCATGTCGCCGTGCATCCCGGGCATGTCCATCGTCGCCGCCGCGGGGGCTGTGCCCGAGCAGATCGTGAGGGCGAACCGGCCGTGATCGCTGGCAATCATGTAGCCGGTCGGGACCAGCAGTTTCAGCAACAGCGTAGCCGCACAGATCAGTACGGCAAGATGGCGTTGCGCCAGAAGACGCCGGATGGTCTGCACGATGACCGGATACTCGTGGAGGCGGGTGGTGTCACTTGGACATTCCGCCTCGCTCCCGCTTTCCCGAAAGACCATTGTCTTTGAGAAAGCCGGGCTCTCGGCCATGACGAATAGCGCGATCAGAACGTCGCCGTACAGCATGCGCATGCAAACGCCGTTTTCGACCGGAAACAACCGGAAACTCTGGTCGACGACGAGGAGGTCGATCGGCGTTCAAGACGAGGAAGGAGCCAAATTGCTCCCTTGCCAAATTTTCCTGATAGCGGCCTGTCCTTCCCGAACAGACCAGGCGGACCGGGCCGGTCGGCTGCCTCCGAATTTAGCTGCGACCGCCCGCCTTTGAGGCGATAGCTGGCAGGATGCATCGCCCCCGGATCACGACCCGTCAGCTAAGTTACCTCGCGGCCCTTGCCGAAACGGCGAGCTTTACCCGCGCCGCCGAACGCCTGGGCATATCGCAACCCTCGTTGTCGCAGCAGATCCGCAGCCTGGAACTGGTCATCGGGGCGCCGTTGGTCGAGCGGAGCGGCCCGGCTATCCTGACCCCGCTCGGTCGCGAGGCGTTGAAGGGGGCCAAGCGGATCCTGCTCGATCTGACGGAACTGGAGGCGATCCGCGCGGCGTCCGAGGACGCGCTGGTCGGCACGATCCGGCTTGGCGTGTCCCCGACGCTGGGGGCATATCTGTTGCCGAGCCTCGTCGCGCGTCTGCACCGCGAACATCCGACGTTGCGCGTGCACATCCGCGAGGGATTGCCCGCCCTTCTGACGAACGGCCTTGCCGCCGGCGACCATGACCTGATCCTGCTGCAACTGCCGGTCGTCGGCCGTGCGTTTCACACCGAACGGCTGTTCCGCGATGCGCTCTGGCTGGCGATGGCGACCGATCACCCACTCTGCGCGAAAACGGAGATCGCGGCGGGCGACCTGCACGGCCAGAACCTGCTGACGCTGGTGCCGGAATATCGCCTTGCGGAGCAGGTCGCGGCGATTGCGGTCGATGTCGGGGCAAACATGCTGAACGATTACGAAGGCACCAGCCTGGACGCCATCCGCCAGATGGCTGGGATGGGAATGGGCCTCGCGCTGCTGCCCGAACTCTATGTCCGGCAGGAAGTCCGCGACGGCGGCGACGTGGTCGTGCGGCCGATCAAGGGTGGCCGCTATTACCGCGAGATCGGCCTGTTGTGGCGTGTCGGCGCGGGCCGCGCACCTGCCTACCACCTGATCGCGGAGATGCTGCGCGCCGTGGCGACATAGGCCAATCCTATAGGATACATAGCCCGCGCCATATTGTGTCAATGACGCAGATCGTCGATTGGGGGCATCGTTGCAATGACGGTGGATGATGCAAGTGGCAGGCGAACGGCTCGGATGGCGTGAAGCAAGCGGCTGGCTCGGCCAGATCGTCGGTCCCGACATGCCCTACATCCGCCTGGCCGCGGTCTACGGCGTCGCGATCAGCCTCCTGTCGCTGGCAACCCCGATCTCGGTCCAGCTGCTGATCAACAATGTGGCCAACACCGCGCTGCCGGCGCCGCTCTGGACGCTGGCCGGGCTGCTGCTCCTGCTGCTGCTGTTCGTCGCCGGGCTCAGCGCGATGCGGTTCTGGATCATGGCGTTGTTCGAGCGGCACGTCTTCGCGCGGGTCGTGTCCGAGGTCACGACGCGCGCGATCCACGCGCAGAATCCGTTCTTCGCCGATCAGAGCCGGGGCGACCTCTTCAACCGCTACTTCGACCTCGTCGTCGTGCAGAAGGCGGTGCCAAGCCTGATCATCGGCGGCTTCACGATCCTGTTGCAGTCCGCGGTCGGGCTGGTCGTCACCAGTTTCTACCATCCGTTCTTCCTGGCGTTCAACGCGCTGCTGGTGGTGCTCGTTCTCGCGATCTGGCTGATCTGGTCGCGCGGGTCGATCCGGTCCGCGGTCGCGCTCAGCCATGCCAAGCACGACGCCGCGCGCTGGCTGGAGAGCGTCGGCGCGTCGAACGGCTTCTACAAATCAAGCCGGCATCTCGATTTCGCGATGGACCGATCCGAGGCCGTGACGGCGACCTATGTCGATCGGCATCGCCGCTATTTCCGCTACAGTTTCGCGCAGACGGTCGCCTTCCTGCTGCTCTACGCCTTTGCCAGTGCCGCGCTGCTGGCGCTTGGTGGCAACCTGATCCTCCGCGGGGAACTGTCGATCGGGCAACTGGTCGCCGCCGAACTGATCCTGAGCGGCGTGTTCTACGGCATCTCGCAACTCGGCTGGTATCTCGACACGCTGTACGACCTGATCGCGAGTGCGGAGGAGCTGTCGCTGCTGTTCGCGGTGGCGCAGGAGCCGGCGGTCGCGCGCGCGGGCCAGGCACCCGCCGACGGTGCGGTCCAGCTGTCCGGGGTCGAGATCGAGCAGGCGCGTTTCGATTTCAGCCTGACGGCGGGCGAGCAGCTCGTCACGCTGTCCGACGGGGGGGCCGAGCGGTTGCTGGCGATGGTGCTGAAGCGCCACATCATTCCGGAGCGCGGGCTCGTCACGGTCGGCAACGCCGACATGGCGACGTTCGACAGCTATCGGCTGCGGTCCGAGATCATGGTGCTCGACCGCCCGAGCATCGTCGAGGTCACGATCCGCGAATATCTGACGCTGGCCGACGAGGGTTCGCTGCCCGGGACGGTGCTGTACGCGCTGACGACGGTCGGGCTGCGCAACACCATCGCGCGGCTGCCGCTCGGGCTCGATACGCCGCTGGCTGCATCGGGTTTCCCGCTGTCGATCGCCGAGGTGATCGCCCTGAAGCTGGCGAAGGCGCTGCTGGTCCGGCCGCGGGTGCTCATGCTGTCGCAACTGTTCGATCTGGTTCCGGCCGATCGGCTTGCCGACGTGCTGCGCCAGTTGAAGGCCGCACAGACCACCACCCTGCTGTGCACCGGCCGGCCCGAGGACATCAGCCTCGATGGCTGGTTCCAGCTCGACCTGCGTCGACAGGGACGGTTCGACACGCGCGAGGCGTTGATCGCCGCCATGCGGAAGGAGGCGAACGATGCCGTCACGGTCTGATCACTCGGTACATTTCACCACCCTGGCGGCCATGCGACCACCCCGCGTCGCGACCGCGCTGGCGTGGATGCTGCTGATCGGCGTTTCGACGGCGGGTGCGATCATGGCGCTGGTCCCCTGGGTGCAGACCGCGAGCGGCACCGGCCAGGTCGTGGCTCTCGACCCGGACGACCGGCAGCAGCAGGTCACCGCGTTCGTACCCGGCCGGGTCGAGCGCTGGTATGTCCATGACGGCCAGCATGTCGCCAAGGGCGATCCGATCGCGCGCGTGGTCGATCTCGACCCCGACCTGTTGTCGCGCCTGGCGGCCGAACGGGCGCAGGTGCAGGCGGAGATCGCGGCCGTGCAGCAGAGCCGGGCCGTCGCCGGGATCGACGTGTCGCGTACCGCGCAGCTGTTCGCCGAAGGACTGGCCGCACGGCGCGATTACGAGCAGACCCAGATCAAGGTCGCCGATGCGGGTGCCAAACTCGCCGAGGCGCGGGCGAAGCTCAACCGGATCGACATTCAGCTCAACCGCCAGTCCGCCCAGATGGTCCGCGCGCCCCGCGACGGTCGTGTCCAGCAACTGAACGCGGCGACCGGCGGCGCGATGGTCTCGCCGGGCACGGTGTTGGCCGTTATCGCCCCCGAACGCGTCGAACGCGCGGTCGAACTGTTCATCGACGGCCGCGACGTGCCGCTGCTGCGCGCCGGCCGACCGGTCCGGCTGGAATTCGAAGGCTGGCCGGCGATCCAGTTCAGCGGCTGGCCGTCCGTCGCGCAAGGCATGTTCGACGGCCGTGTCCGCACGATTGATCCCAATGCCACGCCCGACGGGCTGTTCCGCATCCTGGTCGAGCCGCACCCGGGCAAACCGGCCTGGCCCGCCCGCGAATTTGCCCGCCCCGGCGGCAAGGTGCGCGGTTGGGTGCAGGGCGAGACGGTGCTGGTCGGCTACGAACTCTGGCGTCAGCTCAACGATTTCCCGCTGGAGTTCGGGCGCCGTCCGGCCGCGCCGGCCAAGGAGGATGCGAAGGCGGCGGCACCGAAGGCGACCGAAGACGAGGGAGCGAAGAAATGATCCGCCTCCTGCTCGGTTCGCTCGTCGCCCTCTCCCCCCTCCCCGTCGTCGCACAGGGACCGGCGAGCACGCCGGCCGTGCGTTCGCCCGAGGCGAGCCCGCTCACGCTGGACGAGGTGCTGCGCTCCTCGGCTCGGTCCGCGCCGCAGATCGTCGAGGCTCTGGCGCGCGTCCGGCAGGCGGAAGGCCGTTCGCTGTCGGCCGAGGGGGCGTTCGACACCGTGTTCGATACCGACAGCAAGTCGCGGATCGCCGGCTATTATGACGGCACCGTGATCGAAGGGCGCGCGACCCGCCCGCTGACCGGCAACGGCGGCTATGTCTACGGCAACTACCGCGCATCGCGGGGCACGTTCCCGGTCTACGAAGATCAGGCCTATACCAATCGCGCCGGCGAGGCGAAGGTCGGTGCGCTGTTCGCGCTGCTCCGCGACCGGGTCATCGACGAACGCCGCACGCGCCGGACGCTGGCCGGCGGCGATATCGACGTCGCGAAGTTCGAAGGCGAAATGGTCGCGATCGGTGTGCAGCGGCGCGCGGTCGACGCCTATCAGACCTGGGTCGCGGCCGGATTGCGATTGCGCGCCTACCGCGAACTGCTGGACCTTGCCGAGCGTCGTCGCGGCGCAATCGGCCGGCTGGTCGAACTCGGTGCCCGGCCCGGGATATTGCTGACCGAGAACGACCAGAATCTCGTTCGGCGTCGCGCATTGGTCGTCCGGGCGGAGCAGGATCTCGCGACCGCCGCCAATGCGCTGTCGCTGTATCTGCGGGATGGCGATGGCGCACCGCTGCTCGTCTCGGCCGATCGGCTCCCGCCCGACGCGACGCCGCTCGCTGGCCTCGCGACCGCCTCGCCGATCGCAGCGCCCGTCGCGCGGCCGGACTACCGCGCGATCCTGACGCGGATCGACCAGTCGACCGCGCGGCTCATGCTGGCCGAGAACGAACTTTCGCCGCGGCTCGATCTGCGCGGCGACGTCGGCAAGGACCTCGGCGCGGTCGGCCTGGGCGGCCCGACGCGTACGCCGCTCGAGGCGACGATCGGTTTCCGCTTCAGCGTGCCGTTGCAGAACCGCGCGGCCAAGGGCCGGATCGCCGAAGCGCGTGCCGAGATCGATGCGCTGAACCAGCGCAGCCGCTTCCTGCGCGACCAGATCGCCGTGGAGGTCGACGGTATCGTCATCGCGGTCGATGCGAGCGAGCGCCTGGCCGCGATCGCGGACGAGGAACGCCGTCTGGCCGACCGCCTTGCAGCCGCCGAGCGACGCCGCTTCGAACTCGGATCGGGTGACTTCTTCCTGGTCAATCAACGCGAAGAGACCGCGACCGACGCCCGCGTCCGGCTTATCGACGCGCAGGCCCGGATCGCCTCCGCCCGCGCCGAACTCGCCGCCGCCACCGCCGATCGCGCGTCACTTCGTCTGGTGAGGTAAAAGGCACGAGCGCGTACCTGCGTTGGATGAAAGGATAGAAAACCCTACGTCGGGCCAATCGAAACGGACTAAAACATGACCTCTGCGCAGATTATGTCCTAACTAAGATTTAGAGCATTTAAGTCGTAAGACGATATTTGACGTTGCACTTCTTTTGTTTTGACGTTTGCTTAGGTCGAGACCACAGAAGTTCTTGAATTCCTTGCGTAGTCTCTCCGACGGCGGGTCTATGCAATGTTTGGTATTTGGCGGCATAATCGCAAACTACAACACTTAGATCGGTGGCAAGTCCGTATCGGATCCTCCATGCGGACTTCGAGCTTGCCGGGCTGGCTAACCAGTACGCGCTGACCCTCGCTACCGGTCAGCATGGTATCGCCAAACCGTTAAGGAGCGAGCCGGTCGGAGGCGGAAAAGAACTGGCCCTTCACCCGCGCCATTCCCGGGCCGACGCTCATGAATGAAGCCAGCGTGGCGAGCAGCAGTTGGCTGCCGACCGCCCAGCCGATCAGGCCGCATCCCTATTTATCGCACGTCCGGTGGATCGCGGCATGGTCACCTTCGATGGGCTTGATGCCGGGCAGCATGTCCACGCCCGTATAGGGCGTGAAGACCACCGTGACGAACCACGATGCGATCAGCGCGAACCCGACCACGCATAGGATGGGCCGTAAATGTCCAAGATCGACCGCTCTCAGGACATCAACCCGCCTTCGGCGCGTCGCAGGCACCAAGACGTTTGCCGGGAACTTGGGTCTTCGTAATGAACTTGCCGCCCTTTTGAGCACCGCCCATCGCCGGCATGTCGATCGTCGCCTCGCTCACGACATCATAGCTAGTGCTGGCGAACTTGCCCGACATCGAGGCGCGCATCTCGCCGGACGGCATGCCGGGCATGTTCTTGCAGACCAAGGTACCGTCCATCCTGCCGCCGCCCATCTCGAAATCATAGCGCGCCGACCCGTCACGTTCTCGCAACTTCGGATACGATATTGCAATCCCGCGGGCCTTGGCGATCAGGGGTTCTGACCGAGCGAAAAGATCGGCGCGGCCGCGACCCATTTCGCACCGGGCTGGGCCCAGGGAAGCGGTCGCTGGACGGTGTCCATTTGCGCTTCCCAGGCCTGTACGGCGGGGTTGGCGGCGTCGGCGGCCGCCTTTGCCGCGGGATCGAACGACGGGTCGGTGTCCATCACCATGACCAGCCGATCGCCGGTCCGGTAAATGTCCATCGCAACGATCCCCGCCCCGCGGATGCTTGCGCCGATCGCGCGCGGCAAAGCGCCGGCGGCGTGCCACGCCTCGTAGCGCGCGATCGCCGCGGGTTCGTCCACCACATCGATGAGCAGGACGTGGCGCACCTCAGTTGATCCAGCCGCCATCGATCACATGTACCGCGCCGGTCGTGAACGAGGAATCGTCGCTTCCCAGATACAGCGCCAGCTTGGCGATCTCGTCGGCGCGCCCCAGCCGGCCCATCGGCTGGCGCGCGATGAATGCTGCCTGCGCTGCCGTATAGTCGCCGGTGTCGTGCAGGCGCTGCTGCAGCGATGGCGTGTCGATCGTGCCGGGGCAGATCGCGTTGCAGCGGATCCCCTGCCCGACGAAATCGGCGGCAACCGCCTTGGTCAGGCCGATCACGCCCGCCTTAGTCGCGCCATATGCGAAGCGGTTGGGGATTCCCTTTACCGAACTGGCGATCGATGCGACGTTGACGATCGCACCGCCGCCCTTGGCCAGCATGCCCGGCAGGACCGCCCGGATCGTGCGGAACATCGCGGTCATGTTGATCGAAACCGCCTGGTCCCATTCCTCGTCGGTGCAATCGAGGATCGTCCCCGCATGGACGATCCCCGCAATGTTCGCGAGGATATCGATCGCACCGATCTCGGCAACGAGCGCGCGCACAGCGGCGGAGTCGGTAACATCCAGCCCACGCAGCTCGGCGCTTTCGATCCCCTCGAGCGCCTGCACATCACGATCGGTGGCGATCACGCGCGCGCCTTCGCGCACGAACAGTTCGGCGGTCGCACGCCCGATGCCGCGTGCCGCCGCGGTGACGAGCGCCACCTTGCCCTCTAGCCGTCCCGTCATGCAAAACTCCGTTGTCTCGTGGGCAGGCAGGCCGGGCCGATCGGCTCGAATGCCTTGTAGGTCAGGATGAATTCGCGGTGGCCGAGCGTCTCGGAAACGCTGCGTCGTCCGCCTGCGACCGCGAGCACGGCATCGACGATCTCGTTGCCAACCTCGTCGAGCGTCGCCTCCCCCTCGAGAATGCGGCCGGCGTTGATGTCCATGTCCGCGGCAAGCCGACGGCCGGTCTCGGGATTGGCGCACACCTTGATGACCGGCGAGATCGCCGATCCGACCACGGACCCGCGACCGGTCGTGAACAGCGTGAGGTGGCACCCGCACGCGATCATCTCGACAATCTCGGCATTGTCCGAGATGTTGGGAAAGCCGAAGCGCGGTTCGCCGTCGGGCACGACGTCGAGCAGATACAGCCCGCCCGTGGGCGGCACGTCGCCGGGCTTGATCACGCCGCTGATGACCGAAGACCCCGATTTGGAATAGGCGCCCATCGATTTCTCTTCCTGCGTCGTCAGCCCGCCTTCGGCGTTGCCGGGCGCGAAGCTGCCGAAACCCATGACGGTGTAATACGCCTCCGCCTTGTGAACGGCGTCGACGATCACCTGACCGAGTTCTGGGGTCGCGGCGCGGTCGGCCATGATGCCTTCGCAGCCGACCAGTTCGCCCGTCTCCTCGAAAATGCAGGTCGCACCCTCGCCGACGAAGCGGTCGAACGCGCGGCCCACCGCGGGGTTGGCAGTGATGCCGCTGGTTCCGTCCGATCCCCCACAGATGGTGCCGATGACCAGCTCGCCGACGTCCATCGGCACGCGCTCGACCAGGGCCGCCTCCGCCCGGACGCGGTCCACCGCCGCGCACCCCGCCGCGATCGTCGCCGCGGTGCCGCCGGTTTCCTGGATCACCAGCAGCTCGCAGGGCCGACCGCTCGCGCGCACCGTCGCCGCCAGCCGCTCCCGATTGAAACTTTCGCAGCCCAGCGAGACCAGCACGACGCCGCCGACATTGGGGTGCGTCGCCACCTGTTCCATGATCTTGGCGGCATAGGCATTGGGGTAACAGCCAGGAAACCCGATCAGATGCACGTCGGCATCGTCTGCCTTGTCGACGATCCGTCGCGCGACATGGTGCGCGCACTCGACGAGATACGCGACCGCGACGACGTTGCGGATTCCCTTGCGGCCATCCTGCCGTTGGTAAGCGTCGATCATGATGGCTCGCTTATCGTGCTGCGCGTGTGGCTGGCGATGTAATCGCTCTTCATATTGTGCATGTGGACCCATTCGCCGGTGGCGGCGTCCGCGGTCATCGACCCGATCGGCGCGCCGTATTTGATGACCTGGTCGCCCGCCTTCAGATGCGCGCGCGCGACCTTGTGACCGACCGTGATCCCCTCGCGCGAGGGGATCGTCCCGCCGGAGACGGTCAGGATGTCCCCCGCCGCGATCGGCGAGACGCAGATCAGGACGTTGTCGTCGGGATGCAGCAGGATCAACTGTTCCGGCGCTGCACGCGCCTCTTTGTCACCCAGCGCCATCCACAATTCCTTCGGTATTGGTACGGCGGCACGCGCCACCAGGTCGTTGACTTCGGTCTCGCCCGCAACGCCGGCGACCACGCAGGCGACGGCAGCGTGCCGAAGCGGAAACTGCAGCGCGGCCGCCGGCAGTGCGACACCGAACCGCGCGCATATGCCGGCAAGCGCCAGCGTCCGATCGACGATGTCGGCGGAGGGTGCCGCATAGTCGTAATGCGCCTTCCCCGGGTCAACCTCGGTCGGATCGCGCGCAAGGATGCCGCTGTTGTACGGCCCGCCGACGATCACGCGAACGCCGCGCTCGTGGCAGCGGTCGAGCAGTGCGGCTGCGCTGCGGTCAAGCAGCGTGTAGCGCCCGGCGAGCAGGATCACGTCGAGGTCGACACGATCGAGCAGATCGTTGCAGATCGCGATCTCGTTGACGCCGATGCCGATCGCGCCGACTTCGCCCGCGTTGCGCAGGGTGACCATCGCGTCGTAGCCACCGTCGAGAAAGTCGCTCAGGTGCCGCCTATGCGCGTCGCCATGCGTCTGCACGCCGAGATCATGCGCGAGCAGAATGTCGATCCGATCGCGCCGCAGTCGCAGGCGGCTAGCGTCGACCGACCGACGGATGCCGTCGGCGGAATAGTCGAACACCGGTTCGAACGGGTCGGCATCGACGAAGCCGTGCCGCTCGCCGCGTTCGGTCGTCGGCTCGAGCAGCCGCCCGACCTTGGTCGACACGATCGCCGCGGCACCGGGATCGAGCTCGGCCAAAGTCTCGCCGAGACGACGCTCGGCAAGACCGTGGCCGTAATGCGGCGCCGTATCGAAATAACGGATCCCCGCAGCCAGCGCCGCAGCGATCGTCGCCCGTGCTTCGGTTTCACCGACGACGCGATAGAGATTGCCGATCGCGGCGGTGCCCATGCCGAATGCCGGAAGCGCGATCATGCGTTCGGTCCCAGCCCGTAGATGCGTATGGCGTTGCCACCGAATACCGCCTCGTGCTGACCGGCGGGCACCGCCTCGCGCGCCAGGCCGAGCCACGCGGCATAGCTGTTGCGAAGCGTCACCACCGGCCAGTCGCTGCCCCATATCAGCCGGTCCGGCCCGAACATTGCGAGCAATGCCTGGATGTAGGGTAAAACGGCATCCTCGGCGCCATCGACGATTTCGGTAAACAGGCCGGAGAGCTTGCACGCGACCTGCGGATGCGCGGCCAGAGCCCGCATCGCGATCGTCCATGTGTCGAGATCGCGACCGACCGCCGGCTTCGCCGCATGATCGATCACGATCTTCAGCGTTGGATGCCGTACCGCGAGCCGCGCCAGCGACGGCAGATGCCTTGGCTGGATCAGTGCTTCGAGAACAAGGCCGCGTTCCGCAAGGCGCGCAATCCCCCTATCCAGCGCGGGGTCATCGTACCAGTCGGCGGCAAGCCCCTGCACCATCGGCCGAATGCCGAGCAACGGTCCCGCCGCGCGGAGCCGGTCGATCGCCGCCGGCGCATCGTCGGCCGCAAGATCGGTCCAGCCGATAACCCCCGCGACGTCCCCGCCCGCCTGCGCGAGGAGCCACATCGTGTCGGACTCGCAAGTCTGGGTCTGCACGAGGATCGCGCGGGCCCCGCCGGACTGCCCCCGCCACTGATCGAGCGTGAAATCACGGTGCAGCGCAGGCAGGTCCGCCCCGGGCCAATCGCAATCGGGCCGGTCGATCTGCCAGGCATGGACATGCGCGTCGATCACGGCCGGTCGCCGCGATGCGACCGCGCGAACGCCGCGACCACCAGGAAGCAGACCGCCGGCACGAGCATGGCCCACCGGATTGCGCCCGACATGTCGGACACCAGCCCCATCAGGGCCGTGATCACCGCGCCGCCGATGATCGCCATCACGATCAGCGACGCGCCGGGCTTGGTCAGTGGGCCGAGTCCGCGCAGCGAGAGCACGAAGATCGTCGGGTACATGATCGACATGAAGAAACTCGACAGCACCAGCGCCGCCACGCCGAACCAGCCACCCGACACTACCGCGGCAAGCGCCAGCGCGGCATCGATAAGCGCGAAGGCGAACATCAGCCGGGCACCGTCGATCCGTGCGAGCAGCGCCGTACCGATGAACCGGCCACCCATGAACAGCGCCAGCGAAAGCGTCAGCAGCCCGGCGGCATGCTGCTCGCTGAACGCGGGCAACGCCGCGCTGACATAGCGGATCAGATAGCTCCAGATTCCGACCTGCGCACCGACATAGAAGAACTGCGCTGCGACACCGGCCATGTAGCGCGGCCGCCGCAGCAGCGTGCCGTAGCCGGCGAACGGAGACCCGGCGCCCCGCGTCGCGACCGTCGCCGCCGCCGGAAACGGCGTTACAGCAAGCAACGCCGCCCAGGCGAGCACGACCAGCGCTATCGCAAGATAGGGCAACCGCACCGCACCCGGATCGGCCTCGCCGCCCGGGCCGGACAGGATCAGCACCGCACCCAGCGCAATGCCCGTAATCGACCCCAGAGGATTGAACGCCTGCGCCAGGTTCAGCCGGCGCTCGGCGCCTTCAGGCGGCCCCAGTACCATGACCATGGGGTTCGCGGCGGTTTCGAGGAAGGCGAGCCCGCTTGCGATCACGAAGAGCCCAAGCAGGAAGAAGGGATAACTCGCCGCGATCGACGCCGGCCAGAACAGCAGCGCGCCGCCCGCGAACAGCAGCAACCCGGCGATGACCGCGCGCTTGTAGCCGAAGCGTTCCGCGGCGAGCGACGCCGGAATCGCGAAACAGAAATAGCCCAGATAGAAGGCTGACTGGACCAGCCCGGATTCCAGGTCGCTCAGCGAAAACACCTGGCGGAAATGCGCGACGAGGATGTCGTTGAGGTTGTTGGCGGCCCCCCACAGGAAGAACAGTCCGACGGTCAGCACCATCGCGGCCCGGGTTGCTTTCCCCCCCGCCTGTTCTTCGCGTGCTTCGACCGGCATCATCGGCTCCGATGGATAATGTGAGCCGGACCCACCGGGCCCGGCTCACCACTTGGCGCGCAGGCTTTGCGAACGCAATCGGCTTAGAAGGTTATCCGCGCCACGCCGCTGATCTGACGATCGTTCATGATGGCATCGCGCGGACGGGTCTCGATGCCGTAGAAGGTCGAGCGGACCGTGTTGGTCAGGTTGACCGCGTTCAGCGTCAGCGAGAAGTTCGGCGTCACGTTGGCGGTGATCGACGCATCGAGCTGCCCGGCGGCCTTCTGGAACACCGGCAGGTTGCCCGATCCGTTGCTCGATGTCGCCACCAGGAACTTGCTGCGCCAGTTATAGGCGACGCGTGCGGAGATGATGCCGCGCTCGTAGATGCCGATCACGTTGTAGTTGTACTTGGACAGACCCTGCAGCGGCAGCTGGCGTACCGGCCCCTCGGTTGCCGGGCTCGGCGCCGTGGAGTCGACGAAGGTGAAGTTGGCCTGCGCGCCGAGGCCGCCAAGCGGACCCGGCAGGAAGTCGAAGAACTGCTGATACGCCACTTCGGCGCCCTTCACCTTGGCGTTGGCGACGTTGCTGTACGACGTGACGCTGTAATTCGCGGTCAGGCCGTCGGTGAACGTGACCGCACGGGTGGAGATCCCGGTCTGGATATAATCCGAAATGTCCTTGTAGAAACCGGCCACGGTCAGCGAGCCGGTTCGTGCGAAATACCATTCGGCCGAAGCGTCGAGATTCTTCGAATTCATCGGCTTCAGGTCCGGGTTGCCGCCCGACGTATACTGCAACTGCGCGATCTGCGCGCGACCCGGCTCGGTGATGTTGAGGCTCGGGTTCAGCTGGTTGAGGTCCGGACGCGAGATATTCTTCGACAGCGCCAGGCGAAGCTGGAGCTTGTCGGTGAGATGCGCCCGGAAGTTGGCGCTTGGCAGGATCGACGTATAGTCGTCGGTGTTGCCGGCGGCGACGAAGGTCGTCGGGCCCGTGACCTGCGCCGTCCCGCCCGGGGGCGTGATCAGATCGGTCTGCTGGTAGAAGCCCGCGACCGCCAACTTGGTCTGGACGACGCGCAGACCGACATTGCCGTCGATCGGCACCGGCAGGTCGTCGGCCCTGAAGAACGCGGCACCGTAGCCGGTGTAGGTCTTCTGCGACTGGGTGGTCGTGCTGCTGGGCAGGAAGTTCGGCAGAGTCGTGATGCCGAGCGCGGCGCGTGTCGCGTCGTAATCCTGCGTGATGCCACGCGAGAACAGCAGCGCGTCACCGAACAGGTCGGCATCACCGCGGAAGAAATTGCCGAAATCCGCGAATTCCAGCTGCGTCGGCACGGCGTTCAGGCCGGTGTAGCGGTAGCCGGTATCGCTGTAGCGGTTGCTGCGATCCGCGTAGCGGACGCCGACCTTGATCGACTGCAGCACGCTGCCGTCGAACTTGTACTCGCCGTCCAGCCGCGCGGTCTTGTCCGTGCCCTTCGAGCGGTTGAGGTTGTCCAGATAGAAGGCCGAGCCATAGGTCGCCGCGTTGGTCAGGCCGGTCGGCGTCGTGATCGTGAACGCCGGCACGCTGCCCGTGATGTCCTGCGTCAACGTGCCGTCGCTGTTGCCGTTCAGGCCGACGATCGAGCGCGTGCGCCGGGTCTTGGAATCGACATACTGACCATCGGCGGTGATCGTCAGGTTCGGCGTCGGCCGCCACCTGCCGTTCAGCGAATAATCGGTGGTCGTCGAACGCCGGTTTTCCAGGCTGGTGTTGGCGGCCACCCGGATATTCCGGAAAGCCCCGCTCTGGAAGTCACCGTTCGGCGCGAAGGTGAACGCCGCACCCGGCAGCGGCGAAACGTTCGTCGCGCCCTCCGCGGCCTGCGCGAAATAGCTGAAGTCGTCGTAGCGGAACTTGTAGTCGTTGCGGAACACCTCGCCGGTGAACTCGAGCGTATCGGTCGGACGCCACTGCACCGAGGCGTCGATACCGAAGCGGCGGCGGCCACCATTGACCTGGCCGATCCCCGTACCACGCGGGAGGGTCGTGACCTGACCGGTCCGGCCAAGCGTCGCAAGCGAGGCGATCGATGCCGCACGAACGACGGGATCGGGATCGTTGGGGTCGAGCAGGTTGAACGGCTCGGTCGAGATCGTGTCCTGGCTGAACACGGTCTTCTGGTATGACGCGCTGACCAATACGCCGATCTCGCCGATGCCGGTGTCCCACCGATCGCTGAGCAGCAGCGAGCCCGTGGGCTGGCTCTTGCGTGCAAGGTCGTAATAGGTGTTCGTCGCCGCGGCCGAGATCTTGAAGCCGTCGAAGTCGAACGGTTTGCGCGTCCGGAAGTTGATCGTGCCGCTCAGCTGGTCTTCGATCAGGTCAGCCGACGGATTCTTGTAGACGTCGATACCGGCAAGCAACTCGGACGGCACGTCCTCGAGGCTCAGCGAGTTGCCGGTGCCGCTGGCGGTGAAGATGTCACGGCCGTTCAGCTCGGTGCGGACCTGCGACAGACCGCGGATCGCGACCGAGCTGCCTTCGCCGTAGTTGCGCTGGATCTGAATGCCCGAGATACGCTGCAGCGCCTCGGCGATATTACGATCGGGCAGTTTGCCGATGTCTTCGGCAACGATCGAATCGACGATCTGCGCCGAGTTGCGCTTGATGTTCTGTGCCGACTGGAGACTGGCGCGTACCCCGGTGATGACGATCTCGTCTCCGGCAGGCGCCGCGCCTTCGGCCTGCGCGCCGACGACCCCGGTATCGGCGCTGGGTGCCACCGTACCGCTCTGCTCCACTGCCGCAGGCCCGGCGGGTGCCACAGGCGCGTCGGGTGCCGTCTGCGCGGTGGCGGGCATGGCCCAGCCCAGCAGCAGTGCGGCGACCGAAGCCCCGGTTTCCAAACGCATTCCCCGAACGCGACGCGATGCAGCCGAACCAACCATGACGTAATCCTCTCCAGACTGGCGGCCCCTGCCGGAGCGCTTGCCATATCCCTAGGCCTATGGACCAAATTATGAAATATGAAAAACACTTTCACGTGTGAACTTTTGCTGGCATCTTGCGGTAGGTCAGCGGGCTCGTAGAAGCCGTGGTACGGACGGTGAGGAGGGCAAATGGCAGACAGATCGCGCTATCAGGCGCCGGCGCTGAAAAAGGGGCTCGAAATCCTCGAGCTGCTCGCGTCTGCGGCCGGCCCGCTCAACATGTCCGATATCTCGACCGCGCTTGGTCGCTCGGTCAGCGAAATATTCCGCATGCTCCAGGTGCTTGAAGAACTTCGCTACATCGCGCGGGGCGAGGACGGCTATCGCCTGACCAACCGCCTGTTCGCGCTCGGCATGGGCCAGCCGCAGGTCCGCGACCTCGTCTCGACTGCGCTGCCCGTCATGCACGACGTCGCGCGGACGACCGGGCAGAGCTGCCATATGGCGGTCGCGTCGGGTGCCGAAATGGTCGTGATTGCCGGGGTCGAGGCACCCGGTCTGTCGGGTTTCGCCGTCCGGGTCGGCTATCGCCGCCCGCTCCACCGGTCCGCATCTGGGCGTGTGCTCCTCGCCTTCCAGTCGACGGAGACGCGTCACGCCATGATCGAAGAGGTGCGACAGACGGGTGCGGAGATCGACGAGGCAGCGCTGATCGCGCAACTCGACGGGCTTGTGGCAGACAAGGGCGGGACGACGCCAAGCCCGGTGCTGACCGCAATCACGGATATGTCGGTGCCGATCCTGGCGTCGGGCGTCGCGCGTGCGGCGCTGACGGTGCCGTTCGTCGACGGTCCGGTCAGCCGGATGACGCTGATCGCGTCACAGGAGGTCCTGCGCAACGCTGCCGCCCGCATCGCCGAACAGCTTGCTCCCGTGGTGCGCGACGGGGCGGGCACCGAACGTCAGCACGGAACCGAAGCATGACCACCGTTCGGTCGGCGGTGGCATGGCCCAGGCGATCGCCACCGCGCCTGCAAGGAATTGATATGCGCCTGCTGATCGTTGCCGCCATGCTGCTGTCGGCGCCTGCCGCCGCGCAGACGGTCGTTCCCGGCGATCCCTACGCCGACGACCCGGTCGGCATCGTCGCCGACCCATGCCCGACGCACCCCAAGCCGACCGGCGACTATCGGATGTTCAACCTGCACATGCTGACGCGCGATCACGGCCAGCTCGGCCGCTACGCCGCGCAGAACGCCGCGATCCGGACGCCGGTGCGCGTGGTGTTCATGGGTGATTCGATCACCGACAACTGGATCGGCGCCGACGCGTCGCTGTTCACGAACGGGATCGTCGACCGCGGCATTAGCGGCCAGACCACGCCGCAGATGCTGATCCGGTTCCGCAACGACGTTATCTTGCTGCACCCCCAGGCGGTGCACATCATGGCTGGCACCAACGACATCGCTGGAAACACCGGCGCCGCGACGATGACGACCGTGCAGGGCAACATCGCCAGCATGGCCGATCTCGCCCACGCGCACGGCATCAAGGTGATCCTCGCCTCGGTCCCGCCCGCCGCCGCCTTCCCGTGGAGCCCGTCGAAGCGTCCCGTGCCGCAGATCGCCGCACTCAACACCTGGTTGCGCGGCTATGCCAAGGCGCATGGCTACACCTATGTCGACTATCACGCCGCGCTGACCACGCCCGAAGGCGGTATGAAGCCCGGCCTGTCGAGCGACGGCGTGCATCCGACACCCGCCGGCTACGCCATCATGAAACCCCTCGCGCTCGCTGCGATCGCGAAAACGCTGGGATCGAAAAAATGACCTACGACCGCCGCGGCTTCCTTGCCGGCACCGCCGCCCTGAGCCTTGCCACCGCCGCCCATGCGGCCAGCCCCATGGGTCGCACAAAGGGTCCCGTGCAGGCCAGCTGGCCGTCGCTCATCGACAATTACCGCTATCCGGACTGGTTCCGCGACGCGAAGCTCGGGCTGTGGTCGCATTGGGGCCCGCAGGCGGTGCCCGAGCAAGGCGACTGGTATGGCCGCTTCATGTATATGCAGGGGCACCCGATGTATGAGCATCACCTGAAGACCTACGGCCATCCGTCGGTCGCGGGCATGAAGGACCTGCAGCACGCCTGGAAGGCCGAGCGTTGGGACCCGCAGGCGCTGATGGACCGCTATGTGAAGGCCGGCGCCAAATATTTCGTCGCGCTTGCCAACCACCATGACAATCTCGACTGCTATGACAGCCGCTACCACGCCTGGAACTCGCTGCGCGTCGGCCCCAAGCGCGACATCGTCGGCGAATGGGAGAAGATCGCGCGCGCCGCCGGCCTGAAATTCGGGGTGTCCAACCACGCGGCGCACGCCTGGCACTGGTATCAGCCGGCCTATGGCTACGATCCGGTCGGGCCGCGCAAGGGCGTCCGCTACGACGCGCACCGTCTCCGCAAGGCCGACGGCAAGGGCCAGTGGTGGGAGGGCCTCGACCCGCAGGAACTCTACACCGGTGGCCATGCCGTGCTGCCCGACGGTATCGACACGATCGAGGCGATGAACGCCTGGCACGACAAGAACAACGGCCAATGGGTCGAAACCGGCCCGAAGGATGACCCCGCCTATGTCACCCGCTGGCTGCTTCGCCAGACGGATCTGATCGCGAAGTACAAGCCCGACCTCGTCTATTTTGACGATTACGGTCTGCCGTTCGGCCCCGTCGGACTCGAGGCGGCGGCCGACTATTACAACCGCTCGATCCAGTGGCACGGCAAGATCGATGTTGTCCTGACCGGCAAGCAGCTGAAGCCGCACGAGCGGTTCGGCATCGTCCAGGACGTCGAGAAAGGCTTCACCGATCATCTCTGGGAAGAGCCGTGGCAGACCGACACCTGCCTGGGCGACTGGTTCTACAACGTCGCCCGCCTCAACGAGCGCAACTACAAGACGGCAGAGGAGGTGATGCAGCGCCTTGCCGACGTAGTGTCCAAGAACGGCAACCTGCTGCTTTCCGTCCCGCAACCGGGCGACGGCTCGATCGATAAGGAGGAAGAGAAGATCCTCGACGGCATGGCCGCCTGGGTCGCGACGAACGGTGAGGCCATCTTCGGCTCGCGCCCATGGCGGATCTACGGCGAAGGGCCGACCAAACTGGCGGTCGGCATGCAGAACGAGAGCACGGCGAAACCCTTCACCGCGCAGGACATCCGCTTCACCACCAACAAGGGGGCGCTCTACGCGCTGTTCCTCGCCCCGCCGCGCGGCCCCGCGACGATCGGGTCGCTCGCGACCGGTCGCGCCCGCGGCGAGATCGAACGCGTGACGCTGCTCGGCGGCGGCACGGTGAAGCACCGCCGCGATGCGAGCGGCCTGCATCTCGACCTTCCGCGCGATACGGGGTTCGTCCCCGCGGTGCGGATCGAGGGCCGCGGGCTGGTCTGACTATCGCGCCAGCCTGAACCCGGTTCAGCATTCGCCGTTCCAAGAGCGCCAGCGCTCCGGGACGGGTGAATGCCGAACCGGGGCCGGCATGACGGAAGCGGGACGCCTATTTATATACCCCCATCGTCACCTTCAGCAGCACCGGCCGGTCGATGATATTGAGTCCATAATCGGTCTGGTCGCCGTTCCAGACGCTCGTTGTCGTCCAGCGGCCGTCCGTCAGCGTCCCCTCCTCGACCCGCACCATCATACCCTTGGCCGGGCCACCCGCCTTCGCGCCGAAATTCAGCCGGACATAATCGCCTGCCACCAGGAACTCGGTCGGCGACAGCTGTGCCACCACCGCACCGCCGACCGGCTGGTCCGCCCAGCCCGGCTTGTCGGCCTTGATCCAGGTCCAGTCCTTCTGCCCGAACTGCCACTGGCCAAAGCTGGCGGTGATCGACCAGTCGCCCATTACCGTCGACTGCGCCGCACCGTCGTCGCCCTTCGCGACACCCCAGGTCGGATGCGCGAGCGCAACCTTCGCCCATTCGCGCGCGATCGGTGCGAACAGCGCGTATTTCCGGGCGATCGCTCCGACTGTCTCTTCGTCGAGCACCTTGGCGCCGAGCGGGTAGTTGGAATAGCCCGTGTCATCCATGCCGAACGGCGCATAGCCGATCGCACCGCGCCCCAGCGCCGGCCAGAAGAAGCGCGCGAAGTCGGTCGCATTGCCGATCTCGGGCACCAGCAACGCATTGTCGCGCCGCGCATAGGCGCTCAGATACGCAACAACGTTGCTCGCCTTGCGGTCGTAGATATCGGGCGCCGCGGCGTCGATCGACGGCGCTGCCGCCTTCCAGATGTCGAGCACGTCCTGTTGCGGCCCGCCGCTTGCCACGCCGTTGGGGTCCGGCACGTTCGATGGCCCTGCAAGCGACGCATTCACGTACATCGGCAGCGGCTTGACCGCCTTGCCCGCCGCCGCGATCGCATCGACGAAGCGGGCGACGTGCCAGGTGTTGAACGCCCTATCCGCCTGCGCGCCGAACACCGCACTCCACGTCCCCGGCGCCTTGCCGAGCGCCTTGACCAGCGGAGCGGGCACGGCCTGCGCGAACAGTGCGTTCGCCTTCGCGCCATAGTCGCGCGGGTTGCTGTAACTTCCCGTCTCGTTCTCTGGCTGGACCATGATGACCGTATTCTGCGGATCGTGCGCCTTGAGATATTGCATCAGCGCGACGAACGCCTTCCTGTCCGCATCGCGTGTCGCAGGGAACATCGCCGAGAGGACACCATGGTCCTTGCCGTCGCGCGTCTTCATCCGCGGGAAGCGGCTATTGTCGAGCTTCACCCAGTCGGGCGTGTAGGCGAACGACGTGTTCTTCCAGGTCCCGAACCACAGCAGAACGACGCGCTTGTCGTGCGCCCGCGCCTGGTCGAGCAGCGCCTGGACGAAGGTGAAATCGAACTTGCCCTCGACAGGTTCGATCTGCTGCCACGCGACGGGCATCTCCAGCGTGTTCGCATGCAACCGGTCGAGCATCGGCCACACCATGGGCAGCTGCGATACGTAGTTGCTCGAATTGTTCGCCTGCGCCGCCAACATCAGGAACGGCGCGCCATCGACGATCAGCGCATGGCGTCCGTCACGGCTTTCGATCCGCGGGATCGGGGTCGTTTGCGCGACCGCAGGAGCGGACGCGAGCAGGGCCAGGGCGGCAATGGCGATACGCATAATATTCCTCTCCGGGCGGTGCCGTGTCGCGGCACCGCAATTGTCCGTACACCGCGCATGGTTTGCGCCCGTAAACAAGGATATCATAAGTAAAATTGTCGGGTGGGCAAGCGCCCCTCTCCCGGTAGAGCGACCATGCGACGTCAAACCCTCGCCGACGGCGCCGAGCCGGATGGAGCGCCAGTGCGCGCCTTCCCTGCCGCCGGTCAGGACCGCCACCAAAGCGGCCGGACAGGAAACGGCCCCGCATTCTGCGAACGGCGCGCGCTCGAAACTGGCGTTCTACGTGCCTTATGGTGCTGATCAGTTCGGCGTAGCCGCTTGACGCTTGACCCACATCGGTATTCCGGAAATCACGAATACTACGCCCGTGCATTCTGCGGCAATGCGCTGGTTGATGGTGCCGGCAAGATCACGAAATCGCCGGGCCAATGCATTGTCGGGTACTATCCCGAGACCAACCTCATTGGCCACGAATATAAGTCGGCTCCGGGCTTGTCCGATCGAACTGACGAGCTCGTTGATCCTGACGTCCGCGTTCTCGTCCGTAAGGAGCAGATTGGACGCCCATAAGGTCAGACAGTCGATCAGCAGCGTTTTTCCGTCCGCATCTTCGCTGGCGATCGCGCCCGCCAGATCGATCGGTTCTTCGATCGTCCGCCACCGCGCGTCGCGATCCGATTGATGACGGGCTATGCGCGACGTCATCTCGTCGTCGAACGCCTGCCCCGTGGCGATGAAGACCAGCTCCGCCAGGCTCGCCTCGGCGGCATCCTGCGCATATCGGCTCTTGCCGGAACGCGCCCCGCCAAGCACCAGCAGGCTTCTCCCAAAAGGCTCCACCGCGCTTACTCCCGTTTGGCTCTTGCCAGCCCGATACCGATACTCGATGGCAGCGGTCGTGACCCAAGTCGAGCATTCCCGTTGTCCGCTTTGACCCATCATGGCGGACGCGTAGACACCGCCACCAGGCTGTACCGCGATGCGCCAAGGCCCTGGCTGGACTTGTCGACCGGAATCAGTCCGTTTGCATGGAATGGGCTCGACGCCGCCTCGGTTGATCTGCGCACCTTGCCGTCGGCCAGGATGCTGGCGACGCTCGAAACGGTCGCGGCGCGGAGCTTTGGCGCGACGACCGTCGCGGTGGCGGCGCTTCCGGGGACCGAGATCGGCTTGCGGCTGCTGGCCGACCTCGACCTGCCGACCCCGGTCCGCCACGTCGGCCCGGCCTACCGCACCTATGCCGAGACGTTCGCGGACGCGGCCTGCATCGCATGGGAAGAACTGGACGCCGCGCTCGATCGCGGGGGCACCGTTCTGGTCGCCAACCCGAACAATCCCGACGGTCGCATGAT
The DNA here is from genome assembly GCF_001956315.1 of Sphingomonas montana. Lineage (GTDB taxonomy): Bacteria > Pseudomonadota > Alphaproteobacteria > Sphingomonadales > Sphingomonadaceae > Sphingomonas_R > Sphingomonas_R montana. The sequence goes on along the minus strand of NZ_MOLY01000029.1, from coordinate 11,598 downwards.
CGCGCCGGAGCAACTGCTTGGCGCGGCGAGGCGGCTGGGCGAGCGGGGTGGCATGCTCGTCGTTGACGAGGCGTTCGCGGACGTGGATCCGGCGATCAGCGTCCTGCCGCATCTGCGCCCAGACGATCGCGTGCTGGTATTCCGATCGTTCGGCAAGTTCTTCGGCCTTGCCGGCGTGCGGCTGGGTTTCGCATGCGGGCCGGACGCGATCATTGCGGCGGTGCGACACCGACTGGGAAGCTGGCCGGTATCGAACACCGCGCTGGCGATCGGGACCGCTGCCTATCGCGACACCGACTGGATCGAAGCCGCACGGACACGCATCGCCGCCGCGTCCGCGGCGCTTGACGACCGCCTGCGCGCACGAGGCCTTGACCCGATCGGTGGCTGTCCACTGTTCAGGCTGGTGGAAACCGACGCCACCGCGCTGTTCGAAAGGCTGGCGCGCTGCGGTATCCTGACGCGACCGTTCGACTATGCGCCGCGCTGGCTCCGCTTCGGTCTGCCGGGCGACGAGGCGGGGCTGGACCGACTGACCCGCGCGCTTGACCGTGGCTGAGCCGGTCGCGCTGCTGGCGCTGGCGATCGATGCGGCCATCGGCTGGCCGGCGGCTGTCTATGCGCGCGTCGGACACCCCGTCGGCGCGTTCGCGCGAGTCATCAACGCCTGCGAGCGGCGGTGGAACGCGCCCGCGCGGTCGTTTACGGGCCGGCGCATGCTGGGGACAGCGACCCTCCTTCTCGTCGTTGGCCTGGCGGTCGCCACCGCCTGGCTGGCGCAGTGGGCGCTCGTCTCTTCGCTGGGTCGCCAGGCCTGGATCGGCGTCGCCCTGCTCGCGGCACCCGGCCTGGCGCAGCGGAGCCTGCACGATCATGTGACGCCGGTCGCGCGTGCTCTCAGCGGCGATATCGAGGACGCACGACGCGCGGTGGGGATGATCGTCGGGCGCGACGTGACCGCGCTCAACCGCCCCGGCATCGCGCGCGCGGCGATCGAGAGCCTGGCCGAAAGCTTCTGCGACGGGGTGGTCGCGCCCTTGTTCTGGTTGCTGGTCCTGGGCTTGCCCGGCCTGTGGGCCTATAAGGCGATCAATACCGCCGACAGCCTGATCGGTCATCGCGAGGAACGCTGGCGCGCGTTCGGCTGGGCGGCGGCGCGGACCGACGATGTGGTCAACCTGATCCCCGCGCGGCTGTCGGGCGTACTGCTATGCGCGAGCGGCGGCGGCGGCTGGCGAACGATGTGGCGCGACGCGGGCAAGCATGCGTCGCCGAACGCGGGCTGGCCCGAGGCGGCAATGGCCGGCGTCCTCGACCTGCAACTCGCCGGTCCCGCCACCTATGACGCGGTGATGCTCGACAAGCCCTGGATCGGCGGCGGGCGCACCGACGCGGGCGTGGGCGATATCGGTGACGCGCTGCGGCTCTATCGTCGCGCGTGCCTGGCGCTCTGGTTCATCGCGGGAGCCGTCGCATGGGCGCGCTGATGCTGCAGGGCACCGGTTCCGACGTCGGCAAGTCGGTGCTGGTCGCCGGGCTGTGCCGCGCCTTCGCCAATCGCGGGCTGGCAGTCCGGCCTTTCAAGCCGCAGAACATGTCGAACAACGCCGCGGTGACTGCCGCGGGTGGCGAGATCGGCCGCGCCCAGGCGACGCAGGCGATGGCGGCACGCGTCGAACCGCATGTCGACATGAACCCGGTGCTGCTGAAACCGCAGGGCGACCGCACGTCGCAGCTGGTGGTGCTGGGTCAGGTCCGCGGGACGCTCGCCGCCGCCAATTGGCGCGAAGGGCGCGCCGGGCTGCTGACCGAGGTGCTGGGCAGCTATCGGCGGCTGCGGCGGGCCGCCGACATCGTCGTGGTCGAGGGAGCGGGCAGCCCGGCCGAGATCAACCTGCGCAGCGCCGACATCGCCAATATGGGCTTCGCACGCGCGGCCGGCGTTCCCGTGGTGCTGATCGGCGACATCGACCGCGGCGGCGTGATCGCGTCGCTGGTCGGCACGCGCGCGGTAATCGACCCGGCCGACGCTGCGATGATCCATGGTTTCCTGGTCAACAAGTTCCGCGGCGATCCGGCCCTGTTCGCCGACGGGTACCAGGCGATCGCGGCGCGCAGCGGCTGGCGCGGCTACGGCGTCGTGCCGTGGATGCCCGAGGCGGCGCGACTGCCGAGCGAGGACGCCGTGGCGCTGGAACGGCGTGTTCTGCGCGGGGATGGCCGCGTGGTCATCGCCTGCCCGGTCACCGCGCGCATCTCCAACTTCGACGATCTCGATCCGCTAAAGCTCGAACCCGGTGTGGAACTGGTGATGGTCCGGCCGGGCGAGGTCATCCCGGCGGACGCGGCGCTGATCGTGCTGCCGGGATCCAAGGCGACGATCGCCGGCCTCGCCTTCCTGCGGGCACAAGGTTGGGATATCGACATCGCGGCGCACCGCCGGCGGGGCCGTCCGGTTCTGGGATTGTGCGGTGGGTACCAGATGCTCGGGCGCACGATCGCCGATCCCCACGGCGTCGAAGGGGCGGCAAGCAGCGTGGCAGGGCTGGGCCTGCTCGACGTCGATACCGTGCTGACCGGCGACAAGACACTGACCCATGTCGCGGGAACGGCGATCGGGGCGTCGTTCGACGGATATGAGATGCACATGGGGGTGACGACCGGCCCCGATGCCGATCGCCCGGTCGCGCATTTCGACGATGGGCGCATCGACGGTGCCACCAGCCCCGACGGGATCGTCAGCGGCAGCTACGTCCACGGACTGTTTGCCGATGCGCGACAGCGGCGCGCCTGGCTCAGCCGCATCGGGGTAGAGGGAAGCGGGCCGGATCACCGCGCCTCGATCGATGCCGCGCTCGACATGATCGCGGATCATCTCGAACGCCATGTCGACATCGACGGTCTGCTGGCCTTGTCAGAAACGGCCGAAGGCAAGTAGCGCGACCAGCAGCCCGGTCTCGACCATCTCGATTCCGGCACCATGGCAGTCACCGCTCACCCCGCCGACGCGGCGGCCGAGCCACCACCCCCACCCGGCGATCAGGATCGGCGCGGCCAGCAGGGCGGGTGACAGGAGGGTGCCCGCCGCAAGCAGCGCCCCCCAGCCCGCGACGTCCCGCCATCGGGCCGCCTTTGCCACGGCAACGCCGAGGCCGCCGGGTCGCAGCGGCGGCAACCATCTGGCCCAGGCGAGCGGACCGATCCGTGCGGCGGCGGGGACCAGGATCACCGTCCACCAGACCGGAAGAAGCGCATGAAGGAGCACGAGCTTGGCCATCAGCTGGATCAGGATCGCGACGACACCGAAACTGCCGATATGCGGATCGGCCATCACCGCCAGGAAGCGTTCGCGGTTGGCGTGGCGGGCGCCAAGGCCATCGGCCAGGTCGCCAAGCCCGTCGAGGTGCAGGGCACCGGTAATCGCGACCCACAAGGCCAGCGCCGCCAACGCGCCGAACCATGGATCGAGCTGGCTCGTCGCCCAGCCGCCGATCGCAACGATCGCCCCGATCACTAGACCCACGATCGGATAGCGCCGAATCGCGGCGGCGAAATCATCCGCGTCGGCCTCGATCTGCGGCGTCGGCAGCCGGGTCAGGAAGCTGAACGCGACGATCGTCCGCTTCACGTGTGCAACGCCACGATCTGCGCGGTCGGCTCCTGGCCACGCCACAGGCGCAGCGACAGGAGTGCGGCATAGGGCAGGTGGACCGACCACACCTGACGGTGATCGAACCCGCACAGATGCGCCAGCGCCGCGCGAATGGCGCCTGCATGGGTGACGACCAACGTGGTGCCGTCGATCGACGCCAGCACCTCCCCTACCCTTGCCACGAGCGCCGACCAGCGCTCGCCGCCGGGCGGCGGACCTGCATCGGGATCGGCCCAGAAGGCGGTCAGCGCACCTGCGTCGATCTCGGCGGCGGCGAGCCCGTCCCACTGTCCGAAATCGAGTTCCCGCCAGCGGGGATCGCCCGACACCACATGGCCGGCAATCGCTTCGGCGCAGGCACGCGCGCGGCGCAGGTCGGATGACGCGATGCGATCCCACGCCAGCCCCTGCCCCCTCGCGCGACATGCCGCGATCCCGGCGGGCGTGGCCGGGCTGTCGGTATGTCCCAGCATCCGCCCGGCCGCCTCGGGCTCACCGTGGCGCATGAGGTGAAGCAGGATCGGCGCGCTCAACCCGCGGCCACCCCCGCTTCGGCGAACGTCGCCATGCCGTCGTGCGCGGCGACGGCGGCGCGGATCACGCCGGTCGCCACCGCCGCGCCGCTGCCCTCGCCGAGCCGCATGCCCAGCGCGAGCAAAGGCTCCAGATGAAGCCGGTCGAGCAAACGGGCATGCGCGGGCTCCGCCGAACAATGGCCGGCGATCAGGTGGCCGACGATGTCCGGGTTCTGTGCGGCCAGCGGTGCAATCGCGGCCGTGCAGATGAAGCCATCGATCACGACCGGTACGCGCTTATGGCGCGCGGCGACGACCGCGCCGGCGATCGCCACGATCTCGCGCCCGCCCAGACGCCGCAGTGTTTCGAACGCCGTCATCGGCGCGGCGGCATGATGGGCCAGCGCACGGTTGACGACCGCCGCTTTCCGGGCGACGCCAGAAGCGTCCAGTCCGGTACCCGGACCGACCCAATCCGCCGCCGATCCGCCAAGACTGCGCGCGCATAGCGCCGCTGCGGCCGTCGAGTTGCCAATCCCCATCTCGCCCAGGATAAGCAGTTCTAGCCCCTCCTCGACCACATCGGCGCCGAGATTGAGCGCATGAAGGCACTCGTCTTCGGTCATCGCCGCGTCGACGGTGAAATCCTGCGTCGGTCGATCGAGATCGATCGGCACCACGATCAGTTCCGCTCCGGCACTGGCCGCGAGTGCATTGATCGCGGCGCCTCCCCTCTGGAAGTTCGCGACCATCTGTGCCGTTACCGCAGCGGGAAAGGCGCTGACGCCATGCACGACAATACCGTGGTTGCCGGCGAAGATCGCGGCGCGCACGCGATCCAGGCGGGGTCGCGCCCGCCTTTGCCATCCGGCGAGAAATATCGCTATCTCCTCCAGCCGCCCTAGCGACCCTGGTGGCTTGGTCAGTTCCCCCTGCCGCGCCGCCGCCGCGGCACTTGCCGCCGCGTCGGAACGCGGCAGGTCGTGAAGCGCCGCCTCGAACGCCGCGACCGACGCAAAGCCGCTCATTCGACCACGAAACCCGCAGGCGGCGTGCGGGTGATGAAATGGCCCTTCACGCCTGCGGGCCAGTCGCGATACGCTACCTGGCCTTCGTCGCTGGCGGCATAATGGACCATGTAGTCGAGGATCGCACGCGCCGAGTCCGGGTCGGGGGCGAAGCGCCCCAGGACATAGCCGACCTTGCCGGGCGCGCGGAAATGAACGGTACACGCCTCCTGGCAGGCGAACAGGCAGGGCATTTCCTGGACCGCTATGCCTGCATATTCCGCCCGTTCGCTCTGGACCGCACGCAACGCTGCGACCAGAAGCGCGCCGCCGCGCCGACCCTCGCCATCCTCACGCGCGGTGGCGGACAGCCGGCAACTGTTGCACGCGACCACCGCCGGGCCGTCCTGCGCGGGCTTCAGCACTGGGTCGAGCCTGTCATGCGGTGACCGGACGCGAAGCCGATGCCGCGGGCACGCCGACCGCGGTCAGGACCCGGTACAACGCGACCAGCCCGACCAGGATCGCGGCATTGCGGACGAACTGGCGCACCATGATTTCAACCGACAGTGCCGCATCGGCATGGCCGATCAGCGGCACGCTGAGCGCGATGGCGAGCTTGAACGCGACAAACCCTGCGACATAAGTGGCCGCCAGTCTGATGGGTGTCGAACGCCCTGTCGTCGCCTTCGCCGCAAGGAGCGCGGCGAGTGCCGAAGCGACGGCCGCCCCGCCGATCGCGCACCCGGTCAGCAGCGTGTCGGCATCCTGCGGATAGCCCTTGAAGCCGAAGCCGATGACCTGGCTGACCACCCAGGCGGCGATCATCAGCGGAACGGCGGCGCGGGGCCGGAGATAGACCGCAGCGATGGCGGCGAGCGCGGGAAACGGCGTCGCGCACGCGAACGCCAGCGTCGTAACGGTGCTTGCCACCGTCAGGAGCAGGACCCAGAGGCCCGAGGTCTGGTCGCCCGAAAGCGGGTTGGTCATCGTCTTGGCCATGCTGTCCTCCATCAGAAACGTCCGCGCAGACCGGCATACGCGCTGCGTCCCAGCGTGTTGTACCGAAACGCGGTCTGGTATCGCTTGTCGAAGGCATTCTCGACGCGGGCGAACACGCGGACTTCCGGCGAGACAACCAGCTCCGCGCGAAAATCGACCAACGTGTACGAGTCGAGCCGGATCGTGTTGGCCGCATTGTCGAAGGCGCGCCCCGACCAGCGCAAGGCTGCACCAGTGGTCAGCCCGAACGGCAGGGTGTAGCTGATCGAACCATTGGCCGAATGGCGCGGTCGGCGGGGAAGCCACAACCCGAAGCCGGTCCCCGGCGAACGATCTTCCGATACGGTCCAGCTATAATTGCCATCGACGGCCAGACGCGTTCCGACGCGCACCTGCCCCACCGCCTCGACGCCCTTGGCGAAGGCCCGCGCGATGTTCTGGTAGAAGCCCGACCGGCGGATCGTCGTGCCCGGCTGGAAGCATCGGGGATCGGCGGTTCCCGCAGCACAGCTCGAAAAGATGATCTGGTCGGTCGTCCGCCGCTCGAAATAGGTCCCGCCGAACGACACCGCGCCGTCGAGCACCCGCTGCTGGCCTCCGACCTCCCAACCTTCGGCCTGTTCCGGGTCTAGCGACTGGACGCCGAACTCGGAGAACAGCTGGTACAGGGTCGGCGCCTTGAACCCTTCGGCATAGCTGGCACGCAGCACGGTGCCGGTCGGCAGCACCCAGGCCGCGCCGCCCGCGAACAAGGTCTGCGATCCGTAGCGATTATGATCGTCATGACGAACGCCGCCGGTCACCGTCAGTCCGTCGATCAGTTCCGCGTTGAGTTCGCCATATGTGCCCGTGATCTCGGCGCGACCGATCGCGGGGGCCGGGATGGGGGTCGCGAGGGACGCCGGTGGCGACACGCTGCGGAAGCGCGAGCGTTCGTTCTCGATCCCGAACGTCGCGTTCCAACCCTTGGCAATGGCAAAGCTGCCCTGATACTCCAGCCGCTCGTTGCGGCCGGCTGCGTCGAAGCTGCGCTGGCGCGCGCGCGTCCGGCTGAAATTGTCGCGGTCCGTATCGGTGTAGCCATAGCCGAACCGGTTGCGCAGACGCCCGTCCAGCAGGTCGACGTTCAGACCGGCATAGCCGACGAATTCGCGGTTGAACGAATAATCGAGCGTATCGGCGGTCGTCGAATCAAGCTCGGTCCGGCCGCTGGAGTAATAGCCGCGGACCTCGGCGCTGACCCCCTGGATGATGTCCAGCATCGCGCGCCCGGTCGCGCTCCGGTTGCGATAGCCATCGGTTTCGCGGCCGCCGAACGCGGGCGCGATGGCGGAAATGCCGTCGGTGGCGAACGCCTGTCCGCCGATGCGCCAGCTGAGCGGCCCGTTCTTCCCGCCGATCGCCGCGCGCGCGCTGACCGTTTCGCGCGATCCGCTCTCGACGTCGAAGCTCCCCTCCAGCGCGCGCTCGGGCAGTGGGGTCACGATGTTGACCACGCCGCCAATCGCCTGGCTGCCCCACAGGACCGACTGCGGCCCGCGCAGGACCTCGATCCGCGCCGCATCACCCACCAGCAGATTGGCGAAATTATACCCGCCGCCGGCGGACGATGGGTCGTTCAGCTTCACGCCGTCGATCACGACCACGGTCTGGTCCGGTTCGGCCCCGCGGATGCGCAGCAGGGTGTTGGTGCCGTAGCCGCCGTTGCGCGACAGGCTGACCCCGGGCGTGCGCAGCAGCAGGTCGGCCACGACGAGGTCCTGGGTGCGGTCGATTGCGGCCTTGTCGAGCACGGTGACCGCCGCGGCAACGCGGTCGATCGATGTCGGCGTCCTGGTCGCGGTGACGATGATGGCACCAGGCGCGGTCTTCAGCGTGTCGGGGTTATGACCGGTCTTCGCCTGATCGGTCGCCGCATCCGGCTTTGGTGCCTGTTGCGCCAAGGCAGGCGAGGTCGCGGCGATTGTGATCGGCAGTATGTATCTCAACATCGGGCATCCCATCATGACGATCGGGACTCGCGCGACGATGGGCAGGAGGCAAACACCTCCGCCCCGCGGCACGCGGGTCGGCGATATCGCCACTCGGGTTGATACCCGTTCGCTCGGCGCACCCTGGCCGGGACGAAAGACGACCGCGACGGGCAGGTCTCCTGGCTCGCGGGTCAATGCCGTTTCGGGCCCCCGGCAAGGCATGGCCTCGCTGGAGGTCCTTTGCGCCGCCTTCTCAGGATCCGAGGACCCCAATGGCATGTGGCGCAATGGCTCGCCGCTTACAGTTGCAGGGGCAGCCGGGGTCTTGCACCCCGTTCCCTATTAATCCCCGTCGCCGGGGAACCTGTCGCGCTACCGGCCTTACCGGCGGCCGCGGCGCGGGTCAACGCACGCGACGGCAGCTTGGTCAGGCGATTATGTGAAAGAAGCCGCCGGAGACGTTTCCGACCGCGTGACCGGCGGGCGCGAGCGAGGCCCCGGTGCCGTCCGCCATGTCCGCCAGCGTTGCCGGCGCGCCGTCGGTCTGCGACGCGTAGTGATATTCATGGCCCCAGGACGTCGTGCCGGCGGACACGAAGCCGAGATCGCGGCGCCACGTCGCACGGCGATAGCCCAGATGCAGCTTGCGGCGGGCAAAGCTGGTCTCGACCGGTAGCAGGTCGGCCATCGCGTGCCGCTGTCCATCCGCGTCCTCGAGCCCGCGCCCCAACACCATATAGCCCCCGCATTCGCCGTGGACCCGCCCATGCAGCGCGAACGCGCGCAGCCCGTCCAGGAAGTCGCGATTGCTCGCCAACCGTCCGGCATGAAGTTCGGGATATCCCCCGGGAAGCCAACAGGCATCGCAGCCGCGCGGCGGTGCCTCATCGGCAAGCGGGGAGAACCATGTGAGTTCGGCCCCAGCATCGCGCCAGCCCTGGACTATGTGCGGGTAGAGGAAGGCAAAGGCGTCGTCGCGGGCGATGGCGATCCGCTGACCCGGTGGCCGAATGGTCGCGGGCGCGCGCGGTGCGTCGAACGTGCCGCCCGCGGCGGCCGCGATCGCATCGAGGTCGCAACCGGCCGCGATCACATCGGCCATCGCATCGATCCGCTCCGCAAGGTCCGTGCGCTCACGCGCCTGCACCAGCCCCAGGTGCCGCGACGGCAGCGTCATGCGATCGTCGGCCGCAACGACGCCCAGCAGCGGCACGTCGATGCGCGCGAACCCCGCTTCGATCATCACACGGTGGCGAGGACTCGCGACCCGGTTGACGATCGCCCCCGCGATGGGCGGAGCAGCAGGATATAACGCAAGCCCATGTGCGACCGCAGCAACCGTCTGCGCGGCGCCCCCCGCGTCCAGCACGAGTATTATCGGCCAGCCGAGCATCGTTGCAACCGACGCACTGGTACCGGATCGTTCCGCGATGGTCAGTCCGTCATAAAGACCCATCGCGCCTTCCGCGACGACCAGATCGACACCCCGCGCCACCGAGGCTGCGGCCCCTTTCACGCCTTCCGGTCCCAGAGCGAAGCCGTCGAGGTTGAACGATGATCGCCCGGTCGCGGCCGCGTGGAAGCCGGGGTCGATATAGTCGGGACCTGCCTTGGCCCCGGCCACGCGCCGCCCGGTCCGCGCCAGCGCACGTTGCAGCCCTACCGTGATGACGGTCTTGCCCGCCCCCGACCGCGCGGCGGCAACGAGAAGACCCCGACCGAGCATCGGGCTCAAAATTCGATTCCGGCCTGCGCCTTCACGCCGGACCGGAACGGATGTTTGACCACCGTCATCTCGGTGACGAGGTCGGCGATGTCGATCAGCCCTTGCGGCGCGTTGCGGCCGGTGATCACGACATGCTTCATTGCGGCGCGCGCGGAAACGGCGGCCAGCACCTCGTCCAGCGGCAGATAATCGTAGCGCAACACGACGTTAAGCTCGTCGGCGACCACCATCGCATAGCTTGGGTCCGCGATCATGCGCCGGACCTCGTCCCAGGCGGTCCGCGTGGTCGCGACGTCCCGGGCGCGGTCCTGCGTGTCCCAGGTGAAGCCCTCGCCCATCGGCTTGAATTCGACCAGATCGGGGAACGCATCGAAGATGATCTTTTCGCCGGTGGTCATCGCGCCTTTCACGAACTGGACAACGCCAACCTTCATGCCGTGGCCCATCGCACGCGCGACCATGCCCAGCGCCGCGGTCGTCTTGCCCTTGCCCGCTCCGGTATGGACGATCAGCAGGCCCTTCTCGACGGTCTTGGTCGCCAGCTTAGCCTGCTGTGCCACCTGCTTCTTCTTCATGCGCTCATTATGTCTCGCGTCGTCCTGCACCGCCTGCCCCTTCGCGATCCGTCTGGTCCGATCCACGAAATGCCTTTTCTGTAGCCGCTCCGAGACGTCAACGGGCAATGGTCAACGTAGCGGATGACAGATTGCCTCGCTGGCACCTGACCGGATCGCCGGCGTGGCCCTGCTCGACACCGCACCCGCGCGGTTGACCAGGACCTGCACGACATTCGTCGCGCCAAGGCGGCCCGCTTCCCGACGGCTGTGGCCCTGAAAGAATACGAAGCGCCTGGTGGCTGCGTAGCTTTCCACGACGAATATCCGGGCTGCCCCAAAAAAAACAGTTCTACCGCCGGTCGGACTTTATTCCGTCACACTCAGCAGTTTCCCTAGTGTTCTCGTAAGTTAGTTTGTCCCTTCCCCACAAAGATTACGCATATTTTGTTTAATCTGATCGGCTGCGGTGTTTGTGCCGGGTCGTTTATCGTAGTCAGCGCCGAACGTTGGGGCAGCAGCACGGCGAGGCGCAACGACACCTTCGCCAACGGGCGGACCACCTGCACGCGATAGTTGAAGTACCGCGTTCTTGGCACGCTGTGCGAGCGGTTGCTTGCTCTCGAGCTCGTAGAAACTTTTGTCGAGGAGTATCGCCGTAAGGGCGAGGTTGCCCGAAGATCAGTGGCGACGGAGCGTACACGCCAAGCTCACAAGTCGCATCAGGCAGCTTATCGACATAGCTGATGGTATCGGTGATTGCCTCGATATGAAGGTAAAGATTGCTTCAGCGCTGACCGAGCGTGTTGCTCTTGATGCCCCGCTTGACGAAGCCGACGTGGCGCTAGCACTAGCGCTACATCCCAAACTTGCCGAAACGTACTGATGCACTGTCGAAGATTGACTAACGCACTGAACGCGCCGGGGATTGAACTCGTCGACGTGCGCGAAGAACTGCGCAACCTCATCGAGTTTCTCACGGAAGAACCAAGAAAAACGGACGCGGAGTGGATTTGATGGTCGACAGCCAGCTTGGTTAAAACCTACGAAATCACAGAATATCGCGCCGCATTCAGAAACTTGTGGAGGCCTTGGCTTTTGCCTGTGGTTTTGCACTGAGGTTGGACGCGCGAAAGCCTCCACGGCGGTGACCGAGGAGGCTTTTGCGG
>NZ_KV887139.1 GCF_001956315.1 Sphingomonas montana | reverse complement strand
GACTTCTCCGAAGCCTTCCTCAGATTCGTCATAAACGAAGTCATCCGACACCACGAACGAAGCCGACGATGAGCAGAATGCGCCCGGTCGTCATGGCGATCCTCGCCGTCGCCGCGCCGGCTGCGTCCGCCATGCCGGGGGCGATCCCCGCACGCGCGGACGAGCTTGTCGCGATCCTGAACGGCGGCGGCAACCTGGCCGACAGTTTCACGCCAGCCTTCCTGGCGGACGTTCCGGAGGCCGGGCTGCGCGCGCTGGCGAAACAGCTGGTGACGGAAGGCGGGCGCGTACTGCGCGTCGATCGCGCAATCCCGTCCGGGCAGAACCGCTACGCCCTCACCATCGTCCAGGACCGCGCGACCATCGCCGCGACGATGATGCTGGATGCCGGCCCGCCCGGCCGCATCGCCGGGCTCGTCCTGTCGGGCGGCAGCGCCCGCCTGCCCACGCTGTCCGCGGCGGTCGCGGCGTTGCGCGCGCTGCCAGGCACGACCGCCTTGTCCGTCGCACGGCTCGGCCCCGCTGCGCCGCGATCGATCGCGGCGACCACCCCCGATCGTGCGCAGGCCGTGGCGTCCACCTTCAAGCTGCTGGTGCTGGCGGAACTGGTGCGCGCCATCGATGCGGGCGAACGCCGCTGGGCGGATGTCGTACCGCTGGCGGTCCGTTCCGTGCCGAGCGGCATCCTGCAGGACTGGCCCGATCGCGCGCCGATGACGCTGCACAGCCTGGCCGCGCTGATGATCGCGCAAAGCGACAACAGCGCCACCGACACGCTGATCGCGCTGCTCGGCCGCGACCGCATCGCGGCGATGGCACCGACGCTCGGCTGGCCGGCGCATCCCGGCAACGATCCGCTGCTCACCACGCTGGAAATGGCGAAGCTGAAGGGAACGGACGGCGGCGTACCGGCGGCCCGCTATGCCGCCGCCCCGCCCGCCGTCCGCCGCGCGATGCTGTCCGGGCGAATCGCCCCTGTGCCGCGTAGCGCGATCGACTATGCCGCACTCGAAACGCGACCGAACCGGATCGATGCGATCGAATGGTTCGCCAGTCCTGATGCGGTCGTATCGGCGCTCGACTGGTTCCGGCGAGGGGCCGGGCGGCCGGGCAGTGCGGCCGAAACCGCGCGCGCCATCCTCGCCATCAACCCCGGCTTGCCCTCGGCCGATCGCGCCGCGTTCGACTATGTCGGCTATAAGGGTGGGTCGGAGGCGGGCGTACTCGCGATGAGCTACCTGCTCCGCACCCGCGGCGGCCAATGGTATGCGATCAGCGGCAGTTGGAACGATCCGTCCGCGACGCTGGCCGAACGGCGCTTCGTCGCCATCGTCACGCGCATCGTGCAACTTGTCGGCGAAGCCTCACCATGATCGCGTCCACCCGGTCCATGGCCCTGCCCGCCGCGACACCGGGCCTGCCGGGGGTCGATGCCGCACTCGCGCTGATCGGCCGCCGCTACGCCAGCAGCGCGGCGACCAACGCCTTCACCTTGCGCTGCCGCCACTGCGGCACCGGCGCGATCAGCCAGTAGCCGAGCAGCGACGGCACCGTCTCTGTCGCGACCAGCGGGCCGATGTCGCCGGCCGCCAGCAACGCCGGCACCGTGGCACGGCCGAAACCCTGCGCCGCCGCATCGATCGCGAGGCCGGCGTCGGCCACGGTCACGACCGCCCCGCCCGCCGCGTCGCCATCACCGGCATGCCCCGGCCACGCGATCGTGCGGTCCGGCGCATCGGGCAGCGCCACCGTGACGAAGCCGGGCGACCCCAGCGCCGCGCCCTCATGTTCGCCCGCGCCGTCCGCCAGCCGGATCGCCAGGTCCAGGTTCGCCTGCGTGAAATCCAGGTCGTCGTCGCTGGCGATCAGTACGAAACGCAGCTCCGGATCGGTCCGGCCATAGGCCGCCAGCCGCGCGCCCAGCCAGCGCGCCGTCAGGTCGCGGGGTGCCGCGATCGTCAACGTCTTGGACGTCTGGCCCGACTGGATCGCGCGCACAGCCTCCTCGAACTGCAGGAACCCATCGCGCAAGGCGCCCAGCCCGGCCGCTGCCTCCGGCGTCAGTTCCAGCCCCTTGGCCGTCCGCCGGAACAGGACGACACCCAGCGTATCCTCCAGCGCGCGGACCTGCTGGCCCACCGCCGCGGGCGTCACCGCCAGTTCGTCGGCCGCGCGGGTAAAGCTCAGGTGCCGTGCCGCCGCATCCAGCACGCGCAACGCGTTCAGCGGCAGGTGCGTGCGCTTCACGGCAACACCCTCACCGGGCCACCGCCGGCGCGAGCAGCGGGAAGCGCGGGATCTTCGCGTCGAACGCCGTCCCGTCCGCGCCCAGCATGTGCAGGCTGCCCTCCATCGCGCCGGTCGGCGTCTGGAGCGGGCAGCCGGAGACATAGTCGAACGTCCGCCCCGGTTCGATCAGCGGCTGTTCGCCCACCACGCCGTCGCCACGCACCTCGTGCCGCCCGCCGCGCCCGTCGGTGATGATCCAGTGCCGCGTCAGCAGCTGGAGCGCATGCCTGCCTTCATTTTCCAGCCGCACATGATAGGCCCAGAACCACCGCCCCTTACCCGGGTCCGACTGTTCCGGCAGGTAGCTGACCGACACCCGGACGATGCAGTCGCGCGTCATCGCCATGTACGGGAACAGCGCCTTCATGCTCACAGCCCCGCCGCCGCCAGCGCGCGGTCGAGATCGTCGATCACGTCGAGCGGATCCTCCAGCCCGATGTTCAGCCGCAGCATCCCCTCGGTCACACCCATTTCGGCGCGCACCTCCGCCGACAGCCCGGCGTGCGTGGTCGACGCCGGATGCGTCATCAACGATCGCGAGTCGCCGATATTGTTCGAGATATCGACCAGTTCCAGCGCGTCGAGCAACGCATGCGCCTGCGGTCGCCCGCCATCGACGAACAGCGACAGGATCGTCCCGCCGGCCGACATCTGGCGCATCGCCAGCGCATGCTGCGGGTGGCTCGGCAGGTTGGGGTACAGGATGCGTGGCACCCGTGATTCCAGAAACTGCGCGACCTTCAGCGCATTCTCGCTCTGCCGGTTGATCCGCAGGTCGAGCGTCTCCAAACCCTTCAGCACCACCCAGGCGTTGAACGCGGACAATGTCGGCCCGGTATTACGCACGAACGGCAGCAGCGTCTTGTCGATGAACTCCGCAGTGCCGCACACCGCGCCGGCCAGCACGCGGCCCTGCCCGTCCATCATCTTCGTCGCGCTATACGCCACCACGTCCGCGCCATAATCCATCGGTCGCTGCAGCAGCGGCGTCGCGAACGCGTTGTCCACCACGCTCACGATCCCGCGGTCGCGCGCGATCCCGCACACCGCGGCCAGATCGACGATGTCCAGCGTCGGATTGGCCGGCGTTTCGAAGAAGAACAGCTTGGTCTCCGGCCGCGCCGCATCGGCCCAGGCCTGCGTGTCCGTGCCGTCGATGATCGTCGTCGCGACGCCGAATTTCGGCAGCAGCGTGTCGGTCAGCCAGCGGCATGATCCGAATGCCGCGCGCCCCGCCACGACATGGTCGCCCGCCTGCACCTGGCTCAGCAGCGCCGCGGTCATCGCCGCCATGCCGCTCGCCATGCACCGCGCGGCCTCGGCCCCTTCCATCAGGGCGATACGCTGTTCCAGCATCTCGACCGTCGGGTTCTGCAACCGGGAATAGGTCATGCCGGCCTGCTCGCCCGCAAACCGCGCCGCCGCGTCGGATGCCTTGTCGTACGCATAGCCCGACGTCAGGAACAGCGCCTCCGACGTCTCGCCATATTCGGACCGCGCGGTTCCGCCGCGTACGGCCTGCGTCGCGGGGCGCCATTTGGCGGTAATGCTGCGGTCCTGGCCGGTAAACCTCTTCATGCCGCCGCTTTGCCCTTGCCCGTGCGCGGGTGCAAGGGCTCGCCCGTCGCTATGCCGCTCGCTACGCCCGTTCCAGCAACCGTGCCGCCTGCGCGCGCGCTTCCTCGGTCGTTTCCGCGCCGGACAGCATCCGGGCGATCTCCTCGCGCCGCTCGCCCGCATCCAGCGCGTGCACCCCGGTCCGCGTCACGATCCCGTCATGCCGCTTGGCGATCAGCCAGTGGCGGTCGGCACGCGCCGCCACCTGCGGGCTGTGCGTCACCACCAGCAGTTGCGCCTTGCGCGACAGCCGGCCCAGCCGCTCGCCGATCGCGGAAGCCACCGCACCGCCGACCCCGCGGTCGATCTCGTCGAAGATCATCGTGCCCGCGCCGCCTTCCTCCGCCAGCGCCACCTTCAGCGCCAGGATGAAGCGCGACAATTCGCCGCCCGACGCGATCTTGACGAGCGGCGCGAACGGCGCGCCCGGGTTGGTCGATATCTCGAACTCCACCCGGTCGCGCCCGGCCGGCCCCCAGCTGCCCTCCGCCAGCGGTTCCACCACCGTCCGGAACCGCGCTGCGTCCAGTTTCAGCGGGGCCAGCTCCCCCGCCACCGCCGCATCCAGCCGCGCCGCCGCCAGTTCGCGCAGCGCACTCAACGTCGCGGCCGCATCGGCATAGGCGGTCCGCGCCGCCGTACAGGCCGCCTCCAGCGCCGCGATCCCCGCGCCGCCCGCCTCCATCCGGGCGAACCGCGCCGCCAGTTCGGTCGTCAGCTCCGCCAGCGCGTCCGGCGTCGTGCGATGCTTGCGGGCGAGCGCGCGCAGCTCGAACAGCCGGGTCTCCACCGCTTCCAGCCGGTTCGGGTCGAACGCCATGTCGCCCAGCGCGGCGTTCAGATGGTCCTCCGCCTCCGATGCCTCGATCACCGCGCGGTCCATCGCGGCCAGCGCCTCGGCCAGCATCGGATGTTCGGGGGCCAGCCGGTCCAGCCGCCGCGACGCCTGCCGCAGGTTGGCGATCGCGCCATGCGATCCGTCCAGATGGTCGTTCACCGCGGTCAGGTCGTCGGCCAGCCGCGCGCCCTTCTGCATCGCGCCGCGCTCGTCGGCCAGCGCTTCCTCCTCGCCCGGCTCCGCCCCGAACCGCGTCAGCTCGGTCACCGCATGCTCCAGCCATTCGCGGTCGCGCTCGGCCGTCTCCAGCTCGGTCCGCGCCGTCGCCAGCTCATCCTCGGCCGCCCGCCAGCTGCGATACGCCGCGCCGAGCGGCCGCGAATCGACTCGCCCGAACGTATCGAGCAGGTCGCGGTGCCCCTTGGCGTTCAGCAGGCCGCGGTCGTCATGCTGCCCGTGAATCTCGACCAGCATCGCGCCGATCTCGCGCAGCAGTCCCGCCGATGCGGGCTGGTCGTTGATGCTCGCGCGGCTGCCGCCGTCCGCCTTCACGATCCGCCGAATCATCAGCGGTTCGCCCGCTTCGGCGTCGAACCCGTTTTCGGCCAGCACCGCCATTGCCGGATGGCCCGCATCCACGTCGAACGTCGCGGTCACCACCGATTGCGCGGCACCCTGCCGCACCAGTCCGCTGTCGGCGCGCTTGCCCAGTGCCAGTCCCAGCGAATCGAGCAGGATCGACTTTCCCGCCCCCGTTTCGCCGGTCAACGCACCCAACCCGGACTGGAAATCCAGGTCCAGCGCCTCGATCAGGACGACGTCACGAATGGAGAGGGCGGACAGCATGCCACTCACATGTAGCGCCGGATGTTCGCGATTTGAACCCATCGCTTGAGCGAGCCCCGCAAGCGCCCGAATCCGCCGAGTTCGGCAAATCCCTTGGCCCTCTCCCCCACGGGTGGGAGAAGGCCGAACCGCCGCCTCAGGCCTTCGGCGTCTTTTCCTGCACCAGCTTGTAGGCGCGCTCATACCATTCCGAACCGGGATAGTTGGCACCCAGCACGGCGGCCGACTTGCGGGCTTCCTCCGGCACGCCCAGCGCCAGGTAGCTTTCGGTCAGGCGCTCCAGCGCTTCCGGCACATGACTGGTCGTGTCGTAATCGGCGATCACCTTGCGGAACCGGATAACCGACGCCAGCCAGTCGGCGCGGCGCTGGTACAGCCGGCCGATCTCCATCTCCTTGCCGGCCAGATGGTCGCGGACCAGATCGACCTTCAGCCGGGCGTCGGCCGCATATTGCGTATCCGGATAGCGGCGGATCAGTTCGCCCAGCGCATCCATCGCCTGGCTGGTGATCTTCTGGTCGCGTGTGATGTCCTGGATCTGCTCGTAATAGTCGATGGCGATCAGGTAGAGCGCGTAGGGTGCGTCCTTGTTGCCCGGATGGATCGACAGGAAACGCTGCGCCGACTGGATCGACTCCGGATAGCTGCGCGCCAGATAGTAACTGAACGCGCTCATCAGCTGCGCGCGCCGCGCCCATGCCGAATAGGGGTGCTGCCGCTCGACCTCGTCGAACAACACCGCCGCCTGCTTGTACTGCTTGCGGTCCAGCCGCAGCTTGGCCGCATTGTACAGCGTGTCGACATCGCGCGCGACGTAGCTGGTGTCGGCCTTGTTCTTGCCCCCCCCCGATGCGCAGCCCGTGACGGCAAGGGTAAGACCGGCGACAAGACCGATGGCGAGCGGGCGGGGCATGAAACGCATGCATCGTCTGTAGCGGAGCCGGCGCGCGGCGCAAAGAGGGCATCGACCGGCCATCCGCGCCGCCTTTTCGCTTTGGTAGCATCCGTCTGCCATACCCCGGCCATCATGCGTGTCCTGACCCTGTCCACCCTGTTTCCTGATGCCGGCCGGCCCGCCTTCGGCCGGTTCGTCGAACGCCAGACGCAGGGGCTCGCCGCACGGCCCGGTGTCGCCGTCCGGGTCGTCGCGCCGATCGGCGTGCCGCCGCTGCTGTCCCGCCATCCGCGTTACGCCGCGTTCCGTGCGGTCCCCCTCCACGAGGTGCGCGGTGGGCTGGACGTGGCGCGCCCACGCTTCCCGGTTGTGCCCGGGCCGGGCGCGGTGCTTGGGGCCCGGCTGCTCGCCCGGCGGCTGCTGCCGATGTTGCGCCGGCTGCATGCCGATTTTCCGTTCAATGTCATTGATGCCGAATTCTTCTGGCCGGACGGTCCGGCCGCCGTCCGGCTGGGTGCGGCACTGGGCGTGCCGGTGTCGATCAAGGCGCGCGGCGCGGACATCCACTATTGGGGCACGCGCCGCGGCTGCGCGCAGCAGGTCGTCGACGCAGGGCGCGCCGCCGCCGGGCTGCTCGCGGTCAGCGGGCCGTTGCGCGCCGACATGATCGCCGCCGGCATGCCCGCCGACCGCATCGCGGTCCACCATACCGGTGTCGATCAGGCAGCCTTCACCATCGCGGACCGCGCCGCGGCCAAGACGGCGCTAGGCCTGTCCGGCCCGGTGCTGCTGTCGGTCGGCCACCTGATCCCGCGCAAGGGCCAGGCGGTCGCGATCGCGGCGCTGGCCCATGTTCCCGGCGCGACGCTGCTGCTCGCCGGCGAGGGCCCCGACCGCGCGATGCTGGAGCGCGCGGCGGAGACCGCGGGCGTTGCCGACCGCGTCCGCTTCCTGGGCAATGTCGCCCATGCCGGCCTGCCGGCCCTGTTCGCCGCGGCCGACCTGTTCGTCCTGCCGACCGCCTCCGAAGGGCTCGCCAATGTCTGGGTCGAATCGCTGGCCTGCGGCGTACCGGTTGTCACCACCGACATTGGCGGCGCGCGCGAAGTCATCGACCGCCCCGCCGCCGGCCGCCTCGTCCCCCGCGATCCCGCGGCCTTCGCCAATGCGATCCACACCCTGCTGGCCGATCCCCCCGCCCGCGAAGCGACCCGCGCCGCGGCACAGCCCTTTTCGTGGGGCCGCAACGCCGAACAGCTCGAAGCGCACCTCCGCGCGCTGGTAGCGGCCGGTGCGGGTAATCGCTGATCGAATAACCGGTTCGCGCTTGGAAAGAGCTCGACTCGGAACGCAACCCTGTAGCCGTCCCCGTCCATCCCGAGCGCAGTCGAGGGGCCCGTCGAGCGCAGCCGAGACGGTCGACAGCGCCCCTCGGTTGCGCTCGGGGAAGGTGCCTCGACTGCGCTCGGCATGGACGGATTTGAATTTGAGATGGGGTGGTCCGGCAACAAAACGCTTGCCTAAACGCAGATCTACGGCCGGCGCGTGCCCGGGCGGACCGCACCGAACCGCTTCCAAACGTCGCTCAACTGAGCGGATACAGCAACGCCGCAATCCAGCGCTGCTCGGCCCGCAACAGCCCCCATGCGCGCGCCGCCGCCCGACTGTCCATCGCCTCGATCCCGACGCCCAGCGCCTCCAGCGCCAGCACCAGATCCACCGGCGGCCGCGCGAGCTGCGCGCCCGTGCCGAGCAGGATGAATTCCGGCAATGGCGACAGCGCCAGCGCCCCTTCCATGTCCGCCATCGTCAGCAGGTCCACCGCCGGCGCCACCCAGTCGATCGCGCGTTCCGGCGTCAGCAGCATCCCACCATCATGCACCCGGTCGTCGACGCGGTATCCGCGGCCGGCAAAACCGCGGATCAACGGGCCGGTCGCCTCGGGGTCGCGCTCCATCCGCATGGCCGTCAGGTCCGCGGTCCGACCCGCTCGGCATTGGCGTTGCGCCCCGCCGGCTTGGCCGCATCCTCGTCCCGGTTGCGGTTGCCCACGCCCAGCGTGATGAGCAGCGAGGACGAGACGTAGATCGACGAATAGGTCCCCACCACGATGCCCAGCAGCATCGCGGCGGAAAAGCCCCGCAGCACCTGCCCGCCCCAGATCAGCAACGCACCCAGCGCGAGCATGATCGTCAGCGACGTCATCACCGTCCGCGGCAGCGTCTCGTTCACCGACAGGTCGATCAGCGCCTTCATGTCCATCTTGCGATATTTGCGCATATTCTCGCGGATGCGGTCGTCGATCACGATCTTGTCGTTGATCGAATAGCCGATAATGGTCAGCACCGCCGCGACGATGTTCAGGTCGAACTCCATCTGCGTCAGTGCGAAGAACCCAAGCGTCATCAGCACGTCGTGCGCGATCGAGACGAAGGTGGCCGCCCCGAACTGCCATTCGAACCGGAACGCACCGAACAGCGCGATGCCCAGCACCGCCAGCACGACCGCCAGTACCCCGTTGCGGATCAGTTCGCCCGAAACCTTGCCCGACACGGTGTCGTACCGCGTGAACTCCATGCCCGGATGTTCGCGCAGCAGGGCCGTCTTGACCTTCGCCACCACCGCATTGTTCGCTGCCGGGTCCGCGCTCGGCGGCGGGGGCAGGCGGATCGACACGACGTTGGGCGCGCCAAACTGCTGGAGCGCGGCATCGCCGACCCCCAGCGAATCGATCGTCTCGCGCACGTCGTCCAGGTGCGGCGGCTGGACGAACTTCGCCTCGATCATCAGGCCGCCGACAAAGTCGACACCCAGGTTCAGCCCCTTGATCCCGACCAGCGCGCAGGCGGCGAGCGTCAGCGCGGCGGTCAGCCCGAACGCCCAGTAGCGCAGGCGCACGAAACCGATGTTGGTGTTGTCGGGGACAAGTTTCAGCAAACGCATGTGAACGCCCCGATCAGATAGTCATGTCGCTCGGGCGGTTGCGGCGGATCCACAACGCGACGAGCATGCGGGTGAAGGTGACCGCGGTGAACACAGACGTCGCAATGCCGAGCAGCAGCACGACCGCGAACCCCTTAACCTGTCCCGACCCGAGCAGCAGCATGATGAGCCCGGAGATGGCATGGGTGACGTTCGCCTCGAAGATCGTGCGGCTCGCCTCCTTATAACCCAGTTCCACGGCATGTGCGACGTTGCGGCCGCGCCGCCGTTCCTCGCGGATCCGCTCGTTGATGAGCACGTTGGCATCGACCGCGGTGCCGATCGTCAGCACGAACCCGGCGATCCCCGGCAACGTCAGCGTCGCGTTCAGCAACGCCATCACGCCCAGGATGATGAAGATGTTCAGCGTCACCGCGATGTTCGCATAGAGGCCGAACCGGCCATAGGTCACGAACATGAAGATGATAACCGCCAGCGCCGCGATGGTCGACGCGATGATGCCGGCCCGGATCGAGTCCGCACCCAGCTGCGGCCCGACGGTCCGTTCCTCAATCACTTTCAGGTTCACCGGCAGCGATCCGGAACGCAGCGAGATCGCCAGCGCATTCGCGCTTTCGGTCGTGAAGCTGCCGGAAATCCGTGCCTGCCCGCCCAGAATCGCGGTTTCGATGTTGGGTGCCGAAATCACGCTGTTGTCCAGGATGATCGCGAACGGCTTGCCGACATTGTCCTGCGTCACGCGCGCGAACCGCCGCCCGCCATTGCCGTCGAACGTGATCGCCACGACCGGCTGGTTGTCCTGCTGGTCGAATTCCTGACGCGCGTCGGTCAACTGGTCGCCGGTGATGATCGCCCGGCGCTGCACGGCGATGAACGGCGCACCGCCCGGATTGCCCGGATAAGGCAGGACCTGCGACCCGGCGGGCGCGCGGCCCTGTGCCACGTCGATCGGATTGGCGGTGATGTCGACCAGCTTGAATTCCAGCTTGGCGGTCTTGCCCAGCAGGGCCTTCAGCGCGGCCGGATCCTGCAGGCCCGGGACCTGCACGACGATCCGGTCGTCGCCTTCGCGCACGATCGACGGCTCGCGCGTGCCCAGCGAATCGATACGGCGCCGCACCACGTCGGTCGCGGTGTCCATCGCCTTGTTGACCGCGTCCTTGATGCCGGCCGCGGTCGGCGTCATCACCACCCGCGTGCCGTCGACGACGGTCACGTTCCAGTCGCGCTGTCCGGTGACCCCCACCGCATTGGTCAGGTTGCGGACGCGGTCCACAGCGGCGTCCAGCTGCGCCACGTCGCGCACCATGAATTCCAGCTTGCCACCCTGCGTGGAGATATCGCCGATCGCGATCCGTGGGCTAGCGCGCCGCATCTCGGTGCGGACTTCCTCTTCCTTCAGGCCCAGCCGCTGGCGGATGACGTCGCTCGTATCCGCTTCCAGCAGCAGGTGACTGCCGCCCGACAGGTCGAGCCCAAGGTTGATGCGCGGCATGCCGCCCAATCCGACACGGCGTGAATTGGCCTCGCCGATCAGGCTCGGGATCGCCAGCGCGACGCCGAGGGCCAGGATCAGGAGGATCGACCAGATCTTCCAGCGCGGGAAATCGAGCATCTGTCGGTCAGTCGTTGGCGGGCTTGGAACCGGGGGCCTGGCGGACCTCGGTCAGCGTGGCCTTGATGACCCGGACGCGGGTGTTCGGCGCGATCTCCACCTCGACCTCGGTGTCGTCCACCTTGGTCACCTTGCCGATCAGACCGCCTGCGGTGACGACCATGTCGTTGCGCCGCACGCCATCGACCAGCGCGCGATGCGCCTTCATCCGGGTCTGCTGCGGACGGATCAGCAGGAAGTAGAAGATCACGAAGATGAACAGCAGCGGTGCGGCCTGCAACAGGATGGCCGAAAGACCATTACCGGCCGCGGCGGGGGCGCCGGCTGCCTGGGCGTAAGCGGGGGATGCGAACATGGGGATGGTTCCGGCCTGGTGGGCGGGCCTGCCGTTCGGGCACCCGCTTGGGAAAGCGCGCGCCTATCATGTTCGCGCCGGATCGCGCAATGCCGACCGGTATCGCCCACCGCCTCCGCGTATCGCGCTTGCATCGGCCCCGCATCCCGCCTAATGCCCGCGGCCTAGGTCGGGGCGTGGCGCAGCCCGGTAGCGCATTAGACTGGGGGTCTAAGGGTCGCAGGTTCGAATCCTGTCGCCCCGACCAGAACATCTCCCCCGCATCGGCAAAGCCGAGACCGCGCAGCGGTCGGCAGCCCTCGAAACCATTCCATCGACCGTCATTCCAGCGGACGCTGGAATCCACTATCACTACGCTCCGGTTCTTCTGCGACCGTGGCGATAATGGATCCCAGCGTCTGCTAGGATCACGATAACGACGGGCAACACCCGCCCCTCCGCACGCCACGCCCTGCCGGGGGTGGACAACACACCCCAATTGCGATCCGTGCCACCCTACCCATATCCCGACCACACAACGGACGGATGATATGCACGAAGACAAAATCGGCTGGCATGGGACGACGATCCTGTCAGTCCGGCGCGACGGCAAGGTGGTCGTGGCGGGCGACGGACAGGTTTCGATGGGTAATACCGTCATGAAACCCAATGCCCGCAAGGTCCGCCGTCTGGGCGATGGTTCCGTCATCGCCGGGTTCGCCGGGGCGACGGCAGACGCCTTCACGCTGTTCGAACGGCTGGAGCGCAAGCTGGAACAGCATCATGGCAAGCTGCTGCGTTCCGCGGTCGAACTTGCCAAGGACTGGCGCACCGACAAATATCTCCGCAACCTCGAGGCAATGATGATCGTCGCGGACAAGGACGTGACGTTGATCCTGACGGGCAACGGCGATGTGCTCGAACCCGAAATGGGCGTCGCGGCGATCGGTTCGGGCGGCAATTTCGCGCTCGCCGCCGCCCGCGCACTCATCGACTACGAACAGGACGCCGAAAAGATCGCGCGCAAGGCCATGGCGATCGCCGCCGAGGTTTGCGTCTTCACCAACGGCAACCTCACCCTCGAAAGCCTCGACACCGCGTAACGACAAAACCCCCCTCCCTTTCAAGAGAGGGGCCGGGGGGTGGGTGCGCGGCCCTTTCGCCGCGCTCCGACATCACCCCAAGCGTTACCGACGCAGTTGAGACCCACCCCTGCCCCTCCCGCCACGGGAGGGGGGAGACCGAAATGAACGACGCGCTCACCCCGAAGGCCATCGTGGCCGCACTCGACGCTCACATCGTGGGTCAGGACGCCGCCAAGCGTGCGGTCGCGGTCGCCCTCCGCAACCGCTGGCGCCGCCAGCGGCTCGGCGCGGACCTGCGCGACGAGGTCACGCCCAAGAACATCCTGATGATCGGGCCCACCGGCTGCGGCAAGACCGAGATCAGCCGCCGCCTGGCCAAGCTCGCCGACGCGCCGTTCGTAAAGGTCGAGGCGACCAAATTCACCGAAGTCGGCTATGTCGGTCGCGACGTCGAACAGATCGCCCGCGATCTTGTCGAGGAAGCCGTGCGACTGGAAAAGGAACGCCGTCGCCTCGCGGTCAAGGACAAGGCGGAGGAAGCAGCGCTCGCCCGCCTGATGGATGCACTCGTCGGAAAGGATGCCAGCGAGGCGACCCGCGCCTCCTTCACGCAGCGGTTCCGCGACGGTCACCTGAACGAGAAGGAGATCGAGCTGGAGCTGGAGGATAGCGCCGGCCCGCAGATGGAGATTCCCGGCATGCCGGGCCAGGTCGGCATGATCAACCTGTCCGACATGATGGGCAAGGCGTTCGGCGGGGCCAAGCTGAAGCGCCGCAAGCTGCCCGTCGCCGACGCCTGGACCAAGCTGGTTGAGGAGGAGGCCGACAAGCGCCTGGACCAGGACGAGGTCAGCCGCGTCGCGCTGAACGATGCTCAGGAAAACGGCATCGTCTTCCTGGACGAGATCGACAAGATCGCGGTCAGCGATGTCCGCGGTGGCTCGGTCAGCCGCGAAGGCGTCCAGCGCGATCTGCTGCCGCTGATCGAGGGCACCACGGTCGCCACCAAATACGGCCCGATGAAGACCGACCACATCCTCTTCATCGCCAGCGGCGCGTTCCACGTCGCCAAGCCGTCCGACCTGCTGCCCGAACTTCAGGGCCGCCTGCCTATCCGCGTCGAACTGAAGGCGCTGACCGAGGCCGACTTTGTCCGCATCCTCTCGTCCACCCGCGCCTCGCTTACCGAACAATATCGCGCGCTGATCGCGACCGAAGGCGTGGAAGTCAGCTTCACCGAGGACGGCATCGCCGCGATCGCCCGAATCGCTGCGGAAGTGAACGGCCAGATCGAGAATATCGGCGCGCGCCGGCTGTCGACCGTGATGGAGAAACTGCTCGAGGAAGTCAGCTTTGACGCCGAGAACCGCGTCGGCCAGAGTGTGGTGGTTGATGCGGCCTACGTGGAAGCCCAGCTGGCAGAGGTCGCGCGCAACACCGACCTGAGCAAGTACGTCCTTTAGGATTTTCTAAATCCGTCCATCCCGAGCAAAGTCGAGAAGCCAACATCGCCCCTCGGCTGCGCTCGGGGAAGCGTGCCTCCACTACGCTTGGCATGGACGGGGGGGGTGGGGCTGCCACTCCCCCAACTCCGTTTGGTTCGGGCCTGTCGAGAACTCAGCGCTAACTTCTCGACAGGCTCGAACCAAACGGATCTGGACGCAGCAGCGACGCCCCTCAAACCAACGCTTCCAACAACCCAATCAGCGGCCGGTCCGCCGGCGGCATCGCCAGCCGGTGCAGGGCCACGGGCCGCAACCATTGCAGCGCGGTCGCCTCCAGCGGCACCGGAACGCCTGACCATTTGCGGCACACGAACAACAGCAGCAGCAGGTGCCGTTCACCCAGCGGCGCACTGGCGAAGCACGCCGGCGCAAGGCACGCCGCCGTGACGTCGATTGCCAGTTCTTCGCGCAATTCGCGGATCAGTGCCTGTTCCGGCGTCTCGCCCGCCTCCATCTTGCCGCCGGGAAACTCCCACAGCCCCGCCATGGCGCGACCGGGCGGCCGCTGCTGCACCAGGACTCGCCCGTCCCCGTCCACAAGTGCTGCGGCCACTACCGGAAGCATCGTCGTCATCGCTGGGCACTCCTAGAGAGATTGTTAACATCGGCCGGATATGCTGCCTTGGCATCAGTTCGGGTGCATGGGGGCGGCGATGCGGTTTGTGCGGGCGATCTTGTGGAACCGGCGCGGCGCGACTGCGGTGGAATATGGCCTGGTCCTCGCGCTCATTACCCTCATCGTATCGGTCAGCATCCGCGAGGTCGCGGGGACGACCGTCGACATGTGGAACATGATCGATACCAAAGTCGCGAAACACTGATCCCGCCGACTTTCTCCCGCCGTCCTTAAGCATTTCGCAACCGCCTGCGGTTAGAAAGTCGTTAGCTGACCCGCACAACCGGGGGGCCAGCGGGCAACCGGCACCGAATTACGTACCGCCAAGAAAGGAAACGCTCGATGATGATGATCCGCAAGCTGTTCAAGAACTCCAAGGGCGCCACCGCCATCGAGTACGGCCTGATCGCCGCCCTGATCGCCGTCGCCGCCATCACCGCGATGACCAGCCTCGGCAAGCAGCTGAACAACACGTTCACGAACGTGAACACCAACATGAAGGCCACCTGATCCACGATCAGATGGTTTGACGAAAGGCGGCGGGAGCGATCCCGCCGCCTTTTTCATGTCCGCTATCCGTAGACGACCAGCTTGACCCTGCTGCCCGGCGTCAGGCTGTCGCCCGCCTCCAGCGCGTTCAGCACCAGGAAGCGTTCGCGCTGCCGATCGGCATAGGCCATGCGGCGCGCCAGCGTGTCGATCGTATCGCCGGCACCGACGGTCACCACGCGGATGCGCCGCGCCTTCACCGCCGCGGCCTGTGTCGCGGTCAAGCGCGCCATCGACTGGACCATGCCACCGAACGGCCCCAGCCCCTGCCCCGCCGGGGTGATCGTCACGAAATGATAGGCTGTCGTCGGGCTGGCCTGATACGCAACCACCGTGACGTCCGCCGATCCGCTCTGCGTCTGCGCGGTGGTGGTGAAGACGTTGGTGGCGAACCCGTTGATCGTCGTCGCGCGGATCGCGTCGCGCGGGGCGCCCGCCTGCGACCCCACGCCGCGCAGCACGCCGTCGATATAGGCCGGCAACCCGCCCGGTCCGATCGCACCGCCCGCAAACTGCGCCTGTCCGCCGGTCCCGCTGACCGTCACGGCCTGCGTGCCGTTGGACAGCGCAAATCCCTGCGGCGCGGTAAACGCGATGCGCAGGGCGGGATGCACGAACCGCGTACCCTCGACCACGCCCTGCGCCGGATCGTCGCCATAAAGGATGCCGTCGATCGCCGCGAGGAACGCATCGCGCCCGCGTGGCCCCGCCGCGGCTTCTTCGCGCCCGCCGATCCGCTCGGCCACCTTGCGCGCATTGTCGACACGCGCGCCGGGATCCGGATGCGTACTGGCCCAAGCCGGCACGCCGCGCGCCGTCCCGCCCTGCGTCTGCGCGTCAAGGTTCGTCTGGGCCTGCAAAGACGCCAGCATCGTCGACGCGGCATAGGGATCGTAGCCGGCACCGGCCAGATACCGGATGCCCAGGTCGTCCGCCTCGATCTCCTGCGACCGGCTGTAGCGCAGCGTCAGCAACTGCGCGCCGGTCCCCACGCCACGCGACAGCAATTGCCCGATTCCCGAATCACCCGCCACCGCACCGACCAGCACCTGGCCGAGCGTACCGAGGATCGAATTGCGCCGCGACTTCGATTCGCGCTTCTGCGAATGGCGCGCCGCGACATGGCCGACCTCGTGGCCCAGCACGGATGCCAGCTCCGCCTCGTCGTTCATCAGGCCGGTCAATTGGCGGGTGACATAGACATAGCCACCGGGAATCGCGAACGCGTTGTTCACCGGCGAATTCAGCAGCGCGATGGTGAAATCCGCCTGCGAATTGGACAGGCCGGACTGTACCGCGATCCGCCGCCCGACGCGCGTGACATAGGCCGCCTGCGGACCGGCATAGGTGCCGCCATATTCCGCCAGCAACTGCGGATTGGCTTTCGCGCCCGTCGCCTTGTCGCTTGCCGAGATGCTGTTTGTCTGGCTGACCCCGTACCCCGCGGTGGCAACCAGCGCCGCGAATGTCGCGATGGCATATCTACGCTTCATGGCGTCTCTCTCCTGCTGAGCCCCTCCCCTTCAAAGGAGAGGCCGGGTATGCATCACCCGATCTTCAGAAACTTCTGTCGCCGTTCGGCGCGCAACTGCTCGGGCCGCAGCGGCAGCAGCGCGTCGATCTCCTCGCCGATCGCGTCGGCCAGCGCGGCGATCGCCTTGGGCCGGTCGCGGTGCGCGCCGCCCATCGGTTCGGGCACGATCCGGTCGATCACGCCCAACCGCAGCAGGTCGGCCGCGGTGATCTTCATCGCCTCGGCCGCATCCGGCGCGCGGTCCGACGTCCGCCACAGGATCGACGCGCAACCCTCGGGCGATATCACCGAATACACCGCATGTTCGAACATCAGCACGCGGTTCGCCGCGGCCAGCGCGATGGCACCCCCGGATCCGCCCTCGCCCACCACCGCGGTGACCATCGGCACGCCCAGCGCCAGGCACGCCTCGGTCGACCGCGCGATCGCTTCCGCCTGGCCGCGCTCCTCCGCCTGGATGCCGGGAAAGGCGCCCGACGTATCGACCAGCGTCACCACCGGCAGGCCGAACCGGTCGGCCAGTTCCATCAGGCGGATCGCCTTGCGATACCCCTCCGGCTTTGCCATGCCGAAATTGTGGCGCAGCCGGCTGGCGGTATCGTCGCCCTTCTCATGGCCGATCACCATCGCGCGCCGCCCGCCGATCCTGCCGAACCCGCCGATGATCGCCTTGTCGTCCGCAAAGCCGCGGTCGCCGGCCAGCGGCAGGAAATCCTCCACGAACCCGGCGACATAATCCTTGAAGTGCGGCCGTTCGGGGTGCCGCGCGACCTGCGTCTTCTGCCACGGCGTCAGCTTGGCATAGGTCGCCTGCAACAGCGCATCGGACTTGGCCTCCAGCTTCGCGATCTCGGGCGCGATGTCGATCGTGCCGGCGACCGCGCTTTCGCGCAGTTCGACGATCTTGGCCTGCAATTCGGCGACGGGTTTTTCGAAATCGAGGAAAGCGACCATAGTCCGCGCGGGTTAAGGGCCGCGGCGTGCCCCGTCAACGAGCGGATGGCGCGCATTGACCAGCGCGACCAGCCGCGCCCCGTCGACATGCGTGTAGATCTGCGTCGTGCTGATGTCGGCATGGCCCAGCATCGCCTGCAACGCGCGCAGGTCCGCCCCGCCTTCCAGCAGGTGCGTCGCGAACGCATGGCGCAGGACGTGCGGGCTGATCCGGTCCGGCGCGATCCCCACGGCGGCCCCCACCTCCCGCACCAGCTGGAACAGCCGCACCCGGCTGACATGCCCGGTGCGCGACGGAAACAGATAGGATCCGCCGGCCAGCGTCGCGCGCCAGGCCGCCACCGCCGCCCGCGCACGGTCCGATATCGGAACCAGCCGTTCCGCCCCGCCCTTGCCCGCCAGGATCAGCCACGGCTGGTCCGGCCGCACCGCGTGCAGCGGCAACGACACCAGTTCGGTCGCGCGCAGCCCCGATCCGTACAGCAGTTCCAGCATCGCCGACAGCCGCAGCGCCAGCGCCCCACCCCCCGCCCCGCCCTCGGCCACGCGCCGCGCGACCTCCGCGAACAGCGCCTCCACGTCATCCCGTGCAAGCACCTTGGGCAGCCCGCGCGCGCCCACCGGACGGGGCAGCGCGTCGGATGGATCGTCGTCGCGCACCCCGTCATCGACCAGGAACCGGTAGAAGCGCCGCAATGCCGCCGCCTTGCGCGCCACGCTGGTCCGCGCGAGCGTCAGCCACGCGGTCCCGAGGCCGCCCAGTTCGTCCGCCCCCGCGCCCGCCATCCGGCGGTGCAGCAGCAGCGACGCTCCCTCCAGGTCGGCACGGTACGCCGCGATCGTATTGCGCGCCGCCCCCGCCTCCGCGGCCATCATCTCCAGGAACCGGTCGATCGCGACGGCATCGGACAGCGGCTGGCCCGTCATCTCCCGACCAGGCGCGTCACAGCCGCGCCATCGCCTCGGCCGCCATCATCCGCGCTTCGCCGTTCAGACCCACCTGATCCAGCGCCGCCAGGATGCGATAGAAATGGGCAGGCGGCACGCCCTGCCAGCGGCGGGTCTGCATACCTGTCGCCGCCAGGATCGCGACCGTCCCCGCCTCGCCCCGCGCCGCGGCGGCATCCAGCACGCGCGTGAAGCTGTCCTGCGCGCGGAAATCGATCCCTGCCGCCGTGCCCAGCCGGTCGCGCTCGGCGGCCGGCATCCGCCCCAGCCCGGCCAGCGCGGCGATCAACAGGCGCGACTTGGTCGGCCCGCCCCCGCCGCCGCTTTCCACGAATGCCTCGATCCGGCTGCTGCTCATGTCGACCGCCGGCTCCGGCGCGCCTACCGCCAGCATCGCCCACGCCGCATCGGCATCCAGCCCGCTACCTTCGCCCACCACGGGGGTCCAGCGGTTCGCCTGGATATCCAGCCCCGCCGCGAACATCGCGGAAATCAGCCGCCGGGTCTGCACTTCGGACGTGCCGCCAGGCGCGATGCCGGCCGCCGCCCGCGCGGTCAGGATGTCGGCGGCATAGGCCTGTTCGCCGACCGCATTCGGCCCCCACAACAGGTCCAGCGCCGCCAGCCGCGCGGTCCGGTCGCCGATATAGGCCGTGCGCAACCGGCCGGCATCGGTGGCGTCCAGATCCTCCACGTCGGTCCGGTCCGCGACAGCCCCGTACAGGTCCACCAGCGTCGCGCTGGAAAACACGCCCAGCGTCGCGGCCAGCCGTGCCGCGCCGACCCGCGCCTCGGGCGCCAGCATCGGCGCGCGCGCCGCCCAGGCGCGGACATGCGGCCCGACCGAACCGAACAGCGCATCCGGGATCGGCACTGCCAGCGCGCTCGCCACGCCGAACCGCCACGCGGTCAGCACGTCCACGCCTTCCCATTCGATCATGATCGAACGCCGCCCGTTGGTGCCCGCGCCCACCACCTTTTCGGCGAGCAGCATGTCGATCCCGCGCGCCTTGCGCCCGCGCCGCGCCTGATCGATCAGCGCGCCCGCCACCGCCGGTTCGCCCGACAGGCCGGCGCACATCGCCCGCGCCATCGGCCAGATCGGTTCCTTGCTCATCCCCGCCGCGATCGGCTGCAACGGGCACAGCGCCGCCGGGTCCGCATTCGCCAGCGCGGCCTGCGTCGCCACCGCCAGCAGCTTGGGCGTGAACCGGTCGACGTCGATGCTGTCCACCAGCATCCGCGCCGCATCCGCCTCGCCCATCCGCAGCAGCAGCCACGCGCGTTCCGCCACCCAGTCGGCACCGCCCACGCCCGCCGGCGTCGCAGTCGCGGTCAGCAGCGCGCGGCGCAACAGCATATGCCCCCAGCGCGAGGCGATCGGCGCATCGATCCGGCGCAGCAACGTCGACAGGAACCGCCCGTCCGCGCGGCCGAACTCGCCCGCGCCCAGCCCTTCCGGCCCGGTGCCAAGCGGACCGACACCGTCGACCGGACGGCGCGCCGTGTCGGGCACGTCGAACGTCTCCTCCGGCGGCGCATCGGGGTCGACCGCCTCGATCGCGTCGCTGCCCTCGTCCGGCGGGGTCGCCCCGACTGCCGCTGCCGGCCGGTCCGTCGCCGTCGGGGCACGTGGTGCAAGATTCAGGTCCGCCGGCGACAGCGTCAGCGGCGTGGCCGGGGCGTCGGGCACGGCACGCGGGCGCGGCGCCGGGCGGGCGGCGGGCGGCGCTTCGGCCGGCACATCGCCAAACCCCGGCGGCAACAGCGATTCGGGGGCGGACTGCTGCCCGCCCGCCGGGCTCAGCGTCGGGCCGATCGCGGTGCCGACCGCCAGCAGCGCCGCGCCGACCAGCAGGGCGCTACTGCGCCGCCGCTTCATTCAGCATGTCCTTCTCGACCGTCTTCGGGGCGACTTGGGTATCGACCGATCCCAGCGCGACGGCGATGCCGACGACGAGCAACAGGCCCAGGATCAGCAGGATTAGGCTACGCGACATGGCAAGGATCGTCCCGAATGGTCATATTTCCCGGTCCCGGCCTTTTGCCGGCGGTCGCGTGCTTGTGTATAGCCCCGCCGTCATGTCCGAAAGCCCCCAGCCGAAACGGCGGCGTCCGCCCCGCCGGATGGCCAGCCGGAAGCCCGATCGCACCGGCGCACCCCAGGCGGGTCAGGTCGCGGATCGCGCGCCCGACCGGTCGGGCGCGCGATCCGATATCGTCGTCCAGACGCGGCCCGACCTGGCGCGCGAACCCACCATCGTACTGGTCGGGCTGATGGGCGTCGGCAAGACGACGATCGGCCGCCGGCTTGCCGCGCGCCTGCGGCTGGGCTTCGTCGATACGGACCGGGAGATCGAGCGCGCTTCCGGCATGTC
Organism: Sphingomonas montana; assembly: GCF_001956315.1. GTDB lineage: Bacteria > Pseudomonadota > Alphaproteobacteria > Sphingomonadales > Sphingomonadaceae > Sphingomonas_R > Sphingomonas_R montana. The sequence continues at coordinate 57,736 of NZ_KV887139.1, read as the reverse complement.
GATCCCGGAAATCTTCGAACGGTTCGGCGAGGCGCATTTTCGCGACGGCGAGCGCCGCGTGATCCAGCGCCTGCTCCAGGGCCGCCGCACCGTCCTCGCCACCGGCGGCGGTGCGTTCATGGACCCCGAAACCCGTGCCCTCATCCTGGCGCGTGCGACCGCGATCTGGCTCGACGCCGATCTCGACGTGCTGGCCGAACGCGTGTCGCGCCGCCAGGGCACGCGCCCGCTGCTGGCCGGGGCCGATCCGCGCACCGTGCTGGGTCAGCTCGCGGCGGTCCGCAATCCCATCTACGCGCTGGCCCCGGTCCATGTCCGCAGCGAACCGTTGCCGCACGAAGCCACCGTCACCGCCATCCTGAAAGCCATGCGTCGATGACCCTCCCTCCCGTCGCCGCGCGCGACCGCACCATTCCCGTCGCACTCGGCGACCGCAGCTACGACGTCGCGATCGCCGACGGCGCGCTCGATACCGCCGGCCCCCGCCTTGCGCCCTGGCTGGGCACGCGCCGCATCATCGTCGTTACGGACGAGAATGTCGCCCGCGCGCAGCTGCCCCGCCTGCTCGCCGGGCTCGGCCGCGCCGCCGAAACCATCGTCCTGCCCGCGGGCGAGGCGACGAAGGGCTGGCAGGGGCTCGCCACGCTCTGCGACCGGCTGCTTGCGTCCGGCGTGGAACGGGGTGACCATATCGTCGCGTTCGGTGGCGGGGTGATCGGCGATCTCGTCGGGTTCGCCGCCGCCATCGTCAAGCGTGGCTGCGGCTTCGTCCAGATCCCCACGACATTGCTGGCCCAGGTCGACAGTTCGGTCGGCGGCAAGACCGCGATCAACACGCCCGCCGGCAAGAACCTCGTCGGCGCGTTCCACCAGCCTGCGCACGTCCTGATCGACCCGACCGTCCTCGGTTCGCTCGACGCCCGCCAGACGCGCGCCGGCTATGCGGAAGTCGTCAAATACGGGCTGATCGACGATCCCGACTTCTTCGCCTGGTGCGACGCCAATGTCGCGCATTTGCTTGCCGGAGACGGTGCCGCACGCACCCACGCCATCGCGCACAGCGTCGCGGCCAAGGCGCGGATCGTCGCCGCCGACGAACGCGAGACCGCCGGCGTCCGCGCATTGCTCAACCTCGGCCACACCTTCGGGCACGCGCTGGAGGCCGATACCGGCTTTTCCGATCGGCTGATCCACGGCGAGGCAGTCGCCGCCGGCATGGCACTCGCCTACCGCTATTCCGCCCGCATCGGCCTGTGTCCGGCCGCGGATGCCGCGCAGGTGGCCGATCATCTCCGCCGCGTCGGCCTGCCCGCCAGCCTCGCCGATGCCGGGGTCACCGCGTCCGGCGCGGTGCTGGTCGATCACATGGCGCACGACAAGAAGATGGCGGGCGGCAAGCTGCCCTTCCTGCTCGCCCGCGGCATCGGCCGGACGTTCGTCGCGAACGACGTGGACCTGGCCGACGTCGCCCGCTTCCTCGACACCGATCGCGTCTGACATGCCCAACGGCGTCAAGAAAGCGAACCTCCCCACCAAGGACTGCCTCGCCTGCGGTCGGCCCTTCACCTGGCGCAAGAAATGGGAACGCGACTGGGACAATGTGAAGTTCTGCTCCGACGCCTGCCGCAAGAAGGGCGTCGCGAAGGCCTCGTCCTGACCCGACCACCATCGGTTCCCAGGCACAGCGCTTCGGGGTCTCACCCCAGAACCCACTCCGCCCTGGGGATGCCCTGCGCGTACAACAGGGCACTCAAATCCCCATACTCGATCCGCGCACCCGCAGCGGCCGCAGTCTTCGGCTTGGCATGATACGCCACCCCCAGCCCCGCCGCCTCGATCATCGGAATATCGTTCGCCCCGTCGCCCACCGCGAGCACCTCACCCAGCTCCAATCCAGCCGCCGCAGCCTCCGACAGCAGCAGCGCCCGCTTCGTCGCCCCGTCCACGATGGGCCGCCGCACAGTCCCCGCCAGCACGCCGCCCTCGATCTCCAGCACGTTCGATACCGCCCGGTCGAACCCGATCTCGGCTGCCACCCGGTCCGCGAACACCGTGAATCCGCCCGACACCAGCAGCGCGCGTGCCCCCGCCGCCGCCATGGTCCGCACCAGCGTCCGTGCGCCGGGCATGATCCGCACCCGCTCCGCATAGCACCGGTCGATGACCGCGATATCCAGCCCGCGCAGCAACGCGACCCGGGCATCCAGCGCCGCGCTGAAATCCAGTTCGCCGCGCATCGCCCGCTCGGTCACCGCGGCGACCTCCGCCTTGATCCCGGCATAGTCCGCCAGTTCGTCGATGCATTCGACCGTGATCATCGTCGAATCCATGTCCGCCACGATCAACCGCTTGCGGCGGCCCGCCCGCGGCTGCACCACCACGTCCACGCCCGGGAACAGCCCCTCCAGCGCCGCGCGCGCCGCCACCCCGTCCACGCGCAGCACGTCCACGTCGGCCGCGACGCCCGGTTCGATCCATTCGACCGCCTCGGCAATGCCACCCACGCCGGCGATCGCATCGCGCGCCTGTTCGATCGTGCGCGCATCCAGCCGATCCGATGCTATCAGCGTCGCGATGACCATGATTCCCGACCTTTCCGCAAATCCGTCCACCGGCTCGCCCACCGGCTCCGGCGTCCGTCCCAAGGTGGCGCTCATCGCAGGGCCGACCGCCAGCGGCAAGTCCGCGCTCGCGCTCGACCTGGCCGAGGCAGTCGGCGGCACGATCGTCAACGCCGACGCGTCGCAATATTATGCCGACCTGGCGATCCTGTCCGCCCGCCCCACGCCGGCGGACGAGGCGCGCGTGCCGCACCGGCTGTTCGGCACGCGCGACGGCGCGCACCCCGCATCGGCCGCGGACTGGGCCGCGGACGCCGCCGCCGCGATCGACGCGACGCTGGCCGAGGGGCGCGTACCGGTGATCGTCGGCGGCACCGGCCTCTATATCCGCACGCTGCTCGACGGCATCGCCCCGGTCCCCGACATCGATCCCGCGATCCGGGACCGCGTCCGCGCACTGTCCCCGGGCGAGGCGACGGCGGCCTTGCGACGCGAGGATCCGGAAGCCTCCGTCCGGCTGAACGCCAACGACGCGGCGCGCACTTGGCGCGCGCTGGAGGTCATCCGCTCCACCGGCCGCACGCTGGCGGAATGGCAGAAGTCGAAGACCGGCGGGATCGGCGACCGCATGGATATCGTACCGCTGCTCCTGCTTCCGCCGCGCGATTTGCTCTACGCGCGCTGCGACGCACGGTTCGCCGCCATGCTGGAGGCCGGGGCGGTGCAGGAAGTGCAGGCGCTCCTCGCGCGCGGTCTCGATCCCGAACTCCCCGTTATGCGCGCCATCGGCGTCCGCGACATTGCCGCGATGCTCGCCATGGACATCACCCGGTCGGAGATGATTGCCGCTGCGACCGCCGCCACGCGGCGCTATGCCAAGCGACAATATACTTGGTTCAATCACCAGCCGCCGGCCGACTGGCCGCGCGAAGATGGCGCAGACCTAGCACAGATTGTAACAAAATTACGTGAAAAGCTGTTGACGGCTTAGTTTCTATCTTCTACCGCGCCGCAACACGACAAGACGGGACGATGATTATGACGGCCGAACGCTCCGGCGCCGAAATCCTGATCCAAGCACTGACCGACCTGGGGGTCGAGGTCGTGTTCGGCTATCCGGGCGGCGCCGTGCTCCCGATCTACGACGCGCTGTTCCGGCAGGACAAGATCCGCCACATCCTGGTCCGCCAGGAAGGTGGCGCGGCGCACGCGGCGGAGGGGTACGCCCGCGCCACCGGCAAGCCCGGCGTGGTGCTCGTCACCTCCGGCCCCGGTGCCACCAACGCGGTCACCGGCATCGCCGATGCGCTGATGGATTCGATCCCGATGGTCGTCATCACCGGTCAGGTGCCGACCGCCCTGATCGGCACCGACGCGTTCCAGGAATGCGACACGGTCGGCATCACCCGCCACTGCACGAAACATAATTACCTGGTGAAGGACCCCGCCCGCATCGGCGAGGTCGTGCACGAGGCGTTCCACATTGCCACCAGCGGCCGCCCCGGCCCGGTGGTGATCGACCTGCCCAAGGACGTGCAGGTGGCAACCGCCGGCTACACCCGCCCCGACGCGCCGGTCGCGCACCGCAGCTACAAGCCGCAGGTGAACCCCGACGCGCGGCTGATCGAGGCGGCGGTCGAGATGCTCGCCGCGGCCGAACGCCCGATCCTCTACACCGGCGGTGGCATCATCAACGCCGGCCCCACCGCCAGCCTGATGCTCCAGCAGCTCCAGGCGCTGTGCGGCGCGCCGGTCACCTCCACGCTCATGGGCCTCGGCTGCTTCCCCGCCAGCCACCCGGCGTTCCTCGGCATGCTCGGCATGCACGGCACGTACGAGGCCAATCATTCGATGCACGACGCGGACCTCATCCTTTGCCTCGGCGCGCGGTTCGACGATCGCGTGACCGGCCGGCTCGACGCGTTCAGCCCGAAGTCGAAGAAGATCCACGTCGATATCGACCGCTCCTCGATCAACAAGAATGTCCGCGTCGACCTCGGCATCGTCGGCGATGTCGGCGTCGCGATGGCCGACATGGTCGCGCTGTGGAAGGCCCGTGGGCACGAGCGGCAGGATCTGACCCCGTGGTTCGCCCGCATCGACGGCTGGCGTGCCAAGCAATCGCTCGCCTACCCGCCCTCGGTGGCGGAGATCATGCCGCAGCACGCGATCAAGCGGCTATGGGCAGCCACGAATCATCTGTCGCCGATCATCTCCACCGAGGTTGGCCAGCACCAGATGTGGGCCGCGCAGCATTTCGATTTCGAACGGCCGAACAAGTGGCTGACCTCCGGCGGTCTCGGCACGATGGGCTACGGCCTGCCCGCCGCGATCGGTGCGCAGATCGGTTTCCCCGACGCGCTGGTGATCGACATCGCCGGCGAGGCATCGATCCAGATGAACATCCAGGAGATGGCGACCGCGCTGCAATATGAGCTGCCGGTCAAGGTGTTCATCCTGAACAACGAATATATGGGCATGGTCCGCCAGTGGCAGGACCTGACCTATGCCGGCCGCCATTCGCACAGCTATTCGGAGGCGCTGCCCGACTTCGTCAAGCTGGCCGAGGCTTATGGCTGGACCGGTATCCGTATCCAGAAGCCCGACGAACTGGACGACGGCATCGCGCAGATGCTGGCGGTGAAGGGCCCGGTCATGGTCGACTGCCGCGTGTCGAAGATGACCAACTGCTTCCCGATGATCCCGAGCGGTGCCGCCCACACCGAAATGCTCATGCAGGCGGAAGAAGTCTCCGGCGAAATGGACGACGCCGCCCGCGCGCTTGTCTGACCCGCGAACCAATTCTGGTTGTCACCAAACGGAACAGTGCAGGGTCGCAACGCCAAAGACATGGACGGAATTTCTACAATGCAAATCCCACCCCAAGCCAGCGAACGCCACACGCTGTCGGTCACCGTCGATAACGAAGCCGGCATCCTGGCGCGCATCGCCGGCATGTTCTCTGCGCGTGGCTACAATATCGAAAGCCTCACTGTGGCAGACGTGACGGAGGATGCCGCGATCAGCCGCATCACCGTTGTCACGTCCGGGCCGCCGTCGGTGATCGAACAGATCATCGCCCAGCTCGACCGGCTCGTGCCCGTCCACCGCGTGACCGACCTCACCGCGTGGGGCCCGCACGTCACGCGCGAACTGGCGCTGGTGAAGGTCGCCGGCGTCGGCGATCACCGGATCGAGGCGATGCGGCTGGCCGAGGTCTACCGCGCGCGCGTCGTCGATGCGACGATCGGCAGCTTCGTGTTCGAAGTCACCGGCACCCCGGAAAAGATCGACAAGTTCACCGAACTGATGCGCGAAGTCGGCCTCGTCGAAGTCGCCCGCACCGGCGTCGTCGCGATCACCCGAGGCCGCGAAGCCGTCTAACCCGTTTCAAGCAACCCAAAACCGTCATCCCGGTGAACGCCGTGATCTCCCTCAGACGAGGCAAGACCTCGTCCCGGAAGATCCCGCCCGCCGCCGCACCGACACGAATTCAGAAAGGAACCCATCATGCGCGTTTACTATGACAGCGATGCCGACATCGGTCTCATCAAGGGCAAGAAGGTCGCCATCGTCGGCTACGGCAGCCAGGGCCATGCCCACGCCCAGAACCTGCGCGACAGCGGCGTGTCGGAAGTCGCGATCGCGCTGCGCCCCGGCTCCAAAACCGCGTCCAAGGTGACCGACGCCGGCTTCAAGGTGCTGACCAATGCGGAAGCCGCCGCCTGGGCCGACATCGTCATGGTCCTCGCGCCCGACGAACTTCAGGCCGCGCTCTACGCCGACGACCTGCACGCGAACCTCAAGCCCGGTTCGGCGCTCGCCTTCGCCCACGGCCTCAACGTCCATTTCGGCCTGATCGAGCCGCGCGCCGACATCGACGTGTTCATGATCGCGCCCAAGGGGCCCGGCCACACCGTCCGTTCGGAATATCAGCGCGGCGGTGGCGTTCCCTGCCTCATCGCGATCCATCAGGACGCGTCGGGCAACGCGCATGACGTCGCGCTGTCCTACGCCTCCGCGGTCGGCGGCGGCCGGTCGGGCGTCATCGAAACGACGTTCAAGGAAGAGTGCGAAACCGACCTGTTCGGTGAGCAGGCCGTGCTCTGCGGTGGCCTGACCCACCTGATCCAGGCCGGGTTCGAGACTTTGACCGAGGCGGGCTACGCGCCCGAAATGGCCTATTTCGAGTGCCTCCACGAAGTGAAGCTGATTGTCGACCTGATGTATGAGGGCGGCATCGCCAACATGCGCTATTCGATCAGCAACACCGCCGAATATGGCGACATCCACACCGGCCCGCGCATCATCACGTCCGAAACGAAGGCCGAGATGAAGCGCGTGCTGGAGGACATCCAGTCCGGCCGCTTCGTCAGCCGCTTCGTCCTCGACAACCGCGCCGGTCAGCCCGAACTCAAGGCCAGCCGCAAGCTCGCCGCCGCGCACCCGATCGAAAAGGTCGGCTCCGAACTGCGCGCGATGATGCCTTGGATCGGCAAGAACGCACTGGTCGACAAGGCGAAGAATTAAGTCCCAGCCTTGATGCCAGTATCCCGGCGGATGCCGGGATCCAGCTGAGTCTCGTGAAGTGACCGCGCAGCAGCCTCCCTGTCTCGCACGCCCCACTGATGACCTGTCTGGATCCCGGCGTCCGCCGGGATACGCACAACCGGCAACATACCCTTTCCAGCTTCGCATTTGACTAAACCCCGCCCGCGCCACACCTCCTGTTCCGACCAAACAGGAGACTCCAAGATGCGCACGCTCATCGCCCCGCTCGCCCTCGCCCTTCTCGCCGCAACCCCTGCCCTGGCGCAGGTCCCCGGCCAGCCCAACGCCGCCGCCGTCCAGGCCGGCAGCTACGCCACCGATCCGGGCCACAGCCAGGTCGCGTTCGCGATCAACCACTTCGGCTTCAACGTTTACAATGGCCTGTTCGGCAGCATCACCGGCACGCTGACGCTCGATCCGAAGGCACCGAAGGCCGCCAAGGTGGTCATCGACGTGCCCGTCGCCGAAGTCGTCACGACCAGCGCCAAGCTGAACGAGCACCTCCAGAGCGCCGACTTCTTCGACACCGCCAAGTTCCCGACCGCGCATTTCGAATCCACATCGGTCGTGGCGCAGGGCACGCGCGCCAGGATCACCGGCAACCTGACGCTCCACGGCGTCACCCGCCCGGTCACGCTCGACGCCCGCTTCGTCGGCACCGGCGCCAATCCGATGAGCAAGGCGCAGACCATCGGGTTCGAAGCGACGACGCAGATCCAGCGCAGCCAGTTCGGCATTGTCAAATACGTCCCCGGCGTTGCCGACACCGTCGATCTGCGCATCACCGTCGCATTCGAAAAGAAGTAAGCACCGCCCCCACCCGCCGCGACGCAACTTTCTGCGTCGCGGCGGGTGGACTTTGGCAACGATCCTCCGGTATTGACAACCCATGTTCGCGGTCCGCCCCCTGCTCGCACGACTTACACGCCCTTAGGCGTGCGATGTCGCTCGGCCCCCATGCGGGCCACCAGAGCCACGGCGCCTGAGGGACTTTCACCCCAAGGCTAATCTCCGCCAGACTTCAAGGAGCGGATCCGTGACCGACCAGACCAAGATCCTCATCTTCGACACCACCCTGCGCGACGGCGAGCAGTCGCCCGGCTGTTCCATGAACATCGAGGAAAAGCTGCAGGTCGCTGCCCAGCTCGAGGCGATGGGCGTCGACATCATTGAAGCCGGCTTCGCGATCGCCAGCCAGGGCGATTTCGACGCGACCACCGCGGTCGCCAAGCATTGCACCCGCGCCATCGTCGCCAGCCTGGCCCGCGCCGGCGCCAAGGACATCGAACGCGCGTGGGAGGCCGTCCGCCACGCGAAGCGCCCGCGCATTCACACCTTCATCGCCACGTCCCCGCTCCACATGCGGGTCAAGCTGAACAAGTCGCCCGACGAGGTGCTGGAGGCCGTCGAACGCAGCGTCCGGCTGGCGCGCAAGCTGTGCGACGATGTCGAATGGTCGGCCGAGGACGCGACGCGCTCCGAGCCCGACTTCCTGGCGCGCTGCATCGAAATCGCGATCCGCGAAGGGGCGACGACGATCAACCTGCCCGACACGGTCGGCTATGCCACGCCCGAAACCTATGGCGCGATGTTCCGCGACATGATGGCGCGCGTGCCCAATGCGGACCGCGCGATCTTCTCGACCCACTGCCACAATGACCTGGGCCTGGGCGTCGCCAACACGCTGGCGGCGGTCGCGGCCGGCGCGCGGCAGGTCGAATCGACGATCAACGGCATCGGCGAACGCGCGGGCAACGCTGCGCTCGAAGAGATCGTGATGGCCATGAAGGTCCGCGCCGACGTGCTGCCGTTCGGCACCGGCATCGTCGCGACGGAGATCACCCGCGCCTCGCGCCTCGTCTCCGGAATCACCGGGTTCCAGGTCCAGCCGAACAAGGCGATCGTCGGCGCCAACGCCTTCGCGCACGAAAGCGGCATCCATCAGGACGGCATGATCAAGGACAGCTCGACCTACGAGATCATGACACCCGAATCGGTCGGCCTGACGCACAGCAATCTGGTCATGGGCAAGCATAGCGGCCGTGCCGCCTTCCGCCAGAAGCTGGAGGAGATGGGCTACGAACTGGGCGACAACGCGTTCCAGGACGCGTTCGACCGGTTCAAGACGCTGGCCGACGCCAAGAAGTCCGTGTTCGACGAGGATATCCTGGCGCTGGTCGACGACGAGGTCCTGCGCGGTCATGACGGCATTCAGGTGCGCGAGGTCGAGATCCACTGCGGCACCGGCCCCGCCCGCGCGATCCTGACCCTGATGATCGACGGCGCGGAACATACCGCGGCGACACGCGGCAACGGCCCGGTCGACGCGTTGTTCAACGCAATCCGTGCCCTCGTGCCGCATGCCGGCGCGGTGCTGGAACGCTACGAGGTCCATGCCGTCACCGGCGGCACCGACGCCCAGGCCGAAGTCTCCGTCCTCCTCTCCGAAGACGGCCGCACCACCCGCGGCCGCGGCGCGCACCACGACACACTCGTCGCCTCCGCACGCGCTTATGCCAACGCCCTCAACAAGCTGATCGTCAAACGCGGCCGCGCGCCCGTGGATGCCGTCGCGGCGGGGTAGGCTGCAAGATCTTCTCTCGCCATAGTGGTTGAAGATAAATCAACCTCGATGCGGCTTCGATCAAGCCTCACCATCACCGCCGTCATCCCGGACTTGATCCGGGATCCAGGGTCTCAAGCGCTGTGTGTGGGCCCCTGGATCCTGGATCAAGTCCGGGATGACAATTGGTTAGGCCTGACCGATACCGACCCTAAAGTCGCCCCGCCTCCAGCCCGATCATATTTACAGTCGGAGAACCAGCGCCAACCTCAAGCCGTCGTCGTACCCCGCGCCCGCGCCTTGATCTTCGCCTTCAGCCGCGCCGGGTCCTCCGCGATCAGGAACCCGTGCGACACGGTCCCCTTCTTCCCCCGCACCGCATGGTGCAGCTTGTGCGCCTGATGCAACCGCTTGAAATACCCCTTCCGCGGCACCCAGCGGAAGCCACCGCGCTGATGCACCAGCATGTCGTGCACGAAGGCGTAGATCCCGCCATACACGGTGATCCCCATCGCCGCCCACCACAGCGCCGGCGACCAGAGCGCGCCCGCGGTGAACAGCCCGATCACGATGAACGCGAAGCTGATCGCATAAAGGTCGTTCTTCTCGAACCACCCGTGCGTCTCCTCATGATGCGACGCATGCCAGCCCCAGCCGAACCCATGCATCACATATTTGTGCGTCGCCCAGGCGAACACTTCCATGAACACGACCATCGCCACCACGATGCCCAGCTTCTCGTACCAGTTCATGCGCGCAGTCCCGCCTCGACGTCACCCAGAATCTCGTTTGCCACCAGCCCGGCGCGGTATCGCGCGGGCAGCCGCCACCATGGCACATAGGGGCTCAGATGGTGCTCGTGATGATATCCGAAATGAAAACAGGTCGCGAGTGACACGATCGGACCGAACCCGCTGGTCCGCGCATGATGCGTGTCGGCGAACCCGTCGGTGTCGTGCCGATGCGGCCGGTAGGTCCCGAAATAAAAGAGCTGCAACGACGACCCAATCGCCGGAATGCCGTAGAACAAGAGGATGTTCGCCGGTGCCGCGCGCAGCACCACCGCATAGACGCCGACGACCGTCACCACGTACAGCATCGACCGCCAGCCGAAGTAGCGCCGCAGGAACGTCGCATACCACGGCCAGAAGGCGGATGGATGCGCAGCGTCGAAATCCGGATCGCCCTCGGTCCCGCTATGCTGGTGATGGTCCATATGGGCGTCGCGCATCTGCCGCCAGCCAAAGCCCGCATAGAGCGCCAGCACGCCTCCGCCGACCACGGCGTTCGTCCGCGCATGGCCGGGTGCCAGCGAACCATGCATGGCGTCGTGCGCCGCGATGAACATGCCGACCGACAGCCAGCACTGCACCAGCATGATAGCCGGGACCAGCGGCCAAGTCGTCGACCCGATCGTCAGGAAAAACACCGACCAGACATGCAGCGCGATCCAGCCCACGACGATCGCCGCGGTCAGGCCGAGCCCGATCTGCGCCTGATGCGGAACTGTTCGAGGAAACACCATGTCGGGAATGTAGAGTGCTGGCCCCGCTTTACAAAGCGGCGTTTCGCCCACCCCGCGGATCGGGTCAGCGCCGCCGCCAGCGCGCTACCAATCGCGACAGCGCAGGTCCGTCCAGCGGCGGCGCGCACAGATAGCCCTGGTAACTGTTGCACCCCTGCGCGGCGAGCAGTTCGAGTTGCCGTGCCGTCTCCACCCCCTCGGCGATCACCGACAGGCCCAGCGACCGCGCCATGTCGATGACGCCGTGCACCACGACCCGGTCCCGCATCGTGCCGGTGATATCCTGGCTCATCCGCCGGTCGATCTTCAGATAGTCGAGAGGCAGCGATTTCAGATAGGCCAGGCTGGAATAGCCCGTGCCGAAATCGTCGATTGCCACCCGCACCCCCCCGGCGCGCAGCTCCGCCAGCAAACCGGCCGCCGCGCGCAGATCCTCGATCAGCCCGCTTTCGGTCACCTCAACCGTCAGCCGCGATCGCGGGAACCCCGCATCGTCCGCCACCGCCAGCAGCGTTGCCGCAAAGTCCGGCCGTGCCATGTCGGCCGCGGTCACGTTCACCGACAGCCGCAGGTGCCGCAACCCGGCCGGCCACGCCGCCGCCATCGCCAGCGCCTTGCGCTGCACATGGCCCGACAACGCGACCAGATAGTCGGACCGTTCCGCGACCGAGAACAGGGTCGCCGCGCCCAGCTCGCCCAGCATCGGGTGGTGCCAGCGCGCCAGTGCCTCCACCCCGGTCACGGCGTTGGTCGTGATGTCGACCTGCGGCTGGAACAGGATGTCGATCTCGTCACGCGCCAGCGCGCGGCGCAGGTCGACCTCCAGCCGCGCCTCGCGGTCCGCCGCCGCCTCGCCTTCGCTTTCCAGCATGCGGATGACGTCGCCCTCCGCGGTCATCGCATCGGCCAGCGCCGCACTCGCCCGACGCAGCAGATCGGCCGGCGCGCCGTCGTCCGGCGACGATGCGGCGATCCCGATGCGACAGCCCAGCGTCACGACATGCTCGTCCGCCGCGAACGGCCGTGCGATCGATTCCGCGATCCGTCCCGCCAGGAACTGCGCATCGTCCGCCCCGGCCGGCGCGGACAGCCCGACCAGGAATTCCGCGGTCGCAAGCCGCGCGATCAGCCGCCGGCCCGCCCGGTCGCTCGTCGCCAGCCGCTCGATCCGGCGCGCAACCCCTTGCAACAGGCTGTCGCCCACGCTGCGCCCGAATGCGGCGGTCAGCATGTCGAACCGGTTGATGCCGACGATCATCACCACGCAGCCGGCCGGGTCCGCGCCCTCCGCCATCCGCGCCGCGATCCACGCGCGGGCCGCCGTCCCGTCCACCAGCCCGGTCAGCGGGTCGCCACGCGGCTGGGTCGGCGGTTCGGGCCGCGGCTCGGCCGCCAGGTCCTCGATCTGCCCGAACACGATGTCGGTCCCGTCCGTCACGGTCAAGTGGTGGACCAGCCGCCGTCCACCGGGCGCGTCATGCGCGAATGCGGTCGGCCGCCCGGTCGCGCGGATCCGCCGCAGCGCCTCGATCGCCGATCGCCGCCCCGCCGGATCCAGCCGGCGCAGCAACGCGCGGGGTCGCGTGCCCGCTTCGAGGTTCGGGCCAGGGCCGATAACCACCGTCCCCGCCCCCGGATGCCAGCGCCAGCTGTCCTGCTGACCGCCCGGATCCGCCGCCGCCGGTCGCGATCCGGCCAGCCGTTCCGCGTGCCGCGCCGCGAACCGCAGGTGGATGCCCAGCACGTCCTGGTCGAACGGCGCGGCCAGCACATGCGTTGCACCGGCCTGATACGCCGCCTCCAGCGTGGCGGCCATGGCATCGGGCGTCAGCACCAGCAGTGCCGCATGGTTCGCCTGTGCCGGGCCGCCCAGCGCGCGCGTTGCCTCGATCGATTCGTCGAAATCGGCGCGTCCGTCGACTACTGCGATACTGGCGCCGCTCGCCAGGAACCGCGTCGCTGCTCCTTCGGCCCGGCGCGCGGCGATCGGCCGCCACCCACTCCGCATCACCGCGGCGGCCAGGTCGTCCCGATGCGCGAAGGACAGGATGAAGGCGGGCGGCGCGAAACTGGCGGCCGCGCTGGGCAAATCTTCGGGCAGGCGGGCGTCCTTCATCGCGGTGCTCATCGGGTACGGCCCGTTCTAGCCGGATCGGGATCGGAACGTCCCGGAAAATCGCTCGTTGTGGCCGTGTACGAATGAGACACCCGTCTCGGTATCGCGGCTTGTTCCCGATCCTCCGCACGCTTAGGTTCAGGTCGTGAACGCCATGCCCACTACATCTCCGTTGATCGACGGTTTCGGCCGCACGATCACCTATCTGCGTATCTCGGTCACCGATCGCTGCGACCTGCGCTGCCGCTATTGCATGTCGGAGGCGATGACCTTCCTCCCCCGCTCGCAAGTGCTGACGCTGGAGGAGATCGCCGAACTGTCCGACGCGTTCATCGCGCGCGGCGTCCGCAAGATCCGGCTGACCGGCGGCGAACCGCTCATCCGCCGCGGCGTGCCCGAACTGGCGCGCATGATCGGCCGCCACATCGGCCACGGGCTCGACGAACTCACGCTCACGACCAATGGCACGCAACTGGCGAAGCAGGCGGACGGCCTTGTCGCCGCCGGCGTCCGCCGCGTGAACGTCAGCCTCGACACGCGCGATCCGGACAAGTTCCGTCATGTCACCCGCTGGGGCGATGTCGCGGTGGTGCTCGACGGGATCGCCGCGGCCAAGGCAGCCGGGCTGAAGGTCAAGGTCAACATGGTCGCGCTTGCCGGGTTCAACGACCAGGAGATCGAACCGATGCTGCGCTGGTGCGGCGCGGAGGGGCATGATCTGACCCTGATCGAAACCATGCCGCTCGGCTCGATCGACGAGGATCGTGTCGATCGCTACCTCCCGCTCGACCGGGTCCGCGCGGACCTCGCCGAACGCTACACGCTGCGCGACATTGCGGAGACCAGCGGTGGACCGGCACGCTACACCATCGTCGAGGAACTGGGCGCGAAGCTCGGCCTCATCACCCCGCTCACCCACAATTTCTGCTCCACCTGCAACCGCGTCCGCGTGACCGCATCGGGCAGTCTGTTCATGTGCCTGGGGCATGAGGACAAGGTTGATCTGCGCGGCGCACTCCGCACCGGTGGCCGCGCAGCGCTCGACGAGCTGCTCGACCGCGCGATGCGGCTGAAGCCGCTGCGCCACGCGTTCGAGATCGCAGACCGCGCCGCCGCGCCTGCCACGTCGCGGCACATGAGCGTCACTGGCGGCTGATGCCCGAACGCCGGCTCGCCCTTGCCGCGTCGCCGACCGAGGCGGCACAGGAAGCCGCGGCCGAACTCCGCCGCCGCCACGACTGGGTTCCGGTCCAGGAAGCCGACACGATCGTCGCACTCGGCGGCGACGGCTTCCTGCTCCAGACGCTGCACCTGATGCTCGATCGGCGCCGTATCCTGCCGGTGTTCGGCATGAATCTCGGCACGGTCGGTTTCCTCATGAACGAATGGAGCGCGGAGGACCTGCTCGGCCGCATCGGCCGGACCAAGCCGTTCACCGTCAATCCGCTCCGCATGGACGCGACCACCATCGACGGGCAGAGCTTCACCAGCCCCGCGATCAACGAGGTCTCGCTGCTCCGCGAAACGCGGGAGACCGCCAAGCTGGAGGTCATCGTCAACGGCCGCACCGTCCTGCCCGAACTGGTCTGCGACGGCATCCTGGTGGCGACCCCCGCCGGCTCTACCGCCTACAACCTGTCCGCGCAGGGGCCGATCCTGCCGCTCGACTCCATGCAGCTCGCCCTGACACCGATCAGCCCGTTCCGCCCCCGCCGCTGGCGCGGCGCCATCCTGCCCGAACGGACGCGCATCTCGTTCCGCGTGCTCGATCCGGTCAAGCGCCCGGTCTCCGCCGTCGCGGACCAGCGCGAGGTGCGCGATGTCGCCACGGTGGATATCGCGATCGACCGCACCAATCCGCTGACCCTGCTGTTCGACCCGGAACATGCGCTGGACGACCGCATCACGATGGAACAGTTCGCCTTCTGACCCCGCGCCCCGAAAGGGGGGTTGCCAGCGCCCGCCCGGTGTAGCATAGGCGCGCCTCGCCCGGACGAAACGGGCTGTTCCCCGGTAGCTCAGTGGTAGAGCGTTCGACTGTTAATCGAATGGTCGCTGGTTCGAATCCGGCCCGGGGAGCCACCTTTCGTTGGCAACGTTTTGAATTTGCATCATAATTGTCCGGAAAGTGGCAGTTGCTCCCTCGTTCCCTCCCACACGTCAACGTGGTTGCCAACGAACGCGGGCGAATAGCTACCTGCACTAGGAGACCAGGTCCGACGGCTTAAACCGGACTCCTGAGCCGTAACTTCTCTGCCAAGTCAGCGGACTTCAGGGTGGCTCGGGCAGTACCCCGCAAGCCGAATATCCGCGTGCTCTGCAGTCTGGATAATGGCGGCGCGCTGAGCAAATCGGTGCTTTCAGCGTCGTCGAAAACGATTCACATTCGATCTGGCAACGAGGAGCGAAACTAGCCCAGCCGGCGGCGAAAAACTGGGCCTGTCGTGGTTTTCATATCTTAGCCGTTGCTTAGGCGTAGTCAGCGTTTCAGAAACTGACCAGTGTCCGGGTCGGACAGGGCACTGGCCAGACTTTGCTCAGCCCTGCGGCGTCGGCGCCCGGCACTTGCAGCACGATGCCCCGGGTTCGAGATCTCACAGCCGCGCGCCGCGGCGAAGCTCTTGGTGCGACCTGGGGCGAGGTCGATTTTGATGCCAAGCTGAGGAAGGTCCCTGCCTCTCGCGTAAAACGCGGTCGAGCGTGTTGTCCCGCTTTCTATCGCCGCAGTTGCGTTGATGCCTTCAGTCTGGCCGTTGAACCCGCCGTCAAAAATCTTGTATTCAGGAGTTGATGATGCGACCTGTTCGACATGGCCTGGGCGATACTGCTGGGTCGGATGGGCCGCCCCAACCCAACTACCCGGGGCTTCCGCTGCACTTTCCACCACTAAACGGGTGACGCATCAAGCGACCCGCGAGTTGCTTGAGCAGGCGCTCGCGCATAGAGCAAGAACAAGGCGGAGCTACCTACCGCAGGGGTACTGCTGTAGAATGCAGGCGGGGCCTATCAAATCTTGAGCATCATATCTCGGAGAGCGCATTGACCCCGGACCTTAAGAGCCTGTTGGACTCTCTGCTCGATTACGAGACAGATTACCAGCAACCCCTTGCTGATCTGATGCGGGTCGCCGGGGAGCAGCTAAAGCTGATCGGATGCGCCCTTGCACAAGGTAGACATCCTAAATATTCGATCAAGGACAGCGAAGATGCAACATCCGCTGCTGCCGCGTCCTTCCAAGGCCTGTCGGCGGAAGATCGCCAAGCGGTCACTCGCCTGTTCCTGCAGGTTTGCTTCTACGGGCTGGTCACCAGCTGGGGCGATGATACGCTAGAACATGTGAAGGTAGATAATCAGGATAGCGAAGCGTCCCGTCGCTCAGTTGCAGCTTGGCTTGAGCTACTGCAGCCCGCCATACTGTCGGCAAACATAGACCGGCATAAAGATGGGTTGACGGTAAGGGATGTTAGCAACGGCCTAGCTGCGCTCGATGCAGGAGAATTGCCAGATCTGTTCAAGCCAAGCAAACGAAAGGGGCGCGAGCGAAACAGCTACACCTTGGCAAAACTTCGCCTCGAAATAGTCGAATTGTATTCAGGCCTTCTGAAGGCCGGGATGCCGCGCCGGGAAGCCGAGAAGCTCGCCAATGAGGCTTCAGCTAGGGCACCTGCCGATACCAGGAGGAAGTGGAAGGCGGCCGCGGAACGCAATCTAACGGCGACCGAATTTAACAAAGTCGTATTCGAGGTCGCTGCCTTTGCGAGTAAAAACAGCAAGGACGGGATTGCGGCGGAGCTTCACGCCGTTGGCGCTCGGTATAACAAAGCCTTTCTTGGTGGCTAATAGCTTACTCATATTTTCGGAAACCTTGACAGGTGTACTTTCCGGAATTTAATGCGACTTATAAATCCAATGATTACGTCCAGCTAGCAGGCTAATTCCCGGTTGTTCGCTGTTGTTCAGCGTAGACCGGGAGAATTCTCAATGAAGCCTTTAGCAGTCTCTGTTCCGGAGTTTGGCGGCCTCGTCGGCGTAAAACTGACCAAAGCCTGGTCGCTTCTGCGCGATGGGGAGGTCGAGTCCTTCCACATCGGCCGGCGCACTGTTGTTAGCATGTCGAGCATCGAGGCTTTTGTTGAGCGTCGTCAGCAGTGTGAGAAGAAATGATGCCGGGAACAGGCATCAAGGATTTACGCCGGCCGAAGAAGTGCCGCAGCCCGGTTGGCATGTACGAAATTGAAACCAAGCCACGGACCAAGCTGGACGACCCTGAGCGTGCACAGAAGCTCCGCAAGACGGCGGCTGAACATCCCAACCTGGCGCCTGCGCTTCTGGAACTCGCCGATCGCCTCGGATCCAAGAGTATTCGTCGTCGGCAAACTCTGGCTTCAAGGCAATATATGCGGAAGCACCGCATCCGCATAGGAGGGGAGCTGTGGCGCCTCTACGATCTATTCAAACAGACGCCGCGCACCTTCACCCTGATGCCAGCGGGGCTGACCTTCGCACCGTACCAGTTGGCCGGCGTTGACCCCCGTAGGCTTAACAACCAAGTGCGTGCCGACCTAAACCGAGCCGGTGCGGGATCCGCGGACGGCTGGATGTTACTCTGCCTCGACGGCGAGCACGACCTCCGGTCCGGTCTTTTCCACATCCATTTTCATGGGCTTGCACAGGGCGGCATGCTTGAGGTGCTCGACCGGCTGCGAAAGCAACGCAGGTACAAACCCCAGCCGGTGAGCCTCGGGGCGACAGGTAAGACCACTCCAGTCTACATCTGCCGCAAGCCGCTGACCGATCTTCCGAAACCACTGACCTACATAGTCAAAAGCTATTGGCCCAGTCGGGCGCGGGGACTCGGGGACTCGGGGACTCGCGTGAAGCCAAGACCGCAGCGCATTCCCGAACCGGCACACAGCCAGTGGCTTCTCTGGATCGACCAGTGGCGCCTCAAAGACATTATCCTTCTCGTAAAGTTGCGGGTGGTGAACGGCAGGCTAGTGCCCCGGTGATGGCTAAATCGGCGAATAGAAACGCACATGAATGGAAGGTGATCCAAGGCAATATATGGCTTTGGTACGTACCGCAGATGACCAGATCGGGTATCACAACCCCAGAATACCGCATTACGTTAGCTAACACAGCGTCTACCGCTCGGCCTTAATCATATGGGTAAGATTACGGCGCCAGGAAATCGGAGATGCGGGGACGCGGGGACGCGGGGACGCGGGGATGTCTCTCATGCCTGCTCGCTGACCACTTAAACAACATGGAGAATCATCATGCCCTATTACAACATGCTCCACGCGCACGGAGAGACTGCGACTCCTACGGGAAACCTTTACGTGCGCTGGACTTATCCAAAGTGCCCAATAGTGCGACTTTTGCTTTCTGATTGCACTAACCCGGAAGTGGTACGGGCTAAACTTGTGGAACGTGGGTTGCCCATACACGGCAAGGAAGGCCGGGACCGGATTATTAGCGAGCTTTCGGACCTCCACAGTTATCCAGATACACCTCTCGCTGAGGCTCCCGGATGGAGTGGGCCGGCCTATGTCCTACGAGATGGGCAGATCATTCTGCCCAGCGGCGCTGACCCTGTCATTCCGGCTTTTCGAGTTTCGCCTCGCGCAACGGCAAACGTTGGATCCGTCCGCGATTGGAAACGTAAAGTCGCAAAGCCACTTGTTGGACAGGATCTGCCGATCTTCGCAATCTCGTTGGCTCTCTCAATCCCACTATTCCCAATCGTTGGTATCGCCCGTGGAATTATCGTTGAGCTTGTCGGACCGCCAAGTACCGGAAAGACTATGATTCAGAATCTGACGGCTGGGGTGTTCAATGCACCTGATGGGGAAATCCTGGCCTTCAGGGAGCTTACCCCCAGTGGTGGGAGCGACCTGTCTCTAGCTTCCGACACCCTACTGCTCGTTGACGACCCCCAAGCGTTGCTTGCTGGACAGACATCGTCACGGATCGGAACCGCGGTCCGGGATATCATCATGCAACTTAGCGAAGGACGTTACAACCGGCATCCAGGCGGATCGACGGCCGGGACCTTGATTGCAGCACGACAGTCTTTAGTCGAGCAGGTCGGCGCAGATACCGCTGTGGGCAAGCTTATTCGTGATCGATTGATCACTTTGCGGATCTCTGACGGAAGCGATTTCGGCGCATTCAACACTATTCCCCAGCAGTACTGTAGTTCGGCAGGGTTCTGCGATGCAGTTGCCGGTGCCGCACGCACCTACTACGGGTCAATTGGCAAGCAGTTTGTCCAGCGTCTTGTTCAGGACCTTGCAGATAACGAAACGGACCTTATCTCGGACATTCAAGATAGCATCAAATCCTTCCGAGAGCGAGCCAAGATTGGAATAGTTTCTGGATACAATCCGCGAGACATGGAAGCATTTGGTGTAGTTTACGCGGCTGCCGTCCTAGCAAGACGTTACAAAATATTTCCAAAAAACTGGAGATTTGGAACAAATATTCTCGCTTGTCTTGACCGGCACCTGAGAGGGAACGAACCGGACACACCTTTTGTTGACCAGCTTGTCAGCATCGCCAATGGATCTGACGTCGTCTTTATTGACGCCGATATCCCATCCAATTGTGCAACGATCAAACGATCTGAGGTCTATGTCACTAACAGGAAGGGTCGCCGGGAGCTACTCATTCGCCCCGAAGCCTTGAGTAAGCTGTTGCCCGCGTGGCGTGGAAATCAAC
The DNA here is from genome assembly GCF_001956315.1 of Sphingomonas montana. GTDB lineage: Bacteria > Pseudomonadota > Alphaproteobacteria > Sphingomonadales > Sphingomonadaceae > Sphingomonas_R > Sphingomonas_R montana. The sequence continues at coordinate 37,697 of NZ_KV887139.1, read as the reverse complement.
CACCGCCCGGACTTCTCGACTTCATTGTTAAAGAGAAAGGCCACTTTACCGTTCAGCGCCGACTACGGAAGGGGATGCGCCTACGCCTACATGCCTTCCGCCTGCCGTCGGAGAACGCGGATTAAGGCAGTGATCAGGTAAGCGTGGCCGGCAGACCGCGGACTGTGCGGCTTGTGCCAACGGCGTTGCGGGTTGCTCGGCCCAGTTCCAGGGCATGAGTTCCCCCCATCGCGCGGCTGGCCAATCAGCTGCGATCTTTCTGGTCACGTCGGCGATGTAGGATTGCGGGTCGACGCCGTTGACCTTGCAGGTCTGGATGACGGTGTAGATGGCTGCGGCGCGCTCACCGCCCGTCTTCGAGCCGGCGAACAGCCAGTTTCGCCGGCCGACGGCGACACTGCGCAACGCGCGTTCGGCGATGTTGTTGTCGATCCCCAGGCACCCGGCAGCGAGGAAGCAATACAGCGCGAGCCATCGCTTCGCGCCATAGGCGATACCTTGGCTGTGTCGGACTTCGGCGACAAGCGGCGCAGTGCCGCGTCGAGTGTCCCGCGCAGCGCATCGACCAGCGGCTTCGTCCGGTTCTGCCGCGCCGCCAGCCGCACGTCAGGCGGCCTGCCGCGGACCTCGGCTTCTATGCCGTATAAAGCGCCGATGCGTTCAAGAATGTCGGTGGTCAGCGGCGTGGCAACACGCTCGTGCAGGTCGAATACCTTGCGCCTGAAATGGGTTCAGCACGCGACATCGGTGACACCGCTTCGATACAGCGCTTCGTAACCAGCATAGGCGTCGGCCTGGAGGAAGCCTCGAAATCCGGCGAGATGGGCTTGCGGATGTACACCGGTGCAGTCGGTCGTGAAGCTATACCATGTCGCTGGCGGGGTCGTGTTGCCGGAGGCGCGGTCATCGACCGCATAGACCCATAGCCGGCCCGGTCGCGGTGCGTCCGCGGCCAGAGTCGAGCACCGGAACTGGCGTGTCGTCGGCGTGGATCTTGTCGCCTTTCAGCACTTCCTCTCGGATGCGGCTGACGATGGGATCCAGCAAGGCGGCTGCCTGGCCGACCGGTCGCCAGCGGCGACCGGTCGATGTCCAGACCTTGGAGCCACCATCATCTCGGACTGACGGTAAAGCGGCAGATGATGTTCGAACTTCGAGACCAAGACATGCGCCAGCGTTGCAAATGTCGCCTTTCCGCGTGCGACTGCCTTCACCGGGGCAGGTGCTTAGACGACCTTCTCACAGGCACGGCAGCTGTATTTTGGTCGGCTCCGCACCACGCGCCAGTGCACCGGCAGGACGTCCAGCATCTCTTGGTCGTCCTGCCCGAGACGGCCTAGCGCACCAAGCAGTCCGGGCAGGTGCAGATGCCTGAAGTCGGTCCGTGGAAGACCTCCACCCGTGGCAGGTGGTCCGGCAACGCACGGACTGGTGCCGGCCGCACGGGGTTATCGGGTGAGGTCGCGTTGATGTCCGGGGCTGCGCCATCCGTCACCAGTTCCTCGAGCACAAGTTCGAGCTATGCGATCTCGCGCGTCAGCTTCTCGGAAGAGGCGCCGAACTGCATCCGCCGCAGTCGGGCGATCTGTCCACGCAATGTATCGATGAGCAGGTTGCGGGCGGCAATGCTGGCATTGGCCCGGGCGAGCGATGCCTCCAGCACCTTAATCCGCGCCTCGGCATCAGATGCGTCAAGAGGGGCTTGCGACCCCCGGTTTCAATAGCAGTTGGCACCCCTTCGCTCGAGCAAGAGTGCCGGAAAGGTGCACATTCAACCTACCAATGTCGCTGCCAAGGTCCGTTCCGCACGACGCCAGTCGATGCCCTCCAGAAGCATTGATGCCTGCGCCGATGACAGCGTCACCGCGTCGGTCGCCGTCAGCGGCCAGACGAACCGCCCCCGGTCCATTCGCTTCGAAAACAGGCATAGTCCCTGACCGTCGAACCACAGCAATTTGATCGGGTCGCCGCGCTCGCCGCGGAACGCGAACAGCGCACCGGAATGTGACTTCTTCCGAAGCCCGTCCTGCACCAATACCGTCAGGCCATCGAACCCCTTGCGCATGTCGGTGACGCCGCACGCGAGGAATATCCGCGTCGATGTCGGCTGCGGAATCATCTCGTGAGCACATTGATCACCCGGGATAGCGCCTCAACATCGACAGCGCCGTCGACGGTCAGTCGTACACCCGAAGGCAGCTCGATGCCGATCTGCCCCGTGGTCCGGTCATCCGCCGAGACCTCGGCAGGCGGTGGTGACACCATCACGGAGGGCTCGCTAACCCGGACTTCGGCAAAGGTGGCTCTTGGCCGGCCCGGCACTCTGCTCAGCGCACCCGACATCGCTTGGCGCCGCTACGTGTAGATCGCCCCGCTGCCAATCTCGTGGCGCTCGACTGCCGCCCGAACACGACCCGTCCGGCCCAAACGCGTCGCGCAAAATCGCCAGCTTCTGCTCAACCGTCCAGCGGCGTCGATCCGTTACCCGACCGACGATCTCGATCTGACTAATCATACGACGGGTCATATGACTACTCGTTGCACCTGCTGCTGGTTCGATAGTCCCGTCCGACATCACGGCCCCGTTCAAAGAGGCGCTATCAACCCGTCGAACGCACCACCTGCAAGGCGGCCTTCAGACCGTGCTTACGTGAGCAGCGCTTGATGACAATATGAGCGCTCGCGGGAACAACGCCATCCCTTTCAGCATCCTGCCGGTCTAAAGTAGGTCTACATTTTCCCTTTGCTTATAGCAGTACTTATTCAAAAACTGATTTATTTCGATTACTACGCCCTTACTATATTGATATTTTAATGCTACAATAACTTGATAGCCGCTTGATTCTTGGAATTTTAAAAAACTATTTACTTTGTAAAATCTTTTACGATTTAATAATCGTGAACTCATTATGTATCATCCGTCTTAATAATGCATAACCTGAATTATTCAATCGCTGACAGGCCTGCTTCAGATTAACATCGATCCGCACCAGGCATTTTGCCTATAATCGTAAGATATCTGGTTGTAACAAACTTTATAACAAAGCAGGAAAGGACAGGAATGATTTACACAACGGCGTCTGCCCGCTCGCGGCCTCGTTTGTTTCGCATCGCTACGTTGTCCTTCGCAAAATGCGGGAAGAAGATGGTGCTTTCCCCCAAGGAGCGTGTTCGATTAATTCTTGCGGCAGCGACAGTCTATGAACCGGATCTGCTTATCACCGCCGGGTATGCCGTCCATTCCTTAGAGCACCTGAATAAGGTCGCGCGGGGGTTCGCTAGGCATGGCTATCGCGGGCTTCTCATTACGGAGGTCCATTATGATCAGCCGGGCAAGGCTACACGTCGAATGACTCATGCGATGTGGGCCGTGCACGGTTCCGGTGAAGTGTACCGCTTAGGTCCTCAAATCTTTGGAACTTCCGCTGAGGCGCGGGCGAAGCGGGGTGCACGAGCGGCCCGCTTCGCTCAGCGCCTCCATGAGCGAACCGTTACATTCCACGGGCTGAGTGCGTTTGGCCTTTGCTGCGGTGAAATCAATATCGTTCAGGGCCGAACACAGCCGCGTTTTCTTAATGATGACGCCGCCGCTGCGATCAGCAAAGCCGACATCATCCTTAACCCGACACATGACCGCATGGGCAATGGCGGTACTTTACGTGCCAAGCGCAGCTTTTTATCACGGCAAGTTATAGAGGGCCGAAACCGCCTCTATGTTTCCTGCTCGAATTGGGAAAGTTGCGGCACCAACGGGAAAGTACAGCACCCCTCACCCACCTTGCACACCGCTTACCTGTCCGGCCAGCCGTTAACGTACAAAGAGCCTGCAGACGGATCGTTCGGATTCGTTTTCCGGCAATGGACCGCGGAACTTTGATTAGCACGGTATCGAAGGCTCACAGTTTCTGCTCTGTCCCCAATTCCAGCGCAGCAGCACGCCATTAGGCCCAAGCACTCATTACATTTGTGGGCATAGTTCATGGGTCCTGAGCCTAGAAAGTCGGACCTCGCGGAGCTCGTAGCGCACACCGCCAACGGCCAGCGCTAATCGAGCCCGCATCGCATACGGACACCGGCGGAAGCTGTAGAGGACGTGGTTGGGCATAACCCTCATATGCTGTGCAGGTCGGTTCCGTGGAAGTTCAACGTTTGCTTTTCCGCGCCAGTTGAACACGCAAGCCTCAACTGAGCGTCCCGCCGCTAGGTCCTAGACGTGGACGTTTGGTCAGGCCAGTCTTCTGACGGATTCTTAAGTCCACCATTTTGCACGTTGGACTGCGTAGTTTGCCGGTTAGTGGTCCGTTGCCCCCCGGGTCGATGGCTCAAAGCCTGGCATTCACCGTAGTCAAAGGCAAGGACCCGCGATAGCATGATGCCAGACATTAAGCCTTGTTGCGTAACGCACTGCTAGCGTTTGAAATACTGTTACAATTTCTTGGCAGAGCTAGCCACGGATCTGTACTTACGGCGTGCTCAGCAAGGGATTCTCAAGTGACGTCCAGCAACGGGACCCGCCAAGATGCGACTGATGCCTCGAAAGTGATTGAGGGAGGCACATCAGGGGAGCAAGACGGGCAAGCCAACTTGCCCCCCAACCTTGGCCCAACCCAAGATGCGGGTACGCCGCCCCAAGCCGTTGCTCTGGAACCCGACGAACGCCGTTCCGAACCGCGATTTGAAACGACGGTCACAGGTCGCGTGCGGTTGCCCGCCTCGGAGCATGAGTGCCAGATTGCTGACATTTCGACCACCGGCATGAACGTCTTCGCTCCCGACGCCATGATCAATGTTGGTCTTCAGGTGGCTGTTATGTCGCAGGGCCTGCCTCTCCTCGTGGGCATCGTTCGGTGGTTCAATGGCGGTTCGTTCGGGGTGCAATTCAATAAGCCGATATCCGCAGACATTATCGAACGCGTAAGCCAGTTAAAGCGAAGGGTCCGCAGCCCACGCGCCAGTCGTGTAAAAGCAGATTTCTCGGCTCAGGTATTCTTCGATTCAAAGATATTTCCCATCATCGTGCGCAACATCTCGATAGGTGGCCTAATGATGACTACGGAGCCGTCTTTCATAAGAGGTAAGCGCAAGCCAATACAGATAGGTCAACCACTGATGATCCACATACCAGACCTGTTTCCGTTCGGAGGTCATGTGCGTTGGTCTTGCGGCTCACAATACGGCGTCATGTTCTCAAAATTCCTACCGAGTTCAGTCGCTCACGACATAAGTAGAATCGGAAATCTAAACCCCGCATGGATTGATGACGTACGCTTGACGCATATGGAACTGGGCGCATCGAGATGAGCAGCTGTCGAGAGTTTTCTGCCACCATGAACGCGGCGTTTGCTCGCACGTCGAAGTACAGTTTCTTCAAACAACCCTAGGCCCACGCATGCCTTGAGGCCGGGTTTCAACAAAGCTCGTAAATATGTAACGCTCCGAGACTATCCATGGGGGGTTAACGAACTAGAACCTCTGCATTTTGCCGGCTCGAACTATTTCATCGCGACCTGCGTCACTACGCCGCGCGGCGTGATTGTCATCACGCCGTCCTCGATTGTGACGCGTCCCAACCGGGCGATCTCGGACTGTCCGAGGAGCGTGTAGGGCATGCCGGGCTGGCCGATGCGCATCGTCATACGGCCTAGGCTCTGCCCGCCAATCTCGACCGATGCGACGCGCGCAACGCCGACCCGGGTGTAGCCGCCGATGCCGATCGCGGCCTCCTCGCGCTGCACGGCACGGTCAGCTCCGGTCGCGCGCGCATCCTCCGCCGACAGGATGCTGTAAGCTGCGCCGCTGTCGATGATGGCACGGACGGGAACCCCGTTGACGACCATCGACGCGACGAAGTGCCCGCCCCAGGAATCGCGACTGATGCGCATAACGTGTGGCGTCCCCAGGGCAACCGGCTCGTCGAAATACGCTGGGTCGATTTCGATGCGAGGTGCGGGCGGCGGCGCGTAGCTCACGACGACAACCGCCGCGCGCTGCGGCTCGATGCGGGTGACGATGGTGCGCGACAGTACGTGACCTTCGCCGTCCTCGTCAGTGGTCTCAGTGGTGGTGATCGCCGCCATGCCGGGCGTCGCCTCGCCGCCGCGCCATGCGACATCGATGACGCTCGTACGTCCGTTGACCGTGGTGACAGTGCGCACCGTGTTTGCAGGAACGTCCTGCCTCTGTCCTCCAATCTCGACGCTGACTTGGGCGGCCGCGGGTGGCGCGGCGAGCGCGGCTCCCAGGGTGATCGCCGTTGCCACTGCCTGGACGGTTGCTCTGGTGGCCATGGCCTTCCTCGCTTTCTCGTCCGCGGACACTGCTCCATGAGGATATGAGAGGCTCTGGCGTTCTTTCGTTTACATTTCGTTAGCATGGGCCGAGCGGCGTGATGCGTCTCGTGGCGATGCACATGTCGATCGGCGACTGGGATCGGCTCCATTCGGCCCGCAGCATCCGGTCCGGCGAAGCGGGATGAATGCCGTTGTCCGGTTCCGGCGACGGGGTAGACCCAAACTCGGGCATTCGTGCCGGTCCGGACTACTCTGACTAGCGGACGTTCGTTCACAATTTGCTGATTACGACATTCGGGAATTACTGGACGACAACGCCTCCCTGTTGCGATCGATTGCGGCACCTGCGACGGTGCCGCATGCCGAACCCAATTGCACACCTCTTTCTTGCCGGGCTCCAGGCCCTGTCCGTTCCCGTCGCCGGGCACGGCATGACGCGCGCGGCCTACCCGCCAATTCTCGATATGCGGGCGCGCGCCGTGATCGAGAACAGCATTCTGAAGGAACGGCTAGAGACGGTCGTGCCCGCGATCATGCGCGAGCGCGGCATCGACATGTGGGTGCTGGTGGCACGCGAGAACTTCGAGGATCCGGTCGTCAAGACGATGCTCGACGCCGAAAGCCTCGCAGCACGCCGCCGCACGATCCTGATTTTCCACGATCGGGGGCCAAGTCGCGGCGTCGAACGGCTGACCGTCAGCCGGTACGGGCTCGGCGGCCTGTTCAGTGCGGCTTGGGATCCCGCCCGTCAGCCCGACCAATGGGCGCGTCTCGCGGAGATCATCCGTGATCGCTCGCCACGGCGGATCGCAATCAACTCGTCCCGCCTCACCGCCTATGCCGACGGAATGACCCTGTCCGCCTGGGAGGAGCTTGGGGAGGCGCTCGGACCGGACCTCGCCAAGCGGCTGGTGCGCGACGAGCGGCTGCCCGTCCGCTGGCTGGAAACTCGAACGCCGGCCGAGATGTTGCTCTATGCGGATATCGGGCGAATGGCGCACGCGATCATCGGGGAGGCGTTGTCGTCCGTGGTCATCATGCCGGGAAAGACGACCACCGACGATGTCGTCTGGTGGATGCGCCAGAAGGTGACGGATCTCGGGCTTCAGACGTGGTTTCATCCCTCCGTGGCCATCAGTCGCCGGGGAACTGCGCGTCCGCTGGAGGGGGACAGCGTGATCCGGGAGGGCGATCTCATCTGGACCGACTTCGGCATTACCTATCTCCGGCTGAATACGGACATGCAGCAGAACGCCTATGTGCTGCGGAACGGCGAGACCGAGGCACCCCCAGGGTTACGGGCCGGTCTGCGCGCCAGCAACCGCGTCCAGGATGCCGTTACCGGAAGCTTTCGGACAGGCGCCACGGGGAACGAGATTCTTGCCAGCGCGAGGTCGCGCGCAATCGCCGCCGGCCTGCGGCCGACCATCTATTCGCATCCAATCGGCTATCATGGCCACGGCGCGGGACCATCGATCGGCTACTGGGACAACCAGGCCGCCGACCCGCGCGGCGGACTGCCGATCCACCCGGATACGGCCTGGTCGATCGAGCTGAATGCGAGCGTGAAGGTGCCCGAGTGGGGCGGACAGGAGGTCGAGTTCAAGACGGAGGAAGACGCCTTCTTCGATGGCAGGAAAGTGCGGTACATCGATGGTCACCAGGTCGATTTCTACCTCATCGGTCCGCGCTGAGCGGCGGCGGTTCGCCGGCACCAGGCTAAGGAATCCCAGACCCGGTCACGAACATTCGGCGGAAAAACACCCCTCCAGGAATTTTAAGCTTTTTCGGCGCACCGCGTGTCTCCTTGAACAGAATGCCTTCCACGTCCGGATATGGAATCAGCGCATTAGGCGCTCTACTGTCCAAGAAAAATGCAAGTTCATGATCGTGGATATCGTGCAGGAACCGGACGACATTCGGGCCTATGCGGCAGGCGTGCGGGCGATCCCGGCGGTGCTCGATGCCGCGATCGGGCAGAGCCGCGCATCCGACGCGGCCGGCGTCCTCGCGCCGAAACTCCAGATCGAATGGGTCATCACGGGCAGCCGCGCGATCGTGACCGGCGCGCCGTTCGACAGTGACCCGGCATCGCCGCTCTGGGCCGACGCGCAGGCCAAGGTTGCCAAGCTGCAGGCGGGGGGCAAGGTCGATGCCGCGCAAGGAGCCGCGCTTCTAGCGGACACCCGCGCGGCGCTGCTGACCATCAGGCCGGCCTATGACCGGGTGATCGCCTGGGCAAAGGCGGACCTGGCGACGGCGCCGAGCGGTCGGGTGGGCGCGGTGACGCTGCCGGACGGCAAGCCTACCACGACCGGGTGGAATAACGAGCGCATCGCTAAGGCCTGGATCGTCCTTATGGAGCGGCTAAATTATAAGCACCTTCCGCAGCGTGCGGTCACGGGCAGACTATCCGAGTTTGGCGAAGCTACTGCAACGATGAGGACGACGCGCGGCTGATAGGAAGGGTGCATTTTCCGCAGACATATGAGTTCAAAAACTTTTCCCTAATGTTCGCTTCCGAGATCGTCGGCTCGGCTCGCTACGACCGCCTTTGGATCGACGGCCGACGGTGCGCCGAAGCCGGGAAGACCCACAAGTGGTCATTCAGAGCGCCTCGTCAACTTTCCACCTTCTGCCGTTCGTTCATCTCGATCCCTGCGGCTATGAAGCGCATTGCACGTCAACGATTCGGCGCATCGAACATGAAGTCTGGCGCGTCGTCCAGCACCAGTAGACGCCGGTCCTGACCAAACCTGCAGCAGCCTGAGGATGGATTGGCTACCGTTCTGCACTGTAGCCGAGCACTGCTGACGCGCCATCGTGCGTGTCACTTCCCCTGCCTCTCGAATCGCATCAACTGTCCGTCGCGAACGACAGTCAGGCCGTTACCCTCCGCCGTCACACCAACCTTGGCGAAGTTGATCAAGCCGATGTCGTTCGGTGTGAGGATGTACGTCAATACGTTTGCGGTGCGCGCTGATCGGAAACCGGGCGGAGCGCAAGCCGTAGGATGGCATTGAGAACATGACCCAGCGCGGCTCGCACTTCTCGTCTGCCGGGAGCGTCCAGCCGTCCCCCTGCGTATAGGCCTCGGTTGGATTACCGGTATCAAAGCCAACGACGAGATCCACACCGGGAACGCCCCTTCTGGACGGCGTCGTCACCTTTAGCTTCAGCTTGGTCGCCCGCTCGCGAGCGGCTGGTCCTGTAGTGATCGTCGGCGGGACCGGAACGGGATCGTTGATCAGCGCGATACGGTTCCCCTGCGTCGTCCAGCGGCCGCTTGCCCTCTCATCCAGCGATCCAACTGTCAGGAAATACTGGAACGTACCATCCGCTTTCAGACACAGGCCTGAAGCAAGCTCCATCTCTGAGTGCATGTATTTGCCGACACGACCGCTAGCGACGGCGGACGCCAGCGGGATGATTGGCGGCGGCGGCTTGGCTTCCGGTTCGATCTGAGCGTCCATTGCATGGATGACCGCCGCCCGCTTGCCGGCGGGCACCTTCTGCTCGTCCAGCGCCTTCGTGATCTCGTCAGGCTCGGAATAGCGTTTGCTCGCCAGCTGCCCCGACGCTTCGTTCTCGATACCGAGCGCGAGCAGCGCAAAGACGCTCCGCGCCGCGATGTCACCCAATGTGTACAGGTAGATGCCGCCCTTTCCGTAATCCTCCCGCTTGATGCCGCACAGATGCTCCTGGATCACGACGGCGAAGCTGTCCTTCCGGACCGGCTTGAAGTCGTTGTCCCCGGCCTCACGGGGAAGATGCACGACACCACCGTCGGGACGCGCACCGACCGATGCCACCTCCCGCAATAGCTTTCGCGTACAGTCCACCTCGGCGTCGATGGCGTAACTGCTCGCGCCATACTTATCCGGCTTTAGAAGGTGTAGATTGACCCGCGCCGTCCGCATCTCACCCTTCACCTTCACGGACTCGCCGACGAAGGTGATGACCATCTCGTCGCTGGCTACGATCATGCGCTCGTCCGTGAACTGCCACGGCTCGGTTGCAGCCGATGACGCGCTTGCGCCCGCCACTACGGTCCACGCTAGGTTCAATAGCGGTATCCGCATGTCCTGCTCCCGCCCCCCAAGATTTGCCTGTTGATTATCTCGACCAACCGAACGCGTCTGCTCAGGGTTCCGCTGGCGGTTTCGCGGATGTTCCGACGGCGTCATGGGGCAGTAAGGCTTCGCCAAATCGATTGGGTCCGGAAACGCCACGACGGCACGTCCATACGACAAGACACGTTCCCAGGATCAGCAGGGACGGCGTGACGATGCCGAGAGCGACGAGGATCTGTTCTCCCGCCTCGTTACCTAACGTAAACTGGGTCATCGCCAGAAGAAGGACGAGCGAGAAAACCAGCAAAGGCATGGGCAGCGCCCACCATCCAGATCGGTCGACGTCGTGTAGCCGCCGGACCAGCACGGCCTGCGACGGCAATATAAGGAAGAGCCAGAGCGGCCAGGAAACAAGCGGGAAGGTAACCGCAATCACGATCTGCGCTGCGATCGTCGCGGCCGTAAACGACCAAAACTCCATCCGTGACGACCGACCACGGAACCGGGCGAACCGCCGCAACGGTAGAATCGCCGCTTCGATGACATTCCTGGGCATGGGGGTGGGCGTCGAAGACATTCACGAGTTCCTTCGGGCCTTTGTGTTAACGGCGTGTCACCCACCGCCAGGTCAGGCCGGAGAAGATGCCCAGCCCGGCGAGCCCCCCGATCCACCGACCGACCGGGGCGTACAGCCAGTCCCCCAGTAAAGCACCCGCCATCACTGTCGCCGCGCAGAGCAGCGCCATTCCCCACTCTTTTACATCATCCCATCGACCTGCGGAATTTTGCCGGGGTGTCCAACACCCTGCCAAGCTGGGCTCTGGCTGCCAAGCCGGCATTTCTCTCGGAAACGTAAGGCCCGTTAGTGCATCGAAGCCCGTTAGATCGTTTGCGACAGAGCTGATCACCGGCAGGACAACGACGTCATCACCATGCCAAACACGGACCATTGTCGTTAATTCAAGCATGAAATCATCGATGCTCTCGCAAAAATTGGCCGCGGCCCCCAGATCCAGCAGCACTTCCTGAAGCGGTGTCTCGTGCCCAAGTGCGCGAACCGCTGTGGCCCACTCCCCAAACATCTGGCAAAGGGCTGGAACACGTTGATCGGCACCCGCTTCGGCTGTGTTCAACATTGCCTCGGCAGCATGCCAACTCACCCGGATCGATGGTAACCCATCATCGTGCTCGTCCGGGTCGGCCTGATAAGCACGGACGCTATGCTCCCATTGGCCAGCCAGATCCTGTTCCGAGATAAGCGAAAGCCAGAACAGTGGAAGTCCGTTCACGGCACTCAGCCATGTGGCGTCGTCCCCATCGTCCTCGGCTCGAAACGGAAGGTTCGAGCGGCGCAGGACGAGATTGACCAGGTGTCCCATGCCGGCTTCAGCCTACCAGGGTGGGAATCATCATACTGACCAGCAGTAGAAGGACGAGGCAGACGTAGCGAACAGGCATCTACCGGACCAGAAGGTATGCCGCGGCGATGACGCTCGTAATAATCAGAGCCAGCCCTGCGACCATATTGGTCAGACCCGTCGCCATGCCATTGCCTGCAGCATCACTTCCGGTGATCTGGATATGAAGCCCGAGCCAGCCGAGTAGACCACACCAGGCCACGAGCAACCACATTACGTACGTCAGCGGCTGCGGTTTCCACCAGGGTGGGCCGCTAGCTTTAAGTTCTTCATCCTCCATTACGCAACGTAACCTAAAGGTGATTTTGTTACTACAACGGCTGATACCGGTCCGTCTATCACCAATCTTCGCCCGTATGCCAAGGCCCAGGGCGACCTCGACCGGATCGAGATCCGTCCCACGTCCAAAGCCGCGAGTCGATTTATGCGCCGATCAAGTAAGAGACCAACAACATGCGGCAGCTGATCTGCCCATTTTCCATCTTGGCGAAGGCAGCGGGACCGATCCGCAGGTAAGCAGATGCCACCAGTGCCAGCAATACCGCTGGCCACAGGAACCACAGCCAGCCTCCCCCTAGCGTTGCCGGCACTATCGATAGTGCCGCGCCGGCGGCGTAGCGCAGTCCAAGACGTCGCCAATCCCGCTGCACAGGCACCTGCCTATGTTCAAGCGGCGAACGTCATCGAATGGAAGCGCCCACACGGTCAGGTACCGATCGACACCGCGCGAATGGGCGCATTATGAATGGAAGTCGTCACGATCCCGGGAGCACGTCCACCATGTTTAAAGCAAAATCCGTCAAACTGTGCCTGCTTGCTACAGTTATGCTCGGCCTGTCCGCGTGCGGCAAGGGAAATGATGCCACCCCTAGTGCGACCGATGTCGCCGCCACCCAGGCAGGCACAGCTGGTACAGCGGCGGCACCAGAAGTTGCGGCTCATAACATCTCCCAGGGACCGGACGTGTGCTTCCGTGCGATCGCCAAGCATCTCGGCCCGGAGACCAAAGTATCGGAGATCAACTCCTTCTTCAGCTCCGGCAAGGACATCGACAGCAGCGACGACGAACCGCAGGGCCAGCTGACCGTCTGTTCGGTCCAGTATCTTAACCCGGCCGATCCGCGAAAGCTGCTCGGCACGTCCATGAACGTCCGGACGGGCGAGTTCGCGCCGCCGAGCCCGGTCGACATCACCGTCAGCGGGGGTGATGCGTCCGCGTTCAAGCTGGCGGATTACATCATCCCGATGGCTCAGGTGAACGCCGCAGGCCTGGCGCCGTTTATGGAAGCGCAGAAGGGTCCGATGAGCAAGATCTACAGCCGCTCGTCATGGTCGGGCGTGCGGCTGATGTCGCCGGGCGTGTTCAGCAACGTCCATGTGCTGCGGCTCGACATCGACGGGCGGCTCGCCAGCAACGACATCAAGGAAACCGGCTACGCCGAGTTCGCGACAGATGGCAAAACGCTCAAGGAGAACAACCTGAAGCCGTGACCATTGGGCACGCCGCCGTCATGATATCGTTTCATGGCGGCGGAGTGCCGGGCAAAAGCATTTACTTGTTCTGTCAGGTTCAGACGGCCTCGTTCTTGACAATGATACGCCGCCACAGTGGTAGAATAGGAAGCCCCGCCTGATACCGAACCGTTCGCCAACGCCCATTCCGTTGCACCTGCAGCGATGTCCAGAACGGGGAGGTATCGCGGAAGGCTGTCCGCACCAGCAATCGGCCTGATCCAGATATCAAGGCTTCGAGCCCTTCCGCGAGGTCAGCCGGCAGGCCGATGTCCGGGTTTCCCGGGCCTGAGCCATCAAGAGCCCAGCCGTCGCCCCAGCAATGGATCGAGCCCTTCTCGAGCGCCAGCGTGATCGCGAAGGAAAGTCGCGGCTGCACCGGGAAGGTGCAAACGGCCTCGAAAGGTACATCGTCCGGCCATTCCAACTCAAGACGATATCGCTGCGCCAGATCGATAAAGGCTGCGCGGGCGGCTGGGTGATAACTCGCCCATGTCCATCCGCTGTCCGCCAAAGCCCGCGTCGACCCCAGCGCAGGCTGGCTTGCCGATCCGACCGGCCAGGCCAGGACCCGCGCCTTGCCCTGCTCGAACTGTTCATCGGAAATGAGACCTCGCTCTCGCAGCTCTTGCAGTTCCCGGATCTCGCTGGCGAGTGACCGGGTCGGTGTTGAAGTGATGACGGCCTTTCGAGATGGCACGCACAGGAGGAAAGCGACGGCGATCGGGCCAGTGAGCATACCCAGGACTGTCCACAGGATTACCGAACGATCCCTGACGGTCGCGATCACACCACTCAAAATCGTACTGACGAACATTGAGAGGATAAGTCCGTTCATGCGCCGGTCCCCTTCACCGCGAGGGCGCGCGCAGACAGCGGCACGGATCCAGGCAGCAAGGCGAGCACATGAGCGGCAAGCGGTACGGCACCTAGATTGGCTGCGAAGCTCAGGACCGATCCGTGGAAGGTGAAGTCGAGATTGACGGTGCCCCTACCCTGCCGGACATCGACGCATTCGATCTCGGCGTAGCGGCGATTGCCTTGGCGAACGACGCGGAAGCGAATGCCGTCAGGTTCGATCACGAGCAGGGGTTTGGCATTATTCGACGCGATTGCATACCACCACGGCAGTCCGCGGATTCCGGCGAAGGTCGCAAGTACGGGTATGGTCGCCGCGCCTGCCCCGTTGACGGTGATGTTGGCAACCACGGCTTGTTCGTAGGCGCGGCGTCCCAGCTGCAACGATAGCCAAGCCATTCCACGGTACGTTGCATATACCAGTCCGACGAACGCCATCCCCTGAAGGACAAAGACCAGCGCAAACCCCAGGATTGGCCACTCACCTTCAGGTGTTTTTTCCGGGTCGGGTATCGCTCCCGGGGCGGATTCCTCACATGGCCCCAGATAGCGGTTCGCCGTATCGAAGCGCTGTGCCGACTGCGCCGGCATACCTGCACATTTCACCCAGGTTTCGGTTGAAAGGCGATATCGGCGGTCCAGATCTCCGGACAACTCCCGCTGTATAATCAACAAAGTCCCAGGTTGGCCACTTTGACATTCTACTTGCGAAACGATCCCGGCAGTCGTTTTCCTGATTTTGCCGGCTGTGCAGTTCGCAGGCCATAAGCTCAGAGAGTGCAACGGCGCATTGGCAGCCAAACAGGATCGGACTGGTGCAACATCCGGGGCACCAGCGATGCTGACCCGGGTCTCCCAATACCCAGCCCGTTGCGCCGGGCTGGCAGTGGGCATGCAAACCGCGGAGCTTAGAAGCAGCCACAGCCACCGCGAAATTGGGAAACGCGAACAGTTCATAACGGACATCGTTTATCGGGGCGGCTCAGCAATCCAACTGCCAATTGAAACCGCGATAGTTTGTTAGGCTATGGTTGCATCCGATCGCTTGCGGTGGTGCGACGGCGCATCACCCAGATTAGGTTGGAAATACTCGAGATGACGGCTGCTACCGCAAGCAGTGTGGGTGGATCGAGAACAAGCATCGTGCGGCTCTTTGTTCTCCTTATGTACCAAATCGGTTCGCTGTAGGACAGCCGCTTCGCTTGCAGGTCGGCACGAGATACCGTCATTCTAGCATTGTTCGTGCCTACACTTCCCAAGCACTTGATCAGGTTCGTGTCAGGCAAGCTTCGATAGGCCAAAAGCGGCGAGAAACCCGAACACTGCAGTCAGCCCAGCGAAGTCAGACGTTCCCTCGAAAGCCTCGGGGGCCATCAGCGACGGCTAAAGCATCAACATCGGCTGGTCTTCGAAGAACAATTGAGCCGAACAGATCATCGAGCAGCACATTGTCATTGCGCCGGTAGGCTTCGTGCTCGCGCGCAACAGTATCGGTTACCCCATGATGAACAAGGCCGAGACCTATGTGCAACCGAGCCCGCATGGCCGGCGAACCCGACACGATCGCCGAGCGCTTCGGCACGAAGTGGCTGGCAGCCCGCCCGATGGACAAGCGTTTCCACTCGCAGGAGCTGGTCCCGCGATCGCGTGCCTGGATCGTCCGGCAGGATGACCGCGGACGCGGTGTGGACGTGATGGCCTGGGACGTGCTGAACGGTGCCGGCAAATTCACGATGACCAACGTCCGCCAGCTCCGCTTGCCCCCGTGGCGTCGGCTGGCGGAGCGGCCCGAGAACCGATGCCTGATCCCCCTGACCGAGTTCTGCGAATGGACCCCGGACGTTCACGATGTCGGTGGGGGCAAGCCGCTGAAGGGCGAGATCTGGTTCGCCGTGACGGATCAGCCAGTGTTTACCGTGGCCGGATACTGGCAGGCATCCGCGAAGGGAAACGGTTTCTCGATGGTGACCTGCGACCCGAACGAACTGGTCGCGCCGATCCATCCGAAGGCGATGATCACCGTGTTGGAGGAAGCGGACTGGGACTTGTGGCTGACCGGCAGTTACGAAGACGTCGTCGGGTTGCAGCGTCCGTATGATGCCGACCGTATGACGGTACGCGGGCCGGTGTTCCCGACAAGGGGGCTGTGAGCTTGGCCTCGGGATGCGGTCGTTCGCTGGTCGAACTCGACAATACGGCTTCCCGTCAGTCGTGTCTCAACGGACCGGGACCGGGCTGGATGGTTTAACTTGTCGTATCACGACAAGCGTCTTGAAACTCCGGACCCGATCGTTCGCCGAGAAAAGGCGCTGCGCCAGTTCGTCATCGGTCGGGGTCGATTTTGATCACCGTGATCGCCGGTCGAGCCTAGAACGGTCGGGCCCCGGCCCTTCGTGAGATCCAGATGATAAGCTGTTCAATGACGCGCCCCGTCGCTCCGCGGACTGACATCGTTGCCGTCGCCGCCCTGTTCGGGGCGCTCCTATCGATCAGTACTGGCGCTTCGTTCGCAAAGTGGCTGTTCCCTGCGATCGGGCCAGAAGGCGCAACTGCTCTGCGTCTGATCGTCAGTGCCACCGTGCTGGCAATTATTTTTCGGCCATGGCGCAAGCTGACCGCGGCAGGCTGGCGCTCGCTCCTGCCGTATGGTGTGGCGTTGGGCGTCATGAACCTTGTCTTCTACAAGGCCCTCACGTTCATCCCGCTGGGTGTCGGGATGGCGATCGAGTTCACAGGCCCGCTCGCGGTTGCTCTCCTAACGTCGCGACGCTTGGCGGACTTTCTATGGATAGCCCTGGCCATTGCAGGTGTCACCTTGCTGCTGCCAATCTGGGGAGGCGCTGCTCACCTCGACTGGCGCGGCGTTGCCCTGGCGGGGGTCGCGGGGGCCTGCTGGGCGGTGTACCTGCTTAAAGGGAAGACGGCCGGAGAGGATCACGGCATCACAGCTGTTGCAGGCGGTATGGCGATCGCCGCGTTGATCACCGCACCCGTCGGAATTCTCTATGCTGGCACCGCTATGCTTCAGCCGTCGGTGCTGGCGCTCGGCTTGGTCGTCGGTGTCGTATCAAGCGCGATCCCCTACACACTGGAAATCATCGCGCTCCCCCGCTTGCCGACGAACACCTTCAGCACGCTTCTCAGCGCGGAGCCGGCTGTTGGCGCCCTAGTCGGCCTCTTCGTCTTGGGTGAAACGCTGGCGTTTTCACAATGGCTGGCGATCGGGTTGATCGTCTGCGCCTCGGTCGGTGCTGCCGCGACAGCAAAAAGATAGGATTGAAACATGCAGACCACCCCGATCATTGATCCCGCCGTCATGCGACTGGCATCCGACTTTCGTGCCCTTCATCTGCTTGTAAGCACGCAGGATCCAACGCCGGTCGGTGATGCCTCGGCTGCGCTGGCTGCCGCCTGCAAGTATGTACGCGATGGCGGCCCGTCCTGGGCAGAAACCCATCTGGCCGCGTGGGCGGAGACCTACGTAGGCTTCGGCGCTAGGCCGAGCCGAACACCCTGTTCGGCGCAGGCGCTTCGTAAGCGGGTGCTGAAAGATGGAACGTTGCCGGCGATCAACCCGGTCGTGGATCTCTACAACGCGATCAGCCTGCGCTACGCCGTTCCGGTCGGCGGTGAAAATCTGAGCGCCTATGTCGGTCTGCCACGACTTACGATCGCGGACGGCACCGAAGTGTTCGACACTATGTCCAATGGCGAACCCGCGGTCGAGCACCCGTTGCCGGGTGAAGTTGTCTGGCGTGATGATGTTGGCGTAACCTGCCGACGCTGGAACTGGCGGCAGGGCACCCGCACCCGGCTGAATGGCGGCGAGCGATCCATGTGGTTTGTGTTGGAAGCCCTTGCCGGAATACCGGACGATGCCCAGAAGGAGGCGGGGGACGCATTGGCGAACGGTTTGATCAGCATTTTGCCGTCTGCATCCGTAACGATGATCGCGACGGCGTAAACGCCGACCGTTGTGTTGACGACCGGAACATCGTTCCCCGGCCGATCACTTGAGCCCGCAGCTTGCCCGGTTGCCATCATCGCTGGCAGCGGCTCGAACACTAATTCAACAAGTGATGCATCTCACGAATTACCCGTTCGTAGTTCAGCGGCTTGGGCATGAAGATGGCCCGCTCTGGTAGATCCTGCTCAGCGGGGGCAACACCTGCGCTCACCACGATGATCTCGATCGGTGGCTACCGCCTGCGCACCGCAGCTGCCAACTCCATACCATCCATGGCACCAGGCATATTAATGTCGGTGATAAGGAGACCGACGTCCGCCCGTGTCCGGAGTAGCTCGACAGCGTGCTTGGCGTCATGAGCCTCAAGCACGTCGAAGCCCGCCCGTTCCGCCATGTCCACCATGTCCATCCGCTGCAGAGGCTCGTCCTCTACGATGAGGACAGGCCCTCGTCCGGTAATCACGCCTGTTCCACCTCTGTGAGCAATCCATTGAAAGAAGACGAAAATCCTGTCTCGGTATAGCGAACCTCAGACCCTCCTGTTCCCAGAAGCCCAAGACGTATCAGGCGCGAGCCGAACCCTTTCCGTGTGGGTTGTGAGGCAGGCGGCCCACCATGCTCGCTCCAGTCCAGCTTAAGGCGACAATCCTCGCCGCTGCCGACAAGACGCCACACAACTTCAATCCTGCCTTCCTCGGCGGAGAGCGAGCCATACTTCATCGCGTTGGTCACCAGTTCGTGGACCAGTAGGGACGTAGACAACGCAGCGCGCGCCCCAAGCTCGACTGTCGGTCCCCGGATGGTGCAGCGGTCGAGCGCGCCAGCACCCTCGATCACACCGGTTACCAGATCGCCCAGCTTCGCGGCCTTCCATCGGCCCGCTGTCAGGGCCTCGTGTCCCCGCCCGAGTGCCTGTAACCGCTGAGTGAAGGCATCCAGACCTTCCGGGGAGGCATCGCTCCGCAGCGTCTGCATGGCGATGGCCTGCGCCATGGACAGCGCATTCTTCAACCGGTGCGCTATCTCCTTGTTGACCAGAGCCTGCTGCTCTTCGTCACGACGTCGGGCATTTGCGGTCTCTAGCCTGTCCGCCGCATTCCGCAGGAACGCCATCTCGTCCTCTGTCCACACATGGGGATGGTCTTTGTGAACCAGCAGGGCGGCAACCGTTCGATTACGTTCCCGAACCGGGACGATGGCGACAGCGCAAGCACGCAACGCTTCCCATACGTTCGCCACGGCAGATGTTCGGCTATTCGTCGCGGTATCGTTCATGACGATCACGTTGCCGTCGAGCAGCGTTTGACGAAGATCGCCGTACTCTTCGAAGCGATAGCTTCCTTCGATCGCGGGCATACCCGGCAACGACCAGCCCGCGCCGACGATGATGAGTTCGCGGGTGTGGTCCAGCTCACCGAACGAAGCGCGCGACGCGTGCACGACCTCGCCGATGATCCGGGACGCCGCGGTGACCATCTCCGTGACGTCGGTTTGATCACGCAGCGCATCACCAAGAGCCAGCAGGCCGTCCCGCCGCCGGACGTCCTCGATGCGCGTCGTGACCTCGTGGAAGATGACCGTAAAATCGTCGCCCTCAACCCACTGGGCAGTCCCGTCATACCAGCGGTTCAGGACGCCAACCTGCCGGGTGAATCGATATGGCTCACGGGTCTCGACGACTTGAGCGAGTTCCATGATCCACTCGTCTTCGATGCCAGGTATGATCTCCCGTATCGTCCTGCCCCGGGCACTGTCTGGAGCGATCCCGACCAACTCGCCCCAAGCTTCGTTCACATCTTCGTACCGCCAGTCCGTAACGAGGCCGTCTTTGTTCCTGATCACGCGCGCGTAGATAAAGCCGGTATCCATCTTCCGGTACAGATCGCGCCAGCGCTGCTCGCTCACCTGCTGGGCCGCACGCCACTCGTCCCGCGCCGCTGACGCCCCACGAAGCTCAATGGCGTCCCGCCGCATCTCCAGGAGGGCTGTCACCTGGCGCGCGAGACGTTCCAGCGCGGTGAGGTGATCGGCGGCGAGACCATCCGGCCGCGGTGACGTGTCGATCACACATAGCGCGCCGACGACGCCGGACCGCGTGACGAGCGGTACGCCGGCGTAAAAACGAATGCCTTCCTCACCGACCACCAACGGATTGTCGGCAGTCCGCGCATCTACGGTCAGGTCCGGAATGACGATCGGCTTTCCGGCAGCGACCACATACCGACATACCGATCGGTCAAGATCCGTTTGATGGGGCTCGAAGCCGATGCGAGCCTTGAACCACTGCCGGCCCGTGTCCAGCAGCGAGATCAGGGCGATAGGCAACTCACAGATCTGCGACGCGAGCGCGACGACGTCGTCGAAGTTCACCTCGGGTGCCGTATCGAGGACGTTATATTGCGCAATCGCCATTACGTCGTTCATTGCGCTCCCCCCACTCCGACGAACTGAGAATGTCCCTTTCTCCTAACGGTATTCACTGCGCAACTGCCGTCACGAGCCGATGCGCTCGACTCTGGTCGTGGAGGCGCTTCAATGCTGCGTCCCGATCTGGCACTTCGCTCTGCTTGCCATCCCCGCATTCACGCGCAATCATTAACCTCGCCCCGCTGGACGTCCCGGAAGATTTCAGCGGGGCAAACTTTACAGGCTGTTCAGAGAATGCTGCTATCAGGCGGCCTGCGCCCCGCCACTAAGTTCCCCGGAAGGTACCCGTTGGTGGGGCGTCACCCAGTGGAACTTGGCGCGCTGACGTAAGCCGAAAACCACCCGATCCTGCCATCTGCTCTAGTTGGGTTGTTACCCGCATCAGGTACCCTATTAGAGACCAGCGGCTGATCGAGGTTTGCCGTTGATCGCTAAAATGTCCGCTACACCGGAACCATCGTCGGCATCGCAACGGGCTCTGACGACCGAGAGTGCGCAAGCTCTCGCCCAACGCTGGTGCACGATATTGGCCCTCTACTATTTCCACACGCAAACCGAAACCCGTTCGACGGACAGCGACGGCATCGACCTGGGCACCCCCCGCGAAGCGAGAGCGCAGGCAATCATTACTTGCGGTCAGATGCTGAAGGATTCGCCGGATGCCTTTTGGGGAACGCGGCCTTGGGCTGTCGTGGTCACCGACGCCAAAGGACTGATCCTCTGGGAGTTGTCGATGGATGGTATCTCATCGCCCGCCGGCCTCGCGCTCGATTAGACCGCTCTACGCGCCGTCCATACCTTGCCGCCATATTGTTCCCTTCGACGCTGGGGATCTTGCCTGCCTATGCGCACCTGCCTCGCCCTTTCATCAGACAAAACGTTGTTACCGGCTGTATCGTCACCGATGGTGACAGGACCCGTGGCGGGGCTAAGTGCGACATGATGTGGTCCGACAGGGTTAATTGAGTGACCGCATCCTGGACTGGCTGCGATCAATCCCGGTAAATCACGCCAGATGTCGCAGACTGTCTTGTCAGCGACACTCCGAAGGTTAATTATTGCGAGCGGTCGCGCATCGTACGGCTGGAAGGAGCGTCGCCCTTCGTATGAACAAACCAAATGCCACTTCTGCCGTAAATGACATAATTATAACGAGCGACCTCGATCGCAGGATTTCGCGTGCACCCGATTACAGGGTTGAGAACCTAGCACTGGTCGCACTTGCTGAAGCCTTGAACTGCGCTCCGGGTACGGTGCTGCAGCGGCTCGTCGAGTGGACGATCAACTTAACGCGATGTGATTCCGCTGGGGTCAGTCTGTTAGAGGCTGGCGGAGAGCGAGGTGTGTTCCGCTGGGTGGCGACAGCTGGGGCTTGGGCACCTTTTCGGAACGGCACAATGCCGTGCGACGAGAGCCCTTGTGGCGAAGTCATCACGCAGGACGCGGTCCTGCTTATGAAGGAACCCGAGCGCGCCTTTCCGGCATTGTTACAGGCAAAGCCTAGAATCGGGGAAGGGCTGCTGGTCCCGTTCAGAGCAAACGGTTCACCGATCGGAACGATTTGGGCAATCATGCATGGGGAAGAACGTTGTTTTGAGGCAGAAGACGCACGTCTTTTGAAGAGCCTTGCTCAGTTTGCCAGCATAGCCCACCGAATGGGGCTTGCCCTTGAAAGTGCGCAAAGTGGAAAGCTGGAGAGCGACACTCGTCTTCAGGCGCTAGCGCGAGCGAGCGCGGATGTGTTCTACGTTATGAACGTCGATATGAGCGAGCTCCGGCAACTGTCGGGCGGCGGCTTCGTCTCCGATACGACAAGCCCCAGCGTAGCTTGGTTGAAGGAATACATCCCGCCGGAAGATCATGCCCGCACGGCTGCCGCCATCGCAGAAGCAATCTGCACCAAAGGCGATTTTGAGCTTACGCATCAGGTTTATCAGGCGGACGGCAGAATTGGTTGGGCACTATCCCGCGCCGTGCCAATTTTCGGGCCCGAGGGTCAGATCGTGGAGTGGTTCGGGACCGCCAGTGATGTGACCGAGGAGCACCGGGCCGAAATCATGCTGCACGAGAGTGAAGAGCGGCAAGCCTTTCTGCTGCGCTTGAGCGATACGTTGCGGGGCCAGTCGGGTGCCGATGCCATAGCAAACAGATCGTTGCAGATGCTCTCAGACCATATGCAACTCGATCGCTGCTACATCGGTGTTTATCGGCTGGCGGAGGACAGGGGTGACTTTCCCTATCAGGTGCACGACGGCAGTCTCTGCCCGTTGCCTGCTCAAGTGCGTCTGTCCGATTTTCCCCAAGCCCTTAAGATCGCGTTCGATCGGACGCTCGTAATCGACGATGTTGTTGAGATGGATAACCTGTCGGACAACGATCGAGCTGGTTTCAGCGCGCTCGGCCTGCGTGCCTTGGTCGCCGCGACCTTGCGCAAAGGCGATCACCACCCGCTATGGGCGATCGTGGCCGCGGCTACCTGTGCTCGGGTCTGGACACCGGGGGAAGTTTCGCTTGTTGAAGACGTTGCCGAGCGCACTTGGGCAGCAGTTGAACGCGCGGAGGCCGACGCAGCGTTGCGGGAGAGCGAAGAACGGCAGATGTTCCAGCTACGGCTCGGCGATGCGCTCACGTCTCTGGTCGATCCTGCGGAGATCCAGTCGGAAGCCGCGCGTCTTCTGGCCGAGCAACTTGGCGTAAGTTGGTGCTATTTCAACGAATTCGATGACGAGGGAACACTCGCGACCGTACTGACCGAATTCCATCGCGATGGTTTGCCTTCGATGGTTGGCGTACATGACCTTTCCGGCGAGCAGGATTTCCTCAATTTGATGCGTTCAGAGGCGGTACTCAACATGCCAGACCTGAGTTGCTCCGGGCTGTTCACCATGCAGGCGAAGTCGAATTACGGCAGTCTGGGCATGCGGGCTGCGCTAGGCGTGCCGCTATTACGAAAAGGACGCCTGATTGCGGTACTTCTTGTTGCCGACATACGCGTTCGTCGATGGACTCAAAATGATACCGAACTGCTGAAAGGGGTTGCAGAGCGCACTTGGGCGGCCATTCAGCGCGCGCGTGCCGAGGCTGCGCTGGGCGCGAGCGAGGAACGCCAGCGGGCGCTGATCGAAGGTGTGCCGCAATTTGTGTGGCGGGCTAGCCATGTGGGGGAATGGAACTGGTCCAGCCCACAATGGACCCAGTTTACCGGCCAGCCGGAGGAAGGGAGTCGCGGTTGGGGCTGGCTGGAGCCTCTTCATGCCGACGACCGTAACCAAGCGTGCGAGGCATGGGCGCAAGCCGCCGAGCAAGGAATTCTTGAAGCAGAGTACCGTATCCGTGACCAGCACGGCTTTTACCGCTGGTTCCAGATTAGAGCGATGCCAATCCGGGACGGATCCGGCACAATCATCGAGTGGCTCGGCACCTCGACCGACGTCGACGACCTCCGTGGGCTTCAAGAAAAGCAGCGAATTCTGGTAGACGAGTTGCAGCATCGTACGCGCAATTTGATAGGCGTCACCCGTTCAATTGCTGACAAGACGATCCGACAGTCCGCGACAATGGATGACTTCGCAAGGGATTTCAGCGCGCGGCTCGATGCGCTAGCTCGCGTGCAGGGTCTCCTGTCGCGTGTGGGCGATCAGTACCGCGTTACCTTCGACGAGTTGATCCGCGCAGAGCTTGCGGCGCACGGCGTAGCGGACGAAGAGGAGGGGCGGGTCATACTGAGCGGTGCGGATGGAATTCCGCTGCGGTCCAGCATGGTCCAGATGCTGGCGCTGGCATTACACGAACTGGCCACAAACGCCGTGAAGTACGGCGCGTTAAAGGGGCCGAACGGGCGCCTAGAGATCTGTTGGCGCACGGTGGAGGACAAAGGCCTACCCGCCCGACTGGAAATCATCTGGCAAGAGCATGGAGTTGTCATGCCGCCCGATGGAGCATTAGAGAAACGAACGGGACAAGGCCGCGATTTGATCGAACGTGCGCTGCCCTATCAACTCGATGCGGAAACGCATTACGATGCCGGTCCGGATGGTATAAGGTGTAAAATGATCATTCCTATATCCGGAGCATTGCATGACTGAGCTCAGTTTAGGGGGTCGCGCGATCCTGGTTGTCGAAGACGAGTATCTTCTGGCACAAGAGCTGTGCGCAGGGTTGGCGGCAGAGTCGGCGCATGTTATCGGACCGGCTGCAACCGTGAAGCAGGGCGAGGATTTTCTTCGGAATACGTCAGAACTGGACGCTGCGATTCTTGACGTAAACCTACGCGGCGAACAGGTTTTTCGACTAGCGGACATGTTAGTTGAGCGAAAGGTCCCCTTCATGTTCACGACGGGATACGACGCGTCAATCATTCCGGACCGCTTTGCTCATGTCGCTCGATATGAAAAGCCGCTACGCGTTTCGCAGATCGTTAAGATGATCGGGCAACTGTCGCCCCATATAAAGGGATAGCAGACGCGATGATGGTTTCGTGCATACGTCAAAACCGAACCCATGCGGTTTTCCAGGCGGCTAGTCCGGGGCTATTCGCGATGCGCTGGAGTATAACGCGCGCCGTTATTTACAGCCTGTGATGGACGATCCTGCCTTTGACCCTACGCCGGACCATCCTGCGCAAGGTCCAGCTATGGTATCGGATAACGATCGGGCGCTGACGGCGTTGCGGCAGGAGCTTGTTGCACGAGACGTGCGCGACGCAGAAACGGCCAGGCACCACTCACAGGTTCTCGTTGACTTGCAGCATCGCGTTCGCAACACAGCGGCGCTTGTGCGAGCGGCGTTCGAAACATCGATCGAGACGGCTGAGAATCTTGAAGAAGTCGAGCGGCATTTCTGCGGTCGCCTCAATGTTCTACTCCGGTATCAATTACCACTCCCGCTAGGCTCGCACGGTGACGTCAACCTTGAGCGACTTCTTCGCGACGAACTCCAGCATTTCGAATTTGGATCGGCACCGGGAATCACGATTGTAGGCCCAAACGTCTATTTGCCCTTGGAACAGGCTCAACCATTCGGATTGGCGATCCACGAACTCGTGACTAATGCTTTGAAATTCGGGGCGCTTGCAGAGAAGGATGCCAAACTAAAAATCCGGTGGGTCATGTCTGGACAGGTACTGGATTTGGCGTGGTCGGAAAGCGAAGTGCCAGGACTGTCCGAAGGTCCGCTACATAAAGGGTTCGGACGCAGGTTTATCGAGGACGGGCTGCCGTACCAGATCGGCGCGGACACAAGTTTGGTAATGCAATCGGACGGTATCGTGTGCCGGATCGCGTGGCCGCTTGGTGCACGCACGAACGGCGGACGGCGCTGACCTTGTTCCAGTGGTCAGCGAGCCTGGGGGGTCATCTCTGCGATATGCCGCGTCCTGCGATGTAAGTAGTTCTCGTCGAAGCCGGCGATCCGAGCGAGCTTGTGCGGATCCGAGATGGTAACGCTGCCGCGAGTCAGAGACATCGCCCCGTCAAGCCGCAACTCCCTGAGCACTCGGTTTATGTGAACTGGGGTCATTCCCAATGCGTCAGCTAGAACAATTTGGGACAACGGCATCGCAAATTCACCGTCTTGAGTTAGCCCGATGGTTCGCCCTCTCAAATAAAGCTCGCACATCAGATGCGCGACGCGCTCGATGGAACTGCGCCGCCCCATGCTCACGATCCAGGCGCGCATGATCGCCTCATCGACAAGCTGCGCGGAATACATTGCCAACGCGATGCTGCGGTGGTTCTGCATAACTGCGTGCATATCGTCCTGGGACACGCGCGCCACAACCGCTGGCGTGAGCGCCTGTATTCCGTGATCCATCTTAGCCAACAGCTTGATGTGCAGGTCACAGGCGTCACCGGGCATCAGGAACGCCATGATCTGACGTGTGCCGCTCGGCAGGATCTTGTAGCGACAGGCCCAGCCGTCGAGGATCACGAACATTGGGCCCGTCTCGTCACCCTCGCGAATGAGATCCTGACGTGCCGCATAGCGATGCGGGTGCGACATAATTCTCTCGAGCGCCGCTGCGTCAATGGCCGTCAGTTCGGCCAACCCGCGCAATTTCTGGACGAATGGATCGAGCATATCTGCCTCTAATCCGGCGACAGGACCGGAGCTTTAGAAAAAACTTTATTGTTCATCGTTATTATAGAGTAGTGAACTCACTTTCGAGCTAACGCAGGGAATTGGCGGATACCTACACATATGATTAAGTTTGTCATTCCGCTAATTGTAAAAATTGAATATTTCGAAGCAAATTTTGGATGTTCGAATTGATTTAAGATAATATGCTTACGGCTGCTACGTGTAATATGACCGCTGCGGTAACCGACTTGCCGCCGATCCGCTAGCGACGGCTTCTCCGGCCAGCGGATCGAACTTTCCACGAGGCTTCCTGCGGCGTTTGCGGTAAGTTAATCCAGTTGGATTTATGAGACTCGCGTGCGGCAACCGACTTGCCGTGCCCCCGCCGGTTACGGTTGACCGGCCGGCGGGGTTATCTTGGATTCATATTTCTCGCGCTTCAATAGCGAATGCGATCGTATCTGACTTTACCCCAGTAGGGTTGACCTGACCTGTAGCCCCTGTAGGCGACGCCATGCCGCACGCTGACCGAGCAATAGACTTCACGCGCTATCTCCCGCATATGATCGGTCATGTCGCATAGATGGCAGTCTTGCCGGGCGGCTCATCGTCTAGCGCACCGAGCATTAGCTTCTGGCGTCACGCATGGGCCGGCTATGGGACCGGGTAAGGCGGAGCGGCGCTGGGCTGTTCGCCCACAATATTGATTTTCATTTATGACAAATGTTGGAACCGGTTCCCAGCGTGCCGCGTACTTAGCACCCGTGCGGTAACCGACTTGCCGCCAGCTCCGTCGGCAACGGTTATGCCGGCCGACGGGGCAAACGGTCCAGCGAGCCGGCAGAGATTTTCCTTATCTAAATTGCTGATATTGTACTGTCATGGATCCGGCGTAGAGTTGGGTCAGCGCGGTTGAGTCGGTCTTCCGCGTAGTCCCCGTCAGGTCGCCCACGCGCGCTTGAGCTGACGGGGCATCTTATAGGCCGCCTCCGCAACAATGTGCGGTCGCCTTCTACCCCGTTTCCTACAAGCGATGTTCCGGTTTAGTTCACGCCCATGGGCGCGAACTGGAAATTCGACTCGATTGCCGACTATGCGAGGAAGCGCTTCGACATCGCCGTCCTGTGCCGGAACTGCGGCCGCACCGCGGTCTACGATCCGACCGAGCTGTTCCGCTATTTCATGGCACGCCGCTCGTCCACGCGGTCCCTTGATCCGCGGCATTTCACCTGCCGGTGCAAGTCCAAGGATATCCTCGTCCAGGCGATCGGCAACGAGCATCGGCCGGCACTACTGCCTGACCGTCCACCGGTCCTACAGCCCGTTTACCTGCGGCTTGGCTACGGGTGGCGGAAGAACCACCCACCCGAACCGTTCGAGCCACCGTCGATCGCGCTCCTGCGCCAGCTGCAGGGCGAGGACCCGTCGCTGAGCTTCGCGTGGCGCGTGAAGCAGACGCGAAACTGTTTCCAGGCCGAGGTGCGGTGCGCGCCAGACATCGGGGTCGGTGCCGGCTTCCATGGTGACGGACCGTCGGAGCGTGTGGCGCTGGCGAAGGCTGTTCGTGACGCCCCCCGCCCCCCCGTTGCAGTCCGGGCGGCTTTGTCCCATCGTTCCAACGTGATCGTGCCGACCTGGAGAAATGGATTGATACATTCGCGACGGGATGCGCTCGCGCTGGGCTTGGTATCGACCGCCGGTCTGGCATCGTCCGTCGGCGCGGTGCTGCCCGGTGCGGCAACCGGAACGCCCCGTGCCGAACCGTCCCGCGCGAACGGATGGCGCGCCGGTCCCGACGGCCAAAGGCGAGCCGATCTCGGCAACGGGCAGTTTCTTAATCCCGTGCTGTCGGGTGATCGACCCGATCCCAACATCCTCAAGGACGGCGCGGATTATTGGGCGACATTCTCGTCGTTCGAATATTATCCGGCGGTGGTCGTCTGGCATTCGCAGGATCTGGTCAACTGGACGCCGGTCGGGCCGGCGCTGACGACGCCGCTAGGTTCGGTCTGGGCGCTGGATATCGCAAAGCATGACGGCCGCTATTTCATCTATATTCCCATATTCAACGCCAACGATCCGACCTTTGCGGCCGGGCCGCAGATCCCGTGCAAGATCTTCGTGGTCCATGCCGACAGCATGCGCGGACCGTGGAGCGAACCCGTCGACATGGATATCCGTGGCTATATCGATCCCGGTCATGCGGTGGGCGGAGACGGCAAACGCTATCTGTTCCTGAACGGCGGCGCGCGCGTGCGGATCAGCGATGACGGCCTGCGCCGTTCCGCCCGGATCGAACAGGTCTATGATGGCTGGCCGATCCCGGAGGACTGGATCATCGAGGCCCCCGCGCTGGAAGGACCGAAGGTTCTGCGTCGCGACGGCATTTATTATCTGTTTTCCGGGCAGGGCGGAACGGCCGGTCCGCCGACCAGCCACATGGTCATCGTGGCCCGCGCCCGATCGATCGACGGTCCATGGGAAAATCATCCCCGTAATCCGATCGTCCGCACAGCGGGTGCGGACGAACCCTGGTGGTCGCGCGGTCATGCCACGCCAGTGCAGGGCCCGTCGGGCGACTGGTGGCTGGCCTATCACGGCTATGAAAACGGATATCGCACGCTTGGTCGCCAGATGCTGCTGGAACCGTTCATCTGGGATGCCGATGGCTGGCCCCGCACCACCGGCGGCGATCTGTCGACGCGTCTGCCCATGCCGCGCGGCGGACATGATGCCGGCGCGGGCATGCGTCTGTCGGGGCCGTTCGTTGCGGACGATCTCGGCCGGCGCCTCGCCTTCTTCGCGCCGCCACCGGGCTATCTCGATCGGGTACGGATCGCCGCCGGTGCGCTCACGCTTCGCGCGCACGGCACGGGGCCGGGCGATTCCTCGCCCCTCGCCTTCATCGCCGGCGATCGTTCCTACGAAGTGACGATCGATCTCGAACTCGTCGGTGCGGCACAAGGCGGGCTGCTGCTGTTCTACAATGGCGCCATGTTCGCTGGTCTCGGATCGGATGCGATCGGGCTGCATACGTACAAGGTGGGACGGGAGCAGGGCTATCCGCCGCCGGGGCCGGCGGAAGGCCGGCGGGTGGCGATGCGGATCGTGAACGACCGGAACGTCGCGAGCTTCTTCATCCGTTCGGGCCGGAAGCCGTGGCGCAAGGTCGTATCCTATGAGGTGTCCGGCTATAACCACAACATCGCCGATGGCTTCATGAGCCTGCGCCCCGCCCTGTTCGCGTCGGGTTCCGGCGAGGTTCGCTTCACCGGGCTCACCTACCGCGCGCGCGCATAGCCCGAAGGCGCCGGCGCCATCGTCAGGACCGGGGCGGCGGCAACACGCGCGCCAGATAGGCCGCCATCGCCGGGCCGTGGTCGGCGCCGAACCGCGCGCCGACATAACCGTCTGGCCGCACGAGCAGCCGGTCGCCATCGGCCATGCCCAGCCGGTCGCCATCATCGCGCAGGGCGCCGTCGGATCCGATCCGCAGCAGTATCACGCCTGCGCGCGGCCGGTCCGCCCCTCCCCCGCGGACCAGCAGGGTCCATTGCGGTCCGGCCATCAGATCGAACAGCCGGTGGGCCGGGCCGGCGGCCCCTTGCAACACGGCGTCCGGCATCCGGTCGCCGGCCACCAGAACGCCGTCTCCGCGCCCCGGCATGTCCACCGCCAGCGCAGCACCGCGATAGCTCAGATCCAGCTGGTGGACCTCCCGCCCGCGGCGCATCTCGCCGTGCCTGGCCTTTTCCAGCAGATCCGCGGCAAGCCCCAGCATCCCGGCGGCGATCGGCCGGCGTTCCTCTTCATAGCTGTCGAGCAGCGCCGCCGGGGCACCGGCCAACACCGCCGCCAGCTTCCAGCCGAGATTGTAGGAGTCCTGCACGCTGGTGTTGAGGCCTTGGCCACCCGTCGGCGGATGAATGTGCGCCGCATCCCCGACCAGAAAGACGTTGCCGACCCGGTAGCGATCGGCAAGCCGCGCATTCATGCTGTACGCCGATGCCCAGTGGACGGCCCGGACGCGGATCGCCCGCTCCGGCAGCCGCGCGTCGATGAAGGCCTGCACGCCCGCCGGCGAGAGATCGACATCGCCTTCGATCGCGATCGGCGCCTGCAACTGGAACATGTCGCTGTGCGGCAACGGACAGAAGGAGATCTGCCGTGCCCTGTCCCCTTCGTTAAACCGGTGCCAGACGGCCCGGTCCAGACCGTCAATCTCAATATCGGCGACGATGGCACGCACGCCCAGCGTCTTGCCGGGAAAACCGAGCGACAGCGCGTGACGGACAAAGGACCGCGCCCCGTCCGCACCGACCAGATAGCGACACCGGATCGTCCCCGCGCCGCCGGCGTCCGCGATCTGCGCGGCGACTCCGTCGCCATCGTCCGTGAAACCGGTCAGTGCGACACCGTAATCGACCCGCTGGCCCAGTTCGATGATCCGGTCGCGCAACACCGCTTCGGTCCGGAACTGCGGCACTAGCAGCGGCCTGCGATACGGTTCGGCAGCGGTGCCTGTGTCGAGGGTGAATTCCTGCATATCCGTCGTGCTGCCACCCGGATGATGCAGACGTTGAGACGGATAAGGGCTGCCGGCGGCGGCGAGGCGATCGACGATCCCGAGATCCTCGAACACCTCCAGCGTGCGGGGCTGAATGCCCTTACCCCGCGATCCCTGGAACGGCTCGGTCAACCGTTCGATCAGCCGGAACGACACGCCGCGGCGGGCAAGATCGACCGCAAGCGTCAGCCCGGCGGCACCCGCCCCGACGATCAGGACATCGACGATGGAATGGTCTTTCATGGCAACCTCAAATATGTATTATGCACATATCGGGGGAGTGGATACGCATGTCAACGAATAAAGTGCATAATGCATATATTAGGGCGCAGCTGCCGAAACTGCATCGGTCGCTGATGGACATCGTGGGCGTCATCAATCGCCCGGAACGCGATGCCGCCATGCTGGAAGCCGCGGGGCTGAACCTGGAACGGGCACTGTTCCCGCTGATCGTGCTGGTCGGCCAGCTCGAACCGATCGGCGTGGTCGATCTCGCCGGCCGCGTCGGACGCGACTATACGACGGTCAGCCGCCAGATCGCGCGGCTGGAACAGCTGGGCCTGGTCACCCGACACCCGGGCACCGCCGATCGCCGCGTCCGCGAAGCCCGGATCACACCGCTCGGCAGGCAGGCGACGGACGCCGTCGATCGTGCGCGCGCGGCAATGGCCGTGTCGTTGTTCCGGGACTGGAGCGTGGGCGATTTCGATCGGTTGACGGCGCTGATGAGCAAGCTGGCAGACGGAATGGCCGCTATGGGCGACGCCGGCTCGAACCGCTGACGGAAGTATCTCGGCGTAACTACACGAACGTCAGGTAGCACAGAAAGGAGTACTCTCGATTCTCTTGCCTCGTCGAGGATCACTGCCATCAAATATTATGTTGATATCCAATTGACTGGACATCATAACCGCGATTGAACATACGCGATCTGAAATGTCATTCAGAGTATGCCTAGAATGACATCGTTCTCCAGCCGCGATCAACCTGTCACAGGGCTTACGGCATGTGCGACGCAGGCGCCTTGTTATTCACCAGCGTCCCCACGTCGGGCAGGCCCGATGACGGATGAACCGAAACTCAGCGGCTCAAGCCATCCAGGATCACACTCGTTCCAGCAACAATGCGATCCCCTGCCCCACCCCAATACACATGAACGCCATTGCGTAGCGCCCGCCGCTGCGGTACAATTCCTCGACTGCAGTCATGGTGATCCGCGCGCCCGACATGCCCAGTGGATGGCCCAGCGCGATCGCGCCGCCGTTGCGGTTAACTCTCTCGTCCGCCGGGTCGATGCCTAGGTCGCGCAGAGTGGCCATGCCCTGGCTTGCAAATGCTTCGTTCAGTTCGATCACGTCGAGCTGCGCGACGTCCAGTCCGGCAATCGCCAGCACCCGCCGCGCCGCCTCGATCGGGCCGACACCCATGATCCGCGGGGCGACCCCCGCCGCCGCCGTCGCGATCACCCGTGCCCGCGGGGTCAAGCCGTGCATCCGCGCCGCCGCCTCCGACGCGACCAGCATCGCAGCCGCCCCGTCGTTCAGCCCGGAAGCGTTGCCCGCGGTCACGGTACCGTCCGCGCGCACCACGGGTTTCAGTTTCGCCAACGCCTCCAGGCTGGTCGCGCGCGGATGTTCGTCGCGGTCGAAGATGATTGGATCGCCCTTCTTCTGCGCCACCGACACCGGCACGATCTCGACCGCGAACCGCCCACTCGCCTGCGCGGCCGCCGCCCGCTGCTGGCTTTGCAGCGCGAACGCATCCTGATCGGCGCGGCTCACCCGCCATTCGTCGGCCACCGTCTCGCCGGTCTGCGGCATCGTGTCGACGCCGTACGCCGCCTTCATCGCCGGGTTGACGAAACGCCAGCCCAGCGTCGTGTCCTGCAGCGTCTGTCCGCGATCATACGGACCGTTCGCCTTGCCCATGACATAGGGCGCGCGCGTCATGCTCTCGACCCCGCCGGCGATCATCAGCTGCGCATCGCCGCTGCGGATCGCGCGGGCGGCGGACCCGACTGCGTCCAGCCCGGATCCGCACAGCCGGTTCACGGTCGACCCCGGCACGCCCTC
The DNA here is from genome assembly GCF_001956315.1 of Sphingomonas montana. Classification (GTDB taxonomy): domain Bacteria; phylum Pseudomonadota; class Alphaproteobacteria; order Sphingomonadales; family Sphingomonadaceae; genus Sphingomonas_R; species Sphingomonas_R montana. Next base: position 4,435 of record NZ_KV887139.1, on the reverse strand, counting down.
CGGCAATCCGGCGAGCAGCACCGCCATCCGCGCGACGTTGCGGTTGTCCTCCCCCGCCTGGTTCGCACAGCCCAAGATGCAGTCGTCGACCGCGCCCCAGTCGACCCCCGGGTTGCGCGCCACCAGAGCGCGAACCGGGATGGCCGCGAGGTCGTCCGCTCGCACGGTCGCCAGTGCGCCGTTCAACCGCCCGATCGGGGTGCGGATCGCATCGCAGATGAAGGCATCGGTCACTCGGTTTCTCCATCAATATGCGCGATGATCCGGCCAGCTTCTGCAAAAGCCGTGTTGGCCGCCGGAACGCCGGCATAGATCGCGGTCTGCATCAGCACTTCCTTCAACGCATCGCGCGTGAAACCGCCGCGGGTCAGCCCGGCGCGAACATGCAGCGCGAACTCCTCCCACCGCCCCAGGCTGGCCGTGATCGCGACGACCAGCAGCCGCCGCGTCGCCTCGTCCAGCCCCGGCCGTCCCCAGATCTCGCCCCACGCGATCCGGGTGATCATGGCCTGGAATTCCGCATTGAACGGCGTCCGTCCGGCCAGCGACTTGTCCACCCAGGCATCGCCCAGCACGCGCCGCCGGTTGACCAGCCCGGCGTCGAACAACGTCTCCGCCGCCGCGTCCGCCGTCGCATCGCAACACAGGAACCGGCGCATCGCGTCCGCCAGCCTCGCCGGTGCCTCGATCGGTGCCAGGTGCGCGGCATCCAGATAGACGACCTCCGCCCCCGGTACCGCCTCCGCGATCCGTTCCCCATGGCCGGTAAAGGGCGTCGAGGTATCGCGGTCGCCCGCCACCACCAGCGTCGGCTGGGTCACATCCGCCAACCGGTCGATCAACGCCATGTCGCGGATCGCCGCACCCGCCCCGGCATAGCCGTCGTCCGCCATCGCGATCAGCCCGCGCCGCACGCCGTCCGCCACCGCCGGCTGCGCGGCCGTGAACGCCGGTGACAGGAACCGCCCCATCGCGAGGTCCGCGATCGCCGCCGTCCCGCCCGCGCGCACCGTCGCGATCCGGTCTTCCCACGCCGCGCGGTCCATCGTCGCCGACGTGCAGATCGGCACCAGCGCCGACACGCGCTCCGCGTGATCTAGCGCCAGCTGCATCGCGATCATCCCTCCCAGCGAAACGCCCGCCACCGCCGCCCGATCGATCCCCGCCGCATCCATCACAGCGACAACATCGTCCGCCAGCATCGCCAGCGTATAGTCGCCCGCCGGCGCATCCGACGCGCCATGCCCGCGCGTATCGATCCGCAACAGCCGGAACGCAGGCAGCAAATGCGGCACGCACGCATCCCACAACGCCATGTCGGTGCCGATCGAATTGAGCAGCACCAGCGCCGGCCACTCGGCAGCCCCATCTAGTTTCCAGTAGAGCCGGACTCCGTCCCGCGTCGCAAACGGCATATCTATCCCCGATCCAGATTCGTGCGGTCGATCAGCGCCGCGACGATCGCCACACTCTCGCCGATGTCGTCCCCCTGACCCGCGGCGGCCAGATTATGCGCAATCGCGGCCGGATCGATCTCCAGCCCCTCGGCCACCGCCGCCATCGCCTCCAACGCGCCCGACGCGATCAGGAACAGGTCCGCGATCAGCGGCGCCTCCGCCTGCCATCCGCCCAGGCCGCGCTCCTCCTCCGCCGGCAACCCGGCCAGCAATCCCGCCACCAGCCCCGGCGCACGCGCAGCGGCCGACAGCGCGACCTGGCACCCGGTCGGGTTGCGCTTGTGCGCCATCGCGGACGATCCACCGCGTCCCGCGGCCGCCGGCTCGCGCGTTTCCCCGATGCCCGCCTGCGCCAGCAACGCGACGTCGCGCGCCATCTTGCCGCACGCCCCGGTTAGAATTGCGACCGCCGCCCCGATCGCCGCGACCCCGCCACGCCGCGCATGCCACGGTGGTGCATCGGCCAGCCCCAGCGCCGTCGCCATTCGCGCGGCCACCGCCGCTCCGCGCCCGCCATGTCCGGCGCGTGTCCCGGCCGCTCCTCCCAACTGGACCGCCGCGTGCCCGGCGACGGCGTCACGCACTCCGGCCGCCGCGTCGGCAATCCCGGCGCACCACTGCGCGATCCTCAAGCCGAACCCGATCGGGATCGCATCTTGCAACAATGTCCGCCCAATCGCAGGGGTCGCGGCCTGCGCACGCGCGTGCCGGCTCAGCGCCGCAACGATCCGGTCCGCATCCGCCAGCAAAAGGCCCGCCCCCGCGCGGACCTGCCGCATCATGACCACGTCGGCGAGGTCCTGGCTGGTCGCACCGCGGTGCAACGCCTGCGCCGCCGCGCCGTCCAGCACACCACGCAACCTGACCACCAGCGGGATCGCAAGCGTCCCCGCCAGCGCGACCTCCTCCGCCAGCGCCGCCGGGTCGATCACGATAGAGCCGCAAGCCTGGCCAATCGCAGCTGCGACGTCCGCCTCGATCAGCCCTTCCGCCGCCTGCGCATCGCCGAGGGCCGCTTCGAACGCCAGCGCATGCGCAACAAGCGCCGCATCGCCGAACGCCGCGGTCATCACGGGCGTCGCCACCGGACGGGTCCGCAACACGCTCACAGGTCGAAGAACACCGTCTCGTCCAGGCCCTGCAACACGATGTCCAGCCGCCACACGCCGTCCACGGCCTGCGCGATCAACGTCTGCCGCCGCCCGGCCGAGACCTGCGCCAGGACGGGATCGTCGGCATTGCCGTCGCCGTCCGCGAAATACAGCCGCGTCGCCAGCCGCTTGATCAGCCCGCGCCCGAACACCGACATCGCGATATGCGGCGCCTGCATCGTGCCGCCCGGTCCCGGCACCGGTCCCGGTCGCACCGTGCGGAACCGGTATTCTCCCTCTGCGCTGGTCGACGACCGCCCGAACCCGATGAAATGCGGGTCGATCGGCACGTCTTCGCGTGTATCGTCGACGCTATGATAGCGCCCGGCGGCATTCGCCTGCCAGATCTCGATCATCGCATCGACTACTAGTTCGCCCGCCCCGTCAATGACGCGGCCTGCGATCTCGATCGCCTCTCCCGCGGGCGTACCGGTCGGTGACGACAGGTTCAGCACGTAATTTTCGGCGGGAAACAGGTCCGCCCGCGCCCCCATGTCGGACTTGCCGACAAGGTCCGCGCCCCCCTTCCACGGCAGTCCGTAGTGGAAGAACGGCCCGACCGTCTGAGACGGCGTCTGCCCAAACAGCGCGGGGTCCTGATTGTCCATGCGCGGTCCTGGCACGCGCGCGGCGACGTCAATCGTCATGATGGTCATCCTCGAACGGGGTCTGGTCGCGTCCCTTCAACACCACGTCGAACCGGTATCCCAGCGCCCAGTTCGGCGTGGTGACGTCCATGTCCAGCCGACACACCATCCGCTGCCGGTACGGCATCGGCACGGCGTTTGCGATCGGGTCGATCTCGATCAGCGGATCGTCGGGGAAATACAGCTGCGTCACCAGCCGCGTCGCGAATGCCGGGCCGAGCAGCGACAGATGGATATGCGCCGGCCGCCACGCGTTACGGTGGTTGCCCCACGGATAGGCCCCCGGCCGGACCGTGACGAACCGGTATCCGCCGTCCGCATCGGTCACTACCCGGCCCGCGCCGGTGAAATTCGGGTCCTGCGGCGCATCCCACTGGTCGCGCGCATGGATGTAGCGTCCGGCTGCGTTCGCCTGCCAGATCTCCATCACCGTATCGGGCACCGGCCGCCCGTCCTCGTCCAGCACGCGGCCCGCCACGATGATCCGCTGGCCCTGCGGCATGCCGGCGTGCTGCGTCGTCAGGTCCGCCGCCGCCGGGCCGGTCAGCCGGTCCCAGCATCCGGCCGGCCCGGTCGTCTCGGTCAGGGTCGGGGGAATCCGTACCAGCGGTTCGGTGGGTGCCCGCAACCCGGTGGATCCGTAATCGGCAAAGGCGGACGGCGGCGCGCCGGCATCCTCCCGGCGATATCCGACGATCTTCGTCATGCGAACACCCCCGCGTCGAACGGTGCCGCGGTGCGCGCCCGCACATTGTNCGGCGCCAGTTCGATCAGCGTCAGCCCGCCGCCGTCCGGGTCCACCGCCATCACGCACAGGTCGGTGACGATCAGGTCGACCACCCCCTTGCCGGTCAGCGGCAGGGTGCATGCCTCCAGCACCTTGGATTCGCCGTGCTTGTTGGCATGGTCCATCACCACCACCACGCGTTTCACGCCGGCCACCAGGTCCATGGCGCCGCCCATGCCCTTCACCATCTTGCCGGGGATGGTCCAGTTGGCAATGTCGCCATTGGCGGCCACCTCCATCGCGCCCAGCACGGTCAGGTCGATATGCCCGCCGCGGATCATGGCGAAACTGTCGGCGGACGAAAAGAAGGACGACGTCGGCAACGCGGTGATCGTCTGCTTGCCGGCGTTGATCAGGTCGGGGTCCGCCTCGCCCTCATAGGGGAACGGCCCC
>NZ_MOLY01000026.1 GCF_001956315.1 Sphingomonas montana | reverse complement strand
GAACGATCTCGATCGCTACCGGCTCGCGCTCGACGCGATCGAGCGCATCCCGCGGCTGGCGGGGCGGGTGCCGGCCGAGACGGCGCGCTACTGGGCGACGATGGAGCGGCACAAGCTCTACATCGCCGAACAAGGCGACGACATGCCGGAGGTGCGCGACTGGAAGTGGCCGGCGTGAGCGAACCCAGGGTCGCATTGGTCCTGAACAGCGGTTCGTCGTCGCTCAAGTTCGCCGCGTTCGACATAGCAGGGGCGGAGGTTCGGACGATCGTGGCCGGACAGGTCGATCCCGCGGGCGGGGCGGCGGCCTTCGGTGCGATCGACGCGGCCCTGACGCAGGCCTGCGCACCCCCGCCGGTCGCGGTGGGGCATCGCATCGTTCATGGCGGCCCGCGGCTGTTGCGGCATTGCCGAATCGACGCCGCGGTGATCCGCGAGCTTGAGCAGGCCGAGCCGTTCGCGCCGCTCCACGTATCGGCGGCGCTCGCGCTCCTCGCGACCGCGACCGCGCGCTATCCCGGCCGGCCGCAGATCGCCTGCTTCGATACCGCTTTCCACGCGACCATGCCCGACGTCGCACGAACGTTGCCGGTTCCGCACGCGATGCGGACGGAGGGCATCCATCGCTACGGCTTCCACGGACTGTCCTGCGAATCGATCGTGCACCAGCTGGGCGAGGACGTGCCGAAGCGTCTGGTGATCGCGCATCTGGGCAATGGCGCCAGCGTCACGGCGGTCTGCGACGGGCAGTCGATCGACACGAGCATGGGGCTGACGCCGGCAGGTGGCGTGATGATGGGCACGCGAACCGGGGACATCGATCCGGGCATATTGCTCTATCTCATGCGCGTTCGCGGATCCGACCCGACCGAACTCGAGCGGTTGGTAAACCGGCAATCGGGGCTACTCGGCGTGTCGGGCCTGTCCGGAGATATGCGCGTGCTGCACGACGAGGACGGACCGGACGCACGGCTGGCGGTCACGATGTTTTGCCGGTCGGTCGCCAAGCAGATCGCCGCGATGATGACGGCCCTGGGGGGCGCCGACACCATTGTCTTTACGGGGGGTATCGGCGAACATGACGCCGTCGTGCGCCAGTGCATCTGCGACGATTTGCGGTGGGCGGGCGTATTGCTGTCACCGGATTGTAGCGATCGGAACGATGGTGGCTGCCGCGCGATTGTCTGCGCGTCCCGCGAGGAAGACCAGATTGCCCGACACATGCGCGGGCTTCTTGCGGATAGGTGAGCGGCGGACGGGCATGGGGACGCCTGCCGGTCCGCGCTGAACGTTTTTGGATTGTCGCGGGCTGCGCGCGCGCTTCGCATCCCGGGATCGCGTAAGCGTATGACGATCGTCATGCAGCCCAACGCTGCTCTCATAGTAGGCGCAGTCACGGGTCGATCGCGGCGTTGATCCGTTGTGCGGACCCGCTAAGGGGCCAGCCCGATCGGTCGGACTCGCCGAAGCAATCACGCGAAGGGTACATAATGGATATTGTCACCGGTTTGTTCCCGGCTTAGGGATGTTAGCGGTAGCACCACGGTTGTGCTGCAACGGGACAAAGCACGCAAAGCCGTGCGGACCATAAGGGGAGGACGGATGAAAGCGTTCAAGCAGACCTTCGGGCAGCGTCAGCTGCTCCGGACCGGCGTGTCATTGGCTGCGCTGCTTGCCACCGGTTACGGCGGCGCCGCACTGGCGCAGGCGGAGATCCAGCCGATCGCCCCCGATGCGACGCAGGCCGCAGCGCCGCGTCAGGACGTGGGCGAGCCCGGTGCGGCCGACACGGGCGGCGAATCCATCGTCGTGACGGGCCGCCGCGCCGCACTGGAAGCGGCCGTCGAACGCAAGCGTCGTAGCGAGACGATCGTCGACTCGGTCGTCGCCGACGATGCGGGCAAGCTGCCCGACAATTCGATCACCGAAGTTCTGCAGCGCGTATCGGGCGTGTCGATCGTCCGGTTCGCGGCATTGAACGACCCCGACCATTTCTCCGTCCAGGGTTCGGGCGTGCAGGTTCGCGGACTGACGGGCGTGGCATCGCGCCTGAACGGTCGCGAGATCTTCAGCGCCAACAACGGCCGCGCGATCCTGTGGAGCGACGTGACGCCCGAGCTGATGGCCGCGGTCGATGTATACAAGGCATCGACGGCCGACCTGATCGAGGGCGGCACCGGCGGCCAAATCGATCTGCGCACCAAGATGCCGTTCGATTTCAACGGCAAGTTCCATGTTGCCGGAACCGCCGAGCTGAGCCTGGGCGACCGTGCCAACAAGGCCGATCCGATGGGGTCCGTCCTGGTCACCGACACGTTCGATACGCCGATCGGCCGCATCGGCCTGCTGGCGGATATCGCCTACAGCCAGTTCAGTTCGCTGTCCCAGTTCCTCCGCACCGAACCCTATTACAAGACCAACGTCGGCGGGCAGGACCGGTTCATCCCCGGCGGGTTCGCCTATGGCGACGAGGAGTTCCAGTATCGCCGCAACGGCATCTACGGCGCGGTGCAATGGGCCCCGTCCGACAGCCTGACCTTCACCGGCAGCTTCTTCCAGTCGCGGTACAAGAGCACGTCGGACGACTTCGGCGCGCAGGTGTCGTCGCAGACCCTGGCGGTCGATCCGGCCACCAGCACGTTCGATTCTAATGGACTGCTGCTGAAGACCGATTCGCTGTTTAACCGCGACAGCGCGACGTTCCTGCCCGGCGGCCAGGTGACGAGCGCCGGCAACAAGGGCTTCGTGGAAAGCAACACGCGCACCCGCGACTATTCGATCTCGTTCGCATGGGCGCCGCAGGACGGCCCGCTGAGCGTGAAGGGCGCGATCCAGCGCGTCGATTCGCGCCAGATCTATGACCGGATCGACATCTTTCGCGAGGTCGGGTTCGGTCAGGCGTTCGGGATGGACCTGACCGGCGGCCTGCCGCGCATTACCGTCAACCCGGCCACGCAGGCGTCGTTCGCGGACCCCGCAAACTACTTCTGGTCGGCATCCATGCCGCACAACGAGAACAACCGCGGCCGGCTCGATACCGCGCAACTCGATGCCGAATATAAGTTCGACAGCGACTTCTTCCGGTCGGTCAAGGTCGGTGCGCGTTACGCGGAGCGGACCGAGCGCGACCTGCAGAACGGCTATAACTGGACCGCGCTCGGCCGTGGCTGGAATGGCGATCCGCAGCTTACCTATGCCAATGCGGCACCGGGCGACGTGGCGATCCATGTGTTCAAGGACTTCTTCCGCGGTGAGACGTTGCTCCCGGGCAACCTGATGTTCGCCACGCGGGAACTGGCGGACCGGTTCAACGTGAACCGCACCGGCCTGGTCACGCCGCCGCCGGCCGGATTCTGCCCGCCCGGCACCGAATTCAACTGTTCGGCATCGGGACCGCTGGCGCAGTCGGGTTATGGCGGGCTGTCCGGCATTCGTCCGCCCGGTTTCATCCTGCCCGGCGATCAGGTCGACAATCGTACGGAGAACCTGGCGGGTTACGCGCTGGTCCGGTTCGGGCCGGCGACCGACGCGCCCGGCATTTCCGGCAACGTCGGCGTCCGCGTCGTCAATATCAAGAACGAAGGCAGCGGCTTCATCCAGCAGAACGGCAACACGTTCATCCGCAATGGCGAAACCGTGACGCTGGGGACCCAGTTCGTCGCCCGCGGTGGCAAGGCGGAATTCACGCGCGTGCTGCCGTCGATCAACGTGGTCTACGCGCCGTCCAGCCGGGTCAAGATCCGCGGCGGCTTCAACAAGACGCTCGACCTGCCGAGCTTCAACGCATTGAGAGCGTCGGGTTCCGTCGGGGTGGCGACGACCGCCAACCCGGTACAGGGGCAGCCGGGTATCTTCACCAACTTCACCGCGGAAACCGGCAATCCGCTGCTCAAGCCGACCATGGCGAGCAATTTCGACCTGTCGTTCGAATATTATGGCGCGCGCGGCACGACGTTCCATGTCGCGCCCTTCTACAAGCGGCTGAAGGACCTGCCGATCTTCTCGCTGACCCAGCGGCAGGTGTCGATCGCGTTCGCCGACGGGCGCACCGAAGTGGTCAATGCCGCGGCATCCGACTTCATCAATTCGACCGAGACGGCGGAGATCAAGGGCGTCGAGGTCGGTGGCCGTGTCTTCCTGGACATGTTCCAGGGGCCGATCAGCGGGCTGGGGTTCGAGGGGAACTATACGTATATCGAAAGCAAGAACCCGGGGGACCTGTACCGCGACATCAACGGCGTGATCCGCAACGATGCACCGCTGGTCGGTCTGTCGAGGCACAACGTCAACGCCGCGTTGCTGTACGAGCGTAATCCCTTCTCGTTCCGCATCGCCTATTCCTGGCGGTCGAAATATCTCCAATCGACCAACAGCAACGGCACCAACCCGACCTATAATTACTTCGCGACGCCCAATGTCCCGACTGCGATCCAGATCGCGCTGCCGGTCTACAGCGACTCCTACGGAACGGTCGACGCGGGTATCCGCTTCAAGGTCACCGAAAACTTCTCGTTCGGCGTTCAGGGCACCAACCTGACGGCCACGACGGCGAAGACGCTGATGGGTGGTTATCCGGGGGGCAAGCTGGTCGGACGAAGCTGGTTCCAGAGCGATCGCCGGATCAGTACGGGTATCAACCTGGCGTTCTGACGGATGCCGGTGCGTCGCCAGGGTGGCGACGCACCGGCGCAACAGGCGGACGGAGAGTGTGCGGATGAGAAAGCGCGTCCTGATCGTCGGCGGCGGCACCGCGGGGTGGCTGACCGCGGGATACCTCGCCAAACGGTTGAGCAGCGACCTGCCGGGCGGGGCGGAGATCACGCTGGTGGAATCGCGCGACATCGGCGTGCTGGGGGTCGGCGAGGGAACCTTTCCCACCATCCGGCGGACGCTGGCGACGATCGGCATCGACGAAGCGGACCTGATCCGCCGGTGCGGCGCGACGTTCAAGCAGGGTGCCAAATTCGTCAATTGGCGGGACACCCCTGGGTCGGGTACGACCGATCATTACTCGCACCCGTTCCAGGTCGCCGACCCGAGCGCCGGGCTGGAGCTGCTGCCTTACTGGCTGATCGGGCTGGGCGGCACCGAGAATTGGGATGAGGTCTCCACCCCGCAGAAGAAGGCGTCGGACGCACACCGCGCACCCAAATTGCCGAGCCATGCCGACTATGTCGGCCCGCTGAACTATGCGTTTCATTTCGACGCGATCGCGCTGGCCGGGTTGTTGCGCGAACAGGGCATCGCCAACGGCGTGCGCCATCTGGTCGACACGGTCGGCGAGGTCATGTTGGCCGAGGACGGCGCGATCGCGGGCGTGCGGACCGAGGCGAACGGCGTGCTGGACGCCGATCTCTATATCGACTGTACCGGATTCCGGGCCGAACTGATCGGCAAGGCGATGGGCATCCCGTTCAGGTCGTGCCACGACGTGCTGTTCTGCAACCGCGCGGTCGCGGCGCAGCTGCCCTATGCAGGGCCGCGGGATCCGATCGCGTCCTACACCATATCGACCGCGCAACAGGCCGGCTGGACCTGGGACATCGGCCTCGATCGCCGCCGCGGGATCGGCCATGTCTATTCGTCGGACCATATCGACGACGAGGCCGCCGAACGGACGCTGCGGACCTATCTCGGCCCCGCCGGCGCGCAGGCCGAGGTGCGGCGGTTCAAGTTCGAGGCGGGGTACCGCGAGATCAACTGGCACAAGAACTGCGTCGCAGTCGGGCTGTCGAGCGGGTTCTTCGAGCCGCTGGAGGCGACCGGCATCGCCTTTGCCGAGGTGTCGGCCGGGCTGATCGCCAACCTGTTCCCGTGGAGCGGCGACCATGAGACGTCGGCGCGACAGTTCAACCTGAACCTGCGCCGCCGGTACGAGCGGGCGCTGGACTTCATCAAGCTGCATTATTGCATCTCCAACCGGCGCGACACGGCGTTCTGGCGCGACAATGTGGATGCGGCATCGATCCCCGACAGCTTGCAGGAAATGCTCGACCGCTGGCGCCATCGCTGGCCGAGCGAAATTGACATCGACCCGCAGATCGACATCTTCACCGCGCCAAGCTGGCAATATGTGCTGTACGGCATGGGGTGGAAGACCGACCTGAGCGCCAAGGCGGGCGCGCTGCGGTATCATGACGACGCGCGCCGCGCCTTTGCGGAGGTCCGGCGGCAGGCGCAGTTCGCGATCCACAACCTGCCGAGCAACCGCGACCTGATCGACTATGCGCAGCGTCACCGGTTCGGCGCACAGGCCGCCGCATGACGGCATCGACCGGTCCGCTCCGCCGCGTGGTGATCGTCGGCGGCGGCACCGCGGGCTGGATGACCGCCGCGGCGCTGTCGCGCGTCGTGCCCGCCGACATGACGGTGACGCTGGTCGAATCCGAGGAGATCGGCACCGTCGGCGTCGGCGAGGCGACGATCCCGTCGCTGCTCGACTTCAACCGCATACTCGGCATCGACGAGGACGACTTCGTCCGGTCGACGCAGGCCACGTTCAAGCTGGGGATCCAGTTTCGCGACTGGGCGCAGATCGGCGACGACTATATCCATCCGTTCGGCACGCACGGACGCGATGTCGCGGGCTTTTCCTTCCATCAGCTCTGGCTGCGCGAGGCCGCCGGTGGAAATGTCGCGGCATCCGGCCAGATCGGCGACTATTGCCTGTCGCACGTCGCGGCGCGGCTGGGGCGGTTCAACCGGCCGGTCGCCGATCCGTCCGCGGTGCTGTCGACGCTGTCCTACGCGTTCCATTTCGATGCCGGGCTGTATGCCGGGTTCCTGCGGTCGCTGTCCGAAGCCGCCGGTGTGGTCCGTGTCGAAGGGCGGATCGCGTCGGTCGCCCGCAATCCGGAAAACGGCCATATCGACGCCGTGACGCTGGCCGACGGCCGCCGGATCGAAGGCGACCTGTTCGTCGATTGCAGCGGCTTTCGCTCGCTCCTGCTGGGCGATGCGCTCGACGTGCCGTTCACCAGCTGGCAGCACTGGCTGCCGTGCGACCGTGCCTGGGCGGTGCCGAGCACGCGCGAAGGCCGGCTGACCCCCTATACGCGCGCGACGGCCGAGCGCGCCGGCTGGCGCTGGCGCATTCCGCTGCAACATCGGGTCGGCAACGGTCATGTCTATTCCAGCGCGCACTGCGACGACGACATGGCGGTGCGCACGCTGCTCGACGGGCTGGAGGGCGAACCGCTGGCCGATCCGCGCCAGTTGCGGTTCGTGGCCGGGCGGCGTGCGCGTTTGTGGGAAGGAAATTGCGTCGCGATCGGCCTGGCCGGCGGGTTCCTGGAACCGCTGGAGTCGACCAGCATCCACCTTATCCAGTCCGGTATCACGCGACTGATCGCGCTGTTCCCGGACCGGTCGTTCAACCCGGTCGAACGGGCGGAATATAACCGCCTGTTGCTTCGCGAGTATGATCAGGTCCGCGATTTCGTGATCCTGCATTATCACGCGACGACGCGCAGCGATTCCCCGTTCTGGGACCATGTCCGCACGATGACGGTGCCGGCGTCGTTGACCGAAAAGCTGGCGCTGTGGGCGGACAAGGCGCGCCTCTTTCGCGAACCGGGCGAACTGTTCACGCCCGACAGCTGGATCGCCGTGCTGCTGGGGCAAGGCAGGCGGCCGGCGTCGTTCGACCCGTTGATCGCCGGCCTGCCTCCAGCGGATTCGACCCGGTTCCTGACGCATCTGCGCGACGTGATCGGCAAGACCGCGGCGGCGATGCCCACGCACGAAGACTTCATCGCGCGGCACTGTGCCGCGCGCACCCTACAAACCGTCTGATCCGGGAGTGACCATGTTGCGCACCATGTCGGTCGCCCTGACCGCGGCGTTGATCGGCAGTGCGGTCGCGCCGTTGCCGGCCGCCGCGCAGTCCGTCGGTCCCGCCGGTCGCGCCGCGACCCGGACGGTCGATGTCGATCTGGGCAAGGCGGGCGCGCCGATGGACCAGTCGTTCCGGCTGTCGGTGGGGTCGGACTATGCCGGAACGCTGATCCGCCCCGACAGCCTGGCGCAGCTCGACACGGCGGTACGCGAACTGGGTTTTCGGTACGTACGCTTCCATGCGCCCTTTCATGACGAACTGCGCACGGTGCGCGTGGAAAACGGCCGGACGGTGTACGACTGGACCAGGTTGGATCAGCTGATCGACGGCCTGCTCGCCCGCAAGATCAAGCCGTTCGTGGAACTCGGCTTCACACCCGAAGCGATGGCGACATCGAAGCAGACGATCTTCTACTGGAAGGGCAATACGTCGCATCCCGAGCCGAAGGCATGGGCGGCGCTGGTCGACGCGTTCGTGCGTCATGCCCGCCAGCGTTACGGCGCGGCGGAGGTCCGCAGTTGGTTCTTCGAGGTGTGGAACGAACCCAACCTGGCCGGTTTCTGGGAAAAAGCGGACCAGAAGGCCTATTTCGAACTGTATGAATCCAGTGCGCGGACGATCAAGGCGATCGACCCGCAGTTGCGCGTCGGCGGGCCGTCGACCGCGGGTGCGGCCTGGGTGCCCGAACTGCTGGCCTATGTCGCCAAGCGGGGCGTGCCGATCGATTTCCTGACGACCCACACCTACGGGGTCGATGGCGGGTTCCTGGATGAGAAGGGGCAGGACGACAACAAGCTGTCGACCAACCCCGATGCGGTCGTTGCGGACGTGCGCAAGGTGCGGGGCGAGATCGACGCGACCGCATATCGCGGCCTGCCGCTGTATTTCACCGAGTGGAGCGCGAGCTACAACCCGCGGGATCCGGTCCATGACAGCTATGTCAGTGCGGCCTATATCCTGGGCAAGCTGCGCGCGACCCGCGGGCTGGCGCAGGGCATGAGTTACTGGACGTACAGTGATCTGTTCGAGGAGGCCGGGGTGCCGCCAACGTCGTTCCATGGCGGGTTCGGACTGATGAACCGCGAGGGCATCCGCAAGGCGAGCTGGTTCGCGTACAAATATCTAAACCAGCTGCGCGGAAACGAGATCGCGACCGGCGACGCGGAGGCGCTGGCGACCACGACGAAGGGTCGGACCGACGTCCTGCTGTGGGCGTGGCGGCAGCCGGCGCAGTCGGTCAGCAACCGGCCATTCTTCACCAAGGTGCTGCCGGCCAGCGCGCAGCCGTCCGCGGTGGTGCGTTTCGCGGGACTTGCGCCCGGGCGTTACCGCCTGACCTTGCGGCGCACCGGTTTCAAGGCGAACGATGCGCATACCCGCTATCTCGAACTGGGATCGCCCAAGGATCTGACGTCGGCGCAGGTGCAGGAATTGCAGGCGTTGACGCGCGACCTGCCCGAGCTGACTCGGACAGTTCAAGTCGGCCCGGACGGACGCCATGCCGCGACGGTGCCGATGCGCGCGAACGACGTGGTGCTTGCCACGGTCGAGCGTATCGCCGCGCGGGCCAGGTGATCCGGTCATTCGAGCGGGGGGCGGCCTGACGCCGAACCGCCGCGAAACGATGCTGTTGGCGCGCGCTTTCGCCGCGGTCGCGGCCAGCCGGGTTGGCGCCCAGATATCGAGAGGAACCGCCGCGTCAGTCCGGGCGACGGGCGGTTCGTAAAGCTCGTGGTGGCGGGCGATCTTGCCGATTTTGATACCCCGGCAAATGGCGCAGACTGATACGGCGCGTCCCGTTATTGTCCCGGCGTCCCGGCCCGGCGTTCGCGCGATCTGCTGAACTGGACGACGCTGACGACGGCGCAGGAAACCCTGATCGGTGGTGTTTGGTCGCTCGGTATCGCCACGCTGACGGAGGGCAGGCTACGGCGTTCGTCCTCTCCGGGCGTCCAAGGGCTGATAACGCTATCACGACGTGTCAACATCTGCTTCCGGATTGGTTGCGGGAATGAGGCCGGTTGTCCGTTGTGTTAGCGGTATCGTTCGTGCCATATCCTTCCGGCAAGCCTGTCGCGGTCCCTGTCGGCCGACAAAATGGGCGGAAAGGAGAAGCGATGGGACGGATTGGCGGCAGAAACCCGATGGCTTTCGCACTGGCGGCGGCGTTCGGCGGCCTCGTGTCGGCAGCAGCGGCAACGCCTGTGCCGGTCCAGTCAGTAGTGGCCTACCGCTGGGCCAACGTCACCGTCGGCGGGGGCGGGTTCGCGCCTGGCATCGTCTTCAGCCCCGTCGAGCGCGGTCTGGCCTATCTGCGCACCGACATGGGCGGCGCCTATCGCTGGGACGCCGGGCTAGGCCGCTGGCTGCCGCTGCAGGACAGCGAGGCGGTTTCCAGCTATATGGGGGTGGAAAGTATCGCGGCCGATCCGGTCGATCCCGACATCGTCTACCTGGCCGCCGGCATGGCGACGCGGTTGCCCGCCGCGATCTTTCGATCCGCCGACCGGGGCGCGCACTGGACGCGGGTGCCGGTGCCGTTCGCGATGGGCGGCAACGAGGACGGGCGCGGCCTGGGCGAGCGGCTGGCGATCGATCCGCACCGGCCCGCGACGTTGCTGTACGGCAGCCGGCATGACGGGATGTGGCGCAGCGATACGTCGGGCGCGACGTGGCGCAAGATTGCCGCCTTTCCGTTGCCGGGGCTGGGAAAGCCGGACCGGCCGCGCCAGACCCATGGCGGCGTGTCGTTCATAATGTTTGATCCGGCACGGCCGGGCCACATCCTTGCCGGTAGCGCCGACCCCGGTGCGCACCATCTGTTCCGTTCGACCGACGGTGGGGCCAGCTGGCTTGCGGTGGCGGGCGGGCCGGCCGCGGCACTGTTGCCGGTCAAGGCCGCGATCGGGGGCGACGGCATCCTGACCATAACCTATTGCGATGCGATCGGCCCGAACGGGATCACGCAGGGCGCGGTCTGGCGGTTCGATCCGACATCCGGCGCATGGCGGGACGTGACGCCGCCGCGCGCCGGCGATGCGCAGCCCGGCGGCTATATGGGCGTCGCGGTATCGGCGCAGGACCCGCGGGTGATCGCGGTCGCGACCGTCAATCGCTACCGACCCGGCGATACGGTGTGGCGGTCCGCGGATGGCGGGCGCAGCTGGAGCGAACTGCGGCGGCGCAGCACGCGGGACGTGTCGACGTCGCCCTTCCTGGATTTTGCGGGCAAGGCGGATTTCGGGCACTGGATCGCGGGGCTGGCGATCGACCCGTTCGATGCCGATCATGCCGCCTATGTCACGGGTGCGACGCTGTATGCGACGACAGGTTTCGGCCGCGACGGGACCATGGCCTGGGCCCCCTGGACGAAGGGGATCGAACAGACCGCGGTCATCACGCTCGTCAGCCCGACGGGCGGCGCGCCGCTGGTGTCCGGGTTCGGCGACATCGGCGGGTTTCGGCATGACGACCTGACGACGTCGCCGCCGCGCGTCCATCTGAACCCGTTCCTGACCAACACCAACACGCTGGATTATGCCGGTAGCGCCCCGAACGTCCTGGTGCGCAGCGGCAATACGCACGCGCCGCTGGTGCCCGGGGCGTCGCTCGCCTGGTCGGATGACGGCGCAGTCCGGTGGCACCCGCTGGCGGTGCCGGCGGACGGCAGCGGCGATACCGCGCCGGAACGCAGCGGCAACGCGGCGATTACCGTATCGGCCGACGGGGGGACGTTCCTGGTCGAAACGACCCGGCCCATCCTCACGCGCGACCGCGGGCGGAGCTGGACGGCGGTGCGCGGCCTGCCGTCGCGGGTGCGCGCCACGGCGGACAAGGCCGATGCGCGACGCTTCTACGCGATCGATTTCGCCGCCGGACGGCTGGTCCGGAGCGACGATGGCGGCGCATCGTTCCACCCTACGGCAAGCATCGGTCTTCCGGCCGACCTCTCGGGTGCCCGCGCCTCGGGGCGGGAGGCCGCCAATCCGCTGGTCGCGGTGCCCGGCCGCGCGGGATCGCTCTGGCTGCTGATCGGGCAGGACCTCTATCGATCGACCGATTTCGGCGAACGCTGGGTGCGGGCCACGCGGGACGTCGCGATCCGGCGCTATGGGCTGGGCCGCGGCGCACCGGGCAGTGCGTGGCCCGCATTGTATGCGATCGCCCGCATCGGCGGTGTCGACGGCGTCTTCCGGTCGATCGATGGCGGCGCCGGGTGGCGGCGGATCAACGACGACGCCCACCAATGGGGGTTGCGGCTGCGCATGATAAGCGGCGATCCACGCCGTTTCGGCCGGGTCTATGTTGCCAGCGACGGGCGCGGTATCCTGTACGGCGATCCGCAGGACGGACCATGAGCAGGGGCACGATTTTGATATCCGACGCCGGCCGTCCGGCGATGACGACCCGACGGACCGGCCGCCAGTGCCGACATATATTTCAGGCGGCGACGCCCGACCGATCACGAGGATGCAAGGAATGACGATGAACAAGGCTTTGATCGCCGCGCTGCTGACCGGCAGTGCGATCGCGTCGCCCGCATTCGCGCAGAGCGGCCGTTTCGAGCGGACCGCGGGCGGCGTGGTGGTGACACCTGCGGCCGGGCCGTCCGGCCGGGTCGAACTGACGGTGCATGGCGACGGGATCGTCCATGTCGTCGCCACGCCGCGCAATGCAGCGGGCGGTGCCATGGCGCCCAGCCTGATGGCGCCGACGCCGCCTGCGCCCGGCCGCTTTACCGTCCGCGAAGCCGGTGGGCGGGTCGTCCTGACCGCGCCGCGATCCATTGCGGAGGTCGATCTGGCCACCGGGCTGGTCAGCTTTCGCGACGCCGCCGGAAAGCCGTTGCTGAACGAGGCCGGCCCGACCGGTTTCCAGGCGACTACCGCCGACGGCAAGCCGTTCGTGTCCGTATCGCAGCAGTTCAACCGGGCGACGGACGAGGGGCTGTATGGCCTTGGCCAGCATCAGGCCGGGCAGATGGACCAGAATGGCGAGGACGTCGAACTCGCGCAGCACAATATGGATATCGGAGTGCCGTTCCTGGTTTCCACGCGCGGTTACGGCCTGCTGTGGGACAATAATTCGATTACCCGGTTCGGCAATCCGAAGCCCTATACGCTGGTCGGCGAGGGGTTGCGCGTCACGTCGAACGGGAAGCCGGGGTTCAGCGCGGAATATTTCCTGAACGGTCGGTCGGTCGTGACGCGTCAGGAAGCGACGATCAACTATCAGTATATCAAGGACCAGGCGAACTGGCCCGCCGCCGCCAAGGTGCAGACCGTCGCCGCGGAGGGTGGGCAGAATACCGCGGGCAACGCGGTGCAGAAGCAGACGGTGGTCTGGAGCGGCGACGTGCAGCCGACCACCACCGGCACGCACCGTTTCCAGCTTTATGGGTCGAGCTATTTCAAGGTCTTCGTCGACGGCAAGGAAGTGCTGAACCGCTGGCGGCAGAACTGGAACCCCTGGTACGCCAATTTCGACGTGCCGATGCAGGCGGGCAAGGCTGCCCGCATCCGCATCGAGTGGGAGCCGAATGCCGGCTACATCGCGTTGCTGCACAACGATCCGCTGCCCGAGGCGGACCGCAAGTCGATCCGGTTCACCAGCGAAGTGGCGCAAGCCAAGAATTACTGGTTCGTGCCCGGTGACGGCAGCATCGACCGTGCGGTCGCGGGGTATCGCCAGTTGACCGGCAAGTCCGAAATGATGCCCAAATGGGCCTATGGCTTCTGGCAGTCGCGCCAGCGGTACGACACCGCCGCCGAACTGACTGGCGTTGTGGACACCTATCGCGCGCTGAAGATCCCGCTCGACAATATTGTGCTCGACTGGCGTTACTGGCGGGACGACACCTGGGGCAGCCACAAGTTCGATCCCACGCGCTTCCCCGATCCCAAGGCGATGATCGACGCGGTGCACGGCAAGAACGTGCACTTCATGATCTCTGTCTGGCCGAAATTCTATCCGACGACCGACACCTACAAGGAGCTCGCCGCGGCCGGTGCCGTCTATCAGGGAAACCTGAAGATGGGGAACAAGGACTGGGTCGGTCCCGGCTATGCCAGCACCTTCTACGATCCCTATTCCGCAAAGGGGCGGCAGATCTTCTGGAAGCAGATCGAGGATCGGCTGGCGAAGCTCGGCACCGATGCCTGGTGGGCGGACGCCAGCGAGCCCGACATGCATTCCAACCTGTCCATACCCGAACGTATCCAGACGATGGGGCCGACCGCGATCGGCCCGGCGGCGCAATATTTCAACAGCTTCCCGCTGATGAATGCGCGGTCCTTCTACGACGGCTGGACGGCGTACAAGCCGGACGTGCGGCCGTTCCTGCTGACCCGGTCGGGTTTCGGCGGGTTGCAGCGCTACGGCGCGGCGATCTGGTCCGGCGACGTGGCGAGCCGCTGGTATGATCTGAAGGCGCAGATTTCGGCGGGTGTGAACGCATCGATGTCCGGTATTCCCAACTGGACCCACGATATCGGCGGGTTCGCGCTGGAGGATCGCTATTCCACCAAGGCGCCGGCTGCGGCGGACCTGGCGGAATGGCGCGAGCTGAACCTGCGCTGGTTCCAGTTCGGGGCGTTCAGCCCGCTGTTCCGCAGCCACGGCGAAACCCCGTACCGCGAAATCTACGAGATCAGCCCGACCGGATCGCCGATGCGCGCATCGATGGTCTGGTACACCGAGCTTCGTTACCGCCTGATGCCCTATATCTACACGGTGGGTGCCGACACCTATATGAAGGACGGCAGCATCATGCGGACGCTGGCGGCGGATTTCCCGAACGACATCGCCGCGCGCAAGCTGACCGACGAATATCTGTTCGGGGACGCGTTCCTCGTGACGCCGATCACCGAATACAAGGCGCGCGATCGGCAGGTTTACTTCCCGGGCAGCGGGCGCTGGTATGATTTTGCCAGCGGCAAGACATATCGCGGTGGTGCATCCGCCCGCGTCGCCGCGCCGTTCGAACGCATGCCTTTGTTCGTCCGCGCCGGCGCGATCGTCCCGATGGGACCGGTGACGCAATATGTCGACCAGGACCGCGCCGCCCCGCTGACGATCGCGGTCTATACCGGCGCGAACGGCAGCTTCTCGCTCTACGAGGATGACGGGACGAGCCGGCAGTACAAGCGTGGCGCGTTCAGCCGCATACCGATCCGCTACGACGAGGCCACGGGCGCCGTCACGCTGGGTGCCCGCGAGGGCCAAGGCTGGGTGGGCATGCCCGCCAACCGGACCATCCGGATCCGCTGGATCCGCGAAGGGCAGGCGGTGAGCGACGCCAACGGCTTCGACACCGAGGTCGCCTATTCCGGCGTGGCGGTCACCGTCCCGCGCAAGTAAGGCGACAGGCGCCGGGGCGGGGATCGGCCGATCTCCGTCCCGGCAGCGTGCACGCCGTCATCGCAGCGACCGCCGCCAGCCTTTACTGCATCGGGAACAGCTCGGGGATGCGGGCGCCGTAGATCGGTCCTTCGGCCTTGTCGTCGGGAACCAGCCGGATCGCGAGCAGGGCCTGGTCGGACGGGCGCGTGCTGCGGATGTAGGTGACGGCGTCCTCCAGGCTGCCGGCGAACAGCCGTTCTTCCGGCGTCGCGCCTTCGATCGCTGCCGTGCTATAGACTTCCGCGTCGCGGGTCATGTCCCATGTCATGTTCGGTATCCGATCCTTCTGGTGAGCCCCACCCGTGCGCGCGTTGACGATCGACCGCAACCGTCGGTCGTGCGCGGTGGTGCCGCGCGTCGGCCACACGCCCATCTTAACTCTTTATCGCCGGACTTCGCGACGACCGGGTCCGGCCGACAAGGCCTTTGGTGAGGAATGAGCGAGTTGACCTCGGACCTGGTTCAGATTCGTTCGCTCCGACGTGCGGCGACGTTGGCCATTGCGCCGCCGCACCGCGAAACTGCGGGACCGGCAACCGACACCCTTACAGCAGCTTGTCGAGGGTGATCGGCAGGTCGCGGATACGCTTCCCGGTTGCGTTGTAGATTGCGTTGGCGACGGCTGCCGCGACGCCGGTGATGCCGATCTCGCCGATGCCGTGTGCGCCCATGGGGGTGTGAGGATCGGGGTTGTCGGTCCAGATGACGTCGATTTCCGGCACGTCCAGATGCACCGGGATATGATATTCGGCAAGGCTGGGGTTCATGACCCGGCCGTTGCGTTCATCGAACTGCGTCTCTTCCATCAGGGCCAGGCCGAGCCCCATGATGATCCCGCCGCGAAACTGGCTTCTCGCCGTCTTGGGGTTGAGGATGCGTCCGCAATCGAACGAGCCGAGAATGCGGCTGACGCGGGTTTCGCCCGTCACCGCGTTGACCCGTACTTCGCAGAAGATCGCGCTGTGCGAGTGCATCGACCAGTGCAGCTGTTCCAGCGGCGGCGATGCGGCCTCGGTCACCGTGATGCTGTCACGCTGCGCCCGCGCCAGGATCGATGCATAGCTTTCGCGCCGGTCCGGATCGTCGAGCTTCGCCAGGCCGCCGTCCTCGCTTCCGACGTCGTCGGCGGACAGGCCGGCGAGCGGGGAATCGTTCCCGGCCAGCTTCAGCAGTTCGGCAACCAGCGCGTTATGCGCGGCGATGATCGCGGCGCCGATCGCGGCGGTCTGCTGCGATCCGCCGGCCATGATCGCGCCGGGGATCGACGCGTCGCCGTAGCCGACCTCGATCCGGTCCATCGACAGCGCCAGCCGTTCCGCCCCGACGATCGCGGTGGTGGTCGCCGTGCCCATGCCCATTTCGGCCGCGGCAACTTCGATCTTCGCCCGCACGGCCTTGCCCTCGCGGATCAGGGTGATCCGCGCCTGCGCCCCGGGCATGCGGTAATAGGGGTACGTGCCGGTCGCGCAGCCCATGCCGACCTGCCATTCGCCGTCGCGGCGTTCGCCCGGCGCGCCGCGCGCGGCCCAGCCGAACCGTTCTGCGCCACTGCGCCACGCATCAACGATGTGGCGTGACGAGAAGGGCAGGCCCGATGTCGGGTCCTTGTCAGGCTCGTTACGGATCCGCAGCGCGACCGGGTCCAGCCCCAGATCGACGGCCAGTTCGTCGATCGCAGATTCGAGTGCGAAGGTGCCGACCGCCTCGCCCGGCGCGCGCATGAAGGTGTTGGCCAGCATGTTCATCCTGGCCACTTCCACCTGCAAGGTAATGTTCGGGCAGGCATAGGCCGGCCGCGTCCCAAGGATGAACGGTTCGGGCATGTTGTTGTGCGGCGTCATGATCGACAGACCGCTATGGATGATCGTGTCGAACGCACCGTCGGCGGACGCACCGATCGCGACGCGCTGTTCGGTCAGCGTGCGGCCGCCGACGACCCGGTAGACGCCCTCGCGCGACAGTGTCATCCGCACCGGGCGCCCTGCAAGCTTCGCCGCGGCGGCACCGATGATCTGGTGGTCCCACAAGCCCTTGCAGCCGAAACCGCCACCGACATAGGGTGAAGTGAGCGTGACCTGCCCGGGTTCGAGATCGAACACCGCGCCGATCGTCTGCGCCTGCGCGGTGACCATCTGGCTGGCGTCGTGGATCACCAGTTCGCCGTCGACCCACAGGATCGTCGCGGCGTGCGGTTCGATCGCGTTATGATTGTGGCGCGGCGTGCGGTAGCGGCGATCGACGACATGGGGTGCGGCCGCCAGCGCCGCCTCGGCATCGCCGATCCGGTTGAGCAGCGGCTGGCCCATGAACACGCCCTGTTCGATGCCGTTTGCCTTAGCCTCGTCGAGACTGGTCGTCGACGGTTCCGCCGCATAGCTGAAATGCAGCAGCGACGCGGCGTGATCTGCCTGTTCCTGCGTTTCGGCGAGCACGCAGGCGATCGGCTGTCCGTTCCAGTGGACGCGATCATCCTGCAGAATGGACAGGTCGGCGGACCCGACCGCGGTCGGCGACGACCCGAAGACGCCGGGCTTGTTCATCCGCGGCGCGTTGCGATGGGTCATGACCAGCACGACGCCCGGCGCAGCCTCGGCCGCCGCGCTGTCGATTTCGGTGATCCGCCCACGCGGGATGGCGGCATGGGCAAGCGCGGCATAGACCATGCCTTCGTGCCGGAACTCGGCCGCGAAGCGTGCCTCGCCTTTCACCTTCACCGCGCCGTCCCGGCGGGACAGCGGTGTGCCGATCAGCCCATGCTTGCGGTCGATCAGCGGGTCGGGCCGGCCACCGGGGATCCAGCTGTCGGGAGCGAGCGGCACCAGCTTCGTCATGGCGCCCTGCACCAGGCCTTGTGCGGCCTGCTTCGCGGTATCGACGATGCTCATGCCAGTTTCCCCATAGCCAGGTCGCCCAACATGGCGGCGAGCACGCGCGTCGCCAGTTCCGGCTTGAACGCATTGTCGCGGAGCGGCCGGGCGGTCTCGAACTCCGCCTCCGCTGCCGCCCGGTAGGCCGCATGCGTGGCCGGTCCACCGCGCAGGACGGCCTCCGCCCGGGTCGCGCGCCAAGGCTTGTGCGCGACACCGCCAAACGCGATCCGCACGTCGCCGATCCGGTCGCCGTCCATCTCCAGCGCGGCCGCGACGGAGATCAGCGCGAAGGCGTAGCTCGCCCGGTCGCGCACCTTCCGATAGGCCGAGTTGGCCGCGAACCGTAGCGGCGGAAGCGCGATCGCGGTGATCAGCTCGCCCGGCGCCAGCATCGTGTCGCGGTCCGGCCGGTCGCCCGGCAGGCGGTGAAGCGCATCGAAGGCGATCGTCCGCGCGCCGTCAGGTCCGTTGACATGCACGACCGCGTCCAGCGCGGCCAGCGCGACGCACATGTCGGATGGGTGCGTTGCGACACAGGCGTCGGATGCGCCCAGGACCGCATGGATGCGGTTGAAGCCGTCGCGCGCGTCGCACCCCGTGCCGGGTGCCCGCTTGTTGCACCGCGATCCGTCCGTATCGTAGAAATAGGTGCACCGCGTGCGCTGGAGCAGGTTGCCGCCGACCG
Source organism: Sphingomonas montana (assembly GCF_001956315.1). Taxonomy (GTDB): domain Bacteria; phylum Pseudomonadota; class Alphaproteobacteria; order Sphingomonadales; family Sphingomonadaceae; genus Sphingomonas_R; species Sphingomonas_R montana. The sequence continues at coordinate 48,867 of NZ_MOLY01000026.1, read as the reverse complement.
TCGCCATGTTGCGGATCTGGGCCGATGCGCCCGCCAGGATCGCGCGGGACAGCAGGGGGTAGCGCGTCCGCACCGCACGATGTTCGGCCACGGCGGTGTTGCGGGCGGCGGCACCGATCAGCAGCCCGCCGTCCGCGGTTTCCGTGATCGTGTCCGACAGGCCGGTCACGTCGACCAGCCGATCCGGCCGCGCCACCGTCTCGCGCATCAGGTCGACGATGTTGGTCCCACCGCCCAGAAAGGCCGCGCCGTCGTCCGTGCCGAGTTTCACCGCATCCGCCACGTCGGCAGCCCGCAGGTAGCGGAACGGGGTCATGCCATGATCTCCGCGGCCATCGTCGCGCGGATCGCATCGATGATGCCGTTGTGCGCGCCGCAGCGGCAGAGGTTGCCGCTCATCCGCTCCTGAATTTCCGCGCGGGTCAGCGTCACCCCGGCGGCAAGGTCGGTGCTGACATGGCTGGGCACGCCGCGCTGCGCCTCCGCCACCATGCCGATCGCCGAACAGATCTGCCCCGGCGTGCAATAGCCGCATTGCAGCGCGTCATATTCGATGAACGCGGCCTGCAGCGGGTGGAGGTCCCCGACCGCATCCAGTCCCTCGATCGTCGTGATCCGACGGCCGTCATACTGGACCGCCAGCGCGAGGCAGGAGAGAATGCGCTCCCCATCGACCAGCACGGTACAGGCCCCGCAGGCGCCTTGGTTGCACCCCTTCTTCGTCCCCGTCAGGTGCAGGGTCTCGCGCAGATGGTCGAGCAGCGAAACGCGGGGGTCGGACGGTCCGGCGACGGCGTTTCCGTTGATGACGAGCGACATGGCAATCTCCGCTTCGGCGCACCGCGCTGATGTGCAGCATCTATACCGATTTGGTGCGTCCGACGCGGGTTTTTTCTGCGCGTATGACACCTTTCCGGAGCGTTCGCTGCCGCCCGCGCCCGTTTCGTGACGTGACGCAGGCGCCGGGCGCACCAGGCCGTCAGGCGCTCGATGCGGCATGTCGACCGGACCCGGCCGCAGTTTCGGTTGGTGGGGAATGCCCGGGCGGATCGCCAAGCAAACCCGGCCGGTAGACCCTACATAGGGCCGATGCGCTTCTCCATCCTCGTCATCGTGCCGCTCCTGATCGCCAGTTGCGGTTCCGCATCCGAACCCGCTGCAGTGGTGCCGCCTCGGGATCGGGTGGCGCGGCCGACCGCCGGGCTCGATCGTGATGCCATGGCCCGCACGGTGGCGGCGGCGGCGCGGCTGCCGCGGTTGCGTTCGTTGATCGTCATGCGGGACGGGATGACGCTGGCCGAACACCGCTTCAACGGTGGCCCGCCGCTCGACCGGCCGGTGAACATCAAGTCGGCCTCCAAGTCGGTGATTTCGGCGCTTGTCGGCATCGCGATCGCGCGCGGCGTGCTGCGCGGCGTCGATCAGCCCGTCCTGTCCGTGTTGCGGAGCGACGCCCCGGCCGATCCCGATCCGCGTTTGGCCCGACTGACGGTCGGCAACCTGCTGTCGATGCAGGCGGGGCTCGAACGTACGTCCGGCGAGAATTACGGACGCTGGGTGTCGAGCCCGAACTGGGTCCGCTTTGCGCTGTCACGGCCATTCGTCGACCAACCCGGCGGCGGCATGCTCTATTCGACCGGCAACACGCATCTGCTGTCCGCCATGCTGACCCGCGCGTCGGGACGCAGCACATACCAACTGGCGCAGGACTGGCTGGCGCGACCGCTCGGCGTGGCCATCCCCGCCTGGCCACGCGATGCACAGGGTGTATATTTCGGCGGCAACGACATGCTCATGAGCCCGCGGGCGCTTGCCCGGTTCGGCGAACTCTACCGCCTTGGCGGCGTGGCGGGCGGCCGGCGCGTCCTGCCCGCGACGTGGATCGAACGAAGCTGGACCCCGCGCACGGTGTCGCCGTGGAGCGGCGGACGCTACGGCTATGGCTGGTTCCTCGGAGAGGCGGGCGGGCATCCCGTGCGCTTCGCCTGGGGCTATGGCGGGCAGATGGTCTATGTCGTACCCGATCTGGGCCTGACGGTGGTGATGACGTCGAATTCGAACGGCGCGCGCGACACCGGCCATATCGCGGCCCTGCATGCCCTGCTCGCCGACGGCATCGTGCGGGCCGCCGTCACCGGGGGATGACCTCCCGTCTTGCTGGCGGACGCCGCCGACGACATGCGGGCGGGTGGTCGACCATGAGCATCCGGGCAACACCGCGCGAATGTTCGACGCCGAACCTGTCCCAAGCCCGATGGTCGCCGCATCGGGAGCAGAACGCTCATTGATTTCCGGAAAAGAATGAATATTAATGGTGGACGCACTTGGGCTCGAACCAAGGACCCGCTGATTAAGAGTTTGACCCGAACAGTGTTAGCAGGCGTTAGCGCACGTATCCATAAGTACTCCGGTGATTGATAATACTTGCAAAATTGGTCGAAGACGCAAGGCGTAAGTTATCGTAGGTAGGTGCCACGTGCTTACGGGCAACTTACGGGGTGCTTACTCATGCCACAGCTCAAGCTGACCAAGACGAACATCGACCGCGTGGCGAAGCCGGGCGGCAAGGCCGACGTGCTCTACTGGGACAAGGACACGAAGGGCTTTGGCCTTCGGGTCACGCCGACCGGGCTCGCCAAGTTCATCGCCCAGGGGAGAGTGCGCGGCACCACCATTGAAGTCCGCGTCACCATCGGCAGCTACGGCGCCTGGACCGTGGACGAGGCCCGGCGCAAGGCCGACGAGTACCGCCACCAGTTCGAGCAGGGCATCGACCCGCGGGAGGTTGCGCGCCAGCAGAAGGCGCTTGGCGTGACGTTGCAGGAGGTGTGCGACGCCTACGTGGGTCGCCCCGGCAAGCTGCGGGCGAGCACCGCCGACGAGATCAAGCGCCACGTCGCCAAGGTGTTCTCCGCCTGGTGCGACAAGCCCATCGCCAGCATCACGCGCGATATGGTGCGCGACCGCCACGCGGAGCTCGTGGAAAAGGGCCTGACCGGCAAGGCCGCGCCCGCCAGCGCCAACGCCGCGATGGTGACGCTGCGCATTCTCATCAACTTTGCCACGGACGAGTACCGGCGGCCCGACGGCCGGCCCTTGATCGAGCACAATCCTGTTGGGGCGCTAAAGCACCACTGGGCCAAGCTGGGCAGCCGCACAGAGCGATACGTGGACAAGGGCAGGCTAGGGGCCGTCTGGAACAAGCTGCAAGACGAGCGGGTGGACCCGCGCAGCCGGGACGCTCTGGCGGGCATCGACCTCACAATCTTCCTGCTGCTGACCGGCGCCCGCCGGGACGAGGGGGCGGGGCTGACTTGGGACCGGGTGCACCTGGCCGACGACCCGGCGGACTGTTCGTGGCACCTCGACGAGCGCAAGCGCGGCGACCCGATCACGCTGCCGCTGTCCTCGCAGGCCGCGGCGCTGCTGCGGGTCCGCCTGCCAAAACCGAAGATCAACGAAAACGACCCTGAGCCGAGCCCTTTCGTGTTCCCGTCGTGGAGCAAGGCCGGCCGGATCATGGACGCGCGCAGCGCCATGGAGACGGTCAGCGAGGTGGTCGGCAAGCACCTCAGCCTGCACGACCTGCGGCGCACGTTTACGAACATCGCCATGCGGGACTGTCGCATCGAGAAGTTCAGGACTGACCTCCTGACTGGCCACAAGCCCGCACAGGAGGACACCACGTCTCGCAACTACCTCGACCTCACCAACCTGGGGTGGCTTCACCAGGAGGTCCAGCAGGTCAGCAACTGGATCGAGCAGCAGGGAAGGGTGGCGGCGGCCCAGGCCAGAAGCTCAAATATTGTGCAGATACGCGCGTGATCAATCAGTCACGAGCCTCAAACGCCTCCTTGGGATACCCGGCCAACAGTATTCTCCTCATTGTAATCGAAGGGAGATACTTCATGATACGAAACTCAATGAGGTAGTCGCTAAAGTTATTTGACATACCAGTTAGGCCATTTAACGCCAAAAGCAGTACCTCCTGGCTTTGAAGTTGACTCCGTAATAGATTTCCATATCCTCTTTTGTCAGAATCCGAAAGGACGGAGTCCTCAGAAACACGTCTGAGGATGGTGTATATCACCCGATAATAGGCGCCGAGCCTGGCCTCGAACCTTGTATGGACGCGCACTCGATACAATCGTGCTAAGTCCTTTTTCGTCATGGGTCCGTCTTTTATCCGTAATCGAATCCAGTAAGTAGCCTCGCGTGCAGCTCTTGCTAGCGCCTCGGCTCCATTCGCTGTTCCGACGTTGCTACTTCCGACTGCTGCGATGTAGCTATCTGAATACTTAAAGACAATTTCTGACCGTACATCTCGCATTAGACCAAGGAGATCGAAGAATGATTTGTCAAAGTTCTGCCTGTGTTGGTCTAGTCGCTGCGCTATTGCGTCGCTCTGCTGATCACGAAGGGCTCTGCCTTGCATAACTAGTGTCAACAAGATGCCACCAAATCCAAGCGCACTAACAAGGGCGTTGAAGGCGCCAAACGAGTCGCCCCAAGCGCTCGAGGCGGCCGGATTTGCCCTGTTTAAAAACCAATCGGCTATCGTAACGCCACAGGCTGCCCAGACATACCAAAGTAGAAGTATCCCCGCGACAATGACGCAAAGCGCGATCTCCAATATGCTTAGTTTTCGCATCTCCCCTCCCCCGCGTCTACCTTATGAAGGCATACGCCTGGTTTTGCAGCAAGGGGACCCCATTAGCGATGCCCGCTTCGACAAAAAAAAGCGCTTGCTAGATGTATTTGCGATAACGTAGCGTTCTTACATGGCGCCGCTGGGCGCGCCCCCACGAGGGAAGTTCCAGAAAACTTGAGCCGGCGGAGTAAGGGTGAGATTCCCCCGGGACCCGGACACTGCCGGCCGACATTGATCCTCCGCCGGTGCTGGTGACCACAGCGCAACAGCAACGCTTTTGCGGGAATATCCCATGCACCAATCAACGCACCAGATGCGTCTGCTGGACACGCAGCGTAAACCTGGAACGGGCGATACTTACTCTTAGTGGGTATTTACTCCGGCACTTTCCTACAGGCGCCATTCTCGTCGGGTACGCACCGATCGGAGTCGCGACCATGTCGAACTAATATCTGAGCCTGCCACTGGTAGAACATGCGTGAGTGTTGATTAGAAAACTTCGCTACGGACCTGCTGACCGGCCACAAGCCCGCGCAGGAAGACGCGACGGCCCGCGACTACCTCGACCTCGTGTATCTAGGCTGGCTGCAATCTGATGTGCAGAAGATTGGCAATTGGATCGAGCAGCGGGGCAGGGTTGCCGCGGCCAAGACGAACGGCGAGAACGTTATTCAGCTACGTGCATAGGATCCCGCATGAACTCTCCACCCAGCTTTTTTGTCGCCAAGGTTGCCCCCGAGAAGCAGGAGGAGTGCTACGTAGAACTCGCGCGCGCGATAGGGCGGGCAGCACCCACGGCGGGTTCGCGCATCTACTCTATCACCTTCACGCACAACGGCGAGCGATGGACGGCGACCGTGGGCGAACAACTTCGAGGGAGCGCGACTAGGACGAGCCGGGTACGCGGGCAGAAGGTGGAGCGCATGGTGCCGCTCTCCAACGGCTCAACGGTAATGGCCATCTTTCCCAGCGTCCCCTTCCACGTTTGGCACGATGGTGCGTCGGGGGCATGGGCCAATCCGTTCCTGACAAGTGAGCCGACCTCGATCACCTACTTCCCCGCCTAGCTCCATGCCAGCGACGCCCTGCCAGCGCGGTGGCATTGCGCGCATAGCGCCGTCGCACCGGACGCGCCCCGTCCAGCGCGAAAGGCCCCGTGCCCTCCCTAGGGTGGCGGGCTGCCCTCTCGGCACTGTACGCGCCTATTGCCGCTCGGGCACAACCTCGCGGACGAACGGGTCTATTCCGCTGGCCTCCGTTTTGAGGCGCTCCCACTCGTCCTTGAAAATTTTACTCGCAACCTTCTTTACCGCCTCTTCCTGCCCGGCGTTGCTTGCGTAGTGATGCATAGCTGCAACGAGTGCCTTGTGGTCGTGCTCCGCGTTGGGACCCGTCCACTTGAGGCGAATCTCAATGCGAGCAAGAAGCCGTTCTTTGATGACTAAAGTTTCCATCTGTTCCGCCTGCGTCGGTTCCGTGGAGTTCATACGTTGCGCGAGGGTCGTCCGATAAGCATCAAGTTTCCTGAGTGAGATGAATTCAGCAACATCGTCGCGAATTGTGTCGATCCACTTCTGGCCGTTGGCGCTGACTACTGCGGCCCGCGATGTACGGGCCTGTGTTGATCTGGGCGCGAATGCTGTCAGTCGCGTTTCAGCGGTTAACGAACACAGCGCTCCACGCGCCGGCCGCGGCGAGAAGGGCAATAGCGGCAGAGATCATCGCGATGGTTTCAGAGGTCATTAGAGGCGTGGAGCACCGGCATATAGTGGCCCAAACTTTTCGCTGGCTAGATGCAAAGGGGATAACCTACAGGTACTTGCAGCCCCGCTTGGGGTCCGTTGCCACACTGGGGCGCGCCCGCGAGGAAAATTCCAGAGACGAGGGCCGGTCGGCGCAGGGGGGAAGTGCCCCGAGGCCCCGGACACTGCCAGGCGGGCACGCGGCTTCGCTTGGTGCTGGTGTCCACAGCGCACATGCAAACGCTTGCTGCGGGATCGTCCCATGAACCAATCAACGCATTCGATGCGTCTGCTCGACACCGTGCAGACTGCCGCCTTGCTGGGCATTACCCCCAACACCCTGAAGTTCTGGCGGCACAAGGGCCGCGGCCCTGCTTTCATAAAGCTAGGTGACGCGCCCCAGGCCGGTGTCGCCTACGACGAGGCCGACGTGATCGCGTGGCGCGAGGCGCGAAAGTTCAGCAGCACGAGCGCCTACAGTCCCGCCGCTCAGGCCAACGCCGGATCAACAGTCAGGCGTCCCGCCGCGGTAAGTCGCTAATCCAGCGTGCGATATTTCGCGCCCAATCTCGGTAGGAAGACGACCGGAAGACCCCCAACGCAGAAGCGGCGGAGTGGGCCTGACCCACACCCGCCGTTTCCATCAGAGGCCCACGAAGCCATGCAAACTATCCCACAAGGTGGCCGCGAGCCGCAACCCGCCTATACTGTCGACGACATTGAGGATTGGCCTGCCGTCACCAGCTTTGAGTTCGACCCTAGCGCACTCTTTGCAGAGGCTGCGCGAGCTTCTCTCCGCGCGCCCGTGAGCCGTCAGCCAGTACATCCCAAGACCGAGCCCGCGCCCGCCGGGGCTGTCACCGCCGTCGACCACGCATCATCCGGCGCATCCGGAATGTCGCTACCGCCCGGTATCGCCGGTGAGCTTGCTCGCTTCATCTACCAAGCAGCGCCCAGGCCGGTGGCAGAGGTGGCGCTCGTCGGGGCGCTCGGGCTGCTGGCTGGCATCTGCGGGCGAGAGTGGAACATCTCAGGCTCCGGCCTTAACGTCTACATTGTCCTGGTCGCTCGCTCGGGCATCGGGAAAGAGGCTATGCACCAGGGCGTCTCGAGGCTCATCGCTGCCGCGAGGCGCGCCGGAGCCATCATTGCGGATGAGTTCGTCAGCTTCGATGATTTCGTGTCCGGTTCCGCGCTCGTGAAGGGGTGCCTTCACCGTCAATCGTTCGTGAACGTCGCAGGGGAGATCGGCCACAAGTTTAGAATGATGGCCGACGATCGAGACCCGATCGCTCGGGGGCTCCGCAAGCAGATGACCACGCTCTACAGTAAATCGGGGCACGACGACACCGCTGGCGGCCTCGTCTACAGCAACACAGAGTCCAGCGTAGCCAGCGTCCAAGGCGTGGCCTTCAGCCTCATTGGGGAGTCCACGCCAGGCACGTTTTTCGAATCGCTCACCCCGGCGATGATGGAAGACGGCTTCATGTCGAGGTTCAACGTAGTCGAGTACGCGGGCGACCGACCTGACAAGAACCCCTCCCGGGCCGAGGTTCCTCCCCCTGCGCTCGTCCGCCGCCTGGTTGATCTGATGTCGCACTCGCAGACGCTCCGGCTTCGCCAGGAGGTGCAGCACGTCGCCCTCAGCGACACTGCTGCCTCACAGCTCGACGCCTTCGGGGCCGAATGTGACGATCAGATCCGCGCCGCCGGTGACGACGAGTCGCGCCGGCAAATGTGGAACCGCGCCCACCTTAAGGCGCTGCGCATGGCAGCCCTCCTGGCCGTCGGTGACAACCACCTGCACCCGATAGTCGGCGATGACCACACCGCCTGGGCCATAGGACTGGTCCGGGGCGACATCGCCGTGTTCAGCAGGAGGATCAGCAGCGGCGAGGTGGGCGCGGCTTCCGATGACGCTCGCGAGCGCAAGTTGGCAATCATCATCAGCGAATACATTCGGGCCGCGACAATATCCCCTGGCTACAAGGTCCCACCGAAGATGCACGAGGACGGGCTGGTTCCCAGGCACTATCTTCAGAGGCGAGTATCGACGCTCCCGGCGTTCTTTAGCCACAAACTGGGCGCGTCGAAGGCGCTTGATGACACCCTCAAAGGCATGGTGGCGAACGGCTGGCTGATGGAGTGCAAGAAGTCCGCCGTGGTCGAGAGCTATGGTCACCACGGCGTGACCTATCGGGTGCTTGGCTTGCCAGATTAACCGATCCACCTTCAACGTAAGCCCGCGCCTTAACCCAAAAAGCGAGGACTTATGCAGGGTTGAAGTGCAATTGTAAGGTTTTAAGAGATTAAGGTACTCCCCCCGCCTACTTTGCTGGTGGCGAGTGCTGGGTTGGGGGTACCCTCCTTAAACCTTAAACCCTTACTCCTCTGCCCGCGGGGCTCGCTCATCATTGGTGGCTGGGCGGACCTGCGTGAGACGCCACTGGACGTAGTTCTTGTGGCGGCAAGTGTGGCACGAGAACGAGCCCACCTCGTCATGCTTCATGTCGAGGAAGTAGCGCCAGGGCATGTGGTTAGTCACGTTGCATGCCTCGCAGTCCACCGAGATGGTGACCAATTCGAATGTGAAGCCGTCGGCGTCTTTGGTCGCCTTCCATGTGATCTTGCATTCCGGGTTGATGCAGTGGACGTGCCGCCCGTCCCGCAGCAGCCCCGCGCGGCGCTTGTTCTTTTCGCCGCACGAGCAGACGAACAACACCTGCTCCCCCATGCCCGAAAACGTCATGGTGCCTTTGGCGAGCCGCTCAAGCTCAGCGACGACCTCCTCGACCTTCGCACGGGTTTTAGCCTTGTCGCCATAGTCAGCGATGTGGTCATCCTTGTGCTCGGGGAGGCGTACGTGCAGGGCGAGCTTCGCCAGCGCGTTCCACATTTTCGCGATGCGCTTGGCGTCGAAGCCGACCTCGGTGCCGATTGGAACGTATTCGTCGTCCTCCGGCTTCACGCCCGCCTCGACAGGGCTCTTGCCAATGCTGACGGTCAGGGTTTGACCAATGTGCTCGTCCACGTCCTTCATCAGCGTGTTGATGATCGCCCCCGGTTGCCACCTGCGTAGCTGGTCGTGCGAGATGTAGTCATGCCGCTGACGCAGCCGGTCGTAGCAGACCTTCTCCAGAGCCAGCCGGGCCTCAAGCGCGGCGTAGGTGACGTTCTGCTCGGTGTCGCCGATCAGCAGTGCCCTGATACGGTCGATTGCTGGCTGGAGCTGGATCATGAGTACAACGTGGCACCAGCCAGCCTCGCTGTCACGGCCGAGATCGCTGCCGCCTGATACCTAATCAGACGTGTAATTACGTAAGTGCCTTTTCCCGCATCAAAAAACAGTCAGATAGAAATACCCATACTGCTGCCGTAATATAACGCTCCGCTGGCGTACAAATACATGAATACTTTAATGTGCAAATGGGTGCGTAGTATGTGCGGACCCAGGATTGCCTAGGCGACTTGCGATCGGACGGCATCGCAGAAATCGTCCTCCGCTGCCTCCAGATCGGGACGCGACACGTCGATCGTGCCGCGCAGGATGCGAAGCAGTCCGATCTCGCCCACTTCTTCTACGACCGCCGTCCGGCCGTCCGGAATGGCCGGATACAGCGCCATCACGTGGTTGCAGCCGAACCGCGCAGCGTAGCAGGCCAGCTGGTTCATAACCTCGCGGGCGGGGACGGCCGAACCCTGGCGATACTTGACGTCAATCACCATGCTGGTTGTGTCGTCGCGTTTGATGACGATGTCGGGTTCGGCGGTCGATCCCTTGGCCGATGGCACCCGGCTGGTTGTGAAGAGCGGTACCTGTGCGCCAGTCTCACCCTGCACGTTGCCGTCGAGGATGCGGTAGTCGGCGCCGAGCCGTTGCCGGAGTACGTTCCGGCAGTAGCCCTCGAAGATGTGGTCCATGTTGACCAGCGCCACCGCCGCGTCGGCCATGCCTCCGTCGCCTAGGAGGCTGAGACCCAGATCGGCGACGAGGTAGCCGGCGAGCGTCAGCGCCGGACCGTAGTCGCCATGATGCGGCGGGAGCCAGACGATCTGACGGCCGATGCCTTCCGGTGAAAAATCAAGCCGTGTGGGCCGTCCGACCCGCGGCAGCCAGTCGCGCAGTTCCGCTAGGCTCGCGGCTCGCGATGACGCTTTTGCGGTTGCATCATGGTAGCGGTGGATGAGCCGGTCGAGGGCGAGCGACAGGAGCCGGTTGGACGCGCAGTCGAACGTGCGTTCGTATCGGAACGACACGGCGATCGGTGTTCCCGCGGTCCTCGTCCTGATCAGGCTGCGTATCGGGTCCACCCGGCCCGACGGACTGGTGCCGACGTGTTCGCGCTCCATGTAGGTCTTGAGCAGGCCTTCGTCGCGGATCGCTCGCAAGGCTGCGATGAAGCTGTCTGCGAGGAGGTCCATGAGCGACGCGGGACGCTCGGTCGTCTCCGCGTAGCGCCGACGGTAGGCCGTGAGCGTCTTGAAGGCGTGAGGCGGGAACGTCGCGCGGTCGATGATCCGCTCCAGGTTAGCCACCGGAACCTTCGTGCTCACCGCCAGCGTCACGCGGTCGTTGAGCGGTATGTGGCCGATCCAGCCGTTGCTGCGGATGGTGAGGCCGCCGCGCCTCCGATCGTATTTGATCTCCACCAACGCCTTCACGTCGTCGTAGAGGTCGAGCGAGCCATCGGACCGCAGCACCCCCGCGGGCAGGGGGACGTCGGTGTGCTCGGTCGTACCGATCTGCTCGAGCGTGTCTTCGGGGTCTCGACCCGCCGCTCTGAGCAGGTTGGAGATGGCTCCGAAGCCGGTCACGCCTCCTCAGCCGCTGCATCATCGGCAGCCGGCGCAGCTGTAGGTTGCGGATCTGCGACGACGACCTCCCACGCGGCCCTGATCCTAGCGACGGATGCCGTGTCGAGGCCTGCAGCGCGTCGGATCGTGGGCAGGATGCGCAGCGCCCAAACGTCCCGCGCCGCCTGCCGATCTATGCACTTCAGGAAGTAAGCGTGTCCCAGCCGCAGTCGTTCGTTCCGCTCCTCGTTAAGCTGGACGAAGAACGTGGCGAGTGCCGCCGCGAAAACCGGGTCGGCACCGGCCTTCTGGAGGACGTTCTGGAGGACGGCGACGTCGGGGCCGAGGTCGATCTGGGCGAAGCGGCGCTCGAGCGCCATGTCGAGGTCGTCCACGCCCCTGTCCCAGGGGTTCATTGTGCAGATGAGCGTGAGGTTCGCGGGCACGACCATGGTCTCGCCGGAAGCCGTCCGGAACTCTGTGCCGCGCTTGTCGCGTTCGATGTAGGTCAGCGCCTCGCCGAACACCCTTATGACATCCGAGCGGCTGAACTCGTCGATCACCAGCACGAACTGGCGGTCCGGCTGCAGCCTGGCGTCATCGCAGATCTCGGCGAAGACCTTCGCCGTCGACTCGAACACGCCCTCGTCGTTCGGGCGATAGCCGTAAACGAAGTCCTCGTACTGGTAGCTGGGATGGAACTGAGTCGAGCGGACCGCCTGCCAGTCGCCGGTTAGCTCGACCGCGATCTGCTGAGCGTACCAGCTCTTGCCTGTTCCCGGAGGGCCGGAGAGGATGACGCCCGCGAACCCCAGCTCGATGGCTCGCCGGGTCAGTCTCAGCACCCGATTGTCTGGTGCCAGCAGAGTCGAGGCGTCGGGTGAGGGCGGAGGGGCGTTCGATGCGGTCGGCGCGAGCGCGCCCAGCCCGAGATCGTTGAGGGACAGGCTGCGAACGGCCTTTTCGGAGACGCGCGCCACGATCAGACGCCCACCGGCTCGAAGTCGTCAGCTCCATAATCCGAGGAATCATCCTCGAACAGGGTGTCGAAGGTGCCCTGCCCCGCGGCGTCACCATCCATTCGCAGCCATTCTTTAAACGCGGCGACCAGTTCGCCTGGGTTCTGAGGATCGATCGCGAGGGCGTAGTCCCGCAGCAGGAAGGCCGCGGTGGCGCCCGCCGGTAGGCGTCGGCCATCGAGCATCGCGGACAAAGCCACGCTGGCGTGGTTCGGCTTGAATCGGTAAGTGATGCCGCTAGACGTCCGTTTCGACTTGGCGGTGCCGACCACCTTGGCGAGTGTCTGTCCGGCCCTGATCGACTCAGCCCCGTACGAGCCCGCCGAGTTGGCGTTGTCCAGCTTAGGACCGCGACCCCGGCTGCGGAAGGCCTGGATGAACGGTCGCTTGTCGGGTGCGCCCCCTACCCGGAGGTATGAGAGGCGCGCCTGGTTCAGCGCGGACGAGTCCACATGCACCTTCTGCGCGACGCCGAGATGGTGCAGGAGCAGATAGCCTGGGAAGTGCTCGTGCGATTTGCGCTGGCTCAGCCGATGAATGGCTGCGATCACGGCGGGTAGGGTTAGAACGTATCGCTGCTCGTCAGGTGCCGTCGCCAATCCCAGTCCCCTCGCCGCTGAATCGCGAATCGAGGTCTACACCAATGGCGCCGAGTCCGACAGCAGCCGCCGCCCGCAACGTGGTTCCGGTGCCCATAAACGGGTCGAGCACGATGCCAGGCCGGAAGGGGCCGTCCCCCTTTCCCGTCCAGCCGGCCGTGATCCGCTTGGCGAAGGTGAATTCGCGGAAGTAGCCACCGAGGACCTCCTTCGCCTCCGCGGCGAGCAGCTTCACCTGCGCGGTGTTGCGACCGGTGCCGTTCTGCACGAGCAGCGCCTTGCCGGCGTCGGAAATGCCAGTGGCCTGGATAGCAGCCAGGTGCGCTGGCGTCAGTCCGTGCTGTTTCGCCAGCTCCATAGCCCTTCGCGCCTGCGGACGATCGGGATCGAGTTCGGTCGTGCGCTGTACGATGCGCTCGCGGGGCTGACCGGTCGCGATCGAGACTTGCGAGGGACAGGCCAACGTGAGGCAGCGGTCCACCAGTTCCTCCGGGTAGGGCGCCAAGTGGGCGCCGGCATCGCGCCTCAGTCCGATCCGCCAGACGTCGTTCGGACCCGTCCCGTTGCCGTACTTCTCGGCGTATCCGAACTGGTCGTAGTAGTATCCGCGACGACGTTGGACGAAGTGCAGGATGTATTCGTGACGGCTCTTCAGTCGATCCTTGGCTGGGTCGGGCATTCCGCCCTCCTTGACCCAGATAATCCGGTTCCGGAGAATCCAGCCGTCGGCCTGCGCCGCGATCTCCAGGCGGCCTGGAACGCAGGCAAGCGAACCATTATGGTAGGTGTCGCCTATGTTGATGAAGACCGATCCCCAACGCGGCAGGATGCGACGCCACTCCTGCATGCACCGGACCAGGCGCTGCACGAACTCGTCGGGTGTGGCCTCCTGCCCGAGTTGGCCCACGACGCCGTAGTCGCGCTTTTGCCAGTAGGGCGGGGACGTGACTACCATGTCCGCCGTGCCGGCAGGGAGCGGGATGGCGCCGGCATCGCCTACGATCCTGCGGAGATCGGGAGCCATCACCAGCCGTTCTCCATTGATCCGATCATCCACGACATCGGTCGTGCGTTCCGCCATCGCCTTGTACGCCTGCACGCAAATTCCTCGGTCAAACTAGATGGATTGGGAAAAGCCATAGCTACACCCTGAGCGTTCGTCGAGGGGCCATGGCTGATTATCCGCCCGGAACGCATGTCCGTTGCGGCGAACTGAAGTTACTAGCTGAGTGACCGCGGATGACTGCTGCCGACCTCTACAGCTGAACAAAGGTCTTTAGCCTAGTTCACCAGCACGCGCCAGAGCGGCTGCCCCTGTATCTAAGGCCGCAGATCTCCTCCTTGAACTCCGCTGCCACTCCGTGGCAGGTATTGGACGCGTCCGGCAAACTCCAGGCGTGGGGCGTCGTAACCTCCAAAGCTCTCGGCCGGTCGCAGATTTGCGGCCGGGCGGCATGCGCGCATGTCCAGCCGGTTCGCCGGTAAAGGCGCATGCGCCTTGGCGAGAGCTTGGGTTACGAACGCCCGGCTTCGGCCGGGCCGCTCCGAACAAAGCGGAGCAAGCCATGTCGTCCCAACCATTTTTGATTGCCCTGCTCGTGTCGGTCGCCACATGTGCCTCAACATCCGCCAGGGCAGCTGATTACCTTACGGAGGTGACTAGTGAGATTTATCAGACGACCGGGACGCCGAAAGAAGTAGCGCAACGTGCCAGCATCTGCATTTCCCAGAACCTAAAACCCGGTTCGACGGACGCCCAACTTATCATCAGCAGCGATTTCGACGGTGGCACGATCGTGGCGAGGAACGCGATCAGTTACCCTGACGGTCTAATAGAATGGAATGTACGCAGTACCTTAACGTTTGAGGCGCGAGAAGGTCGGTTTCGGATTGTTCAGAGTAGCTTGGAGCGCTTCAACCAGCGTTGGGGACCTATTGGCAAATGGACTGGCTCGGGGTGGAAGAAGGCTGAAGCTGCGTTCAATGCCTCGGCTGCCGCTGTAGCCCAGTGCGTGTTAACGGGACCAAAGCGAGCTGACTGGTAGGAATGCCGCGGCAGCAAACATCTAATCAGGCGGTCATGCGCCCAGCGCCCTCGTATCACTCACGTTTTTGCCGCCCCGTTGACAGCGGAAGTCTGTCATAATGTGCTCGGCTTAATTCTGCTGGGCGGTGGCCCGCCTTGGCTGGCGAGCGGGACCCGCGCCCGTGATCTTCTTGGCCGAGTGCAGCGCCACCACGTTGCAGACGAAGCGCACACCGCTCCAACGGGCGCTCAGCGCCGTGAGGACGAACTGGCTCGCGAAGACGGCGGCTGCCAGCCACGGCGCGCCCCTGGCGGCCCCGATGAGGTACAGGCCCGCGGGGGTGAGCAGCGCGAACGCCAAGCTCAGCGCCGCCATGTCCCGGTACATGAGGAAGCTCCGGTGCGCCTCGGCGACCTCTGTCCGGTTCTCCACCAACTTGTAGAGCTGGTACCAGCGCGCGTTCTGCTCGCGCGGCGTCTCGGGGAGTTGGCCGACGTTCTTGGCCAGCGCCTTCATGTCCACCCGCACGTCGTCGGGAGCGAACTTGGAGAACACCTCTGAGCCAGGCATCCAGCCATACGGCTTCCAGTACACCAACATGCACTTGGCCTTGTGGGGCAGTACGTTGACGAGAAGGAGCACGGCGATGGGCACCAGCACCGTGGTCAGCAGCCGCCAGTTTGCCAGCTTGGAGATGTCGCCACCGACACCCACGCCGGGGAGCAGGAAGAAGGCGACCACGATCAGGTCGGCCGTGGCCAGCATCCACAGCCACTTCTGGTACTCGGACTTGAGCGATTTGCTGCTCATCCGAAGCACTCGGTGTCGATGAAGTAGCTGCCGTTCCCGTCGACGGTGAACGTGATCCAACCGTCTCGACGTGTGGTCAGCACGTGGCGGCGCTTGCCGGTCGTGCGCACCATTACCCCGCCGTCCCTGACCACCCGGCGGTAGTCCGGTACGGTGCGTTGCGTGTCGTGCACGATAGGTTTGTCGGAGATCACCACAGCGTCAGGGGTGAAGTAGTCGAACACGTCCTCGCAGTACCCGTTCTGTCTGCCGTGGTGTGAGGCAACCAGTATGTTGGTCGTGGTCAGCTCAGTTCGGAACGCGGGGTCGGCCAGGAGCGCTCGCCAGCCTGCCACCTCAAGGTCGCCGGGGAAGAGGATTTTGAAGCCGGCGTAATGGATGAACACCACTAGGCTGAGGTCGTTCGTCTTCACGAACTGCGGGTAAGGGTTGAAGAACCAAGCGGCCGTAATTCCGCCCATGTAGTCATCGAACGGCTCTGCGACAGGCTGGTTGTAGCTGCCGCAGGCGTTCACGTACCATGTGGCGTCGCGGCTTAGGGGGCCGCCCAGGGCCTTCATCCCTGCCATCTGCTGCCCGGTGTACGTGGGGTTACGGGTCAGCACAGGGACGGTCACTCCCGCCTCGTCCAGCCCCTTGAGGTCGGACATGTGGTCCTGGTCCGCGTTAGTGATAAATAGATAATCGAGCGTTGCCCGATTGAGCTGGTGCCGGATGTACGTGCTAGGTCGCCAGTCGGCGGTGCGCCCGGAGTCGATCATGGCAAGACGACCGGCTCGGCCGTCGTACGTGTGGTGCAACATGGCGCACGCGCCGTGCTCTACGTCCCACACGCGAAGCACCATCTCCCCCAGCAGCATCGGCAGCCCCTAAACCGTTCATCCGGAGATAAGGGGTCGCGGCGGTTGTTCAAACAATGTTCTGCGCCGCCGCTTGCGCCAGCTACTTACGACTGACTTACGGGGCTACCAGATGACCACAGAGCGCGCGCCTGCTTGGCAGCTAACTAACTGATTTTGAAGGCAAATTATGGTGGACGCACTTGGGCTCGAACCAAGGACCCGCTGATTAAGAGTCAGCTGCTCTACCAACTGAGCTATGCGTCCGGAGCAACGAAGACCTGGGTCGTTCGGGCTGCTGGGTGCCGATTAGCAAAGGGGGGGCGACCCTGCAAGCGGTTAATCACCGCTGTCGCCGATGGGAGCGGTCGAGGGCCATCAGCATGCCGAAACACAGCATCACCGTCATCATCGCGGAACCGCCGAACGACACGAGCGGCAGCGGGATGCCGACGACGGGGGCGAGGCCCATGACCATCATGAGGTTGATCGCGACGTAGAAGAAGATCGTCGTGGCCAGCCCCGCCGCCGATAGGCGGGCAAACCGCGTGCGGCCGCGCAATCCGACGTTCAGTCCCCAGCGGACGACCAGGAAGAAACCGAGCATCAGCAGGCAACCGCCGACGAGGCCCCATTCCTCCGCCATCGTCGCGAACACGAAATCGGTATGGCCTTCGGGCAGATAGTCGAGATGGCTCTGGGTGCCGGCGAGGAACCCTTTGCCGAACACGCCGCCTGAACCGATCGCGATCTTCGACTGGCTGATATGATAGCCGGTGCCGAGCGGATCGCTTTCGGGGTCGAGGAAGATGAAAACCCGGTTGCGCTGATATTCGTGCATCGAAGCGAACACGACCGGCAGCGCGGCGGCAAAGGCGACGCCGGCACCCACGAACAGCCGGATCGGAATGCCGGCCAGGAACGCGACGGTGACGCCGCCGGCCAAGATCATGGTGGCGGTGCCGAGATCGGGTTGCAGCATGACCAGCACGAACGGCACGCCGATCAACAGCCCCGCCGGCCAGAGCGCGTTCAGCCGCCGGATCTCGCCCGACGGCAGCAGGTCGTAGAAGCGCGCCACGGCAAGCACGATCGCCGGTTTCATGAGTTCGGACGGTTGCAGACGGATGATGCCCAGATCGAGCCAGCGCTGGCTGCCGCCGCCGACGAAACCGAAGACCTCCACCGCGAGCAGGAGAGTGACGAGCACGGCGTAGATCGGGAAGGAAACCGCCTTCAGCTGCTCCTCCCGCACGCGCGAGACGGCAAGTGCCAGCCCGAGGAACAGGACGAGCTTGATCCCCTGCGACTGCGCCCAGGGGCGGAGGCTGCCGCCGGCCGCGGAATAGAGCACGACCAGCCCGAAGCCGCCGATCGCCATGACGAGCAGGATGATCCGCCACGGCAGGTTGGCCAAGGCCGCGGGGACGACGCTGTCGCGATTCATTCGACGGGTCCTCGCTCGGACAAGGGCGGGGGCGGGGGCGGGGCAGGTGTGGACGTCGCGGGCGTGGCCGGCGGGGGGACGTTTGCGGGGGGGACGACCACAGGCGGCGGCGCGAGTTCGGCGGCGCGGGCTGCCCGCCATTCCGCGGCGTGCGCGGCGGCGCGGGTCGGAATGTCACCGCCCCAGCTTTCCTCCAGCACGGCCAGGATCTTCTCCGCCTTTGGCCGGTCGTAGACATAGGTCATGACGTCGCGCGCGATCGGCCCTGCGACACCGCTGCCCGATATGCCATGTTCGATCACGACCGCGACCGCGTAGCGCGGCGCGGCAACCGGGGCGAACGCCACGAACAGGCCGTGGTCGCGATATTTCCAGTCCGTGCCGGCCCCGCCGAACTTGCCGCCGCGGGCACGGTCCGCCTTGGTGATGCGGCGGACCTGCGCGGTGCCGGTCTTGCCCGCCATTTCCACGCCGGGGATCGGCAGCTTGCTGCGCCCGGCCGTGCCGCCATGGTTGATGACGTTGCTCATCGCCTGGCGGACGATGGCCAGATGGGCCGGATCGATCGGCAGCGGCGGCGCGGCGCGGCGCGCGCCCGGGGTGAGCGCGGGCACGAGCGCGCGGCCGCTGGCGATGCGGGCGACCATCATTGCCAGCTGCAACGGGTTGGCAAGCATGTAACCCTGGCCGATGGTGGCGTTCAGCGTATCGGCGACCGTCCAGTCCTTTTCGTATTTCTTCAGCTTCCACGCCGTGTCCGGCACGGTGCCGTAGCTTTGCGACTTGAACGGTAGGGCATATTCGCTGCCGAGGCCCAGTTTGCGCGCCATCGCGGCGATCCGGTCGATCCCGATTCGCCGGCCCATAGTATAGAAATAGACGTCGCAGCTTTGCGCGATGCCGCCATACATATCGAGCGGACCATGGCCGCCTCGCTTGTGGCAGTGGAAGGTGCCGGACCCGAGCCGGTAGCTGCCCGAACAATAGACGCGTTCGAGCGGCGAAATGCCGGCTTCGAGGATGGCGAGCGCCGCGATCGGCTTCACGGTGGATCCGGGCGGATACAGGCCCTGCAGCGTCTTGTTGAGCAGCGGCAGGTGATCGTCCTGCGACAGCATGTCCCATTCGGCATGGCTGATCCCGTCGGTGAAGCTGTTGGGATCATAGGCCGGCATCGACGTCATGGTCAGCAGATCGCCCGTGTGGGTATCGACGACCACGACCGCGCCCGATTCATTGCCCAGCCGGCGCGCGGCATAGGCCTGCAACCCTGCATCGATGGTCAGTTTCAGCGTATGGCCGTTGGTATCGGGCCGCGTCGTCAGTTCGCGGACCAGCTTGCCACGCGCGGTCACCTCCGTCCGCTTGGCACCGGGCGCGCCGCGCAGCAGCGACTCCATCGAGCGTTCGAGTCCCTCCTTGCCGACCTTGAACCCCGGCGTGATGAGCAGGGGATTGCGGTCGCGTTCATAATCCTTTGCCGACGCCGCGCCGACATAGCCGATCAGGTGCGCGATCGCCGCACCATCGGGATAATAGCGCGAATAGCCCTGCGCCGGGGCGACGCCCGCCATGTCGGGCAACCGGACGGAGACCGCCGCGAACATCTCGTAGGGCAGGTTCTCCGCCACCGGCACCGGCCGAAAACCCGGCGACCCGGCCAGTTCCTCCGTGATCCGCTGGATATCGTCCGGCGACAGGCCGAGCATGCGGCGCAGGTCGGCCAGCACGCGGTCCCGGTCGTGCAACTGATCGGGGATCAGGTCGACGCGGAAATCGGTGCGGTTGATAGCCATCGGCCGGCCGTTGCGATCGACGATCCAGCCCCGGCGGGGCGGGATGAGCTGCAACTGGACGCGGTTGCTTTCGGACAGCAGCCGGTAATGCTCGTTCTCCGCGACCGACAGCCAGCCCATCCGGACGGCCAGCATCGCCATGATCCCCCCCTGGACCCCGCCCAGCACCAGTGCGCGGCGGGTGAAGGATAGCCCCTGCGCATGTTCCGTCATGGGGGGGCGCTGCTGGGTGCGACGCCACCTCACTGGCGCAACCGCCAGCGGTCGATCGCGGCGCACAGCCGTTCGACCAGCGGGAAGCACAGGATGGACAGCGCCATCTGCGGCAGGAACAGCGGCAGTTGCGCGATGGTCTGTCCGGACGCAAGCAGCGCCCCGATGATGCAGACGCAGATCGCCACCGCCGCGATCGCCCAGTCCAGCATATAGTCGCGGAACAGGAAGCGTTCGTCGACGACGTCGAGGACGAGGAAGACGATTGTCCAGCCTGCCATCGCCGTGCCGGGGGCCTGCCCGGTCAGTAGATCGTCCGCCAGACCGAGTGGCAAGGCCATCCAGGCGCGCCACAGTTCGGGGCGCAGCAGCCGCCAGCCGAGCACGACGAGCAGGCCGAACGGCGGCAGTGCCGGCGCGTCCGCCACGATCGGCAGGACGCCGGTAAGCAGCGAGGCCAGCAGCGTGGTGACCGGCGGCACCGCGCGGGCGAAGCGCGACACGGTCGGCGCCTGTCCGTCGATCAACGCGCCGCGATGCGCCGATCCGGCAGGCGGGCGGCCGATCATTGGGCCCCCGTTACGGCAGGGGCGGCGGCGCCGGTCGTAGGCAGGCCGGGGGGCGGGGCGGCGGCTTCCGGCGCGTAGATGGCCTGCACCGCCACGAAGTCGGTCCGATCCGGATCGGCAAGCGCGCGGGCGAGCGGCGTCAGCGCGTCCGCACCGGTGATCACGGCAACCGGTATGCCCGGTGGATACACGCCGCCGGTGCCGGACGTGACGAGCAGATCGCCGCGCCGGAAGGGGTTTTCACCGGCGATCAGCGCCCGGATGCGTAGCCGGCCGTCGCCATTGCCACTGGCCAGCGCAGGCAGGCCGTTGCGGACCAGCCGCACCGGGACCGTGCTGCCGGTATCGGTCAGCATCAGCAGGCGGGCCGCACCGCGCCCGGTTTCGAAGATTCGCCCGACCAGCCCTTCGCCGCTGCGTACCGGCTGGCCAGGCCGGACGCCCGACGACGAGCCCGCTGCGATCGTCGCCAGCCGCCGCGTGCCGGACGCCGTGCTGCCGATGATCCGGGTTGCGACGACGGTCTGCGGCGTGCGATCGACCAGACGCACGATCCGCTTCAGGCGGGCATTTTCGAACCGGTCGGCGCGTGCCTGGATCAACGCGGTCCGCATCGCGGCCATGTCGTCCATCATCTGGCGGTTGCGCGCCCCGGCGTTCCAATATGCCCCGACTTCCGCCGCGCCGCTGGACAGGCCGCGCGTCACGGCGGCGCCCGCCGCGCTGAACGGCGCGGTCGCATCCAGCGCCACCCCGCGGACCAGCGCAAAGGCGGTCGGATCGAGCCGCCAGATCGCGACCGACACCAATGCGATCACGACGCCGATCGTCGCGATCACATAGCCGGCGAACAGGCCATATTGCGCCCGGCGGGAGAAACCGGGGCGCCGGTGCTTGGGCGGCGCCATCCGGGCGGCGACCTCAAGCGGTGAGCAGGACGCCCCGGAAGACCGGGTCTTCCAGCGCGCGCCCGGTGCCGAGCGCCACGCAGGTCAGCGGATCCTCCGCCACCGTGACCGGCAAGCCCGTTTCCTCGCGCAGCACTTCGTCGATGCCCTGGAGGAGTGCGCCGCCGCCGGTGAGCACGATGCCCTGATCGACGATGTCCGCCGCCAGTTCGGGTGCGGTATTTTCCAGCGCGATGCGGACGCCCTCGACGATGGCGGCGACCGGTTCGGTCAGCGCCTCGGCGATCTGCGCCTGGGTGATCGTGATCTCCTTCGGCACGCCGTTGACCAGGTCGCGACCCTTGATGTGGATCGTCGTGCCCTTGCCGTCGGCGGGCATCTTGGCGGTGCCGACCTCCTTCTTGATCCGTTCGGCCGTGGCCTCCCCGATCAGCAGGTTGTGGTTGCGCCGAACGTAGGAGGCGATCGCCTCGTCCATCTTGTCGCCGCCGACCCGCACCGACGTGGTGTAGGCCAGACCGCGCAGCGAGAGTACCGCGACCTCCGTCGTGCCGCCGCCAATGTCGACCACCATCGAACCGATCGGTTCGGTGACGGGCATGTCGGCGCCGATCGCGGCGGCCATCGGCTCCTCGATCAGCCAGACCTGCGACGCGCCGGCATTGGATGCGGCATCGCGGATCGCGCGGCGTTCCACCTTGGTCGACCCCGACGGGACGCAGATGACGATCTCCGGCCAGCGCGGGAAGCGGCTCTTGCCGTGCACCTTTTCGATGAAGTGCTTGATCATCTGTTCGGCCACGTCGATGTCAGCGATGACACCGTCGCGCATCGGGCGGATCGCCTCGATGCTGTCGGGCGTCTTGCCCATCATCATCTTGGCATCGTCGCCGACGGCGCGCACTTTCTTCACGCCGTTGATCGTCTCGATCGCGACCACCGAAGGCTCGTTGAGCACGATCCCGCGGCCACGCAGGTAGACGACGGTGTTGGCCGTCCCCAGATCGATCGCCATGTCGTGCGACATCATCTTGAACAATCGCGAAAAAATCATTTGCCCGCCCATCTGGTCCGAATAGGATCGCGTGCCCCATCCGCCGATCAAGGAATGGCTTCATATGATCGACGGCTCGCGGAGACCCGGCGATTGGGCTACGGGACGGGGCATGTCAATACGTCGCCTGCCCGAGCATCTGGTGAATCGCATCGCCGCCGGCGAGGTGGTCGAGCGTCCCTCGGCCGCGCTAAAGGAACTGGTGGAGAACGCCATCGATGCGGGTGCGTCGCGCATCGCGATTTCTCTTGTGGAAGGCGGGATTTCGCGGATCGACGTGGCCGACGACGGGCATGGCATGGCGCGCGCCGACATCGCGCTTGCGTTGGAGCGGCATGCCACGTCGAAGCTGCCCGACGAGGCGATCGAGGACGTCAGGACGCTCGGCTTTCGGGGTGAGGCGTTGCCGTCGATCGCCAGCGTTTCGCGTCTGACGATCGAAAGTCGTAGAGCGGGCGGTGATGGCTGGGCGCGGACCGTGGACAACGGCGTCGTGACGGCCGATGCGCCGGTCGCGATCCCGCCGGGCACCCGAATCCGGGTGGAGGGACTGTTCGAGCGCGTGCCTGCGCGGCGCAAGTTCCTGCGATCGGTGCGGTCGGAATATGGCGCCTGCGTCGATGTGGTGAAACGGCTGGCCATGGCGCGGCCGGACATCGGTTTCACGCTGGAACATGACGGACGCCGGACGCTGTCGGTGACCCCACAGGACAGCCGGGCCGGGCGGGTGGCGGCGCTGACCGACCGGGAGCTGTTGTCGAACAGCGTGTCCGTCAATCATGTCCGCGGCCTGGTCACGCTAGGCGGGGTGGCCGGGTTGCCGACGTTCCACCGCGGGGTGGCGGACCATCAATATCTGTTCGTGAACGGCCGGCCGGTGCGCGACCGCTTGCTGGTGGGCGCGGTGCGCGCGGCGTATCAGGACCTGCTGGCGCGCGACCGGCATCCGGTGCTGGCGCTGTTCATCGACCTGCCGGGGGACGAGGTGGACGTGAACGTCCACCCGGCCAAGACGGAGGTCCGGTTCCGCGATCCCGGGCTGGTGCGCGGGCTGATCGTCGGCGGGCTGCGGGCGGCTCTGGACGCGGCGGGGCATCGCAGCGTGCAGCGGCCGTCCGCCGCCGCGCTGGGCAGCTGGCATGCGGAACCGGTGATCCCGTCCTGGGCGCCGTCGTCCGCGTTGTCGTCCGCGCCACGGCAGGGGTCGGTGTGGGATGCGCGGCCGGACTATCGCCCCGAACCGGCGGGCCGTGCCGAACATGCCGCGCCGATGACGCCGGCCGCCGCGGAACATCCGCTCGGCATCGCCCGGGGGCAGGTGGCGGCGACCTATATCGTGGCGGAGGCGGCGGACGGGCTGATCCTGGTGGATCAGCATGCGGCGCACGAACGGCTGGTGCTGGAACGGATGCGCGCGGCCATGGCGGCGGGCGGCGTCGCGCGGCAGGCGCTGCTGCTGCCCGAGGTGGTCGAACTGGACGAGACGGCGTGCGACCGGCTGGAGGAACGCGCGGCCGAACTGGTGGAGTTCGGTGTCGAGCTGGAACGGTTTGGCCCGCGTGCCGTGTTGGTCCGCGCGACGCCGGCGCTGCTGGGGGCGGGGGACGTGCGGGGGCTGGTGACCGACCTGGCCGACGATCTGGCGGCCTATGACACCGCGTTGTCGCTGCGCGGGCGGCTGGACCTGATCGCCGCGACGATGGCGTGCCACGGGTCGGTCCGGGCCGGGCGCATCCTGTCCGTCGCGGAAATGAACGCCCTGCTGCGCGAGATGGAGGTGACCCCGCACAGCGGCCAGTGCAACCATGGCCGCCCGACCTGGGTGAAGCTGGACACGGCGGATGTGGAGAAGCTGTTCGGGCGGCGGTGAGCAGGAAGGGTGAATGTCCGCGAACGGGCCATTTGCGGACATCGCAGTCCATCGCGCACTCATCTCCCGATGACGACTAAAACAAAAGAAACCCAGCCCTTCCTGCCGCCGCGCGGCTGGATAAGAATAGTGTGGTTGACTTTGTGCGGATCCGGGACGCGACGTTTCGGGTCAGCTACTGTAGTCATGCGATGCAGGCGTTCGCGCAACCGGACATGGCCATTACCGACAGCGCCGACTATCTCTCCTGTGCCGTGAAGCATCCCTGCAGCACGATGGTGGCGCGCTGGGCCATGGGACAGCCGGAGTTCCACCGCGATCCTGCAGTTCTTATCGAACCGTTCATCGCCGGATTACAGCGCGTGGAGCCGTCCGGCCCTGCGGCGTGGACGGCGGCACCGATATCCGCTCTGCGGGCAATCATGGCGGACCTCTAGCTCTCACGCACGCAAACTCACCACGGGGGGCACGTCGACCTAACCCCGTGGCTGGCACCGATCATTCGGGGATGCCGGCCATTGCACCCGCAAGCCGGCGGTTCATGAAACGCGACCGGTTCTTGTCACGCAGGATCTGCGCGACGTCGATTTCGCGGTGAAAGTTTGCCCCATGCAGCGGGGGTGACGACCAGGCGATCGTCGCAACCACGGTGATGGTCCGTAGTTCGCAGATGATCTCATCGCCCTTTTCGAGTACGGGCGTGCCGGAAAGGCAGCAGCCAAGCGCCGACACGTCCTTGATCCGGACTTCATGGCGAATCCGGTCCACGATGATGGTGGCGGGTATATTGCAGGGGTGGCGTGCCGCACGGCGGTTGTCACGCGCGCCCGACGCAGGTTTCGGATTATCCATGATTTCTCCGCGCGGGGATGATGCCTTTCTCCGATACGGGAAATAATGGCCGAGCGCATCGGGTGTTCGATCGTTTATTAACGGATCGGGGCGAGGGGCGCGATGATGTGGCGGGACAGCCGCTAAATCAGATGCTCCGCTGGTAAATGCGGTAGGTCTTGTTGATGCGGGTCTTCAACGCGTGCGCGATAGACCGCATGCCCTGGTTGTCCTCAAGTATCCAGCCGATCTCGCTGCGCGTCGCGCCATAGTTGGCGACGGACGCGCGGCGGATATATTCGATCATCATGAAGGCGAGCTGGCTGGCAAGGCGGGTCGCCTGCATGCGTTTTACCACGCCCATCAACGGCACGCGCATCGTCCGCACCCGCGGCTTGCGGAGCCGCCACAACAGCTTGGCAAAGCCGAATGGAAACAGCCGCCCATTCAGGTCGGCGGTCAATTCGTTCAGATCGGGCAGCGTCATCATGAACGCCACCGGTTCGCCCTCGACCTCCGCGATCATGATGAGGTCTTCGAACACGACGGGCTTCAGCTTCTTGCCGGCATGCGCGATCTCCGCGTCGGTCAGCGGGACGTAGCCCCAATTGTCGGACCATGCGTCGTTCAGGATGCCGAGAATGATCGCAGCCTCCTCGGCGAACCGACGCCTGTCGACCTTGCGGACGGTGATGCGGCCATTGCGCTCGCCCGACGTGATGATCCGCTGGATCAGCGGCGGCAGGTCTTCGGTGATGTCCAGTTCGTAGCAATAGAGGTCCTTGACCCCGGTGTAGCCGGCCGCGGTAAGATAGCTTTCATAGGCCGGCAGATGATGCCCCATCATGACCGTGGGGGGATGATCGTGGCCATCGACCAGCAGGCCGGGCTCGTCCCACACGGACAGGCTGAACGGTCCCATCGCCTGACGTACACCGCGCCGACGGAGCCAGTCCTCCGCCGCCGCGATCAGCGCCGCCGCGGTTTCGGGGTCCTCCGCCTCGAACATGCCCCAATGGCCGACGTCGCTGCCGCCGCCCTGATCAACGGGCATCGCCTGCACGAGTCTGTCGACCTGCGCGGAAAT
Source organism: Sphingomonas montana (assembly GCF_001956315.1). Lineage (GTDB taxonomy): Bacteria > Pseudomonadota > Alphaproteobacteria > Sphingomonadales > Sphingomonadaceae > Sphingomonas_R > Sphingomonas_R montana. The sequence continues at coordinate 22,611 of NZ_MOLY01000026.1, read as the reverse complement.
GCGCCCGGTGACCCGCGTCCCGCGCCGTGCGATCAGGAACGCCGCGGTCGCATGTTCGAACCAGGGGTTGCGACCCGGCGTGAGCAAGGCATGAACCTCGCCGCGCAACGGCGGCACCCAGGCCGCATCATCCGCATAGAGCCGGAAGGGCAGATTGACGAAGGCCGTCCGTTCGGCCCGCGTCCGGACTTCTGTGACGCGCACCCCGGCGGGAACGGGAGCCGGAGCGAGTGCCATCCGCTCAGTTCCGAATACGCGATGCGGGGTGGCTCATCTTCACGCCACCGGACAGTTCGCCGACATAGGGGTAATCCTTGGCGACGTCGGGCGTGTAGCCCAGGTTGAAGACGGTCGGGCTCTTCTTGCGCTCGCTGACCCGGTTGTAGTGCGTACCGAACAGCTTGTCCCAGAAGTAGCTGGTGATGCCGAAATTGCCTGTTTCGTCATGGAAATGATGGGCCATGTGCTTGGCTTTCATCGTCGCCAGCCAGGCATTCTTGGGCTTGTAGGCCAGATGCTGGATGCAATGGCAGAATTCGTAGAAGCAGGTCGTCAGCAGGCCTGTCGCGAGCGCCGCGGCGGCGCCACCGAAGCCGCCGATCAGCCAGCCGATCGGCGCCGTGGCGATCGCGATGGTCGGCAGCGTGGTATGGAGCGCGCCGAACAGCACCTCCAGATGGTTCGGATCCTGATGATGGTCGTAATGAATCCGCTTCCAGGTCGGCGCGAGGACGCGCGACTTCCACATCCACTTGCTGTGCAGCACGAAGCGGTGAAGGACATACCACGCCAGCGGATAGACGATCGCGGCAAACAGGATTGCCGCGATCGTCGGGATCAGGGCGGCCGGACGCCACACGAATGCCGCGATGGAGAGTGCGGAAAGCGCGAGATACGCCATGATCGCCGGATACTGGAAATAGGCGACGACAAGCTGGCGCAGCGTCATCCGGTCCAGATGGTGACGCTGGCTCCAGAAGCCGGCGCTGGGGGTTTCGATCGTCTTCACGGGCGGTCCTTGGCTGTACGTCGCGCAGGTGGCCCCCGCGGGTCGTTCACGTAAGAAGGCCGCTATGCTTTCGCAATATGGCGCTTTTCGGGCGGACGGGTGTCACTCCTCCGTCCGGATCAGGACGGCCTCGCCGATCAGCAGGAACAGGACGAACGGTGCCCAGGCGGCAAGGCCCGGCGGATAGGCACCGAGATTGCCCATTGCCAGCGCGAAATTGTCCGCCACGAAATAGGCGAAACCCAGCGCCATGCCGAGCACGGCACGCAGGAACAGCCGCCCGGACCGCGCCAGGCCGAACGCGGCGACGCCGGCCAGCAGCGGCATGAGCACCGCGGACAGGGGGCCGGAAATCTTGTGCCACAGGCCTGCCCTCAACGGACCGGTCGGCCGGCCGGCGGCGGCCAGTTCGGCGATCGCATCGCGCAGGTCGGTGAAGGATCGCTCGTCGGGACGCACGTCGGCAAGCGTGAAGCGGTCTGCGGTAACGCCCTCGGCGATCCGGTATCCTGGCGCGGGCGCACGGACGCCGGCGGCGACGTCGAACCGTTGTGCCCCGTTCAGCACCCAGGCCCCGCCCTGCTGGCGCGCGGTGGGGGCCGTGACGATCGATTTCAGGATGCCGCCGGTCCGGTCGTAGACCTTCACGCCGCGCAGCACGGTCGCCGTGCCGCGTCCGCCAACCGTGTCGGCATGAACCAGATCGTCGCCGTCGCGCAGCCACACGTTGGAGACGATGCCGCGATCGGCCGGGATGGGGCCATATTCCACGGCCTGCCACGCGGACAGCGTCGCGGTAGCCCGGGTGACGATGCGGTTGTTGAACATGAACGAGACGGCCGCCACGCCGAAGCTGGCGATGATGAGCGGCGTCAGGATCTGGTGCGCCGACACGCTGGCCGCCTTCATTGCGATAACTTCGCTGTTCTGGTTCAGCGTCGCCAGCGTGATGAGCGTGCCGAGCAGTACCGCGAACGGCAGGAAGCGGGCGATGATCTGCGGCGCGCGGAGCGACACATAGGCCCATAGCTGCGGACTGCCATTGCCCTTGTACGCTAGGATGTCGCCCGATTCGCCGAGCAGGTCGAGCGCCATCAGGACGATGACGAGCGCCGCCAGCACGGCCAGGCTGCGGACCAGGAAGGTCCGGGCCATGTACACCGTGATGGTGCGGGATCCGAAGAAGGACAGGTTCATGCGGGCACGTCCTTGCTGCGGCGGCGCGTCCATCCGCGTACGGTGGCGCCGATCTTGGCGAAGCCGCGTTCCAGCACGGCGATCGGCTGCCCCCCCGGCACATGCGCGACCATGTGGTACATCCAGATGGTCAGGCCGGCGAAGGCCAGGAACGGCACCCACAGCGCGATGATCGGATCGATCCGGCCGAGCGTCCCGAGCCCCGCGCCATATTCGTTGATCTTGTGCTGCGTCACCAGCACGACGATCGCCAGGAACACGCCGAGCGCGGAGGACGAGCGCTTCGGCGGCACGGCCAGCGCCAGGGCGAGCAGCGGCAACAGCAGCATCGTGGCCACCTCCACCAGGCGGAAGTGGAATTCGGACCGCAGCGCGTTGCGCGTGGCCGGCGTCGTGGCCGCGAGCTTCGACTGGCGCGACAGTTCCGGGATCGTCAGTTCGCGGTCGCGGCTGCCGCGCTGGCGGAACGATTCCATCTTGGGCAGGTCGATCGGCAGATCGTGCGCGACGAAGCTGAGCACGCGGGGCGCGCGGAAACCGGGCGCGTCATGGACCAGCGTCCCGTTCGCCAGCCTGAATATGATGGTGTTGGGATCGTCCGTCGCCAGGAAGGTGCCGCGTTCGGCGGTGACCGCCAGCGTGCGGCCGCCGCTCGCCTGCGTATCGACGAAGATGCCGTACAGGTCGCGCCCCTTGTTTTCCGCCCGCTCGATGCGCAGCGTCATCCGCTTGCCCAGCCTCGTGAATTCCCCGACCTTGATCGACGCACCGAGCGCGCCGGAGCGCAGTTCGTACCGCAGCCCTTCATAGGCATAGCGGGACTTTGGCTGGACGAAGCCGACGATCGCGAGGTTGAGCAGCGCCAGCGAAATCGTGAAGACATAGGGTACGCGCAGCAGCCGGCCATAGCCAAGCCCGACGGCGCGCATGACGTCCAGTTCCGACGACATCGCCAGCTTGCGGAATGCCAGCAGGATACCGAGCGTCAGGCCGATCGGGATGCCGAGCGACAGATATTCGGGTATCAGGTTGGCCAGCATCCGCCAGACCACGGACACCGGCCCGCCTTCGCTCGCCACGAAATCGAACAGGCTCAACATCTTGTCCAGGATCAGCAGCATGGCGGCAATGACGAGCGTCGCGGCAAGCGGAACGGCGATCAGGCGCGCGATGTAGCGGTCGGTCAAGGTTCCGAATTTCAAGATTGCGACGCCCCATCACCATGTTTTGGCCTCAAACGCGGCCGATCTGTCGTGAACGAGGAGGCTTCGTCGAACCACCGCGATGATGCGCGGCTATAGCTTCCGGGAGTGCGTAGGTCATGTCGAAACTGTCGGTTCTGGTCGGGGTAGTCGCGGGCGCATTGTCCTGCGCGTCGGCGACCGCTGCGCCGCTCGGGTCGCATGCCGGATCCTGCGGTGCCGCGCCGGGGGCTGCGATCCTCGTTCAGGTCGGCGGATTCAAGGCGCGCCACGGCATGCTGCGGGTGCAGACCTATGGCGGCAATCCGGCGACGTTCTTCGAAAAGGGCCGTTATATCGACCGGATCGATGTGGCGGTTCCGGCGAGCGGGGTCGCGCATGTGTGCGTGCCGCTCGGCCGGGCGGGCACCTATGCGGTATCGGTGCGGCACGATATGGACGGCGACCGCAAGACGGGGCGTGCGGACGGTGGCGGCATGTCCGGCAACCCGCAGGTGTCCGTCACGGACCTGTTGTTCAAGCGCAAGCCCGCGGCCGACCGGGTCGCCGTGTCGGTCGGCAACGGCGTGACGACGGTGCCGGTGATACTCAACTATATGCAGGGCATGTCTTTTCGCCCGATCGCAAAGTCGGCGGGACGATAATCATGGTACGCGTGGCACTGCTCTCCAACCCGAAATCGACCGGCAATCGTTCGCTGCTGCCGCGGATCCGCGCCTTCTGCGCCGAACATGGCGATATCTTCCACTATGAGGTGGAGGAAGTCGCCCAGATTGGCGAGGCGCTGCGGACTATCGCGCGGGTTGACCCGGTGGTGCTGGTCATCAACGGCGGCGACGGCACCGTGCAGACGGTGTTGACCGAGATCCACCACGGCCAGTGGTTCGGCGACAGCCCACCGCCGGTCGCGGTGCTGCCGAACGGCAAGACGAACCTGATTGCGCTCGATCTGGGTGCGGTCGGCGATCCCGTCGCGGCACTGGAACGGGTGATGGAAATCGCCCGGACCGGGCTGGACGCCTATGTCGTGCGGCGCGAACTGATCGCGCTGACCAGCGGCGACGATGCCAGCGTGCGCCCCGTGATGGGCATGTTCCTAGGTGGCGCAGGGCTGGCCGACTCCATTCTGTTCTGCCGGAACAAGGTGTATCCGCTGGGCCTGCCCAACGGGTTCAGCCATGTCCTGACCGCCTTTGCCGTCGTGCTGTCGCTGATCTTCGGCATTCGCGCCGCCTTCCTGCCGCCCCGACCGGGCCATGTGAAGGTGTCGCTGATGCGGCAGGGGCAACTGCAGGGGCGGTTCTCGATCATGATCGTGACGACGTTGCAGAAGATGCTGATCGGCACGCAGGCGTCGACGATGGCCGGCGGGGCGGAAGGCGCGCTGAAACTCATGATGGTCGACCACCATCCCTGGACGCTGGTGCGCGCGATCTTTGCAGGCATCAGCGGGCGGCTGGGCAAGCAGGCGATGAACGGCGTGCATGTCGAGCGCGGCGACGAGATCCGCATCGAAGGTGCCCGGTCCAGCGTCATCCTCGACGGCGAGCTGTTTCAGAATGTCGAGGGATTTCCGATCGTTCTGAAGCATACCTCGCCGGTTCCCTTCCTCCGCCTGGCGGCCTGACGCATAGCCGGCGGGGCAGGGAAGATGGACGCGACGGCGTTGCAATCGCTCGTTGCGGCGGAACTGGCGCTGCCGGTCGATCCCCGGGTTGCGGAGATGGCAGCTGCGATCGCGGAACGGCACGGGCGTGCGGCGCGCGCGGTGCTGTTTTACGGATCCTGCCTGCGGACGACCGAACTGGACGGGCAGATGCTCGATTTCTACCTGATCGTCTCCGATTATGCCGCCGCCTATCCGGCGCGCTGGATGCGGGTCGCGAACCGATTGCTGCCGCCCAACGTGTTTCCGTTCGCCTACAATGGGTTGGCATCGAAATATGCCGTGCTGTCCGAGGCGGACCTGCACGATCTATGTGGTCCGGACGCGCGCAGCGTATCGGTCTGGGCGCGGTTCGCGCAACCGTCGCGGCTGGTGTGGGCCAGCGACGGTAAAGCCGCATCTCGGACGGTCGCCTCGGTCGCGCGGGCAGGGCCGACCGCGCTGACGCTCGCAATGCCACTCTGTCCGCCCGCGACGCACGGCGATCCGCTGGCATTGTGGCGGATAGCGTTCGCGCAGACATACCGGGCGGAGTTGCGCGCGGAACGCGACGATCGTTCCGGGTCGATCGTGGATGCCGACCCAGACCGGTATCGGCGGTTCGGCGACGCGATCCTGCCGGACCTCGTGCCGGCCGACGGCGCGGACGCGGAACTGCGCGGCGCTCGGCGCTGGCGCGCCCTGCGGCGCAACGGCAAATATCTGACCGTGCTGCGGCTGGCGAAGGCCAGTGCGACCTTCGCCGGCGGGATCGATTACCTCGCGTGGAAGATCAACCGCCATGCCGGGACCCGGATCGAGATCGAGCCATGGCAGCGACGTCATCCGTTGATCGGCGCGCTGGTTCTGCTGCCGCGCCTGCTGCGTGGCGGCGCGGTGCGCTGACCGCGATGCTGGTTCAACCGGCGGTTGCGGCCTGTTCGGTGGATGCCAGGCTTTCGGCAACGGCGCGCGACAAGCCGGCGATGGTGAAGGGTTTGCGCAGAACGGCGTGGCCGCGGAGCCGGTCGCCATTGTCGGCCTCGCCCGCATATCCGGTGACGAAGATCGTCGCGACATCCGGATACTCGGTGTGGACCATGTCGATCAGTTCCGGCCCGGACATGCCGGGCATTACCACGTCAGAGATGATCAACCGGACATCCCGCCGTGTGCGCAGCACGACCAGAGCATCCTCGCCGCACGCGCAGGCGACGGGCCGGTAGCCCAGTTCCTGCAGCGCCGCGACCGTGGACGCGCGGACGCGGGCGTCGTCCTCCACGACCATGATCGTCTCGCCATGACCGTCCTTTGTCATCGGGGCGGGGAGGGGGGGCGCAACGCCGACCACTGCCGACGGCTCGGCGATGTGCCGTGGCAGATAGAGCGAGACGCAGGTGCCTGCGCCGGGACGGGAGGTGATGACGATATCGCCGCCGGACTGGCGGACGAAGCCGAAGATCTGGCTGAGCCCGAGTCCGGTGCCCTTGCCGACCGGCTTGGTGGTGAAGAAGGGTTCGAACGCGCGTTCCATGACGGTGGCATCCATGCCGCAGCCCGCATCGCGCACGTCGATACGCAGATAGTCGCCGCTCGGGAGCGTTCCCACGTCATCTGCGGCAAGCCGCACGTTCGCGGTGGCGACGCCCACGCTGCCTTCGCCGCCCAGTGCATCGCGGGCGTTGACGGCCAGGTTTAGGATCGCGTTTTCGAGCTGGTGCGGGTCGCACCAGACCGACCAGCCGTCGTCCGGCACCGCCAGGTCTATCACGATCCGTTCGCCGAGCGTCCGGTCGAGCAGATCACGCATGCCGCGTAGGAGCCGCGTGGCATCGACATGTTCCGGTCGCAACGGTTCGGCGCGGGCGAACGCCAGCAGCCGCCGGGTCAGCGCGGCGGCGCGGCCGGCACCATCCAGCGCGTGGTCGATATGGCGTGCGGCGTCCGGCGAACCGCCGCCCAGCCGGCGCTTGGCCAGTTCAAGTCCCCCCACAACGACCGCCAGCATATTGTTGAAGTCATGGGCGATTCCGCCGGTCAGCTGGCCGATGGCTTCCATCTTCTGTGCCTGATGCAGTTGTGCCTCGGCGGCGGCGCGGGTCGTCGCCTCGGCCTGCAGGCGTTCGTTTGCGTCGCGCAATTCGCGGGTCTGGGCCGCCACCGCCAGTTCGAGCGCCCCCGCGCGGCGCCCCGCCTCCCGCCGCGCGCGGACGGCACGGACGGCGAGCGCGGCCAGCACGATGCCGATGATGCTGAGCAGGACGCCGAGCAGCGACAACAACGCCGCCAGCAGGTTGGAGCGTGCGCCGGACCGTTCCGCCGCCACCGACAGCGTGGTGAGCGTTGCCCGTTCGTTGCGCGAGATCTGTTCGACCAGCGCCGAGAGGCGGGCGAGACTGTCGGACTTGCCCGCCCGATCGAACGCCGCCAGCGCGGACCAGCCCTCCCGAGCGGCGGCACTGCGCGCGGGGGCGGCCAGCTCGCGCCCGCGCCGATCGTAGAGCGCCCGCAGCGCGCCGATCAGAGGCCGCTGCACCGCGTCGGGGCCGGCCAGTTCGGACAGCCGGTCCAGCCGCGTACCGGCGAGCGACCATTGATCGAAATAGACCCGGCCGGTTTCCGGCGCACCGGAAATGGCGAAGCGCCCGAGTGCCGCCTCCGCCCGGGCCATGGCGGCATCGAAATCGCGGATGCCGAGCAGCATTTCATAGCTGTGGCGTTGCAGCGACAGGGCTTCGTCGCGCCGCTGGTTCGCGATCGCGACGAGGCCGATCAGCACGACGAGCAGCGCGGCCAGGACCAGTGCCGTCACGCGCGCCAGCCCGCGGCGCCATGGGCCGGCCGGCTCCCCCGCGCCGCTGCTGGTCATCGTGGCGAACATCGTGGCACGCTAGTCGTGCGGCACGGAGCTTGCAAACCGTGCGGTCAGGGCTGGCCGAGCACCCCGGTGGCCTGCCCGGCCGCGGCGAACGCTTCGAGGATCCGGTCGACCTGTTCGTCCGTATGTTCCGCGCACAGCGAGCAGCGCAGCAGGAAGGTGCCGGCCGGTGTCGCGGGCGGGCGCGCCATGTTCACATACAGCCCGCGTTCCAGCAGCCCCTGCCACATCGCCACGGTGATCGCCTGATCGGGCAGCATGACCGCGATGATCGCGGATTGCGCGGTGGGCGTACCCAGCGTGTAGCCGAGGTCGCGCAGCCCCTGGTGGAGCCGGCGCGAGTTTTTCCAGAGGTGCTCGCGCTTGGGGCCGGCATGCATCAGCTTGCGGATCGATGCGGCCGCGGTGGCGACCACGGACGGCGGCAGCGACGCGGTGAAGACATAGGGGCGGGTGACCAGCCGCATGACTTCGAACTTCGGATGGTTGGACACGCAGAAACCGCCGACGGTGCCGACCGACTTGGAGAAGGTGCCCACGACGAAATCGATATCGTCGGCGACGCCCGCTTCCTCGAACACGCCGCGGCCATGTTCGCCGAAGAAACCCATGCCGTGGGCCTCGTCGCACAGGATCATCGCGCCATGCTTCTTGGCGACGGCGACCATTTCCTTCAGCGGGGCAATGTCGCCCAGCATCGAATAGACGCCTTCGAGGACGACCAGCTTGCCCGCCTCTACCGGCAGGCGACCGAGCCGCTTGTCCAGATCGGCGACCGAATTGTGGCGGAACCGCACGATTTCGGCGTTGCCGAGCCAGCAGCCGTCGTAGATCGACGCATGGCTGTCCGCATCCAGGATGATGTAGTCGCCCTTGGCGCAGAGCGTCGAGATGACGCCCAGATTTGCCTGGTATCCGGTCGAAAAGACGATCGCGCTTTTCATGTCGTAGAATTCGCGGAGCGCATCCTCGCACTCGCGGTGGCCTTGATAGGTTCCGTTGAGCACCCGGCTGCCGGTCGTGCCCGCGCCAAATCGGTCGAGCGCCGCCTTGCCCGCGGCCACGACGTCCGGGTCGAACGTCATCCCCATATAGTTATAGGTGCCGAGCAGGATCGTCTCGCGACCCTGGATGATCGCCAGGGTGGGGGAAAGAACCTCCTCCATCACGATCGCGAACGGATCGCGCACGCCGGTGTCGAGCAGCGCCTGGCGCTCGGCGATCAGCCCGTCGAATTTCGACAGCAGGTCGCGCGGCGTCGGGTTGGGCAGGACGTCGGTCAGGGCAACGGCGTCCGGCGTCTGGCTGGCGTCGGTCATGCGGGGTTCCTCAGCGTTTCGATCGTATCGACCAGCTGGCCGATCGTCTCGATCTCCGCCTGCATGTTCATGGTGATGAGGATGTCGAACTCGTCCTCCACCGCCGCCACGAAATCCATGACCGTCAGGCTGTCCCATTCCAGGTCGCCGGCAAAGCTCGTCGCTTCGGTCAGCGCGACCTGCTTCTTGTTGAACGGTTCGATCTGTTCGGCGACCTTTTTAAAGGTCTCTTGGCGCGATGTCATGGACGTCCCTTACTAAGTCGAAGGATCTTCTGCCAAGCGATTGCGGCAAAAAGGCGGATCAAAGCCAGCCATGTGCACGATACCAGCGGGCCGTATCGTGCAGCCCGGCGGGGGTGGCGATCAGCGGCCGCCACGGACCGTCGGGCATGGGATCGCGTACTACCCAGTCGGGGTGGCGAAGATAGCCCACGCGATCGGGGGTAAGCTTGGCACCCTTGCCACGGACGAGTCCGTCGATCCGCGCGCCGAGAGCGAGGAGCATGCCGGGCATCGCGACGGTACGGACACGGCGGCGGCCGAGTATCGTCCCGAGCAGTCGCGCGAACGCATGATAGTCCCAGCCGTCCGGCGTGCCGTCGTCCGCCTCCAGAATGCAGCCGTCATAAGCAGTCAGTTGCACGAGCAGCAGGCGGGCCAAATCCTCGGCCGCGATGATCGAGAAGCGGCCGGCGGGCGGCAGCAGCACGACGCCCCGCGCGGCCATCCGGAAGATTTCCAGCATTTCGCGGTCGCCGGGGCCGTAGATGGCGGGTGGGCGGACGATCGACCAGTCGAGACCGGATGCGGTGACGACGCCTTCGGCCTGCGCCTTGGACCAGCCATAGTCGCTGAGCTGCGGTTCACGCGCGGACAGCGAGGAGACGTGGACGAAACGCGTGATGCCGGCACCGGTCGCGGCGGCGAGGACCGCGGCGGTCCCGTCGATATTGACGCGCGCGAAACCGGCGCGGTCCGCGGCGTTGACGGCGCCGGCGACATGGATGACGCCCTGCGCGCCTTCCATCAGCGCGGCGAGCGAGTGGGGCTCGTCGAGCGAACCGGCGATCCATTCGACGCCGTCGCGTGCCGGTTGTGGTCGTCGGGCGAGCGCACGGACGCGGTGCCCGGCGGCGACCGCCTGGGTCAGCAGATGCCCGCCGACGAAGCCTGTGCCGCCGGTCATGGCAATAATGGTCATAGCAGCACCATCTGATCGCGGTGGACGAGGGCGGAGCGCGGCGCATAGCCCAGGATCTGCCCATGGTCGGTCGATCGCCGGCCCGCGATGCGAACCGCGTCGGCCGCGTCATATTCGGCGAGGCCGCGCGCGAAGCGGCCGTCCGGGCCGGCGATCTCGATCACGTCGCCCCGCACGAACCGCCCGTCGATGCCGACTGCGCCGGCGGCGAGCAGGCTGGCCCCGCGAACGAGCGCTGCGGCCGCACCGGCATCGACATGGATCGTCCCGCGCGCGGTCAGACGGCCGGCAAGCCACGACTTGCGCGCGCCACGCACCGGGTCCGCCACGAATATGGTGCCGGTGCCGCTTGCAAGGAATGCTGCGATGGGGTGGGGCACCAGCCCGCTGGCGATGGCCAGATGCGCACCGGCGGTCTGCGCGATCCGGGCGGCCTCGATCTTCGATCCCATGCCACCCGATCCCATGCCCGATGCGGAGCTTCCGTCGGCCATGGCGCGGATGCGCGCGTCGATACGGGTGACTTCCGCGATCCGGACCGCCTGTTCGTCGCGGCGCGGGTTCGCGGTGTAGAGGCCATCGACGTCGGACAGCAGCAGCACGCCCTGAGCCCGCGCGGCCTGCGCCACGCGGGCGGCCAGCCGGTCGTTGTCGCCGAACCGGATTTCGGCGGTGGCGACCGAGTCATTCTCGTTGATGATCGGCACCGCGCCCAGCGTGAGCAGGCGATCGAGTGTCGATGCGGCGTTCAGATAGCGCCGGCGGTCCTCGAGATCGTCCAGCGTCAGCAGGATCTGCGCCGCGGTCAGCCCGCGGTTGCCGAGCAGTTCGGCCCAGGCCTGCGACAGCGCGATCTGGCCCACCGCGGCGGCGGCCTGCGCATCGTCCAGCGATGCGCGACCACCCTTCGGCAGGCCCAGCCGGCGGGCACCCAGCGCGATCGCGCCTGACGATACGATCACGACCTGTTGCCCCGCGCCGTGTGCCGCCGCGATATCGGCGGCGACGGTCGCCAGCCAGTCGCGCCGGATCGATCCGTCCGCATCGACCAGCAGCGCCGACCCGATCTTGACGATCAGCCGGCCGCAGTGACCCGGGGAGAAGCGTTGCGCCACCGCCGGTGCCGGACGATCAGATCGGCGACCAGGCGGGCGTTTCCGCGTCGCTGCCGTCGCTCGTGTCCGTCGTCGCGCTGGCCTTGTCGGGGGCGGGGCCGAGTGCCGCGACGATCCGGTCCAGCACGGGTTCGAGCCCGGTGCCGGCAGCACCCGACAGCAGCATGACGTCGGCACCGCTGACCTTGGCGAGTTTCTTCGCAATCTTGGCGATGTCCTTTTCGGGCAGCGCGTCGACCTTGTTCAGCGCCAGGATCTGCGGCTTGTCCTCCAGCCCGCTGCCATAGGCGACCAGTTCGTCGTTGACGATATGCCATGCGTCGATCGGGTCGTCGCCGGTCGCATCGACCAGATGCAGCAGGACGCGGCACCGTTCGATATGGCCCAGGAAACGGTCGCCGATGCCGGCCCCGTCGGCCGCACCCTGGATCAGACCCGGAATATCCGCGACCACGAATTCGCGCTGGTGATGCGTCGCGACGCCCAGCTGTGGACGCACGGTGGTGAAGGGGTAGGCGCCGACCTTCGCGTTCGCATTCGACACCGCGTTTATGAAGGTCGACTTGCCGGCATTGGGCAACCCGACGAGCCCTGCGTCGGCGAGCAGCTTCAGCCGCAGCCAGACCCACGCTTCCTCTTCCGGCCAGCCGCTGCCATGCTGGCGCGGCGCGCGGTTGGTGGACGTCTTGTAGCTGGCGTTGCCGCGGCCACCGTCGCCGCCCTTCAGGAAGATCTCGCGCTGCCCTGCCTCGGTAAAGTCGAGCAGCACGGTTTCCTTGTCGTCCGACAGGATCTGCGTACCGACTGGCACGCGCACGACCAGGTCGTTGCCGCCCGCACCGGTACGGTTCGACCCCGACCCGCCCTTGCCGCGCGGGGCGCGGAAATGCTGCGTATAGCGGAAGTCGATAAGCGTGTTCAGCCCGGCGACCGCTTCGAAGATGATGTCGCCACCCTTGCCGCCATGGCCGCCGTCCGGACCGCCATATTCGACGAACTTCTCCCGCCGGAAGGACACGGCACCGGGGCCGCCGGTGCCGGAACGGACGTAAATCTTGGCCTGATCGAGAAAATGCATCGCGCGCCCTTAGCGGAAACGGGCACGGAACGAAACCGCGTTCGCCGGTATCGCTATCCGCATGTTCCCTCGTCTGCCCTGGTGACCGCGGCAAGCAGCTGCGTCACCGCCATTTCGCGCGCGGTGCCACGCGGCAGGCCGAGCGCCCGCGACACCGGATCGCCGAGCAGCGCATCGCCGAGCGCGCTCAGCACCAGCGACAATGTCATCGCCTTTACCGGCCGCCCGTCCTGGTCACCGATCGCATCGACCATCGCGTGGATGGCGTCCATGATCGGATCGAGCGCGCGCCGGTCGCCCGACAGGATCATCCAAGATGCCAGCGCGCCGGCCCCTTCGGAATCGAACGCATCGAATGTCAGGTCGACGATGATCCGGGGATCGGCCTGGCCGGCGCGGGCCTGCTTCACCGCGTCGCCGATGCGGGCGGTGATCCGTTCCGCCATGGACGCCGCAAGCGCGGACTGGAGCCCCGCCGCGGAACCGAAATGGTGCAGCAGGTTCGCATGGCTCTTGCCGATCCGCGCGGCCACGGCCTTCAGCGTCACCGCCTGCGGACCGTCCGCGATCAGCAGCGCACGCGCCGCCGCGATCGCCGCATCCTTGCTGTCGGCAGCGGTCAGCCGCGTCCTTGTTGACACTCGTGTCGGTTCCGTCATACTAACAACCTTGTCAGAACACATCGAGGTCCGTCATGTCCCATACGCCCGCCGATCTGTCGATCACCCCCCGCGACCGGCGTTTCGGCCGGGGGAGCGCACAGGACCGCCACTGGCTGGGCGGCGATCCGTATCAGACCGCGATCTATAATGCGCTGTCCGTCACCTTCCCGAAGGGGGAGGCGTTCTTCGTCGAATCCGTCCGGGCCTTTCGCGACGGCACGCCGCCGCGGCTGGCGGGCGAGATCGCGGCGTTCGTGAAGCAGGAGGTGATGCATACGCGCGAGCATGTGGCGTTCAACCGCCGCGTGACGGACGCGGGCTACGACGTCAGCGGACTGGAACGGACGGTCGACACCCGGCTCGCCGTCATCCGCGCGCATCCGCCGATCGCCAGCCTGGCCGCGACGATCGCGCTGGAACATTATACCGCGATCCTGGCGCATGCGCTGCTGGCCGATCCGGCGCATCTGGACCGTGCCGAACCCGAGACCGCGGCGCTGTGGCGCTGGCATGCGATCGAGGAAATCGAACATAAGGGCGTGGCATACGACACCTGGCTGCACGCGACCAAGGGCTGGACCCGCTGGAGACGCTGGTCGCTGAAGGCGCGGATCATGCTGCTCGTCACGAAGAATTTCATGATCGATCGGACGCGCGGGGCGATGGACCTGCTGGCGCAGGACGGCATCACCGGTCGGCGTGCGGGCTGGGGGCTGTTCCACGCAGCGTTCATCGCGCCGGGCATGGTACGACGGGTCGGCGGGGCCTGGATGTCTTATTTCATGCCGCATTTCCACCCCTGGAACGAGGATGACCGCGCGCTGATCGTGCAGGCGGAACATCGGCTGGCGCTGGCTTAGGACGCTGTTCGCGCTTTGAATATCTGTTGTCCCGCACCTGATCCGGGATCCCGCTTCGTCCGTCAGCCCAAAGGGCAGCGAAACCCCGGATCAGGTCGGGGGTGACGAAGTACCGCTAAAAGTCGGTTACGGTTTCCGGATAGGTGCGAGAACGGTCCCGGTACGGCGAACATTTGCCACGCTGTCCGGCCGTCAGGCGGCGAGCCGATCAATCGGATCGTGCGGCACCGCTGCGCAGTACAGAACCAGACCGTTGTCGGCGTCGCGAAAGCCCAGTTTGCGAAGCAGGGCGGCGGCGGCGGGATCGGTAGCGAGCGGGCACTCCAGTCGCGCAATTCCGAGCATTGCGGCGATCGCGATCGTGGCATGGCCTGCCTCGGTCGCATAGCCGCGGTTGCGGCAGTCCGGGCGTATCCAGCAATCGAGTTGCACCGCGCCCCCGCGGTCGATCAGGCTGATCGTCCCGATCAGTTCGGCCGATGCGCCGCGCCGCAGGATCAGCATATGCGGACGGGCATGGGGCAGGGGGCGTTCCAGCACGGCACGGGCCGCCGCCACGCAAGCCGCATGGGCTTCCGTCCCGACAGCATGGTGCGGGCGGCACAGTGCGGCCGCCATGACAGGCGCATCTTCCGCCCAGCCGGGCCTGAGCAGCAGCCTTCCGGTGCGCGCGAACATTCTTACTCTCCCGTCGGTCGTGCGCGGCGTAGCCGGGTCGCGTTACGGCTTGGCGACTATCCGATGGTCGAAAGAACGCAAAAAGGGAGGCGGACCTTGCGATCCGCCTCCCCTTCAAATCATCGCCCGACGATGTCGGACATGGTGCACGATTTTACTCGGCCGCTTCGGCCAGGACCGGCGCTTCGACGCTGACGAACTTGCGGCCCAGCTTGCCGGAGTGGAATGCCACGCGGCCCTCGGTCAGCGCGAACAGCGTGTGATCCTTGCCCATGCCGACGTTCACGCCAGGATAGACGCGGGTGCCGCGCTGACGGATGATGATGTTGCCACCGATCACTTCTTCGCCGCCGAACTTCTTCACGCCCAGACGGCGACCGGCCGAGTCACGACCGTTGCGGCTGGAACCGCCTGCTTTCTTATGTGCCATTTTTCTTTACTCCGGTTCGCGGATCAGGCTTCTGCCGACGCAGGCTGAGCCGACGCCTGCGGTGCCTTGTGATCGCCGATCGCGGTGATCTTCAGGATGGTGTGGTGCTGACGATGACCGTTCTTACGGCGGTAGTTGTGCCGACGACGCTTCTTGAAGACGATGACCTTCTCGCCCTTCGCCTGCGCGATGATCTCGGCCGAGACGGTCAGGCCGGCCACATCCTGCGCCGCGCCGTCATTGCCGGCGAACAGCACATCGGCCAACGAAACGGTCGAACCCGCGTCACCCGCGATCTTTTCGACGACGATCTTGTCTCCGGCGGCAACGCGATACTGCTTGCCGCCCGTGCGCACGATAGCGAACATGGCCCTCATCACTTCTTCAAAGCTGGTCCGGTGCGGGAATCGACTGCGTGCCAATCCCGTTCGGAAGAGAAGCGCGGCTAACCCCCATGGGTATCAAAGTCAACCTTTTGGTGACCCCCGAAGCCTTGGATCAGGCGATTTCGGGCAGGCCGGTGGCGACGGTCGAGTCGTAGCGATCCTGATCGAGCATCCCCATCCGCTTGGCGACCACGGTTGGCACCAGCGCCTGGCCAGCGACGTTCACCGCGGTGCGCCCCATGTCGATGATCGGATCGATCGCCAGCAGCAGCCCGGCCCCCTCCAGCGGCAGGCCGAGCGTCGACAGCGTGAGCGTCAGCATGACGATCGCGCCGGTCAGGCCGGCGGTGGCGGCCGAACCGATCACCGATACGAACGCGATCAGTACATAGTCGGACAGATGGAGCGGGATGCCGTAGAATTGCGCCACGAACAACCCGGCGATCGCTGGGTAGATCGCCGCGCACCCGTCCATCTTGGTGGTTGCGGCGAGCGGCACCGCGAATGCGGCATAATCGCGCGGCACGCCGAGATTGGCGACCGCGACCGCTTCCGTCACCGGCAGCGTGCCGATCGACGACCGCGAGACGAAGCCGAGCTGGATCGCCGGCCACGCACCCGCAAAGAAGGCGGCCGGGCGCAGGCCGTTGGCAACCAGGATGATCGGGTAGACGACGAACAGCACGATCGCGAGACCCAGATAAACCGCCGCCGCAAAGGTCCCGAGCTGCGCCAGCGTGGTCCAGCCATATCGGGCGACCGCGGTGCCCAGCAGGCCGGCAGTGCCGACCGGCGTCAGGCGGATAACCCACCACAGGATCTTGCGCACGATATCGAGAAAGGCGCGGTTGAACGCGAGGAACGCGTCGCTCTTCTCCCCGATCCGGACCGCGGCGATCCCGATCACCAACGCGATGACGACGATCTGCAGGACGTTGAACGACAGGCTGCTCACCACCTTGCCACCGGCGTCCAGATGCGACGAGACGGTCAGCCCGATCGGGTTGGACGGCACGATGCCCTTCAGGAAATCAAGCCAGCTGCCGGCTGTATCGGGCACCGTGCCGGACCCGGGCACCAGCCCTGACTGCGCCCCGGGTTGTAACACCGTGCCGATCACCAGCCCGATGCAGACCGCAATCAGCGCGGTGATGCCGAACCATAGCAGCGTCCGCCAGACCAGTCCGGCAGCACCCTGCAGGTTCCGGATGTTCGCGATCGATGCCACGATCGCGGTGAAGACCAGGGCCGGGACCAGCGCACGCAGGAGCTGGACGAAGGTCGATCCGGTCACGTCGAGCGTCCGCAGCAGCCAGTTCGGGTTCGCCGCATCACCACCCAGTGTCCGGGCGACGAAGCCCAGCGCAAGACCTACCGCGACGCCAACAAAGACCTGCGTGGCGAACCCGAAACGTGGCTGGGGGGGCGGAATTATACTGGCTGTCATGCCACCGAAGTGATCGCACCCCGCGCTATGAGCAAACGACCTTTGCTATGTGGCGGTAGAGCCTGCCTCCGCACGCGGGGAGGTAGCGGCACCGCCCAGGCGTCACTCAGTGGCGATGTTCGCGCCGCAATGAGTAGCGACCGTCCTGATAGCCATCGAAAAGCCCGGCGATCGCGGGGTGGTCGATCGGCTCGTCGCTTTCGTCCGGTTCCAGATTCTGCTGGCTGACATAGGCGACATAGTTGCTGTCGGCATTTTCGGCGAGCAGGTGGTAGAAGGGCTGGTCCTTGGACGGACGGATATCTTCCGGGATCGCATCATACCATTCCTGGCTGTTCGCGAAGGTGGGATCGACATCGAACACGACGCCGCGAAATTCGAACAGGCGGTGTCGTACGACGGCACCGATCGCGAACCGCGCATGCGACACGGCCGGTGCAGACCGGCTTGCCGCGTGCTGGTCGGGTGAGAATGCGAAGCTTTTTATCATGCGTCTAATCTAAGGCGTCGGCGCGCGACCGCAAGCGTATCGACACGGCGCGTGCAAGAAGGGTTGGCAAGCCGCCACGGCTTCGCTAGAGGCCACCGCTCGGACCGCCACCGCTGCCCCGCAGGCACGGTGCCAAGCCTCTGCGGAGAGGTGCCAGAGTGGTCGATCGGGACGGTCTCGAAAACCGTTGTGCCGCAAGGTACCGTGGGTTCGAATCCCACCCTCTCCGCCAGCCCCTCTTCGGGCGTGCATTGCGATCAGTAAATTCTATAACGATGAGTACGCTAGGCAGGCCAGCGAACGTCTATAGACGCTCGCTCCAGTATTTAAACTTCAAACGGTATCACCGATCTTCTCTCATACGCCAATTATGCGGTATCGATTTGGTCGCTCGCATGCCGCGTTTGTGGTGGCTCCGTTCTTCCGGCCACGTAGGATTTAGGTTCGCCACCACGTCGTTGTGACAGTATAAAAGAAAGCTTATCCGAGGGACGTTATGGGTCAGGTTTTCACCCGCTGCGGCAAGCCTCATTGTAAGGCATTCCCGGTTTTGAACATCCTCGAAGCTGCCCGGAATGCGGATTGGTCCTGGCGCCGTCCAAAACAAGAAACCCTTACGTGCCGTCCTCGACGACGGAGTAATTACGCTAAAGGTGCGGCTACCCGGAACTGGCCGGTCGGACCCGCGAACAGACCTTGAGACGGCTGCTACGAGGCGTCAGGAACGGTTGTCACAGGTCAGGTCAAAAATCGCGATGGTCAATACGGAACGTCACCAAGCCGCGCTGCGGCGTACGATATGACCAGACACACAGCCAGTGGTCGCGCAGCCGGTATTTGGGCTAAAGGTTTGCTCCTGACTATGCTTGTGTAGAAAACCTGTGGCACGCAAAGGCGTGAGTTGAACATCATGGACGACGAAAAGTGAGCCCGCCTCTACCATGACTGCATCCTGCGCACAAAGCTATTTGGCGCATTATGCTTTAACTTTAGCAGTTTTGCGTACTTGCTACGCTGCGGTCTCAGGCTCGAGTTCTTTTTTTAGGCTTTGCACCAACGCAACGCTGTCATCTCATGCCGGGTACGCCAACGAAGCTATGCCGTGCTTCGATTCGGCTCCCCGTTCCTTCGGGATAAATCGAAAATAATTTGACGATGCCACCATAGCCGTTGCGGAACTGAGCAACGCGCGCACCATCAGGTCTTTCGATCACACCGAAATTGTTGGCCTGTTCGAAGCAGTCTGCGACCTGTTGTGACGATAATTTACTATGAAAAACCTCGTCAGCCTCTTTGGCGAGTATGGCATTGACAGATGTGCATCCAGCGACTGCGAGACCCAACGCCGGCAATAGAATCCTGAAAAAGTTCATGACAATTCCCCTTTTGCAGGGGCGTCTCGTGTAGCTTCGCCTGTAGCCGCCCCTATGTTCCTCTCGGGGCGACGGCCGAAGCCGGATGTCCGAAACCCGTCCTTGCGAGCAGGCGTATGCGCCTTTAACGGCAAGCTGGCCGGGCAAACGCGGGCGACCGAGGCAGCAAGGAAGATGTTTCGAAGCGCCACTCCCATGTATCTCGGGGGCACGTCGTTGATCCTCGGACGTCAGGGCAGACGCAAGCAAAAACGACAGCGAAGCACAAGCTTTGCGTAGTGAAGAACGTCCGCTGTGTTGCCCAGTCCGCGGGCAGGGGGAGCATGTCCCTGAACCGCGGGAGCGTCAGCCACGATGGTTGGCGGCCTTCGACGATACGAGTGACGAGATCTGGAGCAAGGAACGCTCCCCCGACCAACTGTCGAACATAAGCCGGCGTTACGCCACTGGCACCAGCGAGATCCTGAAGGGAGGTATGCCGGTCACTGATAAGTTCCTGCAGTCAGCTACGTTCCTGAGCAACGCAGGCGACAAAGCGCTGCCGCCGGCGCTCTCGATTGCGGCCACGGTACCCCGCCTTCCCCAAACCGAACATCCGATAGACGTGGGACGGACGGTAGCGTCCCTGATGGGGAGGTCGCTGGTCAATGACCCAATCCGAGCCTCCCCGAAGGCCAAGGCATGGAACGCCTCCTTGTTCGCTTACCAGCGGGTGCTTTACGAGTATTCGTCACTCGACCACATAGCCTGACCTTGCGGGGGCTCCGGCACTTGGCTTAGATACAAGCCTTGGAAGTCGGTTGTGCGGGTCGGCAACCGAACATCTGTTCAGGAAAACCGAGGCGCTGCCGCGAAGATAATCAGGCAATCAGGATTTCAGCAGAATTGTCGAGCAGTCACAAACGGATATCAGCGCGGGGCATTGTCGTAAAATGAGTGGTTACCCCGGCTTTCTCCGGAGCGCGGATAGAATGGCGTCGTTGATTGCGGCGCATGACTGGAGCGCCTCAACCACCGGGCCATTAGCTGACTGGCCTTCACACCTGCGGTTCGCGACGGCAATCGTTCTGCAGTCCCCGATCCCGATGGCGTTGCTCTGGGGTGCCGAGGGTATCCTGATCTACAACGAGCATTATGCGGTGATCGCCGGCCGGTATCATCCTGCTATCCTTGGCCGTCCGGTTCGGGAAGCATGGCCCGAGGCGGCCGCCTTTAACCAAGATGTCCTGCAAACCTGCCTTGCAGGCCGGTCGCTAACATTTGCCCGCCAGGAAATGACGATCTACCGCGATGGGGCAGCCGAACAGGTCTTCTTTGACCTGAGCTATGCCCCGGTTCTGGACCCGGACGGCACGCCCGCCGGCGTGCTGGCAACGGTCATTGAGACAACCGATGCCGTGGTGCTGGAACAGAGCCTCATCGCCGAGACGCAGACGCTTGAAACCCTCAATCAGACGGGTGCGGCTCTCGCGGCCGAGCTGGACATCGAGCCACTCGTGCAGATGGTCACCGATGCCGGCGTGAAACTGACCGGCGCCGAATTCGGCGCCTATTTCCACAACCTTCTGGACGAAACCGGGCAGCGCCTTGATATCTTTACGCTATCCGGCGCACCACGAGCCAAGTTCGAGGCGCTGGGTCGTCCTCGAGAGACTGCCATCTTCAAGCCGACATTCCGGAACGAAGGCGTGGTTCGTTCCGACGACATACTGGTTGATGATCGGTACGGCCGCAACCTGCCTTATGCCGGCATGCCGCCCGGTCATCTGGCAGTCCGCAGCTATCTGGCGGCATCGGTGGTGTCCAGAACGGGCGAGGTGCTGGGCGGCCTGCTGTTCGGTCATTCCGAGCCTAGCCGCTTTACCGAGCGGCATGAGCGGCTGTTGTCCAGCGTCGCTGCACAGGCGGCGATCGCGATCGACAATGCGCGGCTGTTTGCGGCGGTCCAGGATGTGAACAACACCTTGGAACGGCGTGTGTCGGAGCGGACGGACGAGTTGACCCGCGCACACGATGCCTTGCGGCAGGCCCAGAAGATGGAAACGCTCGGTCAGCTGACCGGGGGCATCGCCCACGACTTCAACAATTTGCTGACCGTCATCCGGGGATCGGCGGAGCTGCTGATGCGGCCTGGCCTGACCGAGAACCGGCGGGAGCGGTACACCGACGCGATCGCCCAGACGGCGGATCGCGCCGCCAAGCTCACCAGCCAGCTGCTCGCCTTTGCCAGGCGATCATCATTGACGCCGCAGGTGTTCGACGTCGGCGACACCATCCGCCGTCTGCATGACATGATGGAGATGCTTGCCGGTGCCATGATCGAAGTGGACCTGCATCTCTCGGATCGCGCATGCTATGCGAATGCGGACGTGACGCAGTTCGAGACGGCCATCGTCAACATGGCGGTCAACGCGCGCGATGCGATGAAGCAGCAGGGGCGGCTGACCATTACCGTTCAACCATGTGATCACATCCCACCGGTCCGCGGGCATGGCGCACGCATGGGCGACTGGGTATGTATCGCGATCGTCGACACCGGCTCCGGCATCGCGGCCGATGATCTCGAACGCATCTTCGAACCTTTCGTTACCTCGAAGGAGGTGGGACATGGTACCGGTCTCGGCCTGTCACAGGTGTTCGGCTTCGCGAAGCAGTCTGGTGGTGACGTGATCGCGACGAGCGAGGTCGGGGAGGGTGCGAAATTCACCCTTTTTCTTCCCCGCGAAGTTGAGCTGTCGAATTCGGTCGACGGTATTCTGCCGCTCGATAGATCATCGTTTGCACCGCTTCGGATCCTGGTCGTCGAAGATAATCCGGAAGTAGGCGGCTTTGCGATGGCGGCGCTTGACGACCTAGGACATCACGCCACCCTGGCGCGGAATGCGGACGAAGCACTGAAACAGTTGTGGGAGAATGCGGACCAGTGCGACGTGGTCTTCTCCGATGTGATGATGCCTGGCATGAACGGGATCGAACTGTCCCATGAAATCAGACGGCATTGGCAGGACATGCCGATCATCCTGACCAGCGGGTACAGCGAGATCCTGTCGAAAGACGGCTCGGGCGAGTTCGAACTGCTGCACAAACCCTACTCAATCGACGCGCTCAGCGCCGCCTTCCAGCGCCTTGCCGCTGTCGTGTAGCCAGACGGTGGCCACGGGAGCGAGGGCACGGCGGCGAGGAAGACGGTTGGGTACCCGCGACGCGCGCGAACACCGAATTTCTGTTCCTACCGACGCCAATGAACTTTTGACCGAGCTTCGCATCCGGCTTGGATTGAGTGTGGCCAAGAGGTGAATGGCCCCAGGCGGCACGCTTCATGCGCCGAGATCTGCGAGGGTGATCGTGAAATCGACGTCCTTTCGTAGCTGAACGAACGACCGCTTTCGAGTTGCCTTTATTCAGGCTTAATCAACCGCTTTTGGGTCCAAGCGGCCGATGGAGAAACCGCGCTCCGCTCGAGACCTGTCGCCGGCCAGGCGCGATGACGTCGGCAATAGTTAATCGCTGCCGGCTTGCCCGGTCAGCGGGGGATGACGATAGTCACGCGTCGGTTCTTTGTACGGCCTTGTGCGTCATCCTGCCCGTCGGGCGTAAGGTTTGAAGCGACCGGCTCCGCCTCACCACGGCCGTCCGCCT
>NZ_KV887138.1 GCF_001956315.1 Sphingomonas montana | reverse complement strand
ACCCGGTTGCGGCGGCGGCGGGGGCGGTGACCACGGGCGCGCTGACGAACGGCGCAGCGGCGATCACCGACACGCCGATCAGCAACCCGCCAGCGACCGTCCGCACCAACCCGGCCGCCGCCGACACGCCGCGCCCCGCGACGCGCGCCGCGGAACGTGCGGAGCGCCGCGAGCGTGCGACGACGCCGGCTGTTCGGACCCCGGCTGCGGCCGCTCCGGTGGTGGACGTGCCGACGCCTGCGACCGGTAACGCTGCGGGGCAGTAAGCTGTGGGATAGGGTGACGCCCCGGCCCTGCCGAGCCCTTCGACTGCTTGCTGACAAACGCACGGGACTGACTGCGACGGTGCCGCAGTCGGTGCATTTCTGCGGGCGTAGCCGACGGCACTGTTGGCCGTCTCGGCTGCGCTCGACGAGTCCCTCGACTGCGCTTGGCATGGGCGCTGCTAGAGCATGAGGTCTTCAGCCCGATCCGGGAATGAGGCGACCTTGGGAAGGTTCGACGACAGCGGGATCCCGGACCAGGTCAGGCCTGACGGGGATGGCTGGCGGCTGGAGTTGGTCCCTCAGGGCCTCCCCGGTTATCCCTTCCCTCGAAACGATCCCCAGCTAATGTCGGGCGTCGCGGAGTCGGGGCCTTGCCGTCCCCCCGGTCGGGTCGCTAACGCGATACTCCCATGACACGGTTTATTTTCATCACCGGTGGCGTGGTTTCGTCACTCGGCAAGGGACTCATGGCGGCGAGCCTTGCGGCGTTGTTGCAGGCGCGTGGCTACACCGTCCGCATCCGGAAGTTCGATCCCTATCTGAACGTCGATCCGGGGACGATGTCGCCGTACCAGCATGGCGAGGTCTATGTGACCGACGACGGGGCGGAGACCGATCTGGATCTCGGCCATTATGAGCGGTTCACCGGCGTGCCGAGCCGACAGTCGGACAATGTGACGTCGGGCCGCATCTATCAGACGATCATCGCCAAGGAACGGCGCGGCGATTATCTGGGTGCCACGGTGCAGGTGATCCCGCACGTGACCGACGCGATCAAGGAATTCGCGCGGGCCGAGACGGACGGGCTGGATTTCGTGCTCTGCGAGATTGGCGGGACGGTGGGCGACATCGAATCGCTGCCCTTCATGGAGGCGATCCGCCAGCTGCGGAACGACCTGGGCCGCGACCGGACCGCGTTCGTGCATCTGACGCTGGTGCCCTATATCGCCGCGGCGGGCGAGCTGAAGACCAAGCCGACCCAGCACAGCGTGCGCGACCTGACCGCGCTGGGCATCCAGCCGGACGTCCTGGTGTGCCGGTGCGACCGGCCGCTGCCCGACAGCGACCGGGCGAAGATCGCGCTGTTCTGCAACGTGCGCAAGGAAGCGGTGATCCCGGCGCTGGACGCCAAGTCGATCTATGGCGTGCCCGTGCAATATCATGCCGAAGGGCTGGACCGGGCGGTGCTGGACGCATTCGGGCTGGACACGTCCGCCACGCTCGACCTGTCGCGCTGGACCGAGATCGAGGAGCGGTTGAGCCACCCCGAGGGCGAGGTCACGATCGGCGTAGTCGGCAAATATGTCGGGTTGCAGGATGCGTACAAGTCGCTGCACGAGGCGCTGGTCCATGGCGGGATCGCCAACCGGGTAAAGGTCCACATCCGCTGGCTGGACGCGGAACTGTTCGAACAGGATGCCGACGGCCTGGCGGCGCAGCTGGAGCCGCTGCATGCGATCCTGGTGCCGGGCGGGTTTGGCGAGCGCGGGTCGGAGGGCAAGATCGCTTCCGTGCGGTTCGCACGCGAACGCAAGGTACCCTATTTCGGCATCTGCCTGGGCATGCAGATGGCCTGCGTGGAAGGGGCGCGCAACACTGCGGGACTGTCCGCCGCATCGACCACCGAATTCGGTGCGACCGCGGAACCGGTGGTCGGCCTCATCACCGAATGGATGACCGAGGCCGGGCTGCAGGTGCGGGCGGCGGGTGGCGACCTGGGCGGCACGATGCGGCTCGGGGCCTATGACGCGAAGCTGGCGGGTGGAAGCCGTGTGGCGGGCATCTACGGCGACGAGGCGATTTCCGAACGGCATCGCCACCGGTACGAGGTGAACGTGCATTACCGCGCGGCGCTGGAACAGGGCGGTCTCGTGTTTTCGGGCATGTCGCCGGACGGGGAACTGCCGGAGATCGTCGAGCGGCCGGATCATCCCTGGTTCGTGGGCGTCCAGTTCCATCCGGAGCTGAAGTCCAAGCCGTTCGCGCCGCATCCGTTGTTCCAGAGCTTCATTGCGGCGGCGGTGGCGCAAAGTCGGCTGGTCTAGTGCGTATGGGGTTGGCCTGAACTGCCTGTCCCGGGCGGAATCGCGAAACTCCTTCGATTATGCCTGGAAGTTGCCTTGATGGCGCTCGATGTCGACGGCTCCGAGATGGGTTAATCCAAGGTTCGTCGGTTCTGAGGGCTGCGAAACGGCTTTGCGGTTTTTATATTGGCCTTGATCCGGGATCCTGGGAGCCAGGCCTAACGTGTTTAACCCTGCATCCCAGACGCCAAGCAACCGCAGGCATCCGGCGCTACTTTTCCAGTTGCCCGACAAGCGCCTGCAATTCGTTCAGACTCGCCGCGTCATCGGTAGCCGCTGTGGTTTGTGCGGCCACGCCGTCCGGCGGACCGAGATCCATGCAGCTTGTGAACTCGACAGCACTCCAGCAAACGCCCGCCGCCCACATGATCGTGAGCCAGCGGTTGCGGAACAGGCTGCTGTAACGGGTGGGCGACATGGAGCTGCCATGCGCCCGACCCGGTTAGCGTTTCGTGAAGTCGTCAGGCCTGCGTCTGGGTCACGTTGCTGGTGACCGGGATGTCGGACGGGTTCGGGATGACGGGGTCGCTGGGGGTCGGCGGCGTCGGATCGACCGGGGTCGGGACGGGGACGTCGACCGGCATCGTGCCGGGGACTTCGGGGACGGGGGGCTGGCTGGCCATGCGGCGCTCCTTCATCGGGTTGAGCACCTAGGAACGCATGGCGCGGCGCTCGGGCGCATCGTCGGATCGAGAAAAATTCGGCTGGAATGCAAACGTCCGGGCCGTTTCCGACCCGGACGCCTGCGTGACGATCGCTCGTCAGCCCCCGTTTTCAGCCTGGGCTTCTCATGCGACCGCCCCCTGACGGTCCCATGGGCTCCAAAGCCTCCCCGAACCATGGCGTTGCCTGTGTTCGTGAGACAGGAGTTACGCCGTGGTGAACGACCTGTCATCCACCGCGTCGCCCCGGCCGTGCGAAAGAGCGCACCCTGTGTCAGTACTGCAACATGTCGCGCGACTTGTCGGGGCGGGGGTGGCGTTCTAGAGCAGCCAGGCCCCGTCCCTCGTCCGGATACCCAAATATAATGCGTCTTTCCCGCTATCTGTTGCCCGTGACGAAGGAGTCGCCCGCCGACGCGCAGATCGTCAGCCACAAGCTGATGCTGCGCGCGGGACTGGTGCGGCAGACCGCGGCCGGGATCTATGCCTGGCTGCCGCTGGGGCTGAAGGTCCTGCGCAATATCGAACGGATCGTGCGCGAGGAGCAGGACCGGTCGGGCGCGGTCGAGATGCTGATGCCGACGATGCAGTCCGCCGACCTGTGGCGC
Organism: Sphingomonas montana; assembly: GCF_001956315.1. GTDB lineage: Bacteria > Pseudomonadota > Alphaproteobacteria > Sphingomonadales > Sphingomonadaceae > Sphingomonas_R > Sphingomonas_R montana. The sequence continues at coordinate 61,245 of NZ_KV887138.1, read as the reverse complement.
CAGTCCGGCCGCTACGATGCCTATGGCCCTGAAATGCTGCGGATCACCGACCGGCACGACCGCGAGATGCTGTTCGGGCCGACCAACGAGGAGATGGTGACGGCGTTGTTTCGCGATGCGGCGCGGAGCTACCGCGACCTGCCGCGGACGCTGTACCATATCCAGTGGAAGTTCCGCGACGAGGTGCGGCCGCGGTTCGGCGTGATGCGCGGGCGCGAATTCCTGATGAAGGACGCCTATTCGTTCGACATGGACGAGGCCGGCGCGCGGCACAGCTATAACCGGATGTTCGTCGCCTATCTGCGCACGTTCGCGCGGATGGGGCTGCGCGCGATACCGATGCAGGCCGATACCGGACCGATTGGCGGCGACCTGAGCCACGAATTCATCGTGCTGGCCCCGACCGGCGAGAGCGACGTGTTCTATCATGCCAGTTGGGACGCGGCGACCGAGCCCGAGACGGTCGATTTCGACGACGCCGACGCACTGCAGCGCGTGGTCGATGGCTACACCGCCGACTATGCCGCCACCGACGAGAAGCGCGATGCGGACCGCGAAGCGGCGGCGGGCGACGCGCTTCGCCAGTCGCGCGGGGTCGAAGTGGGGCATATCTTCTACTTCGGGACGAAATATTCGGCCGCGATGGGCCTGGGCGTGCAGGGCACTGACGGTACGTCGGTCAACCCGCATATGGGAAGCTACGGCATCGGCGTCAGCCGGCTGGTCGGCGCGATCATCGAGGCGAGCCATGACGATCGCGGCATCGTGTGGCCCGACGCGGTGGCCCCCTATGCTGTCGGCCTCATCAACATGCGCGCGGATGACGCGCGCTGTGCGGCGGCGGCGGACGACCTGTATGCGCGGTTGCAGGCGGCGGGCGTCGAGACGCTGTACGACGATCGCGACGAGCGTGGCGGGGCCAAGTTCGCGACGATGGACCTGATCGGCCTGCCCTGGCAGATCGTGATCGGGCCGAAGGGGATCGAGAAGGGCGTCGTCGAGCTGAAGCGGCGGGCGACGGGCGAGAAGGTCGAGCTGAGCGCCGGCGAGGCTTTGGCACGGGTGCGCGGGTGAGTTTCGCTCGTCGTACCCCCGCGGAGGCGGGGGTGCAGATCGGAGCGAGGAACTGGACCCCCGCATGCGCGGGGATACGGCAACTTTGCGGCGTCAGCGGCGGTTCACGTTTTCGCGATGATAGGACGCCGGCATGATCCTCAATCGCTACGAACGGATGATCGCGAAACGGTATCTGTTGCCGGGGAAGGGCGAGTCGTTCATCTTCCTGGTCGCGTCGATCAGCATGATCGGCGTGATGCTGGGCGTCGCGGCGCTCATTACCGTGATGAGCGTGATGAACGGGTTCCGTGCCGACCTGTTCGACAAGACCGCCGGACTGAACGGCCATGCGGTGGTGCAGGGTTATGGTGGCAGCCTGCCCGACTGGCGGGCAATCGTGCGCGAGGCGCAGGCGACCCCGGGCGTGACGGAGGCGACGCCGCTGATCGAACAGCCGCTGATGGGAAGCCTGAACGGGCGGGTCGCGGGCATCCTGGTGCGCGGCTTGCAGATGAAGGACATCACCGGCAACCCGCTGATCCGCGACAATATCGTCGCGGGCAGCCTGGCGAACATCAGGCCCGGGTCGGGCGAAGTGGCCATCGGGGCGCGGCTGGCCGAGACGCTGGGCGCATCGGTCGGTGCGCCGATCACGGTCATCAGTCCGCAGGGGCAGACGACGCCGTTCGGCACGCTGCCGCGATCGGTCGGCTACACGGTCGGCGCGATCTTCGAAGTCGGCGTGTATGATTATGACAATGCATTCGTCATTATGCCGATGGCGGACGCGCAAACGCTGCTGATGCTGGGCGACAGCGTGGGCATGGTCGAGATCGTCACCAACGATGCCGACCGTGTTCAGGACATATTGAAGCCGCTGGTGCCCAAGATCGCCGGCCAGGCGGAGATCCGCGACTGGCGGCAGAACAATGCCGCGCTGTTCGAGGCGCTGAGCGTCGAGCGGGTGGTGATGTTCTGGATCCTGTCGCTGATCATCCTGGTGGCGGCGTTCAACATCCTGTCGTCGCTGATCATGCTGGTGCGCGCCAAGACGCGCGACATCGCGATCCTGCGCACGATGGGCGCATCGCGCGGGGCGATGATCCGGATCTTCATGACGGTGGGCGTCACGGTCGGCGCGCTGGGCACGCTGGCGGGCGTCGCGCTGGGGTTCATCCTGCTGTATTTTCGGCAGGGGATCGTCGACGGCGTGCAATATCTGTCGGGGCAGAATTTGTGGGATCCGTCGATCCGGTTCCTGACCGAAATGCCCGCGCGGACCGACCCGGTGGAGGTGTTCGCGATCGTGGCGATGGCGATCGGTTCGACATTCCTGTTCACGCTGTACCCGGCGTGGAAGGCGGCGAGCACGGATCCGGTGCAGGTGTTGCGGTATGAATAGTGGGGTTCGCGGCATGACCGATGTGCTGACAGTCACCGATCTGAAGCGCAGTTTCGTGCAGGGCGACGTCACGATCGAGGTGTTGCGCGGAGTCGACCTGTCGGTCGGTGCGGGCGAGATCGTGGCGCTGGTCGGGCCTTCGGGGTCGGGCAAGTCGACGATGTTGCAGGCGGTCGGGCTGCTCGAGGGCGGGTTCGAGGGGTCGATCCGGATCGCGGGCGAGGAGGCGGCGCAGCTGGACAGCGACGGGCGGACGCGGGTGCGGCGCGATGCACTGGGGTTCGTGTATCAGTTCCACCATCTGCTGCCCGATTTCTCCGCGGCGGAGAATGTCGTGCTGCCCGCGCTGATCCGCGGGGGGACGCGAGCCGAGGCGCAGGCGCGTGCCGAGACTTTGCTGACCGCTCTCGGGCTTGGTCACCGGCTGTCACACCGGCCGAGCCAGTTGTCGGGGGGCGAGCAGCAGCGCGTCGCGGTCGCCCGCGCGCTGGCCAACCGGCCGAAGCTGGTGCTGGCGGACGAACCGACCGGCAATCTGGACGAACATACCGCCGACATCGTGCTCGGCGAATTCCTGCGGCTGGTGCGCGGCGAGGGCTCCGCGGCGCTGGTCGCGACACATAACGAACGGCTGGCCGCCAAGATGGACCGCGTGGTGCGGTTGCACGAGGGGCGAGTGAGTGTTGTCTCCTGACGGGTTCTGCGCGGGGCTTTTGGCATGACGCTGCACGTCTGGTGGCTGTTCCTAGTGGCGGTGGTCGTGCTGTGCGGCACGCCGGGGCCGAACATGCTGCACGTCATGACGCGGAGCGTGCGGTTCGGCTTGCGGCGGAGCCTCGCCGCCATGGCGGGGTGCCTCGTTGCGCTGGTCATCGTGCTGTGTGCGTCGGCGCTGGGGCTGAGCGCGGTAATGATGGCGTCGCCATGGTTGTTCGGGGTGCTGCGCTATGTCGGCGTGGCGTACCTTCTCTATTTGGGCATCAGGGCGTGGCGCGGCAGGGATGCGCCGCTGGACGTCGGGTCCGGCACGATCGGGGCCTATGGGTCGAGCGCGCAGCTGTTCCGCGGCGGATTCGCGATCGGGATCAGCAATCCGAAGCTGCTCCTGTTCGCCGCGGCCTTCCTGCCGCAGTTCGTGGACCGATCGCAGCCGCAGGGGCCGCAATTTGCCATCCTGATCACGACCTTCGCCATGGTGGAGGCGGTCTGGTACGCGATCTATGCGACTGGGGGTGCGAAGCTAGTCGCCTATCTTGATCGCCCGGCGGCGATGCGCGCGTTCAACCGGGTGACGGGGGCACTGTTCATCGGCTTTGGGGTGGCCTTGCTGGGGGTGCGCGTCTGAGCTTCCGAGTTACGCGGGGTTCTCGGTTGGCTTCTCGGCTTCGCTCGAAGGGGCCCGCGACTTCGCTCGGGATGGGCGGGTGTGCAAACGGCGTGGGGGTGGGGGATGGAGGATAAAAACGAGGTTCCCCGAACCGTCGTGAACCGGATCCTGCTTCGCGGCTCCTGTCACTGACTCGTCGCATTCCTTGCGTGCGGTCCGCGTCGCGCTCTTTCACGAATCGTTCGTGCGCCCCATAGAGTGGGGATGCTGCATAACGCCTTCGTACCGCTTCGGATCTTCTCCGCCTTCACCATGCTGGAGGGGGCGATCGAGCCGAAGGCGATCGCGACGCAGGCGCGGAAGCTGGGCTTTCCCGCCGCCGCGATCACGGACCGGAACGGACTGTACGGTGCGATGCCGTTTTGCGAGGGGGCGACCAAGGCGGGGGTGCAGCCGATCGTCGGCGCGCTGCTCGGCGTGTGCCGGCCGGGGATCGCGGCGGGCAAGCCGGCAGTCATCGACTGGCTGGCGCTCTATGCGCAGGATACGCAGGGTTACGACAATCTGTGCGCGCTGGTGTCGGCGGCGCATCTCGACCGGCCGGGGCATGAGGATGCGCATGTGCCGATGGCGTTTCTCGACGGGCGGACGGACGGGCTGATCGCGCTGACCGCGGCGGGCGAGGGGGCGCTGGCGCGGATGCTGGCGGAGGAACAGGCGGACGCGGCGGCGGACTATGTCGAGCGGCTGGAGGCGCTGTTTCCGCAGCGGCTGTATATCGAACTGGCGCGGCGCGGGCATGAGGTGGAGGAGCGGGCGGAGGCGGCGCTGCTAGCGATGGCCTATGCGCGCGGCCTGCCGATCGTGGCGACGAACCCGTCCTGTTTTGCGGAGGCCGATTTCCATCCCGCGCACGACGTGATGCTGTGCATCGCGGGGTCGGCCTATCTAGAGACCGAGGAGCGCAAGCGGTCCTGCGTCGACGACTGGATGAAGCCGGCGGACGAGATGCGGCGGCTGTTCGCGGATCTGCCCGAGGCGATCGCGAACACCCTGGTGGTGGCGCAGCGTTGCGCGGTGATGGCGCCGACGCGGAAACCGATCCTGCCCAGCCTTGCCGGCGACCGCGAGGGCGAGGCGACGATGCTGCGCGACGATGCGCGCGCGGGGCTGATCCAGCGGCTGGAGAAGGCGGAGGCGGCGGGTGCGCCGCGGCCGGGGGAGGGATCGATCGCGGAGCGTTATCCCGACTATTTCGAACGGCTCGATTTCGAGCTGGACGTGATCGTGAACATGGGGTTTCCGGGCTATTTCCTGATCGTCGCCGATTTCATCAAATGGGCGAAGGAGCAGGATATTCCGGTCGGCCCGGGGCGCGGATCGGGCGCGGGTTCGGTAGTTGCGTGGGCGCTGACCATCACCGATCTCGACCCGTTGAAACTCGGCCTGCTGTTCGAGCGGTTCCTGAACCCGGAACGCGTGTCGATGCCCGATTTCGATATCGATTTCTGCGAAACGCGGCGCGGCGAGGTCATCAGCTACGTCCAGGCCAAATATGGGCGCGACCATGTGGCGCAGATCATCACCTTCGGCCGGCTGAAGGCGCGCGCGGTGTTGAAGGACACCGGGCGCGTGCTGCAGATGAGCTATGGCCATATCGACCGGCTGGCCAAGCTGGTGCCGAACCATCCGACCGACCCTTGGACGCTCGATCGCGCGCTGAACGGCGTGTCCGAACTGGCGGCGGAATATCGCGAGGACGCGCAGGTCCGGCGGCTGTTCGATCTGGCGCGCAAGCTGGAGGGCCTGCCGCGCCATTCGTCGACGCATGCCGCGGGCGTGGTGATCGGCGACCGGCCGCTCGACCAGCTGGTGCCGCTGTACCGCGATCCGCGATCGGACATTCCGGTGACGCAGCTCGACATGAAATATGTCGAGGCGGCGGGGTTGGTGAAGTTCGATTTTCTCGGGCTGAAGACACTGTCGGTGCTGCAGAAGGGCGTGCAGATGCTGGCGAAGAACGGCGTCGAGGTCGATCTCGGCACGCTCGGCTGGGACGATCCGGCGGTCTATGCGCTGCTGCAGAAGGGCGACACGGTCGGGGTGTTCCAGCTGGAATCCGAGGGGATGCGGCGGACGCTGGCTGCGGTGCGGCCGACCAATTTCGGCGACATCATCGCGCTCGTGTCGCTGTACCGGCCGGGGCCGATGGACAATATCCCGATGTTCGGCGCGCGCAAGAACGGGCGCGAGCCGATCGAATATCCGCACCCGCTGCTCGAGACGATCCTGGGCGAGACGTACGGGATCTTCGTCTACCAGGAGCAGGTGATGCAGGCAGCCCAGATCCTGGCGGGCTATTCGCTGGGCGAGGCGGACATGCTGCGCCGCGCGATGGGCAAGAAGATTCAGGCGGAGATGGATGCGCAGCGTGCCGGGTTCGTCGACGGATGCCTGCGCGTGAACGGGATTCCTGCTGCACAGGCCAATACGCTGTTCGATTTGATCGACAAGTTTGCGGGATACGGTTTCAACAAGAGCCATGCGGCGGCCTATGCGTTGCTGGCGTACCAGACCGCGTGGCTGAAGGCGCATCACAAGCCGGAATTCTATGCCGCGTCGATGTGTTACGACATGGCGCTGACCGACAAGCTGGCGATCTGGACCGACGACATGCGACGGATGGGGGTCGCGTGCCGGGCGCCGTGCGTGAACGCGTCGGACGCCGAGTTCTCGGTCGAGGACGGCGAGGTGCGGTTCGGGCTGGGCGCGCTGAAGGGCGTGGGCGAGAAGGCGATGGAGTTGCTTATCGCCGAGCGCGCGGCGAACGGTCCGTTCGCGGGCCTCGACGATTTTGCCGGGCGGGTCGATCCGCGGCTGCTCAACCGGCGGCAGCTGGAGGCGCTGGCGGGGGCGGGGGCGTTCGACGGGATCGCGCCGGACCGGGCAAGCGTGTTCGCGGGCGCGGAGACGGTGTTGGCGCATGCGGCGAGTGCGCTGAACGAACGGACCAGCGGGCAGGGTGGGCTGTTCGGCGATATCGGCGGCGGTGCTTCGCCGATCCGGTTGCCGAAGGCGGAACCATGGACGCTGGCGGAGCGGATGGCGGCGGAGAAGGAGGCGTTCGGCTTCTACTTCTCGGCGCATCCGACCGATCGGTATCGCCATATCGCCAAGGCCATGGGAGCGCGCAGCTTCTCCGAACTGTCGAGCTATCCGCCGACCGTGGACGGCGGGCGGAGCGAGGCGCGGATGGCGTTGCTGATCGAGGCCGCTGTCTGGCGGACGTCGGCAAAGGGGCGACGATATCTGATGGCGACCTGTTCCGATGCATCGGCGCAGTTCGTGGCGACGTGTTTCGACGACGAGATCGCCAGCGACCTGGAGGGTGCGGCGCGCACCGGAAGCTGTGGCTTTGCGCGCGTCGAGCTGGACCGCAAGGCGGGCGAGGAAACGCCGCGTGTGACGATCAAGCATATCCGCCCGTTCGAGGAGATGCAGGGCACGACCAAGCTGAAACTTGTCGTGTCGATTGCCGATCCGGGTGCAGTCGCGGCGCTGGCGCGCATCTGCGCGGGCGCGCGTGGCGGGCGCGGGGACGTGGTGGTGAATGCGGCGGTCGAGGGCGGGGTCGCGGAGCTGCGCGTGGCGCGGGACGTGAAGATCGATGCGGAATTGGCGGCGCTGATCGAGCGGGTGCCGGGGATCGATGACATCCGGTTGTTGGCGGGGGAAGCGCCGTTGGCTCTGGCTTCCTGAGTTTGGTCAGGCTCCTCCCTCGAAGGGGAAGGGCTTAAGAAATATCAGAACAACGACAGCTGCGGCCCGCTCGGCGGCTTGAACAGGTCGCAGCGGAGCTCGGGTTTGATGTGGCCCAACCCGTGACGGCGGCAGGCGATGCGGAAGCGGGTGCGGAGCAGATCGGCCCAGGGGCCCTGGCCGCGCATCCGGGAGAAGAAGTCCGGGTCGTTGTCTCGGCCGCCGCGGATCGACTGGATCGTCGCCATGACCTTTGCCGCGCGGTCCGGGTGATATTCGTCGAGCCAGGCGCGGAACAGCGGGGCGACCTCGTTCGGCAACCGGACGGGGAGGAAGAACGCGCCGCTTGCACCGTGGTCGGCGGCGGTCTCGAGGATCGCTTCCATCTCGTGATCGGTGATGTGCGGGATCACGGGCGCGAGCGAGACATAGGCGGGGACGCCGGCGTCGGCCAGCGCGCGGATCGCGGCGAGGCGGCGCTTCGGATGCGGTACGCGTGGTTCGAGCGTCCGGGCGATGGCCGGATCGAGCGTGGTGATCGAGACGACGACGGTGGCGAGACCCGCCGCAGCCATCGGGGCGAGCAGGTCGATATCGCGCACGACGCGGTCGGACTTGGTGGTGATCGTCAGCGGGTGGCGCGTTTCGGCGAGCACCGCGATGCAGGCACGGGTCAGCCGCCAGTCGCGCTCGATCGGCTGATAGGGATCGGTGTTGGTGCCAAACGCAATCGGCCGGACGACATAGCCGGGCTTCTTCAGTTCGGCGCGGAGCAGGTCGGGCGCGTTGGGCTTGGCGAACAACCGCGTCTCGAAATCGAGGCCGGGCGACAGGTCGAGATAGGCGTGGCTGGGCCGCGCGAAGCAGTAGATGCAGCCATGTTCGCAGCCGCGATAGGGGTTGATCGAGCGTTCGAACCCGATGTCGGGCGACTGGTTGCGCGTGATGATCGTGCGGGCTGCCTCGCTCGTCACCGTCGTGCGGAGCGGGGGTGCGCCGCCGTCGAGTTCGTCGCGCACGTCGAGCCAGTCGCCGTCCGTCTCGCGCGCGGGCAGCGCGAACCGTTTGCTCGTCGCGTTGACGGTGGCGCCGCGGCCGCGCTGGAGATCGGGGGATCGCATTGACGCAGCGTAACGGATCATGAAGAACGTATCAAGAACATGGAGAGCGCGATGGCACGGTTGAACTATGTCGAACTGGCGACGGCGGACACGGCGCGGGACCGGGCCTTTTACGAGGCGGCGTTCGGGTGGAGGATGACGGAATATGGGCCATCCTATGCTGCGACGTCGACGGGGGATGTGGATCTGGGGATCGACGGTGACCTGCCAGCGGGGACGGCGCCTTTGCCGGTGATCGAAGTGGAGGATCTGGAAGCGGCGCAGGCAATAGTCGAGGCGGCGGGCGGGGTGGTGACGGTGGCCGCGTTCGGGTTTCCGGGGGGGCGGCGGTTTCATTTTGCCGATCCGAGTGGAAATGTGCTGGCGGTGATGCAGGCTGGGTAGGGGTGACTTAAGCGTGAACGCTTTGCTGCTCCGTTCGGTTCGAGCCTATCGAGAACGCTGCGCAGGGTTCTCGACAGGCTCGAACCGAACGGGTTGATGGGACGTTGATCGGCGGCTGTCGGTTCTAGAGAGACGCTGTTTCGTTGGGCCCGACCTTCGCTGGGAACAGCGGGGCGGCGGTGGTCACCGTTCCGTGAGGCGGGGCATCAGATCGACGAAGTTGCAGGGGCGGTGGCGGCTGTCGAGCTGGTCGCGGAGGATGCCGTCCCAGCCGTCCCTGACAGCGCCGGTCGAGCCGGGGAGCGCGAAGAGATAGGTGCCGCGTGCGACGCCGGCGCAGGCGCGCGACTGGATGGCGGAGGTGCCGATCGTCTGGAACGAGAGCCAGCGGAACAGTTCGCCGAACCCTTCGATCTGCTTGTCCCAGACCTTCGCGAACGCCTCGGGCGTGACGTCGCGGCCGGTGACGCCGGTGCCGCCGGTGGAAATGACGACGTCGATCTGCGGGTCGTCGATCCAGCCGTTGAGACGGGTGACGAGGGTCGGGACGTTGTCCTGCTCGATCGCGCGGGCGGCGAGGATGTGGCCGGCGGCCTCGATCCGCCCGATCAGCGTGTCGCCGGAGCGGTCGTCGGCCAAGGTGCGGGTGTCGGAGACAGTGAGTGCTGCGATGCGGATGGGGCGGAAGGGAAGGGATTCGTCGATGGGCATATCTATGTCTTCTTCGCATGGGAGCCGGTCGCCGGCCTACCGTGGCGGCCCGGTCGCGCCAAGCCGCTCCCCCTCTCCCAACCCTCTCCCCGTGGGGGAGAGGGCTTTTGTTCACTCTTGGCTTAGCGCTGCCTCAGTTCGCGCCGGAGGAGGTGCGGGCGATGCTGGCGGTGGCGCCGGTGCCGTCCATGCGGACTGCGGTGCTGCCGGACAGGCCGGGGAAGCGCGGCCACATGCCCTGCGCCATCGCCTTCAGGCTGGCGGATGCGGCGCCGGACTGGCGCTGGTACATCCAGTAGTTGCGCAGCACGATCGCGACATAGGCGCGGGTTTCGTAGAACGGGATCGATTCGATGAACAGCAGCGGGTCGGCGAGGTTGCGGCCGCGCTCGTTCCATTTCTGGACCGACCCGGGGCCGGCATTATAGGCGGCGATGACCTTCGGCAGCAGCCCGCCGGTCATCCAGCTTTGCGACAGCTGTTCTAGATAGGCCTGGCCATATTCGAAGTTTACCGCCGGGTCATTCAGCCGCGACCGGTCCGCCGAGCCTTCGCCGCGGCGCTTGTTGATGAGGTCTGCGGTGCCGGGCAGGACCTGCATCAGGCCGCGCGCGCCGGCCGGGCTGACCGCGCCGACGCGGAATTGCGATTCCTGGAGTGCGTGCGCGAGGATCAGCGACTTGTCGACGCGCCAGCCGTTCTGCGGGGTCCAGCCGGGCGCTGGGTAGCGCGCATTGGCCGACATGCTGGCACCGGCCGGGCCGTTCTGCGCCAGCCAGATCTGCGTCGCGGGCAGGTTGAGCCGCGCCGCCAGGTGAAGCAGCGATTCATGGTCCGCGGGCGATCCGATCCGGGCCTGATGGCGCAGCAGTTCGTCGGACAGATCGTCCTCGCCCACTTCCTTCAGTGCGACGGCGGTGACGAGATTGGGGCGGCTGGCGACGATCGACCAGTCGGTGCCGGCAAAGTCCATGCGGTGATCGGGCGCGGGGATCGCATTGCCGAGCGCGCCGCCGGCGAGCAGGCCGTAGAAGGTTTCGGACATCCGGGCCGCGGTGCGCAGCCGCGACTGGACCTGTTCGGGCCGGCCGCAGGCGACGTCGGCCCGCGCCGACCAGAACAGCCCGGCGGCGGTCATTTCCGCATCGCGCGCGCGGGCGGCGACGCGGGAGAAGGCGCGGCCGGCGGCGTCGCAGTCGCGCCCGCGCCAGGCGGCAAGGCCCTGCACCCAGTCGGCCTGGATCGCCCATTCGCCGGTCGACCCGGCGGACGCGGCGGCCAGCCGGCGGGCATTGCCGTCGTCGCCGTTCAGATAGTAGGACCAGGCGATGCGTTGCCGCCATTCGACCAGTGCGTCGCCGGACAGCAGCGGTTCGGCAGCGACGAGCAGCGCCTCCGCCTCTGCCGTCCGATCGTCCTTGATGAGCGGCAGGACGCGGCGCGCCAGGTCGGATGCGGCGATATCGCTGCGCGTGGTCTGCGCGGCGCGCCGCTTGGGTGCACCGTCCAGATGGACGAGAGCGCGCTGATAGGGCAGCGCCGGGAGCGTCAACGCGCCGCGCGTGGCGGCAAGCCGCGACAGCTGGACCGACTGCGGCAGCCAGGGGGCCGCCGCGATGAGCGTCACCAGTTGGTCGGTTTCAACACGCGGGCTGCCCTTGGCCAGATAGAGTTCGGCGCGCGCGACGGCGTGGAGCGGGCCGGCGGGCATCGCGTCCAGCCGGGCGGCGGCGGACGACCAGTCATGTGCGCGGATGGCGGAGAAGACGGCCCGATACCCCTCGCGCTGCGCTGCCGTCAGTTGCGCGGGCAGCGCGGCGACCGGCTTGGCGGCGACCGGGCCGATCGTTGCGAATGTGGGGGCAGGCGCGATCCGCGCTGCGGCGACCGCGGGCGAGGTGAGATAGCGGCTGGCCGCCGGGATGGTCATCGGCTGGACCGGAGCGACTGCGACAGGGGTGGGGGCTGCGACCGGGGTGGTGGCCGGTATCACGGCTTGCGGTGCCGGCGCGACGGGGGCGAGCGCGACCGCGCGGGCGGCCGGCAGGACGGCCTGCGGTTGCAGGCCGAACCCGTAGACCATGTCCTGTGCCCGCACGGCCCCGGTCGGCAGCGTTGCGGTGGCGATGATTGCCAGGGCGATGGTCCTGATGCTCAACGGTCGAGCTCCTGTAATAGCAGTCGCAGATCGGCCCACAGATCGGCCTTGCGGGCCGGGGACTGGGGCAACATCCGCGGATGGAAGGTCGCGATGGCGACCGTCTTTCCGCCGATATGGTTGATTTCATGTAAATGCCCGCGCGCACCGGGCCAGTCCAGCCCGAACGCGGTGATCGCTTCCTTGCCGAGCAGCAGCAGGACCCTGGGCGCGGCCAGCGCGACATGGTGACGCGCGGCGGCGACCAGCCCGGCGGCGGTGGCCGGTGCGATGCGGCCGCCGGCAGGGCGCGCGGGGCAGATCGCGGCGAGATAGACCGAAGCCCGGTCGCGCCCGATCGCGGCCAGGATGTGGTCGAACAGCCGGCCGAGATCGCCCGACATCAGGACACCGGCATCCGCATCGCCCGGCTCGGGCATGTCGCCCAGGATCATCAGGCCGGATGCCGGATCGCCCGCCGCACAGACGCGTTGCGGCCCGAGTTCGGGAAAGGTCGCCGGGTCCGCGCACCAGGCGGCATAGGCGGCGAGCGTATCGGGCAGCGCGACCGCAGCGCGCGCGTCGCCGACGGTGGGCAATGGCGGGGCCGTGCCGTCATCGGGGGTCGGTGCGGGCGCGTACAGGACGGGCGGGGCGACCGGGGCGACCTGGGCCGCGGGGCGCAGCCAGTCGCGCGGTTCGTCGTCGACGAGCATGTCGACGCCCGCATCGCGCCACCAGCGCAGTGCGCCGAGTGTCTCTGCAAAACCGTCCATGGAAATCCCGCCTTCCGTGCCCACATACAGACGACTGTTGACGTGGGCGTCAATCTACGCGCACGCGGATACCGGCGGGACGAAGATTCCGCGGGACGACCGGAAGCCCGATGGAGCGGACATGGCTGAGCGCGAGAGTATGGAATATGACGTCGTCATCGTGGGCGCGGGGCCGGCCGGCCTTGCCGCCGCGATCCGGCTGAAACAACTGGCGGCCAAGGCCGAGCGCGAGATCGCCGTCTGCGTCCTCGAAAAAGGGTCGGAGGTCGGCGCGCATATCCTGTCGGGCGCGGTCATCGATCCGATCGCGATCGACGAACTGATCCCCGACTGGCGCGATCTGGACAGCCCGCTGACGGTGCCGGTGGTGGAGAATCACCATTGGGTGCTGAGCGCGGGCGGCAAGACCGAGTTGCCGCATCTGCTGATGCCGCCGTTCATGAACAACAAGGGCACGTTCACCTGCTCGCTCGGCAATTTCTGCCGCTGGCTGGCGGGGCAGGCCGAGGCGCTGGGCGTCGAGATCTTCCCGGGCTTCGCAGCGGCCGAGGTGCTGTTCGACGGACATGGTGCCGTGCGAGGCGTGGCGACGGGCGACATGGGCGTGGCGCGCGACGGCACGCACAAGGGCGATTACCAGCCGGGCATGGAACTGCACGCGAAATACACCTTCTTCGCCGAAGGGGTGCGCGGGCATCTGTCGAAGGAGCTGAAAGGCCTGTTCGACCTGGAGCGCGACTGCCAGCCGCAGACCTATGCGATCGGCATCAAGGAATTGTGGGACATCGATCCCGCGCTGCATGTGCCCGGCAAGGTCGTCCATACGCAGGGTTGGCCGCTGTCCGATGCGACCGGCGGCGGCTTCATCTATCACCAGGCGAACAACCAGGTGGCCCTCGGGTTCGTCGTGGGGCTGGGGTACAAGAACCCGCATCTGTCGCCGTTCCACGAGTTCCAGCGCTGGAAGCACCATCCCGATATCGCGGCGATGCTGAAGGGCGGGCGGCGTGTGTCCTATGGTGCGCGCGCGATCAACGAAGGCGGGTGGCAGTCCGTACCGAAGCTGGCGTTTCCGGGCGGCGCACTGATCGGCTGTTCCGCGGGGTTCGTGAACGTGCCGCGGATCAAGGGCAGCCACACCGCGATGAAATCGGGCATGCTGGCGGCGGAGGCGGCGTTCGACGAGATCGTGTCCGGCCGCATGACGCCGGAACTGACCGCGTATCAGCCGGCGGTCGAGGCGAGCTGGATCGCAAAGGAACTGAAGAAGGTCCGCAATGCCGGGCCGGCGCTGGAGAAATTCGGTGCGGTCACGGGCACGGTCTATGCCGGGTTCGACATGTGGATGCATCAGCTGGGCGTGAAGCTGCCCTGGACGTTCAAGCATCACCGCGACAACGAACAGCTGTGGCGCGCCGACATCGCGCCGAAGATCGCCTATCCCAAGCCGGACAATGTGCTGAGTTTCGACCGGCTGTCGTCAGTGTTCCTGTCCAACGTCAATCACGAGGAGGACCAGCCGGTCCACCTGACGCTGCGCGATACGGAGGTGCCGATCGCGGTGAACTATGCGATGTATGACAGTCCCGAGCAGCGATACTGCCCGGCCGGGGTGTACGAGATCGTGGGTGCGGAGCAGGGCGCGCCGAAGTTACAAATCAACGCGCAGAACTGCGTCCACTGCAAGTCGTGCGACATCAAGGATCCAACCCAGAACATCAAATGGGTGGTGCCCGAGGGTGGCGGGGGGCCGAATTACCCGAACATGTGATGGGTTTCGGATGGAGCCAGCCGCTCCTTGCCAAGGCAAGGGCTTTCCCGTCGTCTGGAACTGCACGGCGCGCGTACCCGTTGAGATGACATGAAAATTGCCAAAATCCTGATGCTGTTTAGCGCCGTTTCCGCGCCCGTCGGCGTGCAGGCGAGCCAGACCGGGTCGGCGATTCGCGATTATGTGCGCGCGCGGGCGGCCGATGCGGACGACCAGACGGCGGTCGCGGCGCGCGGTTATGGCGCGGTGCTGGCGCGTAACCCGGGCGATCCGGTGGTGGCGACGCGCGCCTATCGACAGGCGATCAGCGCGGGCGATCGCGCACTGGCGCTGGCCGCCGCGGCACAGCTCGACCGGCAGGGACTGCTGCCGCCGGATGCGCGCGTCCTTATGCTGGCCGATGCGGTTGACCGGCGCGACTGGACGGTGGCGCAGGCAACCGCGGATGCGATCGTTCGCGACAAGGCGTTTTCCTTCCTCGTGCCGGCATTGCGGGCCTGGATCTCGCTGGGATCGAAGCAGGGTGACCCGATTGCGATCCTTGACACAGGCGGCGGCGGTGCGATCGGTACGGCCTATGCCGGCGAACAGCGCGCGCTGTTGATGCTTGCGAGCGGCCGGACGGAGGAGGGAATCGCTGCGCTTCGGGCGCAATTGCCGTCCGCCGGCCCGCGCCAGATGCGGTTGCGACTGGCCAGCGCGGCATTGCTGATGAAGCAACGGAAACGCGCGCAGGCGCTGGCGATGCTCGACGGCGATACGCCGATGCTGGTCGAGGCGCGCGCCCGGATCGGATCGGGCAAGGCCTTGCCCGCCCCGATCGACAGTGCGGCCGCGGGGATCGCCGAATTGCTGGTGCGCGTCGCGATCGACATCAACCGCGAACGGCCGACGCCGATTGCACTGGGACTGGCGCGGACCGCGACGTTTCTGGCGCCCGACAGCGCGGAGACCTGGCTGGTGACGGCAGAGCTTCTGCTGGGGAGCGATCGCTATGCCGCCGCGACCGACGCGCTGACCCATGTGGCGGACGACGATCCGTTCGCGGCATCGGCGCGCGAGGCGCGGCTGTCCGCCATGGTGCGGCGGGGCGAGAATGAAGCGGCGTTGCAGGTGGCGGAGGCGGCCGCGGCACGCGCCGGCGCCGGCCCGGTGGACTGGAGCCGGGTCGGCGACGTGCGGGCCGCACTCGGCCGGTCGCGCGCGGCGGCGGAGGCCTATGGCCGGGCCGCGGCGCTGGCGACCCCCGAAGCCCGGTGGCCGGCGTTGCTGTTGCAGGGCAGCGCGCTGGAGGAAGCGGGCGACTGGGCTGCGGCAAAACCGGTGTTGGAACGGGCCCATGCGGCGGCGCCCGACCAAGCGGTGGTGCTGAACCTGCTCGGCTACGCACAGCTGGAGCGGCGCGAGAACCTGGCACAGGCGCAGGCGCTGATCGAACGGGCGAGCCTGTTGCGGCCGGACGATGCGTCGATCACCGATTCGCTGGGCTGGGCCTATTATCTGCGCGGCAATACGCCGAAGGCGATCGCGACGCTGGAGCGCGCAGTGCTGGGCGATCCCGGCCAGACCGCGATCAACGAGCATCTGGGCGATGCCTACTGGTCCGCCGGCCGACGATTCGAGGCGCGCTATGCCTGGTCGGCGGCGCTGGTCGGGGCCGAAGCGCAAGATCTGGCGCGGCTGCGCGCGAAGATCGACGGCGGGTGGACGCTGGCGGTGGCCGCCCCTTGATCGCGCTGGCCCGCCGCGCCTAAGCGGTGGGGATGATCGAGACCGCCTTTGCCAAGATCAACCTGGCGCTGCACGTTCGCGAACGGCAGGCCGACGGATATCACCGGATTGAGACATTGTTCGCCTTCGCGGAGGATGGCGACCGGTTGACGTTGGAAGACGGCGGGTCGGTGCTGACGGTCGTCGGGCCGTTCGGGACGGCGCTGGTGGGCGGGGGCGATAATCTGGTGACCCGCGCGGCGGACGCGTTTCGTGCCCGGTTCGGCGGGGGGCCGGCGGCATTCACGCTTGACAAGCGATTGCCCGTTGCGGCCGGAATCGGCGGCGGGTCGGCCGATGCGGCGGCGGCATTGCGCCTGCTGGCGCGGCGCGGCGGGGTGGCGGCGGACGATCCGGCTCTGATGGCGATCGCGGCCGCACTGGGGGCCGACGTCCCGGCATGTCTGCTGTCGCGACCGGTGCGCGGCGACGGGCGCGGCGACGCGTTGCGCACGATCGATGCGGGGGACCTGCGCGGACTGCCGCTGCTGCTGGTGAACCCGAACGTGCCGTTGTCGACCGGGCCGGTGTTCGCCGGGTGGGACGGGGCGGACCGCGGCGCGCTGGCTGACGGTCCGCCGCTGGCCGTGGCGGCGGCGGGGCGCAACGACCTGGAACCGCCGGCCCGCGCGATCCGGCCGGAGATCGGCGCGGTGCTGGCCGCATTGGACGGGCAGGCGGGTGCGCGGCTGGTGCGGATGTCCGGATCGGGCGCGACCTGTTTCGCGCTGTTCGACACGATCGCGGCGCGCGACCGGGCGGCGGCGGCAATGCCGGGCGCGTGGTGGACGCTGGCGACGCGCCTGCGGCCATGATCGACGTCGTCGTGGACGGGGTGGTTGCCAGCGTCGTGCTGGACCGCCCGGCTGCGCGCAACGCGGTGCCGATCGCGTCGTGGGACCGGCTGGCGGAGGCGGTGGAGGAGGCCGCGGCGCGCGGTAGCGTCGTGCTGCTGCGCTCCGCGGTGCCGGGCACCTTCTGTGCCGGAGCGGACCTGGGCGAGTTTCCGGCGCTGATGGCGGACCCGGCGCTGCCGCCGCGGTTGCGGGCGGGGATGGCGCGCGCGACGGCGGCGATTGCGGGTGCGACGGTGCCCGTAATCGCGGTACTGGACGGAGGATGTTTCGGGGCGGGCGTCGCGATCGCGCTGGCGTGCGACCTGCGGATCGCGGGGGCGGGGGCCGGCTTCGCGGTGCCGCCGGCGCGGTTGGGGATCGGCTATCCGCAGCGCGATATCGACCGGCTGCGCGCAGTCGTGGGAGCGGGACAGGCGGCGCGCCTGCTGCTGACCGGCGATCGGATCGACGCGGCGGAGGCCGGGCGGATCGGGCTGGTCGAGATGGTGGTGCCGGATGCCGGGGTCGCGGCGCGCGTCATGGCGGACCGGATCGCGGCGAATGCAGCCGAAAGCGTAGCCGCCCTGCGCGCCGGGTTACGCAGTGAACCGGGCGGCGACGCGCGGTTCGATGCGTTGTTCGCAGGAAAGGCGCTGGCGGCGCGGTTGCCGCGACGCTGAGCGACCTACGTTGCGGGCAGTTGCGTCCGGCGCGGGATGCCGCCAAGACGCCCGATAGAAATCCGGTATCCGAGAGCGCTCTTATGTCCGAACGGTTCGACAAGTCCCGCCTGCCCAGCCGCCATGTTTCGGTCGGGCCGGAGCGTGCGCCGCATCGCAGCTATTATTATGCGATGGGGCTGAGCGAGGAGGAGATCGCGCGGCCGTTCGTGGCGGTGGCAAGCGCGGGGAACGACAGCGCGCCGTGCAACACCACGCTGGATGCGCAGGCCGATATCTGTCGCGAGGGCGTGATCGCCGGCGGGGGCATGCCGCGCCGGTTCAACACGATTACCGTGACGGACGGGATCGCGATGGGGCATCAGGGAATGAAATCCTCGCTGGTCAGCCGTGAGGTGATCGCGGACTCGGTCGAGTTGTCGGTGCGCGGGCATTGCTATGACGCGCTGGTGACGTTTGCCGGGTGCGACAAGTCGTTGCCGGGCATGATGATGGCAATGCTGCGCCTGAACGTGCCGTCGATCTTCGTCTATGGCGGCTCGATCCTGCCGGGGCGTTACCAGGAACGCGACGTTACTGTGGTCGACGTGTTCGAGGCGGTGGGCCAGCATGCGGCCGGCAATTGCCCGCTGACGGACCTGACGGCGCTGGAAAAGGTGGCGTGCCCCGGCCACGGCGCGTGCGGGGGGCAGTTCACCGCCAACACGATGGCGTGCGTGGGCGAGGCGATCGGCCTGAGCCTGCCGAACAGCAACATGATGCCGGCGCCGTATCGCGGGCGCGACGAGATCGCGGTCGCGGCGGGCAAGCAGGTGATGAAGCTGCTCGAATGGAATTTGCGGCCGCGCGACATCTGCACGCGCGACGCGTTCGAGAATGCGGCGCGGATCGTGGCGGCGACGGGTGGGTCGACCAATGCGGGGTTGCATCTGCCGGCGATGGCGAACGAGGTCGGCATCGATTTCAGCCTGTTCGACGTGGCCGATATCTTCAAGACCACCCCATACATCGCCGATCTGAAGCCGGGCGGACGCTATGTCGCCAAGGACATGCACGAGGCGGGCGGCGTCTACATGCTGATGAAGACGTTGCTGGCCGAAGGGTTGCTGCACGGCGACTGCATGACGGTGACGGGCAAGACGCTTGCCGAGAATATCGACCAGGTGACGTGGAACCCGGACCAGAAGGTCATCTACGACGCGAAGACGCCGTTGAGCCCCACCGGGGGCGTCGTGGGGCTGAAGGGTACGCTGGCCCCGGAAGGCGCGATCGTGAAGGTCGCGGGGATGCAGCGGCTGGTGTTCGAAGGTCCGGCGCGGGTGTTCGATTGCGAGGAGGACTGCTTCGCCGCGGTCGAGGCGCGCGAGATCGCCGACGGGTCGGTGATCGTGATCCGATATGAGGGGCCGAAGGGCGGGCCGGGGATGCGCGAGATGCTGTCCACCACGGCCGCGCTGTACGGGCAGGGGCTGGGCGAGCGGGTGGCGCTGATCACCGACGGGCGCTTTTCGGGCGGGACGCGCGGCTTCTGCGTGGGCCATGTCGGGCCGGAGGCGGCGGACGGCGGGCCGATCGCGCTGGTGCAGGACGGCGACCTGATCCGGATCGATGCGGAGGCGGGGACGATCGACCTGTTGGTGGCGGAAGAGGAACTGGTGACGCGGCATCGCGACTGGCGGCCGCGCGTCAATGATTACGGGTCGGGCGCGCTCTGGCGGTTCGCGCAAAATGTCGGCCCGGCCTGGGCAGGCGCGGTGACGCATCCCGGCGCGCGGGGGGAACGCCATGTCTATGCGGATATCTGACGCCGGGCTGGCGGTCTTGTTGCTGCTCGGCGCATGCGGGCAGGGGTCGGACGACCCGCGCGTCGTGGCCGGCGCGCTGGACGAGGATGCGGCGGCCAGCGGGCGGATCGCGTGCCGGCTGGGTGACGCGGGTGCATATCGCGACGCCTGCACGGCGGAGCGCACGACGACGGCGGCCGGCCAGATGCTGACGTTGCGCGGGCCCGATGGCGGGTTCCACCGGATCTTGGTGGCCGCCGACGGCGCGACGGTGACCGCGGCCGACGGTGCCGAGCCGGCGACGATCGCGGTGGGTGCGGACGGCGCCACCGAAGTGGCGATCGGTGGCGATCGGTATCGGTTGCCTGCGCCCGCCGCGGCCCGGCCTGCCGCGGCGCATTGACCGGACGTCCGATCCTGACCGCCGCCGCGATGCGCGTGGCGGAGGCGGCGTGCGTTGCGACGGGGACGCCGGAACGGCTGCTGATGGCGCGGGCCGGTGCTGCCGTCGCGGAGGCGACGTGGCGGTTTGCGGCGGGTGCGCCGACGCTGGTCCTGTGCGGACCCGGCAATAATGGCGGCGACGGATATGTCGCGGCGCGGCTGCTGCGCGATCGCGGCGTCCGGGTAACGGTGGCCGCCCTGGGTGAACCGCGGTCGGTGCATGCCGGCGCGGCGCGCGCGGCGTGGGACGGGCCGGTCGGCACGCTGGGCGACGCGGTCGTGCAACCCGTGCTCGTCGATGCGCTGTTCGGCACCGGGTTGTCGCGGGGGCTGGACGCGACGGTGGCGGTGGCGTTGCGGCGGCTGGCCGATGCGGCGCGGGTGCGGATCGCGATCGACCTGCCGAGCGGGGTCGCGACGGATGACGGCGCGACGTTCGGCCGCGATCTGCCGACGTTCGAGCTGACCGTCGCGCTAGGTGCGCTGAAGCCCGCGCACCGGCTGCAACCCGCGGCGGCGCTGAGCGGGCGGGTCGTGGTGGCCGATATCGGGATCGGGCGGCCGGTGTCGGACTTGACCGAGATCGGCCGGCCCTCGTTGCCCGCGCCGACCGCCGCCGATCATAAATATACGCGCGGCATGGTCGCGGTGCTGGCGGGCGAGATGGGCGGTGCGGCACTGCTGGCGGCGACCGCGGCGCAGCGGGCCGGGGCGGGTTATGTCGTGCTGGCGGGCGGCGGTGGCGGCGGCGGGCTGCATGCGCTGGTGCACCGGGGGGGGGCCGAGATGCTGGCGGACGCGCGTGTTGATGCGGTGCTGTGCGGGCCGGGGCTTGGGCACGATGCGGCGGCGGAGCGGACGCTGGTGGCGGTGCTGGCGTGCGGGCGGCCGCTGGTGCTGGATGCCGATGCGTTGCGGCTGGCATCGCCGGCGGTGCTCCGCGCGCTGCCGGTGCCGGCGATCGTCACGCCGCATGCGGGCGAGTTCGAGCATCTATTCGGCACCTTGCCGGGCAGCCGGATCGATCGGGCGCGGGCGGCGGCGGCGATGGCGCAATGCGTCGTGGTGCTGAAAGGCGCCGATACTGTTATAGCGGCCCCCGACGGGCGGGTGGCGATCGCCGATCCGGCACCAGCGTGGCTGGCGACGGCGGGCACGGGTGACGTGCTGGCCGGGCTGGTCGCGGCGATGCGGGCGCGGATCGACGATCCGTTCGCGGCGGCGCAGGCGGCGGTCTGGCTGCACGGCGCGGCGGCCGAAGCGGCGGGTGCGGTGCTGGTCGCCGACGACCTGCTGGATATGATCAGGAAAGTAGTGCGTGCATGTCAGTAGATGAAATCGTCCGGATCGCCGGCAATGGCGAGGGCGTGACGGCGGACGGGCGGCATGCGCCGCTGGCCGCGCCGGGCGACATATTGGACGGGTATGGCGTGCTGACGCCGGGGCCGCACCACCGCGACCCGCCGTGCCGCCATTTCCCGCGCTGCGGCGGATGCCAGATCCAGCATGTCGACGACAGCGGGATCCAGGGGTTCATCGTCGACCGGATCGCGGGCGCGCTGGCATCGCAGCAGATCGATCGGCCGGACATGCCGGTGCCGGTGCTTTCCCCACCGCGCAGCCGGAGGCGCGCGTCGCTGAAGGCGGAACGGTTCGGCAAGCAGGTGCTGATCGGGTTCAACGAGCATGAGACGCACAAGATCGTCGACATGCACGAATGCCATGTGCTGGCCCCCGAACTGTTCGCGCTGGTCGCGCCGCTGCGGGGGTTGATGGCGCTGTTGCTGCCGCCGCGGAAGGGAAAGGCAGAAATCTGGATGACGCTGGCCGACCAGGGCGTCGACCTGCTGATCGAGAAGGTGACGGTCGAGGGGCTGGCGGCGACCGAGGCGCTGACGACGTTCGCGCAGGAACATCGCCTCGCGCGGCTGTCGGTGGACGAGGGGCATGGGCCGGAACCGCGCTGGGAACCGCGCCCGGCGACGGTCACGTTCGGCGAGGTCGCGGTGCCGTTGCCGACCGGGGGGTTCCTGCAGGCGACGGCGGATGGCGAGGCGATGCTGGTCGAAACCGTGCGCGTCGCGGTGGGCGATGCGAAGACGGTGGCCGACCTGTTCGCGGGCATCGGCACCTTCGCGGTGCCGCTGGCGGCCGGCGCGAAGGTTTATGCCGCGGAGGGCGCGCGTGGGTCCGCCACGGCGCTGAAGGCGGCGGCGGGGGCGCGGCAGTTGCCGCTGTTCGTCGATCATCGCGATCTGGTGCGCCGTCCGCTGACGGTTGCGGAACTGGACCGGTTCGATGCGGTCGTGCTGGATCCGCCGCGGGCCGGTGCGCGGGAGCAGATGCCGGCGCTGGCCGCGGCGAGCCGGGTGGGGCGGCTGGTCTATGTCTCGTGCAATCCGGCCACGTTCGCGCGCGATGCCAAGGATCTGATGGCCGGCGGATGGGTGCTGGAGCGGGTGGTTCCGGTGGGTCAGTTTCGCTGGTCGACGCATGTCGAACTGGTCGGAGTGTTCGGGCGGGCGGAAGGGCATGTGCCATTGCAGACCGGGGTGCAACTGGATGTGCGTGGCTGGGTGAAGCCTGCTTGAGTGATGGCCCTCTCCCGTCCTTGCGGGAAGGGGTTTTGGACTAGCGGTCGGGGATGCGGACGGTCAGCGTGGGCAGCGTGCCGTCCAGCATGATCTGGCATGCAAGGCGGCTGGTGCGGGTGACGTGGGGGGCGAGGTCGAGCAGGTCGTCCTCGTTTTCCGACGCGGGGGGCAGGCGGGCGAAATCGTCCGCGGCGACGATGACGTGGCAGGTGGAACAGGCCATCTGCCCCTCGCACGTCCCCTCCAGCGGTTCGCCCAGCGCGTGCGCGAGATCGAGCAGGCGCGTGCCCGGCGGCGCATCGCATTCGGACGAGGGCAGCCCGGCGGCGGTCAGGAAGCGGACGTGCGTCATGCGGCGTTCTCGATCAGGGTGGCGGCGGTATCGGCCTCGTCCTCCGTCGTGTAACGGCCGAACCCCAGCCGGATCGTGCTGCGCGCCTGCGCGTCGGTGAGGCCGATGGCGCGCAGGACGTGGCTTGGCCGGCCCGATCCGCTGGCGCAGGCGGACCCGGCGGAAAAGGCGACGTCGCGCAGCCGGGAGATCAGCCGGGCGGCATCGACGCCGTCGCGCCGCAGGCTGAGATTGCCGGGGTAGCGGTGGTCCGTGCCGCCGTTGACGGTCCAGTCGGGCAGGGCCGCCCGGAAGCGGCGGGCAAGGGCGGCGACGTGCGCTGCGTCTTGGGCAGCCCGGTCATGCGAGACCGTAGCGGCGGCCCCGAAGCCGGCGCATAGCATCGGGGACAGCGTGCCCGACCGGATGCCGCCTTCCTGCCCGCCGCCGTGGAGCAGCGCGCCGAGCTTCACACCGTCGCGGACGAACAGCGCGCCGATTCCCTTCGGGCCGTGGACCTTGTGCGCGGACAGCGCGATCAGGTCCGCATCGGGCAGGGGGACGCGGCCGTAGCCCTGGGCCGCATCGCAGAGGAACAGTGCGCCGGCAGCGCGGGCGAGTGCGGCCAGTTCGGCGACGGGCTGGATCGTGCCGATCTCGTTGTTCACCAGCATGACGGCGACGATGGCGGTGCGATCGTCGATCGCGGTGGCGGCCTGGTCCAGATCGACCAGCCCGTCCCGTCCGACTGGCAGCAGGACCGGCTCCGCGCCGTGCCGGCCGAGCCAGGCGGCCGTATCCAGCGTGCAGGCATGTTCGGTGGCGACGGTAACGATCCTGCGCCGTCCGGCGGGTGCGGCGGCGAGCGTGGCCTGCAGCGCCCAGTTCACCGCCTCCGTCGCGCCGGAGGTGAACCAGAGTTNGCGCCCAGTTCACCGCCTCCGTCGCGCCGGAGGTGAACCAGAGTTTGCCGTTTGCGAGCGCGGGATCGGCGGCCGCGATGCGCGTGCGCGCCGCGGCGACCGCGGCGGCGGCGGCGCGCCCGGCCTTGTGGGGGCTGTGCGGGTTGGCGAAGCCGTCCTCCGCCAGCCAGGGCAGCATCGCGGCGCGGACCTCGGGCGCGAGCGGGGTGGTCGCCTGATAATCGAGATAGATCATGCCGCGCGGGCCATTTCACGCCACAGCGTGGCGAACGCCTCGACATCGGCGCGGGTGGTGGTGCGGCCGAAGCTCACCCGGATGACGGTGCGCGCCTCGTCCGAACGGAGCGCGAGCGCCTCCATCACGGCGCTGGGTTTGAGCGAGCCGGACGAACAGGCGCTGCCGGCCGAGACCGATATGCCCGCGCGATCGAAGCCGATCAGCTGTGCCGCGGCGGACCGGCCCGGCATGCGGTAGGAGGCGACGAGCGGGCTGCGCCGCGTCGGCCCGCAGATGACGCACCCGCCCTCCGCCGCGATCTGCCCGTCCAGCCAGATGCGGTTTTCGAACTGCGTCCGGACCCAGTCCGGCATGTCGTCGCCGGGCGGATCCTGCTCCACCGCGGCCGCGAAGCCGAGGATGGCGGGCAGGTTCTCCGTGCCGCCGCGATAGCCCTGCTCCTGCCCGCCACTTGGGACCAGGGTAGCCAGGTCGCGGACCAGCAGCGCACCGATGCCCGGCGGGCCGCCCAGCTTGTGCGCGGAGATCGCGATCAGGTCCGCTTTCAGTAGTGGGAGCTTGCCGGCCGACTGCGCGCAATCGACGAACAGAGTGCCGCCGATCACGTCGGTGACCGGCAGGATGTCCGCGATCGGCTGCACCACCCCCGTCTCGGAATTGACATGCTGGACGGCGACGACGGCACCCGGCGTGGCGTGGACGAGCGCGCCGAACGCTTCGGGAGCGAGCAGGCCGTTCGACTGCACCGGCGCCACCTGCGCATCGGGGGCGGCGCGGCGGACGGCGTCATGTTCGACCGCGGACCGGATGACGCTGCCGGCCGCACGTCCGCGGGCCAGCGCGATCATGGCCGCCTCCGTCGCGCCGGACGTGAAGATCAGGTGATGGTCCCAGCCCAGCGCCGTCTTGATCCGGTCGCGCGCAGCCTCGATCGCGGCGCGGGCGGCGCGGCCGTCGGCATGCGGGGAGGATGGGTTGCCGATCATGTCGAACCCGCGGAGCATGGCCGCCCGCGCCACGTCCACCATCGGCGTGGTTGCGGCATGGTCGAGGTAGATCCGGGGGCCTGCGATGGCAGTTTCTCCAAAGATTGCCGTTCGGCGCATATTCCTCATATAGGGGGCCGATCAACCGCGCACCCAGCCCCACGCGCGCAGACAAGAAGCAGACACGATGCCCGAAGTCATTTTTCCCGGTCCCGAAGGTCGTCTCGAAGGTCGGTTCCAGCCGGGGCCGCGGCCGCGCGCGCCCGTCGCGATGATCCTGCATTCGCATCCGCAGGCCGGCGGCACGATGAACAATCGCATGGTCCAGTCGCTGTACCAGACGTTCGTGAAGCGCGGCTTTGCCACGTTGCGGTTCAATTTCCGCGGCGTGGGCAAGAGCCAGGGCGTGTTCGACAACGGCGTCGGCGAATTGTCGGATGCCGCATCCGCGCTCGACTGGGTGCAGTCGATCCACCCCGAAGCGCAGACGACCTGGATTGCGGGCGTCAGCTTCGGCGCGTGGATCGGCATGCAGCTGCTGATGCGCCGACCGGAGATCAAGGGCTTCATCTCGATCGCGCCGCCGGCGAACATGTACGACTTCACCTTCCTGGCGCCGTGCCCGTCGTCGGGCATCATCATCCAGGGCGAGGCGGACGAGGTGGTGACGCCGGGCGCGGTGCAGAAGCTGGTCGACAAGCTGCGCACCCAGCGGCACATCACGATCCATCACGACACGATCCCGGGCGCGAACCACTTCTTCGAGAACGAGCAGCCGCAACTGATGCGGTCGGTGGACAATTATCTGGACATGCGGCTGAAGGCCTGAGGGTTCAGAGAGCTTCCGTTTCTGGCGTAATCCCAGCGGACACTGGGATCCATTATCATTACGATTGCAGGCAGGCACGCCGGCGGAGCGATAATGGTTCCTGACTTCCGTCAGGATGACGAGACGTTAGGGGCCGGTGAGAACGGCCAGAACTCACGGCCAGGTCTGGATCAGGACGTTGCCGAGGAACACCGCGGCGGCGACGAACATCAGCGTGCTGCGCTGGCGTTCGCCGCGGCGGCGCAGGGCGAACCCGCCGATCGTGAGGGCGATTACCGCGAGCATCAGCACGGCCGGGACCAAGCCCGTCGGCATCAGACGCGCTCCGCCAGCACTGCGGCGTAGTCGACCGGATCGACATTGCCGCCCGACAGCGTGACCAGCGTCTGCCGCCCGTCCGTCGGCACCTTGCCCGCCAGCACGGCGGCCAGCGCCACGGCACCGCCCGGTTCCACCACCAGCCCGAGGCGGTAGGCGTGGCGCATCGCGGCGCGGATCTCCGCCTCCGACACCGCGATGCCGGCCGCGCCGGCCGCGGCCAGCACGTCGAACGTCAGCGGCGCTACGCGCGGCGTCTGCAGCGCGTCGCACGCGGTGGCAGGCGGGTCCGGCTGGACGGGCAGGATGGTCCCGGCGGCGAGCGATCGGCCCATGTCGTCCCAGCCCTCCGGTTCGACCACCAATATCTGCGCACCCGGCAGGGCCAGCGCGATGCCCGCTGACAGCCCGCCGCCGCCGCAGCAGACCACGGCGCGCTCGAACGGCGGCAGGCCGCGTGCGGTCGCTTGGAACGCGGCTTCCAGCCCGACGGTGCCCTGACCCTCCACCACGTCGGGATCGTCGAAGGACGGGACCAGCACCGCGCCGCGCTCGGCCGCAAGCGCAGCGGCGATCCGCTCGCGGCTTTCGGTGGCGCGGTCGTAGCCGACGATGGCGGCACCCAGCGCCAGCGTCGCATCGCGTTTCACCGCAGGGGCGTCGTGCGGCATGACGATCGTGGCGGGCATGCCGAGCAGGGCGGCGGCGCGCGCAATGCCCTGCGCATGGTTGCCGGAGGAGAAGGCGACCACGCCGCGGGGACGGTCCGCCACCGCGATCCGGGCCAGCCGGTTGTATGCGCCGCGGAACTTGAACGCGCCGCCAAGCTGCAACGATTCGGCCTTCAGCCAGACGCCGGGGTGACCGGTGAGCGGCAGCAACGGCGTGCGGGTCGCGACGCCCGCAATTCGCGCGGCGGCCGCGACCACGCCGTCGTGGGAGACCCGTGCCCCGTCGTCATTCGTCGCCATCATGCCTTCCCCCGGTCCGATCCCGTCCCCATGCGCAGCGTGACGTTTCAATTGCAACTTTACAGGGGGGCGGGTGGTTCCTATGTGATGCGTCCGCTGCCCCATGGGACTTCCACCGCAAGGCAGCTTTTGTCGGAACGACCACTGGAGGTCCCTTGAATTGCACAAGCATCATAGCGCGCTGGGGCTAGCAACTGCCCTTCGTCCGGTTCAACCGGTCACGCTGATTCGCCCGCACGCCGCACGGCGCGCGGCCCGGTACTTCGCAGAGAAGTTCCAGGGCCGTTCGATGTATGCGGTCAAGGCGAACCCCTCGCCGGACCTGCTACAGGTCCTGTGGGACAGCGGCATCACGCATTACGACGTCGCTTCCATCGCGGAGGTGCGGCTCGTCGCGCGTACGCTGCCCGACGCCGTGCTGTGTTTCATGCATCCGGTGAAGGCCGAGGAAGCGATCGCGGAGGCCTATGCGGTCTACGGCGTGCGGACATTCTCGCTCGATTCGCTCGAGGAACTGGAAAAGATCTGCCGCGCGACGAACGATGCGACGGACCTGACGCTGTGCGTCCGGCTTCGCGTGTCGTCCGACCACAGCAAGCTGAGCCTTGCGTCGAAGTTCGGCGTCGAAGCGCGTGACGCGGCGCCGCTGCTGCTGGCGACGCGGCAGGTGGCCGATGCGCTGGGCATCTGCTTTCATGTCGGGTCGCAGGCGATGAGCCCGGCCGCCTATATCCAGGCGATGGGCCGTGTGCGCGAGGCGATCGTGACCGCGGCGGTCACGGTCGACGTGGTCGATGTGGGTGGTGGTTTTCCGTCCACCTATCCAGGCATGACGCCGCCGCCGCTGGGGGCGTATTTCGACGCGATCAAGCAGGCGTTCGAAAGCCTGCCGATCAGCTACTCCGCCGAATTGTGGTGCGAGCCCGGCCGCGCGCTGTGCGCCGAATATGCCAGCCTGCTGGTCCGCGTGGAAAAGCGCCGCGGGGACGAACTGTTCATCAACGACGGGGCGTACGGCGCGCTGTTCGATGCGGCGCATGTCGCATGGCGTTTCCCGACAGAACTGGTGCGCGATGCGGGATCGAACGCCAAGGACATGGGATTCAGCTTCTACGGCCCGACCTGCGACGACATGGACCATATGGTCGGCCCGTTCATGCTGCCGGCCGATACCAAAGCGGGCGACTATATCGAGATCGGCATGCTCGGCGCCTATGGCTGTGCGATGCGGACCGGTTTTAACGGCTTTACTGCGGGCGAGACCGTGCTGGCCACCGATGAACCGATGGCGACCGTCTATGTCGAGGAAGACGACATCGCGATGCCGTCGAACGTCGTGACGCTGTAACCGAACCGTTCCACGCTATCCCCGTTGCACCCCGGTTCGACTGGGGTGCAGGACCGACTATCCGCCGTTCCGGCTTCACGCCGGGACAGCGCCTGCCTGTTTGGAGTTTTCCATGACCGACACCAAGATCAACGACACCCGCAAGGCGGAACTGCTGTCCACCGAAGTCGAGCATATTGACATCCGGACATTCGATGCGCGCCCGATCGTGGATGCCATGAAGAAGATGTCGTTCACCAGCCGCGACCTGGGCCGCGCGACCGACATCTACAACCAGATGCTGGCCGACAAGGACTGCACGATCTTCCTGGTCGTCGCCGGATCGACCAGTGCCGGTGGCTGCATGGACCTGTATGCCGAGCTGTTGCGCAACAACATGATCGACGGGATCGTGGCGACCGGCGCGACGATCGTCGACATGGATTTCTTCGAGGGGCTTGGCCACAAGCATTATCAGGCGCTCGACGTGCCGCACGACGATGTCCTGCGGTCGCTGCTGATCGACCGGATCTACGATACCTATATCGACGAAGAGCAGTTGCAGCACGTCGACCACACGATCTTCGAGATCGCCGAGACGCTGGAGCCGCGCCCCTATTCCAGCCGTGAGTTCATCCGCGAGATGGGCAAATATCTCGTCGAGCACGGCACGAAGGAGAACAGCCTCGTCAAGCTCGCCTACGAGCATGACGTGCCGATCTTCTGCCCGGCCTTTGTCGACAGTTCGGCCGGTTTCGGGCTGGTCAAGCATCAGGTCGATGCGATGAAGGCGGGCAAGCCGTACATGGTACTCGATGCGATCGCCGATTTCCGCGAACTGACGCGGATCAAGATCGAAGCCGGCGTCACCGGCCTGCTGATGGTCGGCGGCGGCGTGCCGAAGAACTTCATCCAGGATACGGTCGTCTGCGCCGAGATCCTGGGCCATGACGATGTGCAGGTTCACAAGTACGCGGTGCAGATCACTGTGGCCGACGTGCGCGACGGCGCCTGTTCGTCTTCGACGCTGCAGGAAGCGGCGAGCTGGGGCAAGGTGAACACCGCGATCGAACAGATGGTGTTCGCGGAGGCCGGTTCGGTCATGCCGCTGCTCGCCTCCGACGCCTATCACCGCGGTCACTGGAAGGATCGGCCGGTACGTGCGTGGGGCAAGATCTTCGACAAGGCTTGAGGGTCTGACTGCGCGTAACGCGTGATCTTGTTCCCCGGCGCAGACTGGGGCTGGGTGGAACCGTTTCACCTAGGCTCCGGCCTGCGCCGGGGAACTGTCGTTGTAGGTCTTGCCCTCAACCCCCGCATCGTGCATAGGCGGCGCGGGAGTCGGGCGGACGATGCTGTCGCCAATCTGGTCAGATCCGGAAGGAAGCAGCCACAACGATTTCGTACCGGGTCGTTCCGGCTCCCACCTCACTCACATTGCTACGCGTCGCGCTTGCGATACGGACGGAGCCGTCGGAACCGCCGCATGATCGCGTGCGGAAAGCGGGTCTCGAAGATGTGCAGTTCTCGGACATCATGTGGGTCGCCGCTCCGCCGGACCGCGCGGGCGAGCCAGTGTCGGTAGCGCCGCATGTCGCCCGTGTTCCGGTAGTGGATCGCCAGATTGTAGAGCGCCGCTGCGTCGCCGCCGAACGCATCGGTTCGCATCAACTTCAGGGCTCGCTCGACCTCGACCTTGCGTGAGATCCGGCGCGGGTCGGTCAATATGGTCGCGAGCGCGTTGCGGGCGGACAAGTGGCCGCGAATACTCAAGGCTTCCAGGATCGGCAGCGCATGACCGTTTGCTTTGCCTTTCAGGATAGCGTCGGCCCGATCGAAAAGTCGGTTCATTCGGGGTTCGGTCCAGCGTGTCATTCGACCTCGGCGCGTGACGGGGGCATCGTCCCGTCCTACATCATAGTCATGGCCGAATCCGCAGTCCCCTACCGCGTCCTCGCGCGCAAATATCGTCCGCAGACTTTTGCCGAGTTGATCGGGCAGGATGCGATGGTGACGACGCTGGGCAATGCGATCCGGCGCGACCGGCTGGCGCATGCGTTCCTGCTGACCGGCGTGCGCGGGGTCGGCAAGACCTCGACCGCGCGGCTGATCGCCAAGGCGCTGAACTGCATCGGGCCGGACGGGCAGGGCGGGCCGACGATCGACCCGTGCGGCAAGTGCGACCCCTGCACCGCGATCGCCGAGGGGCGGCATATCGACGTGACCGAGATGGACGCCGCGAGCCATACCGGCATCGACGACATCCGCGAGATCATCGAGGCGGTGCGCTATGCGTCCGTCTCGGCGCGGTACAAGATCTACATCATCGACGAAGTCCACATGCTGTCGAAGGCGGCGTTCAACGGGTTGTTGAAGACGCTGGAGGAGCCGCCCGCGCATGTGAAGTTCCTGTTCGCCACCACGGAGGTGAACAAGATCCCCGTCACCGTGCTGTCGCGGTGCCAGCGGTTCGACCTGCGGCGTATCCCGGCCGACCTTCTGTCGCGTCACTTCGCCCATGTCGTGGAGCAGGAGGGGGTCGAGGCCGAACCCGAGGCGCTGGCGCTGATCGCGCGGGCGGCCGAAGGGTCGGCGCGCGACGGGCTGTCGATCCTGGATCAGGCGATCGCGCATGGCCAGGACCGGGTCGATGCGCGCCAAGTGCGCGAGATGCTCGGCCTGTCCGATCGCGGCGCGGTCCGTGCGCTGTTCGCAAAGCTCCTGGCGGGCGATGCGCCGGCGGTGCTGGCGGCGGTCGGACGGCAGCACGAACTGGGCGTCGACCCGACCGCGCTGTTCCGCGGGCTGCTCGAGACCTGCCACGGCGTGACGCGTGCCAAGGTGGGCGGTGCGCCCGATCCGGCGCTGTCGGTGGAGGAGCGCGAGGCGTTCGCGGACTGGGCCAGCCGACTTGGCTACCCCGTGCTCCACCGGATGTGGCAGCTACTGCTCAAGGGGCATGAGGAGGTCCAGTCGGCGATCCTGCCGATGGAGGCGGCCGAGATGGCGCTGCTGCGGATCGTCCATGCCAGCACGCTGCCAGACCCGGGCGAGCTCATCCGTCGGCTGACCGGGGGCGAGGGGGCGGTGGTCGGGGCTGCACCCGCCGCGGCGGGTGTGGCGTCGGCTTTGCCGCCGGCAGCTGCGCCTTCGCCGGCCTTGGTCGCACCACGCGAACCGTCCGATGATCCGGTCGTGGTGTCGTCGCCTGCCGTCGCGGTGACTCCGGCACCGGCACCGGCGCCGGCCAGGCCGACGCTTCCCGTCGATTTCCGCGCGTTGCATGACCTGCTGGTTGATCGCGGGGAGCCGTTGCTGGCGCAGGAACTGCACGACTTTGCGGGGCTGATCCGCTACGCGCCGCCGGAACTGGTCGTGCGTCCGACCAGGCCGATCGACCTGCGCAAGCTGTCGGCCGCGCTCCGGCGGCTGACCGATACGAGCTGGACCGTATCGACGGCGGAGGGCGACGCGGCCCCGACCATGCTGGACCAGGAAAAGGCGGCCGCGGCGGCCGAACGTGCCGTGGTGTGGGATTCGCCCGTCGTCCGTGCGGCGCGTGAGGCGTTTCCCGATACCGAATTGTTGGGCTACACACTGGATCAGAGGAGTGCGAATTTATGAAGAATCTCGATGATATTCTGGCCATGGCGCAGAATGTGCAGAACCAGTTGTCGCAGGCACAAGACAGCCTCGACACGATCGAGGTCGAAGGCGTCTCGGGCGGCGGGCTCGTGTCGATCAAGGCGACCGCAAAGGGCCGGATCCTGGGTGTCGCGATCGACGACAGCCTGATGGTGGCATCCGAGAAACAGATGCTGGAAGACCTGATCGCCGCGGCGTTGAACGATGCGCGTACGAAGGCAGACGCGGCGTCTTCGGCCGAGATGAGCAAGATGACGGCCGGTATCCCGCTGCCGCCGGGGTTCAAGCTGCCTTTCTGAGGCCGTTGGGAAGGCCGGGTTGCCGGGACGCTCCGTTTTGACCCGGGGCTCGGTATTTTGCCGGGTCTTAGCATCCGTTCTGGTCATATCTGACTACCAAAGCCCTACTAGGTCGCAAGGTCGCTTGCTCGGTCCTGTTTGCGCCAAGTATGTCGAGAACTCTGTGCAGGGTTCTCGACAGGCCCGAACCGGACGGATCAAACGGCAGACCGGCCTGGTTGCGGTCATGTTCCGACCTCTCACGCCGGGCTGGGACCCGGACCCACGGTTACACGCGTTGTATTTTAAACTCTGGATCCCGGATCAAGTCCGGGATGACGTTGTATTTAAGCTGATTGGTTCGACCCCAGACGGCATAGACGGGGTGCTGATGTGGGACAGTATCCCCTGAGGTCAGTTGGGACTTTCTGACTTTCGGTTGAGCCCTCGCGCCCCCCTCCCAGCTGAGTGCAGTGAGTACCCGCTTTCCAGCGGGTGGCGGAGGGACTTTCACGGCTTTCTGGCCTGGTTCGGCAGCGCTCCCAGACTTCGATCGAGACGAGCGCATCGCTCTGAAGTCGCGCCATTCCAGTCTGTAAGAAACACAAAAAAAGGGGGCCTTTCGGCCCCCTTTTCCGTTTGCGGTTACCGGACCCGTCAGTCTTCGCGGGTCAGGAATGCCGGTGCGAAGGTGGTTTCCTCGCTGCTTTCGTTGCGCTGCGGGCGATCGCCGTCGTTGCGGTCGCGGCGTGGGCCACGATCGCCGCCACGGTCGCCGCCGCCGCCGCCACGCGGGCCACGGTCGCCCCGATCACCGCCGCCACCGCCGCCTTCGCGACGCGGGCCACGGTCACCACCGCCGCCCTCTCGGCGCGGGCCGCGATCGGACCGCTCCGGCCGGTCGCCGGCTTCGCGCGGGGGACGGGTGTCCTCCAGCTCGGCACCGGTTTCCTGATCGACGACACGCATCGACAGGCGCACCTTGCCGCGCTGGTCGATCTCGAGGACCTTGACCTTCACGTCCTGCCCCTCGGACAGTACGTCGGAGACCTTGGCGACGCGCTCGTTCTTGATCTCGGACACATGGACGAGACCGTCTTTGCCGCCCATGAAGTTCACGAACGCACCAAAATCGACCAGATTGACGACCTTGCCGTCGTAGATCTTGCCGATCTCGGCTTCCAGCGTGATGCCTTCGATCCACTTGCGTGCGGCCGCGATCTTCTCGGGGTCGGACGAGGCGATCTTGATCGTGCCGTCGTCCTCGATGTCGACCTTCGCGCCGGTGGTTGCGACGATCTCGCGGATCACCTTGCCGCCGGTGCCGATGATCTCGCGGATCTTCTCCTTGGGCACCTGCATCGTCTCGATCCGCGGCGCGTGCGCCGACAGTTCGGTCCGGGTGGTGTCGAGCGCCCTGGCCATTTCCTCCAGGATATGGGCACGACCCTCATGCGCCTGGGCGAGCGCCACCTTCATGATCTCCTCGGTGATGCCGGCGATCTTGATGTCCATCTGAAGGCTGGTGATACCCTCCGACGTGCCCGCAACCTTGAAGTCCATGTCGCCGAGATGATCCTCGTCGCCGAGGATGTCGGAGATGACCGCATAGTCCTTGCCTTCCAGGATCAGGCCCATCGCGATGCCGGACACCGGACGCTTCAGCGGAACGCCCGCATCCATCATCGCCAGCGAACCGCCGCAGACCGTGGCCATCGACGAGGAGCCGTTGCTCTCCGTGATGTCGGACAGGACGCGGATCGTGTACGGGAACTCCTCCTTGCTCGGCAGGACCGGGTTCAGCGCGCGCCAGGCGAGCTTCCCGTGGCCGATCTCGCGACGGCCCGGCGCACCGAAGCGGCCGACTTCACCGACCGAGTAGGGCGGGAAGTTGTAGTGCAGCATGAAGCGCTCGTAGTGCAGCCCGTTCAGGCCGTCGATCATCTGCTCCGCGTCCGCCGTGCCGAGCGTCGTGGTGACGATCGACTGCGTCTCGCCGCGGGTGAACAGCGCCGAACCATGCGCGCGCGGCAGGAAGTGGACCATCGATTCGATCGGGCGCACGGTCTTCGTGTCGCGTCCGTCGATGCGGCGGCCTTCCTTCAGGATCGCCGTGCGGACGATGTCGCCTTCCAGCTTCTTGCCCAGCTTGTTCGCCTTCAGGCGCGTCGCGGCATCGGCATCCTTGAAATGCTCGTGCATCGCCTTCTTGGCTTCCGCGATGGCGGCGACGCGGTCGGCCTTGCCGGTCAGCTTGTAGGCCTTGTCGAGCCCGTTGCCGATCAGCTTCTTGACCTGCTTCTTCAGGTCGCCGCTGTCGTCGGTGCTCGGCAGCTCCCACGGATCCTTCGCGGCCTTTTCGGCCAGGTCGATGATACCGTCGATGACCGTGCGGCTCGCCTCATGCGCGAACACGACGGCGCCCAGCATGATGTCTTCCGACAGCTCCTTGGCCTCGGACTCTACCATCATCACCGCGCCGTGCGTGGCCGCGACGATCAGGTCCAGGTCGCTGTCCTTGATCGCCTCGTTCGACGGGTTGAGGATATACTCGCCGTCCTTGTAGCCGACGCGGGCGCAGCCGATCGGGCCCATGAAGGGCAGGCCGGAGATGGTGAGCGCGGCCGACGCGGCGATCATCGCCAGGATGTCGGGCTCGTTCTCGCCGTCATAGCTCAGAACCTGGCAGATGACGTTGATCTCGTTGTAGAAACCGTCCGGGAACAGCGGGCGGATCGGACGATCGATCAGGCGGCTGGTCAGCGTTTCCTTCTCGGTGGCACCACGCTCACGCTTGAAGAAGCCACCCGGGATGCGGCCGGCGGCGCTGTACTTTTCCTGATAGTGAACGGTGAGCGGGAAGAAGTCCTGCCCGTCCTTGACCGACTTTGCGGCGGTCACCGCGCACAGCACGACCGTCTCGCCGAGCGTCGCGAGCACCGCGCCGTCGGCCTGGCGCGCAACGCGGCCGGTTTCCAGGGTCAGCGTCTGGCCGCCCCACTGGATTTCACTCTTCTGAATATCGAACATCTGGTTTCCTTCGGTTCCGGCACGCCCGATGCGGCCGGGGCCTCTATCCGACCCCATTTGGGTCGGTGCGGACGATGACCGGCCCGCGCGGTTCGGGATGCCCGGGGGCACCCTGTGGACGATGGCCGGATTGCCGTTCGTCCTATCTGCGGTCGTCCGGACCCCGCGTAGGCGGTAGTTCCGATCGGCCGTGGAACTGGATCCCCGCATGTCGCGGGGATATGAAAAAGGCGCCTTTCGGCGCCTTTTCCTTACTTGCGGAGGCCGAGCTTGCCGATGAGATCGGTGTAGCGCTGCGCATCCTTCTTCTTCAGGTAGTCGAGCAGGCTGCGACGGTTGTTCACCATCATCAGCAGGCCGCGGCGGGAGTGGTTGTCCTTCGCGTGGCCCTTGAAATGCTCGGTCAGGTTGACGATCCGCTCGGTCAGGATCGAGATCTGGACCTCGGGGCTGCCCGTGTCGCCTTCGCTGCGGCCATGTTCGGCGATAAGGGCGGTCTTGCGTTCTGCGGTGATCGTCATGCTATGTCCTCGACATCGACTAAATTAAAACCGCGCACGACCCGTACTCCGCTCTCGCCCTGTTCGACCAGCGCCACAGGGGTGCCGGCGTCGAGCGCGAGGTGCAGGCCGGGTGGTACGGCGATCCCGATCAGCTTGCGCCCCTGGCGGAGCGCACCTGCCTGATCGGGGGTGACGGAAAAGGCCGGGATGTCGTCCAGCCCCGCCGTCAACGGCAGGAGTGCATGATGCACGGTGCGGTCCTGTCCCAGATTGGCCAGTTTGTCCAGCGATATCGCCTGACCGAGCACGAACGGCCCCGCCTTCGTCCGCCTCAGCATCGTGACATGCCCGACCGTGCCGAGCGCCTCGGCTATGTCGCGCGCGAGGCTGCGGATATAGGTGCCTTTCGACACCCGCGCGGTAAGGGTGATCTCCGACAGCGTGTCGCCCGCCCGGTGGGCACCCGCCGCATCGGGCACTACCTCAAGCGCATGCACCGTCACGCCCCGCATCTTGATCTCGAACGTCTCGCCCGCGCGCGCGCGATCATAGGCGCGTTCCCCGTCGATCTTGATCGCGCTATAGGCCGGCGGCACTTGTTCGATCGGACCGGTGAAGCGCGGCAGCACGCCCAGCAGCTCGACCAAGGTCGGCCGCACGTTGGACGTCGCGACCACCTTGCCCTCGAGATCGATCGTATCGGTTGCCGCACCGAAGGCGATGGTGAAGTCATACGCCTTGTCCGCATCGAGCATCCGCCCGGCCAGCTTCGTCGCCTCGCCAAGCGCGATCGGCAGCACGCCCGTCGCCAGCGGATCGAGCGTGCCGCCATGGCCCACCTTCACCTTTGCATAGCCGCCGCTGCGCAGCGCGCGCTTCACCGCCGATACGATCTGTGTCGATCCGGGGCCGAGCGGCTTGTCGATCACCAGCCAGCCGTTCACTTGGGGAGCCACTCATTCGCGAGGATCGAATAAACGACGGTATCGCGGACATGGCCGGTCCAGGTAACGCGTTGCCGGCGCAGCACGCCTTCGCGCACCGCGCCGAGCTTTTCCACCGCCGCGATCGAGCGTCCGTTGCGCACGTCGATGCGGAACTCGATCCGGTCGAACCCGGCATCGATCGCACGATCGATCAGCAGCAGCTTGATCGACCGGTTCAGCCCGGTTCCACGTGCCGCGGGCGTCAGGTAGGTGCCGCCGATTTCGACCACGCGGTTGGTCGGATCGATGTTGAGGTAGCCGGACATGCCCACCATGACGCCGCAGGCGAACAGCGCGAACGGACGCCGGTTAGGATCGGCGCGCATGGCCGCGAAACTCGCATCGAATCGGTCAGGCGCGTAGGAAGTGGGGTAAATCTCCCAGACCGGATCGTCCGCGGGACACAGCGCGCCCAACCTTTCGCGGTGCGCATCGCCCAGCTGTTCCAGGTGCAGCCCCGGCGCATCGATCGACGCGACCAGCCGTGCGACGTCACCCGCCACGGCTCTGTTCCATATGATGTCGACGGCACAGGGCGACATAGCGGTCGTTCCCGCCAATCTCGGTCTGGTCGCCCTCGCGCACGCCGCGCCCGCCCGCATCGACCCGCAGGTTCATCGTGGCCTTGCGGCCGCACGCGCAGATCGCCTTGATCTCGGTCAGCGTGTCCGCCAGCGCCAGCAGGTGCGCGCTGCCCTCGAACAATTCCCCGCGGAAATCGGTGCGCAGGCCGTACGCCAGCACCGGTATCCCGACCTCGTCGCAGACCTGCGCCAGTTCCAGCACCTGGGCGCGCGTCAGGAACTGCGCCTCGTCGACCAGCACGCAGGCGAGCGGCGTGACGGCGTGCTGCGCCTCGACACAGGCTCGGATCGCTGTATCGCGGTTGAACGGTGTCGCCGGCGCGGAAAGCCCGATCCGCGACGTGATGGTCCCCGCCGCATAGCGATCGTCGAGCGCTGCGGTGAACAGCATCGTGTTCAGCCCGCGCTCCCGATAGTTGAAGCTCGACTGCAACAGGATGGTCGACTTGCCGGCATTCATCGACGCATAGTAGAAATAGAGCTTGGCCATCAGGAGGCGTCCAGGATTTCGACGGGCAGGGGGGCATCGCTTCCGGCACGCTCCGCAAGGCCATGGTCGAAAGTCAGGAAGCTTGTCGCGTCACGCGCGACCGCCATATGAACCGTGTCCGCGAAATCCGCCCCGTCTGCGAACCGCGCCAAAGCCCACCGTATCAGCGGCTCGTCCACCATATGCACGTTCGTCATATCGACCAGCCCGAGGAGGGCGGTATGCACGACCAGGCGGGGGAGGCGGATTGTCGATAGCAAAAGCCAGCTCAATTCAACCAGAACGGTCGCCGGCACGAGTATATCGCCGCGGACGATATTGCGGGCGATGGCATATTGGGCAGGATCGTCGCGAAGCAGGAAGCGCGCGAGGACGTTCGTATCAACGGCCCGCACAATCCCTCCGTGCTGCGCTGTCCGCCGCCGCCCTGGCAATGCCAACGTTCATGTCCTCGATCGACACCGGGGAGCCATCATACTGGATCAGCGCTTGCAACTCCGCCTCGATCTCGTCGAAGGATCGCCCCGCCTTGCGTGACGTGGCTTTCAGAAAAACACCTTCGGCCATTTCGGTAACGGTCAATTGCTCGCCCGGAACAAGCCCGAGCCGGTCCCGGATATCTTTTGGGATAACGACCTGGCCCTTTGCCGACAAGATCGTGTGTGCGTTCATCGCGGTGAGATACGTTTTACCGGCTGACCGGTCAATCGGAGCCCAGGTCGCGGGCGACGCGTGGGTCGCGAAGAAGTGCGTCGATGTGGGTGCCTTCGTCGAAGCTCTCGTCCGACAGGAATTTCAGCTTGGCCGCGAAACGGGCGTTGACCCGGCGCGCGACTTCGCTTTGTAGATAAGCGGTGTTGGTGCGCAGCGCTTTCAGGATCACTGCCTCGTCCGCCTCGCCCAGGGTCTTCACGAAGGCGGTAGCGTGGCGCAGGTCGGGGGACATGCGGACTTCGGTCACCGAGATGCTGTGCTTGGTCAGCACTTCGTCATGCACGTCGCCGCGCATGAGCACGTCGGACAGCGCATGGCGGGTCTGTTCGCCCACGCGGAGTGCCCGGACCGACCGGCCTTCGGATGTTTCGGTGGGGCGCATGGATGGCTCCGTTCAGTCGTGGCGGCGCGGGGGCATCAGCAGCGTCAGCACAATCATGACGCCGCTGAACAGCAGATGGAAGGGGGCGAAGGCGATCCGGGCAAGGAGGGTGACGGGATCGATCTCGCGCATCCCAACCGTCTAGTTGAACGCTCTCCCACCGTCATCCCGGCTTCCGCCGGGATGACGGACCAGACAGGCCCGCTTAAAGCGTGCGCTCGCGCTCCTCGACCTCGAACGTCTCGACGATGTCACCGGCCTTGATATCGGTCGACCCTTCGATGGTGATGCCGCACTCCAGCCCGGCGCGCACTTCCGGCACATCGTCCTTGAACCGGCGGAGCGACGAGATCGACCCGTTGTAGATGATGACGTCGTCGCGCAGCACGCGGGCACGCAGCTTCTGGCGGATATAGCCTTCGACCACGAGCAGACCCGCGGCCTTGCCATGCTTGCCCGCGGAGAAGACCTCGCGAATTTCGGCACGGCCGACGACGTGTTCCAGATATTCCGGCCCGAGCTGACCGGCCATCGCGGCGCGGATTTCGTCCAGAAGGTCATAGATGACGTCGTAATATTTCAACGCCACGCCGTCCCGCGTCGACAGTTCGCGGGCCTTGCTGTTCGCACGCACGTTGAACCCGATGATCGGGGCACGCGATGCCGCCGCCAGCGACACGTCGCTTTCGGTGATGCCACCCACGCCCGAATGCAGGATCCGAACCTGGATGAGATCGGTCGAGATCTTGTTGAGCGATGCCACGATCGCCTCGACCGAGCCCTGCGCATCCGCCTTGACGACCAGCGGGAACTGCTGCGCCTGCTTCTCGCGCAGTGCCGAGAACATCGTTTCCAGATTGGCGGGGGCCGACGTGGTCCGCTTCTGCTGGATCACGCTGGCACGGTAATCCGCGACCTCGCGGGCACGTGCCTCGTTCTCGACGACCGACAGCGGATCGCCCGCCGACGGCACACCGGTAAGACCCAACACCTGGACTGGCATCGACGGAAGCGCGAGCTTCACATTCTTGCCCTTGTCGTCGATCAGCGCGCGGACCTTGCCGCTTTCGGCACCGACAACGAAGATGTCGCCGACGCGCAGCGTGCCGCGCCCGATCAGGATCGTGGCGACCGCACCGCGGCCCTTGTCCAGCGTCGCTTCCACCACGGTGCCCTCGGCCGGACGATCCGGGTTGGCGCGCAGTTCGAGCAGATCGGCCTGCAGCTCGATCTTGTCGATCAGCTCCTCCAGACCGGTCTTCTTGGTCGCGGAAACCTCCACGTCCTGGACGTCGCCGCCCATCTCCTCGACCTGAACGTCATATTGCAACAGCGCCTGGCGGATCTTGGACGCATCCGAACCGGGCTTGTCCATCTTGTTGATCGCCACGATCATCGGCACGCCCGCGGCGCGGACATGGCTGATCGCCTCGATCGTCTGCGGCCGCATGCCGTCGTCGCCCGCGACCACCAGCACGACGATGTCGGTGATGTTGGCGCCGCGCGCGCGCATGTCGCTGAACGCTTCATGGCCCGGCGTGTCGAGGAACGTGATCTTGTTCCCCGACTTCACGGTCACCTGATAGGCGCCGATATGCTGGGTGATCCCGCCGGCTTCGCCCGATGCGACATTCGCACCACGCAGCGCGTCGAGCAGCGAGGTCTTGCCGTGATCGACATGGCCCATGATCGTGACGACCGGCGGACGCGTGACCTGCGTATCGTCGGAATCGACTTCCTCGTGACTCGTCAGGTCGATGTCGCTGTCCGACACGCGGTTGATGTTGTGGCCGAACTCGGTGACCAGCAGCTCCGCCGTGTCCTGATCGATCGTCTGCGTGATCGTGACAGGCATGCCCATCTTGAACAGCGCCTTGACCAGGTCGGCCCCGCGTTCCGCCATGCGGTTCGCCAGTTCCTGCACGGTGATCGCTTCCGGCACGTTCACGTCGCGCACCTGCTTGATCGACGGACCGCTGTTGCCCGACCCCTTGGCCTTTTCGCGGCTACGCTTCAGCGCGGCGAGCGAGCGGGTGCGGGCGCTGGCGCCATCGTCCAGCGCGCGCGTGACGGTCAGCTTGCCCGACTGGCGACGCTCGTCGGCATTCTTTTCGCGCGACACGGGCTTTGCTGCCGGACGCGGAGCGGTCGGCAGCGGCGTGAAGCGACGCGGCGGCGGGAAACGACCGTCGGCACCGGCTTCGGCCTGCGCGGCTTCGCCTGCGGGCGCGCCACCCGTTGCGGCGACAGGGGCAGGCGCGACAGCGCTAGGTGCCGCTGCAACGACCTCGGCCGCTGGATTTTCGGCGGCAAGCTTGTTCTGCTCGACGCGGCGCTTCTCGGCCTCGATGGCTTCGGCACGCAGCCGGTCCTCACGGCGGCGCGCTTCCTCCAGCGCGGCCATGCGGGCTTCTTCCG
Source organism: Sphingomonas montana (assembly GCF_001956315.1). Lineage (GTDB taxonomy): Bacteria > Pseudomonadota > Alphaproteobacteria > Sphingomonadales > Sphingomonadaceae > Sphingomonas_R > Sphingomonas_R montana. Next base: position 19,740 of record NZ_KV887138.1, on the reverse strand, counting down.
CTTCGCGCAGCAGCTTGGCCTGCCGTTCCTGGCGGCTGAGCAAATCATTGCCGGCATTGCGCGCAGGTGCCGCCTGCCGGGCCGGGGTGCGCACCGGGGCAGGGGCACGACGCGGTGTCGCCGCGACGGGCCGTGGGCCGGCGACAGGCGCAGGGGTCGGTTCCGGCGTGGCGACACGCGCCGGCTCGGGCGCGGCTTCCGCCACCGGGGCGGGTGCCGGCGCCGGGGGGGGCGTCGGCACGAACTTGGGCACGGGCGTGAAACCCCGGGGCGGCGGGAAAGCCGCTGCCGGGGGTGCGGCCGGAGCCGGAGCGGACTCCGTGACGGGTGCGGCCGGCGCGACGGGCGCTTCGGCGACAGGTGCCGAAACGGGGGCCGGCGCCGGCGCGACGGGCGCGGCCACGACTTCAGGCGCGGCGACGGGTTCGGGCGCCGCCTGCTCGATCGGGGCTGCCTCCGCCTCGCCGGGCTTGCGGAACATGCGGGCCTTCTTGACTTCCACCACCACGGTGTTCGACCGGCCATGGCTGAAGCTCTGCTTCACCTTGCCCGTCTCGACCGTGCGCCGGACACCCAGCGGTGCGCGCATGCCAAGCTTCGGCTTTTCGTTGTCGCTCATATGGTCGTCAAAACCCTTCGATATTCAGCGGGGAAGGGCCTTGCGAAGCAGTGTCGCAAGGCACAATCGCCCATTCTCGTCCGATAAAATCACGCCAGCGATCCAGCGCCTGCGTGACTCGCGCGGCAGCAGCCGGCGTTATCAGCGCAATATGTACCACATTTTCGCGGCCCAGCGCCATCGACAATATGGCCCGTTCCGCCGGGATTACCACCCCGCGCAGATCGCTGCCTTCCACCCCGCGCCCGACGCGGAGCGCCTGGTCGAGTTTGCGGTTGCCGTCGGTGCCGGCGTCCGCGGCGTGGATCAGCAGGGTGACAACGCCCTTGCGTGCGCTGTCGCTGATCTTGTCCGATCCGGTTAGCAGCGTGCCGGACCGCGCCTCCAGCCCCAGCCGGTCGAGCGCGTCGCGTTGCAGCGCCGCGGCGATCCGTTCGGGCAGGTCGGCCGGGATGGTGAGCGCCTGCGTCTTGAACGCGCGGTACAGCGCACCCTTCAGCTTGCCCTTGGCCTGCGCCGTTTCCAGCGTCGCCCGGTCCACGCCAATCCACGCCCCACGACCCGGCGCACGGGCGCGCACGTCCGGTGCGATCGTCCCGTCGGGACCGAGCGCGAGCCGGATCAGCCTGTCGCGCGACGCCCGCACACCCGACAGGATGCAACGCCGCTCGGGGTCGTGCTTGTTGGTCTTGGTGTCTTCTTCGGGCTCAAGGTCCGGGTTACCGGACGCCGATTCCGCGATGGGTGACAGTGCATGCAGGTCCGCCGCCGTTTCTGGCGGGGACGCGGTTGCAGCGGTTACGAACTCGGGGTGATCATCGTGGGACATCCGCGGTTGCGTCCTCCCGCGGCTGGCGATCCATGACGAGCATGGCGTTGTTGCCCCAATTCTCGGTCTCGACTTCGGTGATGACGATGTGCGTCGTCGCCGGGTTCTTGCCGCAACGCTCAACCAGCGAACGCGTCACGTCCTCGACCAGCCCGCGCTTCTGCTCGGTGGTCAGCGGCCCGGCGACCTTGATGTCGACGAACGGCATCAGGCGTCGTCCTCCACGGCGGTGTTCGCGGGCGCTCCGTCCGAAGCCTCGGCGGCAGGCGCTTCGTCCTCGAACCAGTGCGCGCGTGCCGCCATGATGATCTCGTTGCCCTGATCTTCGGTCAGGCCATATTCCGACAGGATGCCGCTCTTCTCCGGATCGGTGCTCGGCGTCCGGCGGCGCGGTTCGACGCGCTTCTTCAGGATCAGCTCGTCGGTCGCCAGATCGGCCAGGTCGTCGAGCGTCTTGATGCCCGCCTTGCCCAGCGTCACCAGCATCGCCTCGGTCAGGTACGGCAGGTCGGCCAGCGCGTCCTCGACGCCCATGCCCTGCCGCTCTTCGCGGTTGGCCTGCTCGCGACGATCCAGTGCTTCCTGCGCGCGGTTCTGCAACTCGGCGGCCAGTTCCTCGTCGAAACCCTCGATCGCGGCGATCTCGTCGACCTCGACATAGGCGACTTCTTCCAGGCTGGAGAAGCCCTCGGCGACCAGCAGCTGGGCCAGCGTCTCGTCGACGTCCAATTCCTTCTCGAACAGGCCGCTATTCTCGACGAATTCCTTCTGGCGCTTCTCCGAGGCATCCGCCTCGGTCATGATGTCGATCGCCGAACCGGTCAGCTGCGACGCGAGCCGCACATTCTGGCCGCGGCGGCCGATGGCGAGCGACAGCTGATCGTCGGGCACCACCACTTCGATGCGGCTGTCCTCCTCGTCGATCACGACGCGGCTGACCTGTGCCGGCTGCAACGCGTTCACCACGAACGTCGCGGTGTCGGGCGACCAGGGGATGATGTCGATCTTCTCGCCCTGCATCTCTTGCACGACGGCCTGCACGCGGCTGCCCTTCATGCCGACGCAGGCGCCGACCGGATCGATCGACGAATCGTGGCTGATGACGCCGATCTTGGCGCGGCTGCCCGGATCGCGTGCGGCGGCCTTGATCTCGATCACGCCGTCGTAGATTTCGGGCACTTCCTGCGCGAACAGCTTCTTCATGAAATCGGGATGCGCGCGGCTCAGGAAGATCTGCGGACCACGCGTTTCGCGGGCGACGCGCAGGATCAGCGAACGGATCCGGTCGCCGACGCGGACGACTTCGCGCGGGATCTGCGCATCGCGGCGCACGACGCCCTCGGCGCGGCCCAGGTCGACGACGACATGGCCGAACTCGACGCGCTTGACGACGCCGGTGATGATTTCGCCCGCGCGGTCCTTGAACTCTTCATACTGGCGGTCGCGCTCGGCATCGCGCACCTTCTGGAAGATGACCTGCTTGGCGGCCTGTGCCGCGATGCGGCCGAATTCGATATTCGGCAGCGGATCGACGATATAGTCGCCGACGACGGCACCGGCCTGCAGCTTCTGCGCATCGGCGACGCTGACCTGCTTGAAATAATCCTCGACCGCCTCGACCACCTCGACCACGCGCCAGAGCCGCAGATCGCCGCCCTTGGTGTCGATCTTGGCGCGGATGTCGTTTTCCGCGCCGTAGCGGGTCCTGGCGGCGCGCTGGATGGCGTCTTCCATCGCCTCGATCACGATCTCGCGATCGATCAGCTTTTCCTTGGCGACCGCATCGGCAATGGCGAGCAGCTCGGCCTTGTTGGCGGAAATGGCGGTGGCCATGCGGTTATCCTTCCTGCGTGGGTTCGACGCCGTCATCGGCGTCCAGTTCGACGATCTCGTCGGCGCCGTCCGCGTTCAGCGGGGCCGTGGCCTTGAGGAGCGCGTCGGTCAAGATAAGTTTGGCGGAGGCGATGGCGGTGAACGGCAGCGTCAGTTCGCCGACGCGCTCGACATAGAGCAGCACGTCGTCGCCCTCGATACCCTTCAGCGCGGCCTCATACTGCTTGCGGCCGTCGCGCGGCTCGACCAGCTTGATGCGCGCTTCGAACCCAGCCCAGTCCTGAAAATCCTGCAGGCGGGTCAGCGGCCGGTCGATGCCGGGGGACGACACCTCGAGCCGATATGCTTCCTCGATCGGGTCCTGTTCGTCCAGCATATCGGAAATGCGGCGGCTCAGCGCCTCGCAATCGGTCAGGTCGAGCTGACGCGTGTCGGGCCGTTCGGCCATGATCTGCAGCGTGGGGTCGGACTTGCCGCCGTTCATCTGCACCCGCACCAGCGCAAGACCCAAGGCCTGCGCCTCGGGTTCTATCAGCCTGTTCAACAAGGCGATGTCCGCCATCCCTGCTCCTGCAAATCGCATGCGTCCAGATCGCCGGACCCGGTGGGATCCGACCTCGCCAATGTTACCAATGTCGAGAAGACGTATTTCCTTTACGCCAAAGCAGGCGATGCGGCAAGACTGCAACATTATGGCGGCGATGGCGTTCAGTCGCAAAATCAGAACAGGACGTTGGGAATTGGATATGCGCGTGGCGACGATCGGCTTTACGCTCGCCCTGGTGCTTGCGGCATGTGGGACGGCAGTGTCGGACCTGGGCACGTCGGAAGCGCGGGCAGCCGCTGCGCAGGCGCCGATCACCGGTCCGCAGCAGTTTGCCGCCAAGGACTTCGTCACGACGCAGGTTGCCCGGCTGGACGCGCCATGGGCGATGACGGTGACACCGCGCGGCGGGTTCGTCGTGACGGAAAAGGCCGGCACGATGAAATATGTCATGCAGGGCAAGACGCCGGCTGCAACCTTCGTCCTGCCGGTCGCGGGTGTGCCCAAGGTGGACAGCGCCGGCCAGGGCGGGCTGATGGATGTGGTGTTCCGCCCCGGCACGGACATGCTGTATTTCAGCTACTCGGAGGCCGGTGCGGGCGGCAAGGGCGTCGTACTGGCGCGCGCCCGCTTCGTGCAGGATGCCGCGACGGGGCCACGGCTGGACGGCGTCGAGACGCTGTTCCGCGCGCCGAAGGTGGAAGGCAACGGCCATTATTCCGGCCGCATCGCGTTTGCACCCGACGGGCACTTGTTCTTCACGGTGGGCGAGCGGCAGAAGTTCGATCCGGCGCAGGATCCGAAGCTGACGCTGGGCAAGGTGCTGCGCCTGACCGCCGACGGGCGGCCCGCCCCGGGCAATCCGCTGGCCGCCAAGGGGTTCGACCCTGCCGTCTGGAGCTACGGTCATCGCAACCTGCTGGGTATCGCGTTCGATGCGCGCGGAAATTTGTGGGAGCAGGAGATGGGGCCGAAGGGCGGGGATGAGCTGAACCTGATCCTGCCTGGCCGCAATTACGGCTATCCCATCGTGTCGAACGGCGACCATTATGACGGACGCGTCATTCCCGACCACCCGACCCGGCCCGATCTCGAAGCGCCCAGGGCAAGCTGGAACCCCGTCATTTCGCCGGCCGGCCTGATGATCTATTCCGGCACGCTGTTTCCGGCGTGGCGAGGCAACGCGTTCATCGGCGGACTGTCGTCCAAGGCGCTGGTGCGTGTCGCGCTGAACGGTACGACGGCCCGCGAGGCGGCGCGTTACGACATGGGGGCACGGATTCGCGAAGTCGAACAGGGGCAGGACGGTGCGGTGTACGTGCTGGAGGACGGCTCGGGCGGTCGGCTGCTGCGATTGACGCCGAAGGGGTAGGGCGTCTGGGGGCGTTCGATGCGTGCCTACTCCGCGACCTTGTCGATCAAATCGTTCATCCTCTGCCGCGCTGAGCGATCATATTGCGCCGGCGCGGCCGGCATGCGGCAGGCATCGCTAGATTCCCAGCCGACGCGTTGATCCCAGGCGCAGCGCATGTCCCGTTCCATCGACAGATAATAGAGATGGAAGCCGACGGCCCCGATCAGGGCAGCGACGATCGCGAGCGGCAAGCTTTTCATATTTTCTCTTGTTACACCGCAGCTTAGCGCCCGCATAGTGGCAGCAGCCGGATTTGCGCTGACGCCGGCTTCGATCCGGTCTGGTCAATATCCGCGTCATCTCGGACCTGGAACTCGTACCCGGAGTCGCGAGCTTCGCGTCGGCGGCCGTGGATCCGGGATCAAGTCCAGGATCGCGAATGGTCGAGACTGACCGAATTTCAGTTCAGGTTCGGTCTGCGGCTGCCGTGGTCAAGTCGGATGCCCCCATCCGCACGATGCGGCTTTGCAATTTCTGCACGAATGGCGGCTAGATCGGCCGCATGATGGAGCGGGATCAACGGCCACGGTCGGCGGTGAGCGGCCTGGTGGGGCTGGCCGGGATGGCGGGGCTGGTGGCGTGGATCGCCGTCGCCGGGCATTGGGGCATGGACGGGCCGATGGCGGGAATGGCCGCGGTCGTCGCGTGCGGGCTGCCGATGGTCGCCTGGTCACTGTTCGTCGACAAGGTGCATCGGCGGCCGTCAACGGGCATCGACTGGGCCTTGCGCCGGCCATGGGCGGAGGTGCGCGAGACCGCGTTCACCAAGCTGGCCGGGCTGTGGGCGACGTGGGCCGCCATCGCGGCCTTCTATGCGCTCGGGCGCTGGTACTGGCAGGGCGGCTATGTCTTCGCGATGCACCTGCTGGCCGGGGCGGTGCCGGTCCTGCTGCTGCTGTCGGTGCCCTATGTGCTGTGGATCGACCGACGGCTGATCACGCCGCGCGACGGGGCCTATGCGTTCGGGCAATGGCTGACGGGACGGGGGCATGATCGTGATGCGGTGATCCGCCATGCGCGGGCCTGGGGGGTGAAGGGGTTCTTCACCGCGTTCATGCTTTCGATCGTGCCGGGCAACTGGCACGAACTGATGCACCGCAACCTGGGGGCGATGGCGACCGACCCGATGGCGGCGGCGTTCGGGCTGATCATGCTGATGTTCCTGATCGACGTGGCGTTCGCGACGGTCGGCTATGTGCTGACGATGCGGCCGCTGGACGCGCATATCCGGTCGGCCAACCCCTATCTGGGCGGCTGGGTGGCGGCGCTGGCCTGTTACCCGCCGTTCATCCTGATCGCGCGCGGCGGCGTGGTGGATTATGAGACGGGCGGTGCGAACTGGTCCTGGTGGCTGGCCGGCAGTCCGCGGCTGACGCTGCTGTACATGATGCCGCTGGTGGCGCTGACCGGCTTCTACGCATGGGCGACGGTCGCGTTCGGGTTGCGTTTCTCGAACCTGACGCATCGCGGGATCATCACCAACGGGCCGTACCGCTTCACCAAGCATCCCGCCTATCTGGCCAAGGTGCTGTTCTGGTGGCTGTCGGCGATCCCGTTCCTGACGGTCGCCGGCGACTGGACGGCCGCGGTGCGGAACTGCGTGATGCTGGGGGTGGTCAGCGGCATCTATTACTGGCGCGCGCGGACCGAGGAGAAGCATCTCGGCGCGGATCCTGACTATCGCGCGTACGCCGCGTGGATGGACCGGCATGGCGTGGTGCCGCGGCTGTTCGCGCGGGTCGGGTTGCGGACGGGGGGGTGGTGATATTCGCGCTTCGAAGACGTTACCTGGCGGAACTGTCGTCTCTACCCCGACCCCTCCTCTGAAGAAGAGGGGCCAAGACAGGTTCAGAAGCGGGCGGTGTCGTAGATACGGCTGAGGTCGCCCTGCCATTCGCCGTGGTACAGGTCGAGCAGGCGATCCGCGGGGCTCTTGCCGGTGGCGACGATCTCGCGCAGCGGGGACAGGAAGCCGGTTTCGTTCTCGCCCGCCGCGTTCAGCCGGGCGCGCGCGGTCAGGCCGGCATGGGCGATGTCCAGCACCTGCGCGCCGAGCTGCTGGAAGGTGCGGCCGCGCGGGCCGACCGTCTTCAGCCCGAGCCGCGGCACGTCGGCCCGGATGCGCGTGTGGTCCGCGATCGTCCAGTGCTTGACCAGGTCCCAGGCCGCATCGAGCGCGGCGTCGTCGTAGAGCAGGCCGACCCAGAAGGCGGGCAGCGCGCAGATCGTGTTCCACGGACCGCCGTCCGCGCCGCGCATTTCAAGGAAGCTTTTCAGTCGGACTTCGGGGAAGGCAGTGGACAGATGATCCGACCAGTCGGTCCGGGTCGGCTTGTGCCCGGGATAGACGGGCAGTTCGCCGCGCAGGAACGCCTTGAAGTCATGGCCGGCGGCGTCGATGTACACGCCGTCGCGGTAAACGAAGTACATCGGCACGTTCAGCATGTAGTCGGCATAGCGTTCATAGCCGAACCCATCTTCGAACACGAAGGGCAGCATGCCGGTGCGCGCCGGATCGGTATCGGTCCAGATATGGCTGCGATAGCTGAGATAACCGTTCGGCTTGCCTTCGGTGAATGGCGAGTTGGCGAACAGCGCGGTGGCGAGCGGTTGCAGCGCCAGGCTGACCCGGAACTTCTTCACCATGTCCGCTTCGCTGGCATAGTCCAGGTTCGTCTGGATGGTGCAGGTGCGCAGCATCATATCGAGCCCCATGCTGCCGACGCGCGGCATATGGTCCAGCATGATCCGGTAGCGGCCCTTGGGCATGATCGGCAGTTCGGCGCGAGTCTTGTCCGGCCACATGCCGAGGCCGAGGAAGCCCAGGCCGAGCCGGTCGCCGACCGCCTTCACCTGTTCCAGATGACGGCCGGTTTCGGCACAGGTCTGGTGCAGATTGTCGAGCGGGGCGCCCGACAGTTCGAACTGTCCCGCCGGTTCCAGGCTGACATTGCCGTCCTTGCCGCCGAGCGCGATGACGTTGCCGCCCTCCATGATCCCGGACCAGCCGAAATCGGTCATCCCATCCAGCAGATCGCGGATGCCGCCGGCCTCGGTATAGGAAGGCGCGCGGTGATCGGCGGTGCGATAGACGAACTTTTCATGTTCGGTCCCGATCCGCCAGCGATCCTTCGGCTTCTCCCCATCCGCGAACAGCGCGATCAGGTCGCCGCGCGTGGTGATGGACGGTTCGGTGCCGATCGGATCGGGGCCGAGGGGGGCGTTGGGCGTGGTCATGAACGCGCCCTTACGCGCGGCCGCGGACCGGCGCCAGCGGGCATTTCACGCCTTGTGCCACGTCCCATCCCACGGCCTGTCACCAGTCCCCGGCATGCGCCATCCAGAGCGCCACGGCGGCGGCCATCGCGGTATCGGCGCGCAGGATGCGGGGGCCGAGCGTGACGCCGGTGGCCTGCGGGATCGCCCGGATCGAGTCGCGTTCCTCGGGCGTGAAACCGCCTTCCGGACCGATCAGGATCGCGGCGGGACCGCGCCGTGCCGCAGCGGGCAGCGGTTGCCCGCCGGTTTCGTCGGCGAACAGCAGCTGACGGTCCGTAGGCCAGGCGCGCAACAGCGTGTCGAGCGGTGTCAGTTCGGCCAGTTCGGGCAATGCGGTGCGGCCGCATTGTTCGGCCGCTTCGACCAGATGGGCGTGCAGCCGATCATGGTTCAGCCGATCGACGATCGTGCGGCGGGTAAGGACCGGCACGATCCGCGCGACGCCCAGTTCGCATGCCTTTTCGATCAGCCAGTCGATCCGGCCCTTCTTGATCGGGGCGGCAAGCAGCCAGAGGTCGGGCACCGGTTCCCGATCGCGCAGGTGGCGCGTGATCGTGATCGTCACCGCGCGACGTTCGACGGTCGCCACCTCCGCCAGCCATTCGCCGGTCCGGTCGTCGAACAGCTTCACCTGCGCACCGGGTTTCAGGCGGAGGACGGTGCCGAGATAATTGGCAGGCGGGCCGTCGAGGATGATGTGGGCGTCTTGGGCCAGCGGCTGGGCAAGATGGAGGCGTGGAAGCGTGTTGGGGGGCCAGGCGGGGGTGGCGGGCATGGGGCGGGCTTTCGGTTCTGATCGAGTCGTCTTTTGCCATAGAGTCCTCCCCCCCGTGGGGGGAGGGGGCTTTGTTCGACCCTTTCGGACAGGTAAGGCACTATCATGAAACTTGAGACCGTTACCCCCGATACCGAACAGCGCGGGTTCGTGCGGCTGTTGCCCGCGGCGGTCCGGCCGTTCTGGCTGCTGGCGCGGTTCGACCGGCCGATCGGGGGGTGGCTGCTGTTCTGGCCGGGGGCGTGGGCGATCGCGCTGGCCGGGGCGGGGTGGGCGCGGGTCGACCTGATCCTGTGGTTCCTGGTGGGCGCGTTCGCGATGCGCGGGGCGGGGTGCGTCTATAACGACATCGTCGATCGGAAGCTGGATGCGCAGGTGGCGCGGACCCGCAACCGGCCGTTGCCGAGCGGGCAGGTGACGGTGCGCGCCGCCTGGATCTGGCTCGGACTGCTCTGTCTGGTCGGGTTGCTGGTGCTGACGCGGCTCAACCCGACGGCGGCGATCACCGCGGTCGGGAGTTTGGGCGCGGTCGCGGCGTACCCGTTCATGAAGCGCATCACCTGGTGGCCGCAGGCGTGGCTGGGGATCGTGTTTTCGTGGGCCGCACTGGTCGGCTGGCCCGCGGTTACGGGCGGATATGCGCCGGCGCTGTTCTGGCTGTATGCCGGGTCGATCGCCTGGGTGATCGGCTATGACACGATCTACGCGTTGCAGGATATCGAGGACGACCAGGTGGCGGGGGTGAAATCGAGCGCGCGGGCGCTGGGTGGCCATGCGCGCGCCGGAATATCGGGCTTCTACGCGGTGGCGGTCGCGTTGTGGGCGGTCGCGATCTGGCAGGTCCGGCCGCAGGCATTGGCGCTGGCGGCGCTGATCCCCGTCGCGCTGCACCTGGCGGCGCAGGTCGCGACGCTGAAGACGGCGGACGAGGGCGATGCGCTGGCCAAGTTCCGCTCGAACCGGTTCGCCGGGTTGCTGATGTTCCTGGCGTGCCTCGTCGTGGGGAGCGCCGGATAGCCAGTGCAGGGGACGCCGGCCCTTCCGTTCGGTGCGCCGGGCACCTAGATGCCGGGCATGGTGAATGAATATCCCGTCGCGGCAAATGCCGCCGATCTGGCCGCCGATCTGGTCGCTGCCGCGGTTGCCGCCGGTGCCGATGCCGCCGATGTGTTGTATGTGCGCGATGCCGCGACGCAGGTTTCGGTGCGGCTGGGCGTACTGGACGATGTCCAGCGGTCCGACGGGGAGGAGATCGGCCTGCGGCTGTTCATCGGACGGCGATCGGCCAGCGTATCATCGTCCGATCTGTCGAAGGATGCGATGCGGGCGCTGGTCGACCGGGCGGTCGCGATGGCGCGGGAGGCGCCGGAGGATCCTTATGCCGGACTGGCGCCGGCCGAACTGCTGGCGACCGGGGCAATGCCGGACGTCGATATCGACGACGGGGGCGCGGTCGGACCGGCTGAGCTGAAAGCGCGCGCGCTGGAGGCGGAGGATGTCGCCCGGTCGGTGCCGGGCATCACGAACAGCGAAGGGGGCAGCGCCAGCGGCAGCCGCGCGACGATCGCGCTGGCGACGTCGACCGGGTTCGCGCGCGAATATGCGACGACGGCCTATGGCTGTTCCGCAAGCGTGATCGCGGGTGCGGGCGGGGTGATGCAGCGCGACTATGCCAGCCACAGCGCGCGGCATCTGGTGGATCTGGAAGCGCCGGCGACGATCGGACGGCGCGCGGCGGACCGCACGATCGCGCGGCTGAACCCGACGCAGTTGCCTTCGGGGCGGATGCCGGTGGTGTTCGACCCAAGGGTGAGCGCCGGGTTGCTGGGCCCACTGATCGGCGCGATCACCGGCGCGGCGATCGCGCGACGCACCAGCTTCCTGCTCGACGCGATGGATACGCAGCTGTTCGCGCCCGGCATCCGCGTGGTGGACGATCCGCACCGGGTGCGCGGCCTCAGGTCGCGGCCGTTCGACGGCGAGGGGTTGCCAACCGCGGCGCGCGATATCGTGCATGACGGCCGGCTGACCGGCTGGATCGCGGACTCGGCGTCGGCACGGCAGCTGGGGATGCAGCCGACGGGGCATGCCAGCCGCGGCATCGGCGGATCGCCGGGCGCGGGGACGACCAACCTGCATCTGGCGGCGGGGACGCTGTCGGTGGAGGCGCTGATCGCCGACATCGTGCTGGGCGTATGGGTGATCGAGCTGATCGGCAGCGGCGTGAACGGGCTGACCGGTGACTACAGTCGGGGGGCAGCGGGTTTCGCGATCCGCAACGGCCAGCTGGCGGAGCCGGTGGCGGAAGTGACGATCGCCGGCAACCTGAAGACGATGTACCGCGAACTGGTGCCGGCATCCGACCTGCTGTTCCGGGCCGGCACCAACGCGCCTACGGTCCGCATCGACGGCATGACGGTGGCCGGTGCCTGATCGCCTGCTTGCCGCGGTGGCCGACGTCGCGGCGGATGCCGGACGGGTCGCGATGGCCAGTTTCGGCGGCGGCTATCGCCGCTGGGAAAAGGAACCGGGCCATCCGGTGTGCGAGGTGGATCTGGCGGTCGACGCGATGATCCGCGCGCGGCTGGCGGCGATCGACCCGGAGGCGGGCTGGTTGTCCGAGGAGACAGTCGACAATGCCGAGCGGCTGATGGGAGTCCGTACCTGGGTGGTCGATCCGATCGACGGGACGCGTGACTATATCCGCGGCCGGGCGGGCTGGTCGGTGTCGATCGCGCTTGTGGAGGGTGGCACCGTGATTTTAGGCGTGCTGGATGCGCCGGTGCGGGGCGAACGCTGGGCGGCGGCGCGGGGGCAGGGCGCGACGCGCAACGGCGTGCCGCTGCGCGCGGGCGACCGGGTGGCGCTACCCGGCGCGCGAACGCCGGCGGACGCCCTGCCGCGTGCGGACCGCGACCTGACCCTGGTCGACAAGCCCAATTCGATCGCGCTCCGGATCGCGATGGTGGCGGCGGACGAAGCGGACCTCGTCGCGACGCTGCGTTGGGGCCATGAATGGGATATCGCGGCAGCGGCGCTGATCGCGCAGGAGGCGGGCGCGGTGGTGACCGACGGGTTTGGCGATCCGCTGCGGTACAATTCCACCAAGGGGGAGGCGTTCGGCTGCATCGCGGCAGCACCGGGTATTCATGCCGCGGCGACCGCGCGGTTGCGGGATCGGGCGGTGGCGGCGGCGGTTCGGTAGGGCGTTGGCGGTCCGGGTGATCGCTACTGCGGGGCTGCTACCGCGGCAAAGGGTTTGATAGGCTTCCTGCCCCCGTTTGGTTCAAGCCAGTCGAGAACCCAGCGCTGAGTTCTCGACAGGCTCGAACCAAACGGGGTTGGGTCACGTGCATCCAGTTCATGCGATCGTGTTCCAAGCGCGTCCATGCCGAGCGTAGTCGCGGCACGCGCCCACGAGCGTAGTCGAGGTGCACTGTTGGCCGTCTCGGCTGCGCTCGACGGGTCCCTCGACTTCGCTCGGGATGGGCGGTTTAGTTTGAATCATCGGGTTTTGAACGGAGTGCCGGTGCGTTTTATCAGGACCGCTCCCCCACCGGCGGCAGGCCCAGACGGGCTATTTCAATCTTCGGGCAGCGATCGACCACGACCTTGAGGCCCGCCGCCTCCGCGCGGGCGACGCCGGCGTCGTCATGGACGCCGAGTTGCAGCCAGACGGACTTTGCGCCCGCGGCGATGGCCTGATCGATCGCAGCGCCGGCATCGGCGGATCGGCGAAAGATATCGACCATGTCGATAGGTTCGCCGATCTGCGCCAGTTCGCGCCAGACATATTCGCCGTGGACATGCTCGCCGGTGATCTGCGGGTTGACCGGGATCACGCGGTAGCCGTGGTGCGTCAGATACTGGCCGACGCCGTAGCTCGGCCGATCGGGACGGTCCGATGCGCCGATCATCGCGATCGTCCGGGTCTCGCGCAACAGTGTGGCGATGTCTTCGTCCGACGTCAGCGGCATTGCTTCTCTCCCTATCAGCTGATCGTAGCGGGTTGCGCGGGGGACAGCCAGTCCGCGATTCCGTCCGCGATCTTCAGGAACGCCGCCGCTTCGGGGCCATCGCCGGCCGCGGGCGGGGTGCCGGCGTCGGACGCGGTGCGGATCGCGATGTCGAGCGGGACCCGGCCGAGGAACGGGATCGCAAGCGCCGCCGCGGCCGCCTCCGCCCCGCCGCGGCCGAACGGGTCCGACCCCTCGCCGCAATGTGGGCAGATATAGCCGGCCATGTTTTCGACCAGCCCGATCAGCGGCACCGATGCCTGGCGGAACAGGTCGATCGCGCGAGTGGCGTCGATCAGCGCCAGATCCTGCGGCGTCGATACGATGACCGCGCCGACCGGCTTGTGCTTGGCGATCATGCTGAGCTGGACGTCCCCGGTGCCGGGCGGCAGATCGAGAATCAGGATTTCCGTGTCGCCCCAGTCGGCGTCGATCAGCTGGCCCAGCGCGCCGCCGACCATCGGTCCGCGCCAAGCGATGGCGCGACCCTCGTCCACCATCTGCCCCATCGAAAGCATCGGGACGCCGTAGTCGGTCATGATCGGGATCAGCCGCTTGTCGTGCGCGGTCGCCTTCACGTCCGCGGCGTGCATCAGCCGCGGCTGCGACGGGCCGTAGATGTCGGCATCGACCAGCCCGACCTTCACCCCGCGTCGGGCCAGTGCGACGGCGATGTTGGCGGACAGCGTGGACTTGCCCACGCCGCCCTTGCCGCTGCCGATCGCGACGATCCGGCGGACCGTCTTTTCCGCGGTCTGCGCGATCCGGACCGTGTCGACGCCCGGCACCGCCAGCAGCGCGGCGCGGATCGCGGCATCGACGGTGTCGCGGTCCGCGTCGGCATAGCCGGTGACATCGAGGATCACGCTGGCGGTCGTGCCGGTCAGGCGCGGAGCGGCGGCGCGACCCGCGGCGACCAGTCCCGTGCCCGAGGCGGGGTCTGCGATCGCGTCCAGTGCGGCGGCGAGACGGGCGATCGGATCCGGGGGAGACTGCATGCGGCGGGACATAGGGTCGAAAGACAGGCTTGCCACTGTTTTTCCCGGGCCGGCATCTTATAAAGAATGGATGAGCGAGACCATAGGCGGACAGACACCCGGGCGCAGCCTTTTGAACGAAGCCGGCGGCGGCCCCTGGGGGGGCGGGTCCGGCGGCGCGAACGGAGGCTCTGGAGGCTCCGGTTCGGGCGGTGGCAAGGGGGGCGGCGAAGGCGGCAAGGGCGGCGGTGGCGACGGCGGCCTCGGGCCGCGCAACCCGTGGGATCAGCCCCCGCGCAAACGCCCGTCGGGCGGCGGCGGTGGCAATGGCGGCAAGGGACCGAACGGGCCAACCGCACTCGACGAACTGTTGCGCCGCGGGCGGCAGGGTTTGAACAACGGCCTGCCGACGCCGCAGGGACGCAAGACCTGGGCATGGCTGGCCGCCGGCTTCGTGGCGCTATGGGTTGTCATGACGTCGTTCCACCAGGTGGGCGCGCAGCAGCGCGGGGTCGTTACGCGGTTCGGCAAATATGTGACGACGATGTCGCCGGGTGTCGGACTGACGCTGCCGGCACCGATCGACCGGGTGACGAAGGTTTCGGTCGATGAGATCCGCGAGATCAACATCGATGCGTCCGACACCAGCGGTGCGGCCGCGGGCGGCGCGCAGAACCTGATGGTGACGGGCGACCAGAACATCATCGACCTGGCCTATTCGGTCCGCTGGAACATCCGCGATCCGGAACTGTACCTGTTCGAACTGGCCGATCCCGACGACACGATCCGCGAGGTCGCCGAAAGCGCGATGCGGGCGGAGATCGCCCGCGTGTCGCTGAACGATGCGATCGGGGCGCAGCGCAGCCAGATCGAAGGGCGCGTGCAGCAGCGTATTCAGACGATCCTGGACAGCTACCGCGCCGGCGTGCTGATCCAGGGTGTCGCGATCAAGCAGGCGGATCCACCCGCGGCGGTTGTGGCGGCGTTCAAGGATGTGTCGGCCGCGCAGCAGGAGGTGCAAAGCTACCTCAACAATGCGCGCGCCTACGCCCTGCAGCTGACCGCGAAGGCGCAGGGTGAGGCTGCCGCGTTCGACAAGGTGTACGACCAGTACCGGCTGGCCCCGGAAGTGACGCGCAAGCGCATGTATTATGAGACGATGGAGGACGTGTTGGCGAAAACCGACAAGACGGTGGTCGAGACGCCCGGCGTGACATCCTACCTGCCGCTGAACCAGTTGCCGCGCGCCGCCGCGCCGCCGGCCACGCCCGCCGCGCCGGCGGCACCCGCCGTGCAGGAAGGGGCCGCACAGTGAACCCGTTCGCAACCGCATTCCGCAACCCGATCAGCTGGGCCGTTGCGCTTGTACTGGCCGTGATCTTCGCGGCGTCGGTCTTCGCCGTCGTGCCGGAGACGCGGCAGGGACTGGTCGTACGGCTGGGCAAGCCGAACCGTGTGATCAACGGCTATGTTCCGGGCCGGCCGTTCGGGCAGACGGGGGCGGGGCTCGTTGCGCGCTGGCCGTTCATCGAACAGATCGTCTGGATCGACAAGCGCGTGCTCGATTTCGACATGCCGCGGCAGTCGGTGCTGTCGACCGACCAGCTGCGGCTGGAGGTGGATGCGTTCGCGCGGTACCGGATCGTCGATCCGTTGCGGATGTACCTGCGCGCGCGCGGCGACGAGAAGCGTGTGTCGGACGCCTTGCGCCCGATCCTGGCCTCGTCGCTGCGCAACGAGCTGGGGCGGCGGTCTTTCGTCGCGCTGCTCAGCCCGGAACGCGGCCAGCTCATGGATAATATCCAGGCGCGACTGAATATCGTTGCCGCGCAATATGGCGCCGAGATCGTCGATGTCCGGATCAAGCGGGCGGACCTGCCCGACGGGACGCCGCTGGAAAGCGCCTATCTGCGCATGCGGTCCGCGCGCGAGCAGGAAGCCCGGTCGATCCGTGCGGAAGGGCAGAAGCAGGCGCAGCTCATCACCGCGCAGGCCGATGCCGACGCATCGCGCGTCTACGCCAATTCGTTCAACCGGGACGCGGACTTCTATGACTTCTACCGTGCCATGCAGTCCTACCGCCATACCTTCGGGACCGACGGGACGCAGGCGACCGGCGGGACGGCGATGGTACTGTCGCCCGAGAACGAGTATCTCCGACAGTTCCGGGGCCGGCGGCCCTGATCCTGCCGAAGCGGACCGTAACCGACGGTCCGTCGTTCAATCACCGTTCAGCCGGGACACGGCAGCCAAAAGCTGACCGCCGGTGCCCAAGGGCGGAACTGACTCCCTGAGGAGGATATCGATCGTGCGTTACGCTTATGCCATCACCGCTGCCATGCTTGCCGGCGGTGCTACGGCCACCCTCGTCGTCAACCAGCCGCTCGGCGCGCAAGTGGCGCAGAATGCCCCCGGAACCGTGCCGGCGATGGCACCGCGTGCCGGTGCACCGATGAGCTTTGCCGATCTGGCAGCGAAATTGCAGCCGGCGGTCGTCAACATCTCCACGACGCAGCAGGTGTCGTTGCGCGGCGGGCAGCAGGCGAACCCGTTTGCGGGTAGCCCGTTCGAGGATTTCTTCAAGCAATTTGGTGGTCAGGGCGGCGCACCCGGCCAGGGCGGGCGTCCGCAGACGCGCGAGGCGACGTCGCTCGGATCCGGCTTCATCATTTCCGCCGACGGATACATCGTCACTAACAACCATGTGATTTCCGGGGGGCGCGACGCGGCGGGCCAGGGCACGACGTCGGTCGTGTCGTCGATTACCGTAACGTTGCCCGACCGGAAGGAATATGTCGCCAAGGTCATCGGCCGGGACGTCAATTCCGATCTGGCGGTGTTGAAAATCGAGGCGCGCGGCTTGCCCTTCGTGCAGTTCGGTGATTCGACGCGGGCGCGGATCGGCGACTGGGTCGTGGCGATCGGCAACCCGTTCGGTCTGGGGTCGACCGTGACGGCAGGCATCGTGTCCGCCCTGCACCGCGGGATCAACGGCGGCGGGGCAAACGACCGCTACATCCAGACCGATGCATCGATCAACCAGGGCAATTCCGGCGGCCCGATGTTCGACCTGAACGGCAACGTCATTGGCATCAACACCGCCATCTACTCGCCGACCGGCGGCAATGTCGGCATCGGCTTCGCCATTCCGGCGGAGGAAGCCAAGCCCGTCATCGACGCGCTGCGCGCCGGCCAACGGGTAAAGCGCGGCTATTTGGGTGTCGGCATCCAGCCGATCGACGACAATATCGCCGAGTCGCTTGGCCTGCCGAAGAATGTCGGCGAGCTGATCCGGTCGGTCGAGCCGGGCTATGCCGCGGCGCGGGCCGGCATCCGGCAGGGCGATGTGGTCGTGAAGATTGGCGGGACAGACATCACGCCGGACAGCACGCTGAGCTATACGGTCGCCAATTTGCCGATCGGCAGTCGCGTGCCGATCGAGCTGATCCGCGATGGCCGCCGCCAGACGGTGACCGCCGTGGTGGGCGAACGTCCGCCGGAAGACCAGCTGAACACGGGCGGCGGGCAGGGGCTGGACGAGCCGGACGATGCCGATCCGTCGACGCCGCAGCAGGTGCAGCCGACGCGTGCATCGCTTGGCCTCAGCCTGCAGACGCTGACACCCGAGATCGGCCGTTCGATCGGCCTGCCGACGGGTGTTCGTGGCGTCGTGATCTCTGCGGTCGATCCGTCGAGCAACGCCGCGTCGCAGGGGCTGGCGCGCGGCGACGTGATCCTGTCGATCAACCAGCGCCCGACGACGACCATCCAGGAAGTGATCGCCGCGGTCGCCGCGGCAAAGGCGGCCGGCCGGCCGAGTGTCCTGATGCTCGTCCAGCGGCAAGCGACGCCGCCGCGTTACCTGGGCGTCGAACTGGCCAAGAAGTAGGGCCGCCGGGCCATCGATCGCGCGGCCGTGCGCGACGATGGCCCGCCCCGACCGTGCCGGAAGACGGGACGCAGCGAGTGAGACAGGGGTGGGAATGGACGAAAGCGGCGGCATAGTCATCGGTGCGTCGGAAGACGGGACGCGCCAGATCCTGAACCTGCGGCGCGCCAACCGGCATGGGTTGATCGCTGGTGCTACGGGCACCGGCAAGACGGTGACGCTGCAGACCATCGCTGAACAATTTTCGCGCGCCGGGGTGCCGGTATTCCTGTCCGACGTGAAGGGCGACCTGAGCGGGATTGCGATGGCCGGATCGCCCACCGCGCCGATGCACGCGGCGCTGGCCGAGCGGGCGGCCGAGATCGGCATGACCGACTGGAGCTATGCCGACAATGCGGTCGTGTTCTGGGATCTGTTCGGCAAGCAGGGTCACCCCGTCCGCACCACCGTATCGGAGATGGGGCCGCTGCTGCTGGCACGGCTGATGGGGCTGAACGCCGTACAGGAGGGCGTGCTGGCCATTGCGTTCCGGGTCGCCGACGAAGGCGGGATGCTGTTGCTCGACCTGGGCGATCTGCAGTCGATGCTGGCGCACGTCGCCGAAAATGCCGCGGACTTGACCGTGCGATACGGCAACGTGACCCGGCAGAGCGTCGGCGCGATCCAGCGGCAATTGTTGCAGCTCGAATCGCAGGGCGGTGACTCGTTCTTCGGCGAACCGGCGCTGGATATTCATGATCTGATCGCGACGGACGATGCGGGGCGCGGGCATATCAACGTGCTGGCCGCGGACCGGCTGATGGCGAGCCCGCGGCTGTATGCGACCTTTCTGCTGTGGCTGCTGTCCGAACTGTTCGAGACGCTGCCGGAGATCGGCGACCCGGAAAAGCCGGTGCTGGTGTTCTTCTTCGACGAAGCGCACCTGTTGTTCGATGCTGCGCCGCCGGCGCTGATCGACACGATCGAGCAGGTCGTACGCCTGGTGCGATCGAAGGGGGTGGGCGTCTATTTCGTGACGCAGAACCCGATCGACGTGCCGGACGATGTCGCCGGCCAGCTGGGCAACCGCGTGCAGCATGCGTTGCGGGCGTTCACGGCGCGCGATCAAAAGGCGGTGCGCGCGGCGGCGGAGACGTTCCGCGCAAGCCCCGGTGTCGACGTCGCGACCGCGATCACCGAACTGAGGGTGGGCGAGGCGCTGGTATCGATGTTGCAGGCCGACGGCGCACCCAGCCCGGTTGCCCGGACGCTGGTGGCGCCGCCGGGGTCGCGGCTCGGCCCGGTGACCGATCGGGAGCGGGCGATGCTCGTCTCACTGTCGCCCTATGCCGGCAAATATGACGCGGCGATCGACCGCGAGAGCGCGACCGAGCTGCTGGCGGCAAAGGCCGGGGACGCGAAGGCCGCGACCGAACGGGCTACGGCGGATGCGGCGGCGGCGCGCGAACAGGCGGCGCAGGCAAAGCTGGACGCCGCGGAGGCGAAGGACGATGCGCGGCTGGCGCGGCTGGCGCGGGTCGCCGAACGCGCGGCGCAACGGGCGGAGGCGGCGCAGGCCCAGGCGG
>NZ_KV887137.1 GCF_001956315.1 Sphingomonas montana | reverse complement strand
GGCGATCGCTTCGGCGGTGGCGGCGGCGGCGGTTTCCGCGGCGGCGGCGGTGGCGCCGGCGGCGGTGCCCGCGGCGGCATGCCCGCCCAGGTGATCGGCGAAGGCAAGGGCGTCGTCAAATTCTTCAACGGTCAGAAGGGCTTCGGCTTCGTCGTCCGTGATGATGGCGGCGAAGACGTGTTCGTGCATATCTCGGCGGTCGAGCAGGCAGGCCTCACCGGCCTGGCCGAAGGTCAGCCGCTCGAGTTCACGCTCGTCGATCGCGGCGGCCGCGTCTCCGCGACCGACCTGAAGATCGACGGCGAGCCGATGCCGGTCACCGAAGATCGCGGCCCGCCGCGTGACCGCGATGCCGGCGGCATGGGCGCGCCCCGCGGCGGCCCTGCCGGTGGTGCAGGCGCCGGTGCTGGCGCGCAGCGCCAGCTGACGGGCGAAAAGGCCAGCGGCACGGTCAAGTTCTTCAACGCGATGAAGGGCTTCGGCTTCATTCAGCGCGACGATGGACAGCCGGACGCATTCGTCCACATCTCGGCCGTCGAACGCGCCGGCATGACCAACCTGAACGAGGGCGACCGGCTCGAGTTCGAGCTGGAAGTCGATCGTCGCGGCAAGTACGCCGCGGTGAACCTCACCTCGCTCGCCTAACCCCGGCCCGCATCCGCGGTGCCGAACGAAAGCCCGGTCCTCCCATGCGGAGGGCCGGGTTTTTGTTGCCCGCCGCACCGCGGTCGGTTCCGACACCAAGGGCCGATGTCCAGCCAGATTAGGCGGCCCGACAAACAACGCCTGGCGCAGGCCAGTCACCGGATGCCCCGCCTCATGAGTTCACGGCGACCAAACCCAGCCGCGAAACCAATCACGACCACGATACGTCATCCCGGCGGACGCCCGGACCTTATTAATGCTGAATGTCGATTCGACCTGGATCCAGGGTCACGGCCGGCATGAGACCCTCCGTCCCATCACCACCCCACGCCGCACCACAACAATCGCTTCCCTCCATCCCGCCCCACGCCGATAACCGCGCCTCCTCCCGTTCCGGAACCTGCCGCATGCGCCTGCCGTTCTGTCTGCTCCCCCTGCTCGCGCTATCGCTGGCGTGCTCGGCCGCCCCGCCCGCATTCGCCCGAGAGGACAAGCCCGTCGATTCCGCCACCTCCCGCGCCGCCGCACCCGCCTCGATCCCAGCCCCGATCGTCGCGCCGACCATCGTCCACCGGTATCCGCACGACACCGGCGCTTTCACGCAGGGCCTGCTCTGGCATGATGGTGGCTTCTACGAGAGCACCGGCCAGGTCGGGCAGTCGGAGATCCGCCAGGTCCGGCTCACGGACGGCTATGTGCTGCAACGCGCCGCCGTGCGGGCGGACGTGTTCGGCGAAGGCATGGCGCTGTGGCGGAACGACCTGATCAGCCTCAGCTGGCAGAACGGCACCGGCTGGCGCTGGGACCGCGCGACGCTCCGCCGGAAATCCGAATTCCGCTATCCCGGCGAAGGCTGGGGTCTGACGCAGGATGGCCGCCGCCTCATCATGTCCGACGGTACGGCCGAACTGCGCTTCCTCGATCCGGTCACCTTCGCCGAACAGGGCCGCATCCGCGTGACGGCGGACGGCCAGCCGCTGCTGAACCTGAACGAGCTGGAATATGTGAAGGGCGAGATCCTCGCCAACGTCTGGCAGACACCGATGATCGCGCGGATCGATCCGGCGACGGGACGCGTCAAGGGCTGGCTCGACCTGCGCGGCGTCGTGGCGCAGGTTGTCGTGACCGATCCGGATGCGGTGCTGAACGGCATCGCCTATGATGCCGCCGCCGACCGGCTGTTCGTCACCGGCAAATATTGGCCGGCGCTGTTCGAGATCCGTATCCCTTGATCATTCGTTCACCTTTCGGTGACGGTTGATGGGGTATGTCGTTGCGGAAAGGACCTGCCGATGACAGCCCCCGCCACCGCCGAATCACCGACCCCGCGTCGGGCCGAACGCGTTGCCGTCGATTTTCCCGTGTCGCTGCGTCGTCAGGGTCTGCAACGCTTTTCCGTCCGGCTGGTCGATTTGTCACCGGAAGGCTTCTGTACCGAGGTGGACGATCCGCCCCGCGTCGGGACCACGCTGTGGCTTACGCTGCCCGGCCTCGCCCCCATGCGGGCGCAGGTCGCCTGGGCCACCGGATTCCGCATCGGCGCGCAGTTCGAAACGCCGATGCACCCGTCCGTGCTGCAGGCGGTCGTCGACCGTCACGGCTGACCGGAAACCGGACCGTTCAGCCGATCATCCGGCGCAGCGTCGCGATCCGGTCCGCCTCCGCCGCCGGCTTGTCGCGCCGGATCCGCGAAATCCGCGGAAACCGCATCGCCAGCCCGGACTTGTGCCGCTTCGATTCATGGATCGAATCGAACGCCACCTCCAGCACCAGCGTCTTCTCCACCTCGCGCACCGGGCCGAACCGCCCCGTCGTGTTGGTCCGCACGAACTTGTCGAGCCATTTCAGCTCCTCGTCCGTGAATCCGGAATAGGCCTTGCCCACCGGCAACAGCTCGCCCTCTTCCGTCCAGCAGCCGAACGTATAGTCGGAATAGAAGCTCGATCGTTTCCCCGATCCGCGCTGCGCATACATCATCACGCAGTCGCAACTCAGCGGGTCACGCTTCCACTTGTACCACATGCCCGCGCGCCGCCCGCCGACATAGGGGCTGTCGCGGCGCTTCAGCATCACCCCCTCGATCGCCGCATCGCGCGACGTCGCACGGATCTCCTCCAGCGTGGCGAAATCCTCCGCCGCGATCACCGCCGATATGTCGAACCGGTCCGGGTCCAGTGCCCCCGCAAACGCCTCCAGCCGTGCACGCCGCTCGGTCCAGGGCAGCGCACGGACATCCTCCGCCCCGTCGAGCAGGATATCGTACACCCGCACGAACGCGGGATAGTCCGCCTGCATCCTGGCCGACACCAGCTTGCGCCCCAGCCGCTGCTGCAACGCGTTGAAACTGGCCGCCCCGCCGCCTTCCTCCAGCGTCCCGCCCTGATGCGCGCCCTTGACCAGCAGTTCGCCGTCCAGCGCACCGTCGTGCCGCACCGCCGCCGCCACATCGGGAAAACTGCCGGTGATGTCGTCGCCCGCCCGGCTGTACAGCCGCGTCTGACCCGCGGTACGGACGATCTGCACGCGAATCCCGTCCCACTTCCACTCCGCGACATAGTCCGCCATGTCGACAATCGCGTCCTCCAGCGGATGGGCCAGCATGAACGGCCGGAATACCGGGACATCGGCCGGCGTCGGCTGGTCCCCGCGCCCCTCCGCCCAGGCGAACAGCGCGGCATAAGGCGGGTCGATCCCGTGCCAGATCTCCTCGACCGCATCGACGTCCAGCCCGAACCCGTTGGCCAGTGCCGTCTTCGCCAGCCGCGCCGACACGCCGACGCGCAGGCCCCCGGTGGCCAGTTTCAGCAACGCATAGCGCCCCGACGAATCGAGATGGTCGAGCATCCCCGCGATCGCGCGCGGCCCCTCGACACGGTTCAGACTCCGCAACCGCTCTATCACGGCGGCGAGGCCAAGCGACCCGTCGTCTATCTCTGCCGGCTCCCCCGGCGGCGCGGGCCACAGCAGCGCCACCGTCTCGGCCGTATCGCCGACATAGTCCCGGCTCATCCGGAACAGCACCGGATCGACGCGCTCCTCCACCAGCGCCCGGATCGCGGCCGACTTCACCGCCGGAATATCCAGGTCGCCCGTCAACGCCGCCATCGCCCACCCGCGATCAGGATCGGGCGTCGCGCGCAGATAGTCGGCGATCAGCTTCAGCTTGGCATTGCGCGACCGCGTATAGACGAGGCTGTCGAGAAGCTGGGAAAAGGCGCGCATCCCCGATCAACGACCCGACGCGCGTCCGGGTCCGATGGATGGAACGAGACCAGCAGTTCACTCCACCCCGTTCGGTTCGAGCCCGTCGAGAACTCGCGCACCCCCCCACCCCACCCGGCCCATCCCGAGCGAAGTCGAGGGACCCTTCGAGCGAAGCCGAGAAGCCAACAGCACCCCTCGGCTACGTTCCGAGGGGAACGTGCCTCGACTTTGCTCGGCATGGCCGGAGCGGGCAAAATATAAACCTTCCGAGCTTCCACCCGAACCGTTCGTCCTGAGTAGGGACTGAGCATAGTCGAAGGCCCGTATCGGAGGACCAGCCCAACCTGTGAGGCCATGCTTTGATACGACCCCTCGATACGCGCAGGGGCGCTACTCGATGTCTACTCAGCACGAACGGAATGGATACGAAGTCAGGTCAAAGCCTCATGCTAACCATTCCCGCATCGCGGCGGTAACCGCCTCCGGCGCTTCCCACGGCACGAAATGCCCCGCGTCGATCCGTGCCACCGTCAGGTCGCGCACCACCGCGTCCAGGCCGTCCAGCTGTGCTGCCAGCAACGCCCGGTCGCGCATCCCCCAGACCACCAGCACCGGCATCTCCAGCACCGGGAACGGCGCGTCGATCCACGCCGGCCGGGCGGCCACCTCGTCCATCGCCGGCACGACGATCGGCGCCGCACGATACCAGTTCAGCATCCCCGTCAGCGCCCCTGGCTGACCCCACTCCGCCAGATAGTCGGCCCGGTCGGCGACGGTCAGCCGGGCGGGATCGACATGCGGCGCGAAACTGCGGTCGAAGAACCCGCCCAGCCCCATCTCGGCAACCCGCGCCTCGATCGCCGGATCGCGAAACGCGCGGATGTACTGGCTGGCGGCCCGCTGCGCGGAATCGTCGATCAGCGCGCGTTGGAAAAGCAGTGGGTGCGGCGCATTGGCGATCACCAGCCGGGCGACCCGGTCCGGATGGCGTAACGCGGCCGCCCACCCCACCGCCCCGCCCCAGTCATGCGCGACCAGCGTGAACCGGTCGATCGCCAGCGCATCGGCCAGCGCGATGACGTCGGCCACCAGCCGGTCCACGCCGTAGTCCGCCACCGCCGCCGGCTTCGACGATCCGGCATAACCGCGCTGATCGGGCGCGATGCAGTAATAATCGGCGGACAGCGCGGCGATCTGATGCCGCCAGGTCCGGTGCGATTCGGGAAAGCCGTGCAGGAACAGGACCGCCGGCGCGGCCGGATCCCCCGCCACCGCGACGTCCAGTTCGACCCCGCTCGACAACGCGATCCGGCGCAGGTCGCTCATGGATAGCTGACGGTGTTCGGCACCGGCGGGATCGGGATATAGTCCGGATCGCCCGGCACGGTCGCGAACCTGCCCGCGGTCCAGTCCGCCCGCGCCTGCCGGATCCGTTCCGGGGAGGACGACACGAAGTTCCACCATACATGGCGCGGCGTCGCGAACGCCCCGCCGCCGGCCAACATCACCCGCCCCCCGCCGGCCGACCGCAATGTGGCGACGAAACCGGGTCGCAGCACAACCAGCGCCGTCTTCGAAAGCGGCCGCCCGTCGATCGTCGCGTCGCCGTCGACCAGGTACAGCGCGCGTTCGTCCGCATCGGCATCGATCGGCACCTGCCCGCCCGCCTCCAGCGCGATGTCCGCATAGATGGTCGGCGCATGCGCGGTGACGGGCGACGTCTGCCCCCACAATGTCCCCATGATGACGGTCGCGCGCGCGCCGCTGTCGCCGAACACCGGCAACGCCTGTGCCGCGACATGCTCGAATGCCGGATCGATATCCTCGCGCCCGTCGGGCAGCGCCAGCCAGGTCTGGATTCCCGACAGCGGCGGCCCCTTGGCACGCTCCGTTACCGGCGATCGTTCGGAATGGACGATGCCCTTGCCCGCCGTCATCAGGTTCACCGCGCCCACCCCGATGGTCTGCACGGTGCCCAGCGAATCGCGGTGGTCGATCGCCCCGTCGAACAGGTAGGTGACGGTGCTGAGCGCGATGTGCGGGTGCGGCCGCACGTCGATTCCCTCGCCCTGCGGCAGATGCGCCGGCCCCATCTGGTCGAAGAACACGAACGGCCCCACCATCGTCCGCAGCTTGTGCGGCAGCGTGCGGTGCACCTGGAACCCGCCGAGATCGTGCGTGACGGGCAGCAGCGTCTGCAACACCGGGTCTTCGTTCTGCATCGCGGCTCTCCTGATCGGCCGATCCTAGCTCGGAACCGGCCCCGGCTCCAGCCCGCGGGACGAACGGCGCCGGATGAACGGCGGCTGCCATCCGCACTCATCGGCTGTTCAAGCCGCCCCCGCCAGACGGGTCGCCACACGAACAGGAGAAGCATCATGACGTCCCGCCCGATCTTGGCCACCGTGCTGGCCGCGCTCACCGTCGCCGCGATGCCGGCCACCGCCGCCGCGCAGGACCGCTGGGACTGGACCGGCGGCCGCCGCGGCGAACGCGACATCCGGCTGGAGGGAGTCGGCGTGCCCCTGCTCTCGCCGGAGCTGCGCGGCACCAACCGCGGCCGCGCCTTCGTGCTGCGCAATTTCGACGCGAACGACGATGGCCGCATCAACCGGCGCGAGGCGGACGACGCGAACGCCGCCTTCACCCGCATCGCCGGGGGCCGGCCACGGTTCGACTGGGATGCGCGCGACACCGTGGTCGCCGTGCCGGTCGACGCCCGGGACGGCGGCTGGGACCGCCGCGGGATGCGCGACTATCGCATGAAGCAGACCCGCTACGGCGCGACGCTGGTGTTGCAGGACGTGCTGTTCCGCACCGGCAGCGCCGAACTGCGCCCCGGTGCGGAGGCGCGGCTGCGCCCGATGGCGGGCTATCTGCGGGCCAACCGCGCGGTCCGCGTGCGGATCGACGGCCATACCGATTCGGTCGGCACCGCGGCGGCGAACCGGTCGCTGTCCGAACGGCGCGCCATCGCCGTCCGGCAGGCGCTGGGCGCGATGGGCGTCGCACGCGATCGCTTCCGCATCCAGGGCTTTGGGGAAAGCGCACCGGTCGCCACCAACGCCACCGCCGCCGGTCGCCAGCTCAACCGCCGCGTCGAAGTGACGCTGATCGGGCAGCAGGCACGCACCTTCGACTATCGCGACTGATCGGAAGGCCACGCGACCGAACGCCGGGAGTGGCGGGGGCGCATCGAGCTTTCGGGCACCTTTCCGGCATCGCGGAACACCCCTACACCGAAACGGTTGATCGCCCCGATAGCCGGAGAAACAGCATGACGACTGCCCACACCACCCCGAACGAAGACGTCGATTTCCTGATTTCGTCGCACAAGGTGGACGGCACCCCGGTCCGCACGCGCGACGGCGACTCGCTGGGCGCGGTATCGACGTTCAAGATCGATCGCCGGACCGGACAGGTCACCTATGTCGTGCTGCGGATCGGCGGGATGCTGGGCATCGGCCAGACATTCTATCCGGTGCCATGGTCCGCGCTGACCTACGACGCCGAAAATGTCAGCTATGTCGTGTCGATGGACAAGCGCCTGCTCGAAGGCGGCCCCAGCTTCAGCGGCAGCACCGAACCGGTGTTCGACCGCGCCTATGCCGGCCGGGTGTCGAGCTACTACGCCTCCGTCGCCTGACGCCGGCCGGCCGCATCCGTCTTTTCCGTTCCACCGCGCCGTCCCGCCTGTTACGCCGGTTCATGATGCGAGGGGGGCCGGGTGGACGATAGCAAAATGCGCGATACCGTGCCGTCGGCGGATGTCGTCGCCGACGTTCCGACGCGCCGTGCCCCCCGCGGTACGGGGCGTCGGCTGCACGGCGCGATCGCCCACAAGCTGGGCGTCGCCATCCTGTCGGGCGAATATGCCCCCGGCGACACCCTGTCGGGCGAAGTCGTCTTTTCCGAAGCACTGGGCGTTTCGCGCAGCGCCTATCGGGAGGCCGTGCAGGTCCTGAGCGCCAAGGGGCTTGTCGAAAGCCGGCCGAAGGCGGGAACGCGCGTCCTGCCGCGCAACCGCTGGAACGTGCTCGATCCCGACGTGCTGGGCTGGGCGTTCACCGGGGAACCCGACCTGCGCTTCATCCGCGGTCTGTTCGAACTGCGCGGCATCGTGGAACCGGCCGCCGCCGCGTTGGCCGCCGAACGGCATCAGCCGGCGGACCTGAAACTGATGAAGGACGCGCTGGCCGACATGACCCGCCACACGCTGGCGAGCGAGGTCGGCCGCGCCGCGGACCGCGACTTTCACGATGCTATCCTGAACGCCACCGGCAACGACTCGCTCGTGGTGCTCAGCGCCAGCATCGGCGCGGCGGTCAACTGGACGACCAAGTTCAAATATCGCGGGCTGGGCCTGCCGCGCGATTCCATGCCCGAACATCGCCGCGTCTACGATGCGATCGCCGCCCGCGATCCGGGGGCCGCCAGCAACGCGATGCGCACGCTGGTCGATCAGGCGCTGGAAGATACCCAGGCGGCGATGAAGGCCTGATCGCCCGGATCCGGCCGCTCGTCGATCGACTGCGACCAGACGCGGCATCGGCCAACTTTCCCGTCATCCCGACGAAGGTCGGGATGACGGTGGCATAAGTCAGACCTGATCGGCAGCGAGCGAAGCTGGCGTCGCCATATCTGACGAAGTCAGGCGTCCACCACCTGCACGTCCGGCAGGGCGTTCGTCGTCCGCGAACCCCACAGCGCGTAGAACAGGATATATCCCTCGCACAGCACGGTCAGCAGGAACGACCATTGCAGGCCATAGGCATCGGCCAGCCAGCCCTGAACCACCACCAGCGCGCCGCCCGCGATCGCCATGATGAGCAGCCCGGACCCCTCTTCGGTCAACGGGCCGAGCCCCTTGATGCCCAGCGTGAAGATCGTCGGGAACATGATCGAATGGAACAGCCCGACCGAGATCAGCGCCCACATCGCGACATGGCCGGTGGTGAAGGTCGCGATCAGCATGACGATCGCCGCGCCGACGCTGGCGATCGCCAGCGCGTGGCCCGCGTCCATCCGCTGCATCGCGAATGCGCCGACCAGCCGGCCGACCATCATGCCGCCCCACAGCAGGAACAGATAGTTGGATGCCTGCTGATGCGTCAGGTTGCCGATGTCGGGCTGCGACACGAAATTGATGAACAGGTTGCCCACCCCGATCTCGGCGATCAGGTAGATGAAGATGGCCGGAATGCCGAACACCAGGTTGCGGTGCGTCCAGAGCGATTGTCCGCGCCGGTCGTCCCGCGCGGACCGCTGCGTCGCGGCCCCCATTGCCGGCAACGGGAAGCGCGCGATGACGATCGCCAGTACGGCCAGCACGCCCGCCACGATCAGATAGGGCAGGATGACCGACTGCGCATCGGCCAGCCGCTCCGCCGGGGTCGCCGCCGCCGCACCCGCTACCGCGGTGCCCGACGTCGACCGGCCCAGAATCAGGTAACCGCCGAACAGCGGGGCCAGCGTCGCGCCGGCGGAATTGAACGCCTGCACCAGGTTCAGTCGCGACGATGCCGTTTCGGGGCTGCCGACCACCGCGACATAGGGGTTCGCCGCCACCTGCAACAGCGTGATGCCGCTGGCGATCACGAACAGCGCGAACAGCGTGACGCCGTAGGACGGCATCCGCGCGGCCGGCACCATCATCAGCGCGCCCGCCGCCATCATGCCCAGCCCGATGACCATCGCGCGCTGGTATCCCACGCGCTCGATCAGCTTGGCCGACGGGATCGACGCGAAGAAATAGGCGATGAACCAGACGGACTCGATCAGCGTGGTCTGGGTGTAGGACAGCTGGAACACGCTGCGCAGGTGCGGCAGCAACGTTCCGTTGATGACCGTGATGAACCCCCACATGAAGAACAGGCTGGCCAGCAGCGTCAATGCCGCGCGGTAATTGGTGGGCGCGCTCGCGCCGCCGATCGTTCCACCCGTCGCGGCGCCCGGCGGCGTCGGCCTGTTCTGCTGGATTGGCATCGCCATGCTGTTCGCCCTTCTCCGTGCCGGGCCGCCGCGTCGCACGCACATCCGCGCGGCTTGCCCTCTTCCATCTTGTCCGACTATATATCCGGTCGGGGCACGTCAACGACCCTGCCGTTCGGGAAGAGGGTGTCGACATGCGGAGGATCTTCATGACCTTGCCGGTGCTTGCAGCGATCGCGGGGGCCGGCGGCACCGGCCACGCGGCGACGGTCGACCGGGCGTCCGCTGGCACGCTGGCGGACGGCACGAGGATCGAGGTCGTCACCCTGACCAACACGCGCGGCGTATCGGCGCGGATCCTGACCTACGGTGCCACGCTCCAGTCGCTGATGGCGCCCGACCGCGACGGGCGGATCGCCGATGTCGTGCTCGGCTATGACGACCTGAAATCCTATGTCGACCGGCCCAATTATTTCGGCGTCACGGTGGGCCGCTACGCCAATCGCATCGCCGGCGGCACCTTCACGCTGGACGGGAAACGCTACCAGCTGCCGCTGAACGACAAGACCAACACGCTGCACGGTGGCCCGGCCGGGTTCGACAAGGCGGCGTGGCGCGTCGCGTCATTGTCCGCCGGCCCGGTCGCGCGGCTGGTGCTGACGCATCGCAGCCCGGACGGCGACTCCGGCTTCCCTGGGCAGCTGGACGTCACGACCACCTACACGCTCGACGAGGCGGGCGACCTCGGCATCGCGTTCGACGCCACCACCACGCGGCCGACCATCGTCAACATGACGAACCATGCCATCTTCGACCTGGGCGGCGAGGGGTCCGCGGCCGGCGCCACCGGCCACCGGCTGACCATCCCGGCGGGCGCGATCACGCCGGTCGACGCGCGGCTGATCCCCACTGGCGCGCTGTTGCCCGTCGCCGGCACCCCGTTCGATTTCCGTAAGGCCCGCACGATCGCGGAGGGCCTGCGTGACGGCCGCGATGCGCAGATCCGCTTCGGTCAGGGCTACGATCATAATTTCGCGCTCGACAAGGGGCTCACCGCCACGCCCGGCCTCGCCGCGCGGCTGGAGGATCCGGTGTCCGGCCGGGTGCTGGAATTGCTGACCACCGAACCGGGCGTCCAGTTCTACACGGGCAACTTCCTCGACGGCAGCTATCTCGGCAAATCCGGCCATCTGTACCGGATGGGCGACGGCGTCGCGCTGGAACCGCAGAAGTTTCCGGATGCGCCGAACAAGCCCGCATTCGTGTCCGCCCGCGTCGATCCGGGCCGGCCCTACCATCACCAGATGATCTACCGCCTTTCCACGCAACGCTGACCCGACCGGAACCCCCGCCATGACCGACACCCGCCCGCCGCTGCGTTCGCGCGCCTGGTTCGACAATCCCGACAATATCGACATGACGGCGCTCTATCTCGAACGCTATCTGAACTTCGGGCTGTCGCTGGAGGAACTTCAGTCGGGCAAGCCGATCATCGGCATCGCGCAGACCGGATCCGATCTGTCGCCGTGCAACCGCCACCACCTCGTGCTGGCCGAACGGCTGCGCGAGGGGATCCGCGAAATGGGCGGCATTCCGCTCGAATTCCCGGTCCACCCGATCCAGGAAACCGGCAAGCGCCCGACCGCCGGGCTCGACCGCAACCTCGCCTATCTGGCGCTGGTGGAGGTGCTGTACGGCTACCCGCTCGACGGGGTCGTGCTGACCATCGGGTGCGACAAGACGACGCCGGCCTGTCTCATGGCGGCGGCCACGGTCAATATTCCGGCCATCGCGCTGTCGGTCGGCCCCATGCTCAACGGCTGGCACAAGGGCGAACGCACCGGTTCGGGCACCATCGTGTGGAAGGCGCGACAGATGCTCGCCACCGGTGAGATCGACGACGCCGGCTTCATCAAGCTGGTCGCATCGTCCGCGCCGTCGACCGGCTATTGCAACACCATGGGCACCGCCACCACGATGAACTCGCTGGCCGAGGCGCTGGGCATGCAGCTGCCCGGCTCGGCCGCGATCCCGGCGCCCTATCGCGATCGCCAGGAAATCGCCTACCGCACCGGCAAGCGCATCGTCGACATGGTGGCGGAGGATCTGAAGCCGTCCGACATCATGACGCGCGACGCGTTCCTGAACGCGATCGTCGTCAATTCGGCGATCGGCGGGTCCACCAACGCGCCGATCCACCTGGCCGCCATCGCGCGCCACACCGGCGTCGCACTTGAGTTGAAGGACTGGCAGACGCACGGTCACAAGGTGCCGCTGATGGTCAACCTGCAACCCGCCGGCGAATATCTGGGCGAGGATTATTACCATGCCGGCGGCGTCCCCGCGGTCGTGGCCGAACTGATGAAGCAGGGCCTGATCCACGAGGATGCGATCACCGCCAACGGCCGCAGCATCGGCGACAATTGTCGCGATGCCGTGATCGAGGACGAACGCGTCATCCGCCCGTTCGCCACGCCGCTGCTGGCCGATGCCGGCTTCGTCGTGCTGTCGGGCAACCTGTTCGATGCCGCGATCATGAAGACCAGCGTGATCGGCCCGGAATTCCGCGACCGCTATCTGTCCAACCCGGACGATCCCGACGCGTTCGAGGGGCCGGTCGTGGTGTTCGACGGGCCGGAGGACTACCACCACCGGATCGACGATCCCGCGCTCGGCATCACGTCCGAAACGCTGCTGTTCATGCGCGGCGCGGGGCCGATCGGCTATCCGGGCGCGGCCGAGGTCGTCAACATGCGCCCGCCCGCCTACCTTATCCGCGAGGGGGTTCACGCCCTGCCCTGCATCGGCGACGGGCGGCAATCGGGCACGTCGGGCTCGCCCTCCATCCTGAACGCATCGCCGGAGGCCGCGGCCAATGGCGGCCTTGCTCTGCTGCGCACCGGCGACCGCGTCCGCATCGACCTGAACCACGGCACCGCCGACGTGTTGCTCACCGACGCGGAACTGGCCGAACGGCGCACCGCGCTGATGGCCGACGGCGGCTACCGCTATCCCGCCTCGCAGACCCCCTGGCAGGAAATCCAGCGCGCCACCGTGGGCCAGCTCAACACCGGCGCCATCCTGGAAGGTGCGGAGAAATATCAGCGCATCGCCCAGACCATGGGCCTGCCCCGCGACAACCACTGAGGCGGGGAGCGGGCGGACCTGCAGGCCGCCCCCTCCCCCGTCATCCCAGCGGACGCCGGGATGACGTAATCCAGCCCTCAACCCCCGTCATCCCGGACTTGATCCGGGATCCAGAGCCACACACGCAGCGCCTGAAGCCCTGGATCCTGGATCAAGTCCGGGATGACGAATGCGCAAAATCGATAGCTTCTGACCCTACCCCATCGCCACCATCCGCGTCGCCAGCCGCTCCGCCTCGCGCCGGTCATGCGTCACATACAGGATCGGCAGCCCCAGCTCGTCGCGCACCCGTTCGATCACGGTCATGACCTCGCCGCGCCGCCCGGCATCCAGCGACGCCAGCGGTTCGTCCATCAGCAGCGTGCGCGCGCCGGACAGCAGCGCCCGGCCGATCGCCACGCGCTGCGCCTCGCCCCCCGACAACGACCGCGGCCAGCGATCCAGCAGGTCGCCGATGCCCAGAAACGCCACCACCGCGTCCAGCCCGATCCAGCGATCCGCCGGCTGCGCCAGCCGCCAGCCATAAAGCAGGTTCGCCCGCACGCGCAGGTGCGGGAACAGCCGCCCGTCCTGGAACACATAGCCGATCCGCCGCCGGTCGGGCGGCACGTCGATCCGCCCGGTCGCGTCGAACAGCGTGACGCCGTCCACCCGGACATGGCCGCTATCCGGGGTCAGCAACCCCGCCACCATGTTCAGCACCGATGTCTTGCCCGCGCCGGACGGGCCGAACAACACGGTCAGCCCCGCGTCCGCCACCAGCGTCAGCGCGATGTCGCGCGAACCCAGCCGGCGGCTGATCGCGATGTCAAAGGACATGGCCGGCCCGCCCGTCCTGGCCATCCCGCCCGTGCCGGACCAGCCATTCCGACAGGACCAGTGCCGCCAGCGACAGCGCCACCGATATCCCGGCCAGCCGCCAGACCGCGCCGTCGTTGCCCGGGATCTGCAACGCGGTGTAGATCGCGATCGGCAATGTCCGGGTCTCGTCCGGAATGTTCGACACGAAGGTGATGGTCGCGCCGAATTCGCCGATCGACCGCGCGAACCCCAGCACCAGGCCGGCGAGCACGCCCGGCCAGCACAGCGGCAGCGTGATCGTCGCGAACGTCCGCCACCGCCCCGCGCCCAGCGTGCGGGCCGCACCCTCCAGTCGCCGGTCGACCGCATCGATCGACAGCCGGATCGCGCGCACCATCAGCGGCAACGCCATGATCCCGGCGGCGATCGCGGCCCCCGTCCAGCGGAAGATCACCGACACGCCGAATGCCGATTCCAGCCATCCGCCCACCGGCCCGTTGCGCCCGAACGCCAGCAGCAGCAGCCACCCCGTCACCACCGGCGGCAGCACCAGCGGCAGATGGACGACCGCGTCGACCAGCGACCGCCCCGGAAACCGCCCGCGCGCCAGCAGATAGGCAAGTGCGAACGCCAGCGGCAACGTCACCGCCATCGCCACCCCGCTCACGCGCAGCGACAGCGCGACGATGGCCCATTCCTCGGCCGTCAGCATGGTCGCGCCCCGCGCCTCATCGCGTCAGGAAGCCATGGCGGCGGAAGATCGCCCGGCCGGCCGGCGAGATCAGGAAACGGCGGAATGCCTCGCCCGCCGCGCTGCCACCCTTCAGCAACGCGACCGGATAGGTGATCGGCGGATGACTGTTCGCCGGGAACACGCCGACCACGCGCACGCCCTTTTCGGCGCGCGCATCGGTGGCATAGACGATGCCGTACGGGGCCTCCCCGCGCGCGACCAGCGCCAGCGCGGCGCGCACGCTCTCCGCGCGCGCCACCCGCCGCGCGACCGAGGGCCAGACACCCAGTGCGGTCAGCGCCGCGCGGCCATATTTGCCGGCCGGCACCGCATCCGGATCGGCCATCGCCAGCCGCCCGGTGGCGCCGAGCGCGCGTGCCAGCGGGAACCCGCGCCGGATCGTGCCCGGCCCGGTCGCCTGCCCCCCGCCCCGCCCCGCCGGTGCCACCAGCACCAGCCGGTTGCCCAGGAACGAAACGCGCGTGCCGGCACGCACCAGCCCCTTGCGCGCGACATCGTCCATCCACGCCTCGTCCGCGGACACGAACAGGTCGGCGGGCACGCCGGCGTCGATCTGCCGCGCCAGCGCGGACGACGCCGCGAACGACAGGACCGGCCGTTCGTGCCGCCGCGCGGCCCACGCATCGCCCGCCGCGGTCAGCGACTCCTGCAGGCTGGCCGCCGCCAGCACCAGCGGCGGCTTCGCGGACGCCGGGCCGTGCAACGCCGCCAGCATCAGCGCCGCAAATGTCAGGATCGTCCGATACATGCCGCGCTCCGCCAGTCGATATCCGCCCACATAGGGCAAAGCGGTCGGTCGTGAACCCCGCGCCGCGTCAGGGGATCGCCGGCAACGCCCAGTCGATCGTTCCGCGCCCCTGCGCCGCCAGGAACGCATTGGCCTGAGAAAACGGTCGACTGCCGAAAAAACCGCGATGCGCGGAAAGCCCGGACGGATGCACCGACCGGATCACCAGGTGCCGGCGCTCGTCCACCAGCGCCGCCTTCTCCTGCGCGGGCTTGCCCCATAGCAGGAACACGGCGGGCGGCCCGCGGTCCACCGCGGCGATCACTGCGTCGGTGAACGGCTCCCACCCCTTGCGACGATGCGCGCCCGCCTGCCCCTCCGCCACGGTCAGCACGCTGTTCAGCAGCAGCACCCCCTGCCGCGCCCACGCCTCCAGATGGCCGTGCGACGCCGGCACGACACCCAGATCGTCGCGCAGTTCCCTGTACACGTTGCGCAGTGACGGCGGCACGCGCACGCCCGGCCGCACGCTGAACGACAGGCCATGCGCCTGCCCCGCCCCATGATAGGGGTCCTGCCCCAGGATCACGACGCGCACGTCGGCCGGCGCGGTCAGCTCCAGCGCGCGAAACACCTCCGGCGCGGGTGGAAACACCGTTGCCCCCCCCGCTGCCTCATCCGCCAGAAACGCGCGCACCCCCGCGAGGGTGACAGGATCGGCGGCCGTACCCAGTGCCGCGCGCCACTCGGCCGATGCGATCGGGGAAATATCGTACATGCGGATCGTCACCTGTTGCCCGGGGCTCGATGCCGCTAATCCAGCGCAGCCCGCCCGAACAGCATTTTCGGTTCCGCCGCAACCCGGACCCTGATCCGGTCCGGGACGTTACAGGGCCTCGTCAACAAGGGGGGTCGTCCGGTGCCGCATGCCAGCAACATCGTCTTCTGCGCGGGTCCCGACGCCGCCCACGCCTTCGACAACGTGGCCGTCCAGCCGCGCACCGGCGCGCTGGACGCGCGCTGCCCCATCTGCCGGGGCCATGGCCAGTGGAACACGCAGATCGACCTGATCACGTTCCGCTGCATGCGTGCGCTGTGCGACCATTGCCACGGCTATGGCTGGATCGAAACGGGCAGCGACCCGGTCGCCGTGCCCGATATCGTCATGGCACCCGAAGGCTATCCCAAATGGATCGTCCGCTACCTCGATGCCGCCGAAGTGCCGGGCGGCTGACGCTACCGACTACTCCTCATTTTCGGACGATGTCCCCAGTTCTGTTCGGTTCGAGCCTGTCGAGAACCCCGCGCCCGTTCCCACCGGAATGAACGAGACGAGCTCCCCGAAGAAGCACACCCTAAGACGCGCCACCTCCGTCCCCGCCCACATGGCCCACTACCATCGCGCGCACGTCCACCCGCGCCTTCAGCCGCGCGGCCAGCAGCGCCGTGCCGCTGATCTTGCGCTGCACGAACAGCGTGTCGATCGGCGGCAGGTGCCAGCTCGCCTTGTCGCGCACCAGTTCCATGCCCCGATCGCGCAAGGTGCCCACGAACGCCCGATCGCCGAAGTCGAACGGCCCCGGCCGGTTGAGTTCGATCAGGATCACGTCGATCATCTCGTCGATCACGGCGCGGTGCCGCGCGACGATCGCATCGCCCAGGAACCCGACCGCCACCGCCGCCTCGCGCACCGCATCGCGGTCCCCCGCCAGCCCCGCGGCCAGCAGCCGGCGATATCCCGCCGCGACATCGCCCGGCACGACACGCGCCGCGCCGAAATCGAGCAGCACCAGCCGTCCGCTCTCCCCCTGCCAGCGGTAGTTCGCGAAATTCGGGTCGGTCTGCATCAACCCCCAGTCCAGCAGTTCGCGCAGCACCACGGCGATCAGCGCCTGCATCGCCCGGTCGCGCACCTCCTGCGGCGCGGTTTCCAGCGTCTCCACGCTCACGCCATCGACATATTCCATCGCCAGCACGCGCGACGTGGTCAGTGCGGGGTCGAGCGCCGGCACCACCAGCCCCGGCGCATCGCCCACCAGCGCGCCGTAGCGTGCCAGCATCTCGCCTTCGCGGATATAGTCCGCTTCCTCATGCAACTGGCGCTTAGCCTCCGCCAGCAGCGGCACGATATCCAGTTCGCGCGGAAGGAGCCCGGACACGCGCAGCAGCGTCGCGACATTGTCGACATCCGCGTCGATGCTGTCCTTCACCCCCGGATATTGCACCTTGATCGCCAGCGTCCGCCCGTCGCGCATCCGGGCGCGGTGGACCTGCCCGATCGATGCCGCCGCGACCGGATGGGCCTGGAAATGCGCGAATTTGCTGCGCCAGTCGCGCCCCCATTCGGCGATCAGCACGCGGTTCAGCTGTTCCGGCGGCATATGATGCGCCCCGTCGCGCAGCCGGGCCAGGATGGCCGACAGTTCGGGCGGCAGCATGTCGCCGCTGTCCATCGACACCATCTGCCCCAGCTTCATCGCCGCCCCGCGCAGGTGCGACAGCTGGTCGGCCACCCGCACCGCGTTGGCCGGCGTCAGCAGCAGGTCGCTCATCTTCGGCCGCTCCCCGCTCGCCAGCCGCCGCGCGCCTTCCGAAATCACGTTGCCCGCGACCCCGCCGGCCATCCGACCGAACACGCCGAGCCGCGCCAGCCGCCCGCTGGGGACGGCTCTTCCTTTTCCAGGGCGATCGTCGGTCGTGGCATGATCCTTCAAATGACGCGGGCGCGCTTCGTGGATCGTAGATGGGACAGTCGGGCGATGGATCAATCGGACGTTTTGACCCGCGTCCGCCGCCCGCCGTCCACCGGGAAATATTCCTGCCGCGGGCTTCCCCGGATCATCCGGTTCGCGCCATGATGCGCGCCTTGGACGAACATAGGGGGGCAGCTGCCATGAAAATTTCCGGTCGGATCATCGCGGGTCTGGCGACACTTGCCGCGCCGCTCGCCGCACAACCTCCGGCACAGGCGCAGGCGCAGGCACTCCGGCCCGATCAGGCCGCGTTCCGCGCGCTGTACCGGGAGATGGTCGAAACCGACACGAGCATCACCACCGGCAGCTGCACCGCGCTGGCCGACAAGGTCGAAACGCGGCTGAAGGCGGCGGGCTACACGGCTGCCCAGATCACGCGCTTCGCGGTGCCCGACCATCCGAAGGAAGGCGGGCTCGTCGTAAGCTTACCCGGCGCGTCGCGGACCGCGAAGCCGATCCTGCTGATCGGCCATATCGACGTCGTCGTCGCCAAGCGGGAGGACTGGACGCGCGATCCGTACAGGATGGTCGAGGAAAACGGCTATTTCTACGGCCGCGGCGTGCAGGACATGAAGGCGCTCGACGCGATCTGGGTCGATGCCATGATCCGGTTCCGCCAGACCGGCTACCGCCCGCAACGCACGATCAAGCTGGCGCTGACCTGCGGCGAGGAAACGAGCTGGGCGTTCAACGGGATTCAGTGGCTGGCCAGGAACCGGCCCGATCTGGTCGCCGCCGAATTCGCGCTGAACGAGGGCGGCGGCGGCCGGTCGGACGGCAAGGGGATGCTGGTCATCGCCAACATGCATGTCGGTGAAAAGAGCGCGATCAACTACCGGATCGAAGCGACCAATCCCGGCGGCCACAGCTCCGCCCCGGTCCGCGACAACGCGATCTACGAACTGGCCGACGCGATCGGCAGGCTGCGCGATTACGATTTCCCGTTGCAGCTGAACGACACGACCCGCGCCTATTTCCGCATCGCGGGCAAGGCGCGCGGCGATGCGATGGGCCGCGCGATGATGGCGATCGCCGCCGATCCGACCGACAAGGCGGCGGCCGCGCTGCTCGATACCGACCCCAGCTATCATTCCATGCTGCGCACCACCTGCGTCGCGACGCTGCTCGACGGCGGCCATGCCAACAACGCGCTGCCGCAACGCGCCGGCGTGAACGTCAATTGCCGCATCTTCCCCGGCGTGTCGCCGGATCAGGTGCGCGACATGCTCACCCGCGTCGTCGCCGATCCGCGCCTGACCGTGAAGCAGGTGGACGAACGCGGACCGGTCGCCGTGCCGCCGCCGCTTGATCCGAAGATCATCGGTCCCGCCGAAAAACTGCTCGCCCGCTATTATCCCGGCGTGCCGCTGTCGCCGCTCATGTCGACCGGCGCCACCGACGGCATCTTCCTCGAAGCGATCGGCATCCCGGTCTACGGTCCGCCCGGCCTGTACGGCGATCCCGACGGCAACGGCGCGCACGGGCTGAACGAACGCGCGATCGTGAAGGCGGTCTATACCGGGCGCGATTATCTGTACGACTTGGTGAAGATCTACGCCGGCTGACGGTCCGTGCCGGGGGCGGCTTGCACCGGGTGACGGGCCTGCTACCCCCGCCCCATGTCGCACCCCCATGTCACCCTACTCACCTATCAGGACGAGACCCTCGCCCGCCTTGCACTGCCTGGCGGCACGCTGCACGTCACGCGCGGGCTCGGCTCCGGCCTCGCGCGCCGCGCGGGCGACCCGGCCGGCATGATCTGGGCGATCGGTGATCGCGGCCCCAACCTGAAGATGCCGCTCGCCATCGAACGCTATGGCCTCGACCATCTGGCCGATCATGCCGCGACGCCGGGGGCCAAGCTGATGCCCTGTCCCGATGTCGGGCCGGCGATCGTGGAACTGCATGTCGGCGACCGCCACGTCACTTTACGGCGCACGCTGCCGCTGCGCGACGGAGCCGGGCGGACGCTGTCGGGCCTGCCGCCAGCCGGAACGGACGACCGCGCCGCCGAACCGGCGATCGACCTTGCCGGCCAGGTCCTGCCGCCCGATCCCGGCGGGGCGGATACCGAGGGCCTGGCCTGTACGCCCGATGGCGGCTTCTGGGTGGGCGACGAATATGGTCCGTCGCTGCTCCGCCTCGATCCCGACGGCACGGTGCGTGTCCGCTGGGTGCCCGCCGGTACGGAGGCGTCGTTCGCCGGGGCCGGCTATCCGGTCGTCGGCGCCTTGCCAGCGCTCGCCGCGCGCCGCCGGCTTAACCGCGGGTTCGAAGGGCTGGCGTTGTCCACCGACGGCCGCCGCCTCCACCTCGCCTTCCAGAGCCCGCTCGCCCATCCCGACGATGCCAGCGGCCGCCATGCCCGGCACGTCCGGTTCTGGACGCTGGATACCGCGGACGGCACGCTGCTCGCCGAACATGCCTACCGGCTCGACAAGCCGAAAAGCTTCCACCGCGACGCCGCGCAGGGCGACGTCGACCGCGCCGACGTCAAGCTGTGCGATCTGGCGACCACCGACGACGGCCGGCTGGTCGTGCTGGAACGCATCTCGGCGACGGCCAGGCTGTACGCGGTGACGCTCGACCCCGCCTGCGCGCTCGACCCGCGCTGGAGCGATCCCGCGACCCGCCCGACGCTTGAAACGCTCAGCGCCGACGGCACGCTCGATTGCCCGGTCCTCGCCAAGACGCTGCTCTTCTCGACCGACGACCATCCGGAAATCGGTGCCGACCTCGAAGGCCTTGTCTTCCTCGATGCGCGCAGCTGCCTGCTGGTCAACGACAACGACTTCGGCGTCGAAGGCGCTCCCACCCGCTTCTGGCGCGTCGAACTTTAAGGTGATGACCTTAGGTTGTCCCGTCCATCCCGAGCGCAGTCGAGGGACCCGTCGCGCGTAGCCGAGACGGCCAACAGCGCCCCTCGGCTACGCTCGGCATGGACGGGTCTTGCAATGCCCGTCTGAAGCAGCCCCACCGCGACCCCAAACACGTCCGCTACGCCGCGCAACACTTCTTGTGCTTCCGCCCCGACCCGCATGGGCAGGGATCGTTGCGCCCCACCTTTGCGACCTCCACCGCCGCCGCCCCGCCATCGGGCCTCACCTGCCCGGCGTAGAGCGTCCGGATATCGGCCACGATCAACCCCGGGGCCGCATCGCACAGCGCGTTGATCTCCGCACTGTCCAGTTCCGCCGCGTCGCCGGCCACGTCCACCAGCGTCCGCAGCGAAGACAGCGCGGCCATCGCCGCACCATCGCCCGGCACCGCGTCCCAGCCTTCGGCATGCGCCTCCATCCCCATCGCGAACCCGTCGATCCAGATTTCCCACAGGACCTCGCCGTTGCGCTCGTCAATATCGAACAGCGGTTGCGGCTTGCCGCGCGCGAGATCGCGGACGACCTCCTGGTGGCGCGCCGCGACCATGTCCGCGAACATCTGAACGTCGATCGGATCGTCGAACGGCGGCGCCTCGCCGTGCCCGCCGCCCCAGATCGGCGGCAACCACGCGGCCTGGTCGATCGCCTGCGGATGGACGGCGACGGCGGTCAGATACCCGTCCAGCTCGCTCAGCAGCATCGGATCGTCCATCGGCAGGTCGGCGAGTATCTCGTCGAGCCGGCGGAGGCGGGAGGGCAGTTTGGGCATGGATGCGGTCGCCTGTTGGGGATCGCGCGCCTTCTGGCCGAGTTCGCCGTACCCGTCGAGGTCGGCGATCACGGCATGCCGCGGAGTCAGTGCGCGGCTGCCGTCCGCAAAACCGGGCCGGACGGGGTCGCGACCGATATCGCCCAGAACAGGAAACCGCCCAGCGCCAGCGCCGCCCCGACCCAGCCGGTCGACGTCCAGCCATATCCCGCCGCGATCGCCATCCCGCCCAGCCACGGGCCCAGCGCGTTGGCGGTGTTGAACGCGCTGTGGTTCAGCGCAGCGGCCAGCCCCTGCGCATCCTGCGCGACGTCCATCAGCCGGGTCTGCAACACGGTGCCGAGCGCACCGCCCAGCCCCACCGCGAACACCGCCGGCAGGATCGACCAGAGATGCTCTGCCGATACGGTATAGATCGCCAGCGAGGCCGCGCTCCACAGCAACAGCAGGCCGGCCGTCGGCATCAGCGCGCGGTCCGCGAAGCGCGGCACGACGAGATTGCCCACCGTCATGCCCAGGCCGAAGATCGCCAGCACCATCGGCACCGTCGCGCCCGACGCACGCGTGACCTCGGTCAGCGTGGAGGCGAGGTAGGTATAGACCGCGAAGATACCGCCGAACCCGATCGCCCCGGTCGCCAGCGTCAGCCACACCTGCGGGCGGCGCAACGCCTGCAATTCGCGCAACGGGCTGGCACCCGCCTCGGCCGGCTGGCGCGGCACGAACGCCAGCACCATCGCCATCGTGGCGAACGCCAGCACCGCGACCACCCCGAACCCCCAGCGCCAGCCCAGCGCCTGCCCCAACCAGTTGGCGAACGGCACCCCCACGATCGTCGCGACGGTCAGCCCCAGCATGATCCGGCCCACCGCCTGCGTCCGCCGGTCGGCCGGCACCAGCGATGCGGCGACCAGCGATGCGATGCCGAAATAGGCGCCGTGCGGCAGGCCGCTCAGAAACCGGAACAGCAGCAGGCTGTGGAAATCCGGTGCGATCGCGCTCAACCCGTTGCCCAGCGCGAACAGCGCCATCAGCACGACCAGCACCGTCCGCCGGTCGAACCGCGCCGCGCCGACCGCCAGTAACGGCGCACCCACCACCACGCCCAGCGCATAGGCGCTGATGACATGTCCCGCGGTCGGTGCATCGATCCGCAATCCTTCGGCGAAGATCGGCAGCAGGCTCATCGTCGCGAACTCGGTCGTCCCGATCGCGAACCCGCCGAGCGCGAGCGCGAAATGAACCAGCCCCACCGGGTGCCGGCGCGGGGGAGAAATGGCTTCGACCATGATGTCCGTTTCGATGTTGCGGTGCAGCAGCATGCCATGTGGGATCGGACGGCCGGCGCACAAGGACCGCACCAGCGGGCCATGCCCGCTCCGGACGCTGCATGCTGCGCCCCCCCGCAAAACTACCCCATTGCATGGTCCTTCCCGATCACGCGCCTTGCGTCGAATCGGTCTAGCAGGACGATCAACACGAAGAGGGCGATGCCAGGATGATCGGGGCAGACAGCGAAGTGACGGCACAAGACGAAGAGCGGGACGACAACCCCTATCTGCAGCACCGCGCCGACTGGCACAGACAACGCGCACAGGAAGCGAAAGACGACAGCAGCCGGATCCTGCACCTGCAATTCACGCGGCTCTACGAAGCCAGAATTCAAAAGCGATCCTAGTACAAAAGGCCTAGCGGAACCGGCTTAAATACCAGGAACCACGCACCCGCACCCTGGTTCTGTCGGTCTACTCGGCCGCGATGGTATTTTCGGCCCCCTTGTGGAGCATCTTCCAATGAAGCCTATTCCGACCATCGTCATGCCACTCGCGCTGCTGGCCGGCCTCGCCGGATGCGCCGCCCCGGCAACCCGCATCTCGACCGGGCTCCAGCGTTACGGGCTCGACGCCGCGCGCGCCGATTGCGTCGGCGGACGGCTCCAGTCGCAGCTGTCGCTCGGCCAGTTGCAACGGCTGGGCAAGGCGGCCGCCGCCTACCGCGAAGGTGACACGACGCCCGGCGTGCTGACGCCGTCCGATCTGATCCGCGTCGCCACCGAACTGCGCGATCCGGCGATCGCACTGGAAGTCGGCAAGGCCGCGGCCACCTGCAACGTGCTGCCCT
This sequence comes from Sphingomonas montana, assembly GCF_001956315.1. Taxonomy (GTDB): domain Bacteria; phylum Pseudomonadota; class Alphaproteobacteria; order Sphingomonadales; family Sphingomonadaceae; genus Sphingomonas_R; species Sphingomonas_R montana. The sequence continues at coordinate 37,888 of NZ_KV887137.1, read as the reverse complement.
GATCCGGCGCTGCCCCTCTCCAGCAAACAGGAAGACATGATGAACAAGGACGAATTCCAGGGCGGTGTCCGCTATGTCGGCGGCAAGGTCGAAAAGACCGTCGGCGATACCGTGAACAGCCGCGACTGGCAGGTCGACGGCGTCGTCGACCAGGTCGCGGGCGGGGCGCAGAACCTGTACGGCCGCGCAAAGTCCGCGCTGGGCGATGCGATCGACGGCGCACCGGAACTGGCCGAACGGATCGGCGACGAAGCGCGCGAGACCGCCGATCGTGCGGCGGATGCGGCACGGCGCGGCGCACGCACCGTCCAGGCATCGGCCGAGGACTCGCCGTTGCTATGGGCACTGGGCGCGGCGGCGATCGGCTACGGCCTTGCCTGGTTGCTGCACGGCCGGCACGCCTGACGCGATGCGCGCCGCCCCCGTCCTGAAGTCGCTGCGCGACTCCGCCGATCTGCGCCACCTGCGGCAGATCATCGCGGGGCTCGACGAGGGCGTGATCCTGGTCGATCCGGACCAGTCCATCCTGTGGGCCAACGACGCCGCGCTCACGATGCACGGCGTCGACAGCGTCGCCGATTTCGGCGCCACGGTGGACGAGTATCGCGATCGGTTCCAGCTGCGCTACCGCAACAATCACCGGCTGAACGACGCGGACTACCCGATCGAACGCGTCGTCTCGGGCGAGGCGTTCTCCGAAGTGGTGGTCGAGGTCGCCGTGGCGGGCGAGGACGACCCGCGCTGGGTGCATCAGGTCCGCAGCCTGGTGCTGACCAACGATGCCGACGAACCCGAATGCCTCGTCATGATCATCCAGGACGTATCGGCGCGGTTCGAGGCGGAGGACCGGTTCGAACAGTCGTTCAACGCCAATCCCGCGCCCGCCGTCATCTGCCGGCTGTCCGACCTGCGGTTCGTGAAGGTGAACCAGGGGTTCCTCGACATGACGGGGCATGACCGCGACGGCGTCCTGTCGCGCACCGTCTACGATATCGACGTGCTGGCGCGTGCGGAAAAGCGCGCACTGGCAAAGGAACGGTTGTCCGAAGGCCGCACCATCCCGCAGATGGAGGCCGAACTGGACCGTCCGGACGGCGGCACGCGCCTGGTCATCGTCGCCGGCCAGCCGATCGAGATGGGTGAAGAGCCCTGCATGCTGTTCACCTTCGCCGATCTGGAACCACGGCGCGTGGCCGAAACCGCGCTGCGCCAGAGCGAGGAGCGCTTCACGCGGACCTTCTCGCTGGCGCCCGTGGCACTCGCCATCGGCACCCGCGACGGCCACCGGTTGTGCGACGTGAACGAAGCCTTCACCGGCCTGACCGGCTATGCCCCCGCCGACATCATCGGCCGCCCGCTGGGTCAGGTCGACCTGTGGGAAACCGCCACGGTGCGCGACGCGGTGGAGGCGGACATCGAAACCGGCCGCGCGATCCGCGACCGGGAAGTCCGGCTGCGGCCGAAGGACGGCGACGTCATCGACTGCGTCGTGTCGACCGAACCAATCCGGCTGGGTGACGAGGATTGCGTCCTGTGGGCGATGCGCGACGTCAGCACGCGCAAGGCGTCGGAACGCGAACTGGTGGGCGCGATCGATGCGGTGATGAAGGATACCAGCTGGCTCAGCCGCTCGATCATGGAGAAGCTCGCGCGGATCCGTGCGCCGCAGGCCGAACCGGCGGGTGTCGGGCTGGACGAACTCACGCCGCGGGAACGCGACGTGCTGGCGCTCATCTGCCGCGGGCTGGACGACAAGTCGATCGCGCGCGCGCTGGGCGTGTCCGGCAACACCGTGCGCAACCATGTCGCGCGCATCTATTCCAAGATCGGCGTCAACCGCCGCAACGCCGCCGCTGCCTGGGCACGCGCCCGCGGCTTCGACGGTGATTCCATGCCGGTCCCGCGGGTCGGTGCCGCAAACGTACGGGAAACTGCCGCATGACGAGCGAAAAAGACAAGGCCCGCGCCCGTCAGGCGAAGGGATCCGTGCAGGAGGCGATCGGCAAGATCATCGGCGACACCGCCGTCGAGAAGCGCGGATCGCGCGAACGCAAGGCCGGCGCGCGGCAATCCGATACCAAACACCCCACCCCGAAGGACGGCGACGACTGACGCCGCCCCCCGGGCATTTTTCAGAACGAACAGGAGTATACCATGGCTACCAATCCCAAACTCGGCTTCCCGCCGACCCAAGACGGCCGTCTCGTGCCGTCCGTACCCCGCATTTCCTGGGGCGCGATCTTCGCCGGCGTCGTACTGGCCATCGCGGTCCAGCTCGTCCTCGGCATCCTCGGCACCGGCATCGGGCTCAGCCTGGTCGATCCGGTCGAGGGCACGACGCCGGGTGCGGCCGGGTTCGGCATCGGCGCCGGCCTGTACTGGATCGTGACGACCATCGCCGCGCTCGGTGCCGGTGGCTATGCCGCGGCCCGCGTCGCAGGCGTGCATGACCGGTTCGACGGGCTCGTCCACGGCCTCGTCATGTGGGGCGTCACGCTGATCCTCACCCTCTATCTCCTGACCTCGGCCGTCGGCGGGATCATTGGCGGCGCGTTCCGCACCGTCGGTTCGGTCGCCTCCGCTGCCGGCACCGGCATCGGGGCCGCCGCACCCAAGGTGGCCGATGTCGCCAATGTGGATGTCGGCGACGTGCGCGAGCAGGCCGCCGCCTATCTGTCGACCGCGCCGTCCGACCCCGCGCAGATGACGCCGGAACAGGCGCAGAAGGAAATCGCCCTGGAACTGCCCGCGCTTGCCCGCGGCGGGTCCGACGGTGCCCAGGCCGAAAGCCGCATCGTCGATATCGTCGCGGCACAGCGCAAGGTTCCTCGTTCGGAGGCGCAGGCCGACGTGACGCGCGCCAAGGCGCAGTTCGTGAAGACCAAGAACGACACGATCGCCACCGCCAAGTCCGCGGCCGACACCGCCGCCGGCGCCGCCGCCAGCACGTCCTTCATGGTCGTGATCGCGCTGCTGATCGGGGCCGGTGCCGCCGGGTTCGGGGCCGTCGCCGCAACGCGCCGCCGGGTCTGATCCGGTACGGAGCCCGGCGACGCCTGGCTCCGTCTGCCCTTACGGGCGGTAGAGATTTTCGTGCCGGATCTCGGCGGTCTGGCGCGCAAGCGCATCCGGGCCGCCGAACTGGAACCCCAACTGCGACGCATAGGCGGCGCACATCCCGTATCGCGCATCGCGATCGGCGTCGGTCAGGGCGTGGCGGATCAAGGGTTCCATATTCGGCCGCGTGTCCGCCCGGCGCAGATAGGGCCAGTCTTCCCACAACAGAAATGGCAGCCCGGTCGCCGCCAGTGCATCGCGCACGACCCAGTGATCGACATGATCGCCGATCGCTAGCGGACCGAGCAATAGGCTGGGCGCAAGCTCGGCAAGCCGTTCGGACAACGCCGCCGCCAGCGGTTCGACCATGCCGTCGTCCTGCCGCCGCGAACCGAACAGCTCGGCCGCACTGGTATAACCGCGATGCGGTGCCTCCAGGAACGGGAGATGCACCGCGTCCGCACCGATCACCGCACAGGCGGCGTCGTCTTCCGCCCGCCGCAGCGCCATATAGTCGATATCCGGGCCAAGCCCCTTGTCGGTCTGGCACGCCAGCGCGAACCCCTGTGGCTGCGCGACGTTGCCGGTGAAGCACGTCACGATCGTCACCCGGTCCCCCGACCGCGCGCGCGCGGCGAGCAACCCGCCGACCGAAAAGGCCGCATCGTCCAGATGCGGCGAAATGGCGACGATATGGCTCACAACAGATGCGGCTCGGCGCGGAACCGGCACGGCGTCACCGCGATGCTTTCCGAGATTCCGGTCGCCGGCGTCGTGCCGCGCAACGCCGCGTAGATCTCCATGATCTGCCGCCCCACCGCATGCCAGCTATAGACACGCCGGCACTCCTCGAGCGCGGCCGCGCCCAGCCGCCGGCGCAGCCCTGCGTCGTTGACCAGGCGGGTCAGCGCCGCCGCCTGCGCCGCCACGTCGCCGGCCTCGACCAGCAGGCCGTTCTCCCCGTCCCGTACGCAATCGACCACCCCGACGGAGCGGCAGGACAACACTGCATGGCCACTCGCCATCGCTTCCAGGATCGTATTCGAGAACCCTTCCGCATAGGTCGGCGAAACGAACACGTCATGGTCGCGGTACAGGTCGGATACCCGGTCATATTCGGCATAGCCGCTGAAAGTCACGCGATCCGTCAGCCCCAGTTCCGCCGCCAGCGCCCTGGCCGGTTCCAGATCGGGACCGATTCCGGACACGGTGCAGCGCCAAGCGCCCTCTACGTCCGGCAGCGCGTGGAGCATGTCCAGCACGCCTTTCCGGCGATCGACCCGGCCATGATAGAACAGCCGCACCGGTCCGTCGGCCGCGCCGTCGCCGCCCGGTCCGGGCGTGAACCGGTCGGTATCGACCGCGCCCGGCACGATCGTGAACCGGTCCAGCGGCGTGCCGAGCCGCGCCTGGACCTCGCCCGCAAAGCTTCTTCCGCCGATCAGCAGCGCGCCGGCATGGTCCAGCACGCGCTCCATCGCGATGCGGTGCGTGGAACAGCAGGATCCGACCCAATGGCCGTCGCCGCCCTGGATCGACACGACGCACGGCACGCCGATCCGCTGCGCCGCGATCAGCGTCGCCCAGCCGGTCGGATACCCATATTGCGCATGCAGGATGTCGAACGGCGCGCGCGCATGTTCCGCCGCGATGGTCGCGGCGATCGTCTCGACGTCGCGTTCGAAATCGCCGCCAGCCTGTTCGCCGTGCGCTTCCAGCCCGATCACGCGCACGCCCGGCACCGCGGGCGGGGGGCCGCCGCCATAGACTTTGCGCCGTTCCGGATCGCCATAATATTGGCTGATCATCGTCACGTCGTGCCCCGCCGCGACCAGTTGGCGCAGCAGGTTGATCGCATAGATCGACATGCCCGAAATGGCGGGGAAGAAGCGCCGCGAAACGAAGCAGATCCTCATGCCAGGATCCTGCGCAGATAGGCGATCGATTCCGGGATGGCGGCATGCGCGCGCGGGCTTTCGCGCGACAGCTCGACGCAGACGAGGCCGGCGAACCCGATCTCCTCCAGCGCCTCCAGCACTGCGGGCATGTCCATGTCGCCCTGCCCGAACGGCAGATGCGTATGGTCGCCGCGCCGCATATCCTCGATCGCGACCGTCCCGATCCGGTCGGCATAGCGCCGGACCGCCACGTCGGGCGCGATATCCTGCGTCACCAGGCAATGCCCGGTGTCCAGCGCCAGCAGCAGCCGCGGATGCCGTTCCGCCAGCGCGGCATACTCGTCGACCGTCTCGATCAGCATGCCCGGTTCGGGCTCGAAACTCGCCTCCACCCCTCGCGCCTCCGCATGGTCCAGCACGCGCGCCAGCCCGTCGTCCAGCCATTCGCGCGCCTGCTCTGCATCGACATCCGGCTTCGGCACGCCGGCCCAGAACGACATCGTCTCGCTGTTCAGCATCGCCGCGATGTCCAGCGCGCGGCACAGGAACGCCACCCGCCGCGCGCGGCCGTCCGCGTCGCGCGACACCAGCGTCGGCTCATGCTTGTCGCGCGGGTCGAGCAGGTAGCGCGCGCCCGTCTCGATGACGCTGCCCAGCCGCAACGCCTGCAACAGCGCGGCCACCCGCTCTGCCTCCCGCGTCCAGCCATCGGCGAACGGATCGAGGTGATGATGGTCCAGCGTCAGCGCCACCCCGTCATAGCCCGCATCCGCGATCAGCCGCAGTGCGTCGTCCAGCCGGTGATTGGCCGCCCCGTTGGTATTATACGCGTAGCGCAGCGTCATCGCCCGCCCTCCTGCGCCACCGCGGCGACATGATGCGCCTCGGGCTCGCGGTACAACGGATAGAGCGGCCCGACGATCGCGTCCGCCGCACCCGTATCGAACAGCGGATGACCCAGCCGCTCGGCCTCGGCCGGGGTCAGCCGGATCGGCCGCAAGCGGTCGGTCGCCGCGCCGAACCGGACCAGCGGCGAATCCATCGCCAGCAGTTTCTCGGTGTTGCGCGCGCCGATCCGGTAGTAGCTCATCGTCTCCACCTCCATGCCCGGCACGATCACCTTCACGACGGTGACCGACCCGTCCGGCGGCGACATGTCGACATACAGGATGTCGAACCCCGCCGCCTCCACGGCCGCGCGGGCGCGGGCGGCGCGCGCATGGCCGTCCGCCGCCGCTTGCGTCGGCAACGCGTCGAACCGGTGGGTCGTCCGTTCGCACAGCACGCTGTCGGCCAGCCAGTCGCGCAGGGTCGCGGCATCCCGCCCGGTCCAGTCGCGCATCGCGTCGAATGCGCGCGTATCGCTCGATTTCGCCGCGCCGCCCGCCTGGGCCAGGAACCGCCGGACATAGCCGTCCGGCGCGACGCGGGCGACCAGTTCGGCCGGGCCGTGCGCGAACGCCTTGCGCGCCCGGCTCGCCGCATATTCGGTCAGGCACTTTTCCAGCGCCTGCACCCGGTCGGCATGGCACGCCTCGCCGCATGCGGTGACCATGATCGGCGCTGTTGGCGGTGCCGCCTCGTCGATCCCGACGCAATACAGGTTCGGCAACCCGAACTGGTCGGTGGCGAATTTCGGCATCGCGCGGATGCCGGCTGCCGCGAACCGATCGAGGATCGCCATCGTGGAGGGCGGCAATGCGCCATCAAGGTCCAGCATCACGCCCTGATCGAGCGCGCGGAACAGCAGCCCGTTGCCGTCGCGCTGCAATATCTCACACAGTCCGTGGCCCACCGCCCAGTCCAGGTCCGGTCCCGCCCCCATCCCGTTCGAGATGATCGTCGTGAACGGCCGGTATCCCGGCGCCAGTTCCTTGGCAGAATAGGCCGCAAGGTCGATCGGCACGAGCACGGTCGATCCATCGGCCCAGCGCTTGGCCGCCACCCAGTCGAGCACCGTATCGCGCCCGACCGCGGATCCGGCCGGCAGGCACAACGTCAGCGGATCGGCCACCGCCCGCTCGCCCAGGCTCGCCACCAGCGCGGTGTAGCTGCCCTGCGTCTTGGCGCGCGTGCCCAGCGTCAGCGTCGGCCACACCATCTCGGCGATCTCGCCCAGCCCGCCGAGCACGGCGGCTTCCTCGGTCGCGCCATATCCCACGCCGTACGGCATGATCCCGGCCAGCGCCGGATCCTCGGGGAACAGCGCCACCACCCACACCGGCAGGCCCAGCCGGTCCAGCGGATCGATCGGGAACGCGACCACGTCACCGGCCGGAAACGCATCGAGATAGCGGTGCGCCGCAGCACCCAGGCCGCCGGGCAACCCTGATCGCAGCCCCGACCTCATAGCCCCAGCCTCCGCACGCCCGGCATTCGTGCGAGCCCGTCGTCCAGTGCGGCCAGCGCGACCGTCCGGTCCACCTCCGGCGCATATTCGAAGGGGGTCAGCACGGCGTCGAATGCCAACGGAGCGATCGCGGCGCGGTACTGCGCCAGTTCGGCATGGGTCAGCGGAATATCCTTGTGGAACGCCTTGTGGCTCGAAATCGCGGTCGACCGGCCGTCCGCATCCTGGTCGATCTTGAACATGTCGCCGCAGAACAGTCGCCGGCCGGGCGCATCGTGCAGGCACGCCTGCCCTTCATAATGCCCGCCGACATGATGCAGCGTGTAACCGGGTTCCAGTTCCAGTGCCTCGTCATAGGGCACCGTCACGCGGAACGCCTTGGTCATGCGCAGGTCGTCCTTCTGGATCGCGACGACCGCCGGGTCGAACCGGCGTTGCAGCTGGAACAGCGCGCCATAGCCATGCGCATGGCTGGCCGCGAGGAACGCGATGCCGCCCAGCTGCGCGATCCGGTCCAGCATCGCGTCGGAATAATAGGGCGCCGCCTCGAACGCGATGTTCCCGCCGTCGCGCACGATCAGCCAGCCGGTGCCGGCCAGCCCCAGCGCCGGCGTCGTGGTGAACGCCCACAGGCCGGGCGCCACTTCCCGCGCGTCCCCGCCATGATGGGCCGCAACCTCCGGCTCGGCCAGGAACCGCCAGCCGTCCTCGGGCAGGTCGTTGCGCACGTCGGTGCACACCGGGCAATCGGGCGGCGCAAAATGGCGTTGCCAGAACCCGCAATTGCCGCAGGCGAACATACTCAAAGCCACGTCCGGGCCTCCTGATAAGCGCGATCGAACAGCCGCATCAACGCCAGGTCGCGCGGCATCGAGAAATCATGGGCGTCCCCCCGCGCCGCGGCCATGAAAGCGGCGGCCTGTGCGGCGAACGGCGATGTCGCGGCGTCGAACGGCACCGCCGTCTCGGTCCCGCTCGCGGCGCACCGGCGGGTCAGCGTGCCGCCCGCGGTCTGCCCCATTGTGTCGATCGCGATCAGCAGGCCGCTTTCGCCCAGCACCTCCAGCCGACGGCGGGGCAGCACCTCCGCGCAATTATAGGCGACATGACTCTGGAACAGCACGCCGGCCGCCGTCCGGCCGGTCAGCATCCCGCCATCGTCCACCGGATAGGCATGGATCCGCCGTTGCAGCATCACGTTCAGGTCGGTCAGCGGCTCGGCCAGCAACCGTTCCGCCAGGTCCAGCCCGTGCAGCGCCAGATCGATCACCGCGCCGCCGCCCGCGCGCACCGGGTCCGCCCGCCAATTGTCGTGCTCGCTGCCGTCGGGGGTCCAGTCCGGCGCGACCCAGCACGCATAGACGATCCGCACCGCAACCGGCCGCCCGATGTCGCCGCCCGCAATCGCATCCGCCATCGCACGGTGCGCCGGATGATGCCGCTGGTCGAATGCCGTGCCGTACAGCACGCCGCCCGCCACCGCCCCGGCCAGCGCCTCGGCCTGGCCCAGCGTCGCGGCGATCGGCTTCTCGCACAGCACCGGCACCCCCGCCCCGGCGGCTGCGCGCACCGGCCCGACATGCGCATCGTTCGGCGTGGCCACATACAGCAGATCGCACAGACCGGATGCCAGCATGGCCTCCGCGGTGCCGAACGCGACCAGTCCGGCCGCCTCCGCCAGCGCGCGGGCATGCGGGCTGGGGTCGGCCACCGCCGTCACGGTGCCGCCCGCCGCGCGGATCGCGGGCGCCATATGGTCGCGCGCCACCCAGCCATAACCCGCTATGCCCCAGCGCATCACCAGCGCTCCGGCAGGTCGACCATGCGGCGCAGGCGCACCGGGTCCGCCGTCGGCAGGGTCGCATCGTCCTGCGCCCACAGGCATCCCGCGCCATATTCGTCACGGTACAGGTCGGACGGCCAGCGCACGCCATCGCCCGCCAGCAACGGGTTCGGCCGCAACACCGCGTCCGGCATCGGCATGGCAAGGCCGTTCACCACGGCACGCGGCGCCGGCCCACCCTCGATCAGCGACCAGGCCTCCACCGCCGGGTCGTCCCGCCACCCGACCGCCACCGGCACGCTCCGTTCCATCAGCGCGCCCAGCAAAGCCGCCTCGTCATGCACGACCGCATCCGGAAACAGCGCGGCCCAGTCCGCCGCCGAACGTGCCGGCCCCTTCGCCCCGCCGCGATACCCGGCATTATGCAGATGGCTGATCGCCAGCACTCCGGCGTCCGCCGTCACGTCGCGCAACTGCTCTGCGACCCGCGCCTGTTCCGGCAGGAAATAGAAGGCGTCGTGGCACATCGTCAGGTCGAACCGCGCATCCGCGATCGGCCACGTCGCCGCCGCATCGAACACGACATAGTCGGCCAGCGGCGCGACCCAATGCCTGGCCAGCCAGCATTTGGCGAACACCACGTCCGCCCCCATACACGCCACGCCGCGCGCGCCCAGGTCGCGCAGATAATGGCCGATCCCGCACGCCAGTTCGAACGCAGCATAGGGTTCCGCCCAATGCGCCTCGATCAGCGCCAGCCCGGCCAGATAGGTCGGGTCGCTCCAGCGATAGGCGAAATAATCCGCCACCGGCCCCATCCGCAACAGCGCCATCGCCTCGCGCAGCGACAGCATGTCGCGCTCGCGCACCAGCCGCTTCAATTCGCGCAGGTCGGTCGCCGGCCCCGTCCACCACGCGTCCTGATCGGTCAGCAGCGCGACCAGCGCATCGTCCGGGCATCCGGCGTCGAGATGATCGAGCGCCACCGCCACCAGTCCCTCGCTTTCCACCCGCAGATAGGGAATGCCGTCCACCACCGGCCAGCGTTCTCCCGGTGCCGCCAGCGAATGGGGCGTATCGGGCATCAGGGCCCGACCGGTCAGCGGCGAACGGAAGCTCACGCCCGACCCGACAGGCCGGTCGTCGCGAGTATCTCGTCGTGGAATGCCTTGACCGGGCCGTCATGGACCAGCCCGTAATCGTCCAGCACAACGCCCATCGTCAGTCGCCCCGCGCGGGTATGCTGTTCGATCTCCAGCACGCGGTCCAGCACGTCCGCGACATGGAACGCGCGCGCCTCCGGTGTCTCGTCCCCACCGATCGGCGCCAGTGCGGCACGCACCGCCGCCGCCAGTTCCGGCACGTCGGCCAGTTCGCGATAGGCCGCCTCGCGGGCCTGCACGATGACCGTATCGAGCATGTCGCCCAGCAGCATCTCACCCGAATAGCCGCTGTCCGGCATGTCGGCATTGTGCAGGTGATGCGCCATCCCGGCAAGGAACACCGCGACCGGATCTGCCCCGTACCACGGACTTGCCACCACGCCGTACACCGCCACCATCAGGCAGTGCTCGGCATGGTTCTCGGCCGGCTGCAACATGATCCGCGGCTGGCCGGGACAGGTCACCCCCGCCCGCGGTTGGCGCGCCAGCTTGTCGACGAACGCCGGAACGTCCGCTGCATCCGGGCCGACCGCCGGCCGCCCGGACGACAGCGCCCCGCGCAACCGGGCGCGCAGCCCCGGGTCCATGTCCCCGGTCACCTCGTCGAAGCTGCGGTTCAGGATCACCACCGCCTGGTCGCCCGCCCCCAGCGCCCGCAACGTCGCCAGATCCAGATCGCCCAGCCGCGCCGCCACCAGCGCGGCCGCCACGACCTGTTTCATCACGTCCGCCGGCGCCTGCCCATCGACCAGCGCCGCCCAGCCGTCACGGAACAGCCGTTCCGCGATCGATCCCGCCGCGCATGCCGAATGGATGCGCTTCAGGTCGCCCAGTTCGCGGAAGAACGGCAGCGCCGCCGGGGACAGCATCGCCGGGGATCGGCCGCCGCTCACGCCTGCGTATCGCCCAGCCAGCGATCCAGGATCAGCTGCTGTTCCGGGAAACCGTGCACCGGCGCGCGGTCGCCGGTCATCTGCGGCAGCTTGAAGAACAGCCCCATCTGCTCCTGCACGCCGCCGTCCCCACGCTGCTGCGCCAGGTCCAGGCATCGTGCGATCTCGATCGCCAACGGGGCCGCCAGGATCGAATCCTTGCACAGGAAATTCAGCTTCAGCTGCATCTTCTGGCCCATGAAGCCGGTCAGGTCGATATTGTCCCACGCTTCCTTGTCGTCGCCGCGCGGCCGGTAATAATGGATCATCACGATATGATCCTCGACCGGATAGCCCAGAATCGAATCCAGCACGCTGCCCTTGGTGCCCAGCTTGCTTTCCAGCGACTTCGGATCGTCCAGCGCCAGCCCGTCCGAATTGCCCAGGATGTTGGTGGAGAACCAGCCGTCGACATGTAGCGCACGGTCGCGCAGCGCGGGTGCGATCACCGTCTTGATGAACGTCTGGCCGGTCTTGCCGTCCTTGCCTGCGACCGGGACGTTGCGTTCCGCCGCGAACTGCGCGAGCGGTGCCACGTCGGCGGCCACCGACGGCGTGAAATTGGCATAGGGCGTGCCTGCGTCGATCGATGCATAGGCATAGAGCATCGCCGGGCTGATCGCGCCGTCATCCGCATCCAGCCCGCGTTCGAACGCCTCGCGCGACTGCAGCGCTTCGTCGCTTGCGCCCGGCATCCGCTCGGTCGAGGCCAGGTTGATCACCACGACGCGGTCGAGCCCCTTCTCCTCCTTGAACCGGCGAAGATCCTCCTGGATCTGCCGCACCGCGGCGCGGTGTCCGCTTTCCATCTTGTTGCGGCCGTCGATATTGGCGCAGTGGCCGGTACTGCCCACGGCCTTCCAGGGGCGCATGTCGTTCAGCGTCGCTGCACCGTCCGCCAGTTCCTTCTCACCGATCACGCCGTGGCGCAGCGCGCAGGCGCCCAGCGTGTCATCGGCCAGGTCCCAGCCGCCGAACACCATGTCGCGATACGCGACCATCCCGGCCACGTCGCGGTCGGCCAGCGGCAACCCCTGGAAACTGTTCGATCCCGCCTTGATGAGTTCGATTCCGGCGATCGCGGTGGTGGCAACCGCCCCACCCACGCCCACGATCGCTACGCCCAGCCGCTCCGCCATTGCAAATTCCCTACTCGCCGGCCCGGTCAGGGCGGCTTCGAGGGCGGACCATGACCTGTTTTGCGACTATTTCGTCGCGAATGACGCATGATCCGGAAATAAGCCGGGTGGCCGGTTACATAGGTTCACTTGGTGGCCAGGATCGCATGATCCATGTCACCGATCGCCCCGATCGTGCCCGTGGGCGGCAGCCAGTCAGTGGCGACATGACTGTGCCGGTCCTGGAAATCGACCATCTGCGCCAGCCGTTCGACATCGTTGATGCGGATGACCTTGCCGACGCGCTCGACCAGCCCGGTTTCCGCCAGCGCCTTCAACGACCGGCTGACATGCGTCTTGGTCAGCCCGACCGCATCGCCCAGATCCTGCTGCGTCAGCGGCAGTTCGAACGTGGCGCCGTCCATCCCGTCCATGACCCGCAACCGCGACCGGATATCGAGCAGCAGCGTGGCGATCCGCGTGATGCCGTCGGTGCGCCCGACCGACGTCAGCCGGTCCGCCATCGCGACATGTTCCGATGCGCTCACCGCGTACAGCAGCGCGCCCAGCCGGGGATGGTCGCGGAACAGCCGGCCGAACGCCTGCCGCGGCATCTCGTACAGCATCGTCGCACTTACGGCGGTCAGCGTGGCGGCACTGCGCCCCCACGCGATCGAGAATGTGGTCGTCAGGTCGCCCACGAAATAGAAACGCAGGACCTGCCGCCCGCCGCCCTTCAGCCGCACCGATCCGTGCAGCCAGCCGCTGGCGACGACATAGAGCCGGTCGTTTTCCTCGCCTTCGTTGACGATCACGTCGCCCGCGCGAAAAACCCGTTCGCGCCGTTCGAGCCAGCGCAGCGCGTCACGTTCCGCATAGGTCAGCAGCAGATGCTGCGACAGGCGGGCTTCAAGCGGACTCTCCACAGTCATGACAACGCCATATCGACGCCAACGTGCAAAGCGACTCTTTTCTGGACGCGCACGCGTCCGTCCGCCGGCGCATGACGATTCCCGCGGGAAACGCCCGTCTAGGGCGACCTGTCGGGCGCAGTGGAAACGCCCCGCACCGCGGCTTCGAAGGGAATACCGTGCGGCGGTTCGCTCCGAACTCCTTGCGCTCCTGTGGCTAGTGGCGCGGCCTGTCCCAGGCTTTTTGCCCGACCAGCATGATGGCCGCCTGCAGGATTTCTTCCGATATCCGCACGGCTTCTTCCGGCGGCAGGGCAATGATTGGCCCCGGCATGCCGGACAGCATGACATGCGTATCGCTCGTCGCGATGGTAAGAGCGCCGTCGCCCGCCTCGGAAACCTCTACCATCGGACAACCCCGTACCGCTCGCGGACATACGGACCGCCGCAATCGCAGCCTACTCTTCCTTCCGTATACAGTATTAATCCAGGTTAAATGGCCCGGCGGTTTTTTCCGCTACGTCCCGCGCCATGTTCGTTGTAATCCTGTCAGATAGTTGCGTCGAACCCGCGCCCGCCGTGCGGGCTTGATCGCTATTCCGCTCCGGCTGGACCTCGACCGCGGCGTTGGCGATCTGCAGCGCGCCCCGCGCGGTCGCTCTTCCGGCCGACGCGACACGATGGGTCGGCCTTCTAGCGATCGGCAATTCGACGCGGTTCGACGCTTCGCCTTCCTGCGCAGGCATGCGCCGGGTATCCTGGAAAGCGGTGTCACTGGGCATAAAATTGCTTTCGGAGGCAAGCGGAGCGCGCTATTCCACAATCATCAACACCTGCTGAACGTTTGAATGATGACAGACCTGGATACCCGATCAGCATTGGAGCCCATCGATATTAACTTTAGACAATATACCATAACAATTTATATTTCCCGCATGTGTGATTAGACGGCCCTCGTGCTGAACCGATTCATCAAGAAGCTGCAGGATTTCGGACCGTTGTCGGTCGATGATATCGCTGCCCTGGAACGGATCAGTGCCGCGTACCGGCGTGTACCGGCGCGGACGGACCTGATCCGTGAAGGCGATCCGCCCACACACGTCATCGTGGTGCTGGAAGGATGGGCGCAACGCTACAAGATCCTGCCGAACGGCACGCGGCAGATCACCGCCTTCCTGATGCCGGGCGATTGCTGCGACCTGCATGTCGGCATGCTGGCGCAGATGGACCACAGCATCCAGACGGTGACGCCCGCCCGCATCGCGACCGTCCCCAGCCCGGACATGGACGGCCTGCTCGATCGGCATCGCAACATCCAGAAGGCGATGTACCGCGCGCAACTGACCGACGAAGGCACCCTGCGCGCCTGGATCGTCAGCATGGGCCGCCGCACCAGCATCGAACGCGTCGCGCATCTGATGTGCGAACTCTATCTACGCGCCAGCCGGATCGGACTGGTGCTGACCACCGAGTTCGAGCTTCCGCTGTCGCAGATTATTCTGGCGGACGCGCTCGGCATGACGCCGGTCCACATCAACCGTGTCCTGAAGGATCTCCGGTCGCAGGCCGCGATGTCGGTCAAGCGCGGCAGCATGGTCATCGTCAACCCGGTGCTGCTCGCCCAGATTGCGGGCTTCGACGAAAACTACCTTCATCGCCGGCTACGTACACCCAGCTGAGGCCGTCGATCGCGACTAGGCCGGCGTGGTCGTCCCGGTCGGTCGCGGATCGTTCCACGTTCCGTCGCCGCCCATCATGTGCGCGGACGCGGCATGCTGATGCAGCACCGCCAGGTTGACGTGCGCAAAGTGGCTTTCGTCGCACGTTGCTGCTTTCGCCCGGTCCAGTTCCTCGAAATACCGACGAAGATGATATGCGCTACCGTGTTGCTCGACCATGAAGACACTCCCTCCGGTTAGGTATTCTTGAATTACTTGATTTATCGATCGATACATTGACGTGGATAAGTAAATCGGAATTTAAAAATTCGGAACACGGCGAACTTGCAATCAAGATCGCATGCGTATCGTCGGTAATCGCTAATTACATTGATATATGTTGATGCGAATCTTTCAGAAAGACCTAAGCCGCCCAAGTGGCAACCGACTTGCTGCAGGCACTTCCATGCCCGGTAACCCCGGGGATTAGGCCGCAGGGGCTGACCGCGCTCTCGATCTATCACGATCTGGACCTGCCCTGGGACAAGCGCGGTCGAGTCGGTCGTCCGCGTGGCGCCCGCCCGTCTGCCGTGGAACAGGCTCGGCAGGGCATCATGGCGCGCCATTGTCGAATGGACCGAACGGTGTCACCGCCGCACCCGGTCCGCCATCGGTGCATTCCCCTGATCGGCAGCGACCGAGCTTGCCGACCGGCCGGCCGCATCGCGGATCGCCCGGTCGGCCCCGGCGGCAAGCAGCATCTCGACCTGTTTCGTCCGGTTGAACAGCGCCGCCATCATGAGTGCGGTCTGCCCGGCATTGTTGCGCGCGTTCACGTCGCATCCCGCCTTCAGCAGCCGTGCCGCGATCGCGTCCTCACCCTTGAAGGCCACGCCCATCTGCGCGGTATTGCCCTGGTCGCGGTCCGGGCGGCAGGCGTCGGCGCCCCTGGCGATCAGCGCGTCCACGGTCGCAAGCTGGCCGTTATATGCGGCCAGGATCAACGGCGTGAAACCCCGATCGTCCCGGCTGTCGATATCCGCCCCGGCCTTCACCAGCGGACCGATCAGGTCCGCCCGTCCCAGCCGCGCGGCCTCGAACAGCAATTGCTGGCGCCGCTCCGGCGACGGCAGCGTCGCGGGTGCGGCGGGCGGTGTGGCGGGTGCGCCCGGCGCGGCGGTCGCCATCAACAGGGCGGCAAGGAAAGTCAGCATCAGCGGTCCCGATCATCTGGAAGCACGACAGCGCCGGGATGCGGACGACCCGCACCCCGGCCCCGACCGTCAGCGGGCCGACTGGCCCGGGTTGGCGGCGCGGTAATCGCGCACCGCGCGCGCGACCTCCGCCAGCGGCACGTCGACCGCCGTCGCCAGCCGCGCGCCGAAATCGCGGTCCGCCTGGTAGAAATAGCTGACCATGATCGTCTTGGTCCGCGCGGCGGTGACGACGTTCAGATCGCCTGCCAGGTTGGTCACTAGGTCCGCCTTGTCCTGCGGCTTCAGCGCCCGGTAGAATGCGCCGGCCTGCGCGAAATTGTCGGTCTTGGCGATCGGCACGGCATCGACCGTCGCGTCGACGGCGTAGCGGGACGCGCGGAACCGCGCCGCGGTCGATTTCGCGGCGGTCGCGGCCGGGAAGTAATTCACGTCCGACGTCCGGTTATCGCGGTCGAGCTGGCCGTCCTGATTGTTGTTGACGACCGGCGCCAGCGGCCGGTTGACCGGCAGCTGCATCGCATTGGCACCGATCCGGTACCGCTGCGTATCCGAATAGGAGAATAGCCGCCCCTGCAACATGCGGTCGGGCGACGCCTCGATCCCCGGCACCAGGTTGGCCGGCGCGAATGCCGACTGCTCGGTATACTCGAAGAAGTTGGTCGGCACCTTGTTCAGCGTCATCTCGCCGATCTTGCGGAACGGCACGTTCAGCCACTCCTTGGTATCGTCGAACGGATTATAGTCGAGCCTGCCGAATTCGGACGCCTTCATGGTCTGTACCATCAGGTCCCAGGTCGGGAAATTGCCCTTCGCAATCTCGCCGTACAGGTCGTCGGTCAGGTAGTTCCAGCCCGCGATCGCGACTTGCGCGCCGTTCAGGTTTCGTACGCCCTGCCGACTGATCCAGCGGAACTTGGCGAACACCGTCTCCCCCTGTGCGTTCACCAGCTTGAACGCATGCACGCCGTTGCCGTCCATCGTGCGGTACGATGCGGGGGTGCCCAGGTTCGAATAGACATGCGCCAGCATGTTCGTCGCTTCCGGCGTGGCGGAAAAGAAGTCGAAGAACCGGTTCGGATCCTGCTTGTTCGTCACCGGCGACGGCTTCAGCGCATGGATCATGTCCGGAAACTGGATCGCATCGCGGATGAAGAAGATCGGCAGGTTGTTGCCGACCAGATCCCAGTTACCCTGGTCGGTGTAGAATTTGGTCGCGAAGCCGCGCGGATCGCGCAGGCTTTCCGGGCTGCCCGACGGATGGATCACGGTGGAAAAGCGCACGAACACCGGGGTCTGCTTGCCCGTCGCGAACAGCGATGCATTGGTAATGCCGGACAGGTCGGCCGTCGCGGTGAACACACCGTGCGCGCCGGTGCCGCGGGCATGCACGACACGCTCGGGCACCCGCTCGCGGTCGAAACGCGCCAGCTTCTCGATCAGCGTGGTGTCTTCGATCAGGACCGGGCCAAGGTCGCCCGCCGCCTTCGAATGGCGGTTCTCGCCGATCGGCGCGCCGTTGTCGCGGGTCATCTGCGGTGCGGCGGCGCTGCCGGCATCGCCGCGCGCCTCCACCGTGCCGGCGACGCCGGCCTGCGCGGCGGCCGGCTTGCCGGCACCGACGGGTGCGGCCGCGGTCGACATGCGGGTTTCGGCCTGCGTCTCGGCGGGCGTCACCGTCTGCGCGGTCGACGGCTGAACGATCGCGATCGCCGATCCGGCGGTCAGCAGCATCGCTGCCAACGGATGGCGGCTGGTCATATTTCTCATCTGAACCCCTTGGTCGTCACGGGCCACCTCTGCGGCCGGTGTGCGCGATACGCGACAGCGCCGCCTCCTGACCGAAGGGCGGACAACTGCCAAACCGGGGTTATCGGTCAGGGTGATCGACCCATCCGATCGGTCACCCGCCCCGCGCACGGCCGGGCGGCCCGCCGGCACAACGGTTTATCAACACTTTCCGGTTAGGCGGGGCCGCTGAGGAAGCGCCAGATCATGTTCGAGCTTTTCCGCCTGAGGTCCCGCACGCCGCCATCGGACGCATTCCTGCTTGAGCAGTATGCGACCCTGCGTCGCCAGATCCCGCTGATGTACGCGTTGATGTTCATCAACGTGCTGTTCCTGGGCATCGCGACCTTCCACGACGTGCCGCTGGGCATGAGCTTCGGCATACCCGTGGCGCTGTCGATCGTGATCGCCGTGCGCGCGCTGCTCTGGTTTCGCCGCCGCACGATCGTCGCCGCGCCGGCCGACATACAACGCTACCTGCGCGGCACGCTGATCACCGCCGGTTTGTTGAGCGCCATATTCGGCGGCTGGGGTTCGCTGCTGTTCTCCGAACAGGATCCTGTGCGCAGCGCGGCGATCGCGCTCTATGTCTTCGTCGGAGCGATGAGCTGCTGCTTCTGCATGCAGGCCCTGCCGCGGGCGGGCCATCTCATCCTGTTGCTCGGCGTCATGCCGGTGACGGTCCGGTTGCTGGTGTCGTCCGACTGGTCGTTGTTCACCGTGGGCACGAACTTCCTCGTCGTCGCCGCGCTGATCCTGCGCACGCTGACGACCAGCCACACAGGCTTCAAGCAGGTCCTCGAAACACGGTCCGGCATGATCGCGGAACAGGAACGGGCCCGCGCGGCGGAACGTATCGCGCAGGATCTGGCCTATCGCGATCCGTTGACCGGCCTGCGGAACCGCCGCGCGCTGAGCGAGCGGCTGGACCAGTTCGTCGCCTCCCGGCAGCCCACGCAACTCTGCCTGTTCATGCTCGACCTCGATCGTTTCAAGGAGATCAACGATTCGCACGGGCATGGCGCGGGCGACCGGCTGTTGCAGGCGGTGGCCAGCCGGCTGATCGCGATAGTCGGCGATCTGGGCCATGCCTACCGCCTGGGCGGGGACGAATTCGCCGTAACGATCGAAACCGCCCCGGACGGCAGCTTCGCGTCCACCGCGATGGCGGACCGCATGGTGCAGGACATGGCCGCGCCGTTCCTGATCCACGGCTTCACCCATCATATCAGCGCCAGCATCGGCATCTCGATCTTCCCCGCCGATGCCATCAGCCGCGAAATGCTGATGCAGCATGCCGACATCGCGATGTACGACGCCAAATCGCTCGGCCGTTCGCGCTACAGTTCGTTCGAACCAGCCATGGCCGCAAAGCTCGCCGCCCGTGCCGTCCTGGAACGCGAAATGCGCGTCGATCTGCCGGCAAACGCGTTCCAGCCGCATTATCAGCCGATCGTCAGCCTGGCCTCGGGCAGCATCGTCGGCTTCGAAATGCTCGCCCGCTGGAACCGTACGGACGGGGCGACGGTCGGCCCGGCGGAATTCATCCCGATCGTCGAGGAATGCGGCCTGATCGGCGAACTGACGCTGAAACTGCTGGACCAGGTCTGCATCGACGCGGCCGACTGGCCGAACGATCTGACCATCGCGATCAACGTCTCGCCCATCCAGTTCCGCGACCCGTGGTTCTCGGAAAAGATCCTGGCCGTCCTGACGCGGCGCGTCTTTCCGTCGCGGCGGATCAGCCTGGAAATCACCGAGAACGCGCTGATCTCCGATCCGATCGCGGCACAGCGGATCATCGAATCGCTCAAGAACCAGGGCATGGCGCTGGCGCTCGACGATTTCGGGACCGGCTATTCCTCGCTCCAGCATCTGCGCATGCTGCCGTTCGACAAGCTGAAGATCGACCGTTCGTTCGTCCGCAACGTCGATCGCGACGACGGGGCGTATCAGATGGTCTCGGCCATCATCCGGCTGGCCGACAGCCTGAAACTCAGTGTCGTCGCCGAAGGGGTGGAAAGCCTGTCGGTCTGCCAGACGCTCCAGCGGCTCGGCTGCCGGGAGGCGCAGGGCTATCTGTTCGGCAAGGCGATGAGCGCGGTCGACACGAACCTGCTGCTGCATTCCAGCCGTTACCGCTGGCCCACCGCGCCCCCCGGCCCCGGCCATTCCCTGCTCGCGACCGCCCCCGAACCCGCAACCCTCGTGCGGGAGTCGCGCCTGACCGGCTAGGCAGATGACGTCAGGTTTATCCGTTCCCTCAATCCCGCTGAGTTCGCGCCGCCTGAGGCTCTCGAAGGGCGAGAACCCAGCGCAGGGTTCCCGAAAGGCTCGCACCAAACGGGGGGCAGATACCAGTTCGGCTAACTTATTATGCTCGAACGATCGAAGCGCCCCACACAGTCGATTACTCTGCCAAGTACAATTCAACCGGCACCCGCGCAGGCACCGCCAGTCGCGGCCCGGGTCGCGCGGCGGCCGTGGCCAGCCAATCGGGTCCGCTCGGTCGGCGGCGCGTCGAACCGTCCGACCGTTCCGGCACCTTGCCGTAGATCGGCGGGCCGTCGCGGCCGGGCGCGCCACCGCCGAACGATGCGGCGATATTGCCGTAGGTGGACGGATCGCGGCCATCCAGGCTCAACCGGTCGTTCAGGTAGCAGGCGGTCGCCCACGCGGTTTCCGGGTCGGGCGTCATCGCGATGATCCGTTTTGCCCAGTACATCCGCAGGTTGTTGTGCATCCAGCCGTCGATCAGGAACTGGCGCTGGCAGGCGTTCCACGTCTCGTCGCGCGTCTCGCCGTGGGTCAGCGCGTCCAGCGTTTCGAGTTCCGGCCGCGGGTCGCCCGCATGCGCCTCCAGCGTCTCGCGCGCCCAGCCGGGGATCCGGTCGTAGCGCTCCGGGGCGGCAAGCCCGCGCGCCTGATAATGAAACCATTCGCGCCAGCTCAGCAGTTCGTCCGCGAACTTCTCCTTGCTGGCCGCCGGGGCGGCGGCCGCGTCGACCGTCGCCATCACCTCGCGCGGTCCGATCACGCCGAAATGCAGGAAGGGCGAAAGCATGCTCGCGCCGATCGGGCGCGTCGCGTCGTTGCGGGTCGCGGCATAGGTCGGCAACACCGTGTCCATCAACCGCTCGAGCATGACCAGCGCGCCCTCCCGGCCGGCGACGAACAGCGTGCTTGGGGCGAGCGCATGATCAATCTCCGCCGCGCCCACCAACGCGTCCAGCTCGGCGTCGCTCGCGGTGCCCAGCCGGTCGGGCGCGAAGGGCAGCGGTCCGTCATAGGGCGCCGCGTCCGGCACGAGGTCCGCCGCCTCGGCCCAGGCGGCGCGCAACGGTTCATGCCGCCGCCGGAACGCGCTGGTCGAACCGATGCCGTCGCCCAGCACCGCCGGCGGGACCAGGCACGCGGCGTTGACCGCCAGCATCGCCCGGTCGATGCGCCCCGCCACCCGTTCCGCCTGCCAGCGCGCGACGAACGTCGGCTGATCCTCGACCAGCACCGCCGCACTGTCGGCGGCCAGGCGATAGACCAGCCCCTTCTCCCGCATCGCGGCCCGATCGACATGCTGCACGCAGGCCAACCCACGCTGCCGGCATTCGCGCGCCAAATCGCGGCTCGCATGCAGGATGAACCGGTGCAGCCGGTCGGACGCGTGGGGATAGTCCTCGCGCAGCCCGTGATAGACGAGCACCGGCAGGCCGAGCGCGTTGCCGAGCTGGAGCGCCGCATCGATCACCGGATTGTCGCGCGCGCGCAGCGCCTGCTGCAACCAGCACAGCACATAGCGTCCCTCGGGCCGAACATCCTGCCCGTTCATCGATCGGACGCGCGGCGCCTCGGACCAAGACGACAGCGCGGGATGGAGCATGGTCATGTCCGCTCAACCCTCGACGCCCCGCCGGGGTCCGTCGCGCCCGGTGGACAAAACCGCCCATCCCGAGCGCAGTCGAGGGACCCGTCGAGCGCCGCCGAGACGGCCAACCGCGCCTCAGGGCCACCCTTGGGAAATCAGCGCAACCCTACTTCGGCACGATCGGATAGGACACGATCAGCGTCAGCGGCGCGCTGCCGACCTGGCGGATGCCGACCGTCTCCCCGGCATAGAGATAGGCCGCCATGCCCACGCTCAGCCGCCGTTGTTCCGTGCCCGACGTCACCTCGCCCGCGCCGGCGATCACGTAATAGACCTCGTCATGTGCGATCCGATGCGCGCCGATCGCCGCACCGGGGTGCAGCACCCGCTTGCGGAACTCCATCGTCCGGCCGGGCACGCCGTCGCTGATCCGATATGCGGTGCTGGTGCCGATCGCACCGTGCGGCGGCGGCTCGGTCCGCACCGTCGCCCGCTCGTCGATCACGACCAGCGGGCGTCGCGCCGGAGCCGGAGACGGAGCCGGGGCCGGAGCCGCGGATATCGCTGTCGGCACCGCCGCCAGGGCGATCAGGAACAATCTGCTTTGCATCCGGCGCATCCTGTCCCCTTCCGGCATTCCGGGTCAACGGCGCATCGGATCGATGCGGTTCGCGGCGCGATCGCGTCCGGACACGGATCAGCCGGGTTGCAGTCGCCGGCCGCCGCGCTCCGTCCCGAACCGGGCGAGGCTGGTGACGCCGCTGTCAACCACACGGCGATCGCCGATCATCCGCAGGTCCGCTTCCAGCCGTCCTGGGCGGACGTCGATCAGCACGTAACCGGCCTGTTCGACATCGCTGAACCGGATGTGCGTGTTGTTCGCCGAGACTGCGCCGAACCGACCCGCCGGCGGGGACGCCGCACCCAGCGCAGACGTCACGATCTCGCTGGCGACCGGCCGGCCGGCCGCGTCGTCCAGATCGTTCACCCAGAAGGAATGGACGTCGCCGCTCAGGATCACCGGCCCGGTAACGCTAGGGCCGGACAGGCCGCGCAGCACCCGGCCGCGGTTGCCGCTGTACCCGTCCCACTGGTCGCTGAACGTCGATCGCCCCGCACTGTCCAGGGCAAGCCGCGCGAAGAACACCTGCTGCCCGATGAGCGTCCACGGCCGCCGTTCCTGCGCCAGCCGGCGATCGAGCCAGCGTTCCTGCGCGGCCCCCATGATCGTCGCGGCCGGTGCCGCGGCCGCCGCGCAATCGTCCAGCCGCACGTTGCGGGCAAGGCCGGGGGGCGCGCAGGGCGGCGCACTGCGATATTGCCGCGTGTCGAGCAGCGACAGCGACGCCAGCTCGCCCCAGTCCACCCCGCGGTACAGCCGCGGTGCCGAGACGCCGCGCCACAGGCTCGGCCGGATCGGCATATGTTCGAAATAGGCCTGATACGCCGCCGCCCGCCGGGCTGCGAAGATTGCCGCCGGTGCCCGGTCGCGGTTCGCCAGCCCGGCATAGTCATTCAGCACCTCATGGTCGTCCCACGTCACCAGCCACGGGCAAACGCGGTGCGCGGCCTGCAGGTCCGGGTCGGTCTTGTACAGCGCGTGCCGCCGGCGATACCCGTCCAGGTCGCGCGGTTCGGGTGCACCGAAGGACCGCACCTTCACGCCGTCCGGATAGGATTGTTCGTAGATATAGTCGCCCAGTTGCAGGACGAGGTCCGGCGCCTGCGCGATCACGTCGCGATAGGCGCCGAACCGCGCCTGTTCCCAATGCTGGCAGGATGTGACCGCCAGCCGCAACCGGTCGCTCGTCGCCGGCACCGTCGTCGCCCGCCCGACCGGGCTGACCGCGCCGAGCGCATGGAAGCGATACCAGTAAGGCCGCCCGGGCGGCAGGCCGAAGACCTCCGCGTGCACGCTGTGCGCGCTTTGCGACTGCGCGACCGTGGTGCCGCGGCGCACGATGGTCCGGAACGCCGGATCGGTCGCGACCTCATGCCGCACCGTCACGCCGCCCGCCGCCAGCGGCGCAAGCCCGGCCCCGATCAGCCGCGTCCACAGCACGAACCCGTCCTGCGACGGATCGCCGCTGGCGACGCCCAGCGCGAACGGATTGCCGGCGGCGCGCGTGCCGCGGCCGACTGCGCCCGCCGGTGCCGCCGCCAATGCGCCCATCGCGGCGAGGACCGCGCGCCTGTGCCAATATCGATCTTCCACCGCCCTCCGATACGCGCGATCGGTGACGGGGCCGTGACCGAAACGCTGCCGTCACGGAATTGACGCCGCCCCGTAACGGTCATGTCCGACGCGCTGCCTAAGGCCCGGCGACGAAGCCGGACGATCGGCTCTTCGATCAGGGGAAATTTACGTGTCCAAGTCCTTGCTCCTGGCATCTGCCGGGTGCGTCATTCTGTTTGCCGCGTGCGGCGCACAGGCGCAGATGATCACCGCCACGGCATCCACTGCGGCGGCGGACGTCGCCACCGGTGTCGCACCCGCCGATCAGGAGGGCGAAATCGTCGTCTACGGTTCCGGCAAGGTCCGCCAGGAACAGACCGTCAGCAAGGCGGCGATCGACATCCTTCCCCCCGGCAGTTCGCCGTTGAAGGCGGTCGCCCGCCTGCCCGGCGTCGCATTGCAGAGCGCCGATCCGTTCGGCAGCTACGAACTCGGCACCCGCCTGTCGGTGCGCGGCTTCAACCAGAGCCAGATGGGCTACACGCTCGACGGCGTGCCGCTGGGCGACATGTTCTACAACAACCATAACGGCCTGCACATCAGCCGCGCCATCGCGGCGGAAAACATCGCCCGCGTCGACGTGTCGCAGGGTGCCGGATCGCTCGCGATCGCGTCGACCAGCAACCTCGGCGGCAACCTCGAATTCGTGTCGCGCGCGCCGTCCGAAACGCTCGGCGGCGAAGCGGCGGCCACCTACGGCATGTACGACACCGTGCATCTCTACGGCCGCATCGACAGCGGGCTGATCGGTGCCGGTACGCTCCTGTCGGTCTCGGGCGTCTATCATGATGCCGACAAGTGGAAGGGCTACGGCGCGCAGACCGATCGCAAGCTGAACGGCAAGATCGTCCAGCGGATCGGCGACGCCACGCTGACCGGCTGGCTCAACTATTCGCTTCACAAGGAGCGCAACTATGCCGACCTGTCGCCGGCCACGCTGGGCCGGATCGGCTACGACCTCGATTTCCTGCGGCCCGATTTCGACACCGCCGTCCGGCTGTCGCAGGTCAGCGCGAACCAGACCGCCGCCGCCGCGCGCCGGCCGCTGCCGTTCCCGACCGCCGGCACGGTCTTCCCGTCGCCCTACACCAACGTCAACGATACTTATTATGACAGCGGCGGCGTCCGGCGCGACTATCTGGGCGCGTTGCAGTTCGCCATGCCGGTCACCGACTGGCTCGACCTGTCGGGCACCTATTATCACCACACGGACAAGGGGTCCGGCGGCATCTACACGCCCGCCGTCTTCTCGCCGGACGGCTTTCCGCTTTCCGTCCGCACGACCGAATATGCCATCAACCGCGACGGCGGGATCGCGAACGCGACCGCGCGGCTGGGCGATCACAGCCTGCAATTCGGGTATTGGCACGAGGACAACGACGCCGCGACCGACCGCAACTATTATGCTGTCAGCCAGACCAACCGGCCGGACGTGACCGATTTCCTCGATACGCCGTTCCGCTCGGATTTCCGCACCGACCTGACCACCGTCACCAACCAGTTCCACGTCAGCGACACGTGGAAGCTGACCGACGCGTTGACGATCGCTGGCGGGTTCAAGGGCGCGCGCGTGTCGAACGGCATCACCACCACCTTCGGCACCCCCTTCATCAACGGCAAGATCGCGGCGAAGGACTGGTTCCAGCCGCAGGTCGGCGCGACCTACCGCACGGGCGGCCAGGAATTCTTCGCCAACTATGCGGAGAATATGCGCGCCTATATCAGCTCGTTCCGCGGCCCGTTCGGCACGACCCAGGTCGGGTTCGAGGCGATCCGCGGCGTGCTGAAACCCGAAACGTCGCGCACGATCGAAGGCGGCTGGCGTTTCGCGGCCGGCCCGCTGCGCGGCGTGCTGGCGGTCTATGACGTGAAGTTCGAAAACCGCCTGCTGGCCGCGTTCAGCGGGGCCAACATCCTGGGCAACCCCAGCATCCTCCAGAATGTCGGCAGCGTGACGAGCCGCGGCGTCGAGGTTGCGGCCACCTACCGCGTGGCGCGGAACCTGTCGCTGATCGGCTCCTACTCCTACAATGACAGCACCTATGACGACGACACCGTCAACGGCGCGGCCACGGTCGCGACCCGGAATGTCCGCACCGTCGATACGCCGGCCCATCTGGCGAAGGGCGAGGTGAATTATGACGACGGCCGCTTCTTCGGCAACCTCGCCGGCGCGTACACGTCGCGGCGCAACGTCACCTATACCGGTGACGTGACGGTGGATGGCTATGTGCTGTTCGACGCGGCGCTGGGCTACCGCTTCCCCGAAGCCGGCCCGCTCGCCGGGTTCGAGGTGCAGCTGAACGCCGCCAACCTGTTCGACAAGCGGTATATCGCGGCGCTGGGCTCGGGCCAGTTCTTCAACACCGCCGCCTCGCTCAACAACACGCTGCAGGCCGGATCGCCGCGTCAGGTCTTCGGGACGATCCGCAAGCGGTTCTGATTTGATCGCGTCACGCTCTATGGCGTGACGCGTCTAGCTCGACCGTCCATCCCGAGCGAAGTCGAAGGACCCGTCGAGCGCAGCCGAGACGGCCTACAGCGCCCCTCGGCTATGCGCGGGGAAAGGTGCCTCGACTACGCTCGGCATGGACGGGCTTTGCAACGGTTCGTTCTAAAATCATCGGGCCGAACGCATCATGCCCTACTGATTGCGATCACCCGGTCGGCTCGACGCTCCAGTCGCCGCCGGCCTCTTCGCGTATCGCGACATGCCCGGCATGCACCGCCGGCAACCGGTTCAACCGATGCTCGGCCAGGTCGACATGGTCGAGGCAGATGGCGTGCCAGTCGTCGACGCTGTGCGCCTCGCCGCCACAGGCGAATTGCAGGTCGCCGTCATCGTCATGGACGAACACGAGGATCGGCGCGCCGTCGATGACGTGCCGGCAGACGATGCAGGCCTTGTCGGGTTCGAAACCATAGGATGCCAGGGTAATCATCCCGCCCTTCTACCGACGAATGTCCGGTCCGCAATCGCGATCACCCATGGCGGCGCTCAGAACAGCTTGCGCAGCGAGAGCGTGAACGCGCGACCGAGCGGGTCGAGCAGGTCGCGCTGATACCGATAGGGCACCGTTCCATCGGCATCGCGGACCCGCTGGCGCGCATCGGTCACGTTCGCGATGTCCAGTTTCAGGTTCAGCTGCCGCGCCCAGCCCTGTTTCGGCAGGAAATGCTGCAGGTTGAGCGTGCCGCCGACATTGATCTTGCAAAGCGGGGCGAAGCCGAGCGTCGACGCCGGAACGGGACCGCGAATTCGCGCCCTGCCGGTGCAGTAGAGGTCGAAGGTGGCGCCGCTGCCCAGATGATTGATCCCGCCATAGGCATAGCCCGACAGCCGCGGCGTAATGCCGCTCGACAGCGTATCGCCGGCCAGCAGATCGAGCGTGGCTGCCCCGGGGCGAAGCACCACGCGGTCGGCCAGCCGGATGGTCGGTCCCAGCCCGCCGTAGAAGGCGGGGCGGCCGGGCGGCTGTCCGCCGGGTGATGCCGGCGGCCGGGCGCGACCCAGCTGCCCGCTGGCGCTGAGCGTCAGGTTGAGCGTGCGCTGCCGTTCGCGGAACAGGTTGGTCGGCCGGAATGCCGCCTGTGTCAGGACGCCGGCATCGTCGCGCACGAACAGGTCGGGCAGGTTGGCCTCGGTAAAGGGGGTGAGCGCGTAGATCGTCTGGACCGCGTTCGCGATCCTGGTCCTGTCATAGGTCGCGCTGATTCGCAGTTCCCGCGCGGCGAACGGCTTGATCGTCGCACCGATCGATCGGACGCGGCGCCGTTCGGCGGCCAGGTCCGGGTTCCCGCCGATCAGCAGCGTGACCAGCGTCGAACGGCCGGTCGCGAAATCGAACAGCGGCACCTGCGGTATCGCGCTTTGCGGTGTCGCCAGTTGGTCGAGCGCCGGCGCGACGGCCGATCGCCTGAGCTGGAGGATCAGCTGCACCGCCGGGACGGGTGCCCAGTTCAGGCCGAACGTCCCGTCCGCCAGCGTGCCCACACCCCCGACGCGGCGCAGGGCGCCCGATGCGTTGCCGGACAGGTCGCCCGCCCCGGCCAGAAACGCTTCGCGTCGCGATGTGATCGGCACGTCGATCGCAAAGGCGCCTTCCACGCGGCTGCGGCCGAACGCCAGCGCATAGGGCGCATCGCCGCGCGTCTCGGCATCGATGTGCGTGCGATCGGTCTCGACCGTGCCGGTCAGGGTGATCCGTCCGGCGGGCAGGCGGAACGGGTGCCCGGTCACGACCAGCTTGCTGCCGCCCCCGCGTGTCGTCTGGCTGCTGCGATCGACCAGCCGGTCGGCGACCAGCGCCGGCGCGAACGGCCGGAACGGATCGCCACCGGCCGCGATCGCGGCGTTGGCGGCAGCAGGGTCGATCCCCTTGACGATGGATCCGTTCCGACGTTGCGCGTCCAGCGTCGCGGTCAGGTCCCACTGCCAGCCGCGCCATGCGCCGCGCACCACGCCGCCGGCATGAAGGGTCGTCGTCGCGTACCGCTGGCCAAGCGGCGCCGCCTCGACGAGGTAGCGCTGGAGCAGCACGTCACGGCCGAACGGCGAAAAGGGATTGCCGCCGGGCACCAGCAGCGTCGCGCTGGCCGGGCCGAAGGCGGTGACGTCGCGGCTGTGGTCCGCGGTGATCGTCAGCGAACCCGAAAGCCCGCGGCCGATCCGGTCGGCCACCACCGCCTCGCCGTGGAACGTGTCGTTGGCGGGCGCAAGCGCGCGGAACGGCGAAACGTCGAACAGGCGCGGCCGGTTCGCGTCCACGGCGAAACCGGGCAGATCGGGCAAGCCGACTGGCACAGGCGCGATCGTCACGACCCGCCCGGCAAGCGCGGACAGCGCCGGGTCGATCTCGCCCCCCGCAAGTCCCGTCACGTTGCCGCGCGCGTCGAACGGCACGTCCAGATCGGGCAGGATATTGCGCCGCGACTGGCGCAGCGCGTCGGTATGGCGCGCGTCGAACGACACTGTCAGGCGCCGATCGTTCGCCAGGCGGGTCAGGTCGACATGCGCGTTGCCGTTGCCGGCGCCGCCGCCCGTCGTCGCACCGCCCGCACCCTTGACGGCGATCTGCCGGAAACGGCGTTTCGTGATGAAGTTCACCACCCGCCGCGTCGGCGCGTAGCCATATTGCAGCGCGACCGGTTCGGGCAGCACGTCGACCCGCTCGATCGCCTCGGGCGGCAGGTTGCCGATGTCCTGATAGCCCGACACGCGTTGCGCGTTGAGCAGGAAGATCGGTTCCTGCCCGTCGCCCGACTGCGTCACCGCGCGCAACGGACGCAGCAGTTCGCCGATCGAGGTCGCACCGGTCGCGGCTATCGCAGCCGCATCGAACGTCGCCAGCGGCGGAAGGTCGGTCGCCACCGCGCCGCGCCGGCCGATCACCACGATATCGGCGGGATCGGTGTCCGCATCGCTATCCGCGTCGCGGTCCGCATCGCCGGCCATCCCGGACTGCGCGTCCGCGCGGACCTGGCATGTGACCATCGTGGCCGGCACCATCATCCCGACCGCCACAAATCGTACGAAACCCGATCCGTCCCGCACTGGTGCCCCCCCATCTGCGGCACCCGATTGCTAACCGGACGAACGCCGCCGGGCAATGCGAAACGCGTTCGAAAGGTCCGTCACGACGAATGACCGCCTCAATCACGAGACTGCCGACACAGATCGATCTTCAACCCGGGCGGTCGGTATTGGCGCCGGTCTTCCACTGCTTCGGTGCGGACTTCCCGCGCATCAGCTATGAATGCCGAAAGGCGATACGTCCCGGGAATCCCTACCGCCGCGCCGCGCGGCTCTTCGCGCGGATGGGTGCGAAGTCGCCGCCGGGTCGCCACTCCGGCCAGCGATCGCCGTTCGCCACCTGCAGGCCCAGTGCGTGCACCAGCGCGCCGTCCTGTCCGGCCGCCGCCATGTCCCAGCCCTCCTGAAATTCGTCGCAGCGCTGATGGTAACATTGCGCATTATACTGCGCGACCGCCGCATCCGCCCGCGTGCCGTCCGCCAGGTCGCGACCGGCGCGGAAATACAGGCTCGGCACGCCGGCCTGCGCAAACGCATAATGGTCCGATCGCTGATACCAGCCTGCTTCCGGTGCCACCTCAGGTTCGATCCGGCGGCCCTGCGCCTGCGCCAGTCGGGCCAGATCATCTTCCAGGTCGACGCGCCCGGCCCCGATCAGCTCGACCGACCGCGTCGCCGACAGCGCGAGATGCGGATCGAGGTTGAACACCGCCGCGGTGGTTTCCAGCGGGCGAATGGGGTTGGCGACATAATGATAGGCCCCTAGCAACCCGTCCTCTTCGGACGTGTAGCCGACGAACAGCAGCGTGCGTTTCGTCCGCGGCCCCCGTGCGAACGCCCGCGCCACGTCGAGCAAAGTCGCGGTGCCGACCGCATTGTCGATCGCGCCGTTGCGGATCCGGTCGCCGGTCGCGTCCGCCGCGCCGATGCCGTACGCATCCCAATGCGCCCCGAACAGCACGGTTTCGCCGGCGCGCGTCGTGCCGTCGATCCGGGCGACGATGTTGCGCGTGATCATCGGCGTCGCAGTCACCGTGGCGGACGCGGTCAGCGCCGCACCCGGGATCGCGACCGGCCTGAACCCAGGCCGCTGCGCCGCGCGGATCAGCGCCTCCAGGTCCAGCCCCGCACGCGCCATCAGCTGCGCGGCCAGGTCGCTGGTGACGTAACCGGTCAACCGGGCCGGGTCGGTGGGTGTCGGGGCCGACGCCGGGCGGAACGTCGCGTTCGCGTCCGAATTCCACACCTGCTGCCAGGGCCAGCTCGTCAGTGCTTCGCGGTGGATCGTCAGCACCGCCGCCGCCCCGCGCGCGAATGCGGCGGCCGCCTTGCCGCCCGCATAACGGCTGCGCTGCCGCCCGCCGAACGGGCCGGTCGGCTGGTCATGGTCCGGGTCGTTCGGCAGGATCAGCACCACCTTGCCGCGCACGTCCGCGCCGGCATAGTCGTCCCAGCCCAGTTCGGGCGCGCTGATGCCGAAGCCCGCGAACACCAGCGGCGCGTCCGTCACGCCGGCCACCCCCTCGTGCGACGCGCCGAGCGACCAGTCGCGCGCCCGCGCGGTCGGCAACGGCGCGCCACCGGCCGTGACGGCAAACGCCACCGCCGCCTTGTCCATGCGGATCAGCGGCACGTCCTGGAACCACGCGCCGTTCGGCCCGCCGGGCTGGAGCCCCGCCGCCTCGAACTGCGCCTTCAGATAGGCCAGCGTCACCGTCTCGCCGCGCTCGCCCGGGCCGCGTCCCTGGAACGCGTCGGACGACAATATCCGCACATCCTCCTTGATCGCATCGGGCTGGACCGGGGACGGCAGCGGCTGCGCCCCGGCGGCGGCGGACAGGAGGAGGGCGGTGAGGACAAGGGTGCGCATCGGGCCGAGGCTAACCGTACCGCCGGCGAAGAGCCAGCTGTCTTCGCCGGCAGAAGCCCGGCCCGTTCGGTCTTCGGAACGGAACGAGGGTTTAACGCGCTTCCCGGCGCGCCTATCTACGCGCGGCAAGGGGGACTTGATGCCAGAACCGATCCTCGCCGTCACCGGCGTGTCCAAGACGTACAAAGGCGGGTTCACCGCGCTGCACAGCGTCGACCTCACGATCCACAAGGGCGAAATCTTCGCGCTCCTCGGTCCCAACGGCGCGGGCAAGACCACCCTCATCAGCATCATCTGCGGCATCGTCACGCCCTCCACCGGCACGATCCTGGTCGCCGGCCACGACGCGCTGACCGACTACAAGGCCGCGCGCCGCCGGATCGGCCTCGTGCCGCAGGAACTGTCGGTCGACATGTTCGAAACGGTGCTCGCCACCGTCACCTTCTCGCGCCGGCTGTTCGGGCGGTCGGGCGACAGCGCCTATATCGAACAGGTGCTGCGCGACCTTTCGCTGTGGGACAAGCGCGACGCGAAGATCATGGAACTGTCCGGTGGCATGAAACGCCGGGTGCTGATCGCCAAGGCGCTGGCGCACGAACCCGAAATCCTGTTCCTCGACGAACCCACTGCCGGCGTCGACGTGGCGCTGCGCCGCGACATGTGGAAGCTGGTCCACCGCCTGCGCGAACGCGGCACGACGATCATCCTGACGACGCATTATATCGAGGAAGCCGAGGAGATGGCCGACCGCGTCGGGGTCATCAGCAAGGGCCGGCTGCTGCTCGTCGACGACAAGGCCGCGCTGATGCAGAAACTGGGCAAGCGCGAACTCGACCTGACGCTGGTCGATCCGCTGGACGCGGTGCCGGTCGGCCTGGAACGCTGGCGGCTCAGCCTGCTGAACGAGGGCCGGACGCTGCGCTACGTCTTCGACGCGACCGACGAGCATACCGGCATCCCGTCGCTGCTGCGCGAACTGGCCGACCGGCATATCGCGTTCAAGGATCTCGAAACGTCCAAGTCGAGCCTTGAGGACATCTTCGTCGATCTCGTGGAGGAACGGGCGTGAACCTGCACGGCATATGGGCGATCTATCGCTTCGAAATGGCCCGCTCGCTGCGCACGCTGTGGCAGAGCCTCGTCGGGCCGGTCCTGACCACCAGCCTGTATTTCATCGTCTTCGGCGGCGCCATCGGCAGCCGGATGCAGGCCGTCGACGGCGTGAGCTACGGCAGCTTCATCGTGCCCGGCCTCATCATGCTGTCGCTGCTCACGCAAAGCGTCGGCAATGCGTCGATCGGCATCTACTTTCCCAAATTCACCGGCACGATCTTCGAACTGCTGTCCGCCCCCGTCTCGCCCATGGAATTGGTAGTGGGCTATGTCGGCGCGGCCGCGACCAAGTCGGTCGTGCTCGGGCTCATCATCCTGGCCACCTCGGCATTCTTCGTGCCCATCAGCGTGCTGCATCCGGGTGCGATGGTGGCGTTCCTGCTGCTCACCTCGATCGCGTTCAGCCTGTTCGGCTTCATCCTCGGCATCTGGGCGAAAAGCTTCGAACAGCTCAATTTCGTGCCGATGCTGCTCATCACGCCGCTGACCTTCCTCGGCGGCAGCTTCTATTCGATCGACATGCTGCCGCAGCCGTGGCGGACGGTCAGCCTGTTCAACCCGGTCGTCTATCTGGTCAGCGGTTTTCGCTGGAGCTTCTTCGGCAAGGGTGACGTCGACATCGCGGTCAGCCTGGGCGTGACGCTGGGTTTCCTGGTCGCCTGCCTCGCCGTCATCGCCTTGATCTTCCGGAGCGGCTGGCGGCTGAAGAACTAGGTCCGCGTCGTCGTGGTCCGGCGCCGTGATCCGTCGGTGGTCTAGACCGGGCGGACCAGCGTCGGTTGGCCATAGCCGTCGATCCGGAGCGAGGCGCCGATTTCGGTCAGCAGGCTGTAGGACCGCCACATTACGGGGGCGGCACCCTCGTCGGCAGCCTCCGCCCGCTCATACTGCACGTCGATCGCCGTCTGCACGATGCTTATCACCTCGTCGTTGGTCAGCATCGCATTCTCGCGAAGTCCGTGGATGAGGCTTTCGACCAGCAACAGCGCCGCCATCCCCGGACCGTCCGTCGCCGACATCGCCGGGCCCGGGTCCGAACCGGTGTCCGTCGGGCCATTGTCGTTGATCGGCATGCAAGCACCTTTTCCTACGAAGGGGACCCTTGTCCCTTCCGGTCGCCCATGTCGGGGATCCGCCGGCGACATGCTGACGCCTACGCGAACCGCCGGACAATTCCACAACCTGCGGCAACATTGGACAACAACATTCAGCAATTTCGTCACCGCGTCGAAAAGGGTAGGACCGTGCATGACCAATCCTTTCGTTCAGAAATTGCGTGGGCTGGCCACGCTGACGAACGATGATGCGGCGGCGCTGGAAACCGCGACGGCGCGTCCGCGTCACTACATCGCCCGGCAGGACCTGATCCGCGAGGGCGACGAGCC
This sequence comes from Sphingomonas montana, assembly GCF_001956315.1. Classification (GTDB taxonomy): domain Bacteria; phylum Pseudomonadota; class Alphaproteobacteria; order Sphingomonadales; family Sphingomonadaceae; genus Sphingomonas_R; species Sphingomonas_R montana. The sequence continues at coordinate 4,017 of NZ_KV887137.1, read as the reverse complement.
CGGGCCGATGTTCGTCGTGCTGGAAGGCTGGGTCTGCCGGTACAAGATCCTGCCGAGCGGGACGCGCCAGATCATGGCGTTCCTCATGCCCGGGGACGCCTGCGACCTGCACATCAAGCTGCTGGCGGAAATGGACCACAGCATCCAGGCGATCACGACCGCGATGGTCGCCACCGTCGGGAAGGCCGAGATGCAGGCGATGATGCTCGCCCATCCGAACATCGCCAGCGCGATGTACGCGGCCCAGCTGGTCGACGAAGGGATCATGCGCGCCTGGATCGTCAGCATGGGGCGCCGCAGCGCGCCGGAACGCGTCGCGCATCTGATCTGCGAACTCTATCTGCGCGCGCGCAACATCGGCCTGACGGGGGACGGCGAATTCGCGCTGCCGCTGTCGCAGGCCGTCCTCGCCGACGCGCTCGGCATGACGGCGGTGCACATCAACCGGGTCCTGAAGGAATTGCGGCTGGCCGGCGCGATGGCGCTGAAACGCGGCAGCGTCACCATCCTCGACCCGGTAAAGCTCATCCAGATCGCGGGGTTCGATGAAAACTACCTGCATCGCCGGTTGCGGCGGGTCGCCTGAACCGCCGATCTGCGGCCGAAACCCGCGGCGGACGATAAATGATGATCCTAACATGGGTCAGACTTGCGGTGTCGCGCCGGTGCTACGCGAGTGGTTGGTCTCAACCGCAAAGTGTTATTATGCCCCTTATCCGACGGCTCGACACTTGCTTCGATCTTTCTCAAGCCGACCGGGCCGCACTCGAACGGCTGGCCGGTTTTCCCGCGCGGGACATCGAACCGCGGCGCGACCTGGCCCGCGAAGGCGATACGCCCCACCATATCCGCCTTCTCGTCGACGGCTGGGCCTGTCGCTACAAGACCACGCCCGACGGCCATCGCCAGATCGTCGGTTTCATTCTGCCGGGCGATTTCTGCGACTTCAGCGGTCACCTCCTCAGCCGGATGGATCACAGCATCGGCGCGATCACCCGCCTTCGGGTTGCGCAGATCGCACCGGAAACGCTCGACGCGCTGGTGGTGGACCATCCGGGCATCGGTCGCGCCCTGTGGCGGCGCGAACTGGTCAGCGCGTCGATCCAGCGCGAATGGCTGCTCAGCCTTGGCCAGCGTTCGGCCTATGAACGGCTGGGACACCTGCTCGTCGAACTCTTCTGTCGCCTGCGGACGACCGGTGTCGTGAACCACGACCACTGCGCCTTCCCGCTCACGCAGAACGACCTTGCCGATGCGACCGGCCTGACGTCGGTGCACGTCAACCGCACGCTGCGGGAGTTTCGGTTGCAGGGGCTGGTCGAACTCGACCGCCGGATCCTGCGCCTGCCGGATCTCGACGGGCTCATGAAGGTGTCCGGTTTCAACTCCGCCTACCTCCATGTCGATGAGGAAGGCCCCGTCGATGCCTATGTCTGAGGACGATCAGTCGCCCAACGCCTTCGAAACCGATAAGCCGGACACCGCCGCGCGGTCTTCGATGGAGGACACCATCGAACAACTGCGCCGCCGCGGCGGGTTTTTCGTGGAGGCGGTGCGGGCCACGCGCATGGCGATGGCGCTGACCGATCCGAACCTGCCGGGCAATCCGATCGTCTTTGCCAACCAGGCGTTTCTCGACCTCACCGGCTACAGCCTGGACGAGGTGCTCGGGCAGCAGCCCTTCTTCATGAACGGCCCGGACACCTGCCCGGACGACGCCGCCCGGCTCCGCCAGGCGCTTGCGGAGGATGAAGACGGGCTGCTCGAATCGATCCAGTATCGCAAGGACGGTTCCCGGTTCGTCGCGGCGATGCTGCTCAGCGCGTTCAAGGACGACGCCGGCCGGACCATCCATCAATTCCTGTCCTGGCAGGACCAGACCCGGCGCGTGGACGCCGAGGCGGAGGCCGGCTCGCTCCGCGAGACCCAGGCGCGGCTGCTTGAAAGCGAGGGCCGGCTGGCGGCCGCATTCGAGGTGATCCCCGTCGGCATGGCGATCATGGATACCGACGGGAGGCTCATCGTCTCCAACGCCGAGATAAAGCGGTTCCTGCCGACCGACGTCATCCCGTCGCGCGATCCACAATTTTGCGCGCGCTGGAGTACGCAGGATTCCGACGGGGCGGCCGTCGATCCCGTCGACTGGCCGAGCGCCCGCGCGCTGCGCGGCGAGCGCGCGCTGCCCGGCGTGGAGATGAACTACCGGCTGGCGGATGGCCGTACGGTGTGGACCAAGGTCTCCTCGGCCCCCATCCGGGATGCCGACGGGGCGATCACCGGCGCCGTGGTCGCGGTGCATGACATCTCCGCGTTGAAACAGGCCAACGAACGCCAGCGGCTGTTGCTGGCCGAACTCCAGCACCGCGTCCGGAACATCCTGGCGATGATCCGTTCGGTCGCCCGCCGGACGGCCGAGACCGCCGACACGGTGGCCGACTATGCACAGCATCTCGAAGGCCGGATCAGCGCCATGGCGCGGACGCAGGGGCTGCTGACGCGCGGTTCCAGTACCGGCGTCGACCTCCAGAATCTCATCATGGACGAACTCAAGGCCCAGACCACGCAGCCCGATCAGTTGACGATGACCGGGCCCGACGTCGCGCTGCCCGGCAAGGCCGCCGAAGTCCTGAGCCTGGCGATCCACGAACTGGCGACCAATTCGGTGAAATACGGGGCGTTGAGCCGCAGGACCGGACGGCTCGACATCCGCTGGTGCCTGCTCGACGGTGGCGAACATCCGCGGCTCAGCCTCGTCTGGACCGAATCGGGGGTCGTGCTCGATCCCACGCAGAGCCGGCAGGGTTTCGGGAGCGAGTTGATCACGGAACGCGTACCCTATGAACTCCAGGGTATGGGCAGCCTGGAATTCGGGTCGGGCGGCGTCATCGCGACGATCGAGTTTCCGCTCGTCGGAACGACCAGCATCCTGCAAACCGATGTCGATCCGTTTGGGAGCATGAGATGAAACCAGCGCGATCCCTTGCCGGAAAACGCATTCTCATTCTGGAAGACGACTTCTACCTCGCCCGGGAAGCGGCGACGGTGCTGGCGCAGGCCGGTGCCGCGGTCGTGGGGCCGTTCGGAACGGCATTCCGGCCGGGCGATCTTGCCGGTCTGACCGCCGTCGACGGCGCGGTCGTCGATATCAACCTCGGGCGTGGCCCCGCCTTCGATGTCGCGTGCCTGTTGACGGAACGGGGCGTCCCGTTCCTGTTCGTCACCGGCTACGATGCCGCGATCATCCCGGCCGACCTGGCGCATGTCGAACGCCTGGAAAAGCCGATCCGACCGGCGGAACTCGTCGCCGCGGTCCTGCGCCTCGCCCCGGCAACATAACCTCACGCGAGACTCGCCCTTGCCGGATGGCTCGTCGAACCGCGGTCCGCTACCCGCGCGGCAACCACGACCGCGGCACGCCCATCCGGCGCATCCAGTACTGCACGATCGACTTCGGCATCCGCGCGAAGTCCTGATGCGTCTCCGACCGGCCGGCATCACGCATCGCGTGGTTCCGGCCGGTCCAGGCCGCCTCTTACGCGAACCCCCCCGGATCGAACGCCGCCGCCGTCCGCGCCCGCACATCGGNTCACGTCCGGCGCCAGTTCGATCAGCGTCAGCCCGCCGCCGTCCGGGTCCACCGCCATCACGCACAGGTCGGTGACGATCAGGTCGACCACCCCCTTGCCGGTCAGCGGCAGGGTGCATGCCTCCAGCACCTTGGATTCGCCGTGCTTGTTGGCATGGTCCATCACCACCACCACGCGTTTCACGCCGGCCACCAGGTCCATGGCGCCGCCCATGCCCTTCACCATCTTGCCGGGGATGGTCCAGTTGGCGATGTCGCCATTGGCGGCCACCTCCATCGCGCCCAGCACGGTCAGGTCGATATGCCCGCCGCGGATCATGGCGAAACTGTCGGCCGACGAAAAGAAGGATGACGTCGGCAACGCGGTGATCGTCTGCTTGCCGGCGTTGATCAGGTCGGGGTCCGCCTCGCCCTCATAGGGGAACGGCCCC
>NZ_MOLY01000021.1 GCF_001956315.1 Sphingomonas montana | reverse complement strand
AACGCCGGCGACGTCGTCGATCCGCGTGCCCCGGTCGCGTGGCGCGTGCCGCTGGCCCTCGTCGCGGGCGGGGTTGCTGCCGCGCTGCTGCCTGCGGTCGGCGGACTGCCGCTGTTCGGCTATGTCGCGATGGCGCTGGTGCTGGCCGGCGGCGTCGCGGCGATGCCGTGGGCGGCGCGGGTGCTGCTCGCCCCGTTCGACGCGCGGGCCACCGGCCGCCCCGCCTTCGACCTTGCGATCCGCCATCTGCGCGGTGCGCCCGGCCAGGCCGCGGTGGCGCTGGGCGGTATCGTCGCCAGCACCGCGCTGATGATCGCGATGGCCGTCATGGTCACCAGTTTCCGCGGCGCGGTCGACGACTGGCTGGGCGACGTGCTGTCCGCCGATCTGTACCTCCGCGTCGAAGGCGACGCCGGCGGCTTCGACCCCGCGGCACAGGCGCGGCTGGGCGCCGTCCCCGGCGTCGCGCGCATCGCCTTCACCCGCCAGGTCCCGCTCACGCTCGACCCCGGCCAGCCCGCCACCATCCTGATCGCCCGTCCGATCGATGCCACGCTGCCGTTGATCGGCCCCAGCGTCGCGGTTCCCGCCGGCACCGTCGCCGTCTGGCTGTCCGAACCCGCCTCACGCGTGATGCACAAGGACCGCGGCGACACGCTGGCACTGCCCATCGGCGCTGGCGGCGTGCGGTTCGCGGTGGCCGGCATCTGGCGCGACTATGCGCGGCAACAGGGCGCGATCGCGATCGATACCGCCGCCTACAACCGGCTGACCGGAGACGCCGTCCGTGACGAGGGCGCTGTCACGCTTGCCTCCGGTGCCGACCCGGCCCGCGTCCGCCGCGCGCTGATCGCCGCCGCCCCCCCCGCGCTTGCCGGCCAGGTCGCCGTCGCCAGCCCCAGGACGCTCCGCGCCTACGCGCTCGACCTGTTCGACCGCAGCTTCGCGATCACCTATCTGCTCGAAGCGGTCGCGGTGCTGGTCGGCCTCGCCGGCGTCGCCACCACCGTCTCGGCCCAGACGATCGCGCGCATCCGCGAATTCGGCATGCTCCGCCATATCGGTGCGGGCCGGGCGCAGATCGTCGCGATGCTGGGGGCGGAGGGTGCGCTGCTCGGCGCGGTCGGCGGCGTCGCCGGGATCGCGCTCGGCCTCGGGCTCAGCCAGATCCTGATCCACGTCGTCAATCCGCAGTCGTTCAACTGGACGATGACGACGCGTGTGCCGATCCCGCTGATCGCGGGTGTCGCCGCTGCGCTGGTTGTCGCAGCGGCCGCCACGGCTATGCTGGCCGGCCGCCGCGCGGTCGCGGTCGATGCCGTGCGCGCGGTGCGGGAGGATTGGTGATGCGCCGGCTCTGGACCCTCCTCGCGCTGCTGCTGCTCGCCGCTGCAGCACCCGTTACCGACTATCCGGTCGTCCGCCCCGGAGTGCCGCTGACCTTCCCCGCGGACCACGGCGCGCACCCGGCCTATCGCACCGAATGGTGGTACGCCACCGGCTGGCTGCGCACCGCGGACGGGCAGGATCTGGGCTTCCAGGTCACCTTCTTCCGCTCCCGCCTGCCCGTCGATCCGCGCAATCCCAGCGCGTTCAACCCAAGCCAGGTCGTGTTCGCGCATGCCGGCCTGTCCGATCCCGCCACCGGTCGCCTGCTGCACGACCAGCGGTCGGCGCGCGCCGGCTTCGGGCTGGCGCAGGCCGCGACCGGCGACGCGGCGGTCGCGATCCGCGACTGGACGTTCCGCCGAACCCCCGCCGGCCGTTTCGAAACGCGCATCCCGGCAAAGGACTTCACGCTCGCGCTCGGCCTCACCCCCACCCAGCCGCCGTTCGCGCAGGGGCAGGGCGGGTATAGCCGCAAGGGACCCAACCCGGCCGACGCCAGTCGCTATTACTCGGTTCCGCACCTGAAGGTCGCCGGCACCGTCCTGCGCGGCGGACGCAGCGTGGCGGTGACGGGGGAGGCGTGGCTCGACCGCGAATGGTCGTCCAGCTATCTCGATTCCCGCGCGGCGGGCTGGGACTGGACCGGCCTCAACCTGGACGACGGGTCCGCGCTCATGGCGTTCCGGATCCGTGGCAAATCGGGCGGTACGGTCTGGGCGGGCGGGTCGCTGCGCCGGCCGGACGGGCGGATCGTGCGGTTCGCGCCCGGTGACGTGACGCTCACCCCGCTGCGCCGCTGGCGCTCGCCCCGCACCGGTGCGCTATACCCGGTCGAACAATTGCTGTCCGTCCGCCTGCCCGAAGGGGTCCGCCGCTACCGCCTCACCCCGCTGTTCGATGCGCAGGAACTCGACGCCCGCGCCGGCGGCCTGCCGGTCTATTGGGAGGGGGCGGTCCGCACGCGCGGCGGACGTGGCTATCTCGAACTCACCGGCTACGTCGCGCCGCTCGCCATCTGAGCCTGACGATCTGCTTGGTATCGCGCACATCGCTGCGCTAAGGGATGCGCCGCAACGAGAAACGGAACCGATGCCGCGCACCGATCCCAACAGGTTGAGCCTCCTGCTCGGAATCGGTCTGGCGCTGGCGCTCGCCGCCTTGCTGTCGGTCGCGCTGCTCTGGGCCGGCGCGCGGCGCGACGCCGCCGCCCTGCGGACCTGGCAGCACGCGCTGCTCCGCCAACTCGGCCAGGCCACCGCCGGCCCGCCCCCCACGCCTGCGGACGCCGCAGATGCCGTGGCGCGTATCGTGGCCGCACGCGACGCTGCGGTCGCGATGGCGGCCGCCGCGCCATCCGCCGTCGCGGCGGCCGGCGCACCCGTCCCGACCCGGTCACACCCCGACACCGGCACCGAAATCTCCCGCCTGCGCGCCACGCAGAGCACGGGCACCGCGGCGGGCGATGCGCGGATCATCGAACAGGATAGCCGCGCGGCATGGACCGGCTGGAAATGAGGCGCGGTCGCCGGTTCGCAGTGCTGCTCGCGGTCCCGCTGATCGCCGCCTGCACGGCCGGCATCCCCGGCCGGTCGGCCGCACCGCCGCCGGTCCCGGTGCTGCTGATCCCGCCCCCCGCCGCCACGCCGGCAACCCAACGCAGGCCGGCGGACGCCACCGTCGCACGCTGCCCCTCGGCCGCCGATATCCGCCGGCTGCGCGCCGCCCGGCCAAGGCCGCTTCGGCTCCAGACGATGCCTGCCAGCCCGGCCGAACGCGTCGCCCGCACCGCGGCGCAACTCGGCCAATATGAAGCGCGCAACGCCTGGGCCGATCAGGTCGAGGACGCCTTCGCGCGCTGCGACCGCGACTGACGCGCCGCACCCGGTCCCGGATTTTCATTTCGGCGTCGCGCGGCACCGTCCTGCCGCGTCGGCACGAACGGTCGTGCGGCGCATCCCGCCTCAGACCGTTCCCAACTCCGAATCTACCCGCGCCACGAGGAAACACGCATGTCCGTCGATCCGATCTACAAGACCACTGCCACCGCAACCGGCGGCCGTGACGGTTCTGCAAAGTCCGACGATGGCTCGGTCGATGTGAAACTCGTCGTGCCGAAGGAAATGGGCGGCCCCGGCGGCGTTGGCGCCAACCCGGAAAAGCTCTTTGCGGCCGGCTATTCCGCCTGCTTCCTGGGCGCGATGAAGGCGGTGTCGGGCAAGGAAGGCGTCAAGGTCCCGTCCGATGCCACCGTCACTGCCGAAATCGGCTTCGGCCCGCGGTCCGAGGGGGGCTATGGCATCACCGCCGACCTCACCGTCTCGCTGCCGGGGGTCGACCGCGCCGACGGTGAAAAGCTGATGAAGGCGGCCCACGAAGTCTGCCCTTATTCAAACGCCACGCGCGGCAATGTCGACGTCGGCCTGACGCTCGCCTGACCGGACCTGTCGAGTTGCAGATATAAGGATATCTTTATATCTGCCTTGACGGCTCCGCCCCCGCCGGCCACAAGGATAGTGTTGAGGTTCTTCCCCGTTGTTCGCAACGGGGGAGCTAAGACGGGAAGCCGGTGCGGTCCTTCGGGGCCAATGCCGGCGCTGCCCCCGCAACTGTAAGCGGCGAGCGGCGGTCCAACAATGTCACTGGGGGCGACCCCGGGAAGGCCGGACCGTAGCGACGACCCGTGAGCCAGGAGACCTGCCTCGACAGATAACGTCCTCCGGCGGGGTGTCCGGTCTGGTCGCCCCGTGGGGAATTAGGCGTCCGGACTAGTTGTCCGGCGACGAATGTCCCGTGTGCGTCCGTTCCGGCCCCTCGCCCGCCATCGGGGTGAGTAGAATATGACCGTAACCGTCGCTACACTGGGTTTCCCGCGCATCGGCGCGCGCCGCGAACTGAAATTCGCACTCGAAAGACATTGGTCAGGGCAGGACGATACCGCCGCTCTCCACGCCACCGCCGCCACCCTGCGTGGCACAGCCTGGGCTTGCCAGCGCGATCTCGGCGCGGACCATATCCCGGCGGGCGATTTCTCGCTCTACGATCATGTCCTCGATACCAGCGTCATGCTGGGTGCGGTCCCGGCGCGCTACGCCCATCCCGGCGGCCCGGTCGATCTGTCGACCTATTTCGCCATGGCGCGCGGCGCGACCGCCGAAGTGGGTGCCGGTCCGGACGGCGCCGCCTGTTGCGCTGGTGCCGGCCATACCGCGCAGGAAATGACCAAGTGGTTCGATACCAACTATCATTACATGGTCCCCGAACTGACCGCGGACACAATGCTGGCGCTGTCCTCCACGCGCATCCTCGATGACTATCGCGAAGCGCGGGCACAGGGGATCGCCGCCCGCCCCGTCCTGCTCGGTCCCGTCACCTGGGCACTGCTCGCCAAGGGGCACGGTGTCGATCCGCTCGATCATCTCGATGCCGCGGTCGCGATCTATGCCGACGTGCTGGCACAGCTTGCGGCACTCGGCGCGGACTGGGTGCAGATCGACGAACCCGGCCTCGTCCTCGACCTCACCGATGCGCAGCGGGACGCCTTCACCCGCAGCTATGCCCGCCTTGCCGGGGCCGGACCGAAGCTCATGCTCGCCACCTATTTCGGCGCGATCGGCGACAATCTGGACTGCGCGCTCGCGCTTCCCGTCGCCGGCCTGCACATCGATCTCGTCCGCGCGCCGGAACAGCTTGAATCCGTGCTGGCCGCCGCCCGGCCGGACCTGCTGCTGTCACTCGGCATCATCGACGGCCGCAACGTGTGGCGCGCGGATCTCGAACGGCTGCTTGACCGGCTCGAACCGGTGGCCGCGACGCGCGACCTGATCCTCGCGCCCTCCTGCTCGCTGCTGCACACCCCCGTCGATCTCGCGCTCGAAACCGCGCTCGATCCCGAAATTGCGCAGTGGCTGGCCTTTGCCGTGCAGAAGATCGCCGAACTCGACGTCCTGAAACGCGCGCTCAACCATGGTCGGGCTGCGGTCGGCGACGCGCTCGCCGCATCGACCGCCGCGGCTGCGGCACGCGCCGCATCGCCGCGCATCCACGACGCCGCGGTCGCCGCGCGCCTTGCCGCGGTCACGCCCGATCAGGCCCGCCGCACGTCGGATTTCGCCATCCGCCAGCCGCTCCAGGCCGCCCGGCTCAACCTGCCCGCCTTCCCCACCACCACGATCGGCAGCTTCCCGCAGACCCCCGGCGTCCGCCATGCCCGCGCGCAGTTCATGCGCGGCGAAATCGATGCTGCCGCCTATGAAGGCTTCCTGCGAACCGAAACCGCCGAAACCGTCCACTGGCAGGAATCGATCGGCCTCGATGTGCTCGTCCACGGCGAATTCGAACGCAACGACATGGTACAGTATTTCGGCGAACGGCTGTCCGGTTTCGCCTTCACGCGCAGCGCGTGGGTGCAGAGCTACGGCTCGCGCTGCGTCCGTCCGCCGATCCTGTACGGTGACGTCGCCCGTCCCGCCCCGATGACCGTCGACTGGTGGGCCTATGCGCAGGGCCTGACCGAACGGCCGATGAAGGGCATGCTGACCGGCCCGGTCACCATCCTCAACTGGTCGTTCGTGCGCGACGATCAGCCGCGCGCCGTCAGCTGCCGCCAGATCGCACTCGCCATCCGGGACGAGGTGATCGACCTTGAGGCGGCGGGCGCCAAACTGATCCAGATCGACGAAGCCGCGCTGCGGGAAGGCCTGCCGCTCCGCCGCCGCGACTGGGCGGCCTATCTCGACTGGGCGGTGGAAAGCTTCCGGCTGTCGGCGTCGGGCGTGCGCGACGAAACGCAGATCCACACGCACATGTGCTATTCGGAATTCAACGACATCCTGCCCGCGATCGGCGCGATGGACGCCGACGTGATCTCGATCGAAACCGCCCGGTCGCAGATGGAACTGCTCGAAGGCTTTGCGGACTATCGCTACCCCAACGACATCGGTCCCGGCGTGTACGACATCCACGCCCCGCGCGTGCCGGCGGCGGACGAGATGGTGGCGCTGCTGCGCCTGGCACTCGCCCATCTGCCGGCCGGACAGATCTGGGTGAACCCGGATTGCGGGCTGAAGACGCGCAAATGGCCGGAGGTGCGGCCGGCGCTGATCGCGCTGGTCGCCGCCGCCCGCACGCTGCGCGCGGCGGCATGACCGCCGCGCCCGACGCGTCGGCGGACACACTGGCGGAAACGCCGGCGGGTCCCGTCGTCCGGCTGATCGACATGGTGTTCCCCGGCGACACCAACCATCGCGGCACGCTGTTCGGGGGCGATGCGCTCGCGATGCTGGGCAAGGCCGCCTTCATCGCCGCGACGCGCCACACCCGCGGCGTCATGGTCAGGGTCGCGTCCCGCCAGCTCGGTTTCCGCCGCCCGGTACGGCAGGGCGCGCTGGTTGAACTGACCGCCACCATCGTCGCCGCCGGCCGCACGTCCGTCGCCGTCGGCGTGACGCTGGTGACGGAGGATCTGGCGTCTGCGGCGCGCCACCATGCCGCGTCCGCCGAATTCGTCATGGTCGCGGTCGATGCCGCCGGCCGCCCGCTGCCCTGGGGCAACCGGGCGGCAGTGGTTCAGGCCACCGCCGTGTAACGGGTCTCCGGCAGGGTCACTGCGGGCAGCGCGCGGAAACCGGGCCGTGCGAGCAGATATCCCTGGATATAGCGTACGCCGATACCGCGCAGCGCGTCATATTCGGCGACGGTCTCGATCCCTTCCGCGATCACCGTGATGCCCAGCGACTCCGCGATCCGCACCACCCCGCCCACGATCAGCCGACGTGGCAGGCTGGTGTCGATCCCGCGGATCAGATCCATGTCCAGCTTGATGAAATCCGTCTGAAAATTGGCGAGCAGGCCCAGCCCGGCATGCCCGGCGCCGAAATCGTCCACCGCGGTCGCGAACCCCATCTTGCGATAGCTTTCGACGATATGCTTCACATGGTCGATATCGGCCATTTCCTCGTTCTCGGTGAACTCGAAGATCAGCCGGTCGGTCGGAAAACCGGTCGCATGCGCGGTTTTCAGCGTCAGCTGGATACACGCGACCGGCGAATAGACCGCGTTGGGCAGGAAATTGATGGAAAGCCGCGCGTCGGTTTCCAGGATCCCGGCCGCCACCGCGCCCTCGATCGCGGCCACCCGGCACTGCTGGTCGAAGGCATAGCGATTTTCCGGCGTGACGGCTGACAGGACCTCGCCCGCACCCTGCCCGTCCGGACCGCGCACCAGCGCCTCATACGCAAACGGTCGCCCGGTCACGACATCGACGATCGGCTGAAAGGCCATGGCGATGCCGAAGTCTTGCACGCTCGTTCGACAACCCTGACATCCTGGCTGCATTGCAGATTCCCCTGAATTCAACCTGTTGCGTAGCGTGGGGATACTAACGCTTCATGAAGGATGGCCCCAAGCCCGGACGCACCGACCACGCCTGACGCACCGGACGCTACCCGCCGGCGGATGCGCCGTCGGGGTGCAGCGCCGTACCCATCGGTCGCCGCGTCGCCCCCGCCACGCGCACGGCGAACAACAGCGGCGACACCGCGACCCGCGGCCGCGCGGACAGGATCAGCACCAGCGCGATCCCGGCCAGCCCCGCCGTCGCCAGAAAGGCGACCACCCCCTGCCCCGCGCCCAGCCGCAGGACCGCCCCCGCCAGCGCCCCCGCCAGCAGGACCATACCGGCCGCGCGCAGCGGCCCGACCGGCACCGGCCGCAGGTCGCGCAGCCGGTATGTCGCCAGCGCCAGCGCCGCCATGCCGCAATAGCTCAGGCAGAGTTCAGCCAGCATGGGCCGGTTCCTTTCGTTCGATCCTGCGTCGCGGCGCCCGCGCCGGCACCGGCCGCCGCCCCGCCCGGCTCGCCCCGAACGCCAGCAGCAGCGCGATCGCCAGCATCGCCAGGTCGAACGCGCGGAACAGCGCGTCACCATCGCCGAACAGCGTCCGGTCAAGCCCGCGGTCGGTGGTGATCGCGTTGACGACCGGGATTGCCGCGAACAGCACCGCGGACAGCGCCAGCGTCTCCGCCCATGCCCGCCGTGCCGGCCGCAGCCAGCCGGCCACGGCCACCCCGCCCCAGATCCAGAACATCGCCGCCACCTCCGTGTCCGCCCGCCCGGCCTGCCCCGCCGGGATCAGCCGGTTTGCCAGCAGGAACGCCGCCATCCCGGCCGGCAACGCGGCCACCGCCGCGATATTCAGCCGCTCGACCAGCCGCAGGCCGAGGAACGGCGCGGCCCCCGGCCGACGCCGCTTGGCGGTCCACAGCAGCAATCCGGTTCCCACCATCGCCGTGCCCGTCAGGCCGAGCAGGAAGAACAGCCAGCGCATCGCCGGCCCCGCGAAACTGCCCAGGTGCAGCCCCAGCATCACGCCCGCCGTCGCGACCCCCGCGCCCGGCGGTGCCGATGCCGCCAGCCGGCGTCCGTCCGTGCCGGCATAGGTGATCGTGGCGCCGCGCGCGTTCATCCCGTCGCCCGCGTGGCGGACGACGGTCACCGTCGCTGCGGCATCGCCCGGATGGCGGACGATCAGCCGCGATGCGCGCCCGCCCGGCCATTCGCGTTCCGCCGCCCGCACCATCGCAGACACCGATGCCAGCGGCACCGCCCGTCCGGTTGCGGGTGTTTCGGGCGGTTCGCCCGTCATCGCGCGATAATAGGCGTCGGGCGTGGGGAAGTTCGTGCGGGCCGGCCACGGCATGTACAGCGCCGCCAGCGTGATGAGCCCGGTATAGGTGATCATCGCATGATAGGGCAGTGCCAGCACGGCCGACACATTATGCGCGTCCAGCCAGCTGCGCTGCCCCTTCCCCCACCGCAACAGGAAGAAATCGGCGAAGATCCGCTTGTGCGTGATGACGCCGGAGATGATCGCGACCAGCATGAACATGCCGCACAGCCCGGCCAGCCAGCGTCCCCATGGGTGCGGCAACTGCAACTGGAAATGAAACCGGTAGAACTGCTCGCCGCCCCGCGTGTCGCGCGCGGTGGTCTGCACGCCCGTCGCCGGGTCGATCACGATTTCGGGCCGGCGCTTCTTGGGCGGGCTGCCGGGCGGCGGCGGGGCGTCCTGCACATAGGCGCGGGTCACCGCCGTACGCGTGTCGGGCAGGTAGATCGCCCATTGCGCCGCATCGCCGGCCAACGTCTGCAGATACCGGACCGCATCCGCCGCGCTGCGTTCGGGCGGCACCGGCGCGGCGCGCATCTCCGGCTGCATCCACTGCGTGATTTCCGGCCGGAAATAGCTGGCGGTCCCGGTCAGGAACATCGCGAACAGCATCCACCCGGCCAGCAGCCCCAGCCAGCCGTGGATCCACGCCATCACCTTGCGCAATCCCTGCGGGACCTCGTCCTGCACCCCGGTCATGGCCGCAGACCGATCGCGGCAACGATGCCGGCCGGCACCAGCGCCGCCAGCCAGATCGTCGCGATCACGCGCATCAGCCGGCGCTCGGCAAACGCCCACAACACGATGGCGGCATAGAGCAGGAAGGACACCGTCATCGCCCAGGCCGTCGCCTCGACCGCCGTGCCGGGCAGCAACCGCGCGGCCAGCGTGGCGATCGCCGCCGTCGCGGCATAGCCGCCCAGCAACGCGGTCGATGCCCGCGCCGCCATCGCGACGCGCCGTCCCCCACTGCGTCGTCGCGCTACCCTCACTGCCCCACACTCATCGATTTTTCCGATCACACTCTTGCACCGCGTCGATCGCTCTTCTAGGAGACATGCGAGTCAGTCGCAATAGCAATGCGATGTACCAGGGGTGAATTTGATGATCGTTATGCCAGTCCTCTCGCGTTCCGCGGTGTGCGGGGTGCGCCGCGCGGCGCTGTTCGCGCTGCTGATGCTCGGTGCCGCCACGCCCGCCCTTGCCGCCGCGGACCTTGCTACCGCCGCCACCGACGATCGCGATGTCCCGGAAACCGTCGTCGTCACCGGCGCCCGTACCGCCCGGCCGGGCATCACCGGCACCAAGACCGATACTCCCCTGATCGAAACGCCGCAGGCCATCACCGTCATCGACAATGCCGAACTGGTCCGCCGCAACGCGCTGTCGATCAACCAGGCGCTCACCTATGTCGCGGGCGTCGCACCCAACCAGCGCGGCGGCGTCGCGACGCGTTACGACCAGCTGTTCGTCCGCGGCTTTTCCCCCGGCGTGTATCTGGACGGCATGCGGCTGCTCGGTGGCATCTACGCCACGCCGCAGGTCGATTTCCATCTGATCGACCGGGTGGACGTCATCAAGGGCCCTGCTTCCGTCCTGTACGGCAACTCCACCCCCGGCGGCCTCGTCAACCTCACCAGCAAACTGCCCTATGCGGGCCGCGGCGGGCAGGTGGAACTGGCCGGCGGCAATTACGACCTTGCCCGCGGGTCGATCGACATCAACCAGCCGCTCGACGCGTCCGACCGCTGGCTGTTCCGCGTGATCGGCGGCGGCGAACGCAGCGACGGCTTCATCGCGCGGACCACCAACGAACGCTATTATATCCGCCCGATGCTCACCTTCGCGCCGGATGCCGATACCAGCCTCTCGCTCATCCTGAACTATCAGCGCGATCCGCAGGCCGCCTCCTACAGCGGCGTGTCGGTCTATGGTTCCGCGCTCGCCAACCCGCTCGGCCGGTTTCCGACCGACCTGAACGTCAGCGAACCCGATTACGAGGCATTCGATCGCCGCCAGACCTCGGTGTCCACGCTCTTCCGCCACGATTTCTCGCCGGCCTTCAGCTTCACGTCAAACATGCGCTGGCTGCGGACCAAACTGCATTACCGGCAGGTCTATCTTTCGGATTTCGCGGTCACCGGCACGGGTGCCAATGCGAACACCGATTTCGGCACCATCGTCCGCGGCGGGGGCGGATCGGACGAGGATTTCCGCACGCTCACCCTCGACAACCGCGTCACCGGCACGTTCGATACCGGCCCGCTGCGCCACACCGTGCTGGCCGGGCTCGACTATCAGAACAACCGCGGGTCCAACGCGCAACAGTTCAACACCGGCGTCGCGCAGGGCATTCCCAACCTGAACCTGTTCGCACCGGTCTACGGCCTGCCGGTCCGCGATTTCCCGCTTACCCAGACGCGGGGCGATCGCCGCGTCAACCAGACCGGCGTCTATCTGCAGGATCAGGTCGCGATCGGCGGGTTGCAGCTGATCGCCAGCGGCCGCTACGACTGGTACGACCAGACCTCGGTCAACCGGGTCACGAACGGCGTCACCCGGCTGGACCAGACCGCCTTCACGATGCGGCTGGGCGCGCTGTACGAATTCGGCTTCGGCGCCGCACCGTTCTTCAGCTATTCCGAAAGCTTCGAACCGCAGACCGGCACGCTGTTCGATGGTACGCCGTTCGATCCGGTCACCGGCCGGCAATATGAAGGTGGCATCAAATATCAGGTGCCGGGCACCAACGCGCTGTTCACGCTGTCCGCGTTCGACCTGCGCCGCCGCCGCGTGCCCGTCGCCGATCCGGCCGCCGGCACCGGCAACATCCCGGCCAATTCCAACATCCAGATCGGCGAGGTCGCGATCCGCGGCATCGAACTGGAAGGGCGCGGTGAAATCCTGCCCGGCGTCGATGTCGTGGTGGCCGGCACCTATACCGATCCGAAAGTGACCAAGGGCAACGACCCCGCCAAGGTCGGGCTGGTCAGCGGTGCCACCGGCACCAAGCCGCTCGGCGTGCCGACCTGGAGCGCGGCGAGCTTCCTGTCCTACGATCTTGCCCGCGATCGCCGCGCATCGGGGCCGCTGTCCGGCCTGAACGTCGGTGCCGGCGTCCGCTACGTCGGCGCATCGGACGGCACGGCGTCGCAGATCATCGCCGGCCGCACGATCCTGACCCGGTTCCGCAGCCCCGGTTTCGTCCTGGTCGATGCGGTCCTCGGCTACGACCTGGGCAAGGCCGCGCCCGCGCTCGAAGGCTTCTCGGCCATGGTCAACGCGACCAACCTGTTCGACAAACGCCACATCGCCAGCTGCTTCTTCAACAACAGCTGCTATTTCGGCGCATCCCGCACCGTCGTCGGTACGCTCCGCTACAAATGGTGATCAGCGTTATTTGAACCCGACTCGCCGCGTCATTCCTACCGTCATCCTGACTTCCGTCAGGATGACGGTGGAAAGCAAAGCCCGCAGTCTCGGCCGGCCATCGCCGTCAGGCGGTCGGTAACGGCCGGAACACCGCACCGACCGCCCAGCGATGGCAGGCCAGGTCAAGAGTATCAGACCCAGCCGCTCGAAAAACCCCGCCGGCCGTCACTCCGCGCTGCCCGGTTCGGCCATGTTACGGTGCATGTGCGCCAAAATCGGGGCCGGCGTCACATGCGCCATCGCGACCTGAACCTTGTTCTTCCAGCCGGACACGACGCTCGCCTTGCCTGCCATCACCGCGTCCCAGCCGTCGCGCGCCACGTCGCCGGCCTCGCTCTTGCTCTCCGACACGCCGACCGACGTGTCCATCATGTCGGCCCGGTCGAAGAACTCGGTTTCCACCGGCCCGGGCATCAGCGTCGTGATCGTGACGCCCTTGGCCTCCTTCAATTCGTCGCGGATCGCATCGGTGAAGCTGTCCACGAACGCCTTGGTGCCGTTGTACACCGCCTGGAAACTGCCCGGGATGAACCCCGCGATCGACCCGGTGACCAGCACCTTGCCGGCGTCGCGCGCCACCATGTCGCGCAGCACGGTCTGCAACAGGTACAGCGTGCCCGTGATGTTGGTGTCGACCACCCGCCGCCAGTCCGCCACGTCCTGATCGAGGAACCCCTTGCCCAGTCCACGCCCGGCATTGGCGCATAACAGGTCGATGGTCCGCCCGTTGGTGGCCGCGATCAGCGCGTCGACGCCTTCGATGGTCGACAGGTCGGCCTGAAGCGATTCCACCGCCCCGCCATGCGTCCGGAAATCGGCGGCCGCCGCGTCGATCAACGCCTCGTCGGCCACGACCAATATGTCGTAGCCATTCTCCGCGGCCAGGCTGGCGAGTTCGAATCCGATGCCCGTCGAGGCCCCGGTGATGACGGCATATTTACGGTCGGACATGGTCTTGTCTCCTTCAGGCGGCGGCGGGTGCGGGCACGGCCATGCCGGGCTTCAGCACGATCTTCGTCACGTCATTCTGTTCGTCGTGGAACATCCGGTACGCTTCCGGCGCCTGCTCCAGCGGCATGCGGTGGCTGATGAGGAAGGTCGTATCGATCTTTCCCTCCATGATCGCGTTCAGCAGGCCCGGCAGATAGCGCTGCACATGCGTCTGGCCGGTCTTCAGCGTCAGCCCCTTCTCCATGAACGCACCCAACGGGAACTTGTCGACGATCCCGCCATAGACGGCCGGCATCGACACGCGCCCGCCCTTGCGACACGCGACGATCGCCTGGCGGATCGAATGGATCCGGTCCGTGCCGAGAAACGTCGATTTCTTGATCTGGTCGATCACATTATCGACGAACAGGCCGTGCGCCTCCAGCCCCACGCTGTCGATGCATGCATCCGGCCCGATCCCGCCGGTCATCTGCATCAGCGCATCGTAGGTGGCGGTTTCCTCGAAATTGATCGTCTCCGCGCCGAACCGCCGGGCCAGTTCCAGCCGCTTCGGGAAATGGTCGATCGCGATCACCCGCGCCGCGCCCATGAGGAACGCGGACTGCACCGCGAACAGCCCGACCGGGCCGCATCCCCACACCGCAACGGTATCGCCCGGTTCGATGTCGGCATTCTCCGCCGCCTGCCATCCGGTCGGCAGTATGTCGGACAGGAACAGCACCTTGTCGTCGTCGACCCCGTCCGGGATCACGATCGGCCCGACGTCGGAATATGGCACGCGGACATATTCCGCCTGACCGCCCGCATAACCGCCCGTCATGTGGCTGTACCCGAACAGTCCGGACATCGGCTGCCCGTACAGCGTCTCGGCAATATCCTGGTTGTCGGCCGGGTTGCCGTTGTCGCATGCCGAATATTGCTGCTTGCCGCAGTGGAAGCAGGATCCGCACGCGATCGTGAACGGCACGACGACGCGCTGGCCCTTCTGCAACGTGCTGCCGGGTCCGGTCTCCACCACCTCGCCCATGAACTCGTGACCCAGGATATCGCCCGCCTTCATCGTCGGGATATAGCCGTCATACAGATGCAGGTCGGACCCGCAGATGGCGGTGGACGTGACCTTGATGATCGCGTCGCGCTTGTTGACGATCTCCGGATCGTCGACGGTATCGACGCGAACGTCGTGGCGGCCGTGCCAGGCAAGTGCGCGCATTGGACTATGCCTCCTTGGCCGCGGCCTGCGCCGGGTTCATCGCGTTGGTGCTGATCTCGCCGGTTTCCATCAGCTGCTTGAAGCGGCGCAGGTCGCGGCGTGCCTGGATCGCGGGTTCGCGCTGGAACAGCTTGGCCACGATCTTGCCGACGATACCGGCCGGCGGGTCGTACAGGATCGTCGCGGTCACCACCGTGCCACGCCCGCCCTGCGCGTCCGCAAACTCGATCCGCCCGCTGTTGGGCACGTCCGCGCCGGGGGCGGTCTCCCACGCGATCAGTGCGTCCGGCCGATCCTCGGTCACGATCGCGTCCCATTCGACGCTCTTGCCGGCGGGGGCGGCGACCACCCAGTGCGACCGGCGATCGTCCGTCACGTCGATCCGTTCGACATTCTCCATGAACGTCGCCAGGTTCGCAAAGTCCCGCCAATAGGCATAAAGCTCGGCCCGCGGTCGGTTGATCGTCACCGCGCGCGCCATGATCTGGTCGCCGGCCGTATTACGGATCCGGCCACCGGTCTCGCCCGCCGGATCGCCATGTTTGGATGTCGCGAGCGGCGCATCGTCGCGCCCGCTGTTCGTCGCGCCGTCGTTCATCGCAGAACTCCTTGTTACAGAAGCTCAAACCGGTCGACGGACCGCACGTTCCGCATAAAGGCCGCAACCTGGATCAGCCTGGAACACCGTCAGAACCAGGCGCGCACCCCCAGCACCAGCGCCGCGCCGCCGCGCCCCTCCCCCGCCGCGCGGGCAAGCCGTGCCGTCCGGCCGAACCGCCGTTCCCACGCGACGCCCACATAGGGCGCGAATTCGCGCCGGACCTCGTACCGCAGCCGCAGGCCCAGTTCCGCATCGGACAGCCCGGCCCCGATCCGGCTGGCCACTACGTCCTGCGCCGCCAGGTTCAGTTCGGCGCGCGGTTGCAGGATCAGCCGCTGCGTGATGCGCTGGTCGTAGGTGCCCTCGACCCGCGCCAGCACGTCGCCGCGGTTCGACAGGAACAGCGCGCCTTCCACGTCGAACCAATATGGCGCCAGCCCTTCGACCCCGATCGCGGCATAGCTGCGCGTGCCCCGCCCCAGATCCTGCCGCACCCCGGCCTGCACGTCGAAATACGGCCCGATCGCCCGACTGTAGAGCGCCTGCACCTCCGCCGTGTCGATCCGCCTCCCGAACGCCGCCTCGCCCTCGCTCTTCACCACCAGCCGGTTCAGGTCGCCGCCGAACCAGCCTTCGCCGTCCCACCGATAGCCTTCCTCGCCGCGCTGCGCCTGCACCTCGGCCAGATTAAGCATCACGCGACTGAACATCATCCCGCCATGTTCCGCCCGCATCCGGCGATCCGCCGCCGCCATCGCGGCCGGGTCGTAGAAACGCGCCGCGGCCAGCGTCGTCGGCGGTGCCGGCGGCGGCGCGTTCCCGGCGGGCCGGTCCGTCCCGCGCCGCCCTCCGTCCGCTACCGGCGTCTCCACCGGTGGCACCGCCGATGTCGTGGGCGGTGTCGTGGGCGGTGGCGCCGCTGCCGTGCAATGCCCCATAGCCGCATGTTCGGGCGGGCAACCGGGCGTCGCCGCCTGCGCTGCAACGGGTTGCCTTGCCTTGGCGGCCCGCGCCGCACGCACGGGTCCTTTTCCGGTGGCACGCGGTTTGGCGACCGGCATCGCCATGCCCGGCATGGCGTGCATTCCGCCCATGCCGGGCATCTGCGCCGCGACCGGCGTGGCGATCGGCAACAGCGCCGCCGCCGCGATCACCGCCGCCTTCACGCCGCGCCCTCCGGCCGCACGGTCACGACCTGCATCATCCCGGCATGCATATGGTACAGCATGTGGCAATGGAACGCCCAGTCGCCGATCGCATCGGCGGTCAGGTCGAACGTCGCGGTGCCGCCCGGGGCCACGTTCACCGTGTGCTTGCGCGGCGCATGGTCGCCATGCCCGGTCACCAGTTCGAAGAAATGCCCGTGCAGGTGGATCGGGTGCGCCATCATCGTGTCGTTGACCAGCGTCACGCGCACCCGCTCCCCCGCGCGGAACGGGATGGGCGCGGTCACCGCGTTCAGCTTCACCCCGTCGAACGCCCACATATAGCGTTCCATATTGCCGGTCAGGTGGATGCGCAGCGTCCGGCTCGGCGCGCGCACGTCCGGGTTCACGGCCAGCGCGACCAGATCGCGGTACACCAGCACGCGGTGCCCGGCATTGGCCAGCCCCTGCGGCGGTGCGCCCGTCCGGTCGACCGGCATCGGCGAAATCGTTTGGACCACCGGCGTACGCGGCAGTTCGGGCGCATTGGCGAAATCGCGCATCCGATGCGACATCGCCGGCATCCCGCCCGCGCCGGTCTGGCCTGCGAGCTGGCAATGCCCCATCGCGGCATGTTCCGGCGGGCACGCATCGGGCGCGGCAGACATGGCGGCCATCGCGCCATGATCCATGCCGGCCATGTCGCCCATGCCCCCCATCCCCATGTCGGTCATCGTCGCCAGCGGTCGCGTGCGCAGCGCCGGCACCGCCGCCGTCATGCCCGCCCGCGGGGCCAGCGTCGCCCGCGCCATGCCGGACCGGTCCCAGGCTTCGGCGACCAGCGTATGGGCGATCGCCGCGGTCGGCTCCACGATCACGTCATAGGTTTCGGCCACTGCGATCTGGAACTCGTCCACCGTCACCGGCCGCACATTCTGCCCGTCCGCCTGCACGATGGTCAGCGTCAGGCCCGGTATCCGCACGTTGAAATTGGTCATCGCCGATGCGTTGACGATCCGCAGTCGCACCCGTTCGCCGGGCGTGAACAGCGCGGTCCAGTTGTCCGCCGGCCCATGCCCGTTGACCAGATAGGTGTAGGTCGATCCCGTCACGTCCGAAACGTCGGTCGGGTCCATCCGCATGCCGCCCCAGGACGCGCGGTCCTTCGCCGGCTGGTCCCGCCCGGCCAGCAACCCCGCCAGCGTCTGTTTCTGGTAGTTGAAATAGCCGCCCTGCTGCTTCAGCTTGCGGAAGATCGCATGGGGGTGCAGCGCGCTGTGATCGGACAGCAGGATGACATGCTCGCGGTCCGCCACGATCGGGTCCGGCCCCGCCGGATCGATCACGACCGGCCCGTAATGGCCCATCTGCTCCTGCAACCCCGAATGACTGTGATACCAGTAGGTCCCGGCCTGCACGACCCGGAACCGATATTCGAACGTCGCCCCCGCCGCGATGCCGGGAAAGCTGATGCCCGGCACGCCGTCCATCTGGAACGGCACCAGCAACCCGTGCCAGTGGATGGACGTCTCTTCCGCCAGCGCGTTCGTCACCGCGATCCGCACGTCCTGTCCCTGCCGCAGCCGGATCAGCGGGGCGGGCACCGTGCCGTTGATGCCGATCGCATGGTGCGTCCGCCCATCGATCATCATCGTCTGATGCGCCACGCGCAACGCGATGTCGGGGCCGGCCAAGGTTGGCAAGGATGCCGGCCGCGGCGTCACGATTCCGGCCGAAACCGGCTGCGCCCAGGCAGGCAGCCAGGGAACGGCCGCTGCGCCGGCACCCAGCCCGGCCCCGCGCAGGACGGAGCGCCGCGTGATCCCGCTCAACGCCACCCCATCCGATCGTCCATGAACCGATATGCCATCGTCGCCTCTTCCACCGCGCGCCCGGCCCGGAGTGGGTCAGCCGCCACGCGACGTCCGGACGGCGCGATACATGGGGTGTGCGCAAAGGCAATACATCGTCATGTCCTATCATGCCGGTGCGGCCGGGGCAGGATGGCACGCACGACCCCGGCCCTACCGATCATCGACGCGCCGTTTCCCCCGACGTCCCGAAAGTCAGAACAGGCTGATCCGCATGCTGGCGCGCACGGACATCGCCGCCCTGCCCTCGCGTTCCTCCGCCCCCACTTCGCCCGCCAGCCGGAACGCGTCCGATCCGCCCAGCGCACGCACCCGGCCGATCCAGCCGCTGTCGCGTTCGCGCGGCGCGATCGTGAAGCTCTGCCCGCCGGCGAACTGCGCTGTCGTGACACCCAGCCCGCCGCCGACGATCTCCCGCCGCCCGGCCTCGGCCTCGATCCGGAACCAGCCCTCGCCCAGCTTTCGCCCCAGGAAATCGCGCGACACGCTGAAGATGTCCACGCCGCCGCCGATGCTGCCCGTCACCGCCAGTTCGTCGCTCGTCCGGTCTGTCACGGACAGCGCGAAACCGGTCCCGCCGGCGTCCCGCTCCGTATGCGCGCCCTCTTCCAGCCGGTAATAGTCGACCGCGACCGTCGGGCGCAGGAACCACTGCCCGCTGTTCAGTTCATAGGATGCGCCGGCCCCGGCCGAGGCCATGTCCCCCTTCCAGCTGCTCGTCGCGGTCCGGTCGACCGCCTCGTTCGCGATCGTGGTGCCGCGGAACCGGCGGGTTCCGTCGAAATCGACGCGGGCATAGGATCCGCGCGCGTGCGCCGCGAACCGACCCTGGATGATCCGCCAGTATCCGCCCGCCTCGATCTGCTTGCTCTCGACGCGGTTGGCGATGCCGGGCGTGCTGTCGCG
Source organism: Sphingomonas montana (assembly GCF_001956315.1). Lineage (GTDB taxonomy): Bacteria > Pseudomonadota > Alphaproteobacteria > Sphingomonadales > Sphingomonadaceae > Sphingomonas_R > Sphingomonas_R montana. The sequence continues at coordinate 33,777 of NZ_MOLY01000021.1, read as the reverse complement.
CCCGTCGAGATAACCCAGCGTCACGCCGAAATTGCCGATCCCGGTCTTGATCTCCGCCCCGCCCGAAACGCCCCAGCCCGCGATATCATACCCGCTGTCCGCGCCGTTCCGCGCCTTGGACTGCCATCCGGCGGGTGCCACCCAATAGGCCCAGCGGCCCTGGTCCTTGAAATACCCGTCCGGGTCCGCGATGATCCGCGCGGCGGTGCGCGATCCCATCGTGACCATTTCGAACGTGCCCGCCGCCTGGTCCGGCAGCATCTGGTTCAGCGTCGCCCGGTACAGCGCCCCGTCCGCGATGCCCAGGAACACGCCGCCGATCCGCGCGTCCGCGGTCAGCGCGGCATAGGCCGCATCGTTGATCGCGGTCTGCGGACGGTTCAGCCCCAGTTCCGCCGCGGTCCGGCGCGCAATATCGACGGTCAGCGCGTTGCCGGTACGCGTCAGGATCCCCCGGTACAGGAACGGCAGCGTCGTCGTGGCCAGCGTCGGCACGTCCGTTCCGGTCAGCGTCCCGGCCTGCACCGCGACATGCCGGCCGATCGCGCCCGACACGTTGGCGATCGAAACCGACAATGTGGTCCCCGCCTCGAAACGCGCGGTCCCGGCCACCACCAGCGCGGGCGTGGTCAGCGTGGCGGTGCCCAGCGCCACGCCCAGCGTACCCTTGCCCGCCACCGCCAGCGACCCGATCGCCGCCGGCGCGGTCAGCCGCAGCGTCCCGCCATTCACCGTCGCGGCCAGTCCGCCCGCGTTGGTCAGCGTGCCCAGGTACTGCGCGGTATCGGCGATCGCCAGGCGGTCCGCCCCACCGCCGAAATCGGCCGCCCCATTGTAAACTGCGGGTCCGGTCAGCGTCAGCGCGTCGTTCCCCGCGCCCGTCCGGATCGCGCCGACCACGCGGCCGGTCGCGATCTCGATCCGGTCGTTCCCGCTTCCCGTCAGGATCGCGCCGCCGATCGCCGCGCCGGCCGCACCCGATTGCCGCACCGTCACGTCACCGGTCGCGGCCGACAGGTCGATCGCGACGTTCCGGTCGGATGTCGCCAGCGCCCCGCTCGCGCCGATCGTCCCGCTATTGTCCACCAACCACACCGTGCCGGACGCGTCGCGGATCGCGGTCGCCGCGCCGTCCGTGGCACTTGCCGTCGCGCCCACGGTGCCGGTCACGCGGATCGTCTGCACGCCGGCGCCCTGTTCGATCAGGATCGCGGTGGACCGGACACCCGCCGCGCCGCCGCCGCTGGCGCTGACCGTGCCCGAAACCGCGATCTGCGGGACGGTCGCGCCGCTGCCGATCCGGATCGCGGTGGCGGCGCCGCCGTTCGACTGCGCCTGCACGCTGCCGGCCACCGCCATTCCGCCCGCGATCGTCGTCGTCCCACTTTGGCCACCGATCACCAGCCCGTTGCCCGCGACGCCGGCATAGACCCCGCTGCCGAGGATCGCGCCGTCGATCACCAGTCCGAACCCGTCCGTGCGCCCGGCAACCGCGCCGATCGCCACCGCACGGTCGGCCGCGCCGATCAGCACGGCCGGTGCCGCGCCATAGGTCGCGACGGCGGCGGCCCCCTCCGCCGTGTCGACGATGCCGTCCCGGTCGTCGTCGGTCCCGGCCGGATCGGTATTGGCCGGCGGCACCGCGAACACGATGCCCCCGCCGACATTGCCCGCGACCACCATCGCGGACCCGCCCTGCAACAAATCGTCTGCGTCCAGCGCGGTCAGGTTGGCGGGCAGGGTCGTACTGCGGTAGCCGGTCGATGCGATCCCGCCCTGCACGACCAGCGCACCCGTGATCGCACCGTCGATCCGCGTCGCCACCGCGTCCCGCCCCACGACGCCGATCGTTCCGGCCAGCCGCACATTCCCCGTGACGTCGCCGGTCCGCACGCCGACCGCCCGGTCGCCGATCACCTGCGTACCCCCGCTATGATCCAGATTGCCGGTCAGCGGCCCGCCCAGCCAGATCCCGGCGCTGTCGTTGCCCTCCACCGTGATCGCCCCGCCGATCGCGTTGGCGACGGTGCCTGCATAGGCGCCGTCCGTGCGGATGCCGAAGCGGCCATTGCCCTGCGCCAGCCCGCCGTCCAGATCGCCGTCCCGGTCGGTATCGACGGGCACATAGGCTTCGTCGATCACGATCCTGCCACGGTTGGTGATGCCGCCGCCGGTGCCGCGGCCCGCCCCGATGCCGACCGCGCCGTTCGCGTCGGTGACCTGGACCGTGCCTTCGTTCACCACGGCGTGAATGCTGTCGACCGTGACCGCGGTGCCGCCCGTCGGCACGACCGAACCGGCGGTGGTGATGCGGATCGCGTCGGGCGCCCCGGCCCGGATCGTCGATGTGCGGACCGGCGTCGTGGTCCGCGTCTCGATCGCGGTCTGCGCCGCGGCGGACCCGGCCATGCAGAAGGACGCGACGATCGCGGTGGACGTGAACAGATCAATACGCATGGCAACCCTTCGTGCAGTCTTCTCGGTTGCACGACGGAGCCGGCACGACGCGGCCTTGATGGTTCGCCGATCCCGCGATCGGCACGCGCCTCAATAGGCGATGTCCAGCCCGACCCGCACCGTCTGCGGCCGCATCGGCGTCAGATAACCGTTCCGCCCCGTCACGAACGGCGTGCCCAGCGCGAACCGGTTGCCGACATCGTCCAGCAGGTTGGTGACCGTGATCGACAGCCCGCGCCGCGCATCGCCCAGCCGTGCGACCAGCCCGGTGTCGACATAGTCGCCCTGCCGCTCGCCCAGCACCGGCCCGATCCCCAGCCGCGACGGCCCGACATAGTTCGCCCATCCCGACAGCCGCAGCGCGGTGTCCGGCGCCAGTGCCGCGACATAGTCCGCACCCAGCCGCACCGCGTGGCGCGCCACGTTGGGGATCCGACCCAGCCGTTCGGTGGCGGACGCGGCCAGCAGTTCGGGCGACAATTCGGTCACCCGGCTCCGGTTGAACACCGCGCCCAGGTCGAACGACAGCCCCGCGACCGGGCGCACCGCCGCGGTCAGCGACACCGACGTGATGACCCCGTTGCCGATATTGGCCGTGCTGGGCAGACCGTCGCCGTCCATGAAATCCGCCTGGATGTTGCGCCACCGGCTGTGCGACAGCGACAGCGCCGCATCGAACCGCCCCCGCCCGGGCTGGCCGTAGCGCACGCCCGCCTCGCCCGTCGTCACCCGGTCGTTGCGAAACCGGCGGACGCGGTCCGTCTCGATCGACAGTCCGCCCGGCCGGAACCCCTGCTGGTACCGCGCGAACAGCGCGACGTCGGCCACCGGGTTGGCGACGATCCCGAACGACGGCAGGAGATCACGCTCGCGCCGCCGCGCCACCACCGCGCGCAGCGACTGGACGACGCGTTCCGCCACATCCTCCCCGTCCCCGCTCAGCCGCGCCCGCGAATAGCGCGCACCCGCGGTCGCGGTCAGCCACGGCCGCACAGCGACGCTGCCTTCGCCGTACAGCGTATATTCGGTGATGCGGTTGGTGACGCCGGTCAGCAGCGCGCGCGCGGACGGCGATGTGAAGCGGCGGTTCAACCGCGTCCGGTTGTCGAGGAAACTGCCGCCCAGCACCCAGCCATAGCCGTCCCTGACCGGCCGCCACAGGCGGTTCTCGCTGGCGATCATCCGCGTGCGATTGTCCTGCGCGAACAACCGCGACGGATCGTCCGGGCGGCCGGCGTCGAACAGTTCGTCCAGCCGGTGGCCCGCGACCGCATTGGACGACTGGAACCGCAGCCCGTCCCACGTCTTTGCGACGACCAGCGTGCCGAGCGCATAGCGCGCCTCAGCGCCCTGTTCCACCGCGCTGCTGCGCGTCAGCGGCGGCGCGCCGCGGTCGACATATTGGCTGTCGTCGGCGTCGGTGGACTGGATCACGCCCCCCGCATCGACCGTCCAGCCGTCGCCGGGGGCGATCCGCAGCGTCGCGCGCCCGCCCACGGTGCGCGTCCGGTTGATGTCGTCCGTACCGCGAAGCGGATTGTCGATGTAGCCGCCGTCGCTGACCGCATAGCCCACCAGCCGCAGCGCGTTGCCGCCGCCCAGCGGCACGTTCGCCATGCCGCCGACATCGCCGCCCGGCGCGCCGTGCCGCGTTGCCGACACACCGCCCGCCATGGTCAGCGCCAGCGCGGACGGATCGGGCGCGTTCGGCATCAGGCGGATGATCCCGCCCAGCGATCCCGCACCGTACAGCGTACCCTGCGGCCCCTCCAACACCTCCACCCGCGCGATATCGTACAGCCGTAAGTCCGGGTCGGGCGCGTTGTAGCTCAGCCGGATATCGCCGAGATACTGGCCGACCGTCGCCTGCGTCGGACCGGTGAAGCTGCTGTCCGCAATGCCGCGTATGAACAGCTTGTTGCGTCCCGATCCCAGATGCGTCGATGCGACCCCGGCCAGCCGCGACAGGATCGCCTCGGTGCCGCGCACCCCGCCCAGCGCCAGATCGCCGCCGTCCAGCACGTGCACCGTCCCGGCATAGTGCGACAGCAGCGTGTCGCGCTTGCTGGCGGTAACCACGATATCGACCGCCGGATCGCGCGGCGCAGGCGGGGCGAGCGTGCGCACCGGCGCCCGCGCCGCCATCGGACGCGCCACGCGTAACGGCGTGCGGACGATGCGCCATCCGTCCGCGCTCACCTGCACCGCCTGCGCACCCGTACCGCGCAGCATCCGCCGCAGCGCCGCGCCCGCCGCCATCCGCCCGCGCACCGGCGCGACGCGCGCCTGCCAGAGCGCCGGATCGGCGACTGCGATGCTGATTCCCGCCTGCATCCCCAGCCTCGCCGTGACGTCCGCCAGCCGTCCGGCGGGCACGTCGATCACGCGCGGCGACGCCGCCCCGACCGCGTTCGGCAGCAGGACGGCGCATCCGACGATCAGGAACCGCAGGCCCGCGATCACGGTCCCCCGCGCGTCAGGTGCCATTCGTCCTGCCGGCGCGTCGCGCGCAACCCGGTCAGCGCCGCCAGCTCGCCCGCGATCCGGCCCTTGTCGCCGCCGGTCAGCAACGCACCGCGGAACGGCCGGTCCGCCAGTCCGGACGCCAGCGTGATCCGCGTCCCCGTCCCCCGGCGGATGTCGGCGACGACCGTCGAGAGCGGCGCCCCGTCATAGACCAGCTGGCCCGTCCGCCAGCCACCGACGAGCGCTGGGACGATCGCCGTGATCCGCGGCGTCGCGTCGGCATCGTCCGCCTGCAACTGCCGCCCCGCCGCGACATGGGCGTTTTGCGCGTCCGGATTATAGACGACCGCACCCTCGGACACCGCGACCCGCGTCGATCCGGCCTCGCGCACGATGTCGAACACGGTGCCGACGTCCACCACGGTCGCCCCGCCGACCGTCACCGTGAACGGATCGGCCGGATCGTGCACCACGCGGAACATCGCCTCGCCCTGCTCCAGCGCGGCGAAGCGCGGCCGGTCCCGGTCGATCGCGATGCGGGTGTCGCCGTTCAGCGCGATCGACGATCCGTCCGCCAGCGTCAGCGTCCGCCGCTCGCCCGCCGCGGTCGCGACGCGGACCAGATCGGGCGACCGGTCGACCGCGCCGTAGCCGACGATCCCGACGAGCGCCGCCGCCGCCGCCGCGCCGCCCGCCAGCCAGATCCGGCGGCTCGGCCGGGCTACAGCCCGCGCCACGGGCTGCGCGGGCAGGTCCGCCGCATCCGCGTCCGCGACCGCCGCGACGTCATACGCCTCGGCATGCCGCGTATCCGCCTCCAGCCACAGGGTGAACGCATCCCAGTCGTCGAACGCGGGATCGCGCTGGCGAATGACCCAGTCGATGGCCTGGGCGTCGGGGGTCGGTCGCGACTGGTCCATCATCGGTTCCATACCGGTATGACGAAGCCATGTCCGCGGGACCTTGGCATGTCACACCGCATCGATCTGTCTCCGCAATTCGACCAGCGCACCATAGGCCTTGCGCAGGTCGCTCTCGACCGTGCTCAGGCTGATCCCCAGTTCGGCCGCGATGGCCTTCTGGCTGATCCCGTCCAGCCGGAAACGCCGGAAACAGGTGGCGGCGCGCGGCCCCAGGGCCGTCACCGCCGCGTCCGCCCGCGCCAGTTCCTCCCGCGCGATCAATGTCCGCTCCACGGAAGTGACCGGCGATTGCGCGATTGCCGCATCGTCGCGGTCCTGCGCGCCATCCGGGTCCGCCCACGCGTGATCCCGCAGCGCCGCCTGCCGTAACGACCGGTATCTGTCGAGCATCAGGTTGTTCGCCGCGCGGTACAGGTACGACAATGGCTGCCCGACCGGGCCCGTGGGATGGGTCGCCAGCTTCATCCAGAGTTCCTGGAAGACATCCTCCGCCGCGTCTCCGGCACCCCGTGCTTCCAGGAAGCGCACCAGACGATCGCGATTGGCCAGCAGGACCGCTTCGATCCCCTGCGCATCCCCGGCCGTCATGACTCGTCCGTCGCTATTCCAGCCTCCACAACAATCGTCGCCCCGGTCGACCCATCCGCGCAGGTCCGGCCGTGAGCCGCTGCACCGGGACCGGACGGCCGAGGCGGTCGGCGGTGCGCGCGCCGGCCGTCGTCCGCGGCCCATCTACGCGCGGCACCGTCCCCCGCCAACCCGGATATGTCCTGCGCTGCCGGAACCTGTGGCGCTGCGTGGTCGTCCTGGAAATCCCGAACCGCGATCGGACCTAGTAGAAGCGCGGGATCGGCCCCATCTGCGGCGTCCGGTCCGGAAGCATGACTTCGGCATCGTCGACATAGCACCATCCCCAGCCCTCGGGCGGGTCGTAGCCCTCGATGATCGGATGCCGCGTCGTTCGGAAATGCGCGCGTGCGTGACGATGCGGCGATTGATCGCAGCAGCCGACGTGACCGCATCCGCGGCACAGCCGCAGATGGACCCAAGCACTGCCGATCTTCAGGTAATCCTCGCACCCCCTGGCACTCGGCGTTACCGCCCGGATCGTGTCGATGTGCGTGCAGGTCATGCGCGTGCCTCCGTAGCGGACTGTTCGGCAAACAGGCTGTGGATCTGCGCGACCACCGCCGCCCCCTCGCCGACGGCGGCCGCAACGCGCTTGGTCGAACCGGCGCGCACGTCGCCGATCGCGAAGACGCCGGGCCGGCTGGTTTCCAGCGGCAACGAACCCGCGCCGGTCAGGATGAATCCCTTGGCGTCCGTGTCGATGCAGCCCTGCGCCCAGTCCGCATTCGGGTCGGCACCGATGAACAGGAACATGTGCCGGACCTCGCATCTGGTCAGCGCACCACTGCGCCGGTCGCGGAACGTCGCTGCGCCAAGGCCGGTCTCGCGATCGCCCTCCAGCGCCACGACCTCGCTGCCAATGTGGATCTCCACGTTCGGCAGCGCGGCGATGCGGTCGATCAGGTACCGCGACATGGTGGCCGCCAGTTCGCGCCGCACCACCAGATGCAGCTTGCGGACCTGCGGCGCCAGGAACGCAACCGCCTGTCCGGCCGAGTTGCCGCCACCGACCAGCACCACCTCCTCGCCCGCGCACAGCCGCGCCTCGATGGCGGACACCCAATAGGAGATGCCCGCCCCCTCGAAGTCGGCAAGGTTCGGCACGTCGGGCCGGCGATAGCGCGCGCCCGACGCGATCACCACGGCACGCGCCTTCACGCGGCGCGCGTCCGCACAGAGCAGGGTCGGCTCCGGCCCGTCGCAGTCCAGCCCCTCGACCGATACCGGAATCGCGATCTCGGCACCGAATTTCAGCGCCTGGTTGAACGCCCGGCCCGCGAGCGCCTGACCGGAAATGCCGGTGGGAAAACCGAGATAATTCTCGATCCGTGCCGATGCGCCCGCCTGTCCGCCCATCGCCCTGGCATCCAGGACGACGACCGACAACCCTTCGGACGCCGCATAGACGGCGGTCGCGAGCCCGGCCGGACCGGCGCCGACGATCGCGACGTCGTACAGCCGGTCCGGGTCGATCGCCGGGACCACGCCGAGGCAGGCGGCAAGTTCCTCGACGCTCGGCCGTTTCAGCACCGGCCCCGTCGGGCAGATCACCAGCGGCAGTTCGTCCGGCAGCACGCCGGTGCGCTCGACCAGCGCCCGGCCCTCCTCGTCGGACCGGACGTCGAGCACGAGGTTCGGCAACCCGCTGCGGCCGAGGAAATCCTGCAACCGCACCATGTCCGGGCTGCCGGGCGTGCCGATCAGGATCGTGCCGGCACCACCCTCCTCGATCAAACTGACCCGGCGCAGGATCAGCGCCCGCATCACGATCTCGCCGACATCCGCCGACCCGACCATCAGCGCCCGCAGATGCGCCGGATCGAGCGGCAGCGCGGTGCAGCCGTCCGGCCCGGCCCGCCCTGCCGCGATCGACGGACGGCCCGCCAGCTGATTGACCTCGCCGGAGAACTGGCCGGCGTGGTGAACGGTGATCGTCGCCTCGCCGCTCAACCCGTCGCGCCGGACGGCCTCGATCGTCCCGCCGAGCACCAGCCACGCCGGCGCGCCATGGTCGCCGATCGCGTAAAGCGTCTCGCCGGGCGCGAAGCATGTCTCCGGCCCGCTGGCGAAGCGGCGCGCCGTCGCGATCTGCGCCGGCGTCAGGACGGGGAAGCGCTGATGTTCACGCGTGTCAATCATGGTCCCGATCCCCTTCGCGCCTGCCCGGACGTCGCGTCGTCCGATGCCCCAGGTCCTTACCCGTTTTGACCGCGCGTCGCACACGCGCGGCAATCGCGTCCGCAGATGGCACGATCCGCATCGCTCAGCGCTGCCGCTGCGGGCCGACGAGCTGGATCAGCACGCCGACACCGGAAAGAACGCCGCCGACGACAACGACCGCGGTCCAGCCACCACCGTTCCAGGCCAGCGTTGCCCCGGCGGACCCGGCCGCACCACCCAGGAACATCGCGCCCATGAAGATGGTGTTCAGCCGCGCCCGCGCTTCGGGGCGCAACGCGAAGACGACATGCTGGTTCGAGACGAGCGCGCTCTGCACGCCGAAGTCGAGCAGGACGACGCCGACGATGAGTCCCGCAATGGTGTCGAAGATCCCGAACACGCCCCACCCCGCCAGCGTCAGGACGGTGCCGAGCAGGATCACCGGGTGCGGCCCGCGCCGGTCGGCGATCCGCCCGGCGACCGGCGCGGCAAGGACGCCGACCGCGCCCACGACACCGAACAGTCCCGCCACATCGGCACCCAGCGAAAAGTGCGGTTCCTGCAGATGCAGCGCCAGGATCGTCCAGAACGCGCTGAAGCCGGCGAACAGCAACGCCTGCGTGATCGCCGCCTTGCGCAGGGCGGCGAACTCGGACCAGATACCGCCGAGCGAACGGAGCAGCGAGCCGTAGCTGTGGCGCGTCTCCGGCACGCTTCTGGGCAGCATGGCCGCCATCAGCGCGCCCGCCCCGATCGCCATCGGCACGCCGAGCCAGAACATCGCGCGCCAGCCCGCCTGGGTCGCCACGAAGCCGGCAAGCGTCCGGCTGAGCAGGATGCCGCAAAGCAACCCCGCCATCACCGTGCCCACGGTCGCGCCGCGCCGTTCCGGCGTCGCCAGATGCGCGGCCAGCGGCACGATCTGCTGCGCGACGGTCGACAGGACGCCGACGAGCAGCGAAGCGAGGATCACCATGGTCGCCCCCGGCGCCACCGCGGCGAGCGCCAGCGCGACGGCAAGGCCACCGAACTGCAGGACGATCAGCCGCTTGCGCTCGATCAGGTCCCCCAGCGGGACGAGCAGGAACAGGCCCGCGGCATAGCCGAGCTGCGTCGCGGTCGGCACGAAGCTGGTGGCGGAACCGGGCAGGTCCCGCTCCATGATGCCGAGCATCGGCTGGTTGTAGTAGATGTTGGCGACCGCGACCCCGGCGGCGGCCGCCATCGCGAAGTTCAGCGCGGACCGGCGCCGGGGCTTCGTGTCCGCCGCGGCGACATGTGCGGTGGGTGTCATGCGGACTTCCTCGGTACAACGATCCGGACCCATCTGGACCTTGTCGACCCGCAGCATAAGTAGCATCTTTCGACGAGCCGGTTTATCATCGTGAGATATGCTGGACCTCGCAGACCTGGCCATCCTGATCGAAGCCGTGCAGCAGGGCAGTCTCTCGGCGGCCGGCCGTCGGCTGGGGCTGACCCCATTGGTCGCATCCCGCCGGCTGGCGGCGCTGGAGGCCGAGATCGGTGCCCGCCTCGTCCACCGCACGACGCGGTCGCTGTCGCTGACCCCGGAAGGTGAAGCGTTCCTGCCGCACGCCGAGGCCATAATCGCGCATGTCGAGGACGGACGCGCCGCCGTTTCCGGCGGAAACGCGGGTGCCGGCGGACTGTTGCGGGTCGCCGCGTCGGTGCCGTTCGGCCGCAAGGTCCTGACGCCGATGCTCGTCCGCTTCCTCGACGCCCATCCGCGCGTGAAGGTGGAACTGCTGCTCAGCGACCGCGTCGTGGACATCGCCGCGCAGGGAATCGACGTCGCGATCCGCTTCGGCGAACTGCGCGACAGCACGCTGGTCGCCCGCCGGCTGGCGGACAACCCGCGGGGCCTCTACGCCGCCCCGGCCTATCTGGCCCGACATGCCGTGCCGACCGGGGTTGCCGAACTGCGCGACCATGACTGTCTGACCCTGCCCGCGGTGCGGCACTGGACGTTCGAGCGGACGGGAAAGGTCGTCCGCCAGTCGGTCGGCGGCCGCTTCGCCGCGGACAGCGTGGAGGCGCTGCACCAGGCCGGCCTCCAGGGGCTGGGTGTCGTGCAATTCTCGGAATGGAACGTCCGCGAAGACGTTGCGGCCGGTCGGCTGGTCGAGATCCGGCTGACCGACGCCACCGTGCCCGACCAAGGCATCTGGGCGGTGCTGCCGACGCGGCGGCTCGTCCCCCGCAAGGTCCACCTCTTCCTCGATGCGCTCTCCGCCCACCTGTCGGGTCGCCCGACTGCCGGCAGGGCCGATGGTCCTCCCCCAGCCAGTCGGGCGTGAGCCACACGACGGATACGCCCATGCCGTGCGGGCGCCACGTCGTCAGCCCGGCCGACGGGTCCGGAAGGCGCTTGTTCAGGGATCGCCCGAACCGCCTGCGCGGCACCGGGTGCGTCATCATGCCCCGAACGCCGCAGCATCGGACATGACCGTCGATGGCGACGCGCGGGGCATGGGCGGCGGCGCCTACATCCCGGCCGTGGCCAGGATCGTCGCCAGGCCAAGTCGCTTGACCTTGAGATTGCCCGGCTTCTCCACCGAAACCCACTCGTCGAGCGAATGCCCCCGGCCGCCGGTAGCGACGCGCGACAGCGTGATCGCCGGAATGCCCAGGCTGATCGGAATGTTCGAATCCGTCGATGCCGCCTCGAACCGGATCGGGATACCTTCGGCGGCATAGGCGGCCGTCGCGAACTGGACGATCTGCGCGCCCGGTGGCGTCCGTCCGGCAGGCCGATCGCCGATCAGCTTGGGTTCGACGGTGATGGCACCTTCCTTGACGGAACGCGCGGCATTCTCGGTGGCGGCGGCCTGCTGCATGATCTGGAGGAAGCGCTTCTCCAGGATCGCCAGCGCCTCCGCGCTTTCGGACCGCATGTCGAACTCCGTCCACACCTCCCGCGGAATAGCGTTCACCGACGTGCCCCCGCCGACGACGCTCGCACTGTAGGTCGTCTTCGGGTCGGCCGGCACCGCGATCTTGTAGAAATCGACGACGCCCTGCGCCATCGCGGCCATCGGGTTGACCAGCCCGAACGCGCCATAGCTGTGGCCGCCCGGCCCCCGGAAGGTCACACGGTAGCGCTTCGACCCCGCGCCGCCGACCGTCACGCCCTCCAGCCCGCCGCCGTCCAGCGAGAAGAACGCCTTGGCCCGCCCCTTATACTTGCCCTTGGTGAACAGATATCGGACGCCGCGCAGGTCGCCGGCCCCCTCCTCGCCGACCGTGCCGACGAACAGGACGTCGGCCGCGGTGCGGATGCCGGCCGCGTTCATCGCCTCGATGATGGCGATCTGCGTGGCAAGGCCGGTCGCATCGTCGCCGACGCCCGGCGCGAACAGCCGGTCGCCCGCGCGGCGGACCTTCACCGGCGTGCCTTCCGGAAAGACGGTGTCCATGTGCGCCGACACCACGACAAGCCCGTCGCCACCGCCCTTGCGCAAACCCAGCACATTGCCTTCCGCGTCGATCTCGACATCGCTCAGTCCGCTTGCGGCGAACATGTCGCGATAGGCGCGCGCCCGCGCCGCTTCCTTGAAGGGCGGGGACGGTATCTCCGTCAGCGTGATGATATTCTGCACCCAGCGATCGTGCCCCGCATCGAGCGCGGCCACGGCCTTCGCATAGCCGGGCGAGGCGACGATCCGCCCGATGGTGGCGGTCGCCGCGGCAGCGGCTGCGGAAGTCGCGGCGTTGGCCCGTGCGACGGTCGGCGGCGCCTGCGCGATCGCGGCGGCGGGAAGCATCAGCGCCAGCATGGCGGCACGGTGAACGAGACGGATCATGACATAACCTTTTTGCTACGAACGGGAGGCTGGCGATGGCCGGTTGCGCCAATATCCCGCCCGACAACGCGCGAACTGTTACCAGACGCGATCCGCGATACCATCGGTGGAGCGCAGCGGGGGCACTCGGATCCGCCCCCGCTGCTACGACGCCCCTCGATCCGGGCTAGAGATCGAAGCGCAGGCCGGCGCGGAAACTCCGCCCGAGATAGTCGTACATCGTCTGGTTGATGCCCAGATCGACGTTCGACGTGTCGGACGGTCCCTTGCCGACCGGCACCGGATCCGTGTTCAGGATGTTGGCGACGCGGAAGAACAGCTGGCTCTTCACCCTGCCGACCGGCAGGTCGTACGCGAAATAGGTGTCCAGATAGAATGCGCCGTCGATATGGTTGTCCGCGATCGTCCGATTGATCGTGTTCGATGCCGGGCAACCGCTCGTGCATTCGGTCCACTGGTTGTTGTAGACGCCTGCGCTCACGCCCCGGCCGATCAGCTGCATCGAGAAATTGTCGACCGCGTAGCCGGCGGTGATCCGATAGGTCCAGTCCGCCGGCCCCCCGCCTGCATTCTCGCCGACCACGTCGGTCGGGGCCTGGACGCCGTTCGACTCCGATGCTTCCAGATAATGCGTCGCGATGGCCCGCAGGTTCACCTTGCCCGGCAGGCTGGCCGCGATGCTAGCAAGGTCGAACTGGTAGCTGGCTTCGATATCGATGCCCCGCGCGCGGTTCGACAGGAAATTATAGGGGCTGTTGGCGATCAGATATTCGGTGACGCCGGTGCCCGGCCCGGTGGCACCGAAACCGGGGCTGCCATAGGGGACCGTGCCGCCCGGCGTGATCGCCTGCAGCCGCTGGCACAGGTCGACATTGCCCGTAAAGCAGCGATCGACGATGTCCTGCGGCCCCAGCGTCCCGATCGCGCCGTTGATCTTGATATCATAATAGTCGATCGACAGCCCGAAACCCGGCACGAAGGACGGCCGGAACACCGCGCCGAAGCCCCAGGTATCGGCCTTCTCCGGTTCCAGCGCCAGGTTGCCGGTCACGGTCTGGGTATACCGGACCGGGGCGTTGCCCTGCCACGGATCGCCGATCGAGTTGGTGTTGCGGCTGCCGCCCTGGAACAGTTCGGACAGGTTGGGCGCGCGGATGTCGCGCGACCGCGTTACGCGCAGGCGGATGTCGTTGACCGGCTGCCAGCTCAGCCCGGCCTTCCAGGTGACGACGTTCCCGGACTCGCTGTAATGCGTGTACCGCGCCGCGCCGGTGAACTCGAAATCGAACGGCAGCGGGACCAGCGCTTCGCCATAGCCTTCCGTCACGGTGTAGGACCCCTGGGTCGCGGTGAAATTCCCCGAATACCACCCCGACGCATATTCCGGCGGCACATACCCCGAAATCCGTTCCTTGCGATGTTCCAGGCCGAACGCGATGCCGATCGCCTCCAGCCACGGATTGTTGATGCTGGTGCTGAAATTCAGCGCGCCGACGTCCTGCTGCAACCGCCGGTCGCCATAGGGCGTGCCCATGATGTAGTCGACGGCGGCCTGCGAATTGACGCCGATCCCCATGCGGTTGAACGGGACGCAACCCTGGAACAACGGATCGGCCAGCCTGGCGGCGGTGGGACGGCAGACGATGGTGCCGCTGCTGTTGCGGACGGCGTCCTGCGCATAGCCCAGCTTGACGCGGTTGGCCGAAACCAGCGCTTCCTTGGCGTTCATGATGCCGCGCTGATAATAGCCGTCCCACTTCCAGTCCGCCTTCAGCAGGTCGAACGACCCTTCGAAACCGACCAGATAGCGTTGGACGTCCCGGTCGTAACGGCTCTCGCGCGTCGGAATATCCTGGTTCCACGTACCGATCGTGAAACCGGTCGCGCTGGCCGGCAACAGGTCGCGCACGGCCGCCGGGATGAACGCATTGTCGCGCAGGATCGTCACATTCGCCTTGTCGGTGTGATATCCGCCCCAGCTGCGCTGCTTGCTGAGATTGTAGGAAAGCTCGGTATAGACCTGGAAATTGTCGAACAGCTCGTAGCTGAACCGGCCGAAGATACTCGAGAGATTCTCCTCCGGCTGCAACGAAGTCCCATAATATTGCTGGCTCAGCTGATAGTCGCCCCCTTGCGTCCAGGCGCTGTTGTTGGTTGCGATGCTGTTGGCGATCGAACGATTGTCGCCATAGTCATAGCGGTTGACCGTACCGCCCTGACCGAAATATGTCCCCCTGAGCGCGCCCGCGCTGGTGATGATGCCGCCGCCGGTCGTCGTGTTCAGACCGGACTGCCGCGATGCGACGAATTCCGGCTGGCCGTTGCCCGGCTGATAGGCCGGGTTCTGGATCAGGTGCATGGCGCGGTCCGTCCAGGGACGCGGGCCGGATCCGTACACGCCGCCGCGCCGCACGATATTCCCGCTGATCAGGGCATGGCCGCGCCCGTCGGCAAAGGCGGTTCCGCCGGTCAGCGTCGCGCGCCACGTATCGTCGTCGCCATAGGTGGTCTCGCCGTAGCTGATCTCACCCTTCAGGCCCGTATAGGTGCGATCGAGGATGAAGTTGACGACGCCCGCCACCGCGTCCGAACCATAGACCGACGACGCACCGCCGGTGACGACCTCGACGCTCTTCACCAGTCCCTGCGGGATGGTATTCACGTCGACCGTGCCGCTCGCCAGCGAACCGACGGATCGGTGCCCGTCCAGCAGGACCAGCGTGCGCGTGCTGCCCAGGCTGCGCAGGTTGATGGTGTTGATGCCGCCTGCCCCGCCGCTCAGGACGCGCTGGGTGTTCGACGGCGTCACGCTGCCCGACACGGACGGGATCTGGTTCACGAAATCGGCGATGTTGGCCGGCGCCGCGGCCTGGATCTCGGCAAGGCCGATCACCGTCACCGGCGTCGGCTGGTCATAGCCGTTGCGCGAGATGCGCGATCCGGTGACCGTAATCTCGGCCGTCGCCGCGTCGTCGTCCGCGGATGCGGGAGCTATCGCCGGCGGCGGCGCGACGGCGGACGTCGGGACGTCGGGCACGGTCTGCACCGGCTGGGCGTCCTGTGCGTAGCCGGCGGTCGCACCGGTCAGCAGCAATGCCCCGATCAACGCCCTGCGCGATCGTGCGGCGGACCCGGCGGCGGCCGGAAAGACGGCGCAAGCAGCCAAGTCGCCGCCCTGTACGGGTCGCCGGATCGGGTTGTATGTGACATCGCGCGGCGTGACGGACCGATTACGACGGGACAAGACCGAGCATGTATAAGCGCGCATGAAAACCCCCCTTAACCCAAGCTCATGCTGCTTCCACGGGATCGAGGCATATCGCCTTCTGAACATTTGGAAGATCATGGAGCTTAGGCGCATTATTTGGCGCTACAGGCTCCCCCCTCTATTGATACTATGGCTATCAGCCGTGCGACTTCAGTCAAGCCGACTTGTACCTTCGCTCCTCCCCATATGAGGATGACACCCATAACGAAATTGCATGGGTCCGCTTTCGGCATGGAACGATGAACGGGGGCGTTACTGACTGTGAAGCTGGGCGACGCTGGATACCGTCCATGCAATACAGACGATATCGCCGACGCGACGCCGCCCGGAACCGGCATCCGCGGGCATGGGCGCGTGGGGCAACCGCGGAACGACAGGACGACCAGCGTCGCCCGACGAGGGGCGCGTGTGGACGCTGCGCGTCCGCCGATCGCGTCCGGGAAGGCTCAAAGCATGGTGACGAACCAGGCCGGACCGACGTTCAGCATCTATCGCCGATGCGCTCGCGCGGTTCGGCCCGAAGCGCTGGAAGACTGACCCGGATAGCGTCCCTCACCCATGCCGGGCATGGACGGGTTTCGCGGTGGTTCGGCCCGGCTTGTCGCGCGCCGGATCTTGGCTGCGCTAATGGGTGACGGCACCCGCACGATCGCCCGTCCCGACATACCCCCGCTCCGTGGGCGTCGCGATCAGCCGGCGCTTCAGTTCGATGAAGCTGCGCGCCAGGCGTGACAGCGGCCGGCTGCCAAGATGCAGCACCTTGAGTTCGAACGTGACGGCGGGTGCCAGCGGGAGGAAGATCAGGCTGTCGTCGACATATTCGCGTGCGGTGAATTCGTCGACGATCGCGATCCCCGCGCCCTGCCGCGCCAGCGCCGCCGCGATATAGACCGAACCCACCGTGATTTTCGGCGTGATCTCCGCCGCCCGCGTCGACCCGGCCAGCCCGCCGATCGCGACGCTCGGACTGAGGCCGATCACCTCGTTCGCGGCGAGCATCTCCGGCGTCACCGCCATCGTCCCTTCCGGCAGCAGCCGGCGAAGGAACAACGCACCGACGCGCCCGATGCCGAGCGAGGCCGACGCGATCTCCACGTCGAGCGGAAGCTGATGGCCGATCACGAAATCGCACGCGCGCGACGCCAGCACGTCGCGAAAATCCTCATGGTGGACGGCCGACATCTCGAAGGTGACGCGCGGCATCCGCTGACGGAAGCGGACCACGGCCTCGGGCGCCAGCGAAAGCGCCAGCGACGGCAGGACACCCATCCGGATATGCCCTTCGGAATTGGACCGCAGGCTCAGCGCCGCGCGCTGGAACGTGTCGATGCGCGCGTGAAGATCGTCCGCCTCGCGAAACAGGATATGCGCTTCGTCGGTAGGGGTCAGGCGCCCCCGCACCAGTCGGAACAGCGCAAAGCCGAGCCGCGACTCGGCATGTTTCACCATCTTGCTGACCGACGGCTGCGACACATGCAGCATGCGTGATGCGCCGCTGATGGAACCCAGCGAATAGACCGCGTGAAACACCTCGATTTGCCGGAGATTCATCGCAACCCCTTGATTAACTACGCCGCCAGCCTTCCCATGGTTGACTTATGACAGGTTGGTAACAGGTGTTTGACCACTATCGGGGCGATTTTGCCCATGAAATCGGCATACGTGCGCACCCCGTTGTCCCCACCGCCGTCCGGTGGCGATATCCACCGATCCACCGGGCGCCGGCTACGCCCCGGTTCGATCGACACCGAAAAATAGGTCGGCTTCTGCTCGAACAATTTCGGCCCTGCCCCGATCCGGTGCCGGGGCGGGCAGATACCTGCCCGCCGTCCGGCTCAATTGTCGTCGTCGGTATCGTCGTCCACGCTGGTCCGGGCATCCTGGCTGCCGCTCAGATAGGGGCGCAACGCGATCAGATCGACCGGCCCGAGCAGACGATCGAGATCGGCGACGATGGCGTCGACCTTCTGGCGCAGTTCGGCGTAGCGCCCGATCGCGTCGGCACCGACCTTCTGGTCCGTCGACCCGGTCTGGCTGTAGAGATAGTTGACGTGGGTCTGGAGCGCGGGCTTGCTGTACCGGATCCGCGGCGTGATCAGCGCGTCGGCGATCGGCTTGAGGGCCTTCGCCCTGGCCGGATCGGCCTGTGCCGACTGGGCCTGCGTGACGCGTGCAACGGCGCGGCCGGTATCGTTGACCAGTTCCAGCACGCGCAGGTTGTGCTGATACTGCGCCACCAGGTCGGCATCGGTCACGCCGCTGGCGACGACGCGGGGATCCTCGACGATGCGCAACGGCTGACGCGTCGCGACGCCGCCGACCGTGAGGACCACCGTATAGTCGCCCGGCGGCACCATGGGACCATCCGGAAAGCGCGGCCGCGGCGTCGCCGGTGCTGCGGTCGGTGTCGGTGTCGGCGCACTCGTCGCTGCGACCGGCGATGCCGTCCCGGGTTCACCCGTGTGGCGCAGATCCCAGATGAAGCGATGCATGCCGGGGGTCGTGGCCGGCGTCTTCGGATAGACCGGGCGATAGCGCCCGCCGCCGTCCTCGTCGCCCCCGCCCCCGCCGCCCGCCGGCCCTTCCGCCGGGCCATCGCTGGAGAAGCTGCGCACCGTCCTGCCGGTCGCATCGACGAAGGCGATCGACACCGGCTTGCCGCCGCTGTTCGGCCCGATGAAATAGTCGATCTGCGCGCCGGGCAGGATATATTCCGGCCCCTCGGCGGGGTCCGATCCCTTGTCGCCGGTGCTGTTGACGCGCACGGCCGTGACCGGCGCGTACAACCGGTCGGCCGTCGCCGCGCCGCTTCGTGGCACTTGCCGGAGGACGCTCAGATTATCGAGGATCCAGAAGCCGCGCCCCTGCGTCGACAGGATCAGATCGCCATGCGCCAGCCGGATGTCGGTGACGGGTGTGGCGGGCAGGTCGAGTTGCAGGCTCTGCCAATGCGCCCCGCTGTCGAACGATGCGTACATGCCGAACTCGGTGCCGGCATATAGCAGGCCGGGTCGCTCCGGATCCTCGCGGATCACGCGCGTCGGTTCGTTCGCCGCAATGCCGTTGCGCCCGTCGGCAAGCCGCTTCCAGCTTTTGCCGTAATTGTCCGTGGCATAGAGATAGGGCGCGAAATCCCCCATCAGGTACCGATAGATCGCGACATAAGCGGTGCCGGGGGCGCGCACGCCGGGTTCGATATTCTGCACGCGGCCGCCGGGCGGCAGCCCCTTGGGCGTCACATTCCGCCACGTTTTGCCGTCGTCCTGCGTGACGTGGACCAGCCCGTCGTTCGACCCCGCCCAGATCACGCCCGGCCGGACGCCGCTCTCGCGGATCGCGTATACCGTGGAATAGATCTCCTCGCCCGTCGCATCGCGCGTGATCGGCTCGCCGGACGCGAACTGCCGTTCGGCCGGATTGGCGGTCAGGTCCGGGCTGATCGTCTGCCACGTCACGCCGCCGTCGGGCGAACGATGCACGAACTGCGAACCATAATAGATCGTGGCGGCCCGCGTCGGCGAAACCTCCAGCGGCGCGACGCGCTGGAAGCGATAGCGCAGATCCTTCGGATCGTTGCCGTACAGCGACTCGCTGCCGATCCAGTAACGCTGCTCGTTGCCGTTGGTACGCAGGTCGAGCCGGCTGAACTGCCCCTTGCAGGCCCCCCAGACCAGATTCGGATCGTCGATCTTCGGTATGATCGGCCCCGTCTCGCAGCCCGGACCGATCCGGTAATCCTGTCCGTCGCCAAGCGACAGCGATGGCACGATGACCGTCGTATTGTCCTGCTGCGCGCCGTAGAGGCGATAGGGGAACTGGTTGTCGACCGCGACCTGGTAGATTTCCGCCGTCGGCTGGTTGGCCTGCGTCGTCCAGTTGTCGCCGCCGTCCACCGACACGTTGGCGCCGCCGTCATTGGCCTGCACCATGATCCGCGAATCCTTCGGGTTCATCCAGACGTCGTGATTGTCGCCATGCGGCACCGGGCGCGTCTTGAACGTCTTGCCGCCGTCCACCGATTTGAACCAGCCTTCGTTGCCGACGAACACCACGTTCGCATCGGTCGGGTCGACGCCCAGCGTGGTGTAGTAGAATGGCCGGGTGACAAGCCGCGCCTCGCCGTTGACCAGCCGCCATGTCGCGCCCGCATCGTCCGAACGATACAGGCCGTGTCCGGGCTTCGCCTCGATCAACGCGTACAGCACGTTCGGCGCGCTCGCGCTCACCCCGATATTGGCGCGACCGAACAGCCCGGTGGGCAGGCCACCGCCCAGCTTCACCCAATGGTCACCACCGTCGACCGACTTGTACACGCCGCCTTCGGTGCCGCCCGATATGATCGACCATGGCTGACGCAGGCCGTGCCACATGGTCGCATATAGAATCCTCGGATTGTCCGCCTGGAACTCGATGTCCGCGGCACCAAGCCGTTCGTTCAGGAAGAAGATCTTCTTCCACGTCACGCCGCCGTCGCGTGTCCGGTACACGCCCCGTTCCGTGCTGTATTTGAACGGATCCCCGGTCGCGGCGACGAACACCTCGTTCGGATCGGTCGGGTTGACGCGCACGGTGGCGATCTGCCCGACATCGCGCAGCTCCATGAACCGCCATGTCTTCGCGGCATCGACCGACTTGTACAGGCCGCGCCCGATCGACACATTGCTGCGGATCTTGGACGATCCGGTGCCGGCATAGACGATGTCGGGGTTGCTGTCCGCCACCGCGACCGCACCGATCGATCCGACCGAGATCTGTCCGTCGCTGGTGTTGGTCCATCTGTGCCCCGCATCCGTCGTCTTCCAGACGCCGCCGCCGACCGTGCCCATGTAGAATGTGCGGGGCTGCGACGGCACGCCGGTGACGGTCGTGACACGTCCGCCGCGCCACGGCCCGACCTCCCGGTAATGCAGTCCCGACCATAAGGCGGGATCATAGCCCTGCGCGGCCGCCGCAGGACCCGCAGTCGCCAGCAGACCGATCACCACAAGAGCAAAAACAGACTTCATACCAGCCCCCCGACCAAACCATCCGCGCAACTATCGCGCAGGATTCATGCCTTATGAAATCCCATCAAAATGGATTACAATCAACATAATTCAACTCTTAACTCAGATACGTCATATTGCGTATTTTCGTACACATGAAGAAACTCATATTGTACGGTAATCGCATGAGGCCATATTATCTTTATAGAATCAGTATTTGCGAATTAAATAACTCCAGCCGGTCGCGCCTGCCTCCGCCCTGTCTAGCCGAGCTGCAGGCCGATGCGGACCGATCGTCCCGGCGCGGGCAGGCCCAGTTGTGGTTCGATCCACGTATCGCCGATATTCCCGGCGTGCAGGAAGATCTCCATCTTCCGGTTCCCCACATCCCAGCCATAGCCGATCCTGCCGTCCAAGCTTGTCGATCGTTCCAGCGCCACCAGCGCGCCCGCCGGGTCGGCGGAATAGGCCTCGCCGACATGCCGGGCCTCCACCATCGCCGAAATGCCGGACGGATGCGCGTAACGCGCATTGATGCTGGCGATCAGCGCAGGCTTCTCCGCGATCCGGTTGGGCTGGCCCGCGGTCGCCCCCTTGCGGCGCACCTGCGTCCAGGTCGCGTTGCCCGCCACCGCCAGCGGCGGCAGGATCTGCCAGCTGCCGCCCAGTTCCAGCCCCCTGACCGTCGATCCGTCCAGGTTGATGCGCTGGCGCAGCCCGCCGGCGGTGCGCTGGTCGATCGTGTTCTTCAGGTCCTGCACGAACGGGATCAGGTAGAAACCGCCCGCCGCCCCGCGCCATTCCGCCCCCAGTTCCGCCGTGATGATCCGTTCGGGGTCCAGATCCGGGTTGGGCAGGAAACGGTTGATCGCCTCGCCGAACCGTTCCCGCATGGTCGGGGCGCGCATCTTGCGCCCCACGGCCGCCCGCAGCAGCCAGCCGTCGCCCGTCGCCAGGATCAGGCCGATCCGCCCCGTCCAGTCGCCGGCGGTCGGCACCGGCGGCTTGTCACCCGTGCGGACATAGTCGACCGCGTCATAACCCGCACCGATCTCGGCCCGCAAGACGGGCGAGACCGCATATTCGACCTCGCCGCCGACGCTCCAGTTGCGCTGGCTGTAGGACAGGGTGGCCGGCAGCACGGCCGGCCGCGATCCGCCCACATAGCCGATATCGCGCTGGCGGTGCGTCGATTGCTGGAGGTTGAGCGATCCCACGAACGTCGCCGGGCCGCTCCGATGCTTCAGCAGTTCGCGCACGCCCCAGGTCCGATCGCGGTCGACCTGCTGCGCCGTGATCCGGTCGTAATCGGCATCGGCATGGCTGTCGATCGTCTGCCCGAACCGCTGATACCATAGCGCGCTGTCGAGTTCCGTCGATCCGGTCAGCCGGCTGCGCGCATTGCCGGCGATCAGCGTGTGGCGGATATCGGGATAGCGCCAGAACCGCGCACCGGACGCGCGGTTGCCTTCGGGCGCGATCCCCTTCGCGCCCCGGACATGGAAGGCGGCAAGGCTCAGGTCATGATCGCCGACGGACTGTGCGACGCGCCCGAACAGGCTGGCCAGTTCGCGATCCGTGTTGGTGCGCAGCCGGCGGCCCGGCTGCGAAAACGGCAGATCGGCATCGTCGGACAGCGGGTCGCCGTCGCGCCGCGCATAGCTGCCGCCCACGATCGCCGGACCGATCCGCACCGCCGCCCGCCCGTCCAGCTGGTCACCGGTGCCGTACTGGCCCTGCGCCCCCGGTGCGTCGACGGGCGAAAGGCTGATCGCGGCCAGTGCGTTGACGCCGTAATGCGGGGCCAGCGGCCCGGCGGCGGTCCGGACGCCCCCGATCAACCCGGCGGGCAGCAACGACAGGTCCAGCCGGTTGTCCCAGGGAATGTTGATGCTGGCGCCTTCGAAGAAGACCGTGACCTGCCGTTCCCCCGCATTGCGCACGAAGGCGACGGCCTCGCCACGCGAATTGGTCGGCACGTGCAGCCCCGGAAGCCGCCGGACGATCTCGTCGGCCGACATCGCGTCCAGCCGCCCGACCATCTCGGGCGACAGTGCGTGCCGCGTCTCGAACGAAACGGCGTCGCCCGCCTCCCGCTGTCCGCTGACGACGATCGTTTCGGATACCGCCCCCGGCTGAGCCGAAGCCGCGGCCGGCAGGAGCGCGAACAGGGACGCCCGCAGCACAGCGCACGTTGGCGCACGCTTCGCCGGAACCGTGGACCCACGCGCATGCCGCCCCGAAATGCCGCCCGTCGCCCGACCATGACCAAGCCGCGTCACCGGATCAGTCGGCCGGTTTGGCGCCGGCCTCCTTCGTGGCCGCCACCGTCGCGATCCCGGCCTGGCTGGGCCCGTACAGCGCCGCGTTGAACAGCAGCTTGAACGTCGCATAGGACTGTCCACGCTGCGTGACTTCCGGCGCCAGCAGGTAGACGTGCCCGCGGCCCAGCGTCGCATCCACCACCGTGGCGGTGTCGTTCAGCGCCTTCTGGCCCCATGCCCAGCCCGACCGCAGCGGATCGTCGCTGGCGAACCACGATACGCGCCGGACCCCCACGGCGGCCGGCGCGAACATGTAGGTCGGGTTGTTGTTGTAGAAGACGTCGACCGTCTCCGGCATGCCGTAGGCCAGCGGATCGCTGATATCGACGTTCGCCTGCAACACCGAACCCGGCACGTAGAATTTCGTGCTGGGAAACGGCACGCGCTTGCCCGATGCATCGACGCTGCTCAGCGCGTTGACGACCGGCACCCCGATCGCGGCCGCCAGCGCGGATGCGTTGCCCACCGTCACCACGGTGCCGCCGGCGCGGGCGAACGCCGCGATCTGCGGATAGGTCTTTTCCCGGGTGATGCGGCCGAGCGCCTTGCGCCATTCGGCCGGAACGTCCGCCGCCGCCGGCTGCGGCTGCGGCGGGCGGCCTTCGCGGCCCAGCACGTCGGTCTGGAAGATCAGCACGTCATACGTCCTGTCCAGCCCGCCCTTGTCCAGCTCCTGCGGATAGACGACCGTGTACGGAAACTCATATTGTTCGAAGATCCAGCGGTTGTGGCCCGACGCCATCGATCCGCCATAGACGTCCACCAGCCCGATCCGCGGCGCCTTCACCGGGATCGCGTCCCCGGCCGGCCGGGCCGCGACGGCATGCACGTCCAGCCCGAGCTGCGTCACCGCGGCCTGCACGATCGCGCCTGCCTGCCCGCCCGCCGGGATCCACAGCGCGCCGGGTGCCAGCGCCGTGCCGTCAACCGTCGTCGCCGCCTTCAGCCAATGCACCGGCACCCCCGCCTTCAGCAGGCGGTTGGTCAGCGTGAAGCTGTTGTTGGTGGCATGGCTGACGACGTAGCCGGCGCTGCCCGTGCCGATCATCCGGCCGGCGGGCGGCGTGTCGATCACGTCCGGCACGATCGGGAAATGCGCCGGCGCGTCATCGAGCAGCCGATCGAACTTCACGTTCATCTGGAACGCCAGCGTGTAGCCGGTGATATCATAGGGCCGGACGGGCGGACCACCCGGATAGGCGAAGTCCTGCGGATGATCCTGCGCTTCGAACATGTCGAGCACATGGGGGCGGAACGCCTGGTCCGAACGGACGACATAGGAACCGGCCGCATAGCGCCGGCCGCCGTGGCTGAACGCCGCGGGTGCGCGCTCGACCTCGATACCGGCCTTGATCAGCGAATTGAGGAACTTGACCGTCGTCGGCAGGTCCGGCTGCGCATCGGCCGGCAGGACGAAGGCGCGCGGCGCGCGGTAGGCCGGGTCCTGCAACACGGTCTTGTACAGCGATGTCGGGACGATCGCCCGCGTGTCGTATCCGGTCAGTTCGTCCAGCGGACTGCCGCCGCTGTTCGTCTTCATCGCCGCGGCCGCCGCCTTCAGCGCGTCGATCCGCTTGGGCGTGACGACCCAGCTGTCCTCGCTGCCCTTCCGGATCTGGTTTCGACCCATGATGTAGCGATTGTAGAGCACCGTCTCGCGGTTGCGCGACGCATAGTCCATCACCGCCCGGTCCATCTCCTTGATGTAGTCGAGCGACTGCTGGAAATGCCAGGTCTGCGGCGCGATCGTCAGCACCTCGTCCTGCCGGTTCAGCTGGTTGGCGGGCACCAGCGGGATCTCCATCGGCGTCGGATTGCCGATGATCTCGGTCAGGATGCCGATCTGGTTGTGGAAATAGCCGATCGTGCGGATCCCGCCGTTGAACCAGGTGGAATAGGGTGCGCCCGAACGCGAGACCGAACCGCCCTTGCCCTGCGCCACCAGCCGCGCGTGCATCGCCGTGCCGACCGCGTCCGTCTGGTTGATGACCAGCGGTTCGTTGTTGTAGTTGTACGGATCGCGGAATGGCGGGATGAACACCACCGTGCCGACCGGCCCGGTCTGATGCTCGTTGTACAGGATCTGCGGAAACCACTCGCGATAGGCGACGCGGTTCATGTTCGTCGTCTCCGGCTGGTTGGAAACGAAGCTGTCGCGGTTGTTATCGTGCCCGATATACTTCTGGTACAGCCGCGGGATACTGTTGCTGTTGCGCTTCAGCTTGTCGGCCGGCCGCATGTACCAGTCGGCGACCAGTTCCAGCCCGTCCGGGTTGGCGAACACGAACAGCGTGATATCGTCCGCCAGCAACCGCCGCGTCTCCGCGTCGTCGCGGGTCAGCATTTCGTGGATGATCTGGATATGGGTCTGCACGTTCGTCACCTCGGTGGCGTGCAGCCCCGCGTCGATCAGCACGACCGCCTTGCCCTCCGCCGCCAGCGCCTTCGCCTGTTCGTCGGTCAGCCCCTTGGCCAGGGCCAGCTGCTCGGAGATCCGGCGATATTTCTCCAGGTTCCGGATGTTCTCGGGTGCCGAGACGATCGCCATATATTGCTCGCGGCCCTCGGCGGTCTTGCCGATGCCGACAATCTTGATGCGGTCGCTTTCGCCGGCGATCTTCTGCAGCCAGGCGCTGACCTGCGTATAGTTCGCCAGGAAATAGTCCGCACCGGGCCGGCCCGTCATCATCGCCTCGGGCGCGGTGATCCGCAGCCGGGGCGTCTGGGGCGTGGCCGTCTGGGCGACGGCCGGTGCGGCGGCGCAGAAGACGATCGTCAACGCGGTCGTAGCGAGCATCACGGTACGCATGGCATTCCCCCTGTCGAAAACCCGGTCACCGTCCAGCGGCGCCGGGCCAAATCAGCACTGCCGCTATTTCGCGCCCGCGATCAGCAGGACGGTGGCCAGGCCCAGCACCATATTCTCCACGTCCCGGGGCCGGTCGGACACCAGATACTCGTCCAGCGAATGGGCGCCCTGCGTTTCGAAGCCCGAACCCAGCGTGATCGCCTCGCGTCCCATGCTCCACGGAATGTTGCTGTCGCTGGAACCGGTGCCGAACGTCGGCGTCACGCCGGCCGCCTTGCGCAGCGCCACCGCCATCCGCATGATGTCCGCGTCCATTGCCACCGCACCCACCGGCCGGTCGCCGATCGGCGTGACCGTATAGCCGATCTTGCCGCTCGCGGTGGAACGTGCGGCGTTCTCCGCATCGACCGCGGCCGGCAGGATGGCAAGAAACTGCTTCTCCACGGCGTCCAGCTCGGCCTTGCCGCCCGAACGCATGTCCACCATCATCGACATCGCGAACGGGATCGAGTTCACGGACGTGCCGCCTTCGACGATGCCGACATTATAGACCGTCTTGGGGGTGGCCGGCACCGTCATCCTGCCGAACCGGACCATCGCATCCGCCAGCGCGTAGGATGGATTGACGATCCCGAAATTGCCCATGCTGTGCCCGCCGGGGCCGGTGAACGTCACCTTGTACCGCTTGGACCCCGCACCCGCATTGGTGATCCGGTCGCCCCGGCCGGGCTCGAACGAGATGAAATATTTGATCCGGTCCTTCAGCGGCCCCTTGCCGAACAGATAGCGCACGCCGCGCAGGTCGCCCGGCCCCTCCTCGCCGACATTGCCCATGAACACGATGTCGGTGGCCGGCGTGAAACCGGCCGCCTTGATCGCGCGGATGAACGCCAGCAGGACGGGCAGGCTGCTCGTATCGTCTCCGATGCCCGGCGCCATCAGCTTGTTGCCCGCGCGCTTCACCTTCACGTTCGTGCCGGCGGGGAAGACGGTGTCGAGATGCGCGGTCACGACAAAGACCGGCCGCGTCGCGCCTGACCCCGTCCCGGAACCCTTCAGCGTGCCGTAGACATTGCCCTCGGCATCGGTGGTGATGTCCGCCAGCCCCTCCGCGGCAAGCATCCTGCCGAACAGGGCACCGCGGGTCGCCTCCTTGAACGGCGGCGCCTCGACCTCCGTCAGCGTCACGATATCGGCGATGATCCGGTCGTAATCGGCATCGAGCCGGGCCTTGGCCTGCTTGAACTTCGCACTACCCAGCAACGTCCTGGCCTGCATGTCATAGCCTTGCGCAACCGCCGGCGCGATGGGCGCCAGAAGCCCCCCAACCCCGGCCGCCATTGCCAACATGGTCGTTCTGCTCCGCAAACTCATGCAATGCCCCCACGAATATTGATGCGATGGCCATCGGCCGCATGCCGACCGCCATGACGGGTTCGATCCTGTTCGACGTCGCGCTGCGCCACGCCGGAACGACGTCGCCGTGCGTGATCCGCCCCCCCTGTCCCCTTGCCGGCGCACCGCCGCCGGGCACGATGCACGTCCCCGAAACCGCGTCCGTACGGCGTTCACATGCCGCGCCATCCGCCCTGCACCGCAAACATGACCGCAACGCCCCCACGAAGCGAGCGAACATTGTCCGCCAATGCCTTCTTAAACTTTCGTTGGTCATAGCCTTTGGCTAAGTCTCGGGAACCAGGCGGCGTCTCGCCACCGCATCCAGGCGGGCTTCCGCGGCGGCCGACCGGCACGCTTCGGTCGGCCGCGGCAGGGCCGCGCGTTCCCCGCACCCCGATCCACCCTCGCCCGGGACCGTGGTGCCGGAACACGGGCTCCTACCGAAAGTATCGGATCGGCGTCCAGGTCCGATCGGATGCCATGTCCTGTATCCAAACTGCTCGGCTTCGGGCGGCCCGTCGCGAAAGTTCGCGGCGGATCGAACCGAATACGCGAACCATCATCCGTACTGCATTACATCGGACCCGGCTATTGGCGATATCGACTATTGCGGGAGTGAACTTGCGAATTAAATATCAGCCGGGCAGGGAGAACGGCAATGACATTCCGATGGATGATGGTTGCAACCATGGTGGTGATGGCCTCGGCCCCAGCCGGCGCTCAAGGTCCCGACGACGGTAACGGCGCGATCAATCTGGTCTGCACGGGTCGTGGAGAGAAGCTTCAGTCCGGATATGTGAATACTTTGGAATGGGATCGCTACGACCACAGATATCGGTCGCGCAGCGGCGTCCAGTCCGAAATGCGCGGCTTCGAATCCGCGGTCACCCTTCAGATATATGATAATGATGGGCGGATCCGCCTGCCGCAGAAGCTGATACCGCCGCTGAACTCCGGCGGGGACCACCAGCATTGGTGGCAGTTGGACAATATCAGCGTCGGCAATGACGAGATCCGGGCAAGCTACCGCCTCAACGGGCTGAACAAGCCGAAGGTCAGGATCGATCGCCAGACGGGGGTCATCACCATAAAGGGCACCGGGCAGGACTTTTCCGGAACCTGCGAACGGATCGATCCGGGTCAGCGCCGGTTCTAAGGGCGGGTCTTCAAATCGCGGTGATTCTGCGCCGGCTAGCGGTGTCGCACGCGCTGCAGTTCGGCGACCAGGAACGCGACGGACCAGCCGAGCAGCAGGACGCCGTTGACACCCTCGATCGCGCCCACAAGCCGCCAAGGCGTCGCCAGCGGTGCATCGGAATAGCCGATCGCAGCGAAGGTAATGGTCGAGAAATAGACCGAGTCCGGAAGCGTCGCCGTGGCGCCGACCGCCAGATAGACGAACGCGTAGAGCCAGATCTCGATGCCGGCCAGCGCCAGCAGACCAAGCACGACCATGCTGGTGTAGGCGGCCCCCACCCAGGACAGCGGATCGAGTTCGGCATCGACAACGCCGCGATCGAGCGCGCGCAGCGAACGGCCGATCACCAGCAGGCCGAAACCGTGGATCATCGCGGTCACGACGACCATCGCGGTCGCCAGCGCCAGTTCGGTCAGCAACGGCATCGACCTGCTTCGACGTGCGCCGGATCTAGAACCGGCGGGGCTCGCCGATGACATCGCAGGTGCCGCGGAACCCGTAGCTTCCGGTCCCCTCGACGGTAATCCGGCCACGGCGGCGATCGATGGTGAGGCGCGGCTTGTTCAACCCGTTCAGCCTGTATGTCGCGCGGATCACGTCGCGACCGACGGATACGTCGTTCAGGTCCCACCAGCCGCTGTTACCGCGCGCGTTGATCGGCGGGATCAGCGAGCGCGGCAACCGGATGCGACCGCCGCCGGCCCAGGTCTGGACCATCAGCGACGCGTCGAACATCTCGGTCGTGGACTGGTTGTAGCGGCCATGTTCATAGCGGTCGTGCGCCGCATTCCATGTCCAGGTCGTGCCGCTTGCGATGCCGTTGCGCGAACCGTCGCCGAAACAGACAAGCCCGAGTTCGACGGGGCGGCCACCCACGACCGGCAGTCCACCGGCGGGATAGATCGGCCGGTCGCCACCGGGGCGGTAGGATGGTCGGCCATAGGCCGGGTCGGGTTCGTAGCCGGGCCGGGGCCGGCTGGCGGGCTGGTTCTGATAGCGCGGATCCGGGCGTCCGTAACGCGGGTCGGGTTCGAAACCGGGGCGCGGCCGGCTGGCCGGCTGGCCCTGATAATCGCGGTTCGGCCGCACGGACGCCGGCTGGCGGCAGTCGGGCGCCGGGCTGGGCGTGATCGCGTTATAGCGCCCGTCCATCGTCGCGATGGTGACGCACTGCCGGCGATCGCCGCTCCACCAGTAGGTGTAGCTCCGATCGTCGCCCTTCTCCCCGCCCACATTGCGGTAGCCCCGGCGTTCAAGCTCCGCCTCCGCCTGACCCGCGCGGGCTCCGACCAGGTCATCGAGACCCGTGGACTGCGCGAGGGCGCCCGCCGGCACCATCGCAAGCGGAGCGGCAAGCATCGCTAGTCTCGTACCGGTATCGAGACGCATGACAACCATTCCCCCGTCTTACGCAGTATCCGAAGCAACCGTGTTCTGAGGCTAATATTGCCGATCGGTCATGTCCATCATCCTTAAGTCGTCATCACCGGCAAACAAACAGCAACCTATTACGCAATCATGACGACGTCGCTGTGCGATCTTATGGCAGCGGTATTACCGCATCCAGGACCGTCAGCGGCTCCCCGGTGCTCCGGCCGACCGGCGATTGGGTAATCAGGATCGTCGTTCCCGGCCGCAACGCGGCCTTCACCGCTTCGTAGAATGGCCGCGGCAGCTGCAACCGGTTGATGACCGCCTCGTCCAGACTCTTGCCTTCCTCCGCTTCGTGGCCGGGAAGGCCCAGATACATCCAGCGCGCCGTACCATCGGCATGCGCGGCGAGCTGAACGACATGGCTTCCCGGATCGTCGTCGTTGACCTTGGCGACGCTGCGGCCAATCTCCACGCCCCCGCGCAGGACGACGACCCGCTGCTCGGACTTCGACACGATGATGGTCAGCGGGCCGGCCGGCGCCCGATCGGGGGTCCAGGCATATTGCCGCGCACCAAGCACCGCCGATGCCGTCGGTCGTCCATGGGCATCATATGGCGCCAGAAGGCTGGCATCCGACGTACGGACATGGTGCGCGGCGTCCCCGTCGATGACGACCGTGGCACCGAGCGTGGTCACACCGAACAACGCGCGCGAGAACCCGTAGGGCAGGTGCACGCAACCATGGCTTTCCGGATAACCGGGCAGGCCGCCGGCGTGAAGCGCCACGCCATCCCATGTCAGCCGCTGCTGGAAAGGCATCGGCGCGTCGTTGTACTTGCTCGAACGGTGGTTCGCGTCCTTCTGCAGGATCGTGAAGACACCCGTCGGCGTGGCATGGCCGGGCTTGCCCGACGACACGGTCGTCACGCCGATGCGGATGCCGTTGCGATAGACGGTCGCGCGCTGCCGCGACAGGTCGACATAGACCAGGATGGGGCCGCTCGGTGCGATCGTCGGTGCCCAGACCCATTGCCCGGGCTTGAGTTGCTCCGCCATCCGGACCAGTTCGGTCGGCGAACTGGCCTTCGCGCCCTGCGCAGACGCGCCGGACGGACAGGTCGCGCTGGCCAGCAGAATGGCCAGACCCAGGACGACGTTGCGATTGCCGGTCATCTTCCTTCCTCCCCCTGTCTGCATCGCGCGATCAGCGACCAGGCGACGATCGAGCGCCGGGCGTGTCGGATCGCTACGGAGCGGTCGATCGGCTGCCTGGAAGCCAGGAGGCGGGGCCGGCGTCATACGAACGGCAGCGCCAGCAGGACGAACAGCGCGAAGCTCTCGCCGATCCCGATCAGCGCGTCGATCGCCGAACGGGCGACCGAGCCACCAAGCTCCTGCCGGAACCAGCGGAACTGGACCGCGCCGTAAAACACGATCGCCACGACGAGCGCCAGCGTGCCGGCGACCTGCAAGGCGGGGTGATGGTGGCCGAACGCCGTGATGCCGACATTCGACAGGAGGGCTACCGGTGAAATCGCGTAGCATTGCGCGTAGAACGCCGGTTTCAACGTCGCACGCTCGAGTTCCACGCTGCTGCGCCGCACCTTGCGCGTGGCGAGCACCACCGCGAAGATGGCGAACAGCACAAGCCGCAGCAGCAGAAGGGTCGTATTGTCGCTGACGAGGGCCGCCAGGCCCTGGTTGCTGCGGACGATCGGGTTGCTGCCCAGCACCGCCAGACCGATCGCCTGGCTTATGACGATCGTCAGGATCAGCATGACCGGCGGGCTGACCGTCGTGCGATACTGCTCTTCGCCGGCCGGAAGCCGCAACTGTTCCTCGGCATAGCGCATCATCGTCAAGGGGTGACGGATCACGCGCCGCAATGTCAGCGGGAAGAAGACGAACCAGCTCATCAGTTCGAACAGGATCTCGTCGAGAGATTTGAGCAGCTGGACGAAGATCAAGGAACATCACCTCCGGCAATGGGCCAGCCGAACTGACGGAGGATCGCCGGGCAGGTCAAGCCCGCATCGTCTGTCGCGGACGCCGGTCGGCTAATTGAGTATCGACCGACGATCCGATCGCGTTGCCCCCCGTGCCGGATGCGATGCGCGCCGACGCGGGCGGTGGGATGGCCCCGCCCCCTCAACGCGTCGTGGTGATCCGGTAGTTGACCTCCAGACCGTCGTGATCCGACAATCGGGGGCTTCCCGGTGATCCGTCGAACATCGCCCTGACCCTGATCGGCACGATCCGGACGCGTTCACCGGACGAGAAGAACTGCAGGTCCTGCGTATCCATCCAAGGCGCATCGCCGTCCCAGGACAGGCGCACATCGCATGACGGCCGCTGGCGGCAATAGATGTGCACCATCTCCATCGCGTGCAGCTTGCTGAAATCGCTGAACCGGTCGGCGGATCGCCGCATACTGAAATCTCCGGCCAATATCATCGCATGCCGTCGGGAATGATTGCGCCGCAGGAACATCGCCAGCTCCTCGGCCTGCGCCCGATGGGACGCCAGCGTGCGGTCAGCCGACACCCTGGACGCCCCCCTGGCATTCATGTGCGTGTTGGTGATGTCGATCGGTTCGGGGGATGCCCGGCACCCGGATGCGGACCAGCATCGTCCCCTTGTTGGAAAGACAATCGAAGCCTGCACAACTTTTTCGGGAATAAGCATCCGACACGGGGCCGACGACGGGGAAGCGACTTGCGACGATCAATCCCGACGACATGAGCCTGATCCCCAGCTCCCCTTTCAGCGGCTTCGATCGACCCGGCAGTCTGCCGTCGGTGGCGTAGATGCTGCGTGTCGAACGGGATGGGCCGCGCACGATGACCGGATATCCCGTCTGCTGGACGGCCTGTCTGGCCGCCGTAGAGAAGGCCTCCTAAAACAGCACGACGTCCGGTGCCGCCCCGCTCTCGCGCTGGGTGTGCAGGATCTCCCCGATCCGGCGGAGCTGCTTTGCCCGGCCGCTTCGCGCCGGCCACTGCAACCCCTCGACATTCAGCTCCACCGTCGGCTTGATGCGCATCCGGCCATTCCGCAGTGACCTGTTCCCGTCTCCGCGCCGCTGATAAGCTGGCGTCGGCGCCCACATGCACGTGAAGTGGTCCTCCGCAAACTCAGCGCGCACCATCCCGCAAGCCTGCTGTGCGGACGCGCTGCGTGGTAGGTTGTCCCTCACGCTTCGAGGATCGGCTTCGATCGGAAGGCGCGTCGCGCAACCGACCATTGAACGATTTCACGACGCCCTTCCATGGCGCCCCCCGACAACCTCAGAAATGTACCTGAGCAATCCAGTGTCGCCCGACACTGGCGTCTTGGGTCAGGAAAAACGCCCAAACTGATCGCTTGGTCTTATTATCAATCGCCACCATGCACGACTGCCGGCGAGGTTCGGCGATGATGCCCAAAAAGTGGACGAATCAGCATTCCGCAACGCCGGATCGACAAGTCATCCCCCGCATCTCCTGCGGTCAGCGTAATAGCGCTCGAATACGAAGCCGCCGGTCGGAAGCCAATGAGTCCGATACAAAGTTGAACGACCAATGCCAGTCCGGCCCGTGAAAGATCGCCCTGGGCATCAGCGCACCTGGTAGGCGGCTGCTACCGTGAACGGCAGACCGAAGCGAAGCGGCGCAGATCCAGTCGACGCTTGACGAGAATGTTACCCTCTATCCGGACGGAAGCATGGCTCCGATGCGGAGATGATGACCAAGGATCCAAATCGGCGCCCCTGAGGGACAGCAACGGCGAGTTTCTGGACGGATCGACGTTGAACTGGAGAGTCCACGCCCGCCTATGCAGGCGGTGGCACGCATGCTCCCCGAGGTCGTTCTTCGCTCGCCGGAGCAGACTTCGCCGGTTGCTGTCCGGACCGGCCTGTCCGAGCGGGAGCCCGATGTTTAGCAAGGTGCTGCCTGCAGGTTGTGGCAGTGGGGACTGCTT
>NZ_MOLY01000020.1 GCF_001956315.1 Sphingomonas montana | reverse complement strand
CCTCGAACGATGGGAACCGGCGTTGCGCATCCACCATCTGAACTGCGGCACGGACTGCCCCCTGGGCGGGGCGCTCTTTGATGGGCGCAGCAGGGGGTTGCTCGGCCGGATCATATGCCATTGCCTGCTAATCGAGACGGACGCGCACGGACTAGTGCTGATCGATACCGGCTATGGTTTGCGTGATGTCGCCCATCCGCACCGCGGTCCGGAACCGCGTATCACCCGGCCGTGGCGGCTGCTCCTGAACATTCGCCTGCGGGAATGCGACACCGCAATCCGACAGATCGAGGCGCTCGGTTTCCAGGCGTCGGACGTCCGTCATATTGTGGCGACGCATCTCGATTTCGACCACGCCGGCGGGCTGGAGGATTTTCCGAACGCCATCGTTCACGTCATGGCGCGTGAATATGATGATGCGACGGGGCCGCACGCGGGCGTCGTCGCGCGCAACCGCTGGCGCACGTCGCAACTGAACGACGTACGCAACTGGCGTCATTACGGCGCCTTGGGCGAACCCTGGTTCGGTTTCGACGCGGTGCGCAATCTGGACGGCCTACCGCCTGAAATACTGCTCGTGCCGCTGCCCGGCCATACCTGGGGCCACGCCGGCGTTGCGGTCCGCGGGTCCGACGGACGCTGGCTGCTCCATGCCGGCGATGCTTATTTCCATCGTGGTGAAATGCGGCAAGCGCGGCGACACTGCACGCCGGGCCTGCGCGCGTACCAGCGATTGATGGAAGTCGATGCGACCAGCCGCATGGCCAACCAAGGGCGGCTGCGCAGCCTTTCGATCGAACGTCGTGCCGAAGTGACCGTCACCTGCGCGCACGATCCCGTCGAACTGGAACGCTGTCGCGCCGGTTCGCCGCTCTGACCCTGCACCTCCAGGCTTGCGATCGGTCTCGACGACGCGAGCGAGGTCCCCGCCGATCCTCCCATGATCCCATCAAAGCAGCGGGTCCGCCCCGGTCGGCGGTCGGCATGATCGTGCACCTGCGCCTTGCATGGGCTTCGATCTCGACGGCAAGTGACGGTTTCACGCCGCCCCCTAGACGGACGGAATATTCGCCTATGCAGCAACGGTGAACCGGGCCTGATCGGTGCGGAACATGTTGCCTTTGTTCACCGGCCGATTGATTGATCCAGATCACATGGCAATAATATCATAGATCAAATATAATGCGAAAATCACTATTATTCCACCACAACCTTCAACTAATTCGGAACGAGTACGAAATTGTGATGTTCTGGTAATCACTGGATAACGATTAAAGCAGGGAACATCATGGCGCATCCTCGATATATCCTGTTTGCTGTCGCGAGTGCGGGGTTCATACCGACCGCGCTTCCTGCGCAGAACAGTATGACCGGTATCGCGACCGAGACACAGGAGCGACGGTCCGAAGGTCAGGACCAGCAGATCCCATGGGATTATCTGGGCCTGCTCGGTCTCGCCGGCCTTGCCGGGCTTCGCAGACATCATGCCGCCCCCGCCCCGCGAAACTGAAGTCCCCCGAACAAACCAAAGGATATTGTCATGAAGACACGGCTTTCGATCGTCGTTGCGGCATCGGCACTTGCTGCAATCACCCCTGCCACCGCGAATGCCCAGTCCACCAGCGACGGCGGAACCGCAACGACGCAGACCCGGGAAGACGATGATTTTCCCTGGGGTCTGCTCGGACTCGTCGGGCTGGCCGGGCTCATCCCGCGCAAGCGGCCGGTTCATGTCGACACCCGCACCGCGCGCTAGATCTGCCGACGGCTGCAATCGACGCTCCGATCGCAAGATCGGACCAAATCAGGGCTAGCACATGCTTGCGATGAATTACCGCGGTCCGTATCGGGTCCGCGTCGACGAGAAGCCGATGCCGATAATCCTCCATCCGGAGGATGCGATCGTCCGTGTTACTCGATCCTGCATTTGCGGGTCCGATCTGCACCTCTACCACGGCATGGTCCCCGACACGCGGGTCGGCATGACGTTCGGGCACGAGTTCTGCGGGATCGTCGAGCAGGTGGGGCCGGAAGTGCGCAACCTGACGGCGGGGGATCACGTCCTCGTCCCCTTCAACATCGCCTGCGGCAAGTGCCAGTTCTGCCAGCAGGGCCTGTTCGGCAATTGTCACGAGTCCAACGCGCAGGCGACGGCAGTCGGCGGCATCTTCGGCTACTCGCACACCGCGGGTGGCTATGATGGCGGTCAGGCGCAATATGTGCGCGTCCCCTATGCCGATGTCGGGCCGATGGTAATCCCGGACTGGATGGATCCGGACGACGCGGTGCTGCTGACCGATGTCGT
The DNA here is from genome assembly GCF_001956315.1 of Sphingomonas montana. Lineage (GTDB taxonomy): Bacteria > Pseudomonadota > Alphaproteobacteria > Sphingomonadales > Sphingomonadaceae > Sphingomonas_R > Sphingomonas_R montana. The sequence continues at coordinate 46,444 of NZ_MOLY01000020.1, read as the reverse complement.
CCCGACCGGTTACCAAGCCGCCGAAATGGGCGGCATCCAGTCGGGCGACACGGTCGTCGTGTTCGGTGCCGGGCCGGTCGGGCTGATGGCCGCGCGGTCCGCATGGCTGTTCGGTGCAGGTCGCGTGATCATCATCGACCACATCGAATACCGCCTCGATTTCGCGCGGACGTTCTGCCCGGCGGAAGTCTATAATTTCCGCGAGATCGACGACATGGTAGTGTTCCTGAAGAAGCAGACGGACTCGCTGGGTGCGGATGTCTGTATCGACGCGGTCGGCGGCGACGCGGCCGGCAATGCTCTTCAGACCCTGATCGGTACCAAATTGAAGCTCGAGGCGGGCAATGCGATCGCGCTGCACTGGGCGATCAACGCGGTGAAGAAGGGCGGCGTGGTTTCGATCGTCGGCGTCTACGGCCCGACTGGCAACATCATTCCGATTGGGAATGTCGTGAACAAGGGCATCACGATCCGCGCCAACCAGGCGTCGGTCCGGCGACTGCTGCCCCGGCTCATCGACCATATCCAGGCCGGGCACCTGAACCCCAAGGCGATGATCACGCACCGCGTGCCGCTGGCCGACATCGCGGATGCCTATCATCTTTTCTCGGCCAAGCTCGATGGCTGCATCAAGCCTGTGGTTCTGCCCAATGGCGCATGAAGGAGAACCGGTCATGAGCAGGGAACTGGTCGATACGTCGAAGATCCCCGGCTGGGGTGTGGACGCAGACACGCGCAACAACCCGACCTACCCGATCCGCCACCGTGAGGATCTACAGACGGACGGGCTGAACTGGGACCGCCCGACGCAACAGGCACCCGATGTCGAGATACTGCAGTCGATCGAACATAACCGCCTGCCCGCAGTAGTCGGCACGTCGACGCCGCCGACCGGGCTCAGCGGCATGATCCGCCGCTATGCGTTCCGCCGCAGCGAGTCCGACTGGTGGCATTGGCTTCTGCTGATGGGTGCCGATCGGATCAATGTTGTCGAGGGCGTGATCGAGGATCTGAGTCACGGCAAGGTGCCCAACATCCCGGCCGAAATGGGTGGACGTGCCGAATGGCAGCACAACAAGAAGGGACTTGCGGTCAAGGTCGCGGTACTCGCCGGTGTGACGCTGGGTCTGCTCGCCCTGCGCAGGCGGCGCTGACACAGGGCCGGAACCCCGGGGAACGCGGTACGCGCGATCCAGCCATCTCTCTTCAACCCATGCATCCTTGGCTGCGCAGCGTTGCCGGTCACATCAACGCCGGCACCGAGCGGCGGCAGCGATGCCCGCTCCGCCGCCCCTCGCCGCCGCGCTGCCGGACCGGACTTGCTCGTGACTGCCGTCCGCGCCGGCTTCACCATCCCGAACTTGGGCGCATGACGGGACCGATCACCGACACGGACCATGCCGACGAGGCACTGGCGATGCCGCGCCGTGGCGGCCGCCTGCGCCAACTGCTCCCGCTCGCGTTGTTTTCGATGTGGCGATCCCGCTGAAGTTGTTGTTATTCAGCGGCGTCGTGCTGCGTCTGCTCTGATCATCGCGATCGGCGGCAGGAACGATCACGCGAGGGACCCGCCGGATCATTGCAGATTGGTCTTGAAGGAAAATCCATGCGGCCTTTGCTCCTCCTGATTTCATGCTGCCTCGTTTCGGCCTGCGGCTTCGGCTCCGACGCGCCCACCGTCATCGACGGCACCAGCGCGGAAACGTTCAATCGTACGTTGCGTGCGGCACAGGCCGATCTCGGCCCACGCGACCGGCTGAAGTTCGAGGCCGCTCTTTCCGAGTTCAAGGCCCGGACATTCGCCAGGGCAGACTCCCGTCAGGAATATCAGCGCCTGCTCCGCCGCGGGCTGGACGGACTGACCGCGCCGCGCATCGTTGACCGGTTCGACCGGGATGTCGGCCGGGTTGGCGATCAGGCCGCCGACGCCGTGTTCGATGCCAAACGTGCCCTGAACAGCAAGTAGACAGCAGGATGAGCGCGCTTCATGGCCGTCACAGATATCGCGACTTGGACCTACGATCACGGCTTCCGGCTTGACCCGATCGTCCGCAGCCTGCTCGACACCGATTTCTACAAGCTGTTGATGCTCCAGATGATCCGGCATCTCTACCCGGACGTGCAAGCGACCTTCGCGCTCATCAATCGCACGAAGTCGGTCCGCCTGGCCGACGACATCGACGAGGCGGAGTTGCGGGCACAGCTCGACCATGCGCGCACGATTCGGTTCAGCAAGAAGGAGCCTATCTGGCTGGCGGGCAACAGCTTCGCCGGACAGGCACGGATCTTCAAGCCCGACTTCATCGCCTGGCTGGCAGACTTCCGACTGCCCGACTACTAGCTGACCAAAGTCGACGGGCAGTTCGAACTGCAGTTCGCCGGACCCTGGACGCACACCACGATGTGGGAAATCCCGGCGCTGACGATCATCAACGAGCTTCGGTCCCGCGCGGCGACAAAGGGTATGGGTCGCTTCGCGCTCGATGTCCTCTATGCGCGTGCCAAGTCCAGACTGTGGGGCAAGGTCGAGCGGCTGCGCGCCTTGCCCAACCTCGTCCTCTCCGATTTCGGCACGCGCCGCCGTCACGGTTTCCTGTGGCAGCGCTGGTGCGTCGAGGCGCTGAAGGAGGAGCTGGGCCCCCGTTTCATCGGCACGTCGAACGTCCTGCTGGCCATGGACAATGATCTGGAAGCGATCGGAACCAACGCCCATGAACTGCCCATGGTGCGCGCCGCACTGGCGGAAAACGACGGGGATGTCCGCGCGGCCCCCTATCGCGTGCTCGACGACTGGCGGCACCATTATGCGGGCAATCTGCTGATCGTGCTGCCCGATGCCTTTGGCACTGCGTCCTTCCTGGAACACGCACCGGACTGGGTCGCGGACTGGACCGGCTTCCGCCCCGACAGCGCGCCCCCCATCGCCGGTGGCGAACGGATCATGCGCTGGTGGCAAGCGCATGGCCGCGACCCGGCTACCAAGCTCCTGATCTTCTCCGACGGCATGGACGTCGATTCGATCGAGCAAACCTACCGCCATTTCGACGGACGCGTCCGGATGAGCTTCGGATGGGGGACCAACCTGACCAACGACTTCCGCGGCTTTGCGCCGAACGGTGCCGCGGGGCTGGAACCGCTCTCGCTGGTTGCCAAGGTGGTGACTGCCAATGGCCGCCCCGCCGTCAAGCTTTCGGACAACCCCGACAAGGCGACCGGCGATCCCGCCGAGATCGCGCGCTACCTGCGCCTCTTCGGCGAGGAAGGCCGGTCGCGGATCCCGGTGGTCGTCTAGCCAAGCGCTACCCTCGACGGGCCTCGGCCAGCGGCAACGATGACGCGGGGAACAGCACGCGCTGCCATGCGCTTTTCGCACGATAGGGAGAAGCATGAATGGCCGGCATATGTCTGGTGAAATTATCGTCGCACGTCGGCCGGGCCGTAGTGTCCGGGATGCCGACGGCATGAGCCTCCACTGGCCGAGCAGGCTCTGGATCGTCCGTCACGGTGAAAGCGCGGGCAACGTCGCCCGGGACGCCGCGCACGCCCTTGGCGCGGACCGCATCGATCTAGCGACGCGGGACGTCGATATCATCCTGTCCGATCGCGGCGAGGAACAGGCACGCGCGCTCGGTACATGGTTCGCGCAGCACGAAGCCGGCGATCGTCCCGACGTCATGCTTGCCTCCCCCTATGCCCGCGCCCGCGCGACGGCTACGCTGTTCCGCGACGCGGGCGGCACGGCCGACGATGGCCCGATCTGCGTCGACGAGCGATTGCGCGAGAAGGAGTTCGGCATTCTCGATGGCCTCACGGTCAGCGGTGTCGCGTCGGTCTATCCGGACCAGGCGGAGTTTCGCCGGTTGCTGGGCAAATTTTACCATCGCCCCCCCGGCGGGGAGAGCTGGTGCGACGTTATCTTCCGGCTGCGCTCGCTGATGGATACGATCGCGCTCCACTATGCGGGCCGTCGGGTGATGATCGTCGCGCATCAGGTCGTCGTCCTCTGCCTGCGCTACGTCATCGAGAACATGACCGAGGAACAGATCCTGGCGATCGATCGCGAAGGGGACGTCGCGAACTGTTCGGTGACGGAATATGTTTTCGACGCCGACGATGGCGGGAGCAGCGGCATGACGCTGGTCCGTTACAATGCGGTAGCGGACTTTGGTGAAACTGGGTCGGCCGTGACGACTGCTGAACCGGATCGTACCGTGGGCGTGCGCGGATGAACGACGCAGCGACGCCTTTGGACAGCGCCTGGATCGCGGCGCACCCGGTGCCGGTCCATGGTCAGGGCACGACCAAGAACAGCCGCGGCCGCGTGCTCGTCATCGGCGGTTCGCGAATGGTCCCGGGGGCACTGAGGCTGACCGGGGAAGCGGCCCTCCGGGTCGGTGCCGGGAAGCTGCAGCTGGCAACCGTCGCTTCCGCCGCGCTGCCGCTTGGGCTGCTCGTCCCGGAGGCAGCGTCCATCGCCCTGCCCGAAGGCGAAGACGGTGAGATCGGCGACGCCGCGGATGCCCTGAAAAAGGCACTGAGCGCGTGCGACGCGGTGGTCCTCGGCCCCGGAATCGGCGACCCGGACGTCGCGTCCCGCTTTCTGCGGCTGGTGCTGCAGGTCCCGCGCGACGATGTGGTGCTGGTGATCGACGCGATGGCGATTGGTTGCCTGAAAGATCTGCGGTCCGACGCCGCGTCGTTCCGCGGAACCCTGATCCTGACCCCACACTATGGCGAGATGGCCATCCTGACCGGCATGGATGAGGAACAGGTCGCCGCCGATCCGGAACGGATCGCGGGCGACGTAGCGCGTGATTTCGGTGCCGTCGTGGTGCTGAAAGGCAGCGATACGGTTATCGCCGCACCCGATGGCGCCGTGCTCCATTATGGCGGCGGCGGTACGGGTCTGGCCACCGGCGGCTCGGGCGACGTGCTGGCCGGCGCGATCGGTGGCCTGCTGTCCCGTGGAACGCCGCCCGTCGTCGCGTCCGGCTGGGGCGTCTGGCTCCACGGCCAGAGCGGTCGACGCGTTGCCACCACCAGCGGGCCGATCGGCTTCCTCGCCCGGGAATTGCCGGACGAGTTTCCCCGCCTGTTGCCGCAATGACGTCCGCCGTCATTCTTCTGACCGATCCGTCACAATCGATCGCTACGCCCGACTGACTAGCTCCCGCGCAGTCAGCTCTGGAAAGGCGCGTTCCGCCTACTACCGGCGAACGACGGACTGTCTCGGCCCGTCCGGTTCGTCGGCGGCGTTGATCGATCCGCCACCACGTCTCCACGCGCAGGTCCGGTCTGAATCGATCAACATGTCGATCTGCGCGTTGACGAAGTCCGTGTCACAGCGGAGCAACCCGCCATGCGCCGACAGTCTCAGCACCGCCATGCTCTGGGCATCGCCAAGCGTCGAACCGGCATGGCGCACCATGCCGTCTTCGTCACCCGACGCCATGCAGCACGTCCGTCCGGTCAGATCGATCACGCCCCAGATCGTCCCGCCGTCCGAGGGGTGCCCGTCTAGCTCCCCATCCCAGGCGCGGTCCGTCAGCACCACATGCCGCAGACCGCGAAGCACGCAGACGCGGGCGAACGCGTTCGCCACCTCGCCACCGCCAAGGATCGCGAGCATGGGTCCGTCTTCCACCGCCATCGTCGGCACCGTGTCAGGACGTGCGTAGAGCAACCGTTCCGGTCGCCGCCACCAGCCCGGTTCGTCCGCCACGGGATGGCGGAGCGCGCCGTGCGGCAGGCCGCGCCAGAGTTCGGCAAGCGCGGTCGGCTGCGGCGTCCCCGTCGCCAGGTCGAACACGCCCGGCTCATATTTTCCCTCACCGGTCAGCAGGGTATTCCAGCCATGACTGCCGAGCAGCGACCACGCCGTCACCGCCCGGACATCGACCCCCTCCGCCCGCAGCGCCACCGCCATGTCCCAGCCCTCGGCCGCCCAGCGCAGCTGTTCGTCGCGCGTGCTGCCGTTGTGAACCTCCGTCACCGCGATCGGCACACCGTAACGCTGCCAGCTGTCGCGCAGCGCGCCCGCCAGACCGGGCGGCTGCGCCCGAACCGCGCGGACGGCCTCCGTATCGGCATAGGCGACCGTGCCGTTCCCGCCATGCAGCCGCGCGGGATATCGGTCGAGCCGGTGATCGAGAAACCGGTCGCTCGTCAGATAATGGTTCACGCCGATGACATCCGGCGGACAGGGATCATACGCGATCCGGCGCAGACGATCGCCCAGCCCCATCCGCGCCAGCGCGCCGTGCAGGGGATGGTCGGGGGTCACCCGGCCGAACAACAGGTCCCAGCTCGCCCATCGCCGCACATTGTCGAACGCCGCCTGTTGCTCCAGCGGCGCGGTCGCGCTCGTATGGCCGATATCCTCGGTCTGGATCAGCCGTGCGGCCGGGTTGATCCGCCGGATCGCGCGCATCGCCGCCCGCGTCCCGTCGATCTGGTTCAGAAGCGCGCACCAGAATGCCCGCGCGTCCTGCGCATGCGGATACCAATGGCCGTACAGCGCGGCGAACCGTGCGGTGGTCAGCGGCTCGTTGACCGGGGTCCACGCCGCGACCCAGGGATAGCGCGCAGCGACCAGCCCGGCATAATGCCCGAGCCCGGTCGCGAAGCCGTCGTCGAGCAGGCTGGTATGGCGCGGCCCGCTGCCATGGTGGACCAGCCCGGCGATCGGCCGGATGCCGAGTGCGCGCATGCGGTGCAGCCGCGCATCGGGCCAGCGCCAGTCCGGTGCCGCGGCCGGATCCGGCATCGTCCGTTCCCACAATATCGGGTAGCGCAGCGCCTTCACGCCCAGGTCCGCGAACAGGTCGAGGTCGCTCAGCCGCTCCTCATGCCCGCTCAGCTTCGTCTGATCGCGATAGTGGTCGCCGGTCCGGTTCACGGTGCATTCCACACCGCCCCATAGCTCCAGCGGCATGCCGCCGGTTGTCGCGTCGCCGCTCACCGCCCCGGCCGAACCGTATCGACCGGCACGCCGTCCGTCTCCGCGAACAGTTGCGCAAGCGCATCGACGACCTGGAACCCGGCATAGGGTGCCACCAGCGCGCACCGTCCGGCACCGGACGACACCGCCGTGCCCCCGGCCGGATGCACCGTCAGCACGACCACCGCCCGCGCGGCCAGAATGTCGGACAACTCTTCCGCCTCATACCCTGTCACGGTTCGACTCACGATGACCCCGACTGGCGGATCTCCCGCCTCCAGCAACTGCACGCCGTCCGCCGCGGTCTGCGCGACGCCGCGGATCTTCGCGCCCGATCCGCGCAGCACCTTGTCCAGATAGGCCGCCTGAAACGCGTCCTCATGCACGATCAGCACGGTCCGCCCGGCCAGCACGTTCGTGCCCGGCATATCCACCGGCGCTACTCCGCCGCCACCGACAACGCGGTGTCCGGGGTGCGCAACTTTAGCCGGCGGTACGTCGCCAGCGCCTGCCCGACCACCTGGTCCATGTTGTAATAGCGATAGGTTGCGAGCCGCCCGACGAAGATCACCTGCTGCTCTGCCACCGCCAGCGCCTCGTACCGCTTGAACAGCGCCTGGTTTTCCGGTCGCGGGATCGGATAATAGGGATCGCCCGTCACAGCAGGATATTCGAAAGTGACGCTGGTCACATCCGCCGTCTGACCCGTCAGATGCTTGTATTCGGTCACGCGGGTATAGGGCACCGCCTCGTCGGGATAGTTCACGACCGCGACCGCCTGATGCTGCGCCACCGGCAAGGTCCGATGCTCGAACCGTAGTGACCGGTACGGCAGCGGGCCGTAGCAATGATCGAAATATTCGTCGATCGGGCCGGTGAACACCAGCAGGTCACTGGTCACCGCGTCCTTCACGTCCGCATATTCGGTACCCAGCCGCAGTTCGATATTGGGGTGATCCAGCATCGCGGCGAACATCGCGGTGTACCCGTTCGCCGGCATCGCCTGATGCGCATCGGTGAAATAGCGGTCGTCCGTATTGGTCCGCGTCGGCACGCGCGCGGTCACCGCCTTGTCGAGTTCGGACGGGTCGAGCCCCCACTGCTTGCGCGTATAACCGCGGAAGAACAGCCGGTAGAGTTCCTGCCCCACCGACGATATCACGACATCCTCCGACGTCCGGATCTCGGCCACCGGCTCCGCCCGCGCCGACAGGAACACGGCTGCGGCGTCCTCCGTCTCCAGCCCCGCACCGAACAGTGCGTTCAGCGTCGTCCGGTTGATCGGCACCGGCACCTGCTGCCCACGTACCTCGGCCAGGACGCGGTGCTCATAAGGCCGCCATTCGGTGAAGCGCGACAGATACTGGAACACGTCCGTCGAATTGGTGTGAAAGATATGCGGCCCATATTGATGGATCAGGATCCCGGCCGCATCCTCGACGTCATAGGCGTTCCCGGCAATGTGCGGGCGCCGGTCGATGACCAGCACGCGCATGCCGGCATCGGCCGCCAGCCGCTCCGCCATCACCGACCCGGCAAACCCGGCCCCGACCACGATGCAGTCATAATGATCGCGCGCCGCCGGCTCGGACGCCCCCACCGCTTCGATCGCCGCACGCATCGCTGCCGCCGTCGCATCCCACGATGTCGCGCCCAGCACCGCATCGGCCTCGTCCCGCCACGCCAGGCTGTCCCCGCGCGCCAGTGCCAGCGCCGCATCGCAGGCCGCGATGAACTGCGTGCCCGCAGCGGCGATCTCCACGCCGGCCAGCATGCCATAGCCGCTCACTACATCGACGACCGGGGTCGACACGACCGGACGCCCGGCCGCCAGATATTCCGGTGTCTTGGTCGGGCTGATGAACCGCGTCGCCGCGTTGATCGCGAACGGCATCAGCGCGACGTCCCAGCCCGCGACGATCGCCGGCAACTGATCATAGGATCGAGACCCGGTGTAGACGAGATTGGGACGCTGCGGCAGATCCGCGACGTCGATCTTCACGACCGGCCCGACGATCTCGATCGTCCAGTCCGGACGCGCATTCGCCAGATCGCGCAAAAGGTCGAGGTCCATCCGCTCGTCGATCACGCCGTAGAAGCCGAGCCGCGGCGGGCCCGCCCGGTCCGGCGTCGCGTCACGCGCCCGCGCGAAATGCGCGATCTCGACGCTCGACGGGAACGCCCGCACATTGGCGTGCCGCGTCCGTTTCGCCTCGTAAAGACTGTGCCCGCCCGTGAAGACCAAGTCTGCGGACTGCAGCAGCGCCTCTTCCAGAACCAGCAGTTCCGGTGGAGCAAAGCGGAACGCCGACAATTCGTCCATGCAGTCGTAAACCGTACATCGCGTCGCCACCGTGTTCGAGAACGCGAACATCATCGGCGTATAATACCACCGCACCGCGACCGGCTGTTCGCCGGCCAGGAACGCGCTCAGCAGCGTGGCCAGGGCCGCCTTCGTCTGCTCCTCGTCATAACCCGCGGGCAGCTGCGGCGTGACGATCCGCACTCCCATTTCGTCGCGAGCCGACAGGACAGGCACCATCGTCGCGCCTACCTGCGGCTCTTCCCAGAACACGACCGACCAGAATTTTGTGAAACGTATCATCAGATGTTGAGGCCGCTGGAACACGAAATCCCAGCGAAGGTGCGAGAAGCATAAAAACAAGTCAGGGCACGCCGAAGTGGACGATGAATGAAGCGATGCCACGGTATTCATTTTGCTCTCCAGTGAATTATGGCATCCATCTACGATAATAAGACTTTTATAAATTGATCTATGTTTGTACTAACATACGCCGATCCCAGCGACGTGGAACGTAGTATAAAAGTTAATCTATGTTACAATTATTAGTTAAAAAAATTTAGTTGACTTTACGCGAGTTCAGGTGTGTCCTAACTGCATGCAATTAGTTAGCGCAAAGTGCCTGCGTTCAAGCCACAGCGGGTATCGCCGACCGACGCCAGCGAATACGGGAATTGAGCGAAAGGTTGCGGCTTCACGCGAGAACCGGAGTCATTTACATAACAGCCGGCGCTAGACTGCTCGGTGAAGCGGGTGTCGCGCTGCAAGACTTAGATGCATTTAACCGGCCGTCGCTCCGCCGGCGCCTCGATCCGGTCCTGTTCGAACAGGATGATATCGCGCCGCTCGATCCCGGCGTTCGCGTCGTCGACGCGCGAAAGCTCCCCCTGCGCCTGGGCTGCAAGTTCATAGCGGTGATGTGATCGGCGCGGACGATCGCCAGCTGCGCCGCGGCATCCCGCGCTAGTTTAGGCAGCTCTGCCAACCGTATTTGCTCATCAGGCGGAAAAAGTTGGAGCGCTACTATCGGATCGATCGGGTCGGTTGCCTAGCTGACTGTCACGAGTTCACGCTCAACCGCAGTGCGGTCGCGGGCGAGTTTGACCCGCTCCTTTACGCCTGCGACAACGCGGGTCTTCAACTTCCGAACGGCATCGAAATACACAGCCGCCCGCTTGCGCCACACTGTAAAGGAGATCGTTTGTCCCGGTGCAATCTACGCTTCCCCAAGAGCGGCCGCGAGCTTGGTATCAATCCTGTCCAGCTCGGCGCGCCCTGCTCGGGATCTCTCGCAGCCTTGGCAATACCTGCTGCCTGCTGGCTCTCGGGACAGAACGACCGCAGCCGCTCCATCTGCTCGTCCGCGAGCCAAAACAAGTCACTCATCAAAGTCTTCCTGGCGTAGCCCGAATTAGGTAGCGACGCTCACATCGACGGGTGCTGACCCTAACTACCGCACCGCTGTCGCTGAACGAACGGCAGGAAAAGCCCTGTCGGCTTTCCAAAGCAGACAGTCCGTTCTCCACCAGAACGAGACGTTCCCAGCTGCTCGCATCAAGCGAAATGCCTGGAAATTCGAAGGCGGGCGGAGCCAAAACAGCCGTACCGCCAGCGCGCATCGTTGACTTTAAACCGTAACTGTATTAGTATGATAATACGGCACAGCGTGCCGTTTACAACATTAGGAGAAGCAACGATGCCGCACCCCGCTCGGGTTTTGGGGGTCGCGGACGTGCGTCGTTTGATACGTCGCGTCCGTACCCACCGTCACGCCACGCGCGACCACGCCATGATCATGTTGAGTTTCCGGGCAGGCTTACGAGCCTGTGAGATTGCCGGCCTGACCTGGGCCATGGTCCTGCGCCCGAATGGCACAATCGCTCCCCTACTCTTCATCGCCGGTAGCATCGCAAAAAACGGTAATGCCAGGCAGCTTCCAACCCACGCGGACCTGAAAGCAGCGCTGGCGACGTTGCACAAGGAAAGCGGGCAGCCTCGAGCCGGCCCCGTGATCCAGTCTGAACGTGGCAGTCACATGACTCCGCGCAGTATCGTGAACTGGTTTGCCGCGGTCTACGCCGCACTTAGCCTCGACGGATGCTCATCTCATTCAGGGCGGCGGACCTTCATCACGCAATCTGCTAGATTGATCGCCCGCACCGGGGGCTCGCTCCGCGACGTGCAGCTCTTGGCCGGGCACCGATCGCTCACGACGACCGAGCGCTACATCGACGGCGACAGTGCCGCCCAACGCAGGCTCATCCGGCTCCTCTGAGCCGACACATTACCTTTCCCCCTCATATGACCAGGAGATCCGACCATGAATGGCGGTGACGCAAACACGCATGCCCAAAACGTGTGCGACGGCATGTTTCGAAAGGAACGCATCCGGCGGATGAACGATGAACTGCGCCGTTACGGCCGGCACGGCGTTATCTCGATCACCAGGGGCATCAGCGCGCTGGGCAGCCTGCAGGTGATCGAGGTGTTGCAGGCCGTCCGCGACTTCGACCAATTCAGCGACGGCAACGATCCCTACCGCGAACATGATTTCGGGACGTTCCGACTGCTGGGCGATCGGATGATGTGGAAAATCGACTATTACGATCGCGAACGTCGCTACGGCTCACCCGACCCTGCCGATCCGGCGGTGACCTGCCGGGTGCTCACCATCATGCTGGCAGAAGAATATTAAGTTACGGGCCAGCTCCTCCCGCAGCAACGAGCAGCGCCATGGCAGCAAAACTAAGCCTCAAAATCTAAAGCCCAGATCGCGCGATCAAGTCGGCAACGCTCAGTTGCAAAGCGGATGCGATCTTAACGACGTTCAACAGAGTTACGTTGCGTTCGCCCCGTTCGATCTTGCCCATGTGAGACCGGTCTATCCCGGCTGCATCGGCCAATGCCTCCTGTGAGAAGCCGGCGACCTTACGCAAGGCTCGTATAGCAGCTCCTAGCTGCACCAGCGCTACTGCGCCCTCGCCTTGTCCCGATACCCGCGCCACCTGCAGAAACCTGCGTGGATGGCGTCGAAACGGCCACGGCATTTACGACCCACAAATGCTGTGCCACACCACCATAAAAGGAACTTCTATGTCGCGTGCTTCGAGACTGAAACTGATGACGCTTTCAACCGCCATTGCCTGCCTCGGCTGTGGAATTGTCTGGTACTACGTGTCGCCGGGCTGGACGGTGAACCGCATGAAGGAGGCAGCTGCTGCCAACGACCCCGACGGTGTCAGCGCGTTTGTCGACTACCCCATGGTCCGCGAGAACCTGAAGGCGGACTATAAGGCGGTGGCCGTGAAAGACCTCGTGACCGGCAATGCGCCGGCTGTCGAAATGATGGGCACAGCCATCGGCTTGCAGATGATCGATAACGTCGTTGACGGTTTGATCTCGAAGGAAGGCGTCCGCCAGATGTTCGATGTGGGTCTCGCGGCCAAGACCAGCCGGATGCCGTTTGGCCTGAGCGTTGTACGTGCTGAGCTTGTTCGCGATAGCTTCGACCAGTTCCGACTGCGGAATGCGAATGGCGGCGCCCTTGTGTTCGAACGGCGCGGTTTGAGCTGGAGGCTCATCGCGTTTCGTGGACCCGTAGGTCAGAACAAGAAAATGCTTGATACGCGAGCGGGAGACGCGACGCGAGGGGCAGAAGAAAACGACGAAGCTAAACCGGCCAACGCTGGTCAAGATAATACCACTTTCGTGGACGAAGCGGGTACTGCGATCGACGATAGAGCTGGGACGAAACCCGTCATGACGGCAGCTTGGTTGGTTGGAAAATGGGCAGCGTTGCCACCGGAACGGCGCGGCAAGCCCAACGATTGGTGCGAAACAGAGGGGGTGACATTCGAGGCGGGCGGCCGCTTCTCGGAAATGGAATTGCGTGGACGCTACCGGACGGACGGCCGCTCGATTACATATTATGACCTCGTCATTACAAACTTTGATAATGACGATGAAGATCTATCACGGTTCGACCAGCCGGTAACGAACGCTGTGAAGGTTATCGACGCCAACACCATTAATGAAGACGGTGCTGTATTGAGCCGTTGCAAGGGGGACTGATAAGTGCTGCATCGTCCTACAAGCAAGTGGGCAGCCGTAATGCTGCCCTTGATCATTCACACGGCCGCACTTGCGGTACCCGCAGGGGTCCGCTTATCAGGCGGCAACATTCAGTACCGCGACCCCAACGGTAATGTGCGCCAGCTTACCCAGGGCGGCAATTTCACCGACCCTGTTCTATCGTCGGATGGACATACCATCGCCTTCATCCATCTCGATGGCCGGCCGGCGGAAGAGGGTGAAGCCGGCTTCACATCGCTTTGGATTGCGGATGCCGTGAACGGCACGCAGCGCCGGCTTCTGGCCAGCCATCCCAACGATGAACCTTCACGAAACCTGGCGTCGTTCGGATCCCCCAGATTCTCGCTCGATGGCGGCTTCATCTACATCGACGCTGACGCTTGGACGACGTCTTCGGCCGTCCATCAAATCTCGGTAACGACGGGCAAAGAACGGTTTGTTGTCGCCGGCAACATCACCGCCATCATGCGCACGGGCCCGTACCGTGGCTATCTGCTGGTGAGTCAACACAAGTACCGGCAGGCACCAGAATTTGGTTCGTACGAAGCCATTTCGCTCATCAAACCCGATGGCACGCCAATCCTCGTCGTCCCGGGTAGTGACGGCGACGATAGTGCGGCGGCACAGGTGGCTTGGCTCAACTCGAACGGCTGGCGTGCCTGGTAGACTATATGCACGCCGCCAAACGCAGGCGCATCTGCGGCTACTCGTGACATTTTTGTAGAAATGTCATGAGTCGCCACAACTTGCGTTTTTCGTGCGGAAGTTTGCGGCATCAGCGACCTGTCGCGAATCTGCATCAAAAGTTCAATCAATTGCAGCCAAGTTTTGCGACACAGCAATTCAAGGGGGACAGCTGTTTTCCGCAAGTGTCGCAGAACTTCGTATTTTAGCGACAGGGTCGCTTTCCCGGCTTCGCCGTTGCTACTCGACCGTTATGAGAAAGGGCAATTGAGACCAGGAGTGCGTGATAGCAGCCTGAGTTGTCGGTGTGGCATTTTGCCCTCAGGCATTGCCGCTTATCCCCCCACCTCTACCGGTGCCGCGCCGAAGACCCGGTCGCAGTAGGTGTGCAGGAGGTCAGGCTGGTCAGCGGGACCGCGGAACGCGATGTGGCCATCTGGCCGGACGAGGATCAGCGCGGGCGTCTCACCAACACCGAAGGCGGAGTGCGCGACGCCATCCAGGTCGGACAGAACGAGCGTGCTTTCAGGCGGCAGGCTCTTCGACCCCAGCACCAGTCGCGGCCTGATCCAGTCCCATTCCCGCACTTCCGCAATCGCGGTCTGTAGGTGGGACATGCAGTCGGTTCGCCGGCCGTCGAAGACAAGCAGTGACCAGCCCCAACTGCGCCCGTCGGGATTATAGATGTGTGCGAACAGGGTGGTGTCGGAACCGTCAGGGGCGATCACCTCCACATCGGGCGCACGGTCGCCTGGGTGCGGCACGTGGCGCTTCAGCAACTCGCGCAGGCCGCCGAGATGGTCGTCGTTCAGGGGGCTTTTGGGATAACCCACCGACAGTTGCTGGAGATCGTCGGTGCCCTGGATCAGCGAACCGATGTTGGGGAGGAGCTTGGCACCGACGTTCATCGCCGCGTCCTTGATCGGTCCACGGTAAACGACATTGTCGAACCCTTGCGCCTGTTGCTTGTCGAGCCGCTGATGCTCGCCGCCCCGCTCGATATCGTAGGAATCGAGCAGCACCGGCTGCGCCTTGCCGGCCAGCACCATGGCGAGCCGCCAGGCGACACCGATCGCATCGTGGAAGCCGGCGTTCATGCCCTGCCCGCCGATCGGCAGCGTCCGGTGTCCGGATTCACCGACGAGCAGCACACGGCCCTGTTGGTAATGCTCGGCCGCACCATGCTGGAACCAGCTGTTACTGAGCCAGATCGGATCGGTCAGCGTCAGCGTATCGTCCTCGGTCACCTCACGAGCGATCGCCTGCATCTCTTCCAGCGTCGGCTCGCGGTCCGGGATGCCGTGGCTGTCGGCGAGGAAGTAGAGCCGGTGGTAACCGCCCCACACCGGCATGACGCCGGCAAAGCCGTTCTTGTAATAGAAGAACCAGAGCTGGTCGGGCTCGGTCGAGCGGCGCCAGCTGAGCTTCGCATCGACCTGGCGGTTCATGCGGTTCGGCAGCTTGGTCGGCTCGAAGTCCAGTCCTAGCTGCTTGCGGACGAAGCCCGGTCCGCCGTCCGCGCCGATCAGGTAGCGGCAGCGTAGCTGCTCGGTCGGACCTGTGGTCTCGTGCTCATCTTCGTCGGATACCGTGGCGACGGTCGCGGTCACGCCGTCTGCGTCCTGTTCGAACCCGACGACCTTGCGCCCCCGCTCTACGGTGCCGCCCTTGGCTTCGACCTGCTCGCTCAGCACCGTCTCGATGACGTCCTGACCGCTGTAGAGGACGTCAGCATAGGGACTTGCGACGGCATCGAGTTCAACGGGATCGACGATCTGGCCGTTCAGCAGCGTGTTCGCCTTGGTGATGCGGTACGACTTCTTGGCCAGAGCGTCGCGGATGCGGATGCTGGCCAGCAATTCCTGCGGCCGCGCCCAGAGATTGTTGGCGCGTGACCAACTCTTGGGTTCCTTGCGCTGCTCGAACAGCCGGAAATCTACGCCGTGGTGGCCGAGCGCGCAGGCGGTGGCCAGCCCGATCGGACCGGCACCGATGATGATAACGTCCGTATCGAACGCGGCGGACTTGGGGTCTTGCGTCATGGTCGATCCTCTCGGATGGGAACGGCATCCGTGCCGTGGTGTGGAGCGCGATCATGGTGTTCGTCCGGATCAGCGTCGCGAACGCTTCGACCCGGTGCGGTCCGCCTTTATCGAGCGGATCAGTTCGTCTGCGTTGCCGCTTCCGCCAGAAGCGCGTCGTCCGTGGCGACGGACCGGGCATACGCTTCGCGCACGGTCAGCGGCTTTACATAGGACAGAAACGCTTCGCGGGGCGGCAGGGTCTGCAGGCCAAGACCCCAGCCGATGTGCGATCCGACATACACGTCGGCCGCAGTGAACCGGTCGCCTGCGATGAACTGACGGCCCGTAACAGCGCGTTCAAGCTGATCTACCGTTCGTTCGTAGCTGCCATAGCCGAAGAAGAACTCTTGGCTTGGTGCGGGCACGAAGCCGGCCCGGTGGTTCGTGACCGCCTGTTCGACCGGCCCCGCTGCAAAGAACATCCAGCGTAGATAGTTGGCGCGCTCTGCAGCGGTCGGTGCCAGCCCCGCGCCCGGGAACGCTTCAGCCAGATAGGCGACGATAGCTGCGGCCTCTGTCACGACATGCCCGTCATGGACGATTGCCGGCACTTTGCTGATCGGGTTCACATCGGTGAAAAAGCGGGCGCGCTGGTCAGAGGCGTCGTTCGGGCGGTCGAGTGCCGCCCCGCCCCACGCATCGGCTGCGCTGGACGGCTGATAGTCGAGCACCACGGTCTCGTAGTCGCAGCCGATTTCCTCAAGCATCCAGCGAAAATCCGGCCGCGCGAGTTGGGGTTTGTGTAGAATGTCAGGCTCATCAGATCGGTCCTTTGAAACCGCGGCTGTCCCGGGGTGGATCGGGCGTCTTGCGCGACGGTGCGACGTCGGGTGTGCGGAGTCAGGCGACGCAGATGCCGGGCACTTCGACCTTGCGAAACAGGTGCGGGCTGATTGTCGTGCCGTCCGGATAAGCCCCGAGTTGCGCCTTGAATTCGGGATTGCTGAAGGCAGCGCGGAAGTGGGCGGCGGACTGCCACACGGCATAATTCAGGAAGGTGCTGCTTCCGGCGATGCCCCTGTGAAGCTGTGTCGAGATCAGGCCCGGCTGTCGCTTCATCAGGGCAGCGTCGTTCGTCCACACTTCCAGCAGCTTATCGGCCCCCTCGGGAGGGACGACGAACGTGTTGATCAGGATCACGGGACCGCCCTCGTCCTCCAGTTGGGAAGCGAGCGACACGGCCGGGTTCATTTCAGCAAATGTTGGCATATTTAATTCCTGTGCTGGCTAGGGGATGAGCATTGGCCGCGCGGCGGAGGCGGCCGGTCATTTTGAAGCCGTCGCGCATGTTCAGGCCAAGCAACGTGATGTTGACGGCACCGGCGAGGAGTTCGAGCGACTGCACCGCGTAGAAGGCCGCATCGAACACACCGGCTCGCGCCTTGAAGGCGAGAAACAGCGCCGAGGGGACGAGTACCAGGATACCGTTGGCCGCACTGATGGCAGTGCGCCTGATCTTCGTAGAGATGAGCTTGGGCCGCCGTCCGTTGGACAGCTTGAAGCCCGTTCCGCCAGTTGCCGCGAGCGCGGGGATCAGCAGTAAAAAACCCCACGGGATCGTGGTTTTGACCACAGCGACCGTTGCCGCCGAGCCGAACAGTTCACCGAAGGCGGTCGCAAGCCAGAAGGTGACGACGGTCAGCAGCGCCACCGCACCAGCGACCGGATGAACGATTTTCAGCATGGCTACCTCGCTTCAACATGGTGCTATAACGTCAACTTAAATGACGCATTAGAAGCTTTGACACTATGTTGTCAATTAACATGTATGGTGCTAAGTGGAAAATATGAAGCTAACGATGACCGGAACAGCCTTGAGTGAGACGATTTTTGACCTGCTGAGGCTCAACAGCCGCCTGCTCACAGCTGGTGACAGGCTTGTCGCGAGCGTAGGGCTGACGAGTGCCCGGTGGCAGGTTCTCGGCACGATGATCGCCGCAGAGCGTCCGCAGCCGGTTGCATGGATCGCCCGCGACATGAGCGGGAACCGGCAGAATGTTCAGCGCATCGTGAACGATCTGGAAAGGGATGGACTGGTCGAGTTTCGGCCGAATCCCCATCACCGGCGGGCGCAGCTCGTTGTTCTGACTGAGGAAGGAAAGAAGGCTTACGACCAGGCCATGCAACTACAGGCGCCCTGGGTGAACAGCCTGTCTGAGGGCCTCCCGCCCGAGGATGTCGCGGCGACCCGCAGGATCGCCGCGACCTTGCGGCTTAGGCTGGAAGAAGGCGATGTGGTTGACGCATAGGCATCGTTGCTCCGATGCCTTCCCGCTCAACGATCCATGCGCGGACTGTCACAACGGTCGTGAGCGAGCCGCAAACCAGCCGGTGAAAGCTGAGATTGCGACAGCCGGCACAGCCAGAACCCATGCTATTGCCAGGCCGAATGCCCAGAGCGAGCTAGATCCAGTGTTGAGCCATATGACAGGAAGCTGGGCAAACGTCAGGATGGCTCCTGCCATCCACCCCCTTCTCTTGAACGCCGCCCCTGTTAGCGCAGCAAGGCCCAACGAGGCGGGGTACCAGAGACGCCAGTAGGCGTCGGCATCCCAAGGTTCCGTCACGCCTGCTACCCAGCAGACGGAATGCCAGTACAGCATACTGCATACCAGTAAGACGGGGATCTTCATCAGTCCGGTGCTCATCAGCTATTGTTACATGCGACGTGCCTGGATCCTATTTCCGCCAAGCAGTTGGCCAGGGTCGAAACAGACCATCGCGGCTTACCGACCGGCTGTTCCTGAAACGCCATGACGATCAGGAAAGGTGTGGAGCGAAGAGCGATCATGATGCGAGCATGTCCCGCGTCGCAAAAAGCAGGACATGCGCAACATCGGGCCGTTTGGCATGGCTACAGCGGCTATCGCCCATTTGCGGATATTCAGGTGAGCTGCCCCGACTGCGTTCTCGCTCGACGATCGAGACGGGATACGTGAAGGCGTGTGCCTTTCTGTTTCCTATCCGTTCGAGCCAACAATCGTTCTTTTCGTCGCCTTGGAGCCCGTCTAAAAACAAGCAAAGCTCGCTGCCCTTCGTCAGGCCAGCGAGCTTCATATTAACCTGCGATCACCACCGTGCTCCGCTTCGAGCGGTAACCGACCGTCTTAGCGGCGGTACTGCCGGCCATAGCGCTGACGGTCATTGCGCTGGCGACGAATCTTAGAGCCAGCACGATCCTGTCGGTTGTCCAGACGAGCACGTTCACGGTTCGTCAGCCGACCCCCGCTCGAACGCATCCGGTCTTCGGCACGAGCAATCTTATTTTGGTTGCGCTGTAGACGGTCCGCCTCGCGTCCAGTGATCTGGCCTGTACGGACACCCCGGTCTATACGCTGCTGCTGATTGTCCTGGCGGCGGTTGACTTGAGCATCGGCTGGTGCTGCTGCTGCGACGGTGGTGAAACCCAGCGCCGCCAAGATAAGAAGCTTTTTCACTTTATCGTCCCCAAGCTTACGAATTTGAATCGATGACCGAATCATCGGCTTGTGGAGCTGACAAAACGCTGAATGGCGCATTCATTTAGTATTCAAGTTAGCTTGACCCCCAAATCAAATCAGTCTGGTTAATTAATGAAAGCCGGCATTGGTATACCAGGGCGAGAACTTTCGAAGTGGTCTCAGTCAACCGAACGCAGTCGACGATGTAGGTAGTTCTCGTCGAACCCAGCTATCTGGATGAGCTTGGCAAGGTCACAAATCGTGACGCTGCCGCGCCCCAGCGTCATCGCTCCTTCCAGCCGCAATTCCTTTAGAACACGATTAATATGCACGGCGGTCATGCCCAGGGCATCGGCCAGCACAAGTTGGGACAACGGTAGCGCAAACTCGTCATCATGGGTCAGCCCGATGCCACGCGCCCTGAGGTAGAGTTCGCAAACAAGATGTGCCACGCGCTCGATCGAATTTCGCCGCCCCATGCTGACGATCCAAGCGCGCATGATGCCTTCGTCGACAAGCTGCGCAGAATACATCGCAGCGGCGATGTTCGGATGCCTGTTCATCATCGCCTGCATCTCGTCACGCGAAATCGTCGCCACCGTCGCGTGCGTAAGCGTCTGGATACCGTGATCCATCTCGGCCAACAGCTTGATATGCAGGTCACAAGCGTCACCCGGCATCAGGAACGCCATGATCTGGCGAGCGCCGTTGGGCAGGATCTTGTATCGACAGACCCAGCCTTCGAGAACGACAAACATCGGTCCGGGTTCATCCCCCTCGCGGATCAGATCCTTGCGAGGGGCAAAGCGCCGGGGGCGGCTGGTCGCATGCTCGATCGCGGACACGTCGTTCGGGCCAAGTACGGCAAGACCGCTGAGCTTCTTCACGAACCGGTTCAGCATGGCCGGCCTGACACCACAATTGGTCTTCCCAAGAGGTTAACCGATCTTGTTATCTGATGTTGAACTGGGTGGGTGGGGAACGGTAAAAAGGCCGCTGTCTGATTTTGCCTGGCGAGGACCCGTGCAACCCACAGCCAGCCAGCAACGTAAATGCTGAAGCTTGATGAAAGGGTCGTGCATTGATGACGAATGCCAATGACGGCGAAAACAGCTCGACGACACCTTTCCCAGTTCAGGCGTGTGATCGGGCTGCTTTGATACTGGCGGAGAGCTTGCTGCGCGGGCTGCTGGAACGATCCGTTCTCACGCTCGGCGAGGCCATCGAGATCGTCGACACCGCAATCGAGATTCATGCCGAAGTTGTCGAGGAAGCGGACCGTAGGGATGAGACGGTGCAGGACAGCCATACCATGCTGACCGCTATCGGAGCATCGCTCAGAGTCGACCTCGCCAAAGTCGACCGGGACAGCACCTCCGGACCACCTGACCGTTAATCGAATGAGATCGATGTGAGGTTGGTAACCCCTCACGTCGAGTCCGCCACGGCGATTACCTTATTCGTTTCACACGTGATGCCTATGTTGAATGCTAACCGTTGTTAAGCCCCGTGCCGGGCTACTGTCTGGTATCGCACACTCCAAACATCGCTTTTGCATGGAACCGTCCCCTACCATACTGAAACAGCGAGCCTGTGGTTGCGTAAAACCTCCTTTGCTGACCTTGGCGGCCGATCATACGAGGCTGTTGCCAGGTTGGTTTTCGGTCCACCTCCGTGGAAGATAATGAGCATGCAACGACCTGATGACGTCTACACTTCCAACCTGCTGCTAAGCGCGATGGCGGCCAATGACCTGGCCCTTCTCAAGCCATGGCTGAGGCGTGTCGATATAATGCCCGAACAGGTGTTGGGCGGCGCCAACGAACTGATTGAACGGGTGTATTTCCTCGAGGACGGCATTGCCTCGATCGTTTCAATACGACCGGACAGTGGCAAGACTGAAGTTGGCATTTTCGGTCGCGAGGGCATGTCCGGCACGTCGCTCGTCATGGGGGTAGATTGCTCTCCACACGAAACCTTCATGCAGGTGGACGGCACGACCGCGCTTCGCATTGATGCAGAGCGGGTGATCGACGCGATGGATCAAAGCCGGTCGTTGACCAAGCTGCTGCTTGCCTATGTCCATGTCCTGATGACTCAGACTGCGGCATGCGCGGTCGGCAACGCGCATCATCACCTCGAGGCGCGGCTCGCCCGCTGGCTGCTGATGTGTCACGACCGCGTTGACGGCGACGAAATTCTTCTGACCCATGATTTCATGGCGATGATGATCGCGTCACAACGAAGTGGCGTGACCATCACGCTCCACGTGCTTGAGGGAATGGGTGCAATTCGGTCAAAGCGCGGCCGGGTGATCATCGTCGATCGTGACAAGCTGGAGGACCTTGCCGGGGACGCCTACGGTGAACCGGAGGGTGAATATCGCCGACTGATCGGCCCATTTGGTCGCAAAGGTGTCGTCATCCCATTCGACGCGCAAGAGCGAAGTGAACGTGAGGACGATTAGTCGAAAAGCCGACTACGCCTTGAGAAGGTTCGGAACGAAAGGGATTACGACACTGGCGGCGTCAGACGTGTCTGATAAGACAGGTCCGTTCGGGCGCTGCCCCCGCTCAATGAGTAACCCGGTCGTAGCATGTCGATCGACAGCGCGGGAGAACAGGTAGCCCTGGCCAAGAACACAGCCTGCGCGTTGCAACAGCGCGGCTTGATCCTCTGTCTCGATCCCTTCTGCGATAACGCGGATGCCGAGCTTCCTTGCTATTCGAAGGAGGCCCTCGACGATGATCATGGTGGCATTGTCGGGCGCCAGACGGTCGACGAAGCTCTTGTCGATCTTGATGATGTCCACAGGTACGGTGAGCAGATGGTTAAGCGAGGCATAGCCCGTCCCAAAATCGTCGAGTGCTACCCGGAACCCCTTCTCACTGGGGGACTCGAGCGCCCCCTCAACTGACAGGTCGCCGTCTCCCATGTAAACGGACTCCGTCACCTCGACGATGACGTGCTTCAAAGGAACACTCTCGCGTTCGAACGCCGCAGTGAGCATGGCACCCAACTTGCCACCGTGCATGTCGGCTGACGAGACGTTCACACCGACGTGCTGAAAAGGAATGCCCATGTCGAGCCAGGCGCGGAGATCGGCTGCAACAAGCGTCACCATCCGCTCCGTCAGTGCCTTCGCGATATGAACGTCCTTTGTCGCTTCATGAAAGGCATCAGCGGACACAACCTGACCGCCCAGGTGCATTCGGCATAGAGCCTCCAGGCCAACAATTTCGCAGGTGTCTAGCCGCACGACAGGTTGGTAAAAGGCATCGATCCTGTTTTGGCGAAACGCTGCATCGACCTCACGGATGTTGCCAAGGCGACGGGTAATGTTGGTTCCTAGGCCCGGCCAATACCGGACAAACCCGCCGCGTCCGGTTTCCTTGGCATGGTATAGCGCAAAATCCGCATTTCGACAGAGCCGCTCGGCATTACGGTCGCCTGCGGAGGGAATGGCGCCACCGACGGTCGCGCGCGGAACAATGATCTGATCTCTGCACTCTGCGGGCTCGGCTAACGCCGTCAATATCGTTTCAGCTGCTCGTTCAACATCGAGGGTCACGTCCTGCGCTCAAAGAAGCACACCAAACTCGTCGCCGCCGATCCGAAATGTAGAATCCGGGGCAGTAGCAGCAGCGATCCTGGCGCCGGCCGTCCGTACCAGGCTGTCGCCCGCCTGATGCCCGAACGTGTCATTCACCGTTTTGAGGTTGTCGAGATCGGTCGTGAGCATTGCCCATTGTTCAGGTAGATCACAATCAAGCTCTGCGAGTGCGGCGTCGAACGCTGCCCTGTTGCCGAGTCCGGTAAGAGCATTGGTGGAGGCGCGTCGCTCACGCTCCATGACGCGCTCGTGCCGCTCAAGTGCAATCACGCAAAGATGCACGCATTTTCGAACGATCTCTCGCTCAAGCTCGGT
Organism: Sphingomonas montana; assembly: GCF_001956315.1. Lineage (GTDB taxonomy): Bacteria > Pseudomonadota > Alphaproteobacteria > Sphingomonadales > Sphingomonadaceae > Sphingomonas_R > Sphingomonas_R montana. The sequence continues at coordinate 22,974 of NZ_MOLY01000020.1, read as the reverse complement.
TGGGCCTCTACATTCCCGATAATAGAAGGCGAAGGTGCCGATCGCCTCACCAGCGGCATTCAAAATCGGCACGGACCAACACGCTCGCAGCCCAAAAGGAAGAGCCAGTTCCCTGTAAGCCGCCCATCGGACATCGTTCTGGATGTCGGTGAGCGTCACCTCCTCCCGAAGGTAAGCAGCTGTCCCGCAAGATCCGGCGTTGGGGCCAACTGCGAGACCATCCAGCGCTGCTCCGGCAGGCTGGGTCCTGCCAGAGGATGGATCAAGCCTACTGTATCGATTGCCAGAACCGAACAGATCACGCCAGGAGCGAGCTTCTCCGCCGCCTCACACATCCGAGCGGTCGTGTTCGCAAGCGTGTCGCCTGTCGCAATCATCTCGGGAATCGTGTTCTGGAGTTCTAACACGGTTACGGACCTTACGTCGGCACAAGGCATTGGGCTGGACTACCCAATACCTCATATAGATATTCGTAATTAATAGTTAATAATGAGTAATTGGTGCCCCCGCCGGGCTACCATGGTTGTAAACTGTCGAATCAACGGCTTGGATGCCGTTGACGTGTCGGGATGCCACTGCCGTAAGAAGCGTTGACCGCTCTCAAGATCCTGGGCGACAAATCGTTGCATGTTGGTAACTCAGAGCCGGTAGCGCTAGGCGAGTACGGTTGCGACCATCTGATTTCGCTCCGTAAAGCATTGCATCAGCGCTCTCGAGCCAGGCCGTCAGGGAGCCGATGCCAGGCGATAGTTCAGCGACGCCAAAGCTTGCAGTGACCCGAAGCTCGTTTTGGTCTGGCAGCTGCATCGGGTGCGCGGCGATCGCCTCGCGCAGTCGCTCCGCGACCACGACGGCGTCGGGACCCGTCGTCTCCGGCAGGAGCAATGCGAACTCCTCGCCACCCAGGCGCCCGAACATATCGCTCGACCGCAACATCATCTCCGCGATCTCCGCAATCTGGCGCAGCACGTGATCCCCGATCGCATGGCCGTGCGTGTCGTTGACCGATTTGAAATGATCGACGTCCAGCATGACGAGCGAACTTGGCCGATCGTAGCGGCGGCATCGCGCGATCTCGCGCTCTGCCTGTGCGATGAACCCGCGCCGCGTCAGCGCGCCGGTCAGAAAGTCGCTCTCCGCGATCTGCCGCAGCTCAAGCTCGTCGCAGACGATATTCGCGAAATTGCTCAGGATCGCGATGTCGTTTGAGCTGAAGTGCCGGGGCTGGTTGTCCATCGCGCACAACGCCCCGACCTTGTATCCCTCGGGCGTCCGGAGTGGAATGCCGGCATAGCTGCGGATATGCGGGGGACCGACGACCAATGGGCTGTCGGCGAACCGCGGATCGTTCAGCGCGTTATGGACAATCAGCGGCTCGAACTGCTGAATCGTATGAGTGCAGAACGAGATGGAGCGCGGTGTCTCCGTCATGCCCATGCCACGCTGCGCCTTGAACCACTGGCGATCGCGATCGACTAGCGTCACCGTGGCCATCGGCACTCCCAGCACGGCTCGCACCAGCGTCACGATCTTCTCGAACGGCTCTTCGATCACGGTGTCGAGTACGTCCAGCCTGCGGAGCGCGGCGATCCGGGCGTTTTCGTCCTGGAGCTTGGTGTCATCCACGTTAAGCGCCCCCCATCATGGCATGAATCGCTGCCGTAAGGTCCTCGGCGTAGCTATCGACCAGAGTGCGTACACTGGCGTCGACCATGTCCTCGTCGAGTCCTGCCGCGCGAAAGTTGGCGACGAGCTCCAGCAAGTGAGCTTGGTGGCGGAGTACGCTGTCCCACAGTTGCGGCGGAATCTCGAGGAGCTCGGCTGACGTCGGCGTTGGCTGAAGTTGATCGATACGCACTGGATCACCGTCTTCGTTACAATCCCCTCATCCTATGTAGCATGGGTTAACAGGCTGAGAACGGCGCACTCCGTATTGGCCGTCATGGAGTATGTGGACACGGACCCGACGGAAGACTGCAGCACAGCCGCCGTACCAGAACCCGCATCCGGCCCCACGGGATGTTCACGGGGCCGGATCGAGAGGTTCAACCAGCACTCAGAACGAGGTCTGATCTCAGGCTTTGCCACGGTCGTTATCAGTTTCGGCCGCTGCTTCGACGGTTTTCGCCCCTTTCGAGCGATCCACCGCCGACTTGCGGGGCTTCGAAGCTTTCTTTTCGACCACGGGCTTCAGAACAGCCTCGACCTTTTTGCGGCCCAGACCGAACGAATGCGCCAGTTCACGACGTCGCTCACTGTAAGCCGTCGACGTCATTGGGTAGTCCGTAGGCAGATTGTATCGCTCACGATATTCTGCTGGCGTCAGGCCGTTCTGCGCAAGATGCCGCTTCAGCATCGTGTAGGGCTTGCCGTCGATCATCGACAAGATGTGCTTCGGATTGGACAGCGATTTCCGAACGGTGGTGGCAGGCTCATACGTTTCTGGTTCGATCGGTGCGGGAGCACCAAGTGTCGTAAGCGCTTCGTAAACTGACCTGATGAGGTTGCCTACATCGCCCGTCGCAACGGTATTGTTTCCAACATGCGCGGATACGATGTCGGCGGTGATCGCCATCAAATCGGTGTCGGGGTTTGTCATATATAAATCCTGATACATTAGGAGACGCGGCTTTCAAGAAGAATGTGCCAAAGCACAATCTACTAAACGTTCAGAGGGCTCGTCGAATTATCGGTTACTGTGAGCCGGAAATCAGTCGCAATGAACGCACGTTGCAGTTCCAACACGCTACACCAATCGGGGCTCTACCGGCGGCCCATAACCGTCGATCCTGATTGATGCCAGGATTGCCAATAGCAACGTATAGGACCGCCACATCGGCGCTCCGGCACCGTCCGCTTCTTCCGCCTGGGCAAGCTGCACATCGACCGCTCTCTCGACGATCTCGACCGCCTGGAGGTTGCTCAACGTTGAGTTTTCACAAAGTCCGTGGATCAAGCTCTCGACCAGCAGCAGGGCCGCCTGCCCGTGATGGTCGGACGACGGGGATGCTGATCCCCGCATCGTGGAATCGTTGTCATTGGTAAGCATTAAAACGCCTCTCGATACAAGCGAGAGCAATTTCGCTCTCAGGCGCAGGCACCTTGTGAGGTCTGCCGGCGATGGGAGTTCAGTACGCTAATCACCGTGGACAACAACAACCCACAACAGGAACGGACAATAACATCAAGCAATGTTGGGATTATGCCAAAGGGGTGTAGAACCGCTCATGGCCAATCGCTTCGTCGAGAAATTAAGCGGGTTGGCCGAACTGACGGCCGCGGATAAGGCGGCGCTTGAAAAGGCCACCGCCCGCCCCCGGCGCTATGTCGCCCGGCAGGATTTGATCCGCGAGGGTGACGAGCCCGGACCGATGTTCGTGGTGCTCGAAGGCTGGGTCTGTCGGTATAAGATCTTGCCCAGCGGCACGCGCCAGATCATGGCCTTCCTGATGCCGGGCGATGCCTGCGACCTGCACATCAAGCTGCTGGCCGAGATGGATCACAGCATTCAGGCGCTCACGACAGCGATGATTGCTACGGTCTCCCGGGACGAGATGCAGGCGCTGATGAGTGGGCACCCGAACGTTGCGAGCGCGATGTACTCGGCACAGCTCGTCGACGAAGGCATCATGCGGGCATGGATCGTCAGCATGGGGCGGCGCAGTTCACCCGAACGAGTAGCGCATCTGATGTGCGAGCTTTATCTCCGAGCGCGCAACATCGGGCTGACCGGGAATGGCGAGTTTGCATTGCCACTGTCGCAACTGGTCCTCGCAGATGCATTGGGCATGACTGCGGTTCACATCAACCGCGTGTTGAAAGAGCTACGTCTGACAGGGGCGATGGCTCTCAAACGGGGCAGCGTCACCATTCTGGATCCGGTGAAGCTGGTGCAAATTGCGGGCTTTGACGAGAACTACCTGCATCGTCGAATGCGTCACGCGTCCTAGAAGGCCCATCACTCCAGGCGCCAAAACTCCAGATTGAGCATGGTACCACGCTCCGCTGTCCAATCGGGCTTCGCCCTGATCTGACGTGCCAGCCCTTCGATCAGGGCCATGCCTGTTCCTGACCCAGGACGGACGCCCGGCGTTTTCGGCGGCAACCCTTTTCCGTTGTCACAAATCCTGACCTGCAACCGGCCTTCGCTCTCCCGAGCCTCCACGACGATCAATGCCTCATCCGACTGACCTTCGCCCTTGAAGGCGTACTTCAAGCTGTTGGTTGTGAACTCGTTGAGAATGAGCCCCAGCGGAATGGCTATGTCGCTGCTGACCTCGACATCGTCGATCTGCACGTCCAGCCGGACGCCAACCTCTTCGTGAAGCGCGATCAAACCTTCGAGGAGTTGGGTGACGTAGGGCCGCAGCTCCAACCGGTCAGCGTTCCTTGCCGTATAGACGTGCTCGTGAACGAGGCTCAGTGCTTCAATCCGTTCCCCGATAACACCCAGTTCGTAGCGAACCTCATCTGACGAGGCCCGGTGCATCCTCAACCGGACAAGGGCGGTGATCGTCCCGATGTTGTTTTTGATGCGGTGCTGCAGCTCACGGAGCAGTGTCGCATTCTGATCGGTCGCCTGCTTAAGGGCGTGAACCTTGTGAAGCCGATCGATCACCGGGCCGAGAATGGCGGCGTAGGTTCGCAGGAACTCGGTATCGTGCTCGTCGGGGTTCCACGGCTTGCGACTGTCCACCTGCAATAGACCATAGGGTTTGTCGCCAAGCAGGAAGATGGGCACGTTGACGACCCCAATGACGCCGGCGTCCTTCATGAAGTCGGGAAACTCGAACCGGGTCTCCAGGCTCATGTCTGGCGTGATAACCGGGATGCCTTCCTTGATCGCAAAGGTTTCCGATGAATGCTCGCCCATCGGTAGATGGACCTTGCCGACGACACCCGCTTGCCAGCCGACGCCCGCCCGAACGAGCAGTGTCTGACTGTCCGTCTCGATCTCCAGGACCTTTGCTAGGTCGGTCCCGAGCGCGTCGCCGATCAGGCGGCACGCCTCGGTTAGCACTGCGTCCAGATCCTCGCTCTGCTGAGCGAACTCCCCGAAATCAGCGAGAATGCGTTGTCGCCGCTGCATTCGCTCAAAATCGGCCATGATATCTGTCCCACTGTTTCAGCTGCGCGTGGCCACTGTAAAGGCAACACGGAAACTTGCCGGGCACCATGGGTTGTAAGAGGTTGGATCAGTGGCTTGGCTGCCGATGACAGGTCGGAGTGCCAATGTCGAACGAAGCGTTAAGCGGTCTCAGGATCCTGGTGGTCGAAGATGATTTTCTTCTGGGGTTGGATCTGGCCACGATGCTCGAGCACGCCGGCGCTGAGGTCGTCGGGCCGGTGATCAGCGTGCAAGAGGCGCTTGATGCGCTCGATCCGCTGCCGGACATCGCAACTCTTGATGTACAACTCGGCGAGGAGACATCGTTCCCGATCGCTGACACGCTTGCGCAGCGCGGGATACCGTTCGTGTTTGCGACGGGCGCAGCCACCCTGATCCCGGCCATGCATCGGTCGCGGCCGCTTTGTCAAAAGCCAGTCTCGAACAACGCTATCGTGAAGGCGCTAATCGAAGCATTAGCGACTTAGCCGAGGCGTTCTAACCGTCGAACAGGCATCTGTTTGTAGAATATCGCAGTGAACCGTTTGTCGCGAAACTTAGCATTTCAGCGACATGGGCAGGCAAGACTTCGAAAGCAGCCTGTCTGATAACTCTCAAATATGGTCTAGGGTCAGGCGCCATTGAACTAGGTCTACACTTGGATACGCGTGTTGAATCTGCGCTTGCCGTTATTTGTACATCGTCACGTTGAAAACTTGCGCAAAATGCAGCGGAGCGGAGAAACGGTAATCAAGGGGCTCAACGAGTATATGCAAGACGGACAACATTTTTAGTAGCAGCGCCCGACCTGTCGATGGTCGCCCAATTGTCCCGCGCCGCAGTCTGCACGATCAGTTTTCGCATATCGTCTTCTGCCAGCGGTCCTTCAGCGGGAGCAACATAAATCCGTGCGACGACCATCTGACCCCCGGAGATACCGGTGGGCACCGTAGCGTGGGTGCGGATTCGGCGAACGGCTTTCAACGCCAGAGCGTCTACCGTCCGTTGTCCGGAGGAATGCAGCACCGAGACATGCGTAGCGCGTCCATCCACGCCTACTGCGAACAGAACGTCGACCACGCCTGCCTCCGCGTTCGCACGGCCGAGGGGACACGGCTCGACGAGAGCACGCTGCAGTCTTTTCTGGGCCTTTGCCTTCCAGCGTTCTAGCGTTGCCGGCATTTCAGTGTTCTGAGCGGCAGCTGGGAGGGCATGAATTGTGATTGTCGCAGCCAGTCCGGCTGCGACCCAGTTCATCCGGATCACCATGTTCTCTGCTCCTGTTAAGACAACGGCCTCGCCATCGTCGTCCCTGCTTTTAGCTTGAGCCCCGTGACGCTCTCCAACAACGATGTTGCGATCCTGTTCTGCGTAAGTGCAGAATGCGCGCGTGTTTGACTGGAATGACCTCAAGACCTTTCTCGCTGTGGCACAATACGGCAGCACGCTCGCAGCAGCGCGGCAGCTACGCGTCAGCCAGACAACAGCAGCCCGGCGGATAGCGGCGCTCGAGCTGTCGTTCGGGGTCACACTCTTTGAACGACGACAGGCGGGGTACTTGCTTACGCCCGATGGCAAGGCACTCGGGGAGCATGCCGAAGTAGTTGCCGCTGCGGCGACGACGTTTGGCGATGCTGCTGGCGCGCGCCTGCGTGAAGCCCGTGGTGTCGTCCGCCTTACCACTGCCGAGCTTTACGCTGTTTCGGTACTCGCACCCATTTTGCGCGACCATTAAGAGGCATTTCCGCTGATCGAACTCGAGCTCGATACGACCGATACGGTCCGCGACCTCAGTAACGGATTTGCCGATGTGGCCTTGCGGGCAGGCCATGATCTGACCGGCGGAGGGCTGGCAGGCCGTAGGATTGCCCCGGATCCGTGGGCGTTTTACTGCAGTCGTGGCTATGCGGAAGCACACGGCATCCCGCGTTCGCCGGCAATGCTCCGGAGCCACGCACTTATCGGCGGCGGCGGCGAGAATGTCTGGTCGATCTACCGAAAGTGGCTGCACGAGAATGATCTCGAGGCCAATGTCAGCATTCGGCATAGTTCGTCGACCAGTCTCTTATCAGCAGTGCGTGCGGGCGCGGGCGTGGCGGTGCTGCCGCGGATGGTCGCAGGCGGCGATCCCGATCTCATCCGCTGCCTGTCACCGGCACGGGGCGATACAATCAGCCTTTGGTTGCTTACCTACGAACGGGTACGGCACGCCATGCCGGTTCACACTGTAATCGACTTCATTTACGCACGGCTAAAGCGTACAGCGGCGCAGCTCGACGCGGAAGACGAAGCAGCGTTCGGCAGGCGCGATCTTTCTCCATTGGCGGATGCGCCTCAAACTCCAATTTAAGACACAATTGGCTATTTATGCCAATGGGTCCTGACCACAATCAGATTTCCATAACGTGTCGAGGTTAATGGTACGGGGCGGGAATCTATGCGGCAAAAAGCAGCGATATATGATTAATCGAAAATAAGCGTCATCACAGAAACCAGCCTTTGATGAAATCTGCGCGAGCCACCGTTCTGGGACCGCCTCTTCTTGCATGAATTTTTCTTAGTTAGCTGAATGCTTGGACCAGAAACTACGAAGTGACATTTGGCGAGGTTCCAAGTGTGTGGGGCTACTTGAACCTCCGATGGGCTGCGCGGCAACACGCCGCCCATCGGCTCGGCTTAAGCGGCCGCGGCCGCGGCCGCGGCCTCGATTTGAGGTTGGAGGGTGGTGATGAAACCGTCCATTGTCGTCTCCCGCATGTCGACTGCTTTCGCGCCGCCACCGGCAACCACGGTCACATCGGTGATGCCGATCACCCCCAAAATCAGGCGCAGGTACCGGGTCGCAATGTCGCGGTCGCGGATTGGCGATCCTTCGGTGTAAACGCCCCCGCTCGCGATCAGCACCGTTGCTGCCTTGTCCATGACGAGGCCCTTGCCGTCGAAGCCGAGCGTCATCCCCTTGCGAACGATATGGTCGACCCATGCCTTGAGCGAGGCGGGAATGTTGTAGTTGTAGACCGGCGTGGCGATCAGGATGTGATCGGCGGCGAGGATCTCCGCGACCAGCTCGTCAGACACACTCAGCGCCGCCTTCATCTCGGGCGACTGTTGCTCTGACGGCGTAAAATACGCCGCAAGCCACGGCGCATTGACGAACGGCAACTCGGTTTCCGCGAGATCACGATCCACGACGATCCCGTCGGAATACCTGGTCTGCCATTCAGCGACGAAGCGCCGGGTCATGTTGCGCGAGATTGAATGATCGCCTCGGGGGCTGGTTTCGACGACGAGTAGCTTGGTCATGAAAATTCTCCTCAGGGGTTAGCTCAGCCGAAGCGGAAACCGGAGATCGGCTTGCCGAGCGCATGGCCGTGGAAGTGGACGGTGCCCGGCTCACCCGATGCTGCGCCCGCCGCAATCATCAGCGGCAGCAGGTGATCTTCATGGAGCTGGGCGTCGCGGGCGTGCGGTGCCTCCTCCCAGCGGATCAGCGCGCGGTCGCGCGTCCCGCCATCGATCATTGCAGAGCGCAGCCAAGCGTCGAACGCCTCGGCCTTTTTGTCCACGCCGACCCTACCGAAGAAACCGCGCATGTTGTGATAGCTCTGGCCGCTGCCGACGATGAGCACCTCCTCGTCGCGCAAGGGCCGGAGCGCCCGCCCGATCGCAAGGTGCCCAGCCGGGTCGAGACCATGTTGCAGCGAAAGCTGCACCAGTGGAATGTCGGCGCCGGGCACCATCACCTTGAACGGCACGAAGATGCCATGATCCCAGCCCCGCGCCGTTTCCTTACCGATGGCGATGCCGGCAACCGACAGAAGCTCGTGCACGCGCGCTGCCACAGAGAGCGCACCCGGCGCGGGCCAGGTCAGCCGATAGGTGTGGTCTGGAAAGCCGCCATAGTCGAACAGCAGCGGCGGATGCGCGGCGGCATTGACGGTTGGCACGCGTTCCTCCCAATGCCCCGAGACGGCGAGGATGGCCCGCGGCTGCTCCGCGAGCCCGGCAATGAAGCCACGCAGGTAGGTTTCCAGTTCGCGCCACGTGTCGCGAATGGGTCCCGGTTCCAGGAAGAAGCAGGGACCGCCGCCGTGGTTGATGAAGAAGGTTGGTTGCATTCCACCCATGTGGTTGCTGGACGCAAATCGTGGGAGCGATAAAGATGTGATGATCCCTATCGGACGAGGTGATAGATGATCGGCAGTCTGACACTCGACCAACTCCGCGTGCTGGTGACGATCGCGGACACCGGCAGTTTTTCGGCGGCCGGGCGCAGGCTCGGACGAGTGCAATCCGCCATCAGCCAGGCTGTCGCAACACTGGAGGACGTACAAGGCGTCACGCTCTTCGACCGTTCAGGATTCCGGCCGACGCTGACTGACGTAGGCCGCGTGCTGGTGACACAAGCTCGCACCGTTCTATCAGGTGCCGCTCGCTTCGAGGCAGTGGCTGCCGGCACGCGCGCGGGACTGGAAGCCGAACTGACCGTCGCGATCGACCCGCTGGTGCCGACCACGGCTTTCATCGACAGCCTGCACGCGCTACGCGCCGAGTTTCCCTCTCTGCCTGTCAACTTCTCCACCGAGGGCCTAGGTGGGGCCGAGCGACGATTGCGACGCGGGGACGCCGCGCTCGCGCTCTGCATTCTGTTACCTGCGGTGCCTGACGACGTGGCAGCGCTGCCGCTGATCGACATCGACCTTGTCTCAGTGGTGTCGCCCACGCACCCCTTGGCCGCACTGGATAGCCCTGTAACGCTCACCGACTTAGAGGAGCATACCCAGCTTGTCCTGTCCGATCCGGCTGCGCCCGATGGCCCTAGCTACGGCATCATCGGAACCAGGGTTTGGCGCTTTGTGGAACTCAGCCGGCGGCTGGACTTCCTGCTTGCCGGCCTGGGATGGTGCCGAATGCCTGAGTACCTCGTGGCACCGCACTTGGCGGATGGTCGCCTCGTCTCTCTGGCGATCGAAGACCATGCCGCCCGCGCGACTGGTCCACTAACGATTTACGCTGCTCAAATGCGAGACCGCGCCCTCGGACGCGCCGGCAGTTGGCTCCTCAACGAGATGCGAGTTCGTCTCTCCTGACCACCCACCGCAACACAGTCCTTTGCCATCCCGTAATCACCGCAGCGATAGATGGGCGGCTTCTTGCCAATTCGCAAGCTGCCTGCTCATTCACTACCAATCCCGGACATTCCCGAAAATCGATCGCCTGCTAAAAGCTAAGGCAGCAGGCCATTGTCTAGAAAATGACTGTTTATTGAACACTGTAACGGATTGCTGGTCGCGAAACTGAGGACTTGCTCGACATAGCGAGCAGAGCTTGAAAGCGGACAGAGGCTCAGCCTTCACTTCGAAGCCTGCGAACGCGATCACACAAAATTGATACTCGCCCTGGCCTGCCACCCCTCTCAAACCGGTCGATCGTTCATCCCACGAAGGGGCAGTCGTTTCGCAATTGCGGTTGGGATACAGTCGAGCAAAGCGTGGAGACCATCATGCCGCCCGTTCCGTTCACGATAGACGTTCCAGACGCTGCAATCGTAGAGTTACAGGACCGGCTCTCCGCGGTGCGCTGGCCGAGCTCGATCGACGATGATAGCCGGGACGATGGCGCAAGCTTGTCCTTCATGCGCCGGCTGGCCGACCATTGGCTGAACCGGTTCGAATGGCGCCTACAGGAACGACGGCTCAACCGGCTGCCGCAGTTCATGACGACGATCGACGACCAAGCCGTACATTTCGTGCATTACCGTGGCGTCGGCCCTGCCCCAATGCCCATCGTCATAACCCATGGGTGGCCGGGGTCGTTCGTCGAAATGGAACGGCTGATCCCGCGGCTTGCCGATCCTGGCGCCTATGGCGGCGATCCCGCCGACGCCTTCCACGTAGTCGTGCCGTCGCTGCCTGGCTACGGCTTCTCGCCCGCGCCGACGAAGCGAAGCGTCAGCTCGCGAGAAATCGCAGTGCTATGGCGCAAGCTCATGGCCGAGCTCGGCTACCACGCCTTCGTTGCGCAGGGCGGCGACATCGGCGCTGGGGTATCTACCTGGTTAGCGCGGTTGTTCCCGGAGACCATCCGCGGCATTCGTCTGAACTTCGTTCCGGGCAGTTACCGGCCGTCGTTAGGGGCTGACGCGCCGCCGGTCACAGCTGAAGAACAGGCGTTCCTTGATCACGTCGCACGGTGGTCCGCACAGGAGGGTGCATATGCCTCGCTCCAGGGGACCAAACCGCAAACTCTCTCGTTTGCCCTCACGGACTCTCCTATCGGGCTCGCTGCCTGGATGACGGAGAAGTTCAGATCGTGGAGTGATTGCGACGGCGACCTCGAAAGCGTGATTTCGCTCGACGACGTACTGACCGACATTTCCATCTATTGGTTCAGCGGATCCCTGACCGCATCGCTCAGGCTTTACAAAGAAAACCGGTTGCGCCCGCTTGTGTTTGAGGCGGGTGAGCGAGTCAAACCGCCGCTTGGCGTATCAGTATTTCCGCGAGAGATCGCTATGCCACCACGTTCCTGGGTAGAGCGAGTGTTCGACGTGCGGCGCTGGACCAAAATGCCGGCCGGCGGGCATTTTGCTGCGCTGGAGAAACCGGATCTGCTTGCGGCCGAACTGCGGGAATTCTGCCAACCATTCCGATAATCAGCATTTATGTAATATAGGCCTTCAATGCCGAAGTTGAACCGTCCACACCGGATGAACGATCTCGCCCATTAGCGGCCGTTCAGCGGCTTGTTATATAAGGCTAGTTTAGATTGATTGTTTAACTTGAGCAGCAACCGCTAGATGTCTCGGGTCCTTATGCAATCAATGGAGCATTCAAGTCTCGAGCATCCTACTACTTATGTGCGCGAACTACCTAAGTGAATTCTGACCAGACTGTTGGCGGTCAACGTGGCCGAGGCCCTTACCGTGGTTGGACGGACTCATTGCTTTGATGCTCATAACGTCAACATGGATTTGTGCTGATCCGGCGGCGTCCACTAAGGCGTCGATAAGTGCGTCGCATTCTGCCTGCCCGGTCGCCAGAACCTCGCGGAAGTTTCGAACTCGCGACAGCGACCAGAGCGTGCTCGCCAGACCGATCGTGGGACTGCGATCCAACCACGTCTTAGACTTTGGATATATTGGGAAGCCAAGGGCCTTGATAAGACCGAACCTCGCCCGAACTCCCCGCGCCAGCACGACAGCTTCGCGCCACGACGCCCCCCCGCCCCGTCTTATGGCGGCGATCGAAATGCTTTCGGACGCTAGGCAGTGGAAAGCTGGCGCTGAACCATACCGGCGAGACGTGCGCGCCCGGACCATGGACCATGACGATGATAGGCTCGCTGGCCACCAGAAGAGGCGTGATCAGGTTCGCAACGGCCAAATGGAATTCAATCGCACCTGCTGGGCCGCTTCCGTCGCGGAACGTGATCGGAGCCTGTGCGGTCACGGGTCCGTCCGGCCCGTTGACTATGATCCGAACATGACGAGGCGACGCCGTTCGACCGGCGGCGCGACGTGCTGCGTCGAACGTACCGAGGCTTATAGATTGCCTACCGTCTGATTCTGCCGGCGCAGTTGGTTCGCATCTTCAGAAACCGTTCGTCCGTTTCCGATGTGGCTCCTGGATGCTATCGCAACATGGCTACCGGCGCCGGGTCGGGTTTCTCCGACGACGGCGAACAGGCGGATCGTCCGTTCGTCCCCCGACATCCATTCGGACGTTGTCGGTCATACGGTGACAGCATGATGGACGGTCCCGATGCCACCCGTTCCGGTCAGCGCGATGGAACCGTAGAGCAGGCAGACCTCGTCGACGACGGGCGTCACGGTGGATCCGCCGGCACTGTCGATCACTGCCCGTCCTGCGGTGCCTCCCCGACCGCTGCACGGACCTTCGGATGGGCGATGGCGAACCCTCCCGGTTCAGTCGCTCGAAGCCCGATCGTCCTCGACGCGCGTGCAAAGGCCGACCTCAACCCACGCGACATCGGTGACGGCAGCGTACGAGCCCGTTCGGTCCGCAAACGGTATGCCAGCCCTCGCGATCTCACCGTTGCAAAATCTTCCGCCGAACCCGTCGACAAGAAGTGTTTCTCTTGTACGCTGCTCAGGGAAACGACAAAAGCTCGCTTCGAGACGGGCGGCAATCACGGGCTTGCGTGATCGTACCAATTCAAGCGCGAAGCGGATCAAAACCGTGATCAGATATAGGCTCTACCCCGTATAAAGGCGCCCTCGCCTTTGTTCTGGCATCGAGCGCGCCTGCTGCCTACAGCCAACTCGATCGGTGACGCGGGTCGATCGAAGTTTGGTTAAATCCCTCGGGGCATGCCACGTCACGGTGCCGATCGATGGGGCCGTCTTGCCTGGGAAAGCGGCGGGGCAATATGCGAGTGGCGTCCAGCTTCTGGCGCGAAGGCCTTAAGTGCAGTCGATGGGAGCGGGCCGAGGATGCAAGGGAAGACGGTGGCGACTCAACCTGGACGCAGGACCCGGCGGGGGGCTCCTCCCGCACCCGCGCTCAACCGCGAGGTCATTATTGCTGCAGCGCTAGGTATCATCGACGAAGACGGCCTGGATGCCTTTAGCTTACGAGCGCTGGCGCAGAAGCTCGGGGTCTACCCGACCGCGGTCTATTGGTACGTGCCCAACCGCAATGAGATGATGGCCGGGATAGTCGCCCACATTCTCGGGAAGGTGTCGGTTAAAAGCCGGCGGCGCGAATGGCAGCAGAGCCTGCGCGATCTGTTCGACAACTTCCGGGCCGCGGTGGCGGCCCATCCGAACGCTGCCCCGCTGATCGGCACCGCAGTCGTGTCGAACACCGCCATGGATTTCGGCTTCGTAGAGCATGTGCTGTCGATCCTGTCGCGCGCCGGGCTGTCCGGTGCCGACCTGGTCGCCGGATACAATTCGATCATCGCCACGCTGGTCGGCTTCTCTGCGCAGGAATACGCGTCCATGCCGAAAGAGGATCCGATGGCCTGGCAGGTCATCGTGCAGAAACGGCTACTCGAGCTGGATCAGAACGCCTTTCCGATCTTGGCAGCCAATCTTCGCCTGCTCTCGAACAAGGCCTTCATCCTTCGCTGGCAAAACGGAGTCGAGGCACCCCTGGAGAGCAGCTATTTAACCTATATAACAATTGTAATCGATGGCATCGACGCGTTGGCGAAGCGTTCCGCGAAATAGCGCAAAGCAGCGGCGATTGGCCAGACTGCGGTCCAACCGCTCGATAGGAACCGCGACGTCGGCAAGCAGGACGACCCAAATCCACGGACCGGTGGCGACCAGTCATCTCGCCTAAATGTAGTCCTTCACCGCGTCGACGCAGTCCAGCGCGACGATCCGGCCTTGCCGGAGGTAGCCGAGCGAGAGGCCGCGCGCGCTCGGGTTTCCAGATGGTAGAAGGATTGGAGTCTCGTCCTTCTTCCAGAGACGCCAGCGCCTGATCGTCCCCAAACCAGCCTGGCTTCCGTACGACGGCGGAGATCTCCCGTCCCTCGACCGGTCTTCAGAGCCTGTCGTCATCGCTATCGATCGCCGCCGCGAGCCGCGCGATCCCGCGATGGATATTCACTTTAACAAGCGCAATCGACTGGCCGGTGGCTTCGGACGCTTCTTGAATGCTGTAGCCCTCCAGCTTAACCAACCGAATCGCATCAACTTGCGCCTGCTTCAGCTGACCGAGAAGTTTTTGCACGTCCAAGCTACCGGTCACGACAGAGCCATGGTCTTCGACCGACGCCTCGAAGCCTTCAATAAGGTCGAAGCGGTTGCGGTTCATGCTACGTAGCCGATCGATCCACTTGTACCTCGCGATCCCTGCCATCCATGCTTTGAACGGGCGGGCGGGGTCGTAGGTATAGCGCTTCATGTGGATTGCGATGAGCGCCTCCTGCACGATATCATCGACGTACGGCGCTGGAAGCCGATGCGCGTAATAGCGTTGCAGCCAGGCTGCAGTCTCGGTCAGCAGGCTACTATACGCTCCGCCGTTGCCCGCCAGGGCAGCGCTCATCATCTCACTCCAACGATCGCCGGAGACGCTGCGGCACATCCCGGGTGCGTCGATACGGCTGATCGACGCATCGGTAACCACGACCGGCAGCCTGGGTTCGGGTCGTGTCGCATCGGTTTTCTCGCCGGTTACGGTGCACATGGCAGTCCCCTAGCAGCTACCTATTGTACGGCGTACAAGCTGTTGTACGCCGTACAAGGGAATTTCTTGGTGGTGAATCGGTGATCATCGGCAGACGACGTCACAGTCCTGACTGCAGCTTCGGTCGGCAGGCGGTCATGACCGCCGCCCTTGCCAGCCAGGCCAGCTGTCGAGGTCTTAATCGAAAGGTCGTCGGAGCCACCGGGGTGCCGCGGCGCCTCTCGTCCGACCCGGCAAAGGTGATCGGCAGCGCAAATGCCATTCGCCATGGCGGTTCTCCTCGAGCATCACGTAACCCTCAATCCGTGATGCTTTTGTCCCGCCATTGGGCCGGGAGAAGAACGTACCAAGCGTGTATGAAGTCGATGCGCAGAAGCTATGCGATCGAGAGAACGTCGCACCGGATCGGTAGTCTGGCGCGACCCATTCGTTCGACGGCGGCCCGCCTGACAGGCGGCGCCCGACTTTCGCGCTTCGCAGAACTATCGATCCTAGTGGTGCTTGTGTCATAAGATGCGAGCGCGACCCTCGACACGCGCAGCGAGACGATAGCGTCGCGATGATCTACGATGGCCCTGCGATCCCCTCACGTGCGCAACGATGCACGGAGGTCGCGACGAAACAGTCGCGCTGAGATGCAGAACGATCCAGTCGCAGTGTCTTCCAGAAGCGCCCTTAGATCCTAACCAGCTGCGCGGGCTCGCTTTTCGCAAAGCCGAGGCCCGCATGCGCAGGTCCCGGATAGCGGAGTGGCAAGGGATGCCCTTCGTGGCGCATCCGGTCGCTCGCCTCGGGCCAAGACGGAAGTTCGGCGCTGTCCTGAACCCACCGAACGGTACTTGCCTCGTCGCCCCATTCGCTCATCTTGGGCATCGCGCTGCGGTGGGCGCCACCGGCGACATAGGCCAGGAGCGCCGCCTCGTCGCGCCATACGCTTGTCGTCCAATAGGCGTGATCGCGATCGTGGCGGAGCGCTCCGGCCATGTAGCCGTCCGCTCTCCTGATCTGCGCCAGGCAGCGCTGCGCATGGATCAAAAAGAAGGGCAGAAACCGCAGGCTGCGAACGCGGAAGCGGGTGACGCTGACGACGAAGCTGTCGGTCACAGCGTCACCACCAGCTTCGTCGCCGAGACACCGCGCCGCTGCCGCTCGAGCGCCGCCGGGATCGCCGCCAAGCCGTGCCCTACAACCTCGACCGCAGGGGCTGCCACGTATCGGCCATCGGCCAGGGCGTCGGGCAGGAATGTATCGAAGATCATCGGCCCCACTTCGTTGCTGATCAGCGTGCTGCCCCAGATCATCTTGAGAGTTACCTTCTTGCGGCGTGCGCGTACCGCGAGCGCGATGTTGCCTGCGACCGTGCGGGCTATCGCGGCAATCAACTTGCGCCAGTGACCGCGCCTCGCCGGGACTTCATCGAAGGAAGCCGGCGGCGTCGCCGTCGCGATGAAGCGTTTGCCCTCGCACGTTCCCAGAATATCGATGCACGGCTGCACCGACCCCGCGCCGATCGCGACGGCGCCAGCGACCGTCTTCCCGCGCAACGCTGCGGAAATGGCGGCAACGACAGTCGGGTCGCGATAATCGAAGACAGCCGTTGCGCCGAGCCGCTTGAGAAGGTCGAAATTGCGCGGCGAGGCCGTGGCAATCACGTCGTAGCCAGCGGCGACCGCCAGTTGCACCGCATTGCTGCCGACGCTGGTCGACCCGCCCCACACCAGGACGGTCTGACCGGTCGCCAACGCTCCCTTGGCGGGCGGGTTCAAGGCGAGAAAATCGCGCTGGAAGAGCGCGCAGGCCGCCGTCGAGATGCCGAGCGGCAGCGCGGAAGCGTCTTCGAACGCGAGCGCATCCGGTATCGCCGCCGTCATGTGCTCGAGCAAGACGACATGGGTCTGGAAGGCGCCTTCTGCGGGGCGGTTACGCGTCTTGTCGGTGCTGGCGGCAAAGCCGACGACCCGGTCGCCGACCATGAACCGTGTGACGTCCGACCCGACTGCAACGACTTCGCCGGCGACGTCGGAGCCCAGAATGGCCGGGTACTGCAGATAAGGGGTCATCAGGTCGCCGGAGGTCTGTACCAGACGGTCCATCGGGTTCACCGCGATCGCACGGGTGCGAATGACGATTTCGCCCGACTGTGCGCTCGGAAACGGCGCCGGCCCCAACGCGAAGGCGGCACGCTTGGATGAAAGCCAGAGAGCGGTGTTGTCGGTCATGATCTATCTCCCGCGGTGCCATGTGAAGATGCATCGCTGGATCTGAGATAGGCCGGTGACACTGGACGGCCCATGCTGCAAAGTCCGCATATCCATCGCCAGCGTCCAGGAGTTCTCGATATGGATCCATTGTCGGACGTACTTGGTCTGCTGAAGCCGAGCAGCTACGGATTTCGCGGCCTTGATGCCGGCGGGGACTGGGCGCTCGACTACCCCCCGGCCGAGGGTGTCAAATGCTTCGCCATCCATACCGGGACGTGCTGGATCGCGCTCGAGGGCGGGACCGAGCCCATGGCGCTTCAGGCGGGCGACTTCATCCTGCTGCCCGGCCGGGCTGCGTTCAGCCTCTACAGCGCCGCCGACGCGCCGGTGACCGACGCCTTTACATTCTTCCCGTCGTTCCCCGCCGGCGAGACCGGCGTCCTGGGCGGCGGCGGCAACTGTTCGGGCGTAGGCGGCTTCTTTGACTTCACAGGGCTCCACACCGAACTGCTGCTCGGCATCCTGCCCCCGATCGTTCACATCCGGGCGGAAGCGACCAAGGCGGCGCTCGGCTGGCTGATCGAGCGGCTGATGCGCGAACTGCGGGACCCGCAACCGGGCGGCACGCTGATGGCCGGGCATCTGGCGCAGACGCTGCTGATCGAAGCGCTGCGGCTACACCTTGCCGAGCGCTCGCCGCACAGTCCAGGCTGGCTGTTCGCCTTGGCCGACAAGCAGATGCGCGCCGTGATGTCGGCGATACACGCCGACCCCGCTCGTCGCTGGACGCTCGCCGACCTTGCCCGGGTAGGTGGCATGTCGCGCTCGAGCTTTGCGGTTCGGTTCAAGGAAACGGTCGGCGAGCCCGCCATGGATTACCTGACCCGCTGGCGCATGATGGTGGCGGCCGATCGGCTGGCGAGCGGACGTGTCTCGATCGCAATCGTGGCACCAGCGGTCGGCTATGAGTCCGAAAGCGCGTTCAGTGCGGCGTTCAAGCGATCGTTCGGTCACTCACCGAGGGAGTTTACCAAGGCAATGGCCACGTAACCGGGATGGTGGACGCTGGCGACAATCTACCGGACGTACCAGCATGGGACGTCCGGACTCGTCGATCTATTCAGGGTTATCACCAGCCGGGGAATGACCGATGGCCTAAATTCAATGCGACCGTTTCGGGATTGTCGGCGCCACGGGACCGA
Organism: Sphingomonas montana; assembly: GCF_001956315.1. Lineage (GTDB taxonomy): Bacteria > Pseudomonadota > Alphaproteobacteria > Sphingomonadales > Sphingomonadaceae > Sphingomonas_R > Sphingomonas_R montana. The sequence continues at coordinate 4,298 of NZ_MOLY01000020.1, read as the reverse complement.
CCATCAGCCAGTACCTCGTTGCTCCCGTCCTGACCACTCGGGAGCGCCAGGTGGTAGCGCTGGCCGACCGGGAACCATTATCGAGCCTTGCGACGGGCAAACGCCTGATCGTGCGCGCCTTGTTCGGAGCCGAGACAGCAAGAGCGCTTGCCGACCCGCAGCTTGAAGCGCTGCGGCGGTTCGTCGTCATGTATCGCCATGGGCGGCGTGGAGCTGCTGCCGCTGCCGAAGTCTTGGTTAGCCTCGGGTTCTCGCGACAGCTGCTGGACGATGTTCGCGCGCTGGTTACGGTGTCGATGCGCCCCCGCTAGCCGCCGGTGACGTTGAGCACGCGGAGTCAAGTTGGTGCAAAGCTTTGATACGTATTGCCATTCGGCAATGTAACGCCGGCAAACCGTCCAAGACCCACCATTGGACATTCAGCCTGCCCTTGTCCCGTCTCGAAAGCTGACGTTCGTTAATTTCGATCGGACCGGGATTTGGTATAAGCGAGACAGTCTAATCCGAACCGCCGTCGAAGGTCATAAATGCCTAAATCCCCGCCTCCGCGCTCACCTTGGGCGTCCACGACCTTACCAGTGGGGAAGGAACAACTGGTGCTGGATGCCGACTGCGAAGGTGCGGACGACCCGACGCTGGATCTATCGGCCGCCGCCCGGCACGGGAATACGCTATTCCTCGGCAGTGACGAGGGAGTCACCCTCGAACGGTTGAGCCGCGGCGAAGGAGTGTGGTCAGGCCATCAACGGTTTCCGCTCGACGCCATCTTCGATCTCGATGCATCCGGCGAGGCCGATATTGAAGGGCTTGCCGAAGACGATGGCTGGCTCTGGGTGCTGGGGTCACATGCGCGAACGCGTCCGAAGGTCGGGAAAGCAGGCGACGACCGGATCGACCTGTCTGCATTCGCGACCCTGAAGTATACCCGGCCCCGCTGCCTGCTCGCGCGTGCACCACTGGTCGCAGACCGGAACACCGACGGCACGATGGAGCCAGTACGGATCGACGGAGATCGCCGGGCGGGAATGGTGCGCCAGACCCGGCACGGCAACCGACTGGCGCGGATGTTAAAGGACAGCCCGCTCCTCAAGCCGTTCACTCGGATAGCGGCCAAGGAGGGCGGTGTTGATCTTGAGGGGATTGCTGTCGCGGGTAGCAGGGTCGCGATCGGCATGCGCGGGCCGGTAATCCAGACTTATGCCGTGCTGCTGGAACTGGAAATCGTCGCCAAGGCTTCGGGGCGCTTGACGATTGCCGGTCCGCTCCACAAGCGAATGCTCGAACTGGACGGACTGGGTATCCGCGACCTGAAGCGTGATGGCGCGGATCTCCTGATCCTTGCCGGACCAACGACCGGGCTCGATGGGCCATGCGCTGTTTACCGCTGGACAGACTGGCTCGGCGATCCGCCGCAGGACGATCAGGTCGTGCGACGGCACAGACCGGAACGGATCATCGACCTCCCGTTTGGACGTGGTGATGATCATCCGGAGGGACTGGTGTTGCTGGACGGGATCAACGGAGAGCGCGATCTACTCGTGATTTGCGACAGCCCCGCCGCGAGCCGTCTTGATCCTATGAGGCGGAGCGTGCGGTGCGATCGGTTCCGCCTGCCCGTCAAACAGCAGAAGTCTAAAAGGCCGACCGCCCATAGCCCGGAGCCTTCTTAGTTGACCTGGAACCGCCCCACGGTGTCCGCAGCTGCCCCCCGATGCGGACGCTCGATCACGCATTCCACGTAGGTTTGCGTGACGACAACCTGGTTTCGTTGGCCGAAGAGACCGCCGCGGTAGCCGCATCACAATGCGGGCGTATGACAAGCAACCGGAGTTCGTTTATCGCGCCGCAATTGACCATCAATGTGTCCATCTGCCCGCTTCGTGCCCTTGTCGGTTCCGCGTTACTATTACTCGTGGCGACGCCTGCCCAAGCGCAGCAGGAAGACGAACAGTTCTGGCTACAGGTCAATTCCAATGTACCCGTTACGGACAAACTTCGGTTGACGTTGGAGCAGATCGGTCGGCTCAGCGACGCAGCCGGCGGCCTCTTCCATACCGAACTTGGTGGCATCGTCAGCTACCGCGCATCCGCCGCTATCGAGTTCGGTGTTGGTTATCGCCATGTTAGTGGCCACAACGGCAATCGAGCCGACGACGAGAGCCGAATTCGCCAGCATGTCGTGGCGACTTTCGGGGCGGTGACGACCCGACTGAGGCTTGACGAGCGCTTCCATCCCGACGGCGACGAGATTGGGTTCCGCATTCGTCCGTTCATCCGGTACACCCATCCATTAGGTCGGAACGGCTCAGCACTTTTCGTGAGCCACGAGAGCTTCTACTTGCCGAACAGCACACGCTGGGGACAGCGGCGCGGCTACGAACGGATGCGCAATACAGCCGGGTTCGTATTGCCGCTGAGCAGACGTCTAAGTGCCGACGTGGGCTACCTGAACCAATTCCGACCAGAGCGACGCGGCACCCGCGCGCAGATGGAGCACGCACTTAGCACGCAACTGACAATCAATCTGGGTCGTCGGCGGGAGCGGTCGAGCGAGGACTGACTTGGCCTACATCCGGATATTCGTCAGTCATTTTGAGCGCACTAAGTCCGGCTACACATTCATGCAGGGGGCGGTGAATCGCGCCATCACCGTTTTTGTCACATGTCTCGATGTTCGCCTTGCTCACTGCTGTGGCTGGCAGTGACTTTTGCCCGCCCAGGCTTTGAAGCACAGTTGAGGCCGGGGCTGTAGTGTACGTGCGCGGCCGGTGATACAATTCAACTTTGGCATGTCTTTGGAGCAGCGAAAGAGATGAGCTGGATGCTGTTGGCCCTGCGTCGCTATGTGGACTTCAGAGGCCGGTCGCGACGCCGGGAATATTGGATGTTCGTGCTGTTGTGCCTGATCGCGATCGTGCTTGCCGGGGTCGTGATGATTGCCGCCACGGGGTCGTTCCGAACTCAAGAACAAATGGCCACGAAGTTTACGGCTTGGGCGGGCTTTGCGATTGCGCCCCTGATCATTCCGCTGATCGCGGTCACGATACGACGCGTGCACGATCTGGGGTTGAGCGGCTGGTGGCTGCTTGCCCTCCCTATCGGAGCGGCCATACCGATGCTCGACACCATCGTTGGAATTGCACAGATCATCGTCATGGCAATTCCCGGCAAGACTGGAGCGAACCGCTTTGGGGATAGCCCGAAGGCAAGCACGACAACCGGCATACCTTGGTCGGATACCTCTGGCCGGTAATGACCTGACGAGCGCCTTGTTCGCGTCGCGTTGCTGCCGCTGACTATGGCGCGCAGTGTGGTCCTCGCTTAAGCAGGCCATCCAATTCACGCACGTCGCGCATGTTCGTCCGCTTTCACTCTTTGCGAAAGGACCTTTCAAGATGCCGCTTCGACTTCCCGCTTTAGCTCCATATCTCCGACGTTCAGTCCGTGTGTCATCACTGGTCACCGCATCGCTGATCCTGGCGGCATGCGGACAAGGTGGTTCAAACGAAACCGCCGCTACGGCAAGTGCTGATCCAGTGCCCGTAGCTGTCGATCCGACCTCTGCGACCGGCTCTGTCGTTCGCGATACCGCGCGGCCGGCTCCGGCACCTGCTCCGGTGGTGACGCCGATCCAGACACAACAGGGGCCCGAAGGCACTCGCGTCGATCTTACGCGTGCTGCCGTGACCGGTGACATCCTGACCGTTCAGCTTGCCTATACCGCGGCAAGCGATAAATCGTTCAGTGACTATTTCCGTGCTGATGAAGTCAGCGTCATCGATGATGCGACATCGCAGCGATATGGCATCCTCAAGGATCAGACCGGCGCATGGCTGGCCGCGCCGCTGTTCGTGTCGCACAGCATCCGGGCGTCTGGTCAGAAGGGCGAGACGGCGATCGTCTGGATGAAGTTCCCGGCTCCTCCTGCGACGAGCCGCGCGGTTTCCGTGAACGTGCCCAAGGTTGGGCCTTTCGACGGCGTTCCGATCAGCCGCCAGCAATGAGGTTGGGCCTTTCGACGGCGTTCCGATCAGCCGCCAGCAATGAGGTTGGGCCTCGCCCTGTTTGGCTGCCTGGCGCTCGCCGCCTGTTCCGAGCGCCGGGGAGCCGACGCGCTTGAAAACACTCAGGCGAGCAAGGATTTGGTGGACACAAGTCCGGCCCCGAGCCAACCGGTTGAGCCCGTCATCACACGTGCGCCTCTGGGCGGTCAGCCACTCACCAGCTCCGTGAGTGGGCTTTCCGGTGCCGTCACAGGCTTCGACGTGCGCCGTACCGATACGCAGACGATCGTCGAC
>NZ_MOLY01000019.1 GCF_001956315.1 Sphingomonas montana | reverse complement strand
GCCAGCGGCACGCGCCACGCGACCGGGGCACGCGGATCGACGACGTCGCCGGCGTTGCGCAGCGCCACGGCGGGCGCGGCGCGGGCGGCGGCGCGGGCCGGAATGATGCTGCCCGCCAGTGCCGCCGCAAGACCGAGGCCCGCGAACAGCAGCGCCGCGCCGGGCGCGAAGGCGAGCGCCGGCGCGACGCCGCCGAAATAGCCCGCGCCGAGATCGCCCCCGAACCGGGTGAGCGCGACCGACGCCAGTGCATAGCCGAGCGCAAGGCCGAGCGCAGTGCCGGCGAGGCCCACCACCAGCCCCTCGATCGCGACCTGTACGACGATGCCGGCGCGCGGCAGGCCCAGCGTGCGGAGCAGCGCGAAGCTGCGCAGCCGGCGGGTGACCGACAGCGACTGTGCCGAATAGACCAGAAAGCCGCCGGTCAGCAGCGCGACGAGTGCCAGCATGTCGAGGTTGACGCGATAGGCGCGGCTGAGTGCCGCGCCCTGTTCGGCGTCGCTGTCGGCATCGGCCAGCGTCGCCACGGCGGGCAAGGTGGCGGACAGGGTACGGCGGATGGCGGCGGCGTCCGCCCCCTCCGCCAGTTTCAGGTCGACCCGGTCGATCCGGCCGGTCCGCGCGAAGCGCCACTGGGCGGCGGCGATGTCGACCACGCCGATCCGGCGGCCCGCCTCCACGCCGGGCAGGATGCCCGCGATGCGCAGGCGCGCGGTGCGGCCGGCGGCAGTGACCGGAATGGTCGCACCGATCGGGCGGCCGACCGCGGCGAGCGCGGCGCGCGACAGGAACAGCGCATCCATGTCGAACGGCGTGCCGCCGCGGGCGGACAGCGGCTGTCCGATCAGCGCGGGGGTGACCGCGCCGGCGCGCAGGATGTCCAGGCCCAGCAGGGTGAGGCCCCCGCCGGCCGCGGTCGCCGGCAATTGCACGACCGGGCTGGCGTCCGCGATGCCGGGGTGCAGCGCGATGCGCGGGTAGAGCCGTTCGTCGAACCCGGCGGGGGTGGCGGCGCGAACCTGGAGATCGGCCGCGCCGTTCACCGCGCGCACCGCATGGCCGAATGCGTCGAGCGCGGAGCCGTTGATGAGGTGAACCGCGAAGCCGAGTGCGACGCCGACCGCGATGGCCAGCGCCGCCACGACCACGCGGGCCGGGTGCGCGCGCCATTCGCCCAGGATCATCCAGCGCAGCGCGCGGGGCGGCGCGATGCCGCCCGACCGTGCCTCAGCCCGCATGGGGAACGAGGCCGGTGGCGGTGAGCCGCAGCGTGCGGTCCGCGACGGCGGCGGCGACCAGGCTGTGCGTGACGATGACGGCGGCGGCGCCGCGGCTGCGCACCGCATCGGCGAACAGCGCGAGGATGCGGTGCGCGGTTTCGGGGTCTAGGTTGCCGGTCGGTTCGTCCGCCAGGATCAGCGCGGGATCATGAACGAGCGCGCGGGCGATGGCGACGCGTTGCAGTTCGCCGCCCGACAGGTCGCGCGCATAGTCCGCGCCGCGGGTCGGCAGCCCGACGAGATCGAGCATCGCATCGGCCCGCGCGGCAGCGGTCCGTGCAGGCGTCCGGCCGAGTGCCAGCGGCAGCGCGACGTTCTGGCGGAGCGTGAGATAGGGCAGGATGTGGAACGCCTGGAACACGAAGCCGATGCGGTCGCGGCGCAGGCGGGTGGCGGCGGCTTCGTCCATCGCGGACAGGACGGCGCCTTCGACCGCGACGGTGCCGGTGTCGGGTTTGTCCAGGCCGGCGACGATGTTGAGCAGCGTCGACTTGCCGACGCCGGATTCGCCCATGATCGCGACGAGTTCGCCGGGGCCGACGCTGAGGTCGAGGCCCTGGAACAGGGTGCGCCCGCCGGGGACGGACTTGGCGAGGCCGGTGAGGAGGAGGCGGGGAGGCATCAGGGCGTTTAACGCGGGGTGGCGGAAAGGGGTGCTGTCATTTTGTCCTTGGAGGTGCGGGTGGATTTCGGCTCGGAGCGACGACGTCAGATTGGCCCTCATTTAAGACCCGTCCATGCCGAGCGCAGCCGAGGGGCGCTGTTGCTCGTCTCGGCTGCGCTCGACGGGTCCCTCGACTTCGCTCGGGATGGACGGGTTGGGGAAGGGGGCTGGGTTAGAACGCCTCCATCGGCACGAGGTGCGCGTAGGGGACATGCTCCGCCGCCGGCGCTTCGACCGGTTCGTTGCCGCCGGGGCGCCAGCGGCGGTGTTCGGTGTGGCGGGTGGCGGGGCGGTCCTGCCCATGGGCGACGGGATGGATGTCGCGCGCGGTGAGCGTGGCGACGAGATCGGCCATCGCGGCGTCGCGGTCCCGCACGAAGCGGCTGGCGAAGCAGCGCCAGACCGCCCAGCCGGCGCGTTCGAGCATGCGTTGGCGCGCCATGTCGTCGGGCCAGCGGTCCGCGCCATGCCACATGTCGCCATCGCATTCGATCGCGAGCCGGCGGTCGTCCGCGCCTTCCACCACCATGTCGATGCGCGCGGCACCGACGCGGACCTGCGTATCGACGCGGTAGCCGCGCTGGACGATCAGGTCGAACATCTCGCGTTCGAAGCCCGATTCGCAGCGGTCGCGCGCCGCCTCCGTCACCGCAGGGTCGGCGACGAACGGTGCGCGGAAATGGTCGATCAAGGCGCGGCGTAGCTGGTCGGCGGGCTTCAGGTCCTCCGGTTCGACCGAGCGGACCAGAATCATGCGGTCGCGCGCGCGCGAAGCGGCGACGTTGAACCGCTGGTCGTATGCCGCACCAGACAGCGCGCTGCTGCCGCGGTCGGCCACCATGGACACGAACATGATGTCGCGTTCGTCGCCCTGAAAGGCGCTGGGTTCCCCGATCCGGATGTCGTGCGCCAGCATGATATCGACGCCGTGCGTTCGTTCGATCGCGGCGAACAGCGCGGCGGCCTGTTCATGGCCGAGCAGCGTGGTGACGCCGATCGAGCGGCCGGCCATCGCCGGGTCGGCGACGATGCGGCCGATCTCCTCGACGATGCAGTCGACCTCCGCCGGGTTGGTCTTGCCGCGCCGCACGCCGTCCTCGACCAATATGTCGATCAGCGGCGGATCGAGCCGCTGCGAGGCGGAGGGGAGCCGCAGGGGCACGAGCTGGTGGCTGTAGAACTGCGCCTTCGAATATTCGATGATGGGCGCGACGCAGCGGAAATGTTCCTTGAGCATGATCGCCCCGCCCGCGAACACGACGGTGCCGAGGTCGTAGAGCGATTTCTCCTCGCGCAGGACCGCGCGATAGTCCGGCACCTGCCCCGCCAGATGGCGCTGCGCCAGCTCGTTCATGCGCGCCTCCGCCCGGAAGCCGGCGTCGGGCGTCACCTGGCGATCATCGCCGACGATCAGCACCTGTTTGGCGCGGAGCAGAGCGGGGAGGGCGGCGACCGTGGACTGCGACGCCTCGTCCACGATCACCAGATCGAACAGCCCGAGTTCGGCCGGCAGCGATTCCGACACGCGGTAGTGCGGCATGATCCAGCAGGGGAGTGCGGCCTTGGCACGGTCCGCGGCGATGCGGGCATCGTGGCGGTAGCGGCCGGCCTTGATGCCGGTGCCGCGGCCGATGCGGCGCATGGCCTGTGCATAGGAGGCGAGCGCGGCGCGGACCTGATCGCTCGCCTGTTCGGCCAGGCGCCCCCAACTGCGCAGTTCGATCGACTCCGCATAGGCACGGCGCAGCTGCCCTTCGAGTTCGGTACGGCGCTGTCCGGCCTGTGCCAGCGCGCCGTGCCGGTCAATGCGGGTGAGCCAGGTGGCGATCCGCCGCAGCCGCCAGCGGTGGCGCCAGTCGCCGGGGGTGAGCGGATCATCGACCCCGGTCACCGGATCGCTGCGCAGCCGATCGGCCCAGATCGTCGCACCGCTTTCCGCGATCAGATCGGTAACGCGGGCGATGGCGGCATAATGGGCCCCAAGCGCCGCCAGCGCATCGCGTTCCGCGAGCAGCGCGCGCCAGTCGGCCCGCAGCATGTCGGCGTCGGCATCCGGGTTGCCGACCCGTTCGGCGGCGGCGCGCAGGCCATCGCCCAGCGTGCCGCCGACCGGGGCGAGCATCGCGCGCAACGCCTGGTGCCGGGCCTGGACCGTCAGCAGGCGGAGGCGCTGGCGATGCCGATCGAGGGTGGCGGCGATGGCGCTGGTTGCGGCATCGTCCCGGATCACGCTGCCGCGCCAGCCCGGCACCAGCGCGCGCAGTTCGGGATCGATCCGCCGTTCCTGATCGACCAGCGTGCGGAGCAGCGCGATCCGCGCGAGCTGGCGGCGCATCGGTTCGGCAACCCCCAGCCCGGTCGCGGCGACCGGTTCGAGCGGGCTGTGCGCGGCGGCGTTGTTCCATGCGGCGCGCAGCCGCAGGACGGCGTCGCAGGCGGCCAGATGGCGGTCGACCTCCGCCCAGTCGGACGGGCCGGCGGGCGGGTGGCCGACCAGCCGGATCGCGGCGACCCGCACGCCGAGCGCACGTGCGAACAGGCCGGTCAGGAAACCGGGTTCGTGCCCCTGCGCCAGCGCGGTGACGCGGTCGCGCAACGGCGCGTCGTCCAGCGCGCCGTCGGGCAGGTCGACCGGACGGGTGAGGAAATGGCGGGCCTCCGCCACCGCATGGTCGATGTCGTCCACCAGCCCTTCGAGGGCGACCAGTCCGTCCGACGCATGGCCGCGGCGCAGGTCCGCCAGGACGGTGGCGGTCCAGCCATGCGGCCCGTCGGCGATGTCGCGGCGCAGATCGGCCAGCCGGACCAGGTCCCGTGCCGCGTCGGCCAGCCGTTCGGGTGTGGCGTCGGGCGCGAGCGCGGCGACGGTGGGCGTGCTGCGGCGGATCGCCTCCGCATGGGCCAGCGCATCGTGCAGCGCCAGCAGCGCGTCGTCGTCGGGCAACGCGGTGGGCAGGACGAGGCCGAGCGCATCCAGCCGCGCGCCGACCGCCTTGCGCGCGGTGCGGAGCGCGACGATGTCGGCATCGTCATACCCCGCCTCGTGCGATCGGATGACGTCGATCGGGTCGGGCAGCCAGGCGGCAAGCGCCCGATCGGCCATCTGTTCGCGCGCGGCGGTGGCGGGGTCGATCGTCGCGCCGTCGATGGTAACCGCGGCGGTGGCGGCACGGCCGATATCGGCCACCTGCGCGTCGACCTGCGCCAGCCCGCGGTGGAGGCGGTCGATGGTCGCGTCGATCGCCGCCACCTGGGCGGCGTTTTCGGCGGGGCGAATGCGTTGCAGCCGTTCGGCGATGATATCGACCGATTCCTGGAACTGGCGCAGGCCGTCGCGGTCGCTTTCGAGCAGGCTGACCGCCAGCGGGCGGACCGCGGCGGGCAGTTGGGCGCGCAACACCTTGAGTGCGGGCGCCTTTTGCGAGGTGACGAGCACGCGCTTGCCGAGCGCCAGATAATGGCTGACGATATTGGCGATGCTGTGTGTCTTGCCGGTGCCGGGCGGCCCCTGCACCACCACGCCGGGGCGGGTGGCGAGCTGCTGGATCACCTCCACCTGTTCGCGGTTGAACGGTTTCGGGAAGAACAGGTCGTCGCCCGACCCGTCCGAACTGGTGACGCCGGGGACGGTCGAGACGCCGCGATAGATGGGCCGCGCCGCCGCCGGCAATGCGGTATCCGGATCGGTCAGCAGCGCGCGGACGGCGGGCGGGATGTCGGCCGGGTCGTCCGGGTTGGCGACCAACGTCCGGAACGCGCGAAGATCGTCCATCAACATGGTCGCGCGGCGGGTCCGTTCGAACAGCATCCAGCCGCCGCCGACCGTCAGGACGGTAGGGGCCGGCGGCGTCATCCCGTCGCGTTCCGGCAGATAAAGACCGTCGGCATCGAACAATGCCGTCGCATGGCGCAGGATCGGCGCGAAACCGTCCGGGTCGAACGGGTTCAGGCCGTCGCGATCTTCGTCCGCGGCCAGCGCGTCGAGCGTGGCCTGCGTCGTGCGCCGCCACTGATCGACGCCGGGCAGTTCCAGCGCATCGAGCGGATCGGATTCGATCCCGGGCGGGGTCGCGCTGCGCGGGCGGAGCAGGATGGCGTGGGTGACGGGGTCGATCGTCAGGTCCATCGCAACGGACAGCAGCGGATGGTGCAGCCGCCCCGCCGGATGCGCCCAGCGCGCCGGGCCGATGCCCCAGACCAGTTCGACGGGCGCGGTGCCGCCGCCGTCGAGCGCCTGACGCAGGCCGAACAGGGCGTTGTAGAAGGCGATCGCGCGCCGGCGCGGCTTTTCCTCCAGCGCCCAGCCGGTCCAGGTTTCGCGGATATGGTCGGCCAGCCGGGCGACGAGCCGTTCGCGGTGCGGATAATCCACCAGCGGGACCAGGGCGTTGCCGGCCGGCAGGTCCGCCGTCGCGACCAATCCGGCCTTGCGCAGCGCCGCCGCCGGCCGCGCGGCGTGCAGGGTGGGGCGGGTGTCGACATCGTCGGGCTGGTCGATCCACAGCGCCAGTTCGGGTTCGGCGGGCGGCGACGGCGCGTGGCGGGCGAGACGATCGACACTGAGCCAGACCGGATCGTCGTCGGTCCGCGCATCGACCCGGACGCCGGGCATCCGCGCCACGTCCGCGCCGTCGGCCCGCAGGCCGCGATAGTCGGCGACGTCGGTGACGATCGCCATGCGGTCGCGCTCCGTGGCCTCGACATAGTCGATCAACGCGAGCAGGCGCTCGTTCTGGATAGGCATGGCGCGCATGGACCCCCGGTTGCCAAGTCCCGGCGCGGGCATCTGACCCGTTCAGAATATATCGGGAAGGTCCGTCGTCAATAGTGTTTGAATAGAATATCGTATTCGGTCCGTAATGGACATTTCTCTTGCACCGCAAAGACTTCCCATTTGCCGGCTGGCGTGGAATTCGACTTCCACAGCGAAGATGTCGGTTCGGTACGGGGGCGGTATGAACGGTTCGGGGAACGCCTGGCGACGGGCGGTGGCGGCGTGACGGACCTGGTTCGCGGTGGCAACGCGGCCGTGCCGGGCGACCGGCTGGTGGTGGCGTTCGGATGGGACGTGCCGACCGGGCGGGCGGTGGAGGCGGACCTGTCGGCATTCCCGCTGACCGCCGCCGGGCGGGTGCGCGGCGATGCCGACATGGTCTTCTACAACCAGCCGTCCGGCGCGGGGGGCGCGGTGCGGTTCGACGCCGGGCTGGGCGCGCGCGGCGGGTTCGCGATCGACCTGACCCGCGTGCCGGCGGAGATCGAGCGGATCGCGCTGTGCGTGACGGTGGACGAGGCCGCGGCGCGGGGGCAGACGCTGGCGCTGCTGTCCGGCGCGGTGGTCGGCGTGGCGACCGCTGCGGCACCGGGTATGCCGGTGCTGGTGTTCCGTCCCGACCTGGTCGGTGCGACCGAAAGCGCCATGACCTTCGCCGAGCTCTACCGCCGGCAGGGGGTGTGGAAATTCCGCGCGGTGGGGCAGGGTTACAATGGCGGGCTGGCCGCACTGGCCCGGTCGTTCGGGATCGACGTGGCCGACGACGTCGCCGCGCCGACCCCGGTCCCGCCGGCCCCTCCTCCTCCTCCTCCACCGCCCGTTTCGCTGAGCAAGGTGACGCTGGAGAAGGCGGGGCAGAGCGTCAGCCTGGCCAAGACGGGCAGCGGGTTCGGCGAGATCGTCGTCAACCTGAACTGGTCAGCCGCGACCAAGGGCGCGGCCAGGGGCATGTTCGGTGCGAAGCAGGCGATCGACCTCGATCTGGGGTGCCTGTTCGAACTGGCGGACGGGCGGGCGCATGTCGTGCAGGCGCTGGGCGATGCATTCGGCCGCTACGATGCGGAACCCTACATCATATTGTCGGGCGACGACCGGACGGGCGATGCGTCCACCGGCGAGACGATCCGGATCAACGGCGCGCACTGGGCGAAGATCAAGCGGATCATGCTGTTCGCCAATATCTACGACGGCGTGCCCAACTGGCAGGCGACCGACGGCGTGGTGACGGTGACGATGCCCGGCCAGCCGCCGATCGAGGTGCGCATGACCGAGGGGCGCAACGCGAAGCGGCTGTGCGGCGTGGCGATGATCGAGAATGACCGCGGCGCGCTGAAGGCCACGCGGATCGTGGAATATTTCACGGACCAGCAGGCGCTGGACCGGCGCTTCGGCTTCGGCCTGCGCTGGACCGCGGGCAGCAAGGACTGAACGCGACGCCGTTCGGGGTTGCATGACGGGGGGATATGTCGGTGTTGCGTTACTACAGGGGATCGTTGCTGTTCACGGGGATGAGCCTGGCGCTGGCCGCGTGGCTGGGGTGGGGGATGGCCGGCACGGTGGCGGGCATGCTGTCGATCATGTGGATCGTGCTGGTGCTGGGCGTGCTGGAAGTGTCGCTGTCGTTCGACAATGCGGTGGTGAACGCCACCGTGCTGCGCGACATGGACGCGGTGTGGCGGCGACGGTTCCTGACCTGGGGCATCGCGATCGCGGTGTTCGGGATGCGCATCCTGTTCCCGCTGGCGATCGTCGGGATCGCTGCAAGGCTGGGCCCGGTCGATGCGCTGCGGCTGGCGGCGACGGAGTCGGAGACGTACGAGCGGATCATCACCGGCGCGCATGTCGGCATCGCCGGGTTCGGCGGCGCGTTCCTGGCGATGGTGGGCCTGAGCTTTTTCCTGGACGACGAGAAGGACGTCCACTGGATCGGCGGGGTCGAGAGCGGGCTGGGGCGGCTGGGGCAGGTGCCGGCGATGCGGATCGGGATCGTGCTGATCGCGCTCTATGCCATGTCGCGGGTGGTGTTGCCGGCCGATGCGCTGACGTTCCTGACCGCAGGGCTGCTCGGGCTGGTCGCCTATATCGCGGTCGACGCGTTCGGCGGGCTGATGGAGGGCGCGGAGGATGCGGCAGGGGCGGTCGTGCGGTCGGGCCTCGCGTCGTTCCTGTACCTCGAACTGCTCGACGCGTCCTTTTCGTTCGACGGGGTGATCGGGGCGTTCGCGCTGTCCAACAACCTGTTCGTGATCGCGCTGGGCCTGGGCATCGGGGCGATGTTCGTCCGGTCGATGACGGTCATGCTGGTCGATCAGGGGACGCTGTCCGAATATCGGTTCCTGGAACATGGCGCCTTCTACGCGATCCTGGCGCTGGCGATCATCATGCTGCTGTCCGCGCGGTTCGAGATCCCGGAGACGGTGACCGGCCTGATCGGTGCGGGGCTGATCGGCGTCTCGTTCCTCGCCTCCGTCGCGCACAACCGGCGCGCATCGGCCCCGGTCGGGCCGACCGGCCATCCGCTTCATTCCACCAGCTTCATCAAGGAGAATGACCATGTCGATCAGCCTGTCCAAGGGCGGTAATGTCAGTTTGTCGAAGGAGGAGCCGGGGCTGACCCGGATCCTGATCGGGCTGGGGTGGGACACGCGGTCCACCGATGGCACCGCGTTCGACCTGGACGCCAGCGCATTCCTGCTGGCCGCCGGGGACCGGGTACGCAGCGATGCGGACTTCATCTTCTACAACAACCTGAAGTCCGCCGACGGATCGGTGGAACATACCGGCGACAACCGGACCGGCGAAGGGGATGGCGACGACGAGGCGCTGAAGGTCGACCTGACCCGCGTCCCGGCCGACGTGATGAAGGTGGCGATCACGGTCACGATCCACGATGGGGAGGCGCGCCGCCAGAATTTCGGGATGGTGGCCAATGCGTTCATCCGGATCGTCAACGACGCGACGGGGCGCGAGATCACGCGTTTCGACCTGGCCGAGGACGCATCGACCGAAACCGCGATGATCTTCGGCGAGGTGTACCGCCACAACAGCGACTGGAAGTTCCGGGCGGTGGGTCAGGGCTATGCCGGCGGGCTGGGGCCGCTGGCGCGCAATTTCGGCGTGAGCATCGGCTGATCGCCCGGCGGTCCGCACCGGCACCGTCGAGGATCTGATCGCCCAAATCGATCAGATCCCGCCGCCGGAGGCGAGCACGGAGCCGAACCATAGAATGAGCGCTGCGAGCATCCAGACGGTTAGCGCCTGTGTGACGCGTACGGAATGGTTCGACCGCAGCGCAAGTCCGGTTGCGGGCAGGATCGCACCGAACACAACAGAAAGCCGAGCGACCCGTAGCGGCACCAGACTTCCTGCTGCCAGCTTGCATATGGGCCGACTGCGAAAGTCGATGTCGAGGAAGTCATGGCCACGAGATTCAGGCAGAGGATCGGCTGAGGCGGCCAGCCGTCAGCCCGGCGCGCAACAGGCCATCCGGGCATCATGCCTCCATTGCACTCTTGCGGACAAAACCCGATCTAGGCGGGAAGAAGACGGCAGGAGAGCAGGCGTGGCGGCAGGTGGCATGGGGCAGTTCGACTGGGCGGATCCGTTCCTGATCGACGATCAGTTGAATGACGAGGAGCGCGCGGTGCGCGATACGGCCGCCGCTTATGCACAGGAGAAGCTGGCCCCGCGGATCGTGGCGGCGTTCCGCGACGAACATACCGACCCGGAGATCTTCCGCGAGATGGGGGCGCTGGGGCTGCTCGGACCGACGGTGCCGGAACAATATGGCGGGGTGGGCGCGTCCTATGTCGCCTACGGTCTGGTCGCGCGCGAGGTGGAGCGGATCGACAGCGGATACCGCTCGATGATGTCGGTGCAGTCGTCGCTGGTGATGTACCCGATCCATGCGTTCGGATCGGAGGAACAACGCATGCGCTACCTGCCGAAGCTGGCGAGCGGCGAATATATCGGCTGTTTCGGGTTGACCGAGCCGGAGGCCGGGTCCGACCCCGGCGGCATGACGACGCGCGCGGAGAAGGTGGCCGACGGGTATCGCATCACCGGGGCCAAGACCTGGATCAGCAACGCGCCGATCGCGGACGTGTTCGTGGTGTGGGCGAAGTCCGACGCGCATGACGGGGCGATCCGCGGGTTCATCCTGGAAAAGGGCATGGCCGGGCTGTCCGCGCCGAAGATCGACGGCAAGCTGTCGCTGCGCGCGTCGGTGACCGGCGAGATCGTGATGGACGGCGTGGTGGTGGGCGAGGAGCAGCTGCTGCCCAACGTCGCCGGGCTGAAGGGGCCGTTCGGGTGCCTCAATCGGGCGCGCTACGGGATCAGCTGGGGCACGATGGGCGCGGCGGAATTCTGCTGGCACGCGGCGCGGCAATATGGGCTGGACCGCAAGCAGTTCGGCCGGCCGCTGGCGGCGACGCAGCTGTACCAGAAGAAGCTGGCCGACATGCAGACGGAAATCGCGCTGGGGCTACAGGCGTCGTTGCGCGTCGGGCGGTTGATGGACGAGGGCCGGTTCGCGCCGGAGATGGTCTCGATCGTGAAGCGGAACAATTGCGGCAAGGCGCTCGATATCGCGCGCGCGGCGCGGGACATGCACGGCGGGAACGGGATCTCCGGCGAATATGGCGTGATGCGCCATATGATGAACCTGGAGACGGTGAATACCTACGAGGGCGCGCATGATGTGCATGCGTTGATCCTGGGGCGGGCGATTACCGGGATCGCTGCTTTCTAAGATTGAGTGAGTTGGAGCTGGCGGGGGTTCAGCTCCAGTCACTTTTGCGTCATTCCGGACATTATGCGGGGACGTGGGAAGGAATGCCCAAGCGCCAGTTCGTATCCGAGATGTGGGGACGGTGCGGTGCGCATCGTGCCGTACGTCACGGTGGGCTTTTGCAAAGCCATTGAAAATCATGCCGAACGACTGGCGTTGGTGGAAAATCGGGCGTTCGCCTCTGCGCGGCGGCCTTGCATATCGTTCGATATGCCGCGGGTAATTTGCCCGAAATGTTGCCGCGGGCGAGTGCGCGCCGGTCAGGAGACTGCTTGTGAAACCAGCGCCGGTTGCCATTCTGTACCAGGCACTTCCACCCCCACTGATCGGCGGGCTGCGGAAGGATGCGAAGCCGGGGGGATATTCGGACGGGGGCGCCGACATCGCCTTCGCGTTGCGCGAGGCGGGTGTGGATGTGGTCATGCCAACCGTTTCGCCGGATCCGGCCACGGCGCTCGATTGGGTGTTCCCGGACACCGCCGAGGGCATTCGCCGTGCAGGTGCGGCCGGTGCATCGGTGCTGTGGGCGAACACGATCCTGTTCGAGGGGCATCCGCTTGAGGCGGCACTCGCCGACTTCGACATTGTCGGGCAGTTGCCGGCCGCCACGCAGGCATTCGACGACAAGTTCGAAACCAACCGGCTTCTTGCCGAGGCGGATCTGCCAGTGGCGCGATCGTTTCTCCTGTCGGGCAAGGCGAGGGAGAATGTCTGTGCGCTGGCCGACGTCGAGCAGGCCTGCGCGACCCGCGGCATGTCGTTTCCGATGATCGTCAAGCCGGTGCGCGGACGTGGTAGCCAGGGCGTGACGCTGGTGGAGACCTTCGCCGCGCTCCGCGATACGGCGGCCGCGTTGATCGCGGCCGCCACCTTCGGCGACATGCTGATGGTGGAAGAGTTTCTGGGCGGGGACGAAATGACCGTCACGGTCATGCCGCCGGCGGCTCCGCGCCCGGACGGGTCGCGGGCGGGGACACACTGGGCCTTGCGGCCCGTCTACCGCTTCGATCAGCGCGGCGGGGTGGCCCCTTACAACGGCGACGTGCCGGTTACGGCCAACAGCGTGGCAATCGGCGGTGAGCGGCTGCGCGATCCCGCGATCGTGGCGATGATCGAGGGCTGCGTCGTGGCAGCCGGGCTGGTCGGTGCCCGCACCGCGATCCGGATCGATTGCCGGGCCGATCAGGACGGCTGGTTCAAATTGTTCGACCTCAATATGAAACCGAACATGACGGGACCGGGCCGGCCGGGGCGCAACGATCAGGATTGCCTGTCGGCCATCGCCGCCCGCGCCGATGGCTGGAGCTATGTTGATCTGTTGCAGGCGATGCTTGCCGCCAAATGGTGGCTTGCGTCGGCGAGCAGCATCTAGCTTCGAATGTTCGGGAGCGACGTTTGCAAGTCGATCGATTTGGGGCGTCTGCTCCGCTGAAGATCTTGCGCAGTGGCGGAATTCAGCAACGTGGGTGGTCGAAGCGTGGTCGGAATGTCTCGATGGTTTCGTTGCCGCAAGCCAAGCACCAGGGCGTCGCTTCTGGGTGCTGTTGCGCCCACCCCCCAACCCCCTCCCTTGAAAGGCAGGGGGCCTTTCGGTCGCTCGCTTTACAACCGCTCCGCCTGGGCGACGGCGTCGGCGGCGCGGAGGGCGGCCAGGATGCGCATGACGTGGGGGCGGTCGCGGACTTCGAGGGCGAGGTGGAAGGTGTGGAAGCTGGCGTCGCGGTGAAACAGTGCCAGGTTGATGATATTGGCACCCTGTGATCCCAGGATGCTGGACATCGCACCGAGCGAGCCGGGTTCGTTCTTGACGATGACCGACAGCCGCGCGGTGCCGCCGTCCGATCCGTCGCCCCAGGCGAGGTCGACCCAGTCCGCGTCGACGCCGTCGGCCAGTTCGGAACAGTCGATGGCGTGGACCTCGACCGCCGCATCGGGGCGGCGCATGCCGACGATGCGGTCGCCGGGGACGGGGTGGCAGCAAGGCGCGAGCTTGAACGCGACGCCCGGGGTCAGCCCCTTGATCGAAATCGCCTCGCGCTGCGGGCGGACCATGGCGACGTCGCCGCCGCCAGCGCCGGGCATCAGCGCCTCCATCACCTGTTCGTCGGTCAGATGCTTGCGCGCGATGGCCTGCATCAGCGCATCGCCGTCGGGCAGTTGCAGCCGCTTGACGGCATTGCCCAGTGCCTCCGTGCCGAGTTGCGCGGGCAGGCGCTTGACGATTTCGTCGTAGAATTTGCGGCCGAGCGCGACGGTTTCGTCGCGTTCCTTGTGCTTCACAAAGCGGCGGATCGCGGCGCGCGCCTTGCCGGTGGTGACGAACGCCATCCAGCCGGGCTCGGGTTCCTGCGCCTTGGACCGGAGGATCTGGACCTGATCGCCATTCTGGATCGCGGTGCGGAGCGGCACGACGCGGCCATTGACCTTCGCGCCCACCGTCTGGTCACCGAGATCGGTGTGGAGCGCGTAGGCGAAATCGACCGGGGTGGCGCCCTTGGGCAGCTGGATCAGTTCACCGGTGGGAGTGAAGGCGAAGATCCGGTCCTGGTACATCGCCATGCGGGTATGTTCGAGGACCTCCTCGGCCGTGTCGGCATGATCGAGGATTTCCACGAGATCGCGGATCCAGCTGACCTGCGTGTCCGCACTTTCCTTCTGCTTGTAGGCCCAGTGGCTGGCGAGGCCGATTTCGGCCTGGTCATGCATCTCGGTCGAACGGATCTGGATCTCGATCCGTGCCTTTTCCGAATGGATGACGGAGGTGTGGAGCGATTTGTAGCCGTTGCGCTTCGGCGTCGAGACATAGTCCTTGAACCGGCCGGGCACCATCGGCCAGCGCTGGTGGATCAGGCCGAGCGTGCGGTAGCATTGCTCGACATCCTTCACGACGATGCGGAACGCCATGATGTCGGACAGCTGTTCGAAACTGATGTGGCGCTCGGCCATCTTGCGCCAGATCGAATAAGGGTGCTTTTCGCGGCCGGTGACTTCCGCCACGATGCCCTGGCGGCCGAGCAGCGTGACGATGCCCGACGAGATGCGCGCGATACGGTCGCCGCCGCCGGATTTGAGCTGTTCGAGCCGCCGGGTGATCGACTCGTACGCTTCGGGTTCGAGTTCGCGGAAGGCGAGCGTCTGCATCTCCTTCATGAATTCGTACATGCCGATCCGTTCGGCGAGCGGCGCATAGATCTCCATCGTCTCGCGCGCGATGCGGCGGCGCTTCTCCGGCTTTGGAATGAAGTGGAGCGTGCGCATGTTGTGGAGCCGGTCGGCAAGCTTCACGAGCAGGACGCGGATATCGTCCGACATGGCGAGCAGGAACTTGCGCAGGTTCTCGGCGGCGCGCTCGTTCTCGGTCTGCGCCTCGATCCGCGACAGCTTGGTGACGCCGTCGACTAGCCGCGCGACGGACGTGCCGAACGTCTTTTCGATCTGGTCGTAGGTGGCGACCGTATCCTCGATCGTGTCGTGCAGGATCGCAGTGACGATCGTCTCGTCATCGAGCCGCAGGTCGGTCAGGATGCCGGCGACCTCTATCGGGTGGCTGAAATAGGGGTCGCCATTGGCGCGTTTCTGCGATCCGTGGGCCTGCATCGAAAAGACGTAGGCGCGATTGAGCATCGCCTCGTCGGCTTGCGGATCGTAGTCCAGGACCCGATCGACCAGTTCATATTGTCTGAGCACCCGGCATCATGTGGCGGGGCGGGGCCGGGATGCAACGGGAAAGCGTTGCGAGGCTGCAACTTGTGGCGAACGCGCGTCCAAACTTCGGCGTTGTCACCCCCCAACCCCTCCTCTGAAGAGGAGGGGCTCAGGCAATTAAAGATTACTCGTAGTCGCCGCCGACATTCTGGTTGCGGGGCGGGGCGGCGGCGGTGAGGCGGAGAGCTTCGGCCGACTGCGACAGCGAGCCCATTTCGTCGACCGCGTCGTCATCATCCATCCGGACGCGCTGGAGGCTCTGGATCATGCCTTCTTCCAGATCGTGCGGCACGACGGTTTCCTCGGCGATCTCACGCAGGGCGACGACCGGGTTCTTGTCGCGATCGCGATCGATCGTCAGTTCGGCACCGCCGGAAATCTGGCGTGCGCGCTGAGCGGCGGCCAGGACCAGGTCGAAGCGGTTGGGGATCTTGTCGACGCAATCTTCGACAGTGACGCGCGCCATGATGTCGCTCCGCTATAGTTTCGAGCATGAATGCAAGCGCGGGCCGTTAGCAGCATCGCGGGCGAAAGGCAAGGAACGGTGCCGGTTCGGTGCGCGCGGCGTTGCGTAGTCGTACCGACATGGTGACGGTGCTAGGCGGTGCGGATGAGCGAGGACAGACCCACCTTCACGGTCGACCGCGACCGGCTGACACTGTTGCCCGACGGGCCGGAGCGGCTGGACGCGTTGATCGCGCTGATCGACGGGGCGGCGGCCACGTTGCGGCTGCTCTATTATATCTATGCGGACGACCGGGCCGGGCGTGCGGTGCGGGATGCCCTGCTGCGCGCGGTCCGGCGCGGGGTGCGGGTGGACATGATCGTCGACGGGTTCGGCGTGGCGGCGGGGGCTGGGTTCTTTTCGGAACTGGTGGCCGCCGGCGGCGGGGTGTGCCGGTACGAGGCACGGTTCGGGCGGCGCTACCTGCTGCGCAATCACCAGAAGATGGCGCTGGCGGACGAATTGCGCGTGCTGATCGGCGGGTTCAACGTCGAGGACGATTATTTCGGGACGGTCGCCGACGGCGCGTGGCGCGACCTGGGATTGCTGGTGGAGGGTGATGCGCCGGTGCGGCTGGCACGCTATTTCGATGCGTTGCTGGCATGGACACGGGCGCCGGCGGGCAAGTTCCGCGACCTGCGCACCATCCTCAAACGGCATAGCGAGACGCATGGCACGGGAAAGCTGCGCTGGGTGTTCGGCGGGCCGACGCGGCGGCTGAGCCCCTGGGCGCTGGTCGTCAAATGGGACATGGCGCATGCCCGGCGGCTGGACATGATCGCGGCCTATTTCGCGCCGAACCCGGCGATGCTGCGCCGGATCGAGCGGATCGTGAAGCGCGGCGGGCAGGCGCGGGTGATGACCGCCGCCAAATCCGACAACGAGGCCACGATCGCGGCGACGCGGCACTGTTACCAGCGGCTGTTGAGCCGCGGGGTCCGCGTGCTGGAATATGGCGCGACCAAGCTGCACAGCAAATTATTCGTGATCGACGACATCGTCCATCTGGGGTCGGCGAATTTCGACGTGCGCAGCCTATACCTGAACCTGGAGATGATGCTGCGGATCGAAGACGCGTCGTTCGCGGCCTATATGCGCGCCTATTTCGAGGGCGAGGCGGTGGAGAGCCACGAGGTGACGCTGGCCGAGCATGACCGGGCCGGCTGGTTCCGCCGCGTGCAGTGGGGCATCGCCTATTTCATCGTCGCTGTGGTGGACGGCAATGTGACGCGGCGGCTGAACTTCGGGATCGACGGACGCTGAGCCCGTCGCGCCATCGCGCCTGGGTCCGGTCGGTCAGTCCTTCCAGCACCAGTAGAGCTGCGCCGGCGGGATGTTGATCGGTTCGAACGCATGGTCGATCCGGCGGAAATGCGGGACCAGGAAGTCTTTCACCCGCGGGGAGAACTGATAGACCAGGAATGCGCCGCCGGGACGCAGCGCGTCATGCGTTTCGGATGCGATCCGCGGGCCGATGCCGGCGGGCAGCGTGGAGAAGGGCAGGCCGGACAGGATATAGTCGGCGTGATCGTGACCATGATCGGCGATGATCGACCGCACGTCGGAAGCGGAGCCGAGCACCGGGCGGAACCGCGAATCGGTGATCCGCCGGCCGAGATAGCCGATGAAGTCGCGATTCGTGTCGATCGCGATCAGTTGCGCATCCGGCGCCATCCGTTCCAGAATGGCGGGGCAGAAGGTGCCGACGCCGGGGCCATATTCGACGAAGAGTTTGGTATTCGCCCAGTCGACGGGCTTCAGCATGCGAGCAATCAGCTTGTCCGAGGACGGGATGATCGACCCGACCATGACCGGATGTTTGAGAAATTCACGGAAGAACATGCCCAGTGGACCGGGTTCGCGGCGCTGGCCCGCACGGGTGAGAGCCTGATCGGCTGACGATGACGGCATGGAAACTCCCGGAAGAACGCACCGAACAGTCGGCACCGTTCGCAAAAGCCACCGTCAATAGCAAGCCGCAGTCGTGGCGTGAACCGGGGTGCGTCGTTATGAAACCGTCATGGACGCAATAAGTGCCGGGGCGGTCGCCGTGATCTTCGTAAGTCGGCGGACCGCCGAGGACCCGGCCGGCTATGCCGCCGCGGCCGACGCGATGGATGCCGCCGCAGCCGCGATGCCGGGATATCTGGGCGTCGATGCGGTCCGCGACGTGGCGGGACATGGCATCACCGTCAGCTACTGGCGCGACATGGCGGCCGCGGCGGCATGGCGCGACGATGCGGAGCATGGCCGGATCCGCACGCTGGGCCGGGCGCGCTGGTACGACAGCTACAGCGTCTGCGTGGCGACGGTGGACCGGGCGTATCGGTGGAGCAGGCCATGACCGGCCGGTGGCGCATGAGCGGGGGGGGGGGGGGCACGGAGGCGTGATGTGCCGTTGCCGTTGCCGGCGATGCCGCGGTCCGGGCAGGCGCCGGGCGCGGTGATAAAAAAAGGGCCGCCCCGAGGGACAGCCCGAAAGTTTTAGGAGAGGATGCCTGAAAGGCCCGACCCTTTTGCTGCACCGCGACAATTGCCGCAAATGCTTTATTGTGAGAAACGATTGCGCAACACGCAATCGCTGTTCGCGGCAGCAGGAAGGGGAAGCATGCGTCGTCTGCCACCGCTGACCGCCGTAGAGGCTTTCGTACAGGTCGCACGGCTGGGGTCCGTCAAGGCCGCGGCGCAGGAACTGGCGCTGTCGTCGCCCGCGCTCAGCCGGCGGGTGCAGGCGCTGGAACGGTTCGTCGGGCAATCACTGTTCGACCGGCGACACCAGGCGATGCTGCCCAATGCGGCGGGGGAGCGGCTGCTTGCCCGGATCGCGCCGGCGATCGACGCGCTGGCCGAAGCGATCGATTCGACGACGGGGCAGCATGACGCGTTGCGCCTGCGGCTGGGCGTGCTGCCGCTTTTCGCGTCGCAGAAGCTGATGGCGCGGTTGCCCGAACTGCGCGCCGCCTATCCCGATTTCCATGTCGATATCGACACCGCGCCGCACCCGACCGCGCGGCTGGGCGAAAGCCTGGACGCCGCGATCGTGCTGGGCGCGGAACCGGACCCGGCGCTGTACGGCCGGCGGATCGACCGCAACCGGGTCAGCGCGATCGCGCGGCGCTCGCTGACGACCGGTCCGGACGCGCTGACCGACCCGGACGACCTGCGGCGCATGACGATCTTCGTCCACCGCGACATGCCCGAAACGTTCGCGATCTGGCGCGCGGCGATCGGGCGGCCGGACCTTAAACCCGCCGCGATCGACCATTTCGATTCGGGCCACCTGATGCTGGACGCCGCGGCGCAGGGGCTGGGCGTGGCGTTCATGCTGGATGCGCATCTCTACGGCGCGCATGACGACCGGCTGACCAACCTGTTCGGGCGCGAGGTGGAGAGCGACTACAGCTACTGGTTCGTATGCCGGCGTTCGGCGATGTCGAACCGCGCGGTGCGGGTGTTCCACGACTGGCTGTTCGCGAGTGTGGCCACCGCGGGGGACGAGCCGGTGCGGGTGGCGGCGGCGGGGTAGGTAGGGCCGGTTGGCGGATACCGCCCGCCCCGGTCGTCATCCCAGCGGACGCCGGGATCCATTGTCACTACGCTTTGGGGTTGCCTTCGGGCGGAGTGATAATGGATCCCGACTTCCGTCAGGATGACGGGGACGGGCTTTGTACTTCTGCTTCTAAAGCCGCCAAGCGTCAGGCGGAGACGGTCGCCTTGACGATCTTGCCCGGGGTGCGGGGCGGTTCGCCCTTGGGCAGCGCGTCGACATGTTCCATGCCGGACGTGACGTTGCCCCAGGCGGTGTACTGGTTGTCGAGGAAGCGGGCGTCGTCGAAGCAGATGAAAAACTGGCTGTTGGCCGAGTTCGGGCTCTGCGAACGCGCCATCGAGCAGGTGCCGCGGACATGCGGTTCCTTGTTGAATTCCGCCTTCAGGTCGGGCTTCTTCGATCCGCCCATGCCGGTGCCGGTGGGGTCGCCGCCCTGCGCCATGAAGCCGGGGATGACGCGGTGGAAAACGACGCCGTCGTAGAACCCTTCCTGCGCCAGTTCGACGATCCGCGCGACATGGCCGGGGGCGATGTCGTCGCGCAGCGCGATCACGACGTCGCCGCCGCTGTCGAGCGTCAGGGTGAGGGTTTTCTGGTCGGCCATCGGCAATTCCTTACGGTTGGGTGGTGCTGGGCGTCTATCTAGGAAGCCCGGCGTAGGAAAGAACCCCGTGCCGGTGGCTGACAGCGGCGGCGCGAGTCCGTAAGGAGGCGGTGGGCGGCGTCATCCGGGCGGGTTCGGAGCGGAGACGGGCATGGCCGAGCAGGACGAACTGGATATCGTGGCGGAGCCCACGCACGACGAAGACAACCGGCTGAATTCGGATTTCGTCACCGCCGTGGTCGACGCGGTGGCGGACGGCGACGTGGAGGGCGCGCGCGCGCTGGTGTCGCCGCTGCACCCCGCCGACATTGCCGACCTGTTCGAACTGGCACCGGGCGACCGGCGGAAAGCGATCGCGTCCGCGCTGCACGGCATGATCGACGGCGAAGTCCTGGCCGAGATGAACGACTGGGTCCGCGACGAGCTGATGGAGGCGCTCGGCCCCCAGGAGGTCGCCGACATCGCGACCCTGCTCGATACCGACGACGCGGTCGCGATCATCGAGGACATGGACGCCGACGACCAGCGCGAGGTGTTGCGCGCGCTGGCGCCCGACGACCGCGCCGCGATCGAGGAGGCGCTGGGATATCCCGAGGAGTCCGCCGGCCGCCTGATGCAGCGCGACCTGATTGCGGTGCCGGAGCATCTGAGCGTCGGCGACGTGCTGGATTATCTGCGCCACAACGAGGATCTGACCACCGATTTCTGGGAAATCTACGTCGTCGACCCCAGCCACCGTCCGATCGGGACGTGCAAGCTGAGCTGGATCCTGCGCACGCCGCGGTCGGTGGCGATCGCCGACGTGATGGCGCGCGAACAGACGCTGATCCCGGTCGACATGGACCAGGAAGAAGTGGCGCTGCGCTTCCAGAAATATGCGCTGATTTCTGCCGCAGTCATCGATTCGGCTGGCCGGCTGGTCGGCATGATCACGGTCGATGACGTCGTCCACATCATCCAGGAAGAGGCAGGCGAGGATATCCTGCGGCTGTCGGGTGCCGGCGACGGGGACATCAACGAACCGATCCTGCAGACCATCCGCACCCGCCTGCAATGGCTGGTCGTGAATCTGGGCACCGCGGTGCTGGCGGCGTCGGTGGTCGGGCTGTTCGAGGCGACGATATCGCGGCTGGTGATGCTGGCGGTGCTGATGCCGATCGTGTCGGGGATGGGCGGCAATGCCGGCACGCAGACGATGGCGGTGTCGGTGCGCGCGCTGGCGCTGAACGAGCTGACCAGTTCGAACGCGAAACGCATGATCTGGCGCGAATTCCGGATCGCGGTGACCAATGGCTGCGTGCTGGGGCTGATGATCGGCATCGCGGTGGCGACGGTCTATGGCAATCGCGATCTGGGGATGGTGATCTGCGCGGCGATGATCATCAACAACATGACCGCTGGGCTGGCCGGCATCCTGGTGCCGATCGGGCTGGACAAGGCGGGGGCGGACCCGGCGGTGTCGTCTGCCGTGTTCGTCACGACGCTGACCGACGTAATGGGCTTCTTCTCCTTCCTGGGGCTGGCGACATGGTGGGGGGTGCAGGCTTGAAGCGGGCGTGCGGGGCGGCCATCTGAACCTGATGCACCCGCTGAACATCACGAAGGTCGCGGTCGGTTGCGAGACTGTCGAGGCGCTGGCCGAACGGACGCGCCACCGGACCGCGAACGGCGAGGCACCGATCCAGACGCGCTACCGCCCGACCCGCCATGCCGAGCTGATCGGCGGGTCGCTGTTCTGGATCATCAAGCACCAGATCGTCGTGCGGCAGCGGATCATCGGGTTCGACGAGACGCCGGAGGGACGGTGCCTGATCCGGCTGGACCCCATGCTGGTCACGGTCCGGGCGCGGCCGAAGCGCGCGCATCAGGGCTGGCGCTATCTGACGGCGGACGACGCGCCGGACGATCTGGAAGGCGGTTCGAACGAGGGGGCGGCGATGCCGGCGGCGTTGATCCGGGAACTGGCAGAGCTGTCGTTGCTCTGACGGTTCTGCCGCCTTTCCCGTCCTCACGGGAGAGGGTTTTCAGGGTCAGCGGCGTTTGGGGCCTTCGCAGACGACTTCGACAGTGCCTTCGCTGGTGACCGTGCAGGCGGGTGTGCCGAGGATGGTGACGAGGCCGCCGCCGGTCGCGCCGACCTTTGCGGTGCGGACCGCAGTGAGGGTGAGCGTGCCCGAACCGGCGGTGGTGACGACGGCGTCCTGCGCGATCAGGGTCGGGGCGTCGATCGTGCCGGTGCCCTGCATTACCGCGCGCAGGTTGCGCGCGCGGCCGGCCAGCGTCGTGCTGCCCGCGCCGGTGCTGGTGACGTTCAGCAGATCGGTGTCGAGCCCGGTGACGGCGAGCGCGCCGGCCCCCGAGACGGTGGCATCGAAACGCGCGCCGCGGTTCGCCGCGACCGTCAGGCTGCCCGCGCCCAGCACGGACGCGCCGGACAGCGCGGGCGTCGACAGCGCGATGCGGATCCCCTTCAACGTGCCGCCGGACGTGGTGTCACGGTCGCGCCGGATGACGAGGGTGCGGCCCATGACATCGATCCGCACGCGTTCCAGCATGCGCTGGTCCGGTCCATCGGCGCGCGCGGACGCCCCGGCCCCGGTGGTGAGCGTGACCGCGAACGGCCCTTCGAGCCGGATCCGGTCGAAGCTGGTGACCGAGAAGCCGCGCGTGGCGGCCGGCGCGGCGGCGGCGGAGAGCAGCGCCGCAGTGGCGATGGGCAGGATCAGCCGGCGTTGCAATGCACGTCGCCCGACCCGGCCTTGCTGATCGTGCAGCGCGCCGGGCCGTGAATGGTGATGTCCCCCGACCCGGCGATCGACGCGCTGGCGGTCTGCACGGCGCGGGCGGACAGATCGCCCGATCCCGCGACCGACGCGCTGACGTTGTTGGCGTTGAGTTCCCCGGCGTCGAGATCGCCCGGCCCGGTGACGGACAGGTTGGCGGCCGATGCGCGGCCGGTGGCGGTCAGATCCCCGGACCCGGCGACGGACAGGTCGATCCGCACCGCATCGACGCGCGTCAGCCGGAGATCGCCCGACCCGCCGACCGCGCCCGAGAAGCGCGCGGTGCGGAACGGGGCCACCGTCATGTCGCCCGATCCGGACACCGACGCGCCGGTCAGCACCGGCAGCGTGACGGTGACGGTGACCCCGTCATCGTCGCCGTCCATCCGCCCTTCGCGCGTGATCCGCAGCGTATCGCCCGAAACGGCGATCGCCAGGACCCCGACCGCATCCGCCGGGCCGCTGGCGGTGACGGAGAAGGCGGGGCCGACCTGGACCTGCACATCGTCCGAACTGCCCAGGCTGACCTGCTGGAAGCCGGTGAGCGGGAAACGCCGCGTCACGGGGGATGCGGCGGTGGCCTGCGCGGCCGCGAAAAGCAGGGCAAGGGCGATCGGGGCGAGGCGGCGCATGGGTCGGGATCTCCACTGTTATGGTCAGATAGTACAGCGGCTGTGCGCCGGGGCAACCGAAAAAGGCGGCCCCGGGGACCGCCTTTTTACGTCGTTCGATGTGTGACCGTTACCCCGGCGCGGGCCGGGGTCGCGCTTGGGGTGGGGGCGCGGTTCGCGCGCGGGAGATCCCGGCTTTCGCCGGGATGACGGCGGGGAAAGGTGCCCGCCCTGCTTACTTGTTGTGGATCGTGGCGGCCGCGCGGAGGATGTCGAGGATCTTTTCCGATGCCTTCGGCTCGTCCACCTGTTCCATCGCCGCCAGTTCGCGCGCGAGGCGGCTGGTGGCGGCTTCGAAGATCTGCCGTTCGGAATAGCTCTGTTCCGGCTGGTCGTCGGCGCGGAAGAGGTCGCGGACCACCTCGGCGATCGACACGAGGTCGCCCGAGTTGATCTTGGCTTCATATTCCTGCGCGCGGCGCGACCACATGGTGCGCTTGACCTTGGGCTTGCCCTTCAGCGTCGCGAGCGCCTCGTCCATCGTGACGTTGGACGACAGCTTGCGCATGCCGACGCTTTCGGCCTTGTTGGTGGGAACGCGGAGCGTCATCCGCTCTTTCTCGAACCGCAGGACGTAGAGTTCGAGCTTCGTGCCGGCGATCTCCTGGCTTTGCAGTTCGATTACGCGACCGACCCCGTGCTTGGGGTATACGACGTAATCACCGACGTCGAAGCTGAGCGCCTTTGCAGCCATGTAGAAGCCTTTCCATGCCGACGCCCGAACCGACGCGGCAGCGATCCATCCCGGACGGGACGCGCGGGCGCGGCAGCAGGCACGTCTAACTGTTTCCTCGGTCGGCGGACGAGGAACATCCGCCGGTCAGGCGGGCATGTAGCGGAAAATCCGGCCAAAAGCCAGCGATCCGGACGGATGCTGCGGCCGGCGGCCGCAGCATGCCCGGCGCTGCGGTTATCAGTCGCCGGTGCCGGGGTTGGCCGAGAAGTGCGCGTCATATTTGTCGGGCACGTCCTTCCACGCATCGGCATCGGCCGGCGCGTCGCGCTTGCGCGTGATGTTCGGCCAGTTGGCGGACATGCTGGTGTTGAGTTCGAGCCATTTTTCGAGGCCGTTCTCGGTATCGGGCAGGATCGCTTCGGCGGGACATTCCGGTTCGCACACGCCACAATCGATGCATTCGGACGGGTTGATGACGAGCATGTTCTCGCCTTCGTAGAAGCAGTCGACGGGACACACCTCGACACAGTCCATATATTTGCAGCGGATGCAGGCGTCTGTGACGACGTAGGTCATGCGTGATTCCCGGATGGAGACGGCGCCCTGCTATGGCGCGGGGACAGGCACGTCAACCGATCGCGGGCTTTGCGGCGGGGAAGCTGGGATATGCGGACATTATGTCCCGCGCCGGTTCCGGTGCATCGACGGGTGCGATTTCGGACGCGGGGTTGGCCCCCGCGACGACCGGCGGGGGCGACAGGTCGGTATAGCAGGCCTGCGCTTCCGGCGCGGAACCGCGGCGGGCGGGGATCGATTCCACGCGCAGGATGCGGACCCGGCCGTGGAGCGCGAAGCTGAGGACGTTGCCGACCCGGACGGGGGCGTGCGCGCGGGCGACGGTGCGGCCGTCGATACGGATATGGCCGTCCGCCGCAAGATCCGCCGCCAGCGTGCGGGTGCGCGCGATACGGACGTACCAGAGATATTTGTCGAGCCGCAGGCCGTCAGCCATGGCCCGCCTTCAGCGCGGCGAGCGCGCCGAACATGTTGCCGGGGCGCGGCGGCAGCGGGGGCGGTGGCTGGACGTCCATGCGCCGCCCGCGCCAGGCCCAGCCGTCCGGCGCGGCGCGGAAGCCCAGGATGTGCATCAGCCGGTCGAACCCGTCCGCCGCCAGGCCGAGCGAGGTGGCGAGCGCGGGATCGGGCACGAACGGCGCGCGGCCGCCCTTGCCGTCCGGCCGGCCGTCGTGCGCGATGCGGGCAAGCCGTTCGATCATGTCGACGCGCAGCATCTGGCCGCCCAGCGGGCGGAAACCGGCGCGGTGGAAGGCGATGCGGTCCGGTTCCGCCTCCGGCAGCATGACGGTGACGGAGCCGGCGGCGGGACAGGCGGGCATCGGCCCCCCGTCGCGGATCGCGGCGAGTGCCAGCCGCCAGCGCATCGGTTCGGGTTTCAGGAGGCCCGCGTGGAACACGTCCATCGTGCCGATCCGGACGCCCAGCGCCTGCGCGGCGCGCCTACCGTCGCGGTCGAGTGCCGCCACGGTGGGCGCGATCGCGGCGCGTTCGATGGTGCCGCCGGCGTCCACCAGCGGGGCGAGCAGCGCGCGGAGTTGCGGCGGGCGGGCGGGATCGGTGGCGGCGGTGGCGATCGCGGACAGCGGACGCAGGACGCGGTCGACCGTGGTCATGAGCCAGGCGATCAGCCGATCCTCGACCAGGATCCGGTCGGGGGTGCGGAGCAGGTCGAGCGCGCGGTGGAGGACGATCCGCGGTGACAGGACGGTGCGCCCGCGTTCCAGCCGCGCGACGACATCACCGCGCCAGAAGATCGCGACCGGGCGACCGCGATCGGTGGCGAGCGTGAACCGGTCGTCCGGATCGGCTGCGAGCGACCGGGCGCGGCCGCCGAGCGTGTCGCCCAGCCGGCGTTCGGCGGCGGCGAGCAGGCGTTTCTTGTCGAGCAGCTTGGCATCGGGATCGACGTGGAAGCGGAACCCCTCCAGCCGTCCGATCGGTTCGTCCGCCACCGATACGATCCCGGCATCGTCGATCGCGACGGGCAGCGCGTCGATCCCGCGTGCGCCCAGATCGCGCATCAGCACCGCGGTGCGGCGATCGACGAAGCGTTGCGTCAGGCGCTGGTGGAGCGCGTCGGACAACCGCTCCTCAAGCTCGCGCGTGCGTTCCGCCCATTTCGCCGGATCGGCCAGCCAGTCGGGGCGGTGCGCGATGTATGCCCAGGTGCGGACACCGGCGATGCGGTCCGCGATCGTTTCGACATCGCCCTGGACATTGTCGAGCCGCGCCAGTTCCTCCGCGAACCACGGGGCGGGGAGATAGCCTTCGCCCTCGGTCAGGTGGCGGTAGACGCGGCCGACGAGGCGGCTGTGCGGATCGACGCCGGTCTTGCGGAAATCGGGCAGGCCGCAGGCGGACCAGAGCCGCCGGACCATGCGGTCGCCGCGTGTGCGGTCGCGCACCCACGGCTCCTCGGCCAGGCGTTTCAGGACGGCGAGGTCGATGGCCTCGGGGGCGCTGCGTAAGGACCGGTGGTCCGGCTTGCGTTCCAGGTCGGCGATCAGCGTGTCGATGGAGTCCGTGCCCGGTTGCCCGTCGCGCCAGTAGAGCTGTTCGAGCGGGGGGAAGCGATGCTCCTCGATCGCGTGGACCTCCTCCTCCTCGAACGCGGCGCCGCGCGACCCCTCCATGCTGAGCGTGCCGAACGTGCCGTCACGCTGATGGCGGCCCGCGCGGCCGGCGATCTGCGCCATTTCGGCGACGGTCAGCCGGCGCTGGCGCTTGCCGTCATATTTGCGGAGCGAGGCGAAGGCGACATGGGTGACATCCATGTTGAGGCCCATGCCGATCGCGTCGGTGGCGACGAGATAGTCGACCTCGCCCGCCTGGAACATCGCGACCTGCGCGTTGCGCGTGCGGGGGCTGAGCGCGCCCATCACGACGGCGGCACCACCGCGGAACCGGCGGAGCATCTCGGCGACGGCGTAGACCTCCTCCGCCGAGAAGGCGACGATGGCAGAGCGGGGCGGCAGGCGCGAGAGCTTGGTGGAGCCAGCATAGGACAGGGTGGAGAAGCGCGGGCGCGAGATGATGTCGGCGTCCGGGGTCAGTGCCTTCAGCATGGGGCGGAGCGCGTCGGAGCCGAGGATCATCGTTTCCTCCCGCCCCCGCGCGCGCAGCAGACGATCGGTGAAGACATGGCCGCGGTTCGGGTCCGCGCCCAGCTGCGCCTCGTCCAGCCCGACGAAGGCGAAATCCCGGTCGAGCGGCATCGATTCGGCGGTGGTCAGGAACCAGCGCGCTTCCGGTGGCAGGATCTTTTCCTCGCCGGTGATGAGCGCCACCGAGCGTTCGCCCTTGATCCGGACCACGCGGTCATAGACCTCGCGCGCCAGCAGGCGGAGCGGGAAGCCGATCATGCCGCTGGAATGCGCGCACATCCGTTCGATCGCGAGGTGGGTCTTGCCGGTGTTGGTCGGCCCCAGCACGGCGAGAAGCTTACTGTCCGACGAGCCCATGATCCGAATGTCGGGTGGACGCGCGCGAAACGCAAGCGGTTCGGCAACCCGCCGGCGCGAACGATCCGGTTCCACGGCCGGTGGCGGGTTCGGGGCGTCCGGTCGCATGCCGGGCCGCCCGCGCCGGCCGTTAAATTGACTTTAACCGTGGGCGGCCAGAGACGGAGCGGACGGCCGGCGACGCGCCACGATCAACGACCGTAGCGACGGGAATGGAACAGCTTGTACCGGATGAGCGACCAGGGATCGGGTTTCGGCAGCGGCACGGCCATGCTGAGCCTGGACAATATCCTGCCCGCGCGGGCCGCCGGGTTCGGGCGGCGGGTAGAGGACCATGTCGCCGACCTGGAGCTGGTCGTCGATCTCGGCGCGGATATCGGCAGCCGGACATGGTGGCGCGGGCTGGCGACCTGCACCGCGCTGTGCGCATCGGCCGCCTGTTTCTGGCCGGCCATGCCGACGCTGACGCCCGCGGCACCCGCACCGCTGACCGCGGCGCAGTGGCAGGAGGCGCGCGCGCTGAGCATCGCGCCGCTGGCGCTGGGCGCCGACACCGGGCGGCGGATGGCGGCGACCGGCGCGGTACGGCCGCTGCTCGATACGCCGGAACGACCGTCGATCGACCTGACCGTGACGCTGGGCCGCGGCGACGGGTTCGTGCGCGTGCTGGAACGATCGGGCGTCGGGGCGGCGGAGGCCGGGGCGATCGCCGCGATGGTGGCGGGCGCGGTGCCGCTGGCCGACATCGCGCCGGGCACGCGGATGGACGTGACGCTGGGTCGCCGGGCCGACCGCGGGCAGGCACGCCCGCTGGAAAAGCTGGCGTTCCGCGCGCGGTTCGACCTGACGCTGGGCGTGACGCGGGCGGGCGGGCGGTTGCGGCTGGTCCGCACCCCGATCGCGGTGGACACGACGCCGCTGCGCGTGCGCGGGCGGGTGGGATCGGGATTGTACCTGGCCGCGCGGGCGGCGGGTGCGCCGGCCAAGGCGGTCGAGGCCTATCTGCGCGCGCTGGGATCGCGCCTGTCGATCGGGCGCGACGTGGCGGCCGACGACCGGTTCGACATCATCGTGGAACAGTCGCGCGCAGCCACTGGCGAAACGCAGGTCGGCAAGCTGCTCTATGCCGGGCTGGATCAGGCGCGGGGCCGGGTACAGTTGCTGGAATGGACGATCGACGGGCGCCGGCAATGGTATGCGGCATCCGGCGTGGGCGAACGGCGTGGACTGATGCGCACGCCGGTGGTCGGGCGGATCTCGTCCGGTTTCGGCTGGCGGCGGCACCCGGTGCTGGGCTTTTCCCGCCTGCACAAGGGGATGGATTTTGCCGCGCCCTATGGCTCGCCGATCGTGGCGGCGGCGGACGGGATCGTGCGCTTCGCCGGCTGGCATGGCGGGCACGGCAAGTTCGTGCAGATCCAGCATGGCGGCAGGCTGGGCACCGGTTACGGCCATATGTCCCGCATCGTGGTGCCGGCGGGCACGCATGTCGCGCAGGGCCAGGTGATCGGCTATGTCGGGTCGACCGGCCTGTCGACCGGGCCGCACCTGCATTACGAAGTGTATCGCGGCGGGATGGCGATCAACCCCGCGACGATCAGTTTCGTCACGACGTCGCAGCTGGCGGGGGCGGAACTCGGGCGGTTCCGTGCCGTGCTGAGCCGGCTGATGGCGATCGGTACGGGCGCCGTTACGGGCGCCGGCGCACCCCTGGGACAAAGCGCCGGACGCGATACGCCGCCCGGCGCTTGACCCTGCATGGCGGGGGGACAATAGGGGAACGATAGCTTGCCGTGGCATCATGTCGCGCGGCGGTTGCGGGTATCGGGGGGCGGGCATTGATCGAGCGGTTGATCCGCAAACTTGAGCGGCGCGATACGCTCGCCGATTTCGAACGGCGTGCGCTGGTCGAATCGGTGGGGGAAGTGCGCGAATTTCGCCCGCACGAAATCCTGGTTCGCGAAGGGGTGGAACAGTCGAGCAGCCACCTGCTGCTCGAAGGGCTGCTGTGCCGGTACAAGGACCTGCGCGACGGGCGGCGGCAGATCGTGGCGCTGCACGTGCCGGGCGATTTCGCCGACCTGCACAGTTTCCTGCTGAAACATCTCGAACATAATCTGGCCGCGCTGACGCCGGTGCGGATCGCGGTGTTCCCGCACGACCGGCTGCGGCAGATCAGCGAAAGCCTGCCGCACCTGACCCGGATGCTGTGGTTTTCGACGCTGCTGGACGCCGCGATCCACCGGCAGTGGATCCTGTCGATCGGCCGGCGCTCCGCGGTCGGGCGGATCGCGCATCTGTTCTGCGAATTGCGGGCGCGGCTGGAGGTCGTGGGGCTGGCGAACGAGGCGCGCTACGGCCTGGCGCTGACCCAGATCGACATTGCCGACGCCACCGGGCTGACACCGGTGCACGTGAACCGGATGCTGCGCGAACTGCGCGATCGCGGGCTGCTGGAATTCCGGAACGGGGAGGTGGCGATCACCGACAATGACGGCCTGGCCCGGCTGGCGGAGTTCGACCCCGGCTATCTGTACCTGCAGAAGCAGCCGCGCTAACCTGTTCCCGCGCGGACCCGGAAACCGGGGCGCGGGCGGGAGAGGATGATGGAGAGTTTCGCGGCGTTCTGGCCCCATTATCTGCGCGAACATGCCCGGCCGCAGACGCGGGCGCTGCATTATGCCGGCACCACCCTGGTCGTGGCGCTGGCGCTGGCGGCCCTGCTGTCCGGCGTGTCGTGGCTCTGGTGGCTGGTGCCGGTCGCGGGCTACGGCTTTGCCTGGGGCGCACATTACCTGGTCGAACGAAACCGGCCGGCGACGTTCCGGCACCCGTTATGGTCGCTGGCGGCGGATTTCCGGATGTGGGCGCTATGGCTGACCGGGCGGCTGGGACCGGAACTGGACCGGGCCGGCGTGCCACGGTAGCGATCCGGCCGGCGGCGCGTTGGTCCCGTTCATCAAGGAGACGAAACATGGCCGAAGCAAGCTGGAACGGACAGGTGATCGCACGGTCGGACGATATCGTGACGATCGAGGGCAATGCCTATTTCCCGCGCGATGCGGTGTTGCCGGGCATCCTGGCGCCGAGCAACACGACGAGCGTCTGCCCGTGGAAGGGGACCGCGCACTATCATTCGGTGGTCGTGAACGGCGCGGCGAACCCCGATGCCGCATGGTATTATCCCGATCCCAAGGAAGCCGCCGCGGAAATCCGCGACCGGATCGCGTTCTGGCGCGGGGTGAAGGTCAGTGCGTGACGGCGACCGGTCGACGGGGCTCGACCGGTTCGTCGCCGCGCAGGACGGCGTGTACGACCGCGCGCTGGGCGAGATCCGCGCGGGGGCCAAGACCAGCCACTGGATGTGGTTCGTGTTCCCGCAGATCGCCGGGCTGGGACACAGCGCGATGGCGCGGACCTATGCGATCGCGTCGCTGGACGAGGCGCGGGCCTATCTCGACCATCCTGTGCTGGGCGCACGGTTGCGCGCATGCGTGGCGGCGATTCCCGCCGGGTCGGCAGAGGCGATGTTCGGTTCGGTCGATGCGATGAAGCTGCGGTCGTCGCTGACCCTGTTCGCGGAAGCGGGCGGGGCGGGGGAACCGTTCGCAGCGGCGCTCGCGCGACTGTTCGGGGGCGCGGACGACGCGACGTTGCGGCTGTTGGGACGGGGGACGCAGGCATGACGCAGGACGTGGAATGGGACTGGGAGAATGACCGTCCGATGAGCGTGCCGCCGACGGGCGAAGCGGTGGGCGGGGATTTCGGCGCGGTGGACAGCAACGGCACCGCGCTGGTCGACGGGGACAGCGTGGTCCTCATCAAGGACCTGAAGGTGAAGGGCGCGGGCCAGACGCTGAAACGCGGGACCGTGGTGAAGAATATCCGGCTGACCGGACCGGACGAGTTCGATTGCCGGACGGACGGGATCAAGGGGCTAGTGCTGCGCTGCGAGTTCGTCAAGAAGCGGTGATCTTTACCGCGACGTCTTGATCCAGATCTTACTCAGGAGACCGTCCCTGCCGAGCGCAGTCGAGGCACGTTTTCGGGAGCTACGCCGGGGAGGCGCTGTCGGCGTCCCGGTTGTGCTCGACGGATCCCTCGACTGCGCGCGGAACGGACGGATTTCTAAGGCTGCACCTACGGTTCCGTTTGGGACGTGGTTCAACCGACTGTGATCCGCGCACGATTTGGAACGGTCATGGTCCGGGTCAGGATGCGGCAAGGCGTGCGATCAGCGCTTCGGCGGCCTGCGGATTGCGGACCTTGTCGCCGGCGATGAAGAAGACATAGGCGTCGTGGCCCGCCTTTGCGGTTTCGGTGGCGCGGGTGGCCCAGCGGTCGAGATCGGCGGCGGGGTAGCCGGCGGGTTCGGACAGGTTGGCACGTTCGAGCCGGGCGTAGCCGAAGTCGGCGGTAACGGCGTCGATCGCGGGCGCGTCCGCGCGGTCGACATGGGCGATCGCGACATTATGATCGCGCAGCAGGTCGACGAAGCCGGTGTCCGCGAAGCTCGCATGGCGCGCCTCCAGCACATGGGCGGCGGGGCGGTCGCCGATGCGGGGCGGCAGCATGTCGAGGAAGCGGCCGAGGTCGTCATGGTCGTAGGGCTTGGTCGCGGGCAGTTGCCAGAGGATGGGGCCGAGCCGCTCGCCGAGCCGGTCGAGGCCCTGATCCAGGAACATGGCGACCGACTCCGCGCCGTCGGCAAGCTTCTTGCGGGCGGTGGCATAGCGCGACGCCTTGACCGCGAAACGGAACCCGTCCGGCACCGCGGCTGCCCATTTCGCGAAGGTTTCGGGTTTCTGCCGGCCATAATAGGTGGCGTTGATCTCCAGCGCGGTCAGCCGTGTGGCGGCATGTTCCAGTTCGCGGCTATGGGGCAGCTTGTCCGGGAAGAAGGTGCCGCGCCAGGGCGCGTAGGTCCAGCCGCCGATGCCGATGCGGATGGTGCCGGGCGCTGGATCGGGCATGATGGGCATCCTGTGCGGGGGACGGTGGCGTGATGGACGAAGTAACGCATGAGCAGGCGGACGGCACCGATGTCGCAAACCGGATCGGCGATGTCGAGCGGGTCCGTGCGGTGCTGGTGGCGGCGGCGCGGGCAGGTACGGCGCTGACCTATTCCGAGATGCTGGCGGAGCTGGGCCTGCGGTTCAGCCGGCCGCGGATGCGCGCGCTGTGCCGCACGATGGAGCAGATCGACGAAGATGGTCGCGCGGCCGGCGAACCGGGGCTGGCGGTGCTGGTAGTGCGCGCCAGCGACGGGTTGCCGGGGCAGGGCTGGTGGACCGGCGGCCGCGCGCTGATGCTGGGTCATGTCGGCGACTGGACCGGGCCGGCGGCGCAGGCGCTGGTGACGGCCGAACAGCGGGCGGCGTTCGACTGGTGGAGTGCGGGGGACGCATGACGCTGGGCGACGATCCATTGATGCGGTTCCGCGGGCGGGACGGGCGCGAGATGGTGATGGTGCCGGCCGACATCTACGACCGGTTGCGTGATCTGGCGGCGCAGGCCTTGCAGGCGTTGCCGCCGGCGGATGTCGCGGCGGCGATCGCGGGCGGTGCGCATCCGCTGGCGGCGTGGCGGCGGCATCGTGGGTTGAGCCAGCACGCGCTGGCGGCGCGGGCGGGGGTGAGCCGGGTGTGGATCAGCCGGATCGAGATGGGGGCGGGGCATGGGACGCCTGCGACGCGCGCGAAGCTGGCGGCGGCGCTGGAGGTTTCGGTGGGGGCTTTGGAGGTGGTGACGGGCGCGCCTGCCGATCCGTCGCCCCGGGCTTGATCCGGGGTCTCGCTTCTTCCTCGAGGTAGCGAAGGAGAAGCGGGATCCCGGATCAAGTCTGGGATGACGGGGGTGTGGGACGGTGCTTGACCGGATGCGCTTCGGCCGTGCAGGTTAGCGTTTTCCTATCCAGTTAGGTCTCTCATCCGCATGATCCGCAACGGACTTTCCGCGTTCGCCCTTCTCCTGTCCGCAACCGCCGTGACACCCGTCCTGGCGCAGACCGCCGCGCCGGTCGCCGCCATGCCGGCCGCCACGCCGGCCGCCGCAGACGCGTTCGTCGAACAGGTGCAGAAGGAAGCGCTCGACTATTCGATCGACGCGTCGCGGATCGCCTGGGTGAACGCGACCTACATCACCGACGATACCGATGCGCTGGCCGCGAAATCGGGCGCGGTGGGCACCGAGATGGCGGTGCGGTTCGCGTTGGGCGCGGCGAAGTTCGACGGTGTGAAGGGGATTTCGCCCGATACGCGGCGGAAGCTGGATATCCTGAAGAACGGTCTGACCCTGCCCGCGCCGACGACGCCGGGGGCAGCACAGACGCTGTCCGACCTGTCGACCAAGATGTCGTCCGCCTACGGCAAGGGGCGCGGGCTGAAGGACGGCAAGCCGATCAACGGATCGGACATCGAGGCCGCGATGGGGACCAGCCGCGACCCGGCCGAACTGAAGGAGATGTGGGTCAGCTGGCACGACAATGTCGGCGCCCCGATGCGCGGCGACTATGCGAAGATGGCGGGGATCGCCAACGAAGGGTCGCGCGAACTGGGGTTCAAGGACACCGGCGCGATGTGGCGTTCGGGGTACGACATGCCCGCCGACGATTTCGAAAAGCTGGCCGACCAGCTTTGGAAGGAAGTGGAGCCGCTGTACCTGTCGCTCCACACCTATGTGCGCGCCAAGCTGAACGCGAAATATGGCGATGCGGTGCAGGCGAAGACCGGCCCGATCCGCGCGGACCTGCTCGGCAATATGTGGGCGCAGGAATGGGGCGGCATCTATGACGTGGTCGCGCCGGCCGGGGCGGGCGACCTGGGTTATGACGTCGGCGACCTGCTGAAGGCCAAGGGCTACGACCCCGTCCGCATGGTGAAGACGGGCGAGGGCTTCTATTCCTCGCTGGGGTTCGCACCGTTGCCCAAGACGTTCTGGGAACGGTCGCAGATCGTGAAGCCCGCCGACCGCGAGGTGATCTGCCATGCGTCGGCGTGGGACCTGGACAACAAGGACGACATCCGCATCAAGATGTGCACGAAGGTGAATGCGGACGATTTCACCACGATCCATCACGAGCTGGGGCATAATTATTACCAGCGCGCGTATAACAAGCAGCCTCTGCTGTACCAGAACGGTGCGAACGACGGGTTCCACGAGGCGATCGGCGATTTCGTCGCGCTGTCGATCACGCCCGACTATCTGGTGAAGATCGGGCTGCTCGATCCGGCCAAGGTGCCGGGGGCGGACAAGGATATCGGCCTGCTGCTGCGCCAGGCGATGGACAAGGTGGCGTTCCTGCCGTTCGGGCTGATGATGGACAAGTGGCGCTGGGGCGTGTTTTCGGGCGCGATCCCGACGAGCGGCTACCAGAAGGGCTGGGACGCGCTGCGCCTGCAATATCAGGGGATCAAGCCGCCGGTCGCGCGCGACGAGACGCGGTTCGATCCGGGCGCGAAATATCATATCCCGGCGAGCACGCCCTATGCGCGCTACTTCCTGGCGCGCATCCTGCAGTTCCAGTTCTACAAGGCGGCGTGCGACCAGTCGGGCTGGAAGGGGCCGCTGCACCGCTGTTCCTTCTACGGCAACAAGCAGGTCGGCGCGCGGCTGAACACCATGCTGGCGATGGGCGCGTCGAAGCCGTGGCCGGACGCGTTGCAGGCGTTCACCGGCACGCGCCAGATGTCGGGCAAGGCGCTGGTCGACTATTTCGCGCCGCTGAAGACCTGGCTGGACCAGCAGAACAAGGGCAAGCCCAGCGGCTGGTAAAAGCAGGGCATCGTGCCGAGTCCGGTCGGACAGGGGATCGTTTTCCCGGTCCGGCCGCTTGGTTCAGAGCGTTGCAGGACCGGAGGTTGATATGATCCAGATCAATGTCGGCGATCATACCCCGATCTACCCGCTCTGGCGCGCAGTCCCTTCGGGCAATCGGCACATGCTGACCTGGTCTCGGGAACGCGCGCACTGGATCGCGCGAAACCTTCCGGGGGCGGACGCGTATTTCAAGGTGCTGCCGTTTCAGAAGACGCTGACCAGCCTGCTGGCGGACAAGACGATCTGGTTGAATTATGAGGATAATCCGAGCCGTTACGGAGCAACCAGTACCAACAACTACAAGGATATCGCGATTTCATCGACGGCATTCCGGCAAGGCCGTTGGGTGGTGCTGGCGACGCTTATCCATGAACTGGCCCATGTCGCGGGCGCACCGGGTTTCTCCCATGCCGCCGAACAAGCGGTTCTTGCCTGCGGGCTTGGGCGGCGGAGCGAACTGATCCATGACAAGGACGATCCCCGGACGCCGTACGAGCCAAACATCCTCGGTATGACCCGGTCGAGCAGAGGGACGGCATTTGTCTGATCATATTCGTGGTCCGGTCGGCGTGGTCGGTTCGGTCATCCTTGCCGGCCTGGCACTCGTACCGGTTCAGGTCGAAGCCTGTCGTTGCGTCATGCGGACGCCCGCGGCGCTGGCCCGCGCCGCAGACGCCGTCGTCGTCGCAGACGTCACCGCGTTCGATGACCGTGATCCGGCGGCGCGTGCCTATCGCATGCATGTCCGGCGGAGCTGGAAGACGCGCCTGTCGGGGCCGATCCTCATCAGGACCGAGGCGACAACGTGCCGGGCGGAACTGACCGCGGGCCGATCCTACCTCATCTATCTCAAGCGCGCGGGCCGCAGTTACTGGACGGACGGCTGTGCAGGCAATCTGCCGGTTGCGCGCGCAGCCAGGGCGATGGCCGTGCTGGGCAAACCTGCCGCCGGACGCTGACCGGGGACATGTGCTGCCGGAAACCGGCGATAATATGAGTGGCTAGCCCGTCCCGGCACATGTCGCAGCGCGACCGGGGGGCGACGCGGCGGATAGCGGAGACGATCCGCGATCGTCACCGATGCCGGAACACGCCCCGATCCCGAACGCCGCGGCGAACGACCGGTCCGCCAGTCTGCACCGCAGTGGTCCGCCGCGATATCCGGTTGCTGTCCGAGATCATAGACCGGCCGGAGCCCGAAGAAGTGCTGCCCCGGGCGGGAGTTGGAGGTCGGCGTCGCCAGCCACTACGCCCGTTAGGGACGCCCCCCCCCCCGCCGCCGGTCACATCCGGTAGCCTCGACGGCGGGGCCGTTCCGGTCGGATTACGCCGCGAGGTCCCGGCGGGCGGCGGCTGCCTCCGCGATCAGCGTATAGGAGTGGCGGCGGGCGGCGTGGTCGTAGACGTCCGAGACGATCATCAGTTCGTCAGCCCCCGTTTCCGCGACGAGGGCGGCAATGCCGGCGCGGACGGTTTCCGGGCTGCCGACGATCGAGCGGGCGAGCATCGACATGGCCTGCGCCCGTTCGACGGGCGACCAGTAGGCGTCGATATCGTCGATCGGCGGACGGCTGAGCCCGCGGGTGCCGCGGAACATGTCGACAAAGCTCATCTGCTGCGTGGTGGCGAGGCGGCGGGCCTCCGCGTCGGTATCGGCCGCGACGATGTTGACGCCGATCATGGCATGCGGGCGGGCGAGCTGCGCTGACGGCTTGAACCGGGTGCGGTAGATGTTGAGCGCGGGAACCAGCGAACCGGGCGCGAAGTGCGACGCGAACGCATAGGGCAGGCCCAGCTCGGCCGCGAGCTGCGCGCCATAGGTGCTGGACCCCAGGATCCAGAGCGGGACGTCGGTGCCGGCGGCGGGGACGGCCTGCACCGCCTGATTGGGGCGGGCAGTGCGGAAATAGGCCTGGAGTTCGAGCACGTCCTGCGGGAAATCGTCGTTGTTCACCAGCGACCGGCGGAGCGCGCGGGCGGTATGCTGGTCGGTGCCGGGGGCGCGGCCGAGGCCGAGATCGATCCGGCCGGGGTGCATGACGGCGAGCGTCCCGAACTGTTCGGCGATCACGATCGGCGCATGGTTGGGCAGCATGACGCCGCCGGCCCCCACGCGGATGCGGCGCGTGCCCGCGGCGATATGGCCCAGCACGACGGAGGTGGCGGCGCTGGCGATGCCGACCATGTTGTGATGTTCGGCAACCCAGAAGCGTTCGTAGCCGAGCGTTTCGGCATGGACGGCCAGGTCGCGCGCATTGTCGATCGCGCCCTTCGCATCGGTGGCTTCGGTGACGCGGACGAGGTCGAGGATGGAAAGGGCGGTCATGGGCGGGGGCTCCTGGATTCGGCGGCAAGGATGTTGGCGACCAGGCCGGGGAAGCGGCGGTCGAGTTCGTCCGTGCGCACGCTGTTGAACACCGCTACGCCGCGCCGTTCCGAGCGGATGAGGCCGCTGTCGCGCAGGATGCGGTGATGATGCGAAATGGTGGAGGCGGGCAGATCATCGCACGACTGGCCGCAGTTCAGCCCGCCGGTCGCGACGAGTTTCGCCACGATCGAACGGCGGGTGCCGTCCGACAGCGCGTGCAGGACGCCGTCGAGCGTCATGTCCGCTTCGGCGGGATGGTGGAAGGGGCGGGCCATGAGCAGGAGATGGTCGCTTAGTGCGATATTTCAAGATCATTGCACTAATGCGGCCCGCCGGGAGCGGCGGATGGCTATCCCGGCGGGGCCAGGCACACCTGACGCAACCAGGCGGCGCACAGCGTGGGCCAGAGCGACACGGGCAGGTCGGGCGTGTCGAGTGCGAAGCCGTGCGGGGCATCGGCGAAGATGTGCAGCTCGGGACGGCCGCCGGCCG
The DNA here is from genome assembly GCF_001956315.1 of Sphingomonas montana. Classification (GTDB taxonomy): domain Bacteria; phylum Pseudomonadota; class Alphaproteobacteria; order Sphingomonadales; family Sphingomonadaceae; genus Sphingomonas_R; species Sphingomonas_R montana. Next base: position 9,134 of record NZ_MOLY01000019.1, on the reverse strand, counting down.
CGACCAGTGCGGCGTGCAGGCGGTGCGCATTGTCGATCGGGACGACGGGATCATTGCCGGCATAGACGATGAACACCGGCGGCGGCGCATCGGCCAGTTGGCGATCGGGCTGGAACCGGTCGTACAGCGCCTGCTTTTCCGGCGGGACGAGCGGGGGCTTGTCCGCGACGACGGTGCGGCCGGCGGCGTTGGTCGATATGGGCGCATAGCCGATCACCGCGCCATCGGGGCGGACGCCCTCGGGATGCGGGCCGAGCAGGCAGGCGGCCAGATGCCCCCCCGACGACAGGCCGACGACGCCGACCGCGGCAAACCCGGCGGCATGCGCGCGGATCGCCTGCATCGCGCGGACGGCATCTTCGATCGGCGCGGCGGGGCCGGTGGTCGCGTTCGGGAAACGGTGGACCAGCACGAAGGCGTGGAAGCCGAGGCCGGTGAGCCAGCGCGCGACGGCCACCCCCTCCCGCCCGGCCATCAGCTGCGTATAACCGCCACCGCCGATCACGAGCAGCGCGCGCCCGTTGGGGCGGGCGGGGGCATAGCCGAACAGGACGGGCCGATCGACCGCGGCGACGACGATCGCGTCCGGCGCGGCGTGCGGGTCCTCCAGCCGGAACGCGGGCTTGCCCGGCGCGGCCTCCCCCGGTCCGGCATCGTCCAGCAGCATTTCGTCGGCGGCGAAGCGGGTGCGCATGTCGATGTCCATACCGCTTCATAGCGCGGGCGGGCGGCCGCGGATATCGCCGAGACGGGGCGGGTGGCCGACAATCGCCCGTTCGGTGCCGACCGGTCCGGTCGCGATCGGGGGCGCCCGAGCGTGCCGAACATGTCCGATCGATGGAACAGCGCGGCCCCCCCCGGGTTACCAAGCGTCTAAGCGGCGTCACGCCTGCTGTCTGGGAACATTGCGGATGCCGTCCATGAAGATCGTCCCCGTCATTCTGTCCGGCGGGTCGGGAACGCGTCTGTGGCCGTTGTCGCGTACCGGTCGGCCCAAGCAGTTGCTGGCATTGACGCATGCGGACACGATGCTGCAGCTGACCGCGCGCCGGACGCCGCAGGACGCGCGTTTCGGGGCACCGATCGTGGTGGCCAATGCCGCGCATGCCGACGTGATCGCCGAACAGCTGGCCGTGGCCGGGGTGGAGGGCGCACTGTTGATCCTGGAACCGATGGCGCGCAACACCGCGCCGGCAATCGCGCTGGCGGCGGTGGCCGCCGCCCCCGACGCCGTGCTGCTGGTAATGCCGTCCGACCATGTCATCGCCGACCCGGACGCGTTTCGTGCCGCGATCGACCGCGCGCTGCCGCTGGTGAGCGACGGGGCGATGGCGACGTTCGGGATCGAGCCCGACGCCCCGGATACGGGTTATGGCTATATCCAGGCGGGCGGCGCGCTGGCGGACGGCGTCCACGCGGTCGCACGGTTCGTGGAGAAGCCGGACCGCGCGACGGCGCAAGGGTATCTGGATGCGGGCGGCCATTACTGGAACGGCGGCATCTTCCTGTTCCGGGCCGATACCTACATGGCGGCGCTGGACAAGTATGCCCCCGCCATGGCGGACGCGGCGCGCCGTGCGGTGGCGGGTGCGGCGCGCGAGGGCGACCGGCTGTTCCCCGATCCGGTGGCGTTCGCGGCGTCGCCGTCCGATTCGGTCGATTATGCGGTGATGGAAAAGGCGGACCGCGTCGTCGTGGTGCCGGTGGCGATGGGCTGGTCCGACGTCGGCAGCTGGGACGCGATCCACCAGCTGGCCGACCGCGACATTGCGGGCAATGCGCAGCATGGCGACGTGGTGGCGATCGACACGCAGCGCTGCCTGATCCGCACCGACGGGCCGCTTGTCGCGATGGTGGGCGTGTCGGACCTGATCGTCGTGGCGACGGGCGACGCGATCCTCATCATGCCCCGCGGCGAAAGCCAGGAGGTGAAGCGGGCGATCGCGGTGCTGAAGGAGCGCGGGCATATCACGCTGGATCGCCCGTTCGGGGGGTGAGTTTGGGGAGGGGGCGTTAATCTGCGCTCTTCCACCCGTTCATGCCGAGCGAAGTCGACGGGCGCCTTTAGCGCGGTCGAGAAGCCCACATCGCCCCTCGGCTACGCTCGGGGGAAGTCCCTCGACTTCGCTCGGGATGGACGGGTCTTAATAATTTCGTTTGGTTCGAGCCTGTCGAGAACTCAGCGCTGAGTTCTCGACAGGCTCGAACCAAACGGGGTGAGGCTTGCCCCGCGACCTAGCCGTAGGCGCGGTTGAAGAAGACGGCCGTTGTCACGATCGTCACCAACAACGTCCAGATGCGGACTGGTTTCGGCGGCAGGCGTTTGCCCAGCCGCGCGCCGAGCCAGCCGCCGAGGATGCCGCCGGCCAGCATGGGCACGCAGGACTGCCAGTTCACCAGGCCGCTGGCGACGAACACGATCGTTGCGGCGAAGTTTGCGATAGCGAGCATCAGCGTGCGCGGGGCGAACAGCGCGCGCGGGCCGATGTTGGCGAGCAGGCCGTAGATCGCGGTGGTCATCAGGCCGACGCCACCGCCGAAATAGCCGCCATATATGCCAAGCAGCGCCTGCGCCGCCATCAGCACGGGCGGGGCGATCGTGACGCGCGACTTCAGCCAGAGCGCGGCGCGCGGACCCCAGGCGAGGATGACCGTGGCGAACAGCAGCAGCCACGGGATGATGAGATCGAACGCGCGCGACGGCGTGACCGCCAGCAGCACAGCGCCGATCAAGCCGCCGACGAAGGTGATGGCGGCCAGCGTGCGGACCCGGACGCCGCCGATCGGTTGGAGTTCGTCGCGGAACGCCCAGGCAGACATCCCCGCGCCAGGCATCAGTGCGACGTTCGACGTCGCGTTGGCGACGTTGGCGGGCAGGCCGATCGCGATCAGTGCGGGGAGCGTGGCGAAACTGCCGCCGCCAGCGAGAGCGTTCATCGCGCCGCCGAGTACGCCGGCGCCGGCCGCCAGCGCGATCGTCCCGGCCAGATCCATCGTCATCGCAGGTCATCCATCGGCCGCATCACTGGCGTGGCGCATAGCGGCACGGACCCGGCCTGGCGACCGGTGTCAATGGCCGGACCGTCAGCGCGTGGGCCTGAACGAAAAAAGTTCGGTCCGGATCGAGGCGGGCGCGCCGGGCTTGAACCAGTTCGTGTCCTGGATGTGGCTGGCGGTGACGTAGAGCGTGCCGTCCGGCCCTTCCGACATCGTGTCGGGCCAGCGCAGCCGCTTGTCCTGCACGACGGTTTCCAGCGTGGTGCCGGTCCAGCGCTTGACCGCGTTGTCGGTGGGGGAGGTAACGTAGAGGACGCCCGCTTTGCTCATCCACAGGCCGTCCGCGACGGTGGTGGTGCCAACCTTGCGCAACGCGGCCGCCGTCTCCGCCTTCGGCGTGTCGCGCTTCAGCTTGGCGGTGTCGATCGCGTAGAGCGTGCGGCCGGTGAGCGCCTGGAAATAGAGCGTGCGGCCGTCGTTCGACAGGGCGATGCCGTCGGCCGCAAAGGCCGGCTGGCGGCCGTCGGGGCGGACGAGCGGCTTGCCGTCGACGGTGACGGTCACGTCCTTTTCGACCTGCGTCGCCGGGTGGCCGTCGAGCGTGCGGAACGCGGTGCCGGCGTCGAGATCGACCACGATGATCGCGCCGCGCGTGCCGGAGTCGGTAATGTAGCCGGTCCGGCCGTCGGGCGAGAAGCGGATGTCGTTGAGGTAGGTGCCCTGCAACGCCACGTCGCCGGCGAAGCGGATGACCTTCGTCACGCGGTTGGTGGCGAGATCGATCCGGACCAGCTTCGGTCCGCCTTCGAGGATCTTCTCGTTCCCCGGTGCCGCGGGGTCGAGCACCCAGAGGCCGCCGCGCCCGTCCGCCACGACCGACTGGACGCAGACGAAATGTTCGCCGACCGGCATGGTCTGCGCCTTGGCGTTGCGCCAGGCGTTCCACTTCGCATCCGGATAGGCGGTGGTGCGGCCGCCGCGGACCTCCGCCACCGAAACCGGCGCGTCGTCGGTCCAGCGCGGAAAATTGACGAAGATGCGGCCGTCGGGCGACACCGTGACGCCGGTGACCTGATGATCGAAGGTCGCGACCTGCGTCAGCTTCGCCGGGCCGTCGGCGGCGATGGCGGTGCCGGCGGCGAGCAGCGCGACTGCGGCGGTGCCGAGCAGCGCGGCGTGGAGCGTCTTCATGTGGGGTTCCGATCGAATGCGTGTCGGCGGGGTAACCGCCCGCCGCGCGCGGGGTTCCGATCCGGGCGGGCTGGACGTGGTGGCGGGGTTGGGGCATCGGGCCGCGACTGGCGAAGGACGGGGACGGCACATGCGGACGACGGCGGCGGACGTGACGGTGCGGCTTTATCATCTGGATCATGACACGGACGGCGGCGTGGACGGCGGCGGCGGGGCCGAGACGCTGGTCTATGCCCCGCTGGTCGAGGCGCTGGCGCTGGCGGCGCGGCAACCGGCGGAGGTGCAGGCCGGGCTGTTCATCCAGACGCCGGACGACGTGATCGCCTATCTGGATATCGCCGGCGGGTGATGCGGGCCGGGCAGGATGATGCCGGCCCCGACCAGCGCGACGACCGCACCGGCAATATCGGTGCGATCCGGCCGGACACCCTCCGCGAGCCAGGCCCAGACGACGGACGCGGCGACGTAGACGCCGCCATAGGCCGCGAAGGCGCGCCCCGCGGCATCGACGGGCGCGAGCGTGAGCAGCCATGCGAACAGCAGCAGCGCCGCGATGCCGGGCAGCAGCCACAGCGGCGACCGGTCGAGCCGCACCCAGGCCCAGAAGGCGAAGCAGCCGGCGATTTCGGCGGTCGCGGCGATCGGATAGAGCAGCAGCGTGGGCATGGCCGCCATAGACGCCTGTGCGGTGCGCCTGTCGAGAGGCCGGGCGGAGCGAACGGCGGCGCCGCAGGTTTGCTGTCCCGACAGGCGACGACGGAGAGACGCGATGGACGACATGATGATCGATACGCCCGACGGGCCGATGCGCTGGGCGGACTGGAAGAAGCAGAATCCGGTCCAGCTGCCGTCGCGCCGGACGAAGGGCAAGAAGCTGCCGAACGTGGTGAAACTGCATACCGAGCCGAAGAAGTAGGGGGCGATGCGAATTAAACGGACCCGTCCATGCCGAGCGTAGTCGAGGCACGTTCCCCGAGCGCAGCCGAGGGCTGTTGTCGGACGTCTCGGCTACGCTCGACGGGTCCCTCGACTTCGCTCGGGATGGACGGGTCTTGGAGGCATGACCTTGTCCGCTTGGGACTGGTGTCAGGTGACTCTTTCTGATGCAGCCGTGCTCTGACCGCGCACCCCGATCCAGACGATGTGGCGGGCGCCGCCGCGCAGGCCGTTGGCGCGGACGACATGTTCGGTGACCGCGAAACCGGCGGCGGCCATGCGGCGGACGAAGCCGGCGTCGGGCGCGGTGGACCAGACCGCCAGTACACCCCCGGGGCGCAGCGCGGCGGCCGCGGCGCGCAGCCCGACGTCGGTGTAGAGCGCGTCGTTGCCGGCGCGGGACAGGCCGTCCGGGCCGTTGTCGACATCCAGCAGGATCGCGTCGTACCCGGCACGCGCGGCACGGATCGGCACCAGCACGTCGCCTTCGAACAGGCGGGTGCGCGGATCGACCAGCCCGTCGCCGTGCAGTGCGGCAAGCGGCCCACGCGCCCAGGTAACGACCGCGGGGACCAGTTCGGCCACCTCAACCACCGCATCGGCAGGCAGCACCGACAGGGCGGCGCGCAACGTGAACCCCATGCCCAGCCCGCCGATCAGGATGCGCGGCGCGGGCCGCAGCGCGACGGGTGCGCAGCCGAGCGTGGCGAGCGCCACCTCCGACCCGCTGGTCCGGCTGTTCATCAGTTCGTTGTTGGCCAGCGTGATCGACCATTCCTCGCCGCGCCGGACCAGCCGCAACGTGCCGCCGCCGGCGATTTCGGTACTGTCGATCAGGGTGCGCGGGATCATGGTGGAGCCGTTACCAGAAGCGGCTGCCGGCGATACCCTTGAACGGCCCGGCGACGTCCGACGTTATCCAACCGCCGTAGAAGCCGCCCGGTTGCGGCACGACGCGTTCGCCGTCCACGAAGCAACCGTCGAACGGCGCGGCATAGAAGGCCACGTGATCGCGCAGCGCCGCGAAGCCGGGCGTGGGGGCGGGGTAGGACCAGCCGACCGCGGCCAGCCGCACGTCGCCGACCACGACGTCGTGATAGCGGGCATGGCCTTTCCATTCGCAGAAGCTGCCGCCGGATGCCGCATGCAGCAGGCCGGGCGCGATGTCGTCCGGCGGGATGTACCAGGTCGGCGGATGGCTGGTTTCCAGCGTGCGGACTGCGCGGTGCGTGTCGGCGACGACGACACCGTGGTGGACGATGCGGACATGGCGGGCGCTGCGTTCGGCGATCGGCGGGCGGGGATAGTCCCAGACGCTTTCCTGGCCGGGGCGGGGCGGGGTGGGAACGGGGTGCAGGATCGGGTCCTTTTTGGGCTGGGCCAGCGGATATGGGGCGGCGGGGCGGGCACCGCCAGCGGGCGATAAGCGCTCGATTCGGCGGCGGGCGCTGGGCATGGCGGGGCGTGGACATTCCGGCGCGTCATACCCGCATGATCCTGACGATCGGCGCCAAGACCGGGATGGCGGAGGCAGGCAACGCGGTGCTGGACCGGTCGCGTTACGGATCGTGACGCCGGACCGATATGTCCAGCGACATGGTCAGGCCGATGTTCTGGCCGATGGTGCCGTGTTTCGGCCTGCGCCTGCGGACGGCGCCAGGCGGCGGGTTCGGTCCGGCGCTCTAGGGCGCGGTTAATCGACGAACGTTACGACGTTGCAATACCGGGTCATCCCGGCGTCGTTACAGCGGCCGGAAAAAAAGGGCAGATGACATCATGAATCACGGCAGGATATTGGTCGGGCTGCTCCTGGCGGGCGGGGCGCAGGGTGCCTATGCCCGGCAGGCCGCGCCGCAGCCGCCGACCGAAACCGCGACGCCGGCCCCCGCACCGGGCGATGCGGAGGCGGATGTCGATGCCGATTCGGAGGCCGCGATCGTCGTCACCGGGCAGCGCCCACCGGGCAGCGTGGTGGGCAACATTCCGGCAGAAGTGACGCTGTCGCCCGCCGATATCCGTTCCTACGGCGTCAGCACCGTTACCGAACTGCTGGCCGAACTGGCGGCGCAGACCGGCAGCGGGCAGGGCCGCGACGGCGGGCAGCCGGTGACGTTGCTGAACGGCAAGCGGATATCGGGGTTCGGCGAACTGCGCGACATCCCGACCGAGGCGATCCTGCGCGTCGATATCCTGCCCGAAGAGGTCGCGCTGAAATACGGGTATCGGGCGGACCAGAAGGTCGTCAATTTCGTGCTGCGCCCGCGGTTCAACGCGGTGACCGGCGAACTGACCGGTAACACGACGACCGACGGCGGCGGCACGGGCGGGCGGATCCAGAGCAGCCTGTTGCGGATCAACAAGGCCGGGCGACTGAACCTGTCGGTCGATTACCGGAAGACGGGATCTCTGCTGGAAAGCGACCGCGACATCATTCCCGGCCGATCGGCGCAGCTGTTCGACACCATCGGCAATGTCGGGCCGGCCCCCGGACAGACGCAGATCGACCCGGCGCTGAGCCAGGCGGCGGGCAGCATCGTGACGGTGGCGGGCGTGCCGGCGGGCGTGACCGGTCGGCCGACGCTGGGCCAGTTCGTAGGGACGGCGGGCGTCGCCAACGTCACCGACGTCGGGCGATACCGCACGTTGCAGGCGGCGAGCGACACGCTGTCGCTGAACGCGGTGCTGAACCGCACGGTGTTCGACGACGTGTCCGCGACGATCACCGGCAATTTCGGCGCGACCGGCAGCGAAGGGCTGCGCGGGCTGGCCGGATCGCGGCTGAACCTGCCGGCGGGCAATCCGTTCTCGCCGTTCGGGCAGGCGGTGTCGGTCTATCGCTATCCCGACGGCGGCGCGGCGTTGCGCCAGGACAATAGCGGCGAGACGGCGCATGCCGGTTTCGCGCTGAACAAGGCGCTGGACGGCTGGAACCTGACCGCGACGGGCAATTACGACCGGGCGGTATCGCGCACCCGCAGCGCCACCGGGCTGGACGGCAGCGCGGTGCAGGCGTTGCTGGACGCAGGCAGCCCGACGCTGAACCCGTTCGGGCCGCTGCCGATCGACCTGTACACGCCGCGCGCGGCGGACCGGGCGCGGTCGGTGAGCAACAGCGGCGACATACAGCTGATCGCCAGCGGAACGCCGTTCCGGCTGCCCGCCGGGCCGGTCAGCACGACCATCAAGGTGGGGGGCGAGCTGAACGCGTTCGACACGCGGTCGGTACGGTCGGGGGTGGTGCGGTCGGCCAATCTGGACCGCAGCAACGCCAATGCGCAGGGCAATATCGATATTCCGCTGACCAGTCGGCGCGCCGACGTGCTGAGCGCGATCGGCGACGTATCGGCCAATCTCAACGCATCGATCGACCAGCTTTCCGATTTCGGGACACTAACCAAGATCGGTTACGGCCTGAACTGGCGGCCGACCGGGCGGCTGAGCCTGATCGCGTCGCAAACGCGCGAGGAAGGCGCGCCGAGCGTGCAGCAGCTGGGCAATCCGCAGATTTCGACGTTCGACGTCCGGGTGTTCGATTACCGGAACGCGCAGACGGTGGGGATCACGCAGATCAGCGGCGGCAATCCGGACCTGCAATCCGACACGCGGCGCGTGTTCAAGATCGGCGCGAACTGGAAACCGTTCAACACGCCCGACCTGTCGCTGGTCGCCAACTATGTCCGCACGCGGATCGCCAATGCGACCGAGAACCTGCCGGCCCCCACCGCCGCGATCGAGGCGGCGTTCGGCGACCGGTTCGTCCGCGACGCCAACGGCACGCTGCTGAGCATCGACAGCCGGCCGGTCAATTTCCTGGCGCAGAACCGCGAACAGCTGCGCTGGGGGTTCAACCTGTCGGTGCCGTTGAAGGCGAACGAACAGGCGCTGTTCGAAGCGTTTCGCGCGGACCGTGATGCGCGGATCGCGCGGGGCGAGACGGTGCCGGCGCAAGGCCCCGGGGGGTTCGGCGCGGGCGGTGGCGCGGGCCGGCCGGGCGGCGCGGACGGCCCGGT
>NZ_KV887136.1 GCF_001956315.1 Sphingomonas montana | reverse complement strand
CCAGCATCGCATTGTCGCGCAGATAGATCTGGCCGACGGACAGGTAGTTGGCGGCCCGCCAATACCCGTTCATCCGCCGCAACCTCTCAGCATCGAGGGGGCTTTCCATGGCATCTGCCGAGGCGGCCTGCATCGTAAATGCCATGATCATATCCTTCGAAGGGTTTGCCGATTCGACCGCACGGTGGATGGCGGCATCACCGGGAAAACTGACGTGCCAGCGTCGGATCGCGCATCATCGCAGCTTCGCCGAAGGCGATCTGCGCGCAGGTGCGTTGCGCCTGCCGGGACACTTCGCGAAGATGCACGTCCGCCGAACGCTTATCGAGGTCGGCTGCGATCTGGCCGAAGCGCTTGTGCTCGTTGGAAAGCATTCCAAAGGCGCGGACGATGTAGTTGTCGAATACGCTGTCGAGCCCGCGCTCCTGCCCTTCTCGCGCAAGCCATACATTCGTCATGGCGGAGGTGGTGAAGCTGAGCAGTCGCCGGTTGGCGAGCAGGACGCCGAACTCCGGGTGCAGAACACCTTCAGGCACCATACCGGCACCGAGCACCCGCTCGACATAGCCCTTCATCATCGCCGGCGCCGACCCGAACCAGATCGGATAGATCAGAACGAAGACGTCGCTGCCCGCGAGGGCACCAAGTTCGACAGCAACGTCGCGCGACAGCGCCCAATTACCAAGCGCAGCCCGCTCGGTCTTTCTGAGAACGGGATCGAAGCCGAGTGCGTAGAGATCCCGGAAAACCACCGTCTGGCCTGCTGCGAGGACGGCGTCACGATAAGTGTTTGCGATCGCGTGATCGAAGCTGCCCGGATCGGGATGACACAGGATGACGGCATGCTGCCCGTTCCGTGCCTCTACCGTTGCCTGCAAGGTCATTTGACGTCTCGATCTTCGGCGCGGCACGGCTGGCGGCGGCGCATGTCGCACCGTCCCTATCAAGCGCCACTGCGAGGAAACTTAGTGCTACGCGAAAGCGTCGCTACGGATGACCCTCGGAAACTACGTGGTCCGACCGTTTAATGGTTCTGATGGTTTCGCCAGCCCGGTCGTCACCCGATCCGAGTATCAAATTACTTCGTTTCAGTGGCCGAAATGTGAACCCAATGCGGGTCGCATTCTGATTGCGCCAGCCGGTCCGCACCGACCCACAGCCGGACGTTCGCGCGCCCTTTCCCGCTCCCTAATTTCGGACGCCCGTTCATCGTCTTGATGCGCCAGGTTTCCCTCCCGGCTTCTATTCGCGGTTGTCGCAATCTGGTGGACAGCGGACTGACGGCAGAGCCGCAGGGCGTGCTTCAACGATCCACTGGCCAAGCCAAATATATCCGCTATGCTGGATACATGGATAATGATTCGGCCATCGTCGCCCTCGGCGCGCTCGCGCAGGGTACCCGCCTCGACGTGTTTCGCCTCCTGGTCCGGCACGAGCCGACTGGCATGGCGGCGGGCGAGATCGCCCGTCAGCTCGACGTGCCGCAGAACACCATGTCCGCGCATCTTGGGATTCTTGCGCGCGCCGGTATCGTCCGATCCGAACGGCACAGCCGGTCGATCATCTACCGCGCCGACCTCGACGGCCTGCGGGCACTGACGCTGTTCCTGGTCAAGGACTGCTGTGCCGGCTCGCCCGAGCTGTGCGCGCCCCTCCTCGCCGAACTCACCCCCTGCTGCTGAAGGGACGCGCCATGGCCGTCGACGTCGTCATCTACCACAACCCCGCTTGCGGCACGTCGCGCAACACGCTGGCAATGATCCGCAACGCCGGCATCGAGCCGCACGTCGTGGAATATCTGAAGACCCCGCCCTCCCGCGCCCTGCTGGTCGAACTGATAAACCGCGCCGGCATGACGCCCCGCGATCTGCTGCGCGAGAAGGGCACGCCCTACGCCGAGCTCGGCCTCGGCGACGCCTCGCTAACCGACGACGCTCTGCTCGACGCCATGATGGCGCACCCAGTCCTCATCAACCGGCCGTTGGTCGTCTCGCCGCTCGGCGTCAGGCTCTGCCGCCCATCGGAGGCCGTCCTCGACCTGTTGCCTGAGCCTCAGCGGGGCGCGTTCGCCAAGGAGGACGGGGAACAGGTGGTGGACGCCTGCGGACAGCGCATCGACTGATGATCCTCGCCCTCGCCATCTTCGTCGTCACGATCGTGCTGGTCATCTGGCAGCCCCGCGGCCTCGGCATCGGGTGGAGCGCAGTGGGCGGCGCGGCCGTGGCGCTGCTCGCCGGGGTGGTCTCGCTCTCCGACGTCCCGGTGGTGTGGGGCATTGTCTGGAACGCGACGGCAACGTTCGTCGCGATCATCATCGTCAGCCTACTGCTCGATGAGGCAGGTTTTTTCGAATGGGCGGCGCTCCACGTCGCGCGCTGGGGCGGCGGGCACGGCCGACGGCTGTTCATCCTGATCGTCCTCCTCGGCGCAGCCGTCTCGGCGCTGTTCGCCAACGACGGCGCGGCGCTGATCCTGACGCCGATCGTCATCGCGATGCTGCGGGCGCTCGGCTACCGCGACAGGGCCACGCTGGCGTTCGTCATGGCGGCGGGCTTCGTGGCCGACACGGCCAGCCTGCCCCTGATCGTCTCCAACCTGGTCAACATCGTGTCGGCCGACATCTTCCGCATCGGCTTTGCCGACTACGCCTCGGTGATGGTGCCGGTGGACCTCGCGTCGATCGCCGCGACGCTGGTTGTGCTGCTGCTGTTCTTCCGCCGCGACGTGCCGACCAGTTACGACGTCGCGCAGCTTCGCACACCGGCCGACGCGATCCGAGATCCTGCCACGTTCAAGGCGGGGTGGATCGTCCTCGCCGCCCTCCTGGCCGGCTTCTTCCTGCTCGAACCCATCGGCGTCCCGGTCAGCGCGGTCGCCGCTGCCGGCGCGGTCCTGCTACTCGTCGTCGCAGCACGCGGCCACGTCATCGAGACCCGCGAGGTGCTGCGCGGCGCACCCTGGCAGGTCGTCATCTTCTCGCTCGGCATGTATCTGGTCGTGTACGGGCTGCGCAACGCAGGCCTGACCGACCACCTCGCCGGTCTCCTCGACCGTGCCGCCCAGGGCGGCGTGTGGGGCGCGGCGTTCGGCACCGGCATCATCGCTGCGCTGCTGTCGTCGGTGATGAACAACATGCCGACGGTCCTGGTCGGTGCCCTGTCGATAAACGCCACCCACGCCACGGGCGCCGTCCGCGAGGCGATGATCTACGCCAACGTGATCGGCTGCGACCTTGGCCCCAAGATCACGCCGATCGGTTCGCTCGCGACGCTGTTGTGGCTGCACGTCCTCGGGCAGAAGGGCATCCGCATCGGCTGGGGCTACTATTTCAGGATCGGCGCGACCCTGACCGTCCCGGTGCTGCTCGTGACGCTCGCCGCGCTGGCGCTGCGGCTCGGTGCCGCCTGATGCAGCGGCATCGGACCAACCCTACAGGACACACCCCCTGATGCCCTTACGCACGCTCTCCGACCCCGACCACCTGCCCGCGCTCGATCGCCGGTACGCGCTCGACCGGCCAGCAATCGGACTGGGTGCGGGGGACCCGCGCCCGCGCATCCTGCTGCTCTACGGCTCCCTGCGGGAGCGGTCGTATTCCCGGCTGTGCGTCGAGGAAGCGGCGCGCCTGCTGCGGTTCTTCGGTGCCGAAACGCGCATTTTCGACCCCTTGACCCTGCCTCTGCCCGACCAGGTGGCCGGCGACGACCATCCGGCCGTCCACGAACTGCGCGAGCTGTCGATGTGGTCGGAGGGGCATGTGTGGTGCAGCCCCGAGCGGCACGGTCAGATCACCGCCATCATGAAGCTGCAGGTCGACCACCTGCCGCTTTCAATGGGCGGGATGCGCCCGACGCAGGGCCGAACCCTCGCCGTCATGCAGGTGTCAGCCGGATCACAGTCGTTTAACAGCGTGAACACACTGCGCGTCCTCGGCCGCTGGATGCGAATGGTGACCATTCCGAACCAGTCGAGCGTCGCCAAGGCGTTCGAGGAGTTCAACGAAGCGGGACGCATGAAGCCGTCCAGCTACTACGATCGCATCGTCGACGTGATGGAGGAGCTGGTCCGCTTCACGATCTTGCTGCGACCGCACGCCGCCCAACTGGTCGACCGGTATTCAGAGCGGAAGGACGCCGGCGTCCCGATCAACGTGGCGACCGACCTGTCGAACATAGCGACGGCACCGCAGAAACCTGGCTGACTGAATGGCATCTCTTGGCTCAGCTGTCATAATTCGGACGATTGCCCGTGAGCATCGACGGGCACCCGTATCCTTGGCCGCCAGGACCCATATAAGCGGTCATTTAAGGCCACGCAGGCGGCACCTGAAACCGGACGTTTGTTCAAGTCGCCTGCCAAAGATGATGCGATTGACTTGGGACGGCAGGCAAGCCCGTTATGCACCAGCCGATGCTACTACCAGCGGCGGACAACGGGCGGTCGGTCACACGGCTACCGGAACGGAATAGTCCATCTTGGCAAGATCGCTGAGCAGATCGGGACCGGTAGGCTTCCATCCCAACCGCGCCTGCGTCCAAGTACTCGATGCGGTCATTTCGAGTGCGGCAAAGGGCGCCATCCAGCCGAAGTAATGCTCGATGTCGTCGTCTCCAACCGAGCGGACCGGCAGTCCGGTACCTTGGCCGATCGCTTCGGCGATGGTGCGCGCTTCGACGCCCTCTTCTGCCGAAGCGTGGTATCTCGCTCCTGGTTCGCCACGTTCGAGAGCCAGAACGTAGAGCTTGGCGACGTCGCCGACGTGTGCGGCAGCCCAGCGCGTGGTGCCCTCACGTACATACGCCATCGCTCCGGCACGGCGCGCCTCCGCAACTAGCGGCGTGATCAACCCCGCCTTGTTGGTGTCGTGCACCTGTGGCAGCCGGATAGTGCGTACATCGATGCGACGGGCGATCAGCGCTGCGGCGGCGAGCTCGGTGACGATGCGCGGATTGGCGTGGAGCGGGTTGAGTATGTCCTCAGTCGCAGGACCGCCGTTGCGCGGCGTGCCGATGCCAATCCCTGAGGTGATCAGGATCGGCTTGTCCGTCCCCATCAGCGCATCGCCCATCGCCGTGATGTTGCGTTCGTCCTTCGCGGTATTTGCGAGGAAGGCCTCGAAGTTGTGGTCGAACGCGCAATGGATGACCGCGTCTGCCGCAGCCACGCCGCTGGCGAGTGTCTCAGGCTGTTCCAGATCACCACGATGAACTTCGACACCGACCGCCTCGAGCTGCATAGCGCCAGCATCGGAGCGAGTAAGCCCGAGCACGTGGTGGCCGCGACCGAGAAGCTCTGGGATGACGTGAGAGCCGATAAAGCCGGTCGCACCGGTCAAAAAAACGCGCATGGGTGATCTCTTGGTTGCATGGCGACCATATTCGCCCACCCGCTTCCGTGTTAAAGTAGTGATATTATCGTGGTATAAGCATTAATAGGATCGTCCGTGACCGGCGACGTCACCAATCCGCTCGGCACCTATCTGCGGGATCGCCGCACCCGGCTCGACCCTGCGGCATTTGGGTTTGTCGGCGGACGGCGCCGCACACCCGGTTTGCGTCGCGAGGAGGTGGCGAACCGCGCGAACATCAGCCCGACCTGGTACACCTGGCTCGAGCAGGGCCGAGGCGGTGCGCCATCGGCCGACGTCCTTGATCGCATCGCGAAAGGTTTGATGCTCACCGAACCGGAACGCGAGCACATCTACATGCTCGGTCTCGGACGTCCGCCAGAGGCACGCTACCAGCCTGTCGAGGGGATCACGCCGCGGCTTCAGCGCGTACTCGACGGAATGGTTCTGAGCCCTGCGATCATCAAGACAGCGATGTGGGATGTGGTGGGCTGGAATCGAGCAGCGGCGGTACTGCTGACCGACTATGGCAAGCTGCCGCGAGAGGGGCGCAACATCCTTCGGCTGATGTTTGCCAGCGACCATGTCCGTGCCCGTAACGCCGACTTCGACAGCATCGCCCGTTTCGTGGTGGGTGCCTTTCGCGCCGATGTGGCGCGCGCGGGCTCCAGCACCAGCGTCGAAGTCACGAAGCTGGTCACCGAACTATCCCGGCTCAGCTCCGAGTTCGCGGCGCTGTGGGAGGACAACGACGTGGTTGCCCATAGCGACGGGTTGAAGCGCATCCACCATCCGGAAGCGGGGCTGCTGGCGATGGAGTTCTCATCGTTCGCCATTGAAGGACGCCCTGAACTCGGAATGATTATCTACAACCCCGCCTCACCAGACGATGCTCAGCGGCTGCGCATGCTGCTGGATGGACACGAAGGCTAATGGTCCCCAGGTCTTCGTGATGACCCATAAGTCGGCCGTTCGTGAAAGGTTAAGCGGGATGTAAAAGCGGACGTTGGTCCAGGCCAACTTGCCGGTTTCCAAGGCGCTAAGCGGGTTTCCTACCTGCGGCAGCGCCCGAAAGCGGACGGACCGCTCACCACCAAACCCAGACATTCGGCACCTTCGACCCACGAATGTCCACTAACGCCCATTAGCGGACAATCCCCTTCACTCAGCTTGCGCCATCAGCGGACGGTAGGCACGTAATCAGAGGGAAGCTTGTGCTACGGCTGACGCGCCAGACGCGCTACTTTGGGTTGGGATCCACTCGGGCAACCCGTCGTGACCCGCACCATATTTCGATGATCGCGGCATGATCAATGCGAATCGCCTCTGCCACCGCCGCTTCATCGTCGGGACCATCGAAAAACTCGACGCTCATGATCCGGTCTTGTTCATTTAAACGGTATAGACGGTAATCCGGCATAGCACCCTCCCAGCCATCGGACGGGAGCACTTTACCTGCCCTCAGTTGCGGGCGTCCTTAGTTGACCTGCAATTCGTGATTTCTAGACTAATCTTCACGCGTGTAAAGCAGAGTTTGATAACTACTATGCGATTTTAAACGTTAAATTATTTTGTAATTATGAAAACGTAAAGTTGTATTTCGCTCATATCGGATTGATGTCAGACACCCAGACGCACCTCGATCTCGACCAGCATCAGGTTCGCTACTGGCCAGCTCAATATTCGGTCGGGGGCATTTGGTAGGCTGTGCAGGCCGCGAAGGTTGATCCGTTCATGGACGCTGTGAAGCCGTCGACGAGGCGATGCAGCATCTCAGAATAGGTCCGAGTGAGCGAGGTTGCCCTATGGCCGTGCGCCCGGTCGATCTGAGCGCCCCATGCGGCCTGGGAGGGCTGAGGGAGCTCCTGCGGACCATGCCAGTGGATTGAAGCAGGGTCCGTGCCGTGCGCCTGCTCGAAGATCACCATGGCGGACAGGCGGGCGGCCGTCATGTTCACCACGGTGCCGCGCAGGTCCGCATCGTCGCGCATTGATACAATGACCTTGCAGGCCTGTAAGGCAACGACGATGTCTTCAAAAAGCTGGTGACGCTGGATGAGGCGGCCCGAGGAAATGATCTTGGTCAGCATAGCACGGCCCCCGATCGACCTTGACGCAGCCCGTGATGGCGCTGTGGCCCGCGGGATCGGGGGTGGGTCATGCCGCTGCTCCGTTTCAGGAGCGTGGTCGTCGCCGTGATGGCTTGACCCGGATCGCCTGGGGGCGGTTGGTGACATGAGCCGGACGAACTGTCCATCGGTACATTATGGGGCCTACCCTGCGAAGGTAGAGCGCGCGAAACGAAATTGGCCCAAAGATTTTTCCGACTCTACGAAAGAGTCCGGATCAACGCGCCAGCGTCAGTGTTCGGCACCATCGATCTAGGAATCGATGGTCCGGTAACCCGCACCCGCCCGCATCAGCTGCATCTATCAGCGTTGATCTTCCGTCGCGCGCTAACCACCCTGTCGCCGTACAGATGCGCAAGCGTCTTGTGTGCTAATTTCGCGGAAGTATCGGTTGCGAGAACCGAAGCCTGTCGCTCCGCAGCTTCGCGCATTTTGTTATAGGCGAGGTCGTACTGGTCTGTCTCAAACATGGCAGGCACTCGGCACTGCGGGCGGGGGGCATACGCTCACCCTCTGTCGTCACCGTGCTCGCGGCATGGGTGATGGCGATGTGGTCGCATGGCACATTTTAAGCTTCTACCCAACTAAACCGGCTCATGATCGGATGCTAATTCATTCGATGGAACCTTGGCACCAACGAGGCATAGATCAAACAATGTCACCCCATCCGAGTTTGTTACTTTCATTTTCCATTTCGCAGAGTTCTAGAACTCGACGGAGTCATGCTCGCTGATGATTGTTCCTGCCAAGGCTAGTACCTCGCGCTGCGCTACGCGGATGTTCGAAAACTCGTATCCTTCAGAATCATTCTCGCCGTTAATATGAAAATGGTACTGGGGCATGCGCGCACCCTTGCTTTTGACGGGAGCACACTGTGGTCTCTCAATTACCGTGAGCCAGTACAGCGGCGGCAATCTGCAAACGTTACAAGGTCTAGCGCATCCGAATCTTAACACAGACGCATTTCCAGTGGTTTTTTGATTGAGGCTACTCATATGGTTGGCGGACGCGACAAACACCTACGCCCGCTTTCCGCCGCAATGCGACATTCATGATCGTCGGAGCGGACGCTACGGATCGGCCGACGCTTCAACGCCCGCTTCAGACGTTCAGCCCGCTGCCTGCGCCGGTACTGGCTTGCACTGCAACGGCTCCCTTCCCGTTGTCGACGCGATGGATGACGAGTCCTGTTCGAGCTGCTAGATGGTCGGCACACCTCGGAGAATTTACGTGATCGACGACAATTCTAACTTACTGGGCCTGACCACGCAGATTGTAATTTCCGTCGTAGGGAACAGTAATGTTTCGACGGGTGATGTCCCCGGCCTTGTGCAGTCAGTCCATGCCGCTTAGGCTGATTTGGGTAAATCTGAACCGGTTGTGGAACCAACCTATGAGGCGGCGGTTTCGATTAAAAAGTCGTTGGCGAACCCAAACCGCATAATTTCAATGATCGACGGCAGAGGCTATTCGTCGTTGAAACGCCATTTGTCGACGCACGGCCTGACCTTGACCCAATACAAGGAGCAGTATGGTTTGCCCGCGAATTACCCGTCTGTTGCGCCGGGTTACAGCGAGCGACGGCGGGCGATATCGTTGGAGGCCGGTTTGGGGCGCAAGAAGACCGAGCCGGTCGCGGCCGCAAAGCCTGCGGTGAAAAAGCCGGGCCGGAAATCCGCGGTCGAGCGGTTGCGGGACGCTAAGGCCAGTTCGCCAATGTCTCAGGACTGAGCGGCGCCCTTTACGAATGCAAGGCGGAGGGCGTGGCATGCTGCGCTCCAGCGGGTCGTTCCCTTCGGCGTCAGTTCGCGATTGTTTCTGAGGGTTGACCTGTAGGGTTTCGCTTGTTCTTGTTTTGTACATGGACATCGAAACCCGCCGCCTCGCTGAGATCCTTTGCGACTCCCCCATCTGGACAAGGCTCGGCTTGACTGCGCCAGACCCCAGACTTCGTGCACGGGCCGCGGATCGGCTAGCCGAGTATCTTGCCGAAGAATTGGCGCGACCGGATGCGCCGGATGTCCGGCAGATGGTCCTGCCGATGAGCTGACGATCGGCGAAAAGCCGGATCGATAATTTAGTTCTGTCTACGCAAGGCTCAGCTGGTACGTCCAAGAAGCTGACTGACCGCTTCGGCGACGATGGCAACCTCCTGCCCAGTCTCACGCAAACGTTCCGCCATTGCTGCCCGCGCGCTGATGTCGAGCCGGGCGCCCTGCCCCTCTGCGGCTGCCCCGGCGGCATCCTCAAGCCGCGCGGTCATCAGGTAGAAGAGCTTCGCAATTAGCTCGTTCGTCTCATTCGGTTCGCGGTCCACGGCATCCTCCTGCCCGCGCACCAGGACAAGACCGGCTGCGATAGTCCAGACGCAGCTTTCGCGCATTCCGCCACGACCCGCAGAACTGCCTAAAGTCTTCGTATGAAGCGACATTCCACTCGACTTGGGGAGATGTTCGAGCATTGCTGTCGGTGCCAGGCCGCTCGACGGAACCTGCCTCAGCGGGCGCCACCCACCGGGACTGCCCCGCGAGCCTTGCCTCGACGGGGCTCAGGTCAGTGGCAGCGGCATCCCGCCGCGGTCGCAGACCGAAAGAGACATCTCATGGCCCGTCCCTTCAAGCTTACCGACCTTCAGCTCATCCTGCTGGCGGCAGCCGCCCAGCGTAGCGACGGCAGCATCCTGCCCCCGCCAGAACAGGTCAGCGACCAGGGTGCCGTATCCGCAAGGCCATCCCGCCGCTGCTGAAGCACGCGCTGGTCGAAGAGACGTCGGTAACGGACCCGAACTGCAGCTGGCGGCAGAATGGCAAAACCTGCCTTGGGCTGCTCATCACGAATGCGGGACGGGCAAAGATCGCCGCCGATGAAACGGAGACCGCGCCCCAAACTCCGGTCGTAACGGACGTGCCGGCTAGCGCCGAAGCCGCCGTAGTTGAGACCACCCTCCCGGCTACCCAGCCCGGCAGCAAGATCGACATGGTTGCGCAGCTACTCCGACGTGACGACGGTGCCAGCCTGGACGAGCTGGTCCACGTCACCGGCTGGCTGCCGCATACCACCCGCGCGGCACTGACCGGCCTGCGCAAGAAGGGTCATGCGATCATCCGCAGCGGCGAGACCGGCGCCACCCGCTACCATTTGGCAGCCTGATGCGGATCGAGGAGAAGCTTGCCCGGCTGACGACATTGTCGCCAGCCGATCTGCGTGCCGAATGGATGCACGCCTACAAGGTCCCTGCCCCCAGGCTCTCGCCGGACCTGCTGCGACTGGGCATCGCCTTCCGTCTGCAGGAGAAGGCGTACGGCAAGTTGCCGACACGGGTCGCACGCTCGTTGACCCGGCCTGCCGCCGCTGCCCGCACGGTCAAGCCCGGCACTCAGCTCGTGCGCAGCTGGAACGGGCGCACGCTCGACGTGCTGGCAACGGAAGACGGCTTCCTGCTCGACGGAGAACGCTACCGCTCGCTGTCCGCCATTGCCCGCCACGTCACCGGCACAGCTTGGTCGGGGCCGCGCTTCTTCGGGCTGAACGCCGGTGGCTAAGGCTGCGCGTCGCCCGACCAGTAGCATCGCAACGGGACCGCGCACGATCCGCTGCGCGGTCTATACGCGCAAGTCGACCGAGGAAGGGCTCGACCAGGCGTTCAACAGCCTCGATGCGCAACGTGAAGCGTGCGAGGCCTATGTGCTGAGCCAGCGCCACGAGGGTTGGGTGCTGATTAGAGACCCGTATGACGATGGCGGCTTCTCCGGCGGCAATCTCGAGCGGCCGGGACTGAAGCGGCTGATGGCGGATGTCGAAGCCGGCAAGGTCGACGTCATTGTCGTGTACAAGGTCGACCGACTGACCCGAGCCCTGTCCGACTTCGCGAAGATCGTTGAGGTGCTGGATGCCCGCGGTGCCTCATTCGTCTCGGTGACGCAGGCGTTCAACACAACCACCAGCATGGGGCGGCTGACCTTGAACGTGCTGCTGTCCTTTGCCCAGTTCGAGCGTGAGGTCACCGGCGAACGGATCCGCGACAAGATTGCGCAGTCCAAGGCCAAGGGCATGTGGATGGGGGGCCCTGTACCGCTCAGCTACCGCGTCGAGGACCGGTTGCTCGTCGTTGACGAGGATGACGCTCGCACCGTCCGTCACATTTTTGAACGCTACGTGGCACTCGGCTCCGGCAGGGCGCTTATCGACGAGCTGCGCAGCGACGGGTACCGCACCAAGGTCCGTCAGCAAGCGAACAGGCCAGCGCTCGGTGGCGTGCCCTTCGGGCGAGGCATGCTGTTCAACATGCTCGGCAACCGGATCTACCTTGGCGAGATCGTCCACAAGGGGGTCGCAGTGAACGGGGCGCATCTGCCAATCATCTTACCCGAACTGTGGGACCAGGTGCAGCACACACTCGCGGCCGGCCAGGTCAAGCGTAAGTCCGGCAAGCGCTACCGCTACTACATCACGCCCGCATCCGAACTGATCGAGCACGGCCCTGCCGAGGCGCGCTTGCCCGCTGGCGACATTGAGGCGGTCGTTGTCGAACGGTTGCGCGCACTGCTTGCATCATCCCACCAGCATCGTCGCATCTTACCGACCCAGCTGCCTGCGCAGACCATCGCGAGCGTTATCGAGATCGCGGCTGATATAGCCGACAAGCTCGCCGGGCACTATGGACGTCACACCCTTGTCGGCGCGCTAGTCCAGCGTGTCACGCTGGATGACGAACGCGTCCGCATCACCATCGCACGTCCCGCTCTGCTGGGAGCGCTCGGCATCGAAGACAATGACAGCGACGAACCGGTCGAGCTTACCGTTCCAACCGTCCGTATCCGGCATGGCAAGGACGTCAAGCTGGTGATGACCAACGGGGATGGAACTGTCGCACGCCGAGATGAGACGCTCGTCACATTGCTGGCAGATGCTGCTGCCGCACGCGCGGCTGTCACCGCAGCGCCCGAGACATCTATCAAGATGCTGGCGAGCATTAGCGGCCAGTGCAGTACACGTATGTCCCGGCTGGTCCGGCTCTCCTGGCTGGCGCCCGAGATCGTCCGTACCATCAGTGAAGGTCGGCATCCTCCGACGCTGACCCCGGCCAGGCTGCTGGCGATGGAGCTGCCTGCCTGCTGGACCCAGCAGAAGACCTTGCTCGGGATCTAACGCAATTCCCGGGCAGGATCGATGCAGGTCATGTTGTCCCGCGCCCGCGACCACATTTGCCAATCTTGACCGGCAGCGATGACAGTCCCAACTCCGCTGCGGCATCAACAGGGAAGTCCCAAACACATCATGACGACGATCACCGCACCCGTAAGCCACGCATTCGAAGCCGACGTTGCCAAGCTGCTCCACCTGATGGTGCACTCGGTCTATTCCGACAAGAATGTGTTTTTGCGCGAGCTGGTCTCCAACGCGGCCGACGCCTGCGAGAAGCTTCGCTACGAAGGCATCGCGAACCCGGCACTGCTTGGCGAAGATCCGGCACCGCGGATCACGGTCACGCTGGATTCAGATAACAGCCGCCTCATGATCGAAGACAATGGAATCGGCATGAACACTGCCGATCTCGCCGATGCGCTTGGCACGATCGCACGGTCGGGCACCAAGAGCTTCATGGAACGGATCGCGAGTGCCGGAGGCAGCGAGGGAACGCAGCTGATCGGCCAGTTCGGTGTCGGCTTTTATTCGGCGTTCATGGTTGCCGAGAAGGTCGACGTGATCTCGCGCAAGGCAGGTGAGGCAGAAGCGGCGATCTGGTCGTCCGATGGCCTCGGCAGCTACACGATCGCTCCCATCGATGTGCAGGAAGCACCTGCCCGTGGCACGCGCGTCGTCCTACATCTGATGGAGGATGCCAAGGAGTATGCCGAGCGATACCGGATTGAGCAGACGATCAAGTCGCAGTCCGGCCATGTCCCGGTTCCGATTTCCTTGCGCGAGAAGCCCGATGCCGAGCCGGTTAAGATCGCCGATGGCGCTGCGCTGTGGACCAAGTCCCGTTCTGCGGTCTCGGAAGCTGACTATGCTGATTTTTACCGCAGCGTTTCGGGTCAGTTCGATGATCCGGCGCTGACGCTGCATTACCGCGCCGAGGGCCGTCACGAATATTCGGTGCTCGCCTTCGTGCCCTCGACGAAACCGTTCGACCTGTTCGATCCCGATCGTTCGGGCCGCATGAAGCTCTACGTCAATCGCGTCTTCATCACCGATGAAGCCGAGTTGCTGCCGCGCTATATGCGTTTCGTACGCGGGCTGGTGGACTCGTCCGACCTGCCGCTCAACATGTCGCGCGAGATGATCCAGGAAAGCCCGATCCTCGCGACGATCAAGAAAGGCGTTACCGGAAAGATTCTCTCCGAACTGGAGAAGCGCGCCACGGCGGACAGCGATGCCTACCTCAAGATCTGGGAGACCTTCGGCGCGGTACTGAAGGAAGGTTTGTACGAAGATTACGAGCGCCGCGCGACACTGCTCAACCTCGCGCGCTTCAAGACGACCGCTTCAGAAGGCGGCTGGCGATCGCTTGCGGACTATGAGTCGTCCATCAAGGAGAACCAGACGGCCATCTTCTATGCCACCGGCAACGATCTGGATCGTCTCGCAACCTCCCCTCAGCTTGAGGGCTTCCGCGCACGGGGTGTCGAGGTCCTGCTGCTTCCCGACCAGGTCGACAGTTTTTGGGTGACGTCCGGCATCGATTACAAGGGCAAGCCGTTCAAATCGGTGACCCAGGGCGCAGCGGATCTCGGGCTGATCCCGCTGCCCGAGGGAAGCTCCGCGCCGACCGCTGAAGCAAGCGAGCAGGTCACGTCGTTTCTTAGCTTCGTCAAGGCCACCCTCGACGATGCAGTTTCAGACGTTCGAACTTCGGACCGGCTGACCGATAGCGCTGTCTGCCTGGTCGCGTCGGAAAGCGGGATGGACCGCGAACTCGAACGACTGCTTGCGGCGTCAGGACGCGCGCCGGAGGCAGCCAAGCCTGTACTGGAGATCAACCCTCGCCACGAGCTGATCATAAGGCTTGCCGGCCTTGGTGACGCGGATGCGGACTTCCGGGCGGATGTTGCACGGTTGTTGTTCGACGAAGCGCAGATTGCCGACGGCGAGCAACCGGTAGATCCACGTGGTTTCGCGGCGCGCCTCGCGCGAGTCATCACGCGCGCGCTGCCATGACTCGCCAGGGCAATCCGGTTCGTTAACCCCCAATACGACGAACCAGCGGGGCGGCCGAATGGCCGCTCCGTTTTCGTTCAGTAGCTATCCGGTCGACTGCGCCGGCTGTCGGACGCCTAGACAATGTGGAGTTTGGAATTCGGCCACTGCAGACCGCGCACCGTTTCTGCGCCTGAAACCGCGTTCGTGTCGGTCTCACGTCTCCACACGCACATGTGGAGGCCGCCAAAGCCCCGGAAAAGCGGGGAGATTTTCGGGGTTGCCCGAAGGCTAAGTCAATGATTCAGCATAACAAAAATATTGGTGCCCAGAAGAGGACTCGAACCTCCACGACCTTGCGATCGCCAGCACCTGAAGCTGGTGCGTCTACCAATTCCGCCATCTGGGCACGGGGTAGGAGGGAGCCTCTAGGGGGGCGGCATGAACCTTGTCAACGGCTTCTTGCACGGGCAATGGGTCGGCACCGGATTTTCTTGATGGAATCTCGGCAGCATATCATCCGGACGGACGGGAATCGATCGATGGCAGGGTTGGTGACGATCTTCGGCGGCGGGGGCTTTCTGGGCCGCTACGTCGTACAGGAATTGCTGAAGGCCGGGGCACGCGTCCGCGTCGCCGGGCGCGATCCGAAGAATGCGTGGTTCCTCAAACCGCTGGGCGGCGTTGGCCAGACTCAGTTCGTCGCGGTCGACATCACCCGCGCGGACAGCGTTGCGCGGGCGGTCCAGGGGTCGACCGCGGTCATCAACCTCGTCGGCCTGCTCGCCGGGCGGTTCGATGCGGTCCATGTCGGCGGCGCGCGCAACTTGGCGGAGGCCGCACAGGCCGCCGGTGCCGGCGCGCTGGTGCAGGTCTCGGCGATCGGTGCCGATCCCGCCGCCGCCAGCGCCTATGCGCGCAGCAAGGGCGAAGGCGAGGCCGCCGTCCGCGCCGCATTCCCCAACGCCACCATCGTCCGCCCGTCGATCCTGTTCGGGCCGGAGGACATGTTCGTGAACAAGTTCGCGCAGATGGCGCGAATGCTGCCGATCCTGCCCGTCCTGCGCGCCCCGGCGCTGTTCCAGCCGGCATTCGTCGCCGATGCGGCCAGGGCCATCGCCCGCGCCGCGCTCGATCCGCTGACCTATGGCGGTCGCACGTTCGAACTGGGCGGGCCGGACCGGATCAGCATGGAAGGGCTCAATCGCTGGATCGCGGGCGCGATCGGCCGGTCCCCCGCCATCGTCGCGATCCCGGATCAGGTCGGCGCGCTCATGGCGAAGGCCGGCCGCTTCATCCCCGGCGCGCCGATCACCTGGGACCAGTGGCTCATGCTGCAATCCGACAATGTCGTGGCGCCCGGTGCCGAAGGGTTCGCGGCGTTCGGTATCGATCCCGTTCCGCTTGCCGCGGTCGCGCCCGGCTGGCTCGTCCGCTATCGCCGCCACGGCCGCTTCGCCACGGTCGGCGGGACCAACGCCTGATGGACCATTCGCTGCTCGTCATCGTCCTGCTTGGCATTGTCGAAGGACTGACCGAATTCATCCCGGTGTCCTCGACCGGCCATCTGTTGCTGGCGGGCGAGCTGCTCGGCTTCAACTCCGCGTCGTCGGCGACGTTCGACATCGTGATCCAGCTGGGCGCGATCCTGGCGGTCGTGGTGCTGTATGCCGGCCGGTTCATCGCGGTCGGCGCGGGGCTGGCGCGCCGCGATCCGCAATCGATCCGCTTCACGCGCAACGTCGTGCTCGGCTTCCTGCCCGCGCTGCTGATCGGTGCGGTCGCCTATGGATCGATCAAGGCGCTGATGCAGACGCCGATGGTCGTCGCCGTGGCACTCGTCTTGGGCGGCATCGCCATCCTTGTGATCGAACGGCGCGTCATGCGTGGCGCGGTTCATTCGGTCGAGGACATGCCGCTCCGCACCGCGCTGGGCGTCGGCATCGTCCAGTGCCTGTCGATGATCCCCGGCGTGTCGCGCTCCGGTGCCACCATCATGGGCGCGCTCAGCCTGGGGGTCGATCGCCGGACCGCCGCGGAATACAGCTTCTTCCTCGCCATTCCGGTCATGCTGGCCGCCACCGCGAAGGAACTGTGGGAGACCCGCGCGACGCTCGGCGATACGGACTGGACCGGGATTGCGGTTGGCTTCGTCGTGTCGTTCGTCGTCGCCTTGATCGTCATCCGCGGCTTTCTGGCCGTCGTTTCGCGCCATGGGTTCGCGCCGTTCGCCTGGTATCGGATCATCGTCGGGACGGCGGCAATCCTCTGGCTATCCCTGCGTTAGGACCGAAACGGCCGCAACTCATACGCGTCTGCAAGCCGTCGCAATCTAAACGGCTGCCAAGCTAGCCAAACGGGACAGCACTCCTGACCTGTCGTGTATTTTGGTCGTGACATAGCCCGCCGGCTGCGACATTCGTGCGCCGGAAGAGGAGCGCACGATGGCAGACAATCCGATGTTGAGCTTCGTTCGGCTCGACCAGCATTATCCCGCAAAGCGCCCGGCGGCCGTCCGCGCGGAGGATTTCGCCGAGATCGCCGATCGCTACGCCCGCGACGATGCCGAACGGCAATCGTCGCGCTGCTCGCAATGCGGCGTTCCCTATTGCTCGACGCACTGCCCGCTCCACAATCACATCCCCGACTGGCTGCGCCTGACCGCCGAGGGTCGGCTGCGCGAGGCATATGAACTCAGCAATGCCACCTCCACCATGCCGGAGATTTGCGGCCGCATCTGTCCGCAGGACCGGCTGTGCGAGGGCAATTGCGTCATCGAATTTTCCGGCCACGGCGCGGTCACGATCGGCTCGGTCGAAAAATACATCACCGACACCGCCTGGGCGGAGGGCTGGGTCGAACCGGTCCACGTCGGGCCGGACCGCGGCCAGTCGATCGGCGTCGTCGGTGCCGGCCCCGCCGGGCTCACCACTGCCGAACTGATGCGCGCGCGCGGGTACGAGGTCCATGTCTACGACCGCCACGACCGCGCTGGCGGGCTGCTGACCTACGGCATTCCCGGCTTCAAGCTGGAGAAGGACGTCGTCATGCGCCGTGTCGAGCGGCTGCGCGACGCCGGCATCGTGTTCCACCACGACTTCGCGGTGGGGCGCGACGCGACGCTTGCCGACCTGCGCGGCCGCCACGACGCCGTCCTGATCGCGACCGGCGTCTACCGCCCCCGCGCCATCAAGGCACCCGGCGTTGGCGCGTCCGGCATTGTCGAATCGCTCGACTATCTCACTGCCTCGAACCGCAAGGGCTTCGGCGACGCGGTCCCGGCCTATGACGATGGCGCGCTCAACGCGGCGGGCAAGGACGTCGTCGTGATCGGCGGCGGCGACACCGCGATGGATTGCGTCCGCACCGCCGTCCGCCAGGGCGCAAAGTCGGTGAAATGCCTCTACCGCCGCGACCGCGCCAACATGCCGGGGTCGCAGCGCGAGGTGAAGAATGCCGAGGAGGAAGGCGTCGAATTTGTCTGGCTCTCCGGGCCCGAGGCATTCCACGGGGACGCGCAGGTGACCGGCGTCGCCGCCACGCGCATGCGGCTCGGCGCCGCCGACGCCTCCGGCCGCCGCGCGCCCGAACCCGACCCCGCCGGCGGCTTCCGGCTCGATGCCGACCTGGTGATCAAGGCGCTCGGCTTCGACGCGGAGGATCTACCGACGCTGTTCGGCTCGAACGAACTGTCGGTCACGCGCTGGGGCACCGTCCGGATCGATCACAAGTCGATGCAGACCTCGATCGACGGCGTCTTCGCGGCCGGCGACATCGTCCGCGGCGCCTCGCTCGTCGTCTGGGCGATCCGCGACGGCCGTGACGTTGCCGACAAGATGCACGCCTACCTCCGCGCCAAGGCAAAGGCCGCGCTGGCGAAGGAACTGGTGCCGGCATGAGGCTCAAGCCGCACGAGGTCAACGCCATCAAGACGGCCGCCGTCGACGCGTTTGGCAAGGATGTGGTCGTCCGCCTCTTCGGCAGTCGCGTGCACGACCATCTCCGCGGCGGCGACATCGACCTGCTGGTCGAGGTCGACGACGACAGCACTGCCGCGCGCGCTGACGGAAGGTTCCTCGCGAAACTCTTCGAGCATATTGACGAGCAGCGGGTGGACATCGTCCATGCCGTCCGCGGTTGCGAACCGACGCCGATCGTCGCGATCGCGCTGCGCGACGGGATCGTCCTGTGACGCAGGATCAGGAACGGCGGCTGCTCGCTGACTATGTCGAAACCTGCCGCCGTCTCGACGCCGGGTTCCGGCGCTCCTGCGATCAGGTCGCGCCACTCATGCCGATGTCCGCCGACGCGATCGCCGCACTCCCGGCGGAGCGCGAAGACCATGTCCTGTCCTTCCTCAAGCGGTTCGAGCAATATGCCGACACGCTGAACCGCACGCTCAAGACGATCGCTCAGATTATGGAACTCGGCCGTGTCGAACGCCTCACCGCGCGCGACATTGCCAACCGGGCGGACAAGTTCGGCATCACCGATGCAGACCTATGGTCCGAGGCGATCCGCACGCGCAACGCCTTGGCGCACGAATATCCGCTCCGCCCCGACAAACAGGCGGAACAGATCAACGCCGCCTGGCGCGCGCACGACACGCTGAACACCACGCTCGCGCAGATCGAGATCTTCGTCCGTACCGAAGGGCTGTCGTCATGATCGTTGATCCCACCCTGCCCCCCTCATCCCGCGACGGGAATGCCACCATGACCGACACCGCCTCCCCCGCCGAACGCGCCCGCATCGCCGAAGTCGGCATGTACCGCCCCGAACTCGAATCCGACGCATGCGGCGTCGGCCTCGTCGCCGCCATCGACGGCCGCGCCTCGCGCCGCGTCGTGGCTGCCGCGATCGAGGCGCTGAAGGCGGTCTGGCACCGCGGCGCGGTCGACGCGGACGGCAAGACCGGCGACGGCGCGGGAATCCATGTCGACCTGCCCGTCCGCTTCTTCGACGACGCGATCGAATATTCGGGCCACGAAACGCTCCCCAACCGGCTCGCGGTCGGCATGATCTTCCTCCCGCGCACCGATCTTGCCGCGCAGGAGGCCTGCCGCACCATCGTCGAATCCGAGATCATCGATTTCGGCTACAGCATCTATGGCTGGCGCCAGGTGCCCGTCGACGTGTCCTGCATCGGCGAAAAGGCGCTGCTGACCCGCCCCGAAATCGAACAGATCATGATCGCCGGCCCGCTGCCCGATGCCGAGGACGCCGCCGAGTTCGAGAAGAAGCTGTACCTCGTCCGCCGCCGGATCGAGCGCAAGGTGATCGAGGCGCAGATCCAGGGCTTCTACATCTGTTCATTGTCGTGCCGGTCGATCGTCTACAAGGGGCTGTTCCTCGCGGAGGAACTGTCGATCTTCTACCCCGACCTGCAGGACGAACGGTTCGTCAGTCGCGTCGCCATCTTCCACCAGCGCTACTCGACCAACACCTTCCCCCAGTGGTGGCTGGCGCAACCGTTCCGCACGCTCGCCCACAACGGTGAAATCAACACGATCCGCGGCAACAAGAACTGGATGAAGAGCCACGAGATCAAGATGGCGTCGCTCGCGTTCGGCGAGCATTCGGAGGAGATCAAGCCGCTGATCCCGGCCGGCGCGTCCGATACCGCGGCGCTCGACGCGGTGTTCGAGGCGATCTGCCGCTCCGGCCGCGACGCGCCCACCGCAAAGCTGATGCTCGTCCCCGAGGCGTGGCAGAACGATCCCGCGCTCGATCCGCAGGTCGCCGCGATGTACCGCTATTTCGGCTCGGTCATGGAACCATGGGACGGTCCCGCCGCCCTCGCCATGACCGACGGCCGCTGGGCCGTGGCCGGCGTCGATCGCAACGCGCTGCGGCCGCTGCGCACCACGCTGACCGCCGATCACCTGCTGATCGTCGGGTCCGAAACCGGCATGGTGCTGGTGCCGGAGGCGACCATCGCCGCCAAGGGCCGCATGGGCCCGGGCCAGATGATCGCGGTCGATCTCGACACCGGCACGTTGTTCATGGATGCCGACATCAAGGCTCGGATCGCCAGCGAACACCCCTATGCCGACTGGGTCGCGGATTTCCGCACGCTGACCGATCTTACGCCGCCGGCCGAGGACGACAGCCCACGATATGCCCGCCCCGATCTGCTCCGCCGCCAGGTTGCGGCCGGGCAGTCGATGGAGGACATGGAGCTGATCCTGAGCGTCCAGGTCGAGGAAGCGAAGGAAGCGATCGGCTCGATGGGCGACGACACGCCGCTGGCCGTCATTTCCGACAAGCCGCGGCTGGTCAGCCAGTTCTTCCGCCAGAATTTCAGCCAGGTCACGAACCCGCCGATCGATCCGTTGCGCGAACGCCATGTGATGAGCCTCCAGACCCGCTTCGGCAATCTGGCCAACATCCTCGATACCGACGCGCAGCAGTCGAACGTCCTCGTCCTGCCCTCCCCCGTCCTCACCTCGCGCGAATGGGCGACGCTGAAGGCCCATTTCGGCGCCTCGTCCGCGACGATCGACTGCACCTTCGGGCAGGATGACGGCCCCGATGCATTGCGCCAGGCGATCGCCCGCATCCGCCGCGACGCCGAACAGGCGGTGCGCGAGGGCCATACCGAACTGTTCCTGACCGACGAGGGCGTCGGGCCGGATCGGGTCGCGATCGCCATGGTGCTCGCCGCCGCCGCGGTCCACACCCACCTCGTCCGCCGCGGGCTGCGCTCCTACGCGTCGATCAACGTGCGGTCGGCCGAATGCCTCGACACCCATTATTTTGCGGTGCTGATCGGCGTCGGCGCCACCACCGTGAACGCCTATCTGGCGGAGGCGGCGATCGCCGACCGCCAGGCGCGCGGCCTGTTCGGCGACCTCTCGCTTGACCAGTGCCTCGCGCGTCACCGCAAGGCGATCGACGAGGGCCTGCTCAAGATCATGTCGAAGATGGGCATCGCGGTCATCAGCAGCTACCGCGGCGGCTATAATTTCGAGGCGGTGGGCCTAAGCCGCGCGCTGGTGAACGACCTGTTCCCCGGCATGCCCGCCAAGATCTCCGGCGAAGGCTATGCCTCGCTGCAACTGAGCGCCATCATGCGCCACGAACTGGCGTGGGACGACACGGTCGTGGCACTTCCCGTCGGCGGCTTCTACCGCCAGCGCGCGGGCGGCGAAGCGCATGCCTATTCCGCGCAGCTGATGCACCTGCTCCAGACCGCGGTCGGCACCGACAGCTACTCGACCTACCTGCAATTCGCGCGCGGGGTGAAGGACCTGCCGCCGATCTATCTCCGCGATCTCATGGAGTTCAACTGGGCCAAGGAGCCGATCGCGATCGACAGCGTCGAGGCGATCACCGAGATCCGCAAGCGCTTCCTCACCCCCGGCATGTCGCTCGGCGCGCTGTCGCCGGAGGCCCACGAAACGCTCGCCATCGCCATGAACCGGATCGGTGCAAAGGCCGTGTCGGGCGAGGGCGGCGAGGACCGCAAGCGCTACACGCCCTACGAAAACGGCGACAACGCGAACAGCGCGATCAAGCAGGTCGCCTCGGGCCGGTTCGGCGTCACCGCCGAATATCTCGGCGCCGCGGAGGAACTGGAGATCAAGGTCGCGCAGGGCGCCAAGCCCGGCGAGGGCGGCCAGCTGCCCGGCTTCAAGGTGACCGAGATGATCGCCCGCCTGCGGCACTCCACGCCCGGCGTCACGCTCATCTCGCCGCCGCCGCATCACGACATCTATTCGATCGAGGATCTGGCGCAGCTCATCTACGACCTGAAGCAGATCAACCCGCGCGCCCGCGTCTGCGTGAAGCTCGTCTCCTCCGCCGGCATCGGCACCGTCGCGGCGGGCGTAGCAAAGGCGCATGCCGACGTCATCCTCGTCTCCGGCCATGTCGGCGGCACCGCGGCATCGCCCCAGACCTCGATCAAATATGCCGGCACGCCCTGGGAGATGGGGCTGTCTGAAACCAATCAGGTCCTGACGCTCAACGGCCTGCGCCACCGCGTGAAGCTGCGCACCGACGGCGGCCTCAAGACAGGGCGTGACATCGTCATCGCCGCGATCCTGGGCGCGGAGGAATTCGGCATCGGGACGCTCTCGCTCGTCGCGATGGGCTGCATCATGGTCCGCCAGTGCCACAGCAACACCTGCCCGGTCGGCGTCTGCACGCAGGACGATGCGCTGCGCGGCAAGTTCGTCGGCACGCCGGAAAAAGTCATCAACCTGATGACCTTCATGGCGGAGGAGGTGCGCGAGATCCTCGCCAAGCTCGGCGTCCGCTCGCTCGACGACATCATCGGCCGCACCGAACTGCTCCGCCAGGTCAGCCGTGGGCACGAGCATCTCGACGATCTCGACCTGAACCCGATCCTGGCCAAGGTCGACGCGGACGACAGCAAGCGCCGCTTTTCCATCGCCACCTTCCGCAACGACGTGCCCGACAGCCTCGATGCGCAGATGATCCTCGACGCACGCGCCGTGTTCGAACGCCGCGAAAAGATGCAGCTGACCTACACCGTCCGCAACACGCATCGCGCGGTCGGCACACGGCTGTCGGCGGAGATCACTGCGAAATACGGCATGTCCGCACTTGCCGACGGCCACGTCACGATCCGCCTGCGTGGCTCCGCTGGGCAGTCGCTCGGCGCGTTCCTCTGCAAGGGGATCAAGCTGGAGGTGTTCGGCGACGCCAACGACTATGTCGGCAAGGGTCTGTCCGGCGGCGTCATCTCGGTCCGCCCGATGGTCTCCTCGCCGCTCGACACGCGCAGCAACACCATCCTCGGCAACACCGTCCTGTACGGCGCAACCAGCGGCAAGCTGTTCGCCGCGGGCCAGGCGGGCGAGCGTTTCGCGGTCCGCAACTCCGGTGCGAACGTCGTCGTCGAAGGCTGCGGCGCCAATGGCTGCGAATACATGACCGGCGGCACCGCGGTGATCCTTGGCGACACGGGCGCGAACTTCGGCGCGGGCATGACCGGCGGCATGGCCTTCGTGCTGGACGAGGACGGCGCCTTCCCCGCCCGCGCCAACCCCGAAAGCATCGTCTGGCAACGCCTGGCGTCCGCGCATTGGGAGGCCCGCCTGAAAGCCATGATCGCCGAACATGCGGTCGCCACCGACAGCCGCTGGGCCAACACCATCCTCGACGACTGGGACCGCTACGCCGGCCATTTCTGGCAGGTCTGCCCCAAGGAAATGCTGACCCGCCTCGACCATCCCCTCGACGACACCCCGGAAGTGCAAGCGGCCGAGTAAGCGCACCAGAAAAGCCCTCCCTCCACCGGGGGGAGGGTTGGGAGAGGGGGAGTGGCAGCGGCCAACTGCAGCACAATCCGAACCCTGCGTTTCGCAAAACACCAACTCATCCCCGCGACCCAAACACCCCAAGCCACGCCCCCTA
This sequence comes from Sphingomonas montana, assembly GCF_001956315.1. GTDB lineage: Bacteria > Pseudomonadota > Alphaproteobacteria > Sphingomonadales > Sphingomonadaceae > Sphingomonas_R > Sphingomonas_R montana. Next base: position 19,265 of record NZ_KV887136.1, on the reverse strand, counting down.
CCCCAACCCTCCCCCCCCCGGTTGGGTGGGGGGCGTGGCTCGACCAAACGTCGCTCCACACGAAACCCGACCAACTGCCGCACGACAGAACCTGCAAAAGAACCGACTGGCGCCCCCCGCGTGCCCCGCTATGACCGGCCTATCATGTGGCAACTCCATCAATTCCCGCTCTGCCCCTTCTCACGCAAGGTCCGGCTCCTCCTCGGCGAGAAGGGAATCGGCTACGAACTCATCCGCGAATCGCCCTGGGCGCGGCGCGACGAGTTTCTCGACATGAACCCCGCCGGCCAGACGCCCGTCATGACCGACGCCGTCGCCGGCCTCACGCTGATCGATTCGACCGCGATCTGCGAATATCTCGAGGAGACGATCGACAAGGCGCCGATGCTCAACGGCCCGGCCGCCAACCGCGCCGAGATCCGCCGCCTCGTCGCCTGGTTCGACGAGAAGGTCTATCACGAGGTCGTCGCCCCGCTGATGCACGAACGGATGCTGAAACGCATCGTCCACCGCGCCGCGCCCGATGCCAAGGTGCTGCGCGAGGCGATGAAGGTCGCCAACAGCCATCTCGACTATGTCGACTGGCTGCTCGATCATCGCCGCTGGATCGGCGGCCCCGTTTTGAGCCTTGCCGACCTGGCGGCCGCCGCGCATCTGTCGGTCGCCGACTATCTGGGCGGCATCGACTGGCGCGGCCACGACCGCACCAAGGAATGGTACGCCGCCCTCAAAAGCCGCCCCAGCTTCCGCCCGCTNCCCAGCTTCCGCCCGCTGCTGAGCGAACGCATGGAAATCGTCACCCCCCCGCCGCACTACGACAAGGTGGATTTCTAGGCCTGACTAAGCCCCCCCCCCTGAAGGGGAGGGGCTTGGAAGCTACCCCATCACCACCCCCGCCACCCCATGCTCGACGGTCGCCACCGCGCGCGTCGAAACCTCTCCCGCCACCGTCACCCGGTCCATCACTCTGAACCGCGTCTCCCACCGGTCCGGCGTCACCGAACAGATCAGGTAACCGCGCTGGTCGTTGCTGAACTTCAGCTGGGGGTTATGCGACCGCACCTCGGCCGCATCGCGCCGCACGTCGCCGCCGTCGCCGCCCGCGCTGATCGACGTGCCGACGAACTCCACGGCCACCGTCTCGCCCTTCGCGGTCGCCAGTTCCCCTGCGAAGTTCTGATGCTCGTCACCGGTCAGCACCACGACGTTGCCCAGCCCGCGACAGCGTTCCAGCAGCCGCTCGCGCGGGGTCATGTACCCGGCCCAGCTGTCCATGTTGCGGATCGGCACGACCGTATCGCCCGTCCGTCGGTCCAGCCGCATCATCATCACCTGCTGCGCCAGGCAGTTCCAGCGCGCACGCTTCCCGCCGAGCGACCTGGCCAGCCAGGCCTCCTGTTCCGTTCCCAGCACCTGCGCCTTCGGATCGGTCACCGCGGGGCAATCCGGCTTGAAATCGTCGTCGCACGGCTGGTTGGTGCGATATTGCCGCGTATCCAGGAAATGCGCGTCGAGCAGCGTCCCGTAGCGGGCCCGCCGGTGCATCGCGATCCCCGTCGGCCCCGGGATCATCCCCGCCCGCACCGGGCTATGTTCGTACCAGGCCTGGAACGCGGCTGCGCGGCGCAGCCGGAACACGGCCGCCGGCGTATCATATTTGTCTTCCAGCCCGACCCAGTTGTCCTCCACCTCATGGTCGTCGAACGTCGTCCACCAAGGTGCTGCCGCATGCGCGGCCTGCAGGTCGCCGTCCAGCTTGTACTGGGCATAGCGCCGCCGGTAATCGTCGGTGCTGAACGGCTTGTCGCCGATGTGCGGGCGCACGGTCGGGCGCGGCCGCCCGTCATGGCCGGGGTCCTTCGGCCGCCACCGATCCTCGTAGATGTAGTCGCCATAATGGAACACGAAATCGACGTCCTCCGCCGCCATGTGGCGGAACGCGGTGAACAGCCCATCCTCGTAATTCTGGCACCCGGCGACCGCGAATTTCAGCGCGCGCACATTCGCGCCCGGTAACGGCAGCGTCCGCGTCCGCCCCAGCAGCGTCCGGTCGCGCCCGACCATGAACCGATACCAATAAGGCCGGTCGGGCAGCAGCCCCGTCACCTCGACGTGCACCGAATGCGCCAGTTCGGGGCGCGCGATCGCCGTCCCCTTCTGCACGACGGCCTTGAATCCCGGGTCGCTCGCCACGGCCCAGTCGACCCCGATCGGTGCCATCGGCACACCGCCGCCGTCCGCCAGCGGATCGGGCGCCAGCCGCGTCCAGAGCACGAACCCGTCCGGTGTCGGATCACCCGACGCCACGCCCAGCCGGAACGGATATGCGTTGAACAGCATCTGCCCATGCAGGATCGCCGGCGCGGCCAGTGCCGCCGCCCCCAGCCCGCCGATCAGCGTGCGGCGGGTAATTTCAAGGGTCATGCCAAGCCTTTTTCCTCCCTCCCCTTCAAGGGAGGAGCCGGGGGTGGGTGCTACGCCGTCACATCGGCCGCCTGCGAAGGGGTAGCACCCACCCCCCAACCCCTCCCTCGAAAGGGAGGGGGAGCAGACGCTACCCCCGGACAGCCGTCAGCAGATAGTTCATCCGCACGTCGTCGCTCAGCGTGAAGCCCTTGGTCGCGGACAATGACAGGCCCGTGACATCGGTCACCCGCATCCCCGCGGCCGCCAGCATCGCGGTCAGTTCGTCCGGCGTCAGGAACCGGTCCCAGTCATGCGTCCCCTTCGGGATCAGCCGGCCGATATCCTCGCCGACCGTGATCAGCGCCAGCTTCGACAGCGCGGTCCGGTTCGGCGTCGACATCAGCAGGACGCCACCATCGGCAAGCGCCCCCGCCAGCCCGCGCACGAACGCCGGCTGGTCCGTCACATGCTCGATCACCTCCATCGAACACACCAGGTCGAACCGCTCGTCCGCGCCCACCCCTTCGATGCCCCCGGCACGGTAATCGATCGTCAACCCTTGCCCGGCCGCATGGCCCCGCGCCGCCGCGATCGTCTCGGCCGCCCCGTCGATGCCGGTCGCCTCCGCCCCCATCCGCGCCAGCGGTTCGGTCAGCAGCCCCGCGCCGCACCCCACGTCCAGCGCCCGCCTGCCCGACAGCGGGCGCAGCGCGGTCGGATCGGTGCCCCAATGCCGGTCGATCGCCGCGCGGACATAGCCCAGCCGCACGGGGTTCAGCCGGTGCAGCATCTTCGACGATCCGTTCGGATCCCACCATTCCGCCGCCATCGCGCCGAAATGCGCGGCCCCCTTCGGATCGATCGTTGCGGGCAGCGTCGTGGTTGCGTTCATATCTTGCGTTCCCTATCAGGTCCCGGCCCCGCGTTCCTGACGGGTTTAGCGAAGGATTTGCGCCGCAGCCATGGCACGTATCGTGATGAAGTTCGGTGGAACGTCGATGGCCGGGATCGAACGCATCCGCAACGTGGCCCGCCGTATCAAGCATGAGGTCGACGCCGGCCACCAGGTCGCCGTCGTGGTCTCCGCCATGTCCGGCGAAACCGACCGGCTCGTCAATTTCTGTCGGGAGGCCTCGCCGCTCTACGACCCGCGCGAATATGACGTCGTGGTCGCGTCCGGTGAACAGGTGACCTCCGGCCTGCTCGCCATCGCGCTCCAGGCGATCGGCGTGCCGGCCCGCTCGTGGCTCGGCTGGCAACTGCCGATCCACACGTCGGACGCGCATGCGTCGGCCCGGATCGGCGAGATCGAGACCGCCTGGCTCAAGGACGGCGAGGTCGCGGTAATCCCCGGTTTCCAGGGCCTGACCGAGGACAACCGCATCTCAACGCTTGGCCGCGGCGGATCCGACACGTCGGCGGTCGCGGTGGCCGCCGCGATCAAGGCCGACCGCTGCGACATCTACACCGACGTCGACGGCGTCTACACCACCGACCCGCGCATCGTGCCGCGCGCGCGCAAGCTGAAGAAGGTGACGTACGAGGAGATGCTCGAACTCGCCTCGGTCGGCGCGAAGGTCCTGCAGACCCGCTCGGTCGGCCTGGCGATGAAGGAAGGGGTCCGCGTCCAGGTCCTGTCCTCCTTCGACGAACCCGGCCCCAACGAAACCCCCGGCACGATGATCGTCGGGGAAGAGGAGATTGACGACGTGGAACGCCAGCACATCACCGGCATCGCGCACGACAAGAACGAGGCGAAGGTGACGCTGATCGCCGTCCCCGACCGCCCGGGCGCGGTCGCGACGATCTTCTCGCCATTGGCCGACGCCAGCATCAACGTCGACATGATCGTCCAGAACGTCGCGCACGACACGGGCTCCACCGACGTCACCTTCACCGTGCCGATGGCCGAACTGACCCGCGCGATCGACGTGCTGGAACGCCAGCGCGAAACAATCGGCTTCACCAAGCTGGTCCACGATACCGCGGTCACCAAGATCTCGGTCGTCGGCGTCGGCATGCGCAGCCATGCCGGCGTCGCCGCGATGATGTTCAAATCGCTCGCCGACCGCGGCATCAACATCCTCGCGATCACCACGTCGGAGATCAAGGTCAGCGTCCTGATCCACGAAGACTATACCGAACTCGCCGTTCGCGTCCTCCACACCGCCTATGGCCTGGACGCCGAAGACGCGGCGTAACGCAGCCCCTTACAGGGGGTGCCCGGCCCTTCTTCCCCCCTCCCTTTCAAGAGTTCACCCATCGATCAGGTCGAAACTGCCCCCGGCAGTTTCTCAATCATGCCGGGGGCATGATTGACCTGATCGATGGGTGAACTGGGTAGGGGGTGGGTCGGCGAGCGCAGACTCGCCGTTCCAACCAAGCTTCAAGCGCCCCCGTCTGCACGGTAGCCCCCACCCATCCCTTGAAAGCCCAATGTAAGAAGCCCAGAACCACCGCATGACATCATCCCACACCCGCCTCGACGCCCTCATGCACCGCGGCACCGATTTTCTCGGCACGCGCTACGCCATCATGGCCGGCGCCATGTCGTGGGTCAGCGAACGCAACCTCGTCTCCGCCATCTCCAACGCCGGGGGCTTCGGCGTCATCGCGTGCGGCGCGATGACGCCCGAACTGCTCGACGCGGAAATCGCCGCGACGAAGGCCATGACGGACAAGCCGTTCGGCGTGAACCTCATTACCATGCACCCGGCGATCAACGACCTGATCGATGTCTGCGCGCGCCACAATGTCGGCCATGTCGTGCTGGCCGGCGGCCTGCCGCCTGCGGGCGCGATCGACCGGATCAAGGGCTCCGGCGCGAAGCTCGTCTGCTTCGCCCCCGCGCTCGCGCTGGCGAAGAAGCTCGTCCGCTCCGGCATCGACGCGCTGGTGATCGAGGGCAGCGAGGCCGGCGGCCATATCGGCCCCGTCACCACCAGCGTGCTGGCGCAGGAGATCCTGCCCGACATCGCGCCGCAGATCCCGGTCTTCGTCGCCGGCGGAATCGGCCGGGGCGAGGCGATCGCCGGCTATCTCGAAATGGGTGCCGCCGGGGTCCAGCTCGGCACGCGCTTCGTCTGCGCCACCGAATCGATCGCCCACCCGAACTTCAAAAAGGCGTTCATCCGCGCCTCGGCGCGCGACGCGGTGGCCAGCGTCCAGCTCGACGCCCGCCTCCCCGTCATCCCGGTCCGCGCGCTCAAGAACGCCTCGACCGAATTGTTCACCGCCAAGCAGCGCGAAGTCGCCGGCCACCTGGACGAGAAGCGCCTCGAAATGCTCGAGGCGCAGCTCCAGATCGAACATTACTGGGCCGGCGCGCTCCGCCGCGCGGTCGTTGACGGCGATGTCGAGAACGGCTCGGTCATGGCCGGCCAGTCGGTCGGCATGGTGAAGAAGGAAGAACCCGCCGCCGATATCCTCGGCACCCTGGTCGCGGAAGCCGCCTCCGCCCTGGAAAACCGCGGCTGACCGTCCCATCCGCCAGTAACTGTGCAGGAAGACCGCTGCACCGGCGGGCCAGCAGCGCAAAGTCCTGAAACAGGTCGCAACAACAAGCAAGACGACCAAACTCCCTCTCCCCTCCGGGGAGAGGGCTGGGGAGAGGGGCCGCGGCCTGACGCTACCGGCATTTCACCGGGAACAGGATTAGCACCCCGAACCGCAAATCCTACAATGTCTCGCTCCCCAACCCCGTCATCCTGACAAAAGTCAGGATCCATTATCACTCCGCCCGAGCACCCGACCGGAACCGTAACGATAATGGATCCTGACCTTCGTCAGGATGACGGTAGAGCGGTCACCGATAGCCTATCCCCCCAGCTTACCCCGCAGTGCCGCCAGCCCCGCGAACGCGCCCGGCTCCGCTTCCACCTCGCCCTCCGCCTTCACGCCGGCCGCGCGCAGCACCGCCTCGGCGTCCGCGCTGCGCGGAAACGGGTCGAGCGCCAGCGCGAACGTCTCGGCCACCGCCTCGCCCAGGTCGACCGCAGCCCCGTCATAGGCGACCACGTCCAGGTCGCCCGCATCCAGCTCCATCTCGTCCCCCTCGACCGCCAGCGCCGGCACGAACGTCAGCGCGAACGCCTGTTCGATCCGCACCGGAATCGGCACTGCCGTCGCGACGCACGCCTGCACCGCCGTGCCCGACAGGGTTCCCGTTACCGTCACGTCCGCGCCCTTGCGGCGACATTCGACGGACGCCTCCAGCCGGCGGATCGCGATCAGTTCGAACCGTACGGCCAGCGCGATACATTCCGGCGCGGTCGCCGCGATCGTCACGACCTTCCCCGTCTCGCCGATCGAATCGATCCGAACGGTGCGCGAGAATTCCGGCGTGCTCATGCGATATGTCCTTCAAGCAGGGCGGTGACTGACAGCCCCGCCATGCCTGCCTCGACCCGTCGCAGGCCGCTCGCCACGAACGCCACCGCATCCGCCCCGGGGTCCTCGCCGCGGTACAGGTTGCGGCGCAGCGCGTCCGCGAAGGGGCCCGCTCCGCCTTCTTCCCCGCCATCCTCCGCCAGCGCGGCGCGATACGCGGTCAACCGGCCGCCCAACGCGGACACCATCTTGCCGATATGCTTGCCCACCACGACGTCGCCGACGCCTGCCTCGCGCAACTGCCCGTCCATGTCGTCCACGAACGCCTCGGTCAGCCGGGTCGCCGCCGCATTGCCCTCCGCCGGGTCGCGTTCCAGCCGGATCAGCGCGATCGCGGTGACGGCGGCCACCATGTCGAACCGCCCGTCCATCGTGTCGGGCACGCGCCCTTCGCGGTACCAGGCCGGGCGGCGCGCCGCCGCGACGATCGCGGCATACAACGCGTCGGCATCCGCACCGAATCGACGGGACTTGAAAAGAGTCTTCAGGAAGGACACTGTCGGCACCTTGAGGATAAGGGATCGGTCGCTTGCGGCCGGGGGCTCCCGGCCATATTGAGGCCCTGCGCCGAGGATGCAATCGCAAGCCTTGTCCCCGGCGCAGACGCTTGACCCCCGGGAGTATCGACTATGACGGCATCCACCCCCCGGTTCCGGGCCGTCGCCACCGTGGCGGTCGCGTCGTTGATGCTGACCGCCGGCTGCGCGCGGATCCGCGACCACAAGGGCTATGTTCCCGACAACGCGCTGATCGCGACGGTCCAGCCGGGCGTCGACAATCGCCTGTCGGTCGAACGGACGCTCGGCCGGCCCAGCTTCGTGGGCCAGTTCGACCAGAATATCTGGTACTATCTGTCGCGCAACACCAGCCAGCTGGCCTTCGGCAAGCCGAAGCCCACCGATCAGATGCTGCTCGCGGTCCGGTTCGATGCGGCCGGCAACGTCGTGTCCGCCACCCGCACCGGCACGGACCAGATCGCCTCGATCTCGCCCAGCGGCGACAAGACCCCGACGCTCGGCCGCAACACCAGCTTCTTCAGCGAATTGTTCGGCAACATCGGCAGCGTCGGCGGCGCCAGCGGCCAGGCCGGCCAGACCGCCGACAACCCGACGGGAAACTGATCTCGGCGCATATGAACGCCGATATGGCATGATCCCGGCAAAAGCCGCGGCCATGCCAGCGTTCAGGGGCTGCTCGCCAGCCCGGACGGGGTTTCCACTGCCTCTGTCGGGATGACGATGCCGGATTAGGCTTTAGATCACCCCCGCCCGAACAAAACGAAGCTAGCCCCAGCCCTATTCTCTGATAGCACGGTCGCCATGACAGCCACCGCCGCCACCTCTGCCGCCCGCGAAATCCTGACGCGCCTGCACGACGTCATGGCGGCGCGCACCAACGCGCAGGCAAAGTTGAACCAAGTCGTCAACATCATCGGCGAAGCGCTGACCAGCGAGGTCTGCTCGATCTACCTGCTGCGCGACGGGGCGCTCGAACTCTACGCCACCCGCGGGCTGAACCAGGATGCGGTCCACGTTACCAGGCTGGCGCTGGGCGAAGGCCTCGTCGGCACGATCGCGGACCAGGTCGAAACGCTCAACCTGGACGAGGCGACCAGTCATCCGGACTTCGCCTACAAGCCGGAAACGGGCGAGGATCTGTATCACAGCTTCGCCGGCGTCCCGATCGTGCGGCGCGAACGTGCCGTCGGCGTGCTCTGCGTCCAGCATGAGGCGTCGCGCCGCTACGACGATGTCGAGATCGAGGCGTTGCAGACCGTCGCCATGGTGCTGGCCGAACTCATCGCCGGTGCCGGTCTGATCGACGACGCCGCCGCCGCCGGGCGCGGCGCGCGCGATGTCGGCCCCGTCCGCCTGACCGGGCTGAAACTCGTGTCCGGCATGGGCCGCGGTCATGCCGTGTTCCACCAGCCGCGCGTCATCATCGAACACAGCATCGCGGAGGATACCGAGGCCGAGCGCCACCGCGTCTATTCCGCGTTCCGCCAGATGCGCGAACAGATCGACCGCATGATGAGCCAGGCCGAATTCGGCGTGGCGGGCGAACATCAGGACGTCCTCGATACCTACCGCATGTTCGCCTACGACGAGGGCTGGAGCCGCCGGATCAACGAGGCGATCGACAGCGGGCTGACCGCGGAGGCGGCGATCGAGCGCGTGCAGCAGCGCACCCGCACGCGCATGCGGTCGATCAGCGATCCGTTGCTGGCGGACCGGATGCACGATCTGGAGGATCTTTCCAACCGCCTGCTGCGCATCGTCTCGGGCCAGCTCGGCACCGCGGCGCAGGTGGGTCTTCGCCGCGACTCGATCCTGATCGCGCGCAACCTCGGCCCTGCCGAACTGCTGGAATATGACCGCCGCCGGTTGAAGGGCGTCGTGCTGGACGAAGGGTCGCTTACCGCGCACGTCATCATCGTGGCGCGCGCCATGGGCGTCCCCGTGCTGGGTCGCGTCGCCGATATCCGCACCACCATTTCCGAAGGCGACGAACTGCTGCTCGATGCCGAGGAGGACGAGGTCATCGTTCGCCCGACCGCGGCGATGGAGGAGGCGTTCGAGGGTCGCCTGCTCATCACGCAGAAGCGCCGCGCCGAATTCGCCGCGATGCGCGACCTGCCCGCCGTCACCACCGACGGCCGGCGGATTGCGCTGATGGTCAATGCCGGGCTGGCCGACGATGTCGCCGCGCTCGACGTGACGGGGGCGGACGGCATCGGCCTGTTCCGCACCGAATTCCAGTTCCTCGTCTCCGCGACCCTGCCGCAGCGCGACCGCCAGCAACGGCTGTACAAGGAGGTGCTCGACCGCGCAGGCGACCGGCCCGTCATCTTTCGCACGGTCGATATCGGCGGGGACAAGGCGCTGCCCTACATGACCCATGCCTCGGAAAACGAGGAAAACCCCGCCATGGGCTGGCGCGCGATCCGGCTGGCGCTGGAACGCAGCGCCCTGATGAAGGTGCAGGCCCGCGCCCTGATCGAGGCGGCCGCCGGTCGCACGCTCAACGTCATGTTCCCGATGATCTCGGAACCGTGGGAATTCACCGCCGCCCACACGCTGTTCGAAGGGCAGCGTGCCTGGGTCCAGGCGCGTGGCCGCCCGCTGCCCACCACCATCCGCTACGGTACGATGCTGGAGGTGCCGGCGCTGGCGGAGGTGCTCGACCTGCTGTTGCCGCAGGTCGATTTTCTGTCGGTCGGCACCAACGACCTGACCCAGTTCCTGTTCGCGGCCGACCGCGCCAATCCGAAACTGGCGGAACGCTATGACTGGCTCAGCCCGGCGATCCTGCGGTTCCTGGCGCGTGTCGCGCGCGAATGCGGCGCGGCCGCCGTGCCGATCGCAGTCTGCGGCGAAATGGGTGGCAGGACGCTGGAGGCGATGGCGCTGATCGGGTTGGGCATCGAACGGCTGTCGATCACCCCGGCGGCGGTCGGACCGGTCAAGGCCATGATCCGCACGCTCGACGCCGCCGCATTGCGGGTGCGCATGGCCGAGTGGCTGGCCCATCCGCCGGCCGACCTGCGCGCCGCGATCCGCGACTGGGCGCTACGGAACGAAGTCGCCATCGGGTGAATCGAGCCGCGACGATTTGACTTCGTACCGCCCCTGCGACGACAAGGCGCCGGGGCATGTGGGTTATGTAACGGGCTTTCTGGAGGCGGCATGGAAGACAGCGTCACGGGTAAGGCAGACGCTCCGGTGGGGCGCATCGGCGAACAACTGGCCGCCGCGCGCGTGGCCAGCGGGCTTTCGCTCGACGATATTGCCGCGTCGACGCGCATCCCGCTCCGCCACCTCGAAACGATCGAGGCCGACGGAACCGATGGACTGCCGGCAATCCCCTACACGCTCGGTTTCGTGCGCAGCTATGCCCGGCTGGTCGCGATCGATCCGGAGATGGCGGCCGCCGCCTATCGCGCCCATCTCAACGCCGCGCCGGCCACGCACCGGATCACACCGGAACCCTATGAACCCGCCGATCCGGCCCGCGTACCGCCGAAATGGCTGGCACTTCTCGCCCTACTGCTCGCCGTCGCGATCGCGGCCGGTTACGGCTTCATGCGTTCGGGGCGCAGCGACGACACCACGATCGCCGCCACTGCGTCCGACGCGCCGGTCGGTACGGTGACCGGGGTCGCCCAGTCCGCGCCGGCGCCTGCCCCCGTCCAGGCCGATGGCCCCGTCACGCTCACCGCCACCGCGCCCGTCTGGCTCAGCATCTACGAAAAGAACGGCCCCAAGCTGTTCGAACGCGAAATGGCGGCCGGACAGACGTTCCAGGTCCCCACGGCCGCCATCGATCCGCGCCTGCGGACCAGCCGGCCCCAGGCGCTGTCGATCACCGTCGGCAATACCGCAGTCCCAACGGTCGGCGAACCCGATCGCCTGCTGGTCGATCAGTCGTTGAAGGCCGCGGCCCTGCTCGGCCGCCCCGGTGTCACCAATGCCGCACCCGGTGCCGCTCCAGGCGAACTCGTGCCGCAGGTCATCACGCCGCTGGTGCCGCAAGGCGGTGCCGCACCGTCCGGCGGCCCTGGCGCTTAAGCCTGCGGACAGCTACCGGCCGGTAAGGCTGACAGTTGATACCGGTGCAACCACGCTCGGGGGAGCTCATCCTATGCGTCCGAAGCTGATCCTGTTCCTGCTGGCGACCGTCGCCGCGCCCGCCGTGGCGCAGACGAACGCCCCGGTCACCGCCCGCGTCGATCGGCTGGAAAAGGAAATGCGCGCGGTCCAGCGCAAGGTCTTTCCCGGCGGGGCTGGCGGCCAGCCGGGCTATTTCGAACCCGAGATCACCGGCCCCGTCGCCCAGGCCCAGCCGGGCAACGCCTCCGCCCCGATCACGGACCTGACGGCGCGCGTCGCGTCGCTGGAACAGGAGCTGGCGCGCATGACGGGCCAGGTCGAACAAAATGGTTTCCGCCTGAAACAGGTCGAGGACCAGCTTGCCCGGTTGAAGACCGACACCGGCACCCGGCTCGAAACGCTCGAACGCGGCGTGCCCGCCGCGACCGAGGCTCCGTCGCGCGCCATCCGCCCCGCCACCACCAATGCGGTCGAGGCCGATGCGCCCGACGCCAGCCCGCCCCGCCCCGAACCGCGGCCCGCATCGGCCGCCGCCGGCACGGCCGCCGACGAAGAGGCCTATCTGGCCGGTTACCGTCTGTGGGAACAGAAGGACTATGCCGCTGCCGAACCGGTGTTGAAGGCCTATGTCGCGAAATATCCGCAGTCGCGCCGCGCCAGCTACGCGCAGAACCTGCTCGGCCGCACCTATCTGGACAATGGCAAGCCCGCCGCCGCCGCGGTCGCCTTCCACGCCAACTACACCAAGAACCCGCGCGGCGAACGCGCGCCCGACAGCCTCTATTTCCTTGGCCAGGCGCTGACGAAGCTCGACAAGCCCAATTTGCCCAAGGCCTGCGAAGCCTATGACGCGCTCACCCGCGAATATGGCGACACCATCAACCAGGCCCTCAAGGACCGTGTCGCAAAGGCCCGCACCGACGCCAAATGCAAGGCGTCGGCAAACTAAGCGCAGCGTCTTTGACAGGCACAACCAGCCCCCTCTCCCCTTCCGGGAGAGGGTAGAGGATAGGGGCGTTTCCAGGTGAAGCGAACAAGGTCGAAGGGTCCGCGCCGATGCCAAACACCCCTGACCACTTCACCCAAGCCCTCAACGCCCTGATTCCCGGCTTAACCGCCCCGCTCACGATCGCAGTCTCGGGCGGCCCCGACAGCCTCGCCCTCCTCCTCCTCGCCCAACGCGCGCGCCCCGGCCACATCCAAGCCGCAACAGTCGACCACGCCCTCCGCCCGGACTCGGCGCAAGAAGCCGCCGACGTCGCGAAAATCTGCGCCGCCTACGGCATCCCCCACGTCACCCTGAAAGACTCCTGGCACTCGGACTCACGCCAAGGCCTGCAGGCCGCCGCTCGCGCCCACCGCTACCGCCTCCTCGACGCCTACTGCCATGCCAACGCCATCCCCTACCTTCTCACCGCGCATCACCGCGACGATCAGGCCGAAACGCTCCTCCTCCGGCTCGCCCGCGGCGCCGGCCTTACCGGCCTCACCGGCGTTCGCGCCACCCGCCCACTCCTCCCCGGCTCCACCGTCACGCTCGTCCGCCCGCTCCTCGACACGTCCAGGGCGGACCTGATCGCCATCGTCGGCGAAGCCGGCCTGACCCCCGTTGCGGATCCGTCCAACCAGGACCCCCGCCACGACCGAACCCACGCCCGCGCGCTCCTCGCGGTAACCCCGTGGCTGGACCCCGCACGCCTCGCCGCGACCGCTGTCCACCTGACCGCAGCCGAAACCGCCCTCGCCTGGGCCGCCGACCGCGAAGCCGCCGTCCGCATCCGCCGCCTCGCGCCCGACCACCGCCGGCTCGACCCGACCGACCTGCCACACGAACTCCGCCGCCGACTCGTCCTGCGTTGTCTGGAACCCGGCCCTCCGCCCCGCGGTGACGCGCTCGATCGCTTCATCGCCCGCCTCGATGCCGGCCAAACCGCCATGCTGGGCGTCACCGTTGCGCACGCCACGCCCAACGGCTGGACATTTCGTCCCGCCCCCCCCCGCCGCCCGACGCGCAACACGGTTTGATCGCCGCTGTTCCATTGCCATTAACGCTGCTGTGCCTATCTTGATCGGACAGGATCGGAGTGGGCATGAACGACGACAAGGAACCGCGGCCACAGGGCAATCCCTGGATGAAGAGCATCGGCATCTGGGCAGGTATATTGCTTGCGCTGGTGCTGTTCGTATCGGTGTTCGACGGCGTATCGCGGGGGCCGGCCGGCGAGAATATCGCCTATTCGGAATTTCTCGGCCGCGTCGATGAAGGTACCGTAAGGTCGGTCGAGATCGCGGGTGAGCAGATCACCGGCCAGACGACCAACGGCACAGCGTTCCGTACCTATGCGCCAACCGATCCGACGCTCGTCGAACGACTTCAGAACAAGAATGTCGTCTTCCGTGCCAAGCCGGAGGAGCAGGCCAGCATCTGGATGCTGCTGATCTATCAGTCGCTCCCGTTCCTCCTCATTCTCGGCATCGCCTTCTTCGTGATGCGCCAGATGCAGAAGAACGCCGGCTCCGGTGCGATGGGCTTCGGCAAGTCCAAGGCAAAGCTGCTGTCCGAGAAGCAGGGCAAGGTCACGTTCAGTGACGTTGCCGGCATCGACGAGGCGCGCGAGGAGCTCGAAGAGATCGTCGATTTCCTCAAGGATCCGACCAAGTTCGCCCGCCTGGGCGGCAAGATCCCGAAGGGTGCGCTTCTCGTCGGCTCGCCCGGCACCGGCAAGACCTTGCTTGCCCGCGCCATCGCGGGCGAGGCAGGGGTCCCGTTCTTCACCATCTCCGGCTCGGACTTTGTCGAGATGTTCGTTGGCGTAGGCGCCAGCCGTGTCCGCGACATGTTCGAACAGGCCAAGAAGAACGCGCCCTGTATCGTCTTCATCGACGAGATCGACGCGGTCGGTCGGCATCGTGGTGCCGGTCTTGGCAACGGCAACGACGAACGCGAACAGACGCTTAACCAGTTGCTGGTCGAGATGGACGGGTTCGAGGCCAACGAAGGCATCATCATCATCGCGGCCACCAACCGCCCCGATGTGCTGGATCCCGCGCTTCTGCGTCCTGGCCGCTTCGATCGCCAGGTCGTCGTGCCCCGCCCCGATATTGACGGCCGCGAGAAGATCCTTGCGGTCCACATGAAGAAGGTCCCGCTTGCTCCCGACGTGGATCCGCGCACCATCGCGCGCGGTACGCCCGGCTTCTCGGGTGCCGACTTGGCCAATCTCGTCAACGAAGCCGCGCTGTTCGCCGCCCGCATCGGCAAGCGGCTCGTCGCGATGAGCGAGTTCGAGGCCGCAAAGGACAAGGTCATGATGGGTGCTGAGCGGCGCTCGATGGTCATGACCGAGGAAGAGAAGCGCATGACCGCCTATCACGAGGCGGGCCACGCGGTCGTCGCGCTGCACGAGGCGGCGTCCGATCCGATCCACAAGGCGACGATCATCCCGCGCGGTCGTGCGCTTGGCATGGTCATGCGCCTCCCGGAACGCGACAGCTACAGCTATCACCGTGACAAGATGTACGCGAATCTGTCCGTCGCCATGGGCGGTCGCGTCGCGGAGGAAGTGATCTTCGGCTACGACAAGGTATCGTCCGGTGCCTCGTCCGACATTGAATATGCCTCGGGCCTCGCTCGCGACATGGTTACCCGCTGGGGCATGTCAGACAAGCTCGGGCCGCTGCAATATGCCGAACCGCAGGGTGAGACATTCCTGGGTTACTCGTCCAGCCAGCCGATCCGCATGTCGAACGAGACAGCCAAGCTTATCGATACCGAGATCCGGGCGATCGTCGAAGGCGCCTATGAACGTGCCAAACAGTTGCTGTCCGACCATGTCGACCAGCTTCACGGTCTCGCCACGGCGCTACTCGAATATGAGACGCTGAGCGGCGACGAGATCAAGCGCGTACTGGCCGGCGAAGTCATCGAACGCGACGACCCGTCCAAGCGCCGCGCCCTTCCGATCGGTATGGGCGGCTCGTCGATACCGAAGAGCAAGCGCCCCGGCGGCTTTGGTGGCGCGGCTCCGCAGGGGGCCTGAGCTTCCGGTCCCGAACATGAAAAAGCCCGGCGGATCAAACCGCCGGGCTTTTTCATGTAAGCAAAGCGCCGGTTGCAGGTTGCGCACGCCGCATCCACTGCACGGTCTGCGCCCCCTCGCGATGCGTTCAGTGTCGCCACCACCAGCGCGCCGGTCGTCACCCGAGGTATCGACCACTTCTTTTACTGCCGCGCCACCCCCGATCCGGCACGGTCCGTCGAGACGCCTTCGCAACCCGCCACAGCCCTGCTAGCGCGCACCCATGACTATGACGGACACCGATGCCACCGCCCTGATTGCCGACATGGGCGCCCGCGCGCGGGCCGCGGCGCGGATCATGGCCGCCGCCCCGACCGCGCAAAAGGGTGCGGCCCTCCGCGCCGCGGCGGACGAACTGCGCACCCGAGCCGTGGCCATTCTCGCCGCCAACGCGACCGATATGGCGCGCGCCACCAGCGGCGGGCTCGCGCCTGCGTTGCTCGATCGGCTCCGGCTGGACGACGCCCGCCTCGCCGCCATCGCGGACGCGCTCGATACCGTGGCGCTGCTCCCCGATCCGGTCGGGCAGTGCATCGACACCCGCACGCCCGCCAACGGCATCGCCCTGTCGCGGGTCCGCGTGCCGCTGGGGGTGATCGGCATCGTCTACGAAAGCCGCCCCAACGTCACGGTCGATGCCGGTGCGCTCTGCCTCATGTCCGGCAACGCCGTCATCCTGCGTGGCGGGTCGGAGGCGACCGCCAGCAACGCTGCGTTGCACGCCGCGCTCGCCGCCGGGCTGCTCGCCGCGGACCTCCCCGCCGACGCGGTCCAGCTGGTCGACACCACCGATCGTGCCGCCGTCGGCGCGATGCTGGCCGCGGCCGGGCTGATCGACGTGCTCATCCCGCGCGGCGGCAAGGCGCTCGTCGCACGCGTGCAGGCCGATGCGCGCGTTCCCGTGCTCGCCCATCTCGACGGCAATAACCATATCTACGTCCATTCCGCTGCCGAACCCGCAATGGCGGAAGCGATTGTCGTCAATGCCAAGCTGCGCCGTACCGGCGTCTGCGGCGCGATGGAAACGCTGCTGATCGACAGCGGCTTTCCCGCCGCGGAAACACTGGTCGCCGCCCTGATCGACGCCGGCTGCACGCTGCGCGGCGACGGTCGCGCGCAGGCGATCGACGCGCGCATCGCGCCGGCCACCGGGGACGACTGGGACACCGAATATCTCGACGCGATTGCCGCGGTCGCGATCGTCGACGGGCCGGACGCCGCCATCGCCCACATCGCCGCCCATGGTTCGGGCCACACCGACGCGATCCTGACCGACGACGAAGCGGTCGCCGAACGCTTCCTCGCCACCGTCGACAGCGCGATCGTCCTGCACAACGCCTCTACCCAGTTCGCCGACGGCGGCGAATTCGGCCTGGGGGCGGAAATCGGCATCGCCACCGGCCGCCTCCACGCCCGCGGCCCGGTCGCGCTCGAAGGGCTCACCACCTACAAATGGATCGGCCGCGGCTCCGGCCAGGTCCGCGCTTGAAGCAGCCGCGGTCGGGGTATAGTTCTCGGCCATGGGGAAGATGATGCACATCGGCACGGACATCGACGAAACGAGGATGGCCGCCTTCATCCAGGCTGGGATCGATTCGGCAGAGAATGAAGGCACGCTGAGTCAGGACGAGGTCGAAGCCTGGTTCGCTAACCGTCGCCAGCAGCGTCCAGCACCCGAATGAGGTCTGTATGCTGGTCGCCACTAGCGCTCCGCGACCTTGCGTTTGTCGAAGATCATTACGGTAATATCGCGCCTGATTTCGTGGTGGGCGTGGAGCAGGTGGTCCTGTCGGCAGCGCGATTGCTGGCAGCTACCAGCCACGCTGGCGCGGCCCTCGACGGGCGCGGCACGCTAAAGTGGGCCGTCGACGACCCGTGGCCGGTTGCCAAGAACAGGCGCTCTGACGGGCGCGGCACGCGAAAGTGGGCCGTCGACGACGTTCCCTACATCCTGATCTGCCGTCCAACGTCTGAGGGCATATTGTTTGTTCGCGTCTGCCATGACCGCGAGAACTGGCAGGCACGGTGAAACGCATCGGCCTGCTCGGCGGCTCGTTCAACCCCGCACATGGCGGGCACCGCGCGATCAGCCTGTTCGCCATGGCGGCACTGGGGCTGGACGAGGTCTGGTGGCTGGTTTCGCCGGGCAACCCGCTGAAACCCGCGGCCGGCATGGCCCCGCTCGGCGCCCGGCTGCGGTCGGCGCAGGCGCAGGCCCGGCGCAGCCGCATTCGCCCGACCGTCATCGAACGCGATCTCGGCACGCGCTACACCGTCGATACGCTGCGCGCGCTGGTCCGGCGTTACCCGGATCACCGCTTCATCTGGTTGATGGGGGCGGACAATCTCGCGCAGTTCGCACGGTGGCGGAACTGGCGTGGGCTCGCCCGCACCCTGCCCATTGCCGTGATCGCCCGTCCGGGGTATGACGCGCCTGCCCGGGCCGGTCAGGCGATGGGCTGGCTGCGGCGTTTCGTCCGACGCGCAGGCCATGCGGATCGGTGGACGGACTGGAGTTTCCCGGCGCTCGTGCTGTTGCGCTTTCGCCCTGACCCCCGCTCCGCAACCGCCGTCCGCACGGCCGCGCCGCTTTGGCATATCGCCCATGCCGGACGCCAGGCCCGCGATGCCGTGACGCATCGCGCGCTGGTCGTCCCCCGTCACCACGCCTAGGAGGTTTCTTGCCCGCATCCCCCGCCCCGAAGAGCGCCGCTCCCGTCCGCACCCCGGACGAATCGATCGACGCGCTTCACCGGATCATTCTCGCCTCGCTGGAGGACGATCAGGCGATCGAGACCGTCTCGATCCCGCTCAGCGGAAAATCCACGATCGCCGACTATATGGTCGTGACCTCGGGCCGCTCCACGCGCCAGGTCGCGTCGATGGCCGCCAAGCTGGCCGAACGCATCAAGGCCGAAACCGGCCGTCCGGTCCGTACCGAAGGCCTGCCGACCGCGGACTGGGTGCTGCTCGATGCAGGCGACATCATCGTCCACCTGTTCCGGCCGGAGGTACGCTCCTTTTACAATCTGGAACGGATGTGGGCGTTCGGCGACGCGCCGACGGTGCCCGGCCCCGTCCACGAACCGTTCGAGGACTGACGGCTGCTTCTCCATATCGTGGCGCGCGGCCGCATCGGGCGCGGGCCGGAGGCCGATCTGGTCGAACGCTATCTCGGCCGCATCAACGGGCCGACGCGGGTTACCGAACTGCCCGATAGCGGCGGCCGCATGCCGCCTCGCGCGCCGGCCACAAAGCTCGTCATGCTGGATGAAAAGGGCGAGCAAACCGGCTCGCTCGCCTTCGCCCAGCTGCTGGGCAGATGGCGTGACGCGGGCACACGCGAATGCCGTTTCCTGATCGGTGCGGCAGATGGCTTCGACGATGCACAGCGGGCCGAAGCGGACCAATTGATCGCGTTCGGCCGTGCCACCTGGCCGCATCTGCTCGCCCGCGCGATGCTGGCGGAACAGCTGTTCCGCGCCATGTCGATCCTTGCCAACCACCCCTATCACCGCGAAGGCTGATGATGGGACGGTCCCTCGCCTACGCACGAACCATACTCCGGCGCAGACCGGGGCCTTGACGCAACCGCTCCCCCCGAACCCACGCATCCGCCCCGTGGCCAGCATCGCGGCCCTGCTGCTGACGCTCGCCACCCCCCTCGCCGCGCAGACCATGGCGGAGGAGCGCCGCGCGCTGGTCCAGGCCCAGGCCGACGCCCGCACCGCCACCGCCCGCGCCGCCCGTTATGATCGGGCCGCCACCCGCGCCGAGACCG
>NZ_MOLY01000016.1 GCF_001956315.1 Sphingomonas montana | reverse complement strand
CTCGGGTGGCGGCGGCGTGGGGCGCGGCTCGGGCGGGGCGGGCTCGTCGGCGGCCGCGGCGGCCTCCTCCGGCCTCCCGATCTCGGGCGCCTCGGATTGCGCGGGCACCTCGGTCGCCGGTTCGGGCGCGCCGGACACCAGCCCCGTCTCGTCGGCGAACTGGATGTCGATCGGGTCGCTCACCGGTTTGGGCGGCAAGGGCTTGGGCGCCAGCAGCCCCAGCGACAGCACCGCCAGCAGCGCCGCATGCGCCGCCACCGATATGGCGAGCCCCGCCTTCTCCGACCGTTCCATCGCCATGGGCTAGCGCGCGGCCCCCGCCGCGTCAGGTGCGGCGGCGGCGGCGTCGGCACCGCCCGTTTCGGCACCGACCGTCACCAGCGCGACCTTGTTCAGCCCCGCCGCGTTCAGTTCGCCCATCACCTTCATCACGCGCCCATATTCCAGCGCCCGGTCGGCGCGCAGGAACACCTGCGGCGGTTCCTTGCCCGCCCCGTCCGCCGCGGCCTGCGCCAGACGACCCGGCAGGTCGGCATCCGACACCTCGGTCTCACCGATGAACACGCGCCCCTGCCCGTCGAGCGACAGCTGCAACGGCTCCTGCTCCTGCTCAAGCCCGCCCGCGCGGCTTTCCGGCAATTCCACCGGCACCCCGGCGGTCAGCAGCGGTGCCGTCACCATGAAGATGATGAGCAGCACCAGCATCACATCGACCAGCGGCGTGACGTTGATCTCCGCCATCGGCGCGCGCCGGCCCTTGCTGCCGCGCCCGGATATGGGTCCCATCGCCATTACCGGCGCCCCGCGCGGTGCCGATGTTCCCTCACGCCTCCAGCTCCCGGCTCAGCGTGGCATGGAATCCGTCCGCAAAGCGGTTCAGCTTCGCCTCGAACCGGTTCAGATGATGCGTCAGCCGGTTATACGCGATCACCGCTGGGATCGCCGCGAACAGCCCCAGCGCGGTCGCGAACAGCGCCTCGGCAATGCCCGGCGCCACCACTGCCAGATTGGTCGACTGCTGCCCGGCGATATCGGTGAACGCCCGCATGATGCCCCAGACGGTGCCGAACAGCCCCACGAACGGCGCGACCGACCCGATCGTCGCCAGCACCGAAATGCGGTCGTACAACCGGTCCATCTCCGCACCGACCGATGCCGCCATTGCGGTCGCCAGCCGGCTGCGTGTGCCCTCGCGGTCCACCACCTTGCCCGCGGTCGACCGCCGCCATTCGCTGACGCCGGCGGAAAACACCCGCGCGGACGGCAGGTCTTCCTTGCCCGCGCCGTCGTACAACCGGTCGATGTCCTCCGCCTTCCAGAAATCGCGCTCGAACGCCTCCGATTTTACGGCCACGCGGCGCAGCTTCAGTCCGTGGCCGATGATGATCACCCACGTCCAGATGCTCGCAATCGTCAGGCCGATCATCACCGTCTTCACGATCACGTCCGCCTGCAGGAATAGCGTGATCGGCGACAGCATGGATGCGCTCGTCGTCACTTCGATACCGGTCATGCGCCCCTGTCGTCCTCTGTCAGTCGTTCGAAAATGTCGATCCACGCGCGCGGTTGCCGGCGTGGGCGGCCCTGCGGCGATACGAACGCCGCGGTCACCTCCGCCGTCGCCAGAACGACGGTACCGCGCATGACTGTCTGCTGAATGACGCAGGATGCCGCGCCCACCCGCATCACGCGGCTGACCACCTGCACCGCATCGTCCAGCCGCGCCGGCGCCAGGTAGCGGATGGCCAGGTCGGCAACCACATAGGCGCCGGTCCCGTCTTCCTGGGCGGCACGCTGGTCGATCCCGGCCGCGCGCAGCATGTCGGACCGCGCCCGTTCCATGTAACGCAGATAATTGGCGTGGTAGACGACCCCAGTCAGGTCGGTATCCTCGAAATACACCCGCAGCGCGAACCGATGCTCGGCGCCCACGAAGCCCCCCGCATAGGGCCGGTCCAGATCGTCCCGCGTCATCCGCGCGGGTCTAACGGTTAACGGGGGTGAGACAACCCGATTCCGGAACGCGCCGATCCACCCGACCCCGGGGCGGGGTCGGGTGGACCTGCATCCTCGTCTGCAACATCATCGGCCCGCTGTCGCCACCGCGCGGTTCGCCCGAACCAAACGGGCACACCCACGATGCGGCGTGTTACGGACGATTACTGGGGATCGTTATCGCTCTTGGTCTGGCCGGCCGTGTTCGACGTGCTGCGCGCATCGGTCGCGCGGCTGCGCTTGGATGTCGCTTTGCGCGACTTCCCACCGCGCGTCGTCGCGCGTGCGCCGGCCCGGTCCGTGGACGAACCCACAGAACCCGCACCCATCCCGGTGCCGTTCATGGATCCGGCGCCCATGCCACCCATCGTGCCGGTGCCCATCGTGCCGGTGCCGACGCCGCCCGCTGCGCCCGAACCCATGCTGCCGCCCATCGATCCGCTCTGCATGCTGCCTGCGCCACCGGTTCCGCCCATGCCTGCGCCACCGGACTGTGCCGTTGCGGCCGTCGTCATGCCGAGAGCAACAGCCGACACCATAATCATCTTGAAACTATTCATGATCTACCGTCCTATCGTGAACAGCTCCAACGTCTCATTTTTCATTATGTCTCCATCCCCTTGGAAATAATCATGCCGGTTGATCTGCATCAAATACTATGACTACCGTAACGAAATCATGTTGCGCTTGGAAAATACGACCCCGCCGCCGCGTCGCCGTCCACCGCCCCTACCCCTCGAACAAGCCGCCCTGCACCACCGTGCCCTCCGGTTCCGGCAGGCCGATATGCCCCCAGGCGCGCGAATTGAGGCAGCGGCCGCGTGCCGTGCGCGCGACGAGCCCCAGCTGGATCAGATAGGGTTCGATCACCTCCTCGATCGTGTCGCGCGGTTCGCTCAGGCCCGCGGCCAGTGTCTCCACCCCCACCGGTCCGCCGCGATAGATGTCGGCGATCATCATCAGGTAGCGCCGGTCCATCGCGTCCAGCCCCAGCGAATCGACCTCCAGCCGGGTCAGCGCGCCGTCCGCCACCGTGGCATCCACCACCGCCGCGCCGGCCACGTCGGCGAAATCCCGCACCCGGCGGAGCAATCTGCCTGCGATCCGCGGCGTGCCCCGCGCCCGCCGGGCGATCTCCACCGCGCCGTCCGCCGAAATCGCCATGCCGAGCAGCCCCGCGGCGCGCGTCACCACGCGCTCCAGTTCCTCCACCGAATAGAATTGCAGCCGGATCGGGATGCCGAACCGGTCGCGCAACGGCGTCGTCAGCAGGCCCTGCCGCGTCGTCGCTCCCACCAGCGTGAAGCGCGGCAGGTCGATCCGCACCGACCGCGCCGACGGTCCCTCGCCGATCATCAGGTCCAGCGCGCGGTCTTCCATCGCGGGGTACAGCACTTCCTCCACCGCCGGGTTCAGCCGGTGGATCTCGTCGATGAACAGGACGTCGCCGTCCTCCAGGTTCGTCAGCAGCGCGGCCAGATCGCCCGACTTGGCGATCACCGGACCGGACGTCGCGCGGAACCCCACGCCCATCTCGCGCGCCACGATCTGCGCCAGCGTCGTCTTGCCCAGCCCCGGCGGCCCGAAGAACAGCACATGGTCCAGAACGTCGCCACGCGCCTTGGCGGCCGACACGAACACCCGCAGATTCTCCCGCGCCGCCTTTTGCCCGACAAAATCGTCGAGCGATTTGGGGCGCAGCGCCGCGTCGACATCCTCGGGGCGGCGGGCGGGCGTCAGCATGCGGTCGTCGTCGGTCATGCCCGCGGCCTTAGCGTGTTTTGGGTCTGTTCCAAATGCCCGCGCCAAATGTCCATCGGTGTCTTGATCGAGGTCATGACTATGAGCGGGACCCGTTTGCGACCACCGGCCGTTCAGACAGGTGAACCATCTGCCCTGCAAGACCGGCACGTCCGCGCCCGGATTGGAATTCGCGTTGCAACATCCGTCATCGGAAGCCGCCACGCTGGCGGCGCAGGCCCCCGAAATCGGGGCCTATTATTTCGGCATCCTGTTCCTTGTCGGCGCAATGATCCTGGTCGTCGCCTGGCTGCCCATCCTGTTGAAGAAGCTGCCCCTGTCGTTGCCGATCGTCTGCGTGGCGATCGGTTTCATCGTGTTTTCGTTCGAACCCTTCTCCTTCTGGGCGCCGCATCCGGACAAGACGCCGACGCTGGTCGAACGCGCGACCGAACTCATCGTGATCGTGTCGCTGATGGGCGGGGGTTTGAAGATCGAGCGTCCGGTCGCCTGGCGCAGCTGGAACGTCACCTGGCGGCTGCTGGGCATCGCAATGCCGCTGACCATCCTCCTGGTCATGCTGCTCGGCTACCAGCTGCTCGGCCTGGGTCTCGCCACCGCGCTGCTGCTGGCCGGGTCGCTGGCCCCCACCGATCCGGTGCTGGCCGGCGACGTCCAGATCGATCATGACGAGTGCGAGGCGGAGGCCGAGGCCAAGTTCGCGCTGACCAGCGAGGCGGGGCTGAACGATGCGCTCGCTTTTCCGTTCATCCACCTGGCCATCGCGATCGCCGCCGCGGGCGGCCTCACCACCAAGGTCCTGACCGACTGGGTACTGGTCGACATTCTTTGGGAACTGGCCGCCGGTCTGGCGATGGGCGCCGGTCTCGGCTGGCTGGTCGGGCGGGTGCTGTACCATCTGCCCGCCAGTACCCGCCTGTCGAGGACGGGGGACGGCTTCATCGCGCTCGGCACGACGCTGGTGGTCTACACCGCGACCGAATTCACGCATGGCTACGGCTTCCTGGCCGTCTTCGTTGCCGGCCTCATGATCCGCCGCGCAGCGCAGGGGCATGATTTCAACAAGCGGCTGCATGATTTCGCCGATGAATCCGAACGCTTGCTGATGATGCTTCTGCTGTTGCTGTTCGGCGGCATGCTCGCCGCCGGGCTGCTCGACGATATCGGCTGGCGGGAATGCACGTTCGCCGCGATCATGCTGCTCGTCATCCGCCCGCTGGCCGGCTGGATCAGCCTGATCGGCATCGATCGTCCGAAGCTTGAGCTGGGGATCATCGCCTTTTTCGGCATCCGCGGTCTGGGGTCGGTCTATTATCTCAGCTACGGCTTCAACCATGCTGCGTTCCAGCACGAGTATAATCTCTGGGGCACGCTCGGCCTCATCATCGTCGCGTCGATTCTGATGCACGGCGTGCTGGTGACACCGGTGATGAACCGGCTCCACCGCCACTATCGCCAGCTGGGCATCGTGAAGAAGAGCACGGCCTGAGCGGGGCTGGCCCAAACCAGCCCCCCTCAGACGTCCGGCTGCCGACCCAAACCGTTCGGTTCGAACCTGTCGAGAACCGCGTTCAGACGTCTCGACAGGCTCGGGCTCCGGCCATGCGACACCGACCGAACCCGCCGCTCCGCAGTCCGGCGATCGCGACCGGCCCTAGAACCGCCCGGCCAGCGACACGCCCAGCACGCGCGGTTCGTTGTACACCGCGGCCATATAGTTCTCGATCACGCCCTTCAGGTTCTTTTCCTTCGTGATGTTCCGCGCGAACAGCGAAACTTCATACGCCCCGCCCGTCGCTTCATAGCCGATCCGCGCGCCGCCCTCGAAATTGCCCTTCGCGTAGAATTCCTCGGTCCGGTACAGGACGAGGTTGGTATAGCCTTGCAGGTTCCAGTCGGTGCCGGCGAACATCCGCCCGCCATTGCCCAGCGGCACATCGTACCGTGCCGCGAAGTTCAGATTATATTTCGGCGCATTGGGCAGCGGGTTGCCGTCGATCGACGCGAAGGTGTTCGCCCCTACCCGGATCGTCGGGTCGTTCACCGTACACACCACCACGCCGTTCAGCTGGCAGACCTGCGCATAGACGTTCGGATCCTTGATCTCGGTATGGAGCAGGCTGACGCCGGCCGTCAGCGACAGGTTCGGGATCGGGCGCAGCTCGGCATCCGCTTCGAACCCGTAACCGTCCGCCTTGTCCGCGTTAAACAGCACGCCGTTCCCGTTCACGTCGTTGCCGTTCAGCTGGATGTTCTTCACGCGGTAGGCGAAACCCGTCGCGTTCAGGCGCAGCTTGTTGTCGAACAGCACCGTCTTGATGCCGGCCTCGTAAGACGTGTTCGTCTCCGAATCCGCGGTGGTGAAGTCGGCGTTGAACACCGCCGACCGCCCCTGGATCGTCGGCCCGCGGAACCCGCGCGCCACGCGGGCATAGACGCTGACGTCCGGGCTGACCGCATAGAGCGCGCTCACGTCCCAGCTCGGCTTGTTGTCCGACAGCCGCACGAACCGCCGCCCGTTATAGGTCACCGCACCCGCCGCGGTATCGGCGCTCTTCAGCAGACGGGTCTTTTTGGTGTCCTTCGTCTCGCGCGCGCCCGCCGTGATGGTCAGCTTGTCGGTCACGGCATAGCTCGCCTGACCGAACAGCGCCCAGCTCGTGTTGACGTTGTTCAGCCGCACCCAGTTGTTCGGGTTGCGCGCCGCGGTCGTCAGGAAGAAGCCGCGCTGGTAGAAATCGGTCGTGTCGCGGCTGTCGAAGTAGAACCCGCCGACCTGCCAGCGGAACCGTCCGCCATCGTCGCTCGCCAGTCGCAACTCCTGCGTCCACTGGTCCAGGTCGCGGATCTGGCCCTGCGACTGGCCGAAGCCGTTGGCCACCCCGTTCACCGGATAGACCGACGCCGCGCCGCCGTCGGTATCGCCGCGGCTGTACCCGCTCGTCGTCTCATACGCGGTGATCGACGTCAGCGTGGCGCCGCCCAGGTCCAACCCTACCTTCAACGACCCGCCATAGGTCTCGTACGCCTGCGGGTTGTTCTGCGCCTCGTCGTAGATGACGCTGTTGCGCGGCGCGATCGGATCGTTCGATCCCTTGACCAGCCCCTGTCGCAGGAACAGCGTCGACGTGCCGTCATAATCGCGCGCATGGGCCGAAGCCAGGATCGACAGCGTCTCGGTCGGCGTCAGCAGCAGCTGCAAACGTGCGTCGCGCTCGTCGAAACCGCCCATCGCGTTCTTCTTCGGGGTCACCGTGCCGTCGGCGCTGGCGCCCTGATAGCGATTGTCCACATAATCGTCGCGGTGCTGGTACAGGCCGGACACGCGGAACGCGACCTTGTCCTGGACGATCGGCCCGCCGACGCCGCCGTCGAACGTCACCGTGTTGTACGAACCATAGCTCGCCTGCGCGCGGCCCTGCAGCGTCTGCGTCGGGCGCAGCGTATCGAACTTTATGATCCCGGCCGTCGTGTTCCGCCCGAACAGCGACCCCTGCGGCCCGCGCAACACCTCGATCTGTCCCACGTCATAGACCGGGTTGGATTTCAGCACGACATGTTCCAGCACGACATCGTCCTGGATGATCGACACCGGCTGCGACGCACCCAGGTAGAAATCGATATTGCCCAGCCCGCGAATGTAGAACCGCGGAAAGATCCGCCCGGTCGTCGTCTCGGCATAGAGGCTGGGCACGCGCCCCGCGAGTGCCAGCAGCGTATCGTCCCCGCCGCTGGTGTAGGTCCGCAGATCCTCGCCGCGCACCACGCCTACCGACACCGGCACGCGCTGCAGATTTTCCGACCGGCGTTCCGCGGTCACGACGATATCTTCCAGCCCGGCACTCTCGGCCGGCGGCGCAACCGCCGGTTGTGCGGCGGCCAGCGCCGGCGCGGCCAGCGCGGCAAAACCGATGCCGGCGAGAACGAGATGCTTATAGGCGATACGCGACACGGTCTTCCCCCGGGATGCGCGCGGCATCCATCCGACGCCGGCCCCGCCCCCACGCGTCGCCGCTAGTCGGGGATCGCGATCATATTGTGACAGAATGTTGCTGGCGGACATGTAGCCGCCAGCCTGTTGCATCGGGGCAACATTCTCTGGTCGGGCTTCTTCAACGGCTGCGTCCCGAACCGACCGCCAGGACCCTAAAAATTTTTTGCGATATCCTCTTGAAGGATTTTTCGGCCCGACCAATTTCACCGTCGCCGAACGCCGGAACCGGGTTCGGTGGGACCAGGAGAGTGCCGGCTCCTTCCGGCACTGCTCACGCCCAGATTGCTTCATTGAGGAGGATTTGGAAATGCGTGCGAATTTCGACTTCACCCCTTACCGCCGTTCCTCGGTGGGCTTCGACCATCTCTTCGACCTGCTCGAAACCGGCATGCGCGGCGACACGGGCGACAGCTATCCGCCCTTCGATATCGTGGCGGACGGTCCCGACCGCTACCGCATCACGCTGGCCGTCGCCGGCTTCCGCCCGGACGAGATTGAGATCGTCGCGCAGCAGAACCAGCTGACCGTCGTCGGCCGCCGCAGCGCGGAGGCGCAGGACGTCCAGTACCTCCATCGCGGCATCGCGGCCCGGCCGTTCGAACGGCAGTTCCAGCTGGCCGACTTCATCGAGGTCGGGGCGGCGGACTTCGCGAACGGCCTGCTCAGCATCGAATTGAAGCGCGTGGTTCCGGAGGCAATGAAGCCCCGCAAGATCGCGATCGGCGACGGATCGGCCACGACCGGTGCCACCACGGTCCGGCCCGCGGACGATCGGCCCGCAAACGACCGTATCGCGGCCCCCAGCGAAGACAGCCGCGCCGCCTGACCCCTGGGCATGGCGTCACCGGCTGCGGCCGGTGACGCCATGCTTCCTTGCCCAAACAAGAGTTGCAAGCGGTGCGGCCCGCGGGTCACCGGCGAAACCCGCCCATCCCGAGCGTAGTCGGGAAGCCGACAAGATCGCAGGGACAGGCCCACAGGCACGATCCGCCACTCGGCCCAAAGCAGGCCTGGGCGTCCGACAGCCCCCACACCCCCAGATATCAAACCGGCCGCGCCGCCTTCTTCAGTGCCAGCCGCACCAGCGCGTCCAGCGTCGCGCCCGACCCCAGTTCCTCCTCCGCCGCGGTCACCGCCGCGGACGCCTCCACCGGCCGGAACCCCAGGTTCGCCAGCGCCGACAGCGCGTCGCCCGCCGCGGATCCCTTCACCTGCGGCGCGGTCACGCCCGGCCCCAGCACGATCCCGCCGGTCTTGTCCTTCAGTTCGGTGACGATCCGGATCGCCAGCTTCGGCCCCACGCCGTTGGCGCGCGCCACCATCGCCTTGTCGCCCGCCGCCACCGCGCGGACCAGCTCCACCGGTTCCAGCACCGACAGGATGGCCAGCGCCACGCGCCCGCCGACGCCCTGCACCGACGTCAGCAGCCGGAACCAGTCGCGCTCCGACCCGCTGGCAAAGCCGTACAGCGTCATCGCATCCTCGCGGACCTGCAACTCGGTGAAGATCATCACCTGCCCGCCGACCGGCCCCAGCGCCGCCAGCGCCCGCGCCGACATCCACACCAGATAGCCGACGCCGCCGACGTCGATCACCGCATGGTCGACCGCGCTTTCCGCCAGCACGCCGGTCAGCCGCGCGATCATGCCGCCACCGCCACAGTGTCCACGCCCGGCATCACGACGGGATCACCCGCCGCGCCAGCGCCCGCGCGCTCGCCAGATGATGCGCATGGGTGATCGCGACCGCCAGCGCGTCGGCCGCGTCCGGCCCGGCCAGCTTGGCCCCCGGCAACAGATGCGCCATCATCGCCTGGATCTGCTTCTTGTCCGCACCGCCCGTCCCTACCACCGCCTTCTTGACGATGCTCGGATGATATTCGCCGATCGCCACCCCGGCGGTGGCGGCCGCCAGCAACACCACGCCGCGCGCCTGCCCCAGCTTCAACGTCGACTGCGCGTTGGAATTGCCCAGCACCTCCTCGACCGCCGCCCCGCCCGGCTGATAGGTCCGGATCACCGCGCCCAGCGCCTCGAACAACAGGGTCAGCCGGCGCGGCAACTGCATCCCCGGCTCGGTCCTGATCTGCCCGTTGGCGACATGCGACAACCGATTCCCCTCGGCAGAGATAACCCCCCAGCCCGTGGTCCCAAGACCCGGATCGAGCCCGAGCAGGATCACTGTTCCGCCTCCCCTGAAGGAGAAGGGCTTACCGTCGTGCCTGGTGACGCAGAAAGCCCCTCTCCTTCAGGGGAGGGGTTGGGGTGGGGCCAACGCTCGGGGCTGGCGACGACGGCCGCAGCAATCGTCTCCAAAACACCCGAAACATTCCCCATCACGTCCGCATTCGAAAATCGCAGCACCCGAAACCCCTTGCCCACCAAAGACGCGTCCCGCCCGACATCGGACTCCGCATCATGCGTATCGCCGTCGACCTCGACCACCAGCGCCTTCGCCGGACACAGGAAGTCAACGATATACGGATGGAGCACCTGCTGCCGCCGAAACTTCGCGCCAATAAGTTGCGAGTTCGACAATGCCCGCCACAACCGTTTCTCCGGCTCGGTCGGCTCGCGCCGCATCTGACGAGCGCGTTCCTGCAATGTCGCATCCAGGATCATCGGTCGCCTCCACCCCAACCCCTCCCCTGAAGGAGAGGGGCTTTCTGTATCGCCTAGAACGAGCCTAACCCCTCTCCTTCAGGGGAGGGGTTGGGGTGGGGCTACGCTGGAAGAAAACAGGACGAACTCGTCCCAGACCCGCGCAGAACTACCCCCCCAACCGCTCCATCACATCCTCGGGAACATCGTAATTCCCCCACACGGTCTGCACGTCGTCATCGTCGTCCAGCACGTCGATCAGCTTCATCAGCGTCGCGGCGTCGGCCTCGTCGACCGTCACCATCGTCTGTGGGCGCCACGCGAGCTTCGCGCCCTCCGCCTCGCCCAGCACGGCCTCCAGTGCGCGCGCCACCTCGTGCAGGTCGCCGACAGCGGTCCAGATCTCGTGGCCCTCGTCCGAAGACTGCACATCCTCCGCGCCCGCTTCCAGCGCCGCCTCGAACACCGCGTCCGCGCTGCCGGCCTTCGCGGGATAGGAGATCAGCCCCATCCGGTCGAAGCCGTGCGACACCGACCCGCTGGCCCCCATGTTGCCGCCATTCTTGGCCATGCCGGTCCGCACGTTGGTGACGGTCCGGTTGCGGTTGTCGGTCAAGGTCTCGATGATCAGCGACACGCCGCCCGGCCCGAACCCTTCGTAGCGGATTTCCTCGTAATTCTCGGAATCGCTGCTCGACGCCTTGTTGATCGCGCGCTGGATATTGTCGTTGGGCATCGATTGCGCCCGCGCCGCCAGCACGGCGGAGCGCAGCCGCGCGTTCATGTCCGGATCGGGCAGGCCGCTTTTCGCCGCCACCGTGATCTCGCGGCTCAGCTTGGAAAAGAGCGAGGACCGCTTCTTATCCTGCGCGCCCTTGCGGTGCATGATGTTCTTGAACTTGGAATGGCCGGCCATGTGCGGGCTGCTCGCCTCATATTGTCTGGAAACCCGCTGTCTAGCGTGCCCGTCCGGCCTCGTGCAACCGCCACGCCGCCACGCCCAGCGCGACGGTCAGGACCAGCTGCGCCAGCGACGCCGCCGAATCGACGAACACGATGCCGATCAGCGCGCTGCCCGCCAGCGTCGATCCCGGCGCATCCAGCAGCATCGTCAGCATCAGGTGCACCGCGAAACAGGGCGACACCACCGCCAGATAGGCGCCGGCAAAGGACAGCAGCCGCCCGCGCAGCGTCCACCAGCCGCCGGCCGCGCCCAGCGTCCGGTCGCCGATCGCCAGCGCCGCGATCCACGGGGCCAGCGGCAGCAGCAACAGGTTGGCGAACGTCGTCGCGGCGAACGACCACAGCCAGATATCGGCCAGCCGCGCATTGGCCGGCACCAGCGCGCGCGCCACCGCCAGCGGCAGCAGCGTGAACAGGATCGTGCCCGCCAGCACGGCACCGAAGCGCAGCAGCGGTGCGCCGACCGCCACCGCCGGCCGCACCCCGCCGGCCACCCGGTACAGTGCGAAATTCAGGAGCAGCAGCACGACCAGCTGCACGATCCCGGCGCTCGCGGCCCACGCCGCGGGGGCCTCGCCCGGCACCGGCGCGGCCGCCAGCCGGAACAGCGTGACGCCGATCACGACCAGCGCCGCCGTCAGCCAGCAACCGGCCGGCAACCCGCGCAGGATGTCGACCGCGGCCTGCACCCAGGCGCCCGTCGTACGCCGTCCCCGCCGCGTCGCCGTCGTCATCGCAGCGTCATCCAATGGCCCCCGGTGGCGCGACCCGGCTTAATGCAGGCCGAGCGCGTTGCGATAGGTTTCGAGCAACGCGTCCATCTCGTCGCGCGCATCCTTCTCCATCTTGCGCAGCCGCACGATGGTCTTCATCGTCGCGGGCACGAAACCCGTCGACTTGGCCTCAAGATAGACATCCTTAATGTCGTCGGCCATGCCCTTCTTCTCTTCTTCCAGCCGCTCGATACGCTCGATGAACAGCCGCAGCTGGTCGGCGGCGACATTGTCGTCACCCATGGTCAGTCTCCCCGATCTCCAAGCCGCCGCTCCTAGAAGCATGGGGGGTCTCCGATCAAGTGCGGGACTCGGATGTTAAGCCCCCCTCCCGTTCAAGGGAGGGGGAGAACCTCTAAGGGTTCAGCTTAAGGCTCGCCTCCATCCGGGCGATCTGTTCCGGCGTCGCGGGCAGCTGATGCGCGGCCTTCCACTCCGCATAGGGCATGCCGTACACCGCGGCGCGGCCCGCCTCCCGGTCGATCGTGCCGTCCGACGCCTCCGCCACCCAGTCGCCCAGGCAGTTCCGGCAGAACCCCGCCAGCCCCATGATGTCGACATTCTGCGCATCGTCGCGGTGGCGCAGGTGCGCGACAAGTCGGCGGAACGCCGCTGCCGCCACCGCGTCGGGAATCGTGTCGAGATTATTATCGCCCATGCCGAACTCCATAGTTTGCCCGTGGCCTGCAAACCGCCTAGTCGGTCGCTGTCCTTATCCGAAGTAGGAAACCGTCTTGGTCGATACGATGTCCCCAGACACCCCATCCGCACCGCCGACCCCAGGTTTCGTCCGCCCCCGCGGACGCAAGGTGCGCGTGCTGGCCACGCTCGGGCCGGCCAGCGCGGATCTCGCGATGATCCGCAAGCTGTATCTGGCCGGCGCGGACGCGTTCCGCATCAACATGAGCCACGGCGCGCATGCGGACAAGGCGGCCGTCATCGCCGCCATACGCTCGCTCGAACAGGAATTTGGCCGTCCCACGACCATACTGTTCGATCTGCAGGGTCCGAAATTGCGCGTCGGCGCGTTCGAAGGCGGCATCGTGGTGCTGAAGGCCGGCGACCACTTCGTGCTCGATCGCGATCCGACGCCCGGCGATGCGACTCGCGTGTCGCTTCCCCATCGCGAGATCTTTGCGGCGATCGCGGTCGGCGCGCGGCTGCTGCTGGACGATGGCAAGATGGTGCTGCGCGTCGTCGCCTGCACCCCCGACCGGATCGACACGATCGTCGAGGTCGGCGGCGCATTGTCCAATTCCAAGGGGCTGAACGTCCCCGACGTCGTCCTGCCGATGGCCGCGCTGACCGAAAAGGACCGCCGCGACCTGGCCTTCGCGCTCGAACAGGGGGCGGACTGGATCGCGCTGTCCTTCGTCCAGCGGCCGGAGGACGTAGCCGAGGCGCGCAGCCTGATCGGCGGCCGCGCATCGCTGCTCGCCAAGATCGAGAAGCCCGCCGCGGTCGACCGGCTAGAGGAAATCCTCGAACTGGCCGATGCGGTGATGGTGGCGCGCGGCGATCTCGGCGTCGAAATGCCGCCGGAGGACGTGCCCCGCCTGCAGAAGCATATCGTCGAAACCGCCCGCCGGCTCGGCCGCCCGGTGGTCGTCGCCACGCAGATGCTCGAATCGATGATTCGCGCACCCTCGCCCACCCGGGCGGAGGTGTCCGACGTGGCGACCGCCGTCTACGACGGTGCCGACGCGGTCATGCTGTCCGCCGAAAGCGCCGCCGGCGACTGGCCCGAGGAGTCGGTCGCGATGATGGACCGGATCGCGATGTCGGTGGAGGCGGACGCCGGCTACCATGCTCGCATCCACTTCACCCAGACCCCGGCCGATCCGACCACCGCCGACGCGCTGGCCGCCGCCGCGAACGACATCGCCGGCACGATCGGGGCAAAGGCGATCCTGTGCTTCACCACGTCCGGCTCCACCGCGCGCCGCATCGCACGCGAACGGCCGTCCGTGCCCCTGCTGGTGCTCACCCCGTCGCCC
Source organism: Sphingomonas montana (assembly GCF_001956315.1). Lineage (GTDB taxonomy): Bacteria > Pseudomonadota > Alphaproteobacteria > Sphingomonadales > Sphingomonadaceae > Sphingomonas_R > Sphingomonas_R montana. The sequence goes on along the minus strand of NZ_MOLY01000016.1, from coordinate 24,292 downwards.
GATACCGCGCGGCGGCTGGGCCTGCTGTGGGGCGCGCATGCCGTGCTGACCCGCGACGTCGACAGTTTCGAAGCGATGATCGCCAAGTCGAAGCGCATGGCGTTGCGTCACGGCGTCGCCGGTGCGGGCGACCGCATCATCGTGATGGCCGGCGTCCCCTTCGGCACCCCGGGCTCCACCAACGTCCTTCACGTCGTCCGCCTGACCGGCGACGAACTGGTCAACTACAAGCGCGGGTGACCTTCTGGAGCCCCCTCCCTTGCAAGGGAGGGGGTTGGGGATGGGTCCAATAGCACCACAAATCGACAATCTCGGAAACGCGCAGCGGAAACACAGGCAAGCCCCTCCCCTTCAGACGAGGGCTAAGGAAAATGTCCGCCAGTCGCGCTAGACCCAGACGCAAAAAGCCCGGGAACACCCATCGGCATCCCCGGACCCCTGCAAAACCGATCGCCCCGCATAAGCGGGACGCAGGGATCAGCCCTGGCGCGCCTTGAAGCGGCGGTTCGTCTTGTTGATGACGTAGGTCCGGCCACGGCGACGGATCACGCGGTTGTCGCGATGACGGCCCTTCAGGGACTTGAGCGAATTGCGGATCTTCATGGCCGGACGCGCCTTGTCTGTCTTGATAGGTTGTCGAAAGAAGCCGGCCTCCTATGCGCCGCCCTTGGTTGAGTCAAGGCGGCACGTCCCACTTGACGTCGCTGCGCCACCTGCCACTGAGATACGGCAGGGTAGATGAAGCGTGAGGACCGTCCGATGAACCGAACCGCACACCGAATGATCGTCCGCCCGGTCGCGCGCCCTCGCGCGCGCGCGCTCACCCGCGTCGCCGCGGTCGCCATGCTGGCCACCCTGGCCGCCTGCGCCACGCCCCGCCCCGAAACCCGCGTCACGCGCTTTCACCTGAACCAGCCGATCGCCCCCGGCCAGATCGCGGTCGAACCGCGCGACCCGCGGCAGATCGGCGGGCTGGAATTCCGGTCCTACGCCGATGCGGTCGGGGCCGAACTCGCCCGGCTCGGTTTCCGCATCGCCCCCGGCGTCGCCACGTCCGAACTGGTCGCGGTGGTCGATTTCAACCGCACCACCCGCGAATCGGGGCCGGGCCAGTCGCCCTTCTCGATCGGCCTGGGCGGCGGCGGCTTCACCGGCGGCGGCGGTCGGCGCGGCGGCGGCCTGGGCGTGGGGCTTGGCGGCGGCATCAGCCTGCCCGTCGGCAAGGCGCGCTCGCGCTATGTCACGCTTACCGAAATGAAGGTCATGCTGAAACGCCGGTCGGACGGCACCGCCATCTGGGAAGGCACGGCGCAGCAGTCCGCCCGGTCCGATGCGAAGGGGGCCGACGCCGTGACCGCCGCCCGCGTCCTGGCGGCCGCGCTGTTCCAGGGTTTCCCCGGCGAATCTGGCCGTACGGTCACGGTCAAGTAACGGGCCGCATCCGATGACAGCCAGCATCACCGCCCGTTTCGACAGCGGCAACATCCGGGTCGCCGATCAGCGCGGCGACGTCTTCGACCTCGAAATCGTAGCCGATCGCGATTCGGAATTCTACCAGTGGTTCCATTTCCGCGTGGCCGGCGCCGCCGGGCGGGAGGTGACGCTGCGGATCGTCAATCTGGCCGGTTCCGCCTATCCCGGTGGCTGGCCGGGCTACAGCGCCCGCGTGTCGGAAGACCGCGTCGACTGGCGACTGGCGCCCACCACCTACACCGGCGGCATCCTCGAAATCCGCTACACGCCCGCCACCGACGGCGCATGGTTCGCCTATTTCGCGCCCTATTCGATGGAACGGCACCATGATCTGGTAGCACGCACCGCGCAGGCACCGGGCGTCACCGCAAGCGTGCTCGGCCACTCGCTCGACGGTCGGGCGATCGATTGCCTGACCATCGGCGACGGTCCGCTGCCGGTCTGGCTCTATGCGCGCCAGCATCCGGGCGAAAGCATGACCGAATGGTGGATGGAAGGCGCGCTCGACTATCTGACCGATCCCGACGCATCGATCGCGCGCGCGCTGCGAGCGGCCTGCACCTTCCACATCGTGCCCAACATGAACCCCGATGGTTCGGTGCGCGGCCATTTGCGGACCAATGCGGCGGGCGTGAACCTGAACCGCGAATGGCATGCGCCGACTGCGGACCGCAGCCCGGAGGTCCTGTGCGTCCGCGATGCGATGGACCGGACCGGCGTCGCCTTCGCGATGGACGTTCACGGGGACGAGGCGATCCCCCACGTCTTCATCGCCGGGTTCGACGGCATCCCGTCCTGGACGCAGCGCCAAGGCGATCTCTACACGCGCTACCTCGCCACGCTGGAACGCCGCACGCCCGATTTCCAAACGCGCCACGGTTATCCGGTGACGCCGCCCGGCCGCGCGAACTTGTCCATGTCCACCAACCAGCTGGCCGAACGCTATGGCTGCGTCGCCACCACGCTGGAAATGCCGTTCAAGGACAATGACGACCTGCCCGATCCCGAATATGGCTGGTCGCCCGGCCGGTCGGTACGACTGGCGGAGGATTGCCTGGCGGCCCTATGGGAAATGATCGACGCCATCCCCGCGCCGCGTCCGCGCTGATCCCGCCGCCATTTCGGAGCCTGCCCCCATGTCCACCCTTGTCCTGATCCGCCACGGCCAGTCGGCCTGGAACCTGGAAAACCGCTTCACCGGCTGGTGGGACGTCAACCTGACCGACCTGGGCGTGCGGGAGGCGCAGGAGGCCGGCGTCGCGATGGCGGCGGCCGGGCTCGATTTCGACATCGGCTTCACCAGCGTCCAGACCCGCGCGATCAAGACGCTCAATATCGCGCTGGAGGCGATGGGCCGGCTCTGGCTGCCGGTGGAGCGCGACTGGCATTTGAACGAGCGCCATTATGGCGGACTCACCGGGCTCGACAAGGCGGAGACCGCGGCGCTCCACGGTGACGAACAGGTCCATATCTGGCGCCGTTCGTTCGACATTCCCCCGCCGCCGTCCGAACCGGGCAGCCGGTACGACATGACGCACGACCGCCGCTATGCCGGCATCGCCGTGCCGTCGACCGAAAGCCTGAAGGACACGATCGCCCGCGTCCTGCCTTACTGGGACGCGCGGATCGCGCCCGAACTGCACGCCGGCAAGCGCGTCGTCATCTCCGCGCACGGCAATTCGCTGCGCGCGCTGGTAAAGCATCTGTCCGGCATTTCCGACGCCGACATCGCCAGCCTGGAAATCCCGACCGGCAAGCCGATCGTGTACCAGCTCGACGACGATCTGAACGCGATCGAACGCTATTACCTGCACGAACGCAACGCGGGCTGACACAACGAACGGAGCGTACCCCCGCGCCAAGCGGGGGTCCAGTTCCACGCTCCGAACTGGACCCCCGCCTTCGCGGGGATACGATAAGGCCAGATCGCATGACCGACCCCACTCCCACTCTTACCACCCCCCGCGTCGGCATCATCATGGGCAGCCGGTCCGACTGGGAAACCATGCGCCACGCCGCCGATACGCTCGACACGCTCGGCGTCTCGCATGAAACCAGGGTCGTGTCCGCGCACCGCACGCCGCAGCGGCTGTACGACTACGCCACCACCGCGGCCGAACGCGGCCTGCATGTCGTGATCGCCGGCGCGGGCGGCGCGGCCCACCTGCCCGGCATGGCCGCCGCGATGACCCGCCTGCCGGTGCTTGGCGTCCCCGTGGAGTCGAAGGCGTTGAGCGGCATGGACAGCCTGCTGTCGATCGTCCAGATGCCCGCCGGCATTCCGGTCGGCACGCTTGCCATCGGCCGCGCGGGCGCGGTCAACGCCGCGCTGCTGGCCGCCGCGATCCTCGCCACCACCGACGCGGATCTCGCCACCCGGCTCGACGCATGGCGCACGGCGCAGACCGACGCCGTCGCCGAGTCGCCGGAATGATGCTGCCGCCCGCCTCCACCATCGGCATCGTCGGCGGCGGGCAACTCGGCCGCATGCTCGCCGTCGCCGCCGCGCGGCTGGGCTACCGCGTCCACATCTACGCCCCCGATGCGGACTCGCCCGCGGCCGAGGTCGCCGCCGATTTCACCTGCGCCGCCTATGACGATCTGGCCGCACTCGGCCGGTTCGCCGCTACGGTCGATGTCGCGACCTACGAGTTCGAGAATATCCCGGTCGCCACGCTCGATGCGCTCGGCGCGGTGGTGCCGCTCCACCCCTCCCCCCGCGCGATCGCGGTGGCGCAGGACCGGTTGGCCGAAAAGACGTTCGTCGCCGATCTTGGCGTGCGCGTCGCGCCCTGGGCCGCGGTCGACGACCGCGTGGGTCTCGATGCCGCCATCGCCCGCATCGGCACGCCCGCCATCCTGAAGACGCGCCGGTTCGGCTATGACGGCAAGGGCCAGGGCCGCATCGCCACCCCCGCCGATGCCGACGCCGCCTGGGAAACGATCCGCGCCGCGCCCGCCGTGCTCGAAGGGCATGTTGCGTTCGACCGCGAATATTCGGTGCTGCTCTGCCGCGGACAGGACGGCGCGGTCGTGACGTGGGACGCGCCCGACAACACGCATGTCGACGGCATCCTCGCCACCTCGGTCGTCCCCGCCACCGGCATCGTCGCGGCACAGGCGACCGAGGCGACCGCCATCGCCACCCGCATCGCCGACGCGCTGGGCTATGTCGGCACGCTCGCCTGCGAATTCTTCGCCTCGGCCGACGGCCCGGTCTTCAACGAGATGGCCCCGCGCGTCCACAACAGCGGCCACTGGACGATCGAGGGTGCCCGCACCTCGCAGTTCGAAAACCACATCCGCGCCGTCTGCGGGTTGCCCTTGGGCGGCACCGACACGGTCCACCCGCGGGTGGAGATGCACAATCTGATCGGCGACCAGGCCAACGCCTGGGACGAGATCCTGTCCGACCCCACGGCCCACCTCCACCTCTACGGCAAGGCCGAAGCGCGCCCCGGCCGCAAGATGGGCCATGTGACAAGGCTGCTGGACTAGGCGCAACGGAAAGGCCCCCTCCCTTTCAAGGGAGGGGAGCATCAAGCCCATCAACCCCTCCCCTGAAGGAGAGGGGCTAAGAACCTCGCGAACCTACTCCGCAGCAACAGCCCCCGGCACCACCTCCACCGGCAACCCGGTGTCCACCAACTGCGGCCGCACCTTGGCCGCATCGCCCACCACGATCCACACGATCTTCGCCGGATCGATCGCCGCGCGTGCCGCTGCGTCCAGCTGCGGCGCGGTCAGCGCGCGGTACTGCGCGGCCAGCCGCTGATAATGGTCGTCGCGCCAGCCATACAGGTCGATCCGCTGCAACCCGCCCAGCACGTCGCCCGATCCCTCGAACGTGCCCGCCAGTTCGCGCACCCGCCCGTTCACCGTCCGCTCCAGTTCCGCCGGCGTGATCCCGTCCGGCCCGAGGAACGCCGCCATGTCGGTCTTCAGCGCGGTGATCGACGCACCCGTCCGGTCGGTCTGCACCGGCGCGGACACCAGATACGGCACCGGCCCCAGCAGCCGGCTGACCGATCCGCTGACGCCGTAGGACCAGCCCTTGGTTTCGCGCAGGTCGGTGTTCAGCCGCGACAGGAACGACCCGCCCAGCACGTCGTTCGCCACCTCCAGCCGGGTCAGGTCGTCCGTCCCCTTCTGCGGCAGCACCAGGCCGCCCAGGATCAGCGACTGCGGCGACTGCGGCCGGTCGATCAGCACGATCCGCGGCCGCGGGGCCGGCGTGGCGGCGCTCAGGTCCTTCACCGATCGCGGGGCCGCAGGCGGGCGCCAGCCGCCGAAGCTCTGTTCCAGCATCGCCTGCACGGTCGCCAGTGGTGCCGACGACACGACGAAGATCTTCGCCCCGTCCGGCCGGATCCACGCGCGGTGGAACGCCGCCATGTCGGCCGCGGTCAGCTTCGCCACCACCGCCGGGTCGCCCGTACCGCTGAACGGCACGGCATAGGGGTGGTTCGGGCCGTACAGCACCGCCGGCAACGTGCGCAGCGCGATCCCCTGCGGCTGCGTCAGTTCCGACGCGATCCGCGCCAGCTGCGTATTGCGCAGCCGGTCCACCTCGGCCGGCGCGAATGCCGGGTTGCGCACGATGTCCTGCATCAGGTCCAGCGACGGGGCCAGGTTGGCGGTCAGCGCGTCCAGCGACACGATCGTCCGGTCCATCGATGCCCGCGCGCCGATCGCGGCTCCCAGCCGTTCCTGCGCTTCGGCGATCTGGATCGAATTGCGCGTCCGCGTGCCCTCGTCCAGCAACGCCAGCATCAGCGATTGCGTGCCCAGCTTCGCCTTCGGATCGGCGGCGTTGCCGGCATCGAAGCTGACCGCCACCTTCGTCACCGGCACCGCCGTGCGCTGCGCATAGATCACGTCGATCCCGTTCGACAGTTTCGCGCGCTGCACCGCCGGGAATTCCAGCGCCTTCATCGTGCCCACCGGCGGCAACCCGCCGCGCCCGACCGGTCCGGCCGCGGCCGCCGCCGTCTCGTCCTTCTTCACGTCCACGGCCGGCGCCTCGACATAGCCTTCGCGCGCACCCGGCACGATCGACAGCGCGTAGACCGGGCGCGACAGCCATCTCTGCGCCACGGCCTGCGCCCCGGCCGGCGTCACCGCGGCCAGCGCCGCCAGCTGCTTGGCATAATAACCCGGGTCGCCCGCATAGACCGCGCCTTCGGCCAGCGCCACGGCCTTGCCGCCGAACCCGCCGACCGATTCCAGCCCCTTGATCTGCCGCGCGGCACTGCTCGTCACATAGCGCGACACCTCGTCCGCGGTCGGCCCGGTGCGGATGAAATCGGCGATGATCGCATCCAGCCGCCTGCCCGCCACGCCTGCGTCCACGCCCGGCCGGACGTCCATCGAGACCGAAAACTGCCCGGCATCCTCGAAACCGCTGTACGAAGCCGACACCGCGACCGCGAGCTTCTCGCCCCGCACCAGAATGTTGTCCAACCGCGAACTGGCTAGGCCGCCCAGCACGCCGCCCACCACGTCCAGCGCGGCGGCATCCTTGTCCAGCATGCCCGGCACCGCCCAGGTGCGCAGCAGGCGGGTGGTGGCGACGCGGTCGGTCATCACCTCGTCCTTGCGCGCGGGCAGCGTGGGGACGGGCGCCACCACCTTGGGCGGCGTCGGCCCGCGCGCGATGTCGCCGAAATATTTCGTCGTCATCGTGCGCGCCGTGGCGACGTCGATATCGCCGGCCAGCACCAGCACGGCATTGTTCGGCCCGTAATTGCTGCGGAACCAGCCCTTCACATCGTCCATGCTCGCCGCCGAAAGGTCCGCCATCGAACCGATCGTGCTGTGCCGGTACGGGTGGCCGACGGGGTACAGCGTCTCACCGATCCGGTAGTCCACCAGGCCGTAGGGCTCGTTGTCGCCGGACCGTTTCTCGTTCTGCACCACGCCGATCTGGTTGGTCAGGTTCTTCTGGCTGATCGCGCCCAGCAGATGCCCCATCCGGTCGCTTTCCAGCCACAGCGCACGCTCCAGCGCCGGGGTCGGCACTGTCTCGAAATAATTGGTCCGGTCGTAATAGGTCGTGCCGTTATAGTCGGTCGCGCCGACCTGCTCCAGCGGCTCGAAGAAATCGCCCGGCGCATTCTCCGATCCGTTGAACATCAGATGCTCGAACAGATGCGCATAGCCGGTCTTGCCGGCCGGTTCGTTCTTCGACCCGACATGATACCAGACCGACACCGCCACCACCGGCGCCTTGCGGTCGGTATGGACGATCACGCGCAACCCGTTGGGCAGCGTGAACTGCTCGTACGGGATCCGCACCTGGCTCACCAGCTCGGCGGGCTTGGCGATCTGGGTGGCGGCGGCCTGCGCCATCGCGGCGGGTGCCGCCGACAGCAGCAGGGTCATCAGGGACGCGGACAGCCAGGGACGCATGCGGTTTCCTCGGGATGGAACGGATATCTCCATATGCGCGCCCGACCAACGGTGGGGAAGGGTTCGCATACTGCAAAGCGCAACCGAAAGCCCCCTCCCTTTCAGGGGAGGGGGTTGGGGGTGGGTGCAACAGCGCCCCGAATGCACCGTCGCGACGACGAACAGGTAGCACCCACCCCCCGACCCCTCTCTTAAAAGGGAGGGGGGAACCTTGTGTGACATAACCGCAACACCATATCGCGACCAACACCAAGGGGAGCCACCATGAACCTCGAAAAATTCACCGACCGTGCAAAGGGCTTTCTCCAGTCCGCGCAGACCGTCGCGATCCGCATGAGCCATCAGCGGATCGGCACCGAACATATGCTGAAGGCGCTGCTCGAGGATGAGCAGGGCATGGCGTCCGGCCTCATCGCGGCCGCCGGCGGCGATGCCAAGACCGCGCTGCGCGAAACCGACGCCGCGCTCGCCAGGATCCCGGCCGTCTCGGGTGGCGGCGCGCAGCAGACGCCCGGCATCGACAATGATCTCGTCCGCGCGCTCGACACCGCCGAACAGGTCGCGCAGAAGGCGGGCGACAGCTATGTCACCGTCGAACGGCTGCTGCTGGCGCTCGTCCTGTCGCCCGCCACCGCCGCGGGCAAGGCACTCGCCGCCGCCAAGGTGAAGGCCGACGCGCTCAACAGCGCCATTAACGCCCTCCGCAAGGGCCGCTCCGCCGACACCGCCGGTGCCGAGGACCGCTACGACGCGCTCAAGAAATTCGCCCGCGACCTGACGCAGGCGGCGCGCGACGGCAAGCTCGACCCCGTCATCGGCCGCGACGAGGAAATCCGCCGCACGATCCAGATCCTGGCGCGCCGCACCAAGAACAACCCCGTGCTGATCGGCGAGCCCGGCGTCGGCAAGACCGCGATCGCGGAGGGGCTCGCGCTCCGCATCATCAACGGCGATGTGCCGGACGGCCTCAAGGACCGCCGCCTCATGGCGCTCGACATGGGCTCGCTCATCGCTGGTGCGAAATATCGCGGCGAGTTCGAAGAGCGGCTGAAGGGCGTGCTCGACGAGGTCCGCCAGGCCGAGGGCGAGGTCGTGCTGTTCATCGACGAGATGCACACGCTGATCGGCGCGGGCAAGTCGGAGGGCGCGATGGACGCCGGCAACCTGCTCAAACCCGCGCTCGCCCGCGGCGAACTGCACTGCATCGGCGCCACCACGCTCGACGAATATCGCAAATATGTCGAAAAGGACGCCGCACTCCAGCGCCGCTTCCAGCCCGTCTTCGTCGGCGAACCCACGGTCGAGGACACGATCTCGATCCTGCGCGGGTTGAAGGAGAAGTACGAACTCCACCACGGCGTCCGGATCGCGGACGGCGCGCTGGTCGCCGCCGCCACGCTGTCGCACCGCTACATCGCCGACCGCTTCCTGCCCGACAAGGCGATCGACCTGATGGACGAGGCCGCCTCGCGCCTCCGCATGGAGGTCGAGTCCAAGCCCGAAGAGATCGAATCGCTCGACCGCCGCATCATCCGACTGAAGATCGAGCGCGAGGCGCTGAAGCGCGAGACCGACGCCGCGTCGAAGGACCGGCTCGACACGCTCGAGGCCGACCTCGCCGATCTGGAGGAGCAGTCCGGCGCGCTCACCACGCGCTGGCTGGGTGAAAAGGACAAGATCAACGCCGAGGCGGTGGTGAAGGGCCAGCTCGACGCCGCGCGCATCGAACTCGACCAGGCACAGCGCAAGGGCGATCTCGGCCGCGCGGGCGAGCTGTCCTACGGCGTCATCCCCGGCCTTGAACGCCAGCTGGCGGAGGCCGAGAGCGCCGCCGAAGGCGCGATGCTGCGCGAGGAGGTGACCGCCGACGACATCGCCGGCGTCGTCAGCCGCTGGACCGGCATCCCGGTCGACCGCATGCTCCAGGGCGAACGCGACAAGCTGATCGCGATGGAATCGATCATCGGCAAGCGCGTCATCGGCCAGGACCAGGCGGTGAAGGCGGTCAGCCGCGCCGTCCGCCGCGCGCGGGCGGGCATGCAGGATCCCGGCCGGCCGCTCGGCTCCTTCCTGTTCCTCGGCCCAACGGGCGTCGGCAAGACCGAACTCACCAAGGCGCTCGCCGGCTTCCTGTTCGACGACGATGCCGCGATGGTCCGCATCGACATGTCGGAATATATGGAGAAGCACGCCGTCTCGCGACTGGTCGGGGCGCCCCCCGGTTATGTCGGCTATGACGAGGGCGGCGTCCTGACCGAGGCGGTCCGCCGCCGGCCCTACCAGGTCGTGCTGTTCGACGAGGTCGAGAAGGCGCACCCGGACGTCTTCAACATCCTGCTCCAGGTGCTCGACGACGGCCGGCTGACCGACGGACAGGGTCGCACGGTCGACTTCTCCAACACGCTGATCGTGCTGACCTCCAACCTCGGCAGCCAGTATCTCGCCCACCTGACCGACGACCAGACGGTCGAAAGCGTCGAACCGCAGGTGATGGAGATCGTCCGCGGCCATTTCCGCCCCGAATTCCTCAACCGGCTGGACGAGATCATCCTGTTCCACCGGCTGGGCCAGGCGCACATGGCCCCGATCGTCGATATCCAGGTCGCGCACGTCCAGCGGCTGCTGGCGGATCGCAAGGTCACGCTGGCGTTGACGGACGCCGCGCGCGCCTGGCTCGGCCGGGTCGGCTACGACCCCGTCTACGGCGCACGGCCGCTGCGCCGTGCGGTCCAGCGCTATCTGCAGGACCCGCTCGCCGACGCGATCCTGCGCGGCGACGTGCCCGACGGCAGCACCGTCAACGTGGACGAGGGCGACGGCGCACTGGTGATCGCGGCCTAGCGTCGGCACAGGGTCCCCCGGTCGGCAGCCGGGGGATCCTATCAGTCCCCGACCGAAGCGCGCAGGTCGTAGCCATGGGCATCCGCAACCGGGAAGAACGCGCGCAGCAACGCCCGTTCTTCCGCACGGATATGCGGGTTCCACACGTCGAAGATCAGGATCGCGCGCAGCGCGTCCGATCGGTTCCACGCTTCATGGTCGATCGTGTCGTCGAACGCCCAGGCCTCCCCCTCGCGCCAGTCGCGCGTCTCGCCACCTACCCGGAACGTGCAACCCGCCGGCACGATCAGTGGCAGGTGGACGATCGCCCGCACATTGCTGACCCCGCTATGCGCCGGCAGGTGGGTGCCGGGTTGCAGCAGCGAGAAGAAGACCGTCGGCGCGCGTTCGGGCAATTCGGCCAGCGGCAACGCCTCGATGATCGCGGTCGTCGCGGGGCAGCGCGCGCACGCCGCATCGTCGCGCCGTCCGTTCTTCCACAGGTGGAACGCGCCCCAGGCCAGCCTGTTGTCGAGCGGCGACCATTTATTCTCGGGCGTGCCGGACGGCATCGCGACATAGGGCGTGATGGCGGCGGCATCCTCGGCCAGCAATGCGACCAGCTCGGCCCGGATGACATCCGTCTGCGCCTCCAGCTTCGCCATCCACGGGAAATGGTCCCGGTCGAAGAACTCGTCGGCCGGCAGGAACGGAAAATGCAGCCCGCTGCACCGGTTGGCGTGGATTTCCCGCCGCCCCAGCAGATGATCGATACAGGCATCGAACCGCCGGCGCGCGCCCTGCGTCACCGCCTCGCGCGCCGCGCCCAGTCCGGCCTCGATCGCATCCGCGAACGACGCCTGCTGCCGCACGACCTTGGCCCGCGCATGGACCAGCATCGTTTCGACCGCCGGACTGCGGTCGTCCATCAGCGCCGCGATGGCCAGCACCCCGCTCCATCGCTCGGCCGCGCGCGCCTCCTGCCCGGTCCGCTCGAACAGCTCGGCCAGCCGTACCAATGCCATGAAATGCCGCTGGTCGATCGCCAGCACCGCCTCCAGCGCCGCCTGCTCCCCCGCATCGTCGCCCTGCCGCCGCAACGCCGTGGCCAGGTTGATGCACAGGTCCGGCGATCGCGGATCGGCCGCCGCGGCACGGCGGAACAGCGCGGCGGCGGCAACCGGATCGCCGCTGCCCAGCGCCTGCATCCCCAGCGCGTTCAGCGCGACCGGCTGCTCGCCCGCGCGGGCGATGATGTCCCGGTAGATCGCGGCCGCCGCCTGCCGGTCGCCCGTCCGCTGCGCCTGTCCGGCCGTCAGCAACCGGTTGCGGATATCGGTCTCGTTCATGGCGTCACGCTATACCGGATGCGGTGGGTAGACAAACGGTGGACGCGTCGCGCACACCGGACGCCATGATCGCCCAACCGGACAAGGATCGGCCCGTCCAGCCGCCGCCGCGCCCATCCGCACCCTCAGCGGCGCCGCGCGACGTGGCGCGTGACGCGACCTGGCTCGCGCACCGCTATGATCCGACGGACGACATGGTGCATTTCCTGCCAGTGCCGCGGACGATGCACCGCGCCGCGACCTTCCTTTCGGACGACTATCTCCCGCACGGCCTGGAACCGCGCATCGTCCCGCGCCGTGCCGCAGTCGCCGCCGCGCCGCCGCCGGCCCCGCTGCATTTCATATTCCACAGCGCCTTCTGCTGCTCGACCCTCGTCGCGCGCGCCTTCGACCGCCCCGGCTGGGCGATGGGCCTGAAGGAACCGCCGATCCTGCAGGACATCATCGGCTGGCGCCGCCGCGGCAGCCCGGGGCCCGACATGGCCGCCGTGCTGGACGACGTCCTGACCCTCCTCGCGCGGCCGTTCGGACCGGGGGAGGCGGTGGTGGTCAAGCCGTCCAACATCGTGGGCGGGCTCATCCCGGCCATCCTTACGCTGCGGCCGGACGCGCGCGCCGTCCTGCTCTCCGCACCGCTCCGGCTCTATCTCGGGTCGATCGCGCGCAAGGGGATGGACGGCCGGCTCTGGGTCCGCACGCTCCTGCTCGGGCTGCTCGACGACGGACTGGTCGATCTCGGCTTCACGCCGCGTGACCATCTCGGCCACAGCGATCTTCAGGTCGCGGCCATCGGCTGGTTGGCGCAGCAGGCGCTGTTCGGCCGGCTGGTCGCGCAGTTCGGGCTCGCCCGCGTCCGGACGCTCGACAGCGAAGTCCTGACCGCCGATCCCGAACGGGCGATGCGCCGCCTGGCCGCCCTGTTCGGCCTGCCGCTCGACGCCGCCGCCCTGCGCGACATCGTCACCGGCCCGGCCTTCACCCGCCATTCCAAGCACGGCACCGCCTTTGCCGCCGACGATCGCACGCGCGAACAGCAGGACGGCGCGCAGGTCCATGCCGACGAGATCGAAAAGGTCGCCACCTGGGCGGAGGCCGTCGCCCGCACGATGGGCGTGTCGCTCGTACCCACCGCCCCCCTGTTCGCCGGAGCCCTGCCATGACCGCCGACTTCACCGCGCTCGCCCGGTCCGGCGTCGATGCCCTGCGCCGCGGCGACGCACGCACCGCACGAACGGCGTTCGAACGGATCGAGGCGGCGGGCCGCGGCACGCACCAGCTCCGCCTGCTGCTCGCCCAGGCCTGCACCGCACTCGGCGATGCCGCGCCGGCGCACCGCGCGCTCGATGCCGTCCTCGCTGCCGAACCGACGAACCTCTACGCGCTCATCATGCGCGGCGACCTGCACGGCGCGGCCGGCGCCACGCGTGTCGCGGTCAGCTGGTACCAGGCGGCCCTGGCACAGGCCCCGCGGGCCGGCACGCTGCCCGCCGATCTGCTCGCCGCACTGCGCCGGGCGGAGGCGACCGTGGCTGCGTCAGCCAGGGCGTTCGAGGCGCATCTCGATCACGCGTTCGCCGCCGCCGGCGTCGACCCGGCCACCACCGCGCCGCGCTTTGCCGAGGCGCTCGAAATCCTCGCCGGCCGCGCACCCGCGATGGTCCAGCAGCCCACGAGCTTCTACTATCCGCATCTCGCCCCGCGCCCGTTCTTCGACGCGGGGGCGTTCGGCTGGGTCGCGGCACTCGAGGCTGCCGCCCCGGCCATCCGGGCGGAGGCCGAACGCCTGCTCGCCGATCGCACCGCGCTCGCCCCCTATGTGGTGGCGGAGGCCGATCGCCCGACCAAGCGGCACGCCCTGCTGGACGATCGCCGCTGGAGCGCGTTCCACTTCTTCGACAACGGCACGCCCATCGCCGCCAACATAGCGCGCTGCCCGGCCACGGCGGCCGCCCTTGCCGCGCTGCCGATCCCGCACATCGCCGGCCGCTCGCCGATGGCGCTGTTCTCCGTCCTCGAACCCGGCACGCACATCCCGCCGCACAACGGCATGCTCAACACACGGCTGATCTGCCACCTGCCGCTGATCGTGCCGCCCGGCTGCCGGCTGCGCGTCGGCAACCAGACGCGCACGGTCGAACCCGGCCGCATGCTCATCTTCGACGATTCGATCGAGCATGAGGCCTGGAACGACGGCGACTCGATCCGTGTCGTGCTGCTGTTCGAAATCTGGCGGCCGGAACTCGACGCGTCCGAACGGACCGCCCTGACCACCTTGTACGAAGCGATCGGTGCCTATGGCCCGGTCGCCGGCGATCAGGCCGGCGCCTGATCCACCGGTCAAATTATTTGCACAACCCCTCGGTCCCCGCCGCGCCGCAGGACCGTGTGGTATCCAGCATGCGCGCTTCGGCGCGGGATCGCTCCCAGTCGCCCTTCGTCTTGCAGACGCGCTGACCCTTCACCAGCGATCCGGTTTCCAGGAACCGCTTGCAGACCATCTTGTCGCGCGGGTCGCTCGACCGCTCGATGGCGTCCTTGGCCGGCGGTGCCGCGATGGCCCCCGCCGCACAATAGAGCATCATCGTCCCGGCAATCAGTGCTCTTGCCATGTCGGCCCCCTTGCAAGTCCGGTGCAGGCTACGTCAAAGCAAGGGCCGTGGAAAGTCCATGCGCCAGGGGGCCGCCATGCGTCAGAAGCCAGTGCCGAAACGCCCCGCCCCCGCCGCGGCCACCCTGCGCGCGCGGATCGACCGGGCGCTCGCATCCGGCGCGATCGAGACTGCGGCACGGCTCGCCGAAACCGCGCTGGCGGGTGGTGCCGGCGATCCGATGCTGCTCAACCTCGCGGCCTGGCGGCGGGAGGAAGCCGGCGACTATGCCGGCGCGCACCAGCTCCTCCAGCGCGCGCTGGCGCTCGTGCCCGGCGATCCGCTCGTGCTCGCCGCGATCGCCGCGGTCCTGCGCAAGGAAGGCCGGGCCGACGATGCGCTGGTCATCATCGACCGGTCGATCGCCACCGTGCCGCATCATGCGCCGTTCTGGCTGGAACGCGGCTACATCCACGATGCGCTGCGCAACTGGGCCGCGGCGCGCGCCAGCTACGAACGCGCGCTGTCGCTCGATCCGGCGCTCGCGCCCGCCATGGCCAAGCTGGCCGATCTCGCGGCAAAGGACGGCGATCCGATCGCCGGCCGGCGCATGGCCCTGGCCGCGCTCGCGCTCGACCCGGCCGAGCCCACTGCGGTCTGCGCGCTGGCGACGATCGAGATCGAGGCACGCGACGGCGCGGCGGCACAGCAGCGGCTGATCGCGCTGCTCGACCGCAGCGGAAAGGGCGTCAAGGGCGAGGATCGCATCCGCGCGCTCACGCTGCTCGGCGATGCGCTCGACCGGCAGGACCGCACGGCCGACGCGTTCGCCACCTGGACCCGCGCGCAGCAGGCGTTTCGCGACCTGCATCGCACCGATCTCGCGCCTGCGGACGGTCGCCCCTCGCATCGCATGTTCATCCGCGCCATCGCCGATCAGGTCCGCGCTTCGCCCCCCATGGCACCGCCCCCCCCACCGCCGCCGGTCCCCGGTGCCGCGGCGACGCATGTCTTCCTGCTCGGCTATCCGCGCTCCGGGACGACGCTTGTCGAAAACGTGCTGGCCAGCGCGCCCGGCGTGGTGGCGTTGGAGGAACGCGACACGCTGGCCGACGCGGACGGCGTGCTGATCGCCAACGACGGTACGATGCCGGCGCTCGATGCCATCGATGCCGATCGGCTGGCTGCCTTGCGCGCCGCCTACTGGCGCCGCGTCGCGGCACTTGCCGGCGATGTCGATGGCCGGACCTTCGTCGACATGAACCCGTTCAACGGCATCAAGCTGCCGCTGATCGCCCGCCTGTTTCCCACCGCCCGCATCCTCGTCATGCGGCGCGACCCGCGCGACGTGGTGCTCAGCTGTTTCCGGATCAACTTCACGCCCAGCACCGCGGCCTGGGCCTTCAGCGAGCTGGAGGAGACCGCCCGCCATTACGACGCGCTCATGACGCTGACCGAACTCTGTCGCGAACGGCTGCCGCTCGCCTGCCACGAGGTCCGCTACGACCGGCTGGTCACCGATTTCGAGGCGACGGTCCGCGCGGTCGCGGATTTCGTCGGGCTGGAATGGACCGACGCCTTCCTGCGCTTCGACCGAACGGCGCAGGCCCGTGGCGTCCGCACCGCCAGCGCCGGACAGGTCCGCCGCGGCCTGTTCGACGGACGCGGCCAATGGCGGCGCTATGCCGATCCGCTCGCCCCCGCGCTGCCGATCCTCGCCCCCTGGATAGAGCGCTTCGGCTTCGATACCTGAGCCCGCCGCCGCACGCCGACGCCGCGGGCAACCGGACATCGCAAACGCCGTACCCGGTTTGATGGCGTCACATTCGGCCCGCCCCGAACGCATCGACGACCGGGGACACTGCGATACGACTTTGCGCAAGCACGACGCCGGGCACGCCGTCGTGACACCCGCGCGCAGCACGCCCGACGCGCCGACGCGCTTAACAGCCTCGCCTGGCCCTCCACGCGCAGGTCGGACAGGGACCACGACATACCGAAGACCCGACGGGATCGCATACGCGCAACGGACGCCGCAGCAGCTTCGTCCCCGTCATCCAGGCCAAATCAAACGCGCCGGATCGCCCCGCGCGGCTCGCCGGCGGGGATCCGGACGCGAAAAAGGGGGCGGCCTTTCGACCACCCCCGTTTCGGAAGCGAAGCATGTCCACCGGACGACGCGGGCGTCGTCGCGGCTGCCGCCCGCCGGTCGCCCGGCAGGTCGGCGATCCGCCGCCTAGAACTTCAGGCGGGCACCCACGGCGTAGCGGCGGCCCAGGGCGTCGTACGTCGAAGGATAGGTGTTGCCGCTGTTGAACGACACGTTGCCGATCGTGCCGCCGACGAGCGGCGGGGTCTTGTCGAACAGGTTCATGACGGTCAGCGTCAAGTCAAAATTGTCGCTGACGCCCACGCGAGTGGCCAGATCGAAATAGTCGGCCGACTTGATCCGCCCGAAATTGACTTCCTCTCCGGCCAGCGCGCCCGCCGCGATCGTGCCGGCGAAGGTCGTGACACCCGGCTCGACCCGCATCTTGTCGATATGACGCCACAGCAGCGAGAAGTCGGCGGCGCCGAACGTCACTGTCGTGCGCTGGTTCCAGGTGAACTCAGGCTGCAGCGAACCCGGTGCCGAGTTCGGACCGGCCGACCCCGGCGAACCACAATTCTGACCGTAGAGACCGACGCACTCGCGCGGATCGGAGGTCGGCAACGCGCCGCCGGCACCCGGGAAGCCCACCGGGATGGTGGCACCCGGCACGATCGACTGGAACTCGGACCGGTTGGTCCAGTTGCCCTGGAAGCTCAGGTTCAGCTTCGCAAAGCCCAGGTCGCGGCGATAGTTGACGCCGAGATCGATACCGTCCGTCAGGATCCGACCCGAGTTGGACAGCGGGAAGATGATACCGGCGGTGGTCGCCACATCGCCGTCCAGAGCGCCCGTCACCGGGTTACGCCGGATCAGCTGGCACAGCGGGTTGTTCGTGCTGGCCGCGCTGAAGCAGCCATCAACGATATCGCCGACCGTCGGCTGCGAAATCGCGTCCTTGATGCGGATATTGTAATAGTCGACCGTGATCGACAGGCCAGGCACGAAGTCCGGCTGGATGACGACACCGAACGTGTAGGAGTCGGCTTTTTCCGGACGGACGTTCAGGCTGCCCGACGTGGTGCCGTTTGCCTGTGCCGCGGTCGGATTGGCGATCAGCCCGATCGCGGCGGCAGGTGCGCCCTGCGCGATGCAGACCGCGCGCAGGTTGGCGTCGGTCAGCGGGCCGGCATAGGTGATCGCACCGGCGGCGTTGCGGGTCGTCCGGCACGGATCGGCCGACAGGCTGGTCAGCCCGGTGTTGGACGGCGCGAATAGTTCGTTGATGTTCGGTGCGCGCACCGCACGCTGGAAGTTGCCGCGTGCCTTCAGGCCGTCGAACGGTTCCCACGTGCCGCCGCCCTTGTAGGTGGTGGTGTTGTAACCGCCGCCGCCCTGCACGTTGTAGGCCGAGTAGCGCAGACCGGCCTCTAGGGTCAGGCTCTTGAAGCCCGGAACGTCGCTGACGATCGGCGCGATGATTTCGCCATAGCCTTCGTAGACGTTGTAGCTGCCGCGGTAGTTCGGCACGGCGCCGCCGGCACCGCCCAGTTCGCCCGCGGTCTGCGACAGCACGTCGGCGGTCTGCGATGCGGTGTACTTGCGGAACTCACCGCCCAGCGCGAAGCCGATCGGCTCGCTGGCGAACGGCGACGATACGCCGATGTCACCGCTCAGCAGGGCGCGGGCCTGGGCCAGCGACGTGGACTGCTCGGTCGTGCTGGCTTCGGTCAGATAGTCGACCTGCTGCTGCGTGATCGATCCGTCGCCGCCGAACAGGTTCAGCGGAACGCAGCCGCTGCCTGCCGCACCGCCCGGTGCACCGGGCAGACAGGTCGCGGTGTTGGTGGCGTAGGCCGCGGCGCGGGCGCGCGACGTCAGCACGTAACCGGACTGGATCTGGCGGTTGGTCGATTCACCGTACGAACCCGAGAGGTCGAGGTCGATCGACTGGGTGATCCCCACCTTCACGCCGGCGCGGTAGTCGAACACCGTCGTGGTGTAGTCGGAAACGCGCGGGCCGGCCTCGGTCAGCCGGCGACCCACGGTGGTCAGCACGGTGCGGAAGTTCGGATCGGCCGGGTTGGTGGCCGCTGCCGCCGCGTTGCACTGCGCCGCGCTCAGCGGGCCCTGTGCGACGACGCCGTTCGGGTTGAACGTCCCGCGCAGGTTGTTGATCGGGTCCTGCCCGGCTGCGAAGATGTTGCCCGCGTTGCAGAACTGCTGGCGCGCGCCGGCGGGCAGGTACGGATTGCTCAGCGGGATGACGACGCCGGAAGAGAAGATGCCGGACGGCGCGATGATCGTGTTCACCGTGTTCTTGGAAAACAGCCCGCACGTATAGACCTGGACGTTGTCGGCCACGTCATAATGCGCCGCACCGTAGATGTTGAACCGCTTGAACGGCGTCTGAAACACATTGTACGGGTTGAAGTTGAACCCGTCGCGCGAACCGAGATACGGCCGCAGCGTGCCGTTTTCCGGAACGATGCTGTTGAACGCGGTGCCCAGCGTGAAGCGGCCCGGTACGGTCGTGCCCGAACCGCCACGGCCGCCCGAGGTGGACGTGTAGTTGTTCTGCGAGATTCGGCGCGCGCCCTGATAGACGGGATCGGCATTCTGGTAGCCGACCGAGAGCACAGCGTTGCCGCGATCGTCGCCGAAATTGCCGCCGATCGTCAGGTCGATCCGCGTCGTCTCGCCGTCGCCACGCTCGGTCAGCTGCTCCGATGCGTTGATTTCGATGCCCGAGAAATCGGAACGGGTGATGAAGTTGATGACGCCCGAAACCGCATCGGCGCCGTAGGTCGTGGCGGCACCGCCGGTCAGCGTGTCGACGCGCTCGACCAGGGCCAGCGGGATGTTGTTCAGATCGACGCGGCCGACCGTGCTGGACGGTGCGATGCGCGTGCCATCCAGCAGGACGACGTTGCGGAAGTTGCCGAGGCCGCGAAGATCGGCGAATGCCGCGCCGCCATTGCCGTTGTTCACCGCGGAACCGATGCTGGGCACCGCACCCGGCAGGTCGCGCAGGATCTGCTCGGCCGTGTTCGACTGCCGCAGTGCGATCTCTTCCTGGCCGATGACCGCGACCGGGCTCGACGAAATCAGGTTCGGATTGCGGATCAGCGTGCCGGTGACGACGATGTCGCCCGTGCTGTTCTCGCCGGCGGGCGGTGCCGAGTCGGCGCTGGAAATCCCTGCGGCCGGGGCGGCCGGATCGCTGCTCTGCACGCCCGTCTTGGGCTGGCTGGCCGGATCGGCGGTTTGCGCGAACGCGGGCTGGGCCACGAACGCCGCACTGGCCATCAACGTCGATGCGAGCAGGCGCGAACGATTAGGACTGAGCATGGAATTTCCCCCTTGTTTCACCTGCGCGCAGCGGGTCGTTGCCTGCCGCGGTTCGAGTGTATGTGTCAGGCGTAATTCAGAAATCGGAAAGCGCCAATGGCCCTGTAACGGGACCGCAATAATCACCGTCCCTGTTGCAATGCGGCAACATCCGCCGCGGCTTGTCGATGGTACCGGCCTGGCTTAGCGTTGGCGAAACAGGGATCAGGGGGATCGTCCGTGACTTTCAGCCACTATGTCACATTTGCAGTCCTGCTCGGCATGGCCGGCGTGGCTGCGGCGCAACCGAGCGGTGCCACGCCGACCGGCGATGCGGTCCTGCAATCGTTGTCGCGCTGCCGCACGCTGGCCGCGCCCGACGCGCGGCTCGACTGTTTCGACAAGGCGACCACCGCGCTCGAGACCGCGGTGCGATCGAAGGCCGTCACGATCGTCGACCGTCAGGATATCCGCAACGTGCGGCGATCGCTGTTCGGGTTCACGCTGCCCCGCATCGCGCTGTTCGACGGTGCGGACCGGGGCGACGGGCGCAGCAGGGAGCCCGCGTTCGAGGAGCTGAACACCACGATCGCCCGCGTCCAGCCAGGCGCCAACGGCCGCGTCGAACTGCGGCTGGCGGAGGGCGACGCGGTCTGGAGCACGACGGACCCGATGCCGTTCCCGCCCCGCGTCGGGGACCGCATCCGGCTGCGCAAGGGTGCGATGGGCAACTATTTCTTGGCGATCGCCGGGCAGCGCACCGTCCGCGGGGTCCGCGTCCGCTAGGCCCCTTCACACAGCGCGACGGCCGCGATCGTCGCGGTGGCCGCGCGGGCAAGATCGGCGTGCGGCGCGATCCACGTCTCGGCGATCGCGATCTCGCCGGCCAGGTCGGTCTCCGCCTGCCGCCGCCGCGCCAGCCGATCGGCATTGCTGAACGGGACATCGCGGTTCTTGGAATAGGTTGCGAACAACGGCCCGGCGACACGCTCGGCGATTTCCGGGTCCGACAACGGCACGTCCAGATGTGCCGCCGCCCTGGCCAGCACCGGCCGCGGGTCCGTCAGGAACGTCTCCGCATCCAGGCTGCGTGCGTGCGGCATGGCAACGATCGCCGCGGCGAACGCACGCATCTGCGCCAGCCACAGCGCGGCGGCGCGCGCCGCATCGGACCAGCCCGTCATGTCGCCCAGCCGCGCCGCCTGCTGCGTCGTGACCCGGCGCACCCACTGCCGGTGCGGATCGCTGCGCAGGATGGCGTGCAGATAGCCCCGCAACGGCAGATGCAGGAAGATCGCGCGCGCCGCCGGATCGCGCTGCACCAGCGCCGGCAACATGAAATTGACCGGCACGTTCGCCTTCACGATCGTCGGCCGGTCCGGATCATAGCGGCGCGACAGAATTGCCAGCATCACGTCGAGCCGCCCGTCCGCCGCATCGAACGCCAGTTGCCGCAGGCCCAGCGGCTCGCGCAGCACCAGATTGCCCGGTTCCAGGTCCAGCGCGGACGCCAGCAGCGTCGATCCGCAATGCGCGACGTGGAAGATCCACCCCGTCGGCGCGGGCCGCGGTACGGCCTGCAGCAGGGTCGCGACCGGCAGCCGCAGCGATCCTTCCGCCGCGGGCGAAATCCGCCCGTCCAGGAAGATCGACCGATGATAGGCCGCCCGGTCCATCGGCACGAACAGGGCGTCGCGGCCGTCGAAACTGTGCAGATAATGGTCGGGGGAGGCGTAGAGACTGTTGAGCGTCAGGAGCATGTCTCGGCTATAGCCCGGCCGCCGGTTTGCCGCTATCCCCGGCTGACGATGCCCCGTATCAGCCTGCCCGAACCCGGCCGCCCCCAGGTCCTGATCGCGCCCGACGGCGAAACCGCGATTTCGGACGTCGATCCGGCGCTGATCGTCGATCTCTACAAGACCCACGGCGCGCTGCTGCTGCGCGGCTTCGGTGCCGACATCGGACAGTTCCGGGCGTTCGCCCGCCAGTATTGCGCAACATCGGTGATGAACGAGAGCCCCGGTCGCCAGCCGATCGATCCGGCCGCCAACATCCACAGTGTCGACGGCGGCACCCGTGCCTTTTCGCTCCACCCCGAATTGTCGCGCGAACCGTGGAAGCCGGACGTCGCCTTCTTCGCCTGCTTCTCGCCGCCGTCGCGCGGTGGCGCCACGACGATCTGCGACGGCGTCGCGCTGGTCCGCGCGTTGCCAGACGTGCTGCGCCGCAACCTGCAGGACCGCCGGCTGCTGTACATCAAGCCGACCTGGCCTGCGTTGCTCGACTACTGGCTGGGCACGCCCGATCCGGACGATGCGACGCTCGCCGCCCCGCCGCCGTCCTGCCCCTATTTCTTCCGCCGGATCGAGGGCAACGTCGTGTGCGTCTTCACGCGCCCCGCGCTGCACCGCCCGATGTTCATCGACGAACCCGCGTTCGGCAATTTCCTGCTCTTCGCGCGGTTCAACAACAACCGACCCGATTTTCCGGTGCTGGACGACGGCCACCCGGTGCCGGAATCCTGGCTGCAGGCGATCCGCGCCGCCGGCGAAAGCGTGACCGCGCCGGTCGAATGGCAGGCCGGCGACGTCCTGATGCTCGACAATACGCGTTTCATGCATGGCCGAACCGCGATCCTCGACGCGCGCGAGCGGCTGATCGCGACCTATTTCGGCTATGTCGGCTTCGCCCGCCCCGATCCGGAAGAGCCGCCGAACCCGGCATGGCGCCGGCCGGGCTTCCACCCCCCGCTGCCGCCGCATCTGGTGCGCTGATCCGGCCGCGTCGGCGCCCGGCGCGCATCTGGAACCTTACCGATTGACCGCCATTGCCCCGGCCAGCGGCTGCGGGTCGATACGCCGCCCGTTCCAGGTCATCGCCCAGTGCAGGTGCGGACCCGTCGCGCGCCCGGTCGCGCCGATCGCCCCCACCGGCTGCCCGCGCGTCACCCGGTCGCCGACGCGTACGTCGATCCGCGACAGATGGAGGAACGCGCTGCCCAGCCCCATGCCGTGATCGATCAGCAGCAAATGCCCCTCCAGGCTGAACGGAACCTCCGCCGCCAGCACCACCACGCCGTCCAGCGGGCTCGCCACCGGCGTCCCCGTCGGTCGCGCGATATCGACGCCGCCGTGATAGGCGCCGGGTTCGCCCGCATAGATGCGCTGCGATCCGAACACGCCGCTGATCCGCCCGGTCACCGGCCAGACCGGCGTCTGCCGCCAGCCGTCCGTCGCGTGCATGGTGGCCCGCGCCGCCACGATCTGCGCGATCTCGTCCGCGCGTCGGGCGATCTGCTCCGCCGTCCGCGGGGTCGCCTTGGGCAGGGTCGGCAGCGACTGGATCCGCCAGGTGCCCGGCTGCACCGCCAGCATACGCACGCTGTCCGTTCCGTCCACGCGGGTCGCCACCAGCCGCGCGGTCGGCGGCGCATCGCGGTCCAGCCCGATCAGGAACCGCCCGTCCGGCGCCATCGCGAGCGTCTCCCCGTCCAGCGTCAGCGCGGTCGTGCCCGCCGGCGCCGTGCCGCGCACCAGCCCGCCCTGCCGCACCGCGCCGGACAGCATGAGTCCGTCGGCCCGCGCACCGCCCGTCTCGCGCGCCGCCTGCGTTGCGGTATCCGCGGGCAGGGTCAGCGCCGGCGGCATCCCCCATGCCGCGACGGGCACGGCGGTCGCCAGCAGCAGGACGCGAATCACTCGGGCAGCATCGCCGCGCTCGCCGCCTGCGCGGTCGCATAGGGCTCCTGCCGCTCCACGCTCCAATATTTCAGCGTGTCGAGCGGGATGGCGACACCCGTGCCGGCGCACACGACATGGTCGCCACGCACCAGTATCCGGAAATTGTTCGCCATATATAGCAGCTTCGCGGGCCGCCCCGGGGACATCAGCATCGGCATATCGTCATAACGTCGCTCACTCGAACAATCCGGGCTGGTCCGCCCGCACCTTGGGATAGGGGGCGGCCCCCGCTTTCTCAACCCGCGCATCGACCGCGCCGTCGGCGAAGTGCAGCGTCAGCGCCCCCGCCGCGCGCGCCGCCGCCGCGCTCGTCAGCACGCTCCCCGGCCCATTGGCATCGCCCCGGCGCTCCACCTTCACATACCCACGCGCCAGCGGCCGGTTCGGGTCGAGCTGTTCCAGCAACCGCCCGGCCTGCGCCACCAGGGCCGCGCGCTCGGCCAGCGGCCGCTGCACCAGCGCCGGCCCGAACCGCGCCGCCGCCAGCCGCGT
>NZ_MOLY01000015.1 GCF_001956315.1 Sphingomonas montana | reverse complement strand
CGACAACAAATTCTTGTGGATCATGCCTTCGATGGCGTGACGCCCGTTGCCGCCGCCCATCACTGTCCCAACGATGCTGTCAGTTGCGCCTGCTTCCTGCAGCTTGGTCGGTGCCTTGTCGAGGTTGAGCGCCACGGCGGTCGCAAGCATCTCGATATGACCGATCTCTTCAGTGGCCGTATGGAGCAGCATATCGCGATACTTGGTGTCTGGTGCGCGATTTCCCCACGCCTGGAAGAAATACTGCATGCACACGCGTATTTCTCCCTCTACTCCGCCGATTGCCTGCTGAAGGAGCGTGGCGAACGCTGGATCCGGACTATCGACCGTTACGGGATATTGGAGACGACTATCGTGATAATACATGGATGTTCTCCGGCATTTCGGAAGCCGAGTACATACCCTTCGAAAAACCCGTAATAATTAACAAAAATTAATAAAAACGATAAAAAAACTATCCTAACTTATGTTAGCCGGATTATCCTGACTGGACCTAAATGCCAATCATCTTGCCACATCGCATTCAGTGCATCCTTGTCAGAACTGGCAAGGCATTTTGACAGTATCTGATCGCTTCGGCTTTGCCCGTAGTCACAACGGCAGAGGGGGTCATTCTGTTCCTCAGTTCAGAGTATTCGATCTTTGGAAGCGACATTCCACGGCTTCCGGGCACATCCTGTCATCGCGTCCGCTACGATCCCCGTGCAGCAGCGCGGACCTGGCGAAGTTGTGGGTCTTTTCTTGTCATGGACGGGCGCGCTGCCCCAAACTGGGTAGTGTTTTCGGCTTGCCGATGGCGCCAGTTCTCACGATGCTCGCGAGCAACCCTGCAGAAAAGTCTAGCCGTGTCACTGAGGGGCGTGCGCGTTGAGGCCCCGACTACGAAGCCATCTGCAAAGCATGAAGAATGCGAGAGAGCAGCTCACAGCAAACCCGCACCACCAAACACCGAGACTAAAATTCTGATCAACTGATACCGATATCTTGTCGCTGCCGGGCCGTTAAATTCTGCCCCCAGCTGCATTTGCGGAACTTATACTGCCCGACGTTGGCGGCGGTGGAGGTAATTTTCGTCGAAACCAGCGATCTGAATCAGTTTCTCGGGTTCGAGAAGCGTAACGCTGCCCCGCTTCAGCGCCATCACCCCTAACATGCGCAGTTCTTTCAGAACCCGATTGATGTGAACTGCTGTCATTCCCAATGCATCAGCCAAGACGACCTGGGAAAGCGGCATTTCAAACTCCCCGTGCATTGTTAGGCCGATGTTGAGGGCACGAAGATATAGTTCACAGAGCAAATGCGCGACGCGCTCGATCGAACTGCGCCGCCCCATGCTGACGATCCACGCCCGCATAATGCCTTCATCGACCAACTGGGCAGAGTACATCGCAGCCGCGATATTGGGGTGCTTCTGCATCATTGCCGACATTTCGTCGCGAGTGATCATTGCTACCTTTGCCGTGGTAACCGTCTGGATGCCGTGATCCATCTCCGCCAGGAGTTTGATGTGCAGGTCGCATGCGTCGCCCGGCATGAGGAATGCCATGATCTGACGGCTCCCGTTGGGCAGTATCTTGTAACGACAGGCCCAGCCTTCGAGCATGACGAACATCGGTCCCGGCTCGTCCCCTTCTCGAATGAGATCCTGCCGGGGTGCAAAACGTCTGTATCTAAGAACGGCTTTCTCTAACACCGCTGCATCAGCTGGAGCTATTTCGCCTAGCCCACTCAATTTTTTCACGAACCGATTGGGCATGTGATCCGTAGTAGTTTTTGCATGCTTAAACTTATAGTGGATAGAATCATTATAGAAAATCATTGTTTAATCATATTGATGTGTATTAGGTGTCTTAACCTTTGTAGATCTACAACAGGACTATTGTCGGGACGTTCGGATTGAGGGTCGCACTTTGACTCAAGGTAAGATCGGCGTCCAGCGAGGCGGTCGGTCGCGCCGAGCAGAGGCTCATAGTCGACGACCGTGGCAACGCGGAGGGAGGCCGATCAGGGTTCGGTCAGGACCGGAATGACCGACACCCGTCCAAGCGGTGGTGACAGCCTCTGACCGACGCCACCATAGCTGATTCCGACCGTCTCGAGCTCATCGCGCGGCTTTGTACGCAGGCTGGCATGATGATGAAGGACGCGAGTGCCGTTGCTATCCAGCGGCCGCCGGACAGGGCCGAGCAGCTCAGCCGGCAGCCTGCCGAGTTAATCTGTGACGCGGAAAGCGTCATGGCGCTGTTGGTCGCCGCTGACCGGCTGGTTAGCCCAGCGATCCTTGTAGGCGACCCAATCTCGAGCTCAGTCGCGTAAAGATGGTGGATTGTGGTGGAAAGCGGCCAGTCCGCTTTCGGGCGTCGATCGTTGTAACCGGACCTTCGTTCACGTGGCAGGCTAGGACGAATGAGCTGCTGCCGGTTCTACGGACACCGAGATAGGGTGTTTTTGGAACCGGAGGGTGTGGATGCAACGACGGAAGTTCAGCCGGGAATTCAAGCTTGAGGCGGTGAAGCTGGTGCGGGAACGCGGGGTGTCGGTGTCGTAGGCCGCCCGCGATCTGGACCTGCACGAGAACGTGCTGCGCAAATGGGTGCGGGAGCAGACAGCTAATCCTGGATCCGCTTTTCCCGATCACGGGGTGATGAAGCCCGAGCAACAGGAGATTGAGCGGCTGCGCCGCGAGCTGGCCCGGATGAAGGCGGAGCGTGACATCCTAAAAAAAGCGGCGGCCTACTTCGCCAGGGCCTCGATATGAGGTTCGAGTTCATTGCGAGGCACCGAGGGATCTGGCCCGTATCGTGGATCTGCGAAGCGCTCGGTGTTTCGCGCAGCGGCTTTCATGCCTGGCTGGTTCGGACACCCAGTGCCCGTGCCCGAAGTGACGAGGAGTTCGGTGCCAGGGTCCGCGACAGTTTCATCCCAGCTATCGCACGTACAGTGCGCGCCGTGTCTGGCACGATCTTCTGGCCAAAGGCCTTTTATGCGGCCTGCATCGCGTTGAACGGCTGATGCGCCTTCACGGCCTGAAGGCCCGTCCCCGGCGTCGTGGGCTGCCCAAAGACGATGGTTTGCGGTCGATCATTGCCGGTAACATCCTCAACCGCCAGTTCACCGCCGAAGCACCCAACCAGAGGTGGATCGCCGACTTCACCTACATCTGGACCGCGGAAGGGTGGCTGTACGTCGCCGTGGTCATCGATCTGTTCTCGCGCCGCGTGATCGGCTGGTCGATGAGCGACACCATGACCGCGCAGTTCGTCACCGACGCCCTGATAATGGCGATCTGGCGGCGTGGGAAACCCGACGCTCTGCTACACCACTCAAACCAGGGCAGCCAGTACACGGGCGAGAAGTTCCAGCGGTTGATGGCCGACAATGGCGTAACCTGCTCAATGAGCCGGTCCGGCAACGTCTGGGACAACGCTGCGATGAAGAGCTTCTTCTTCTCGCTGAAGACCGAGAGGGTTAGCCGAAAAACCTATCGCACCCGCAACCACGCAAAGGCCGACGTGTTCGATTATATCGAACGCATCTACAATCCGACGCGACCCCACTCGACCCTGGGCTATCTCAGCCCCATGCACTTCGAGCGGCAAGCGCAGGTAGGTTAACCTCGTGTCCATCAGACCGGCAGCAGCTCAGACCTTCGACAAAACCGTGGGTTCAATCTAGAATCTTACAAACCTTCGGCTTTGCTAAAGCACGACAAATTTCGTTACCTAAGGAATGCGGTTGGAAAGTGCTACTTAATCGACCTGAACCAGTAGGTTTCAAGATCAAGCTCATCGTCCTCAGACCGACGCAAATTGGCTATAAAAACCAGGATTTTGTTGACGACGGATCGAATGCTCATAGCCTGGCAATACCATAGAGAGACCGTGGCGGTCTACCTACGAAAAGCCCCATCCTCTCCGCCGCCTCCTCATCCGCCGCGGTGTCCGGTAAATAGCCAGAGGCTCGAAACGGCTTGGACATTGGAAGACAGTTCGCTACAGATAAGTGGCAGAGGTGCGATGCATACTAACATGACAAGGTTAGATGCGTTGCCTAAGTCAATCTGCTTCAAGAAATTGGCAAGTTGAAATCGGGCTGCCGACCGCTTGTATTTGTGTAAACATCGCGATAGGTAATAGTTGGTATGTCTGCACGTACGCTTCCTTTGACGGCCCGGCTTACACTGCCCGATGTTAGTAACGCAGCCGAAGTCGGGTATGGATATCCGTCGACAGGTGCAGCGCTGGATGCTGTCGATTTCACTTTCTGGGGTTCCTATGGTTTAGCTAGCGCGTCGTCGTCTGCCGGTGTTGTTCATTTGTCCGCCGACCTGACGACCGTCTTAGCAACCTACACGTCAGAGTCGCTTGGCCTTCCGCCCGGCAGTGCCCAAGGTGTTGCCTATGACCGGTCCGACGATACTGTTTGGTATATCCTCAAGGCGACATCCACCGGCGCCTACCTTGTTCACATCACAAAAGATGGCTCTCTTCTTGGTAGTACTAGACTGGCCGATGGCAAGAGCAACGGCCTAGCGTATGACAGCCTTCGTGATCAGCTGATCATTTCGAACGACAACGCGAATGTGTCTTGGGTAGACAAAGGAACTTTGGTCAAGACCGGAAAAGGTTTTACTGCGGCAGGCGCCAACAACGACCAGCTGTCCTACGACGCGACCCGCGATGAACTGCTCATATCGGCTGGACGAAACGGCGTCAGCGGTACCGTGAAGCGCTATGATGTCTCGAACGTCGATGCGGTTTTGGTCGAGACCATTACGCTTGCCGGCGCGGACGCGATCGAGGGGATCGTGCTGTACGGGCATGACTATTTGGTCTGGAACGACGCCAAGACCCATCCTGGTGATCCGGCGGTCAACGGTGTGCTAATTTATTCGGGGGTTACGGGTGAACCGACACCGCTAGGTTCGCTGTTAGATTCAAGTTTCGCAGACGAAGTAATCGGAGACGCGCGCGTAAACACGCTCTACGGTGGACAGGGGAACGATCTGCTTTATGGTCTTGCCAATAACGATTTGCTCGACGGCGGTTCCGGTGACGATTTACTTGACGGCGGGGCCGGCGCCGATGGGATGACCGGCGGCGCAGGAGACGACATCTATGTCGTCGATGTAATGTTCGACCAAGTGTTGGAGCTCGATAACGACGGCATGGACACCATCGTCTCGACAGTCAGCCTTACGCTGGCCGCGAACGTCGAAAACCTGACGCTGAAAGGGGACGCGGTCACCGCCTCGGGCAATATGCTGGATAACCTTATCATCGGAAACGGCGTCGACAATATACTGTCGGGCAGTGCGGGTAACGACACCCTGGACGGGGGCGCCGGCAACGACACGATGATCGGCGGCACAGGAAGCGATAGCTATGTCGTTGATTCGAGCGGCGACGTGGTAATCGAGCAGCCGAATGATGGTGCCGACCTGGTCAGAACAGCACTCACTAGTCACGTGCTTGCGACCAATGTCGAGGACTTGACCTACTTCGGCGCAGGAGGTTTCACTGGCACAGGCAATGCGGTGGCCAACACGATCACCGGTGGCGCATCCAAGGATAAACTCGACGGCAAGTCGGGGGCAGATACCCTGATCGGCTTGGCCGGTGACGATAGCTATATCGTTGACGATGTTGGTGACCTTGTCGTCGAAGCGGCCGGTGGAGGCGCCGACGGAGTTGTTGCATCCGTTACCTATGTACTCGGCGCAAACATCGAGAACCTGACGCTTTCGGGCTCTTCCGCAATCAGTGGTCTCGGCAATGACCTAAACAACCGGATCAAAGGGAACGCGGGACATAACGACCTTTTCGGGTTCGAGGGGAACGATGTTCTCGATGGCGGCAATGGCAGCGATCGTCTTTACGGCGGTAGCGGGGACGACACTTATTATGTCAGCCGTGAAGAGGACAAAGCGATCGAGTTCGCCGGCGAGGGCCGCGATACGGTATTCTCAGATGCGCTCACCTTCACTTTGGATGCCAACGTCGAGAACCTGACGCTTGTTGCAGTTAAAGCAATTACCGGTATCGGCAACGATGACGACAACGTCATCAGCGGAAACGCAAGTGCTAACACGCTCGTCGGCGAGGACGGTGCCGATCTTCTCGATGGCAAGACCGGGGCCGACGAGATGATCGGAGGCAGCGGCGCAGATACCTACGTCGTAGATAATGCCGGCGACCGAGTGGTCGAGGCCATCGGCGAGGGCGGAGATACCGTTCGTACGTCGTTGGTCAGCTACACGCTGGGCGACGGCGTAGAGAATCTCGTTTACACGGGTTCGTCGGCTTTTAGCGGTATCGGAAACGACGATGCGAACAGTATCATCGGAGGCAGCGGCAATGATACGCTGGACGGCCAAGCCGGAGCAGACGCGCTGAACGGCGGAGGCGGCGACGACACATATGTCGTGGATAGCGCTTTCGATGATATCATCGACTCAGCCGGCACGGACATCGTTCGCACAGCGCTCGATGCCCTTACGCTAGCGGCCGGCTTGGAAGAGCTAGTGTACATCGGACAGAGCGATTTCACCGGCACTGGCAACGCTTCCGCGAACAGTATTACGGGTGGGAGCGGCGCGGACCGAATTAACGGCGGGCTTGGCGGCGACGTGATGATCGGCCTAGGTGGAGACGATCGTTACATCGTCGATGAGAGCGCAGATCTTGTAATTGAAGCCGACGCCAACGGTATTGATACGGTGGAGACGGCGCTCTCCGCTTACACAATCCCACTAAACGTCGAAACGCTCGTTTACATGGGAGGCGGTAATTTCATCGGTATTGGTAACGCGGCTGCCAATGCGCTTTATGGTGGTCTGGCAGCCGACCTGCTCGACGGTGGTGCCGGCGCGGACTTGATGGTGGGTGGCAAAGGCAACGACACGTATGTCGTGGACAATGTCGGCGATTTTATCACCGAGCTTACCGAACGCGCTGGCGGCGTGGACACGGTGGAAACAACTTTGAGCGCTTACACCTTGAAGAACGGGCTAGAGAACCTTGTGTTCACTGGCAGCGGCAATTTTGTCGTTAGAGGTAACGACGCGGCTAACGCCCTGACAGGAGGCAATGGCGACGATTCGCTCGACGGTGGCGGTGGTGCGGACCAAATGACTGGCTTTGGTGGTGATGACGTCTATTATGTCAGTAACGCAGCCGATCTTGTGATCGAAGCGGTAGATCAAGGTAACGATCGTACCGTAAGCGCGCTTGTCAGCTACACATTAACGTCAGACGTGGAGGTGCTCCAACTGGTTGGAAATGCCGCGACAGGCGTTGGCAACGGCGGCGCCAACACCCTCATCGGCAATGCGAAAGCTAACACGCTCGATGGTGCTGCCGGTATGGACATCCTGACCGGCGGGGCAGGCAACGACACGTTCGTCTTCAGGTTTGGCGAAGGCGACAACGACAGGGTATCCGACTTTGCCGGTGCCGGCGCTTTGTCTGGCGACCGACTTCAGTTAGTTGGCTTCGGCGAAAATGCGTCAATCTCGCAGGTGGGCAGCACGGACAGCTATATCATCGAAGGTAGCCTTGGCTCGGAAATCATCCAGCTACTTGGTGTTTTCGACCTGAACACTAACACTGGATCCAATGACTACTACTTTGGTGGGGCAGCTCCTTCCTATTTTTACGGCTAGAGACAGTGGCGAACTTGTCGCCCTCGCGACGGCTTGCTTCATCCTGAGGCAGAGGAAGGTAACGCTGTGAAGTCCCGCAAGAGTTTTGGCATAGCGTTCATAATCTTCGACAAGGCGCTCAAAGCGGTTTGTCCCCGCAAATAACCGTTCGACGACCCAGCGTCGCCGCAGAAAACGAGGCCGCGTTTGCTTTCTGCTGAGGCAACCATTTGACGAACCGCCCATGAAACAACTTTTAACCGTTGATGACGAAGAAGATGTCGACGCCGGACCGCCCGGTCAGCGTGAGTGGATCGACCGAGCGCCCCGGCGCATGTTCGATGCCGTGAGCGACGACGACCATCGCGGCGAACCCACGCAGCGTCTGAAGCGAGCGGACACGGCCGGCAGGCACAACATTCTTGCTCCGAATCATCAAGAGAACTACCTCGCCGGCGTATCCTCGGCTCGACCTATGTCGCGTGTAATGCAAAGTTACAGGCGGCCCCGACGCAACATGCGAGCCTCAGATTTAACGAACCGACGCACGCCAGCATCGGCCTGTCCCTTATGATGATTCCGTCAAGCTCCTGAGCTTGACCCATAATATAGTTAACGACAGATGGTCCAAGCGGGCGAAAACAACGTCAGTCGACGTGTCTGGTTCCGCACGAAATGTGATGAGGTGGCGGAAAGTTCCGAATTCGTCTGAGGTGTCGCAGGAGAGACGGAGCCGTCCTTTCTGCGCCAGCCGCGCTTCGTAGCGTCGCGCGCCCCATCCGACAAGGACGACCGCCCCGATCTGACGGGGATTGAGAATGACCATAATCGGAAGTCAGGTCGGGAACGAGATTTTCTTGCAGGGCAAGTTCCTGAACGTCGGACTGAACTCCACCGGTACGCTGGGCACCCGCGCCGTGGCGCCGGGCAGCATCTTCACCAACATCGACATCGGGTTTAATCGCCTGGGCATGTGGGCGGATTTTGACGGCTTTGGGACTGGCAAGGCGGCCACCGTGCAGGAGGCCGTGCTGAAGGGGACGCCGATCGAGGGTTTCTCGGTCGGATATCAGACGCGTGGGACGCAATATATCCAGAGCAACCTGGAACGGCTGGGTACCGCGGAGATTGCCGGGACGACCAGCAACATCTCCAGCGGCGGCACGGCCGCGTCGCGCTGGACCGGCAAGACGACCGAGCAGGTGGCCGTCAGCCAGACCATGTCGCTGACCGACGACGCGAAGTTCGTGAAGGTGACGGTCACCCTGACCAACCAGTCCAATGCCGTCGTCAGCGACCTCCGGTATCTGCGTACGCTGGACCCGGATCAGGGTGGCGGGTTCAATACGAACAACAAGATCGTGGAGCAGGACGGTGCCGCCGGTGCTCTTGTTGCCGCCTATGCGGGATCGTCCAGCCCGGTGTTCTTCTATGCGCAGGACGCGCGCGCTGTGGTGTCGACATTCGGTTTTGCCAATCTGGATCCCTATGCTGCCGCTGCCTGGTCGAAACCTCAAGCGGTCGGCTTTGCGCTGAACGGCGACTCCGCGATCAACATCAACTTCAACTTGGGCAGCCTGGCGACCGGGCAGGCGACGACGCTTACCTATTATATGGGGCTGACCAACGATCTGGACGCGACGATCGCGGCAATTGATAGCGGTGTCCCCACGCCGACGCCGACGCCCAGCAACAGCGCACCGACTGCCGTCGACGATGCCTTCACGGTCGCATCTTCCGCCCGGCTTACCGGCAATATCCTGATCAACGACAAAGACGCCGACGGCAATGTCCTGACCGCGGCGCTGAAGACTGGTCCGGCTAACGGCACGGTGACGGTGACGAGCGACGGCGATTTCACCTATGTCGCAAAGGCCGGATTTTCGGGTGTCGACAGTTTCACCTACGCTGCCAGCGACGGCAAGGCGTCGGACACCGGCACGGTCCGGATCGCGGTGCAGCCGCCGGTCGTGACGCCAACACCCACACCCACACCCACACCCACACCCACACCCACACCGTCGCCGACGGTGCCGAACGATCCCATCCTGACGCGTGCCGGGACGCTGGACGGGTCAGCGGCCGGCAACCAAATCCTGACCGGAAACACGTATCACAACAGCGTCTTCGTGAATGTCGCAGCTGACAGCGGCAACGACCGGGTCACCAATTTCGCGCATGACGACGTACTGGTAACTACCGCCTCTCTAAAAGACTCGAATAGCGATGGAGAGATAGGATTTTCTAGTGAACGGCTAAAGCTGGATAATGGTAACTCGATCGAGCTGATTGACGTTGGTTCACTTCGTTCTCTTGGAAAAACCGAGTTTGATTTGTATGTCTATGCGGATGCCGACGTGCGGCCGACCGGGGCGATCGAAAGCCTGCTGGGCGACGATCGGCTTGTCGGCGATGCCCGCGACCGGGTCAGCCAGACCTTCTTCTTTGACACCGCGCTCGATCTGCATCTCGGATCGGACGCGATCGTCAACTTCGGCAAATCCGACAAGCTGGTGACGACGAGCGCGCTCAACGATTCGAACGGGGACAGGCTGTTCGACTTCGGCGGGGATCAGCTTCTCGATCTGGTCGGCGGAAGCGGGGCGCCGGGCGATCGGGCAACGTCCGGCGAGGCAGGGCAGGTCGCAATCACGGGGACCGACGGCGAGACCATCACGTCCTTGCAGTATGAAAGCAGCTACAGTCGCGGTGGGACGAACTATTATGTCTACGGTCTGACCGACTCTGCTGCTAGCGGCATGATCGGACTTTCGAACGAGCACGGCGAGATGCTGAGCGGTTGAGGCGCATGCCGGCGGGTTGACCACGAACCCGCTCGGCTTGAAATGTGGAGACCCATTTGGTTTTCTGTGATCTGCTGCAGTTCCATGGACACCAAATTAGGCTAACTAAGCCAGCTTTCAGAATTCCTTGGGGCTGAGACACCTAAAGGTCGAGTGGCTGCGCGTGGGACTGTAAAGCGCTCGATGTAGTCGACACGTCCTGCCATGCCTGATCGAGCCTGCGGTAGATTTTGCGCGCGATCCGTTCGGTCTTGAGCTCTCCGTCGCAGCATTGTCCTAAACGTTTCTGGAGCGGCTCATCGAGCAGATGGCACCGTTGTTAACCATAAGCCGCTGGAACTGCTTGCTAGTATATTGGCTGCCCTGGTCAGAGTGATGCAGCAGCGCATCAGGCTTGCCGCGTCGCCAGATCTCCATGACCAGCGCATCGGTGACGAGTTGTGCCGTCATCGTGTCGCTCATCGACCAGCCGACCACCCGCCTTGAGAACAGATCAATCACCACAGCTCCGTACAGCCATCCTTCGGCAGTCCAGATGTAGGTGAAGTCGGCGATCCGCTTCTGGTTGAGCGCGTCGGCGCCGAACTGCCGATCGGGCACGTTGAAAGCGATCATCGTGCGTTCGCCGTGATCTCGGGCGGACCTGCTTATCATCCAAGCTTCTGCGCGCAATGATGCAGCTTGTTCCGCTGAATCTCCCGGAGGGACTCAGCAGGGCAACTTAACGCGGCGTTGACAGATTTCCTCTAGCATTCGGCTTGCGCCTCGTCATCAAGTTCACCCCCGAAGGTACCCGTTGACGGGGCGTCACCCGCGGCGATATTTTGCAGCTTCGCTGCGGCTGTTATATCTGGTGTTGTTGTTAATATCTTGGCCTTGCTGATAATATCTCTGAAAATATCTTCAACACTTCGACGTCGTTTCTGTAGAAAGGTAGAAAGCGAGAAATACATTTTTCTCGAAGAGAATATGAACGACCGGCAAATTGCATCCTCCCGAGATCACTTTGTTAGTTGGTCTAGGGTATGCTGATGTTTGATTCATTCATAATCGGCATCGATGGATTGCCAGAATCATATACACTCGGACGTTGTTCATGTGATGAAGGGTCCGGGTCCGCGCCAGGAACATGTTGGCTGCCGACCGCTGTAGATCCTTAGAGATCAGCTAGCTAATTCCGATGGCCCGGCGGAGGCTCACGTTCAGGTATTTCGTCGAACGCCGACGACAGGCCCGTCACGCGCGATTGCGGGCTAATTGCCCATGACCTCGGCGATCGCGTCGGCCACATTTTCACCGGCGATAAGAGACGAGAATACAGCCTCCCGCTGCGGCGGCGACGGCAGCAGCGCTTTCGGATTGTCTTTCGCGTAGTCCCACAGGAGACGCTTCGCGTCCGCCCGGCTTCGCTTCGGTCGGTTCCGCGAAGCGATCTCCCGCTCGTACCGATCGACGAACGCATTGAACTCGGGAACGACGCCCGTCCAGTCGAACGCCATCACCTCTGCCCGCTTCTCTCGTGGATCGAACTTGTCGGAATAGGCATCGCCGACCTCACCCGTGCTGGCGTTCAGCACGAGGCTGGACAGATCCGGGTAGCCGAGTTCGTCGGTAAAGCCCCGAAGCACGAGAAGGCGGCGGCCAACGGCGCGTGGGATCAACGCGGCGATGATGTTCTGGGAAGGGTCGCCAGGGAGCGTGGTGGCGAGAAGGTGCTTCGGGACCTGATTTCAGATCTAAGGCGAGTTGCGGACGAGGCCCGCAAACCCATCCAGGCAGCTTTGAAAAAACTCGGGCTAGACTAAAATCGACGGTGTTTAAGTCTCTGCCGATGCTTGAGGAGGTTACCCTCCTCGCGGCCCGGCACGGCCGTTGGCACTTACATGTCGAAGGGAGTCGGCCGGTCAGCTCCCTGGCCAGGACGGCTCCGCGCGCAGCGGTTTGCCCCGCGACGAGCGTTCCTGCCAGCTTGGCCAACTTGGCATCGAGGGCAGAGGTCGTGACGAGGACGGTTCGGGTCGTGGGCGACAGCAGCTGATAGCCAAGGCCGGCCAATCCATCGGGATCACCAGCGAAATCATTGTCGACGATGACCCGGGCGAGATCCTGCGCACTGGTAGGGGCTGGACTTCGGGCCAGCAGGCCGGGCGCGATCAATATGCCGGCTCCCAGGCTGATCGAGGCTCCGCACAAACGCCGTCTCGATATGTTCGTCATGGATCGTCTCCAATTACGGTACGCTGGTCTATCGATCGCGGTTCATGGCTCGTATCAGGCCTGTCGGCTTGCCCCCCTCACGATCGTATGCAGAAGGGTCCTGAAGCTCATCCGGCGCGATCACGCGAACAGTGCCTCCGGCACCAGCGGCCCCACGCTCAAGCCGTCGGCCTCGGCGTAGCGCAGCATCGTGTCCAACACGCGGCGGTTCGGCGCGAGCCCGTAGGTCCATGGGTCGCCGCCAAGCGCGTCGCGGGCCGCCACCGCGTAATCAGTGAGCCAGGGGAGGGCGACCTTGGGGAAATCGCGGGAAACCAGATCCGCTGCGGCGAGCGCGCGCGCCTGATCGAACGCGGCGAACAACGCGTCGACGAGTGCGGGCTCGGCCTCGACCAGCGTGCGGCGCACGACCAGCACATGCATGATCGGGAACAGCGCGGTGCGGCGCCAATAGTCGAGTTCGGCGTCGCGCGAGTCGCGCCACACCTTGGCGACGGGCGCAGTCCCCTGGAGAAAGCAGCACGGCGCGCCCGGGCTGATGACGGCGTCGATCGCGCCTTGTGCCAACAACGTGTCGAGCGTCGATGCGGACCGTTCGATGCGGATGCCCGCGGGCATCCGCATCGGTGCGCGATCCTCCAGCACCGGGACATGCAACCCGGCGGCGACCCAGCGGATCGACTCTCGCGATACTCCATGCTCGTCGGCGAGCAGGCCGCGCAACCACAAGGCGGCGGTCTGCTGGTAATCGACCAGCCCGACGGTGCGACCCGCCAGATCCTCCGGCCGGTCGATGCCGCGATCGGTACGGACGTACAGGTTGCCGTGCCGGAAGCTGCGCGACAGGAACACCGGCACGCCGACATAATCGCGGTGCCCCGCCGCCACCGCGGCGATATGTGAGGCCATCGACAGTTCGGCAACGTCGAACGCCGCGTCGCGCAGCACGGCGCGGAACAGGCGCTGCGGCTCGACGATCTGGATGTCGGCCGCGTGCCCTTCGATCCGCACGCGGCCATCGAGCAGCGCCTCGATCCGGTCCGAGAACGTACAGCCGATCGACAGCGCCGCCATGCCGGTGCTCAACCGACCGTCGCGTCAATGCCGTCGATCGCGCCGAGACGGGCAGTGTCCGCATCGTGATCACCGTCGAGTGCGAAGCTGAACGCCGGGGTTTCGGTCCCGGCCGCCGCCCACAGGCCTGCGCCGTTGCCGCCGCTGCTGGTTGCCAGCCACCGTGCGGTCCCGCTAAGGATGCGCGTGGCATAAGCGGTGCCGGCGGGAATGTTGGCGGCATCGCCCGCGGTCAGACTATGCTCCTCGCCATCGATGGTCAGCGTGAGCAGCCCGTCGAGCAGGTAGAGGAAGACATGCGTCGTGGCATGGCGCAGCGTCGGCATTGCCGCATCGCGACCGCCCTCGATCACGCGCATGTCGACGAGGTCGTCGGTTAGCGCGTTCGTGAGGACCGCAGTGGATAGGTGGCCGAGCAGGACGTGGCGCGTGCCGTATCCGGCTTCGAGGAAATAGGCTGACTGACCGGCGGGCGGATTCTGATCTGCGGTGCCGATCGGCGTCGCTTCGACATAGACGGGGTTGTCGACGCGCATGATGCGGTGCTTGCTCATCGAGGGGCCCATGCGGGAAAAGTCGAAGGGATGGCCATCGGCGGGCAGGCCGGTCATGCCCCAGACCTCGCCGGCATCGACGAAGAACTCTTCCCAGCCGCCAGGAGCGACGATCCCGAAGAACTGGGTGCGCGGCGCGACGCTGCGATAGCTGTGGGTGACGCGGGGCGGAACATAGGCGAAATCGCCTGGCGCCAGGACGCGCGACTGGTCTTCCGCCCAGACCTGCAACCGCCCGCGGGTGACGAACCAGGTATCGTGTTCGCGCTCGTGCCAGTGCATCGGGATCGGTCCGCGATCGAGCGGCGCGTCGCACACTACCGCACCGAAGCCGCCGCCGGTCTGATCGACCCCGGCCACGGTGCGCACTACCTGCCCGGCGACGAGGTGCGACAGCCCCTCGCCATTGCGCAGGATGTAGGAAGTGCCGACGGGCAGGCTGGTCTGGCTGGTCATGTCTCTCTCCACTGGCGTCAGGCGAACGGGATGGCGAGCTGTGCCGCCTTGCACGTCGCTGTCTTGGGCGGGGCGATGCCCCATTGATCGGTGCGGCCCGGCGGCCAGATCCAGTCGCCTGGTCCGCCGACGCGGTATCGGTCGTCTACCTGCAGCACTTCGGCGGTATATTCGATGACGAACCCGAACGGGTCGACGAAATAGGTGAAGACGTTGTCGCCCGGCCCATGCCGCCCGGGGCCCCAGCCGATCGGGAATTGATGGTCCACCATCCGCCCGGCGGCGCGCATTACGCCTTCCCAATCGGCCATCTGGAACGCGATATGGTTGAGCGTTTCGACGGGCGCATCGGCGATCACCACCGAATGATGATCGTCGTTGGTGCGGACGAACGCCATCATCTTGGACCGGTCGGTCAGCGTGAAACCGAGCGCATCGCAGAAGAAGCGCGCATCGGCGTCGACATCCACACTGTTGATGTTGACATGCGCCAGCCGTTCCGGGCGATCGCGGTCGGGCACGAGCGGGGCGGCGGCGGTATCGCCCTGCACCAGCCGGATCGTGCGCCGGCGCGGATCGCGGACCGCGCCGGCCATCCCGCCGCCATGATCGTCGACCGCGTGGAGGGGGTGCAGCGTCATGCCGCCGTGCGCGACCATCGCCGACAGCAAGGCCGCCGGATCGGCATCGGGCGCGACGCGGAACGTCATCGACCGGATCGCGGCGGTATCGCCGGCGTGGAGCGCCAGCAGATGCGGATCCGTGCCCGTGCCGCGAAGCCAGACGCAGCCGGCGACCTGGTCGGCAACCGTCAGGCCCCAGATGTCCGTGTAGAAGGCGGTCGCCGCCGGCAGGTCCG
Organism: Sphingomonas montana; assembly: GCF_001956315.1. Classification (GTDB taxonomy): domain Bacteria; phylum Pseudomonadota; class Alphaproteobacteria; order Sphingomonadales; family Sphingomonadaceae; genus Sphingomonas_R; species Sphingomonas_R montana. Next base: position 16,037 of record NZ_MOLY01000015.1, on the reverse strand, counting down.
GAACCGTAAGGTCGACGCTGCGCAGGGCGGTCATGGGAAAATGGGTCATGATCCTCTCTCGCCGCGGATGCGCGGTCATGCGGCATATGACCCCATCGCAGCATTGCTGTAAAATACGTTCTGACTAAATATCCATAAGCGCAGACTATGCGACCACGAGGGAGACCGACATGATCGATCCACGACTGCTAAGGACGTTTCTGGCCGTCGGCCGCGAAGGATCGATCAGCGGGGCGGCGCGGCTGCTCAATATCTCGCAACCGTCGGTATCGGTGGCGATCGCGCAGCTGGAACGGCAGTTGCACGCCAGCCTGTTCGATCGGGGGCGGCGTGGGATCGCGCTGACGCCCTCGGGCGCGGTCCTGATGCGGCGCGCGGAGATGATCGAGGTGCTGCTGGACGATACGCCGCAGGCGGTGATGCTGACCGGGCAGGGCATTCGCGGTCCCCTACGCATCGGCGGCACGCCGGGGGCGCTGGTCAGCCTGGTGCCCGCGGCGCTCGCCAGGATGGGGAAGGCGGATCACATGGCGCTGCACATCATCGAACGCGGCGATGCGCAGCTGAACGAGCTGTTGCAGCGCGGCCAGATCGAGGTGGCGGTGGTGACGACCGGTGTGGAGCCAACGCCCGACGACATCGCGGAGCGCAGCATCGTGCGTGATCCGTTCGCGCTGATCGTCGGCCGCGCACACGACGCACTTGGCCCGACGGTGTCGTTGCAGGACGTGACGGACATGGGCTGGGTGTTGCCGCATGCCGGCGGCGCGTTCCGCCGTCAGGTCGAGGCCTTGTTCCTGGCCGCCGAGGCGCCGTTGCCCGCCGATGTTATCCACTGCGATTCGCTGCTGACGTCGATGGCGATCGTGCGCGGCGGCGCGCGTATCACCGTGCTGCCGCGCCGGGTGGCGTCGTCCGAACTGTCGATCGGCGTGCTGCGCGCGGTGCCGATCAGCGGCGCCACCGTGACGCGCAGCATCGGCATCCGCACGCTGGCCGATCGGCCATTGTCCGAACTGGGCGAGCAGTTCCTGGCGGCGATCCTGGCGCTGGTGGCATAGGCCGTCCCTATGGAATGATCCGAACTTAGTATTTTACACCGCCCCCACCGATCCCGCACATCGGGACCAACGCGGCCCGACAGAGCCGCATGGGAGACGGATCGATGAATGCGCAGCGCGGAAACCGCCGGTGGCGGACCATCAGCAGGGATGCCCGGTGAACGACATCGCATCCTATGATCTGGCCATCGTCGGCTGTGGCCCGGTCGGCGCGCTGGCGGCCAATCTGGCGGCGGCCGCCGGTCTGCGTGTGCTGGTGATCGATCGCGAGCTTGCCCCGCACCCGATGCCGCGCGCCGTGCACTTGGACCATGAGATGATGCGGCTGTTTCAGACCGCCGGGCTGGCCGAGACGATCGCGCCGGCGATGCGCGAGACGCAGGGGCATCTGCATGTCGGGGCCGACCACGGTGTGATCCGGTACATGGGCACTGCGGGGCGGCCGAGGCCGTTCGGCTGGGCCAACGACTATTTCTTCTACCAGCCCGAACTCGAGCAGCTGCTGCGCGACGGGCTGGCGCGGTTCGATAGCGTCACCCAGATGCTGGGCGTGGAACTGGACGGGTTCGCGCAGGACGACGAGGGCGTGACGCTGCAGCTGCGCCGCGACGGCGATGCGGTGCCGGTGCGAGCGGACTGGGTGATCGCGTGCGACGGCGCGCGCAGCACGGTGCGCCGGACGCTGGGCATCGCGCTCGACGATCTCGATTTCGAGGAACCCTGGCTGGTGGTCGATGCCGAGGTCGACGGCCCGGTCCGCTTCCCCGACCTGTGGGGCGTGCCGGATGCGGCCGAGCTGCAGCAATTGTCGGTGATGATGTGCGATCCGGCTCGCCCGGCGACGATCGTGCCGGGGCGCGGCGCGATCCGGCGTTGGGAATTCATGCTGCTGCCCGGCGAGAACGACGCAGAGATGATGCAGCCGGAGAGTGTGGCGCGGTTGCTCGCGCCCTACCTCGACGGCGTGCCGCACCGAGTGCTGCGCGCGACGACGTACCGTTTCCACGGGTTGATCGCCGAGCGGTGGCGCGAGGGGCGGATATTCCTGGCGGGCGATGCCGCGCACCAGACGCCGCCCTTCTTCGGACAGGGCATGTGCCACGGGATGCGCGACGTCGCGAACCTCGTCTGGAAACTGGCGCTGGTGCGGCAGGGCGCGGCCGACGCGGCGCTGCTCGATACATATCAGCCCGAACGCGACCCGCATGTCCGGCAGGTCGTCGCCGCCGCGGTGGAGGCAGGGCGCTATATCTGCGAACTCGATCCCGACCGGGCGGCGGCGCGCGACCATGCGATGCGCGAACGTGCGAAGACCGCGGCGACCGGTACCGCGGCCGACCTGATCCCGGCGTACCGCGCCGGCGCGGTCGCCGCGGATACGGCGGGGGCGGGCGAACGCTTCGTCCAGCCGCGCGTCGGCGGTGTGCTGCTCGATACGGTGACGGGGCAGGGCTGGCGCCTGTTCGCGGCCGATGCGGCGGCGGCCGACACGGCGCGGGCGGCGCTGGGCGAGCTGCCGGTGGCGACGGTGGACGTCGCGGCGATCGCGGACGACGGCACGCTGGCCCGCTGGCTGGCCGACCGGGCCGCGCGTTTTGTGCTGGTGCGGCCGGATGCCTATGTGTTCGGCACCGCCGCGCACGATGTCGATGCGCTGATCGCCGATCTGCATGCGGCGCTACACCCGGCGATGGCGGCATGACGGCGATGACCCTGGCCGCCGCGCAACACGCGCTGACCGCGGTGCTGGCCGCCGCGCGCGCAGACGTGCCGATCGCCGCGATCGTGCTGGACGCCGGCGGGCATCCGGTGGCGTTCGCGCGGCAGGACGGGGCGAGCCTGTTCCGGTTCGACATCGCCCGCGCCAAGGCGACGGGTGCGCTGGGCATGGGTATGGACAGTCGGCAGATCGCCGAGCGTGCGCAGGGCAACCCCGTATTTTTCACCAGCGTCGCGGTCGCGACCGGCGGCGCGCTGGCGCTGTCGGCCGGCGGCGTGCTGATCCGCGATGCGGCCAGCGTGCCGATCGGCGCAATCGGCGTCAGCGGCGATAACCCCGATCAGGACGAGACCTGCGCAATGGCCGGCGTCGCGACATTCCAAGGAGACCGATAATGGCGTTCGCCAGCTTCCGCCGCCCCGACGGCACCGCAAGTTTCGGCCGGATCGACGGCGACCATATCGTCGATTGCGGCGCAGCGGCAGGTGCGCCGGCCGATCTGAAGGCCGCGATCGCTGCCGGCGTGCTGGACACGCTGGCCGACGGACCGGTGATCGACCGGCGCGACGTCGTGTTGCTGCCCGTCATTCCCAATCCGGGCAAGATCCTGTGCGTCGGCCATAATTACGAAAGCCACCGGGCGGAGACGGGCCGCGCCAAGGTCGATCATCCGTCGATCTTCACGCGGTTCGCCGACACGCTGATCGCCGACGGGCAGCCGATCGTGCGGCCGACCGTATCGACCAACCTGGATTTCGAGGGCGAGCTGGCGATCGTGATCGGCCGCGGCGGCCGTGCGATCGCGGAGGCCGACGCGCTCGACCATGTCGCGGGCTATGCCTGTTTCAACGACGCGTCGATCCGCGACTGGCAATGGCATACGTCGCAGTTCGCGCCGGGCAAGAACTTCCCCGGCACCGGCGCGCTCGGACCGCAGCTGGTGACCCCGGCGGAGGCGGGCGTGCTGGACGATATCCATGTCGTGACGCGGCTGAACGGCACGATCGTGCAGGACCAGCCGATCCGCGACATGATCTTTCCGCTCGCCAAGATCATCGCTTACGTCTCGTCCTTCACCCCGCTGTCGCCCGGCGACGTGATCGCCACCGGCACGCCCGGCGGGGTCGGCGCGAAACGGACGCCACCGCTGTGGATGAAGGCGGGCGATCGGGTGGAGATCGCGATCGGATCGATCGGCACGCTGAGCAATCATGTGGTCGACGAGGACGCCGCCTGACCGACCGCACGCATACCAAATCATAAAAAATCAGGAGAGGACCATCATGATCGTCAGAATCGCAGCAGCGCTGGCCACCGTCAGCAGCATCGCACTGGCCGCCCCCGCATTCGCGCGGGAGGCCCCGGCCACAGTGCCGACCGCCCAGCCGGGCGCCACCACGTCGAACACAACCGCCGCCACCGCGGACCAGGCCGGGATCGGCAGCGACCAGTCGGACGGCGGCGACATCATCATCACCGCCACGCGCCGCGCGCAGCGGTTGCAGGATGTGCCGCTCGCCGTGAACGCGCTGTCGGGGGATCAGCTGGCGCAGAGCGGTTTCCAGAGCCTGCAGGACATCCAGTATCAGTTTTCAGGCGTGCAGTTCGGTACGTCGCCCAACGATGCGGGCTTTCGCCTGCGCGGCGTCGGTTCGGCGGGCGGCATCAGCAGTTCGTCCGAGCAGAATGTCGGCACCGTCGTCGACAACGTCGTGGTGCCGTTCGGCAATCCAATCCAAAGCCTGGGCGATCTCGACCGGGTCGAGGTGCTGAAAGGTCCGCAGGGCACGCAGTTCGGCAAGAACGCATCGTCCGGCGTGGTCAACATCACGACGCGCAAGCCCGACCTGAACAAGTTCGGCGGCAGTGCCTTCGCATCCTATGCCGAACTGAACGAGCGCAATATCAACGGCAGCATCAACGTGCCGCTGGGCGGCAATGCGGCAGTCGCGGTCTACGCATTCGACCGCGAATATGACGGCTATGTCCGCAACGTCGTGCGCAACGAGGATTGGGGCGGCGTCCACGCCTATGGCGGTCGCGCAAAGCTGTTGTGGGAGCCGACCGACGGGTTCAGCGCCTATCTGATCGGCGACTGGTCGCGCACGCAGCAGAAGGGGCCGGGTCAGCTGTGGACGCTGAACCGTGCACCCTCGCTCGCCAACCCGCTGACCGCCGCACGCTTTGCCGCGGTCACCGCACTCGGCGTGACGCCCGGTTTCGACAACACCAAGTCGGTCGATAATGACGGCGGTGCGACCGACGAGCGCAACTTCGGCGGTTCGCTCGAACTCAACCTCGATGTCGGCGACTATGCGCTGACGTCGATCACCGCCTATCGCAAGCTCGACCTGCGGCCGTTCCAATATTCGATCGACGCGTTGCCGTTCCCGATCTTCAGCGCGCGCGAAGTCGGCAGCGACCAGAGCTTCCTTTCGCAGGAACTTCGCCTGACGTCGCCGACCGGCGCCACGCTGGAATATGTGGCGGGTCTCTATGCCTCGCGGCGCAAGGTGGGCATCGGCGGCCAGTTCGCCAGCGCGCAGTTGCGCCCGGCCGTTCCGTTCGCGGCGACCCAGATTTCGATCACCAACGGGTTGTCGACGACCAAGACCACGACCGACAGCGCCGCGGCCTTCGTCGACGGCTCGATCCGGGTGAGCGAGAGATTCCGCATCCTGCTTGGCGGGCGTTATTCCTACGACTGGGTCGACGCGGAAAGCTTCTCGCTGGCCGATCCGCTCTTCCCGTCGGGTGTGGGGCCGAACGGGTTCACGGTCCCCTACACCCCGCGGCCGCGCGCCACCGGATCGACCAGCAAGGGCGACTGGTCCGGCCGGATCGGGTTCGAGACGAAGCCGGCCGAGAACATCATGTTCTACGGCACCGTCGCCCGTGGTTACCTCGGGCCAACGGTCACCTTTTCCGGGCTGACCGGGCAGCAGGTGTCGGTCGATCCGCAGACGGTGGTCGACATCACCGTCGGTGCCAAGACGCAGCTGTTCGATCGCCACCTGACGCTGAACGGCAATATCTTCTACGACATGTACAAGAACCTGCAGACATCGGTGTTCAACGGGCTGGAATTCCTGACCGAGAATGCCGGCGGGTTCGAGGCGGCCGGCTTTGAAGTGGAGGCGACGTACCGGTTCAACCCGCGCTTCTCCGTCAATGCCAACTACACCTACTCCGACACCTATTTCACCGACTATGTCACCGCATGCCCGGATTCGACCGTGGCGCAGGGGGCGGCCGCGATCGCCGCACGCTGCAACGCGACGGGATCGACCGCGGCGACGCCGCTGTTCCAGGCACGTGGCGAGCCGTTGCCGGGTGCGCCCAAGCACAGCGTGACGCTGGGTGCGGACTTTAACCAGCCGCTGACCGAGCGGCTGACGCTGGATGCGTCGGCCAGCTATTATTACCGCAGCGGCGTCAGCTACGATGCGGGCGAGGCGTTCGCACGGCAGGGGGGCTATGATCTGGTCGGGTTGAACGTCGGTGTCGGTGCGCCCGACGGCGCGTGGCGGATCGGCGCGTTCGCACGCAACCTGTTCGATACGCGGTTCCATTCGTCGGTCATCGGCCTGCCGTTCAGCGCCTCCGGCGGCGTGGTGAACTGGAACACCCGCGACGGACGCCGCACGATCGGCGGCCAGCTCGCGGTCCGCTTCTGACGATCCGCGGAAACGGGGGCGGCAAGCCATGACGATGCAGTCGTCCGCCGAACATCGGGCCATCGCCGCGATCGGTCAGCGGCTGGGGCCGGATGTGCTGACGGCCGTGCAGGCGCTGTTCCGGGCGGAACAGGATGCGCTGGCCGCCGTCCGGCCGGCGACGGCCAGCGACCTGCGCTACGGTGTGGATCCGCGCCAGACGCTAGACCTGTACGTGCCGTCGGGTGCGGAGGGGGCGACCGTGCTGTTGTGGGTGCATGGCGGCGGCTTCGTGCGCGGCGAGAAGGCGTCGCCGGATCACCCGTTCAATGCCCATGTCGGGCGCTGGGCAGCGCGATCGGGCATGGTCGGCGCGGTGATGAATTACCGGCTGGCGCCCGATCATGGCTGGCCGGCGGGGGGCGAGGATGTCGGCGCGGCGATCGCCTGGTTGGTCGCGCATGTGGCCGAACATGGCGGCGACCCGGCGCGCATCGTGGTGATGGGGACCTCCGCCGGTGCGGTCCATGTCGCGACGCATCTGCGGCTGCGGCCGGACGGCGGCGGGATGGCGGCGGCGGTGCTGCTGTCCGGACTGTACGGTTTCACGCCGCTCGATACCCGCGACACGCTCTATTACGGTGATGCCGCCGATTACCCGGAACGCCGGCCGCGCGAGGCGGTCGTCGGCACCACGATGCCGCTGTTCGTCGCCTGCGCGGAACATGATCCGGCGCGGTTCCAGACGGAAACCGTGCAGTTGCTGGCCGCGCGGCTGGCCCTGCACGGCACGCTGACACGCAGCTACATTGCGGGCGGCCACAATCATTTCAGCCTGGCCTGCCACATTGGCGGCAGCGACACCCGGCTGACCGACGAAGTGCTGGGCTTCATCGCAGACACGATACGATAATATGGAGAGACGCATGTCGATCGACCGCCGTACCCTGATCGTCGCCGCCGGCGCGATCGCCGCCGCACCCGCGCTGTCCGCCGTATCGCGATCGGGGGCGTTCCCGCGCGGCTTCCTGTGGGGGGCCGCGACCGCGGGCCATCAGGTGGAAGGCAACAATGTCGCCAGCGACACGTGGCTGCTGGAGAACGTCAAGCCGAGCATCTTCGCCGAGCGTTCGGGCGATGCGTGCAACAATCTCGAATTTTGGGCGCAGGACCTCGATCTGGTGAAGGCGCTGGGTCTTAACAGCTATCGATTCTCGATCGAATGGGCGCGGATCGAACCCGAACAGGGCATGATCTCGATCGCGATGCTCGATCATTACAAGCGGATCGTCGAGGGGTGCCGTGCGCGCGGGCTGACCCCGGTCGTGACCTACAGTCATTTCACCGCGCCGCGCTGGTTCGCGGCGGCAGGCGGGTGGACCAACCCGAAGGCACCGATGCTGTTCGCGGCCTATTGCGACCGTGCGACACGGCATCTGGGCGCGGGGATCGGCCATGCGGTGACGATGAACGAGCCCAACATCCTGCGGCTGCTCCGCACGATCGGCCTGCCGCCGCAGCTGCTGGACGCGCAGCGCGCAATGCTGATCGCCGCGGGCAAGGCGACCGGATCGGCCAAGTTCGTCGCGGGCAACGCGGCCAACCCGGAGGATCTCGACACGATGCTGCCGATCATGATCGCCGCGCACAAGGCCGGGCGCGCCGCGATCAAGGCGGTCCGCCCCGAGCTGCCGGTCGGCGTCAGCCTGGCGATGATCGACGATCAGGCCGTCGGCGCGGCGACGAAGCGCGACGCGGTCCGGGCCGATCTCTACGGCGCATGGCTGGAGGCGGCCCGCGGCGACGATTTCATCGGCGTGCAGAATTACGAACGCGCGCGTTGGGATGCCAAGGGCCATGTCGAACCGCCGGCCGATGCGGTCCGCAACTGGAGCGGGTCGGAGGTGTGGGCGCCCTCGCTGGCCGGTGCGGTCCGCTATGCGCATGCCGCGACGGGCAACCGGGTGATGGTGACCGAGCACGGCGTCGGCACGGATGACGACCGGATCCGTGCCACGCTGATCCCCGCCGCGCTGGCGGAACTGAAGAAGGCGGTGGACGAGGGCGTGCCGGTTACGGGCTATATGCACTGGTCGCTGCTCGACAATTTCGAATGGATCTTCGGATACAAGCCGCGTTTCGGGCTGGTCGCGGTCGATCGCACCAACTTCAAGCGCACGCCGAAGCCGAGCGCCGGCGTGCTGGGCGCGATCGCGCGGCGCAACGCGCTATGACCGGTCGGGGGTGGATCGCGCTGGCGGCGCTGATCGCGCCGGTCGCGATATCAGCGCAGGCACCGGTGCCGAAGTTCGGTCTGGCCCGCATTGCGGCCCCCGCTGATCGCGATGCCATCCCGTTGTGGCCGATGGGATCGTTGCCGGCGGGCGGGACGGCCGAACGCTGGGGGCGGATGACCGCCGACTTTCCCGACGGGACGCACATGGACCAGCGCATCGTGCGAAACGTCGCGATCCCGACGATGACGCCGGTCCTGCCCGATCCGGCAAAGGCGACGGGCGCGGCGGTGGTGGTCGCGCCCGGCGGCGCGTTCCTGTCGCTGTCGATGGATTCCGAAGGCTTTGCGATCGCGCGCTGGCTGGCCGACCACGGCATCGCCGCGTTCGTACTGAAATACCGGCTCAATTCGACACCGGACGACGAACCCGCGTTCATGCGCAAGGTCGGCGAGACAATGGGGGCGGCGATCGCGAGCGGTGAAACGGACAATCTTCGCGAACCCCGCGCTACGCAGGACGCTTTGCAGGCGCTGGCGCTGATCCGGCAGGGCGCAGCCCGTTGGGGCATCGATCCGGCGCGGGTCGGCATGGTTGGATTTTCGGCCGGAGCCCGGACGGCGATGCAGGCGGTACTGAACGGTAGGGGCACTGCGAAACCTGCCTTTCTTGGATATATCTACGGATCGATGATGCCGGTCGCGGTGCCGGCGGATGCGCCGCCGATGTTCGCGGCGCTGGCGATGAACGACCCGTTGTTGCGCAAGCAGGGGTTCGGCATCGTCGACGCTTGGCGACAGGCGGGGCGACCGGTCGAGTTGCATGCCTATGAACGCGGCGATCACGGTTTCGGCATCGGCCGGCCGGGTACCACTTCCACGCTGGTCATGGACGAGTTCCGGCTTTGGCTGGCAACGCGTGGCCTGCTTTCCCCGCACCGCTGAGGAACGATGATGACTGCCAGGACCACCATGCCCCGCCTGATCGCGCTGACCGCCGCGCTGTTCGCGTCGTCCTCGCTCGTCCTGGCTCAGGTGGCGACACCCGTGCCGGCGGCCGCGGTCGATCCGTTGCTTGCGGGGTTCGGCGATCCGCCGGCATCGGCACGGCCGCGGGCGTGGTGGCACTGGCTGAACGGCAACATCAGCGAGGACGGGATCGTCAAGGACCTGGAATGGATGAAGCGCGTCGGCCTGGGCGGTGTCCAGAATTTCGATGCCGCGCTGCTGACGCCGCAGGTGGTGAAGGATCGCATCGCCTATATGACGCCGGCCTGGCAGCGCGCCTTCCGGCTGGCGGCGGGCACCGCGGACCGGCTAGGGCTGGAACTGGCCATCGCCGGATCGCCGGGATGGAGCGAGACGGGCGGCCCGTGGGTGGCGCCCGCCGACGGCATGAAGAAGCTCGTCTGGAGCGAGACGGAGGTTATGGGCGGCCGCCGCTTCACCGGTACGCTGCCGTCGCCGCCGAAGACGACCGGGCCGTTCCAGGCGTTGCCGTTCGACGACCCGCTTGCCGGGTTCGATCCGTCGGTCGCCGCGCATATCCCGCCGAGCTGGTATGCCGATGTCGCGGTGCTGGCCTATCCGGTGACGGACGCGGCGCTGCCCGGGCCGACGACGATCGCCGGCGGATCGGGCAACGTCGCGGCGCTGGGGGATGAGGATGCCGGCACGGTGGTCGCGATCCCCAAGGGTACGCCCGAACGGCCGGCGACGCTGACGATTGGCTATGCGAGGGCGACCACGATCCGGTCGGCGACGATGTTCATGCCAGGCGCACTGCCGGCGTTCGGCGATCCGGCGTTCCTGCCGGTGCTGGAGGCACAGGACGGTGCCGGCTGGCGGCGGATCGCGACGCTGCCGCTGGCCAACGTGCCGACGACGGTCAGTTTCGCGCCGGTCACCGCGCGCGCGTTCCGGCTGGTGCTCGGCCCCAACACCGCGCCGAAGCGGGTGGGGCTGGGCGCGCCGGCACCAGGTGCCGCGATGGAGGGGCTTTTTCCGACCGGCAAGGCGAGTGATACGATCCCGCTGGCGCAGTTGCGGCTGTCGGCCGAGCGCAAGGTCGACCGGTTCGAGGCGAAGGCCGGTTTCGCCACCGTGCTCGATTATTATGCGCTCGGCAGCGACGGCCCCGATCTGGCCGGGGTCGATCCGGCGCGGGTCGTCGACCTGACCCAGCGGATGAAGCCGGACGGGACGCTCGACTGGACGCCGCCCAAGGGGCGCTGGCGGATCGTGCGGCTGGGCAGTTCGTTGCTCGGCACGACCAACCACCCCGCCACGCGCGAGGCGACCGGGCTTGAGGTCGACAAATATGACGGTGCCGCGGTCGCGCGCTATCTCGACCATTATCTCGGCCTGTACCGCACGGCCACGGGTGCCGACCTGATCGGTGCGAAAGGCGTGCGCGCGATCGTGACGGACAGTTTCGAGGCGGGCGATGCCAACTGGACGCCGCGCATGATCGACCGGTTCAAGGCGCTGCGCGGTTACAACCCGACGCCGTTCCTGCCCACGCTGACCGGCGTGGTGATCGGGTCGCCGGCACGGAGCGACGCGTTCCTGTACGATTACCGCCGGACGCTGGGCGACCTGCTGGCGAGCGAGCATTATGGGACGGTGGCGCGTGTGGCGCATGCCAACGGCCTCAAGGTCTATGGCGAGGCGCTGGAGGACGGCCGCCCCGCGCTGGGCAGCGACATCGCGCTGCGCCGCCATGCCGACGTGCCGATGGCGGCGATGTGGACGTATGAGCGCGGTGGTGCACCGCGGCCGACCTTGCTGGGCGACCTGCGCGGTGCGGCGTCGGTCGCGCATCTGTACGGGCAGAATATCGTCGCAGCGGAATCGTTCACGTCAGGCTTCGCGCCATGGGCGTTCGCGCCGGCCGACCTGAAACGCGTCGCGGACCTGGAGTTCGTCAGCGGCATTAACCGGCCGGTGATCCACACATCGGTCCACCAGCCGACCGACGACAAGGTTCCCGGCCTGTCGCTCGCGATCTTCGGGCAATATTTCAACCGGCACGAAAGCTGGGGTGAGATGGCGCGGCCGTGGATCGATTATCTGGCGCGGTCGAGCTATCTGCTGCAGCAGGGACGCAACGTCGCCGACGTCGCCTATTTCTTCGGCGAGGAAGCACCGCTGACCGCGCTGTATGCGCAGGCGCCGCTGACGGATGTGCCGGCGCGCTACGCCTATGATTTCGTCGATGTCGATGCGGTGACCGGCGCGCTGAGCGTCGAGAATGGCGAACTGGTCGCCCCGGGCGGTGCGCGGTACCGCGCGCTGTATCTGGGCGGCACGACGCAGCGCATGACCCTGCCGATACTGCGCCGACTGGCGACGCTGGTGGAACAGGGTGCGACCGTGATCGGCAATGCGCCCATCGCGTCGCCGGCCATGGGCGACGACCGTACGGCCTATGCCGCGATCGTCCGCCGGCTGTGGGCGGGAGGTGCCGAGACGCGGATCGGGCAGGGCCGCGTCGTCGCGGGCCGCGATGTCGAGGCCGGACTGGCGCGGATCGCGCTGCTGCCCGATTTCGATTATGCCAAGCCGAAACCGGACAGCGAGATCCTGTTCGCGCATCGCCGCATGACCGATGCCGAGCTGTGGTTCGTCGCCAATCGCCGCGACCGGGCCGAGCGGATCGAGGCGCGGTTCCGGATCACTGGTAAGGTTCCCGAACTGTGGCACGCCGATAGCGGCCGGGTGACGCCGCTGTCGTATCTGATCGATGGCGGGCAGACGGTCGTGCCGCTCGACCTTGGCGCGGAGGACTCCGCATTCGTCGTCTTCCGCCGGGCGACGTCGTCGCCGGGCATGACCGCGGCACCACTCGCGGCCGTGCCGGTCACAACGATCACAGGGCCATGGCGGGTGGCGTTCCAGCCGGGGCGCGGTGCACCCGCATCGATTAGCCTGCCGACGCTGGTGCCGCTGAACACGCAGTCGGCACCGGGGGTGCGCTACTTCTCCGGCATCGCGACCTACAGCAACAGCTTCACGCTGCCACGCGGGCGGCGGGCGGGCACGCCGCTGATGCTCGACCTGGGGCAGGTCGGCGATCTGGCGGAGGTGCGGATCAACGGCCGTGCCGTTGGCGCGCTGTGGCATGCGCCGTACCGGATCGATATCGGCGCTGCGGTGCAGCCGGGACGCAACGCCATCGAGGTGCGCGTCGCCAATGTCTGGGTCAACCGGCTGATCGGCGATGCGCAGCCGCTGGCCGCCAAGATCACCTGGACGTCGATGCCGAGCTACCGCGCGGATGCGCCGTTGCGACCGGCAGGGCTGATCGGGCCGGTGACGCTGGGCGGTGCGGAGTGACCGCGGCGCAGCGCCGCTACCGCCGGATCGAGACGGCGATCGGCGCTACGATCAGCGCGGTGCTGAGCGTTGTGTTCATGCTGCTGATCTTCGGCGGACGCGATCCGGTGGCGGTACGCGACTGGGACGGGTTGATCGTCGATGCGTTTCCGCAAAGCCTGATGATCGCGCTGATGGCCACCCTGGTGCCGACGCTGCTGACGCGCAGGCGGGTTGCCGTCGGCGCGGTCGCACCTTTGCCGCCGCGCGACCGCCGGCCGCGACATGTGATGGTCCGCAGCCTGATGGTCGCACTGCCGATCGCCGTGGTGGCGACGGCGGCGCATGTCGTGATCCTGCCGCTGGTCGGTGGCGCGGTGCCGTTCGCGACGGCGCTGGGCTGCAAGGCGCTGTACGGCGCGCTGCTCGGCGCGGTGGTGGCGCGCTGGGCGGTGACGGCGGCGCTGACCGACCGCTTCACGCCCGGGCACGACGGAACAGCCGCGGCGACTGACCGGCGTGACGCGTGAAGAAGCGCGTGAAATAGGCCGGGTCGGCAAAACCGATCGCATAGCCGATCTCCGCCACCGACAGGTTGGAGTAGAGCAGCGCGCGGCGCGCCTCCAGCATCGCGCGCGCATCGAGCATCGCCGCGGGCGACGTCGCCGCCATGCGGGCACAGGCCGCGCGCAACCGGCTTTCGCCGACGCCCAGCGCAGCCGCATGATCGGCGACCGGTTCACGCAGGCGGAAGCGTTCGTCCACGCGCGCCCGGAAACGCGCGACGAGGGCGGCCTGCTGACCCGGGGCGGGCACGTCGCACGCGTCGTCGGCGTCCAGCGAGCGCAGCGCCGCAACGATGATCGCGAGCAGCGCGGCATCGACCGCGGCACGGTGGCCCGGCGCCGCCCATCCCAGTTCGCGCATCAGCGCGGCGATGGCCGCTGCGATCGTGGCACCGCCATCGGTACCGCGCCGCAGGACCCGCGACCGTGCGAACAGGCGGTCGATCCCCGGATAACGCTGTTCCAGCGTCGCGAGATAGGAGCGCGCGAGGGTCAGCACCGATCCCGCGGACTCGGTGTTCCAGGTGAAACCATGGACGACGGCCGCGGGCACGATCAGGACGGCGGGTGCCGCGAACGGCAGCCCGACATCCTCGACCCGGAACGTGCCGCCGCCGCGATCAATGACAAACAGCTGGGCCAGTTCGGCATGCGCGTGCGGTTGGATCGTCCACGCGCTGGGGCGCGAGCGATCGTCAAGCTGTTCGACATGGACGAAGCCGTCCGCGACCGCGCGGTGCGGTTCGCCGTAGAGATAGAAGCTGGGAACGATGGTTTCGCGCACCCTGCAACGATAGCCGGAGGCAGCCGGATCGTCCAACTTTCCGCGCGGGATTGGCATGGTCGGTCGGCGCCGTGGCGTGCATCGTCGCACCCTGCGGCGGACATCGCCGACGATGCGAGAGGACGGAACGGCATGCGCACGCAGGTTGCGATCATCGGTGGCGGACCCGCGGGCATGTTCCTCGCTCATCTGCTGCGACAGGCCGGCATCGATGCGGTCGTGTTGGAACGGCGCGACCGGGCTTATGTCGAGGGGCGGGTTCGCGCGGGCGTGCTGGAACAGGGAACGACGGCGCTGATGCGGCGGCTTGGGCTGGCTGCGCGGCTCGATCGCGAAGGGCTGGTGCATGGCGGGACCAACCTGTCGATCGACGGCGCGCTGTTCCATATCGACCTGGCGGCGCTGACCGGCGGATCGACCGTGACGGTGTATGGCCAGCAGGAGGTGATGCGCGACCTGTTCGATGCGGCCGAGGCGCGCGATTTGCCGATCCTGTGGAATGTCGGCGACGTGGCGTTGCACGATCTGGACGGCGCGCGGCCGTGGGTCGGCTGGACCGGGGACGGCGTGGCGCGGCGGCTGGACTGCGACTTTGTCGTCGGGTGCGACGGGTATCACGGGGTCAGTCGTGCGGCGATCCCGGCGGCGGTGCGGCAGACGTTCGAACGCGTCTATCCGTTCGGCTGGCTGGGCATCCTGGCCGACGTGCCGCCGGTCGAGCATGAACTGATCTATGCCAATCATGAGCGCGGGTTCGCGCTGGCGTCGATGCGGTCGGCGACGCGCAGCCGTTATTATGTGCAGTGCGCGCTGGACGAAAAGGTTGCCGACTGGTCGGACGAACGCTTCTGGGATGAACTATGCCTGCGGCTCGGGCCGGAGGTCAGCGCGCGTGTGACGCGCGGTGCATCGTTCGAAAAGACGATCGCGCCGCTGCGCTCGTTCGTATCGGAACCGATGCGCTGGGGCCGGTTGTTCCTGGCCGGCGATGCCGCGCACATCGTGCCGCCGACGGGGGCCAAGGGGATGAACCTGGCGGTGTCCGACGTGATAATGCTGGGCGAGGCGATGGCCGAATATTATGGCGAACGCTCGACCACGGGGATCGACGGCTATTCGGCGCGCGCGCTGGCGCGGGTCTGGAAGGCGGAGCGCTTTTCCTGGTGGTTCACCACGATCACCCACCGCTTCCCGGACATGGACGTTTTTTCGCGGCGGCTGCAGGTCGCCGAACTCGACTATATTCGCGGATCCGAGGCCG
Organism: Sphingomonas montana; assembly: GCF_001956315.1. GTDB lineage: Bacteria > Pseudomonadota > Alphaproteobacteria > Sphingomonadales > Sphingomonadaceae > Sphingomonas_R > Sphingomonas_R montana. The sequence continues at coordinate 439 of NZ_MOLY01000015.1, read as the reverse complement.
CACAGCGCGTGCTGGCGGAAAATTATGTCGGACTTCCGATGGAGGTAAGATGAAAAGCAAGATCTACGACAGTCCCAAAGCGGCGCTGGAAGGCATATTGTTCGACGGCATGACGATCATGTCGGGTGGTTTCGGCCTTTCAGGCAACCCGGAGAGCCTGATCCCCGAAGTGCGCGCGTCCGGGGTGACGGGCCTGACGGTGGTATCCAACAATGCCGGGGCCGACGGGTTCGGGCTGTGGATGCTGCTGGAATCGCGGCAGATTGCCAAGATGGTGTCGAGCTATGTCGGCGAGAACAAGCTGTTCGAGCAGCAATATTTGTCGGGCGAACTGGCGCTGGAACTGAACCCGCAGGGAACGCTGGCGGAACGGATCCGCGCGGGCGGGGCCGGCATTCCGGCGTTCTTCACCAAGACCGGCGTCGGCACCGTCGTGGCG
>NZ_KV887135.1 GCF_001956315.1 Sphingomonas montana | reverse complement strand
GTGTTTCTAAGTCGGTTCGATCGAGCCGCCCGGCACCCAGCGACGGCAATCGCGACGGTCCCGGTTCAGTCCATGCAGGGATGCAATCATGTTTGACGCGACGAAGCCCGAAACTCCCCTCCCCGTCATCTTCTTCTTCGACAAGGCGGAAATCCTGCGCGATTACGAAGCGTTCACCGTCGAGCCGATCACGGTTCGGATGCAGAGCGGCGCGGAATCCCCCGCATGGTCGATCGTCGCAAAGCACCGCTTCACCAGCCAGCGCGGCCCCGTCGCACAGTTCGACGTTCAGCTTTACGCCGAGGTGTTTTGCGAAATGGCGGCGATCGTCGCGGCCCACGTCTAACCGGGATCGGGGGGCAACGCCTCCCCGGCCTCGAATGAATTGCAGGGAACGGCTTGCACAGTGCAAGACAATCGCGACCAGCCGGGCAAACCGCCCGTAAATAACCGCCGCGAAAGTGTTGACAGGTGTTGACGATCCCAAGCTATTCCCCTAGTCTTCCTATGTCGGCACCAACGAGCCGGCCCGGTTCAGATGCGGCGGCAACCGCCAACGATCCGGCCCGTCCATGCAGGGACACCACACGATGAAAACCCTAGTTGTCATGAACGAAAAGGGCGGGGTTGGGAAAACCAACATCGTCGCCCATGCCGGTTGGTATTTTTCCGAACGGCTCCGCACGCTTGTTATTGACCTAGACGCGCAGCGCAATTTGACCACGACGCTTGGAGCGCACCTGTCGCCGGTCGAGAGCGTCAATCTCTTTGCCGAGGCTACACGGGTTCCCCCGGTTGGCTCACTGACTGTAGCGCAGTCGTCACGCGACCTTATGGGCGTGGAGGCGGCAGATCGGACGTGCATCGAGACGTTCCGCGATAGCATCGAGAGTATGGCGGACGATTACGACGTGTGCGTGATCGACACGCCGCCCGCGCTGAACAATCGGACCTTTGGCGCGCTGCTATCGGCCGACGCCGTTCTAGCCCCGATCGGGATCAACGATTATTCCATTCAGGGCGTGGCCGAGTTGCTACGGGCGATTAAGGGCGTGTCGGCACACTACCAGCGGGCCGAGCCGCTTTTTCTTGGCCTTCTCCCTTCGATCTACGACCGCAAGAGCCGCCGCGAGCGCGAGCTATTCGAGAGCCTTGCCGAGCAGGCCGGAAAGCTACTGTTCCCCGGCATGGTCGCGAAGCGCGACGCCTACGCGAAGGCCGCGAGCGAGAGCGAACCCGTGTGGAACATGAAGGGCAGCGCAGCCCGAGACGCAGGAAACGAAATCCGCGGTGTGTTCGATCACGTCGCGCAGCAGATGGAGTTGGGCGCATGAACAAGCCGGTACAGAAGCCGACGAAGGCTAGAGCGCAGATCAGTGCGGGGGCGTTCGGCGCGTTTCGCGCAGCCACAGGTGACGACACCAGCGGCGAGGCAATCCGCATCCTCCTATCCAACATTGACGAAGACCCGAACCAGCCCCGCAAGCACTTCGACGCCGACGAATTGCAGAGCCTTGCCGACACCATCAAGGAACATGGCGTTGTGCAGGCGATCGTGGTGCGTCCGCCGGTCGATGGCCGTTACACCCTCGTTGCTGGCGCCCGTCGCTGGCGTGCTTCCAAGCTGGCGGGCGCGGCCGACATTCCGGCCATCATCCGCAAGATCGAGAACGACGACTTCGCCGCCCAGGTCATCGAGAACCAACAGCGATCGAACCTCACCAATTCGGAATTGGCCGATGCGGTTGAGCGGTTCGCGGGCGAGGGGCGCACGACGAAACAGATCGGCGCGATTTGCAACTTGAAGGAGTATCAGGTTGCCGCGTTCCGTAAGGCTGGCGAGTTTCCATCCGAGTTGCGCGCACGCCTCGACACGTCGGACATGCGCGCCCTGTATGACCTGTATCGGCAATGGGTGAAGACGCCCGACGCGGTTATCGCCGCCCTCCCCGACGTGTCCGAGCCGTTGACGGTAACGGACGTGCGCCGGATCGTCGGGACCATCACGGGCAAGGTTGAGGGTTTCGCCGCCTATCAGGGCAAGGGTGCAGCCCCAGCGGCCGAGCCACAGACGCCAGCCCCGGCCCCGATCGCGAGCGAGACGGACACCAACGCCGCGCCGGTCACTCCCCCGGCCCCAGCTAAGCAGGACGAAGGGCAAACGTCGTTCCTTCCCCCTGCCCCGGAGAAGGCCAAGGACAGCGAACCGGCCTTGCACAGTGCAAGCCCTGCCCCTGCCCCTGCGTCGTCGCCAGCAGCAGCCCCAGCCGCGCCCCGGCCGGTTGCCGAGCCGCAGAAGCCAGCGACGCCCGAGCCGGTCGCGGTTGCTCCCGTGTTCATCGTTCGTGTTGCAGATGGCACCGAGGGTCGGTTGATCGTGGACCAGAAGGCCGAGACGCCCGGTTGGGCTTTGGTGGCGTTCGCGATCCAGACCGAGGAAGTGGACCCGGCCGAAATCACGTTCGTTCGGATCGAGTAGAGGACATGGGGCAGGCTATGACACGAAAAGGATCTAGCCCGCCCCCGGCCCGCCCCGCTTCGGCGCGGCGGGTTCTTTTGCTTGTGCTGGCGATCGTCGTCGGGGTGCCGGTCTGGCTTGTGATGGTCGCAGCTACCGCACTCTTTGCGATCGTCCGACCTATTGCCGCCCCAGCTTCGGGCCTTGTGCTGGCGGGTAGCGCGATCGGAATTGCGTTCTGTGTTGCAAAGGGTTGGTGGCCCGAGGCCGGGCAATGCGCGATCGTCGCGGTAGTGTCGGGCGCGGTGTTCTTTGCGACAACGGCCCTTGCCGATCGGCTTGGACTGGAATCGCAGCCCAGCTTCCCCGCGCCCCCGTGGTGGTGGTGGATTTGATATGCGCGACCCGGAACTGGACGAGTTACGCGCCAAGGTGGACTGCCGCACGGTCCTAGAGCGCGATGGCTGGAAACTGGACGCGCCCGAAAGCACGACGCACGCCGTCAAGTTTCGGAACGGCCCGGCCCAGATCATTATCGTTACCCATGAGGGGCGCGGATGGTTCGACCCGATCAACGACCAGCGCGGCGACGTGCTGGCACTCGCCCAGCGTTTGACGGGCGGTAATTTCGGCCATGCCCGCCGCGCGCTTCGCCCGCTTGCAGGCATAGCGCCGACACTCACCCCCACCTTTCGCGATCGGTCCCAGGTGGCACCGCTCGACGCCGGGAAGGCATGGAGCCGCGCAGCAGCCTTGCAGCCGGGTTCACAGGCATGGCGGTATCTATCCGGCGAACGTGGTTTGCCCGCAGCGACGATCACGCGGGCCAACGATGCCGGGCTATTGCGAGAAGGTATCTACGGCACCGCTTGGTTTCTGCACCGCCTTGCCGATGACGCCCCGGCCGGATGGGAAATGCGCGGTCCAAAATACAAAGGGTTCGCGAAGGGTGGCGACAAGGCCCTGTTCTGGATCGGCCAGATACGGGAAGCGCGACGGGTAGCGGTTACAGAAAGTGCGATCGACGCCTTGAGCCTCGCGACGATCGAGCAATGGCCCGAAGGCACCGCCTACGTTTCGACAGGTGGAGGATTTGGACCCCCGACCGCCGAGACGTTCGCCCGATTGCTTCCGTCGTCATGCCGGTTGGTAGCTGCAACGGATCGAGGCCAAGGCGGCGACATACTGGCAGACCGTTTGCGGGAACTGGCGGCGGGATCATGCGCCGGGTTCGGTCGGGTCAGATCGAGCGCCAAGGATTGGAACGACGAGCTACGGGGTCGGGCCGAGTAGCGGAGGCTTGCGAAGTGCAAGCCGAGTCATGTTGTGCAAGCGACGCCCTCCCCTGTTTTGCCCCTTCCTACGGCCCTCTATGGGTGAGAGCGGCGCGGGGCAAAACAGGGGATGACGGCGCGCACCACAGGAGGGATAGGTCGCGCCGTCAGGTTGAGAACGGGCAACGCGGGTAGGCGATCATTGCCCTGAAAATGAGAGCAGACCCCCCGGCGATCCTTGCACAGTGCAAGGCCGAGAGGGTGTCAGCGAAAAGCTCATTGCCTCCCTCTTGCCCAATCCGACCCTAGAACCAGAAGAAGAAGATAGTAGGTATTGGGACTAGGGCAGAAGAAGAAGATAGTAGGTATTGGGACTAGGGCAGGATATGTTGGGTGGTAGCAGTGTATTACAAAAGGGTAGGAAATGGCCGGGCGGAACGGGCAAGAGCTACTTTCAACGTGGGTGCCGGCCGACGTTGCACAGGCGTTCAAGAGGCAGGCGCGCGACACCGAGGGGGGCACGTCAGCGGCGTTGCGCCGGATCATAACCGAGGCGGTTGAAGGGAAGCCCCCGGCAGCGCCGCGCGGGGCAGGGGCCGGATTGCAGATCGGGGTCCGGTTAAAGCCCGCCGAGCGCGTCGCCTTGTCGCAAGCGGCGCGCGAGCGCGGTAGTACCCCGGCGAACTGGCTGCGCTCGCTCGCGATCGTTCACCTTGCCCGCAAGCCACAATGGAACGCGGCCGAGGTGGAGGCGCTACGCGACCTGTTCGGCGGGCTTCGGCAGATCGGGAACAACGTCAACCAAATCGCGAAGGCGATGAACGTCGCTGTGCAGAGCGGGGTGTTCCCGCCGCATCAGCACATTGCGACGGTAGAAGCGGCCGAGATAGTGCGCGGTGAAATGCGCCGCGTGGTCGCGATCATGACGGGCAATTTCGATTATTGGGGTCTTCCCCTGGACGAACGCCCAACGCCATCGCCGGGCGCGATCGAGGCCGAGGACGCGAGAGCGCGCGTCGCAGAGGTCAAACGCCGATCGCGCCCGAGAAAACGACCTGCCCGGTTCAAAGAGGAAGACGCCTAATGTTGCTCCTATGCCTAGCTATCGCCCTGCACGACGTTGACGGGCCTATTCGATGCCAAAGTGGCGAGACGATCCGGCTTGCGGGGATCGGGGCGACGGAGTTGGACGGTTCGACACGGCCGGGACAACCGAGTGTCCTCGGCGATCCATTCGCCCAGCGCCGGGCGATGGCGGTTGCGATCGGGGGCGGCGTCGGGGCCGATAACCGGCGGTTGGAGGGTAGCTTGCGCTTCGCGCGGCCCGTTCAGTTGTCGTGCGAAGTGACCGGCCGCAGCTACACGCGCCTTGTTGCATGGTGTCGCTTGCCGGATGGCCGGGACGCCAGTTGCGTCGCGATCGGTGCCGGTGTCGCGGCGCGATGGGCGCGCTTCGATCCGCAGCAGCGATTGGTGCGGTGCCGGCGATAGCCTTGCACAGTGCAAGACATTGCCCCTCGCCGCGTCGGGCAGTTCTCGTTATGTTCTCCCGCTTACACGAACGAGTTAGCGTGAGAAGGAAAACCAATGTTGCCGATGTTACGGCCCGTGCCGATCGCGGAGGTGCCCGAGGGGTTGCGCCTTCGCATCGTAGCATCGGCAGGGGCGGGCTTCCCGTCGCCCGCACAGGATTGGGAATCCGATGCCATCAGCCTTGTCGAATTGCTCCGGCTCGATCGCGCAGCGTCCTTTGTATTCCGCATATCCGGGTGGTCGATGTTCGACGCCGGTATCCATGACAAAGACGTGGTGGTGGTCGATCGGGACACGACGCCGAGCAACGGGCATATCGTCATAGCGATTGTCGATGGTGGCTTTGTGTGTCGCCAGCTTGTCGTGCGCGACGGCGCGGCGCTGTTGGAGCCGCGCAACAGTCAGCAGACCTACCCGCCGACCCCGGCCGACGACGTTGAGATATGGGGCGTCGTTCGCGCTTCCGTCCGCGACTTCCAGAGGTAGCGGCATGTCGTGGGCGATTGTCGATATTACGAATTTTTACGTTTCGTCCGAGCGGGTCTTTGACCCCTCGCTTCGCGGCGTGCCGGTGATCGTCCTTAGCAACAACGACGGCTGCGCTATCGCGCGGAGCGAGGAAGCCAAGGCGCTGCACGTCAAAATGGGCGAGCCTGTTTTCAAGATGCGCGATCGGATCGCGCGCCACGGCATCCAGCTTCGGAGCAGCAATTACGAACTGTATGCGGACATGAACAAGCGGTTCAACGCGGTCCTTGCCGAGCATAGCGATACGATCGAGATCTACTCGATAGACGAGAGCTTTTTTCGCCTGCCCGTTCTGGCGAACGGGTTAGGCGACGTGACGAGCGCGCACCGCGTTCGTGCCGCCATCCTGCGATCGGTAGGACTGCCGACCCGCGTGGGGCTTGGCCCTACGCGCACACTGTCAAAGGTCGCGAACGCCCTCGCCAAAGCGACAGAAAAGGTATGGGGCGGCGTCGTGGACCTGCACGACCAGGCGCTACGCACCCGCCTGTTTTCGCAATGGCCGGTCGGAGAGGTGTGGGGCATCGGGAAGGCCCTTGAGGCACGGTTGCTGCCGCTTGGTGTCCGCACCACGGCGGACCTTGCCGCCCTGCCCCCGGCCATCGCGCGCGACGTGGGAACGGTAGTGCTGGAAAGGCTGGTGCGAGAGTTGAACGGCATCGAGTGTTCGGACTTCACCGTCGAACCCGAGGCGATGCAGGGCACGGCCGTAACGCGCCAGTTTGGCGAGCCTGTCACAAGTCTGGACGAGCTGCGCGAGGCGATGGCGCGACGTGCTGCACGGGCGGCCGAAAAGATACGCGAAAAGGGATTGGTCGCGTCCCGGATCATCGCCTTCGCACATGGGAGCCGATACCGGCCCAACCCGCCGTCAGCTTCGCGATCGGCGCGGCTATCGCCGCCCAGCCACGACCCGCGCGTTATCGTCGGCATGGCGTCCCGCATGGTTGAATCCATGTTTCAGCCGGGCGGCGTCTATACGAAATGCGGCGTGCTGTTGGAGGACTTGCAGCCGGCCGGGGCAGGGCAGGCCGACTTGTTCGCCGCGCCCGATCCGAGAGCACCCGCGCTACTGGCGGCGATGGACGGCCTTAACGCGCGGTTCGGGCGCAACACGATCGCGGTAGCAGCACAGGGATATGGACCGCGCAGCTTCGACACGAAGCGCAGTCAGAAATCCCCATCGTGGACGACAGACATTCGACAGATACCGATTGCGACTTAGGCGTCGGTAGCGTGGTCACGGATCGCGGAAGCGATCTGTTCCAGCAGCGCGGCGGTTTCCTCACCCACCCCGGCCGCGAAGGCTTCCACAATCCGGGCGGATTCTTCCCATGCGTCAGGCGTTTCGGTTTCCATGCCGACAGGATGCACGATCGCGGTTATTTCGTCACCCTCCCGCGTCATAGTTCGTGCTTTCGAGTACCTATGCAGCGGCGAGAGGCTTGCACAGTGCAAGCCTGTAGCGCCTAGCGCCCCTTAGGCCGCGTGGGGGCGTCGCTACCGCGATCCGGTGCGGTTGGCCGCGAAGGTTCGGGAACGCGCTGTGCGGGCGTCTCTGTGCCCGCAGGCGGCATTGGCGAACCCCTGCCGGGCTGTTGCTCAAGCACCTTCCGCAATTCGACGGTCATCGCCTGCCGGCGCGTCAGCGCAACCGGCATGTCAGCGACGAACCGGCGAATGTCCTTCGCAAGCTGGCGATCGGGGCCGGGGCCTTTTTCCAGTTCGTCAGCATGGCCGAGGTAGGCGCGCTTGATCGAGTCTTGCCGGGCCTGAATGTCCCGGCTCCAATCGTGCGGGGCAGGGGGCTTTGGTTTTGCCGCCTCCCGTTGTGCGTCTCGCTTTACGATCGTCCGCACGCGCGGTTCTACGCCTCGCTTCTCGGCATGATGAACCGCGATCGGGTTGGCTTTGCGGACATGGCCGCGCGCCTGCCGTGGCGTCGCTTCCGCTTCCACGCCTTGCCGGCGCAGTTGGTGCGCGAAGCGTTCGCGGTATTGCTGTAGATCGGCAGGACCGGGGGCAAGGCGTTTGCCGTCATAGCCGACAGCCCGCACCGTCACATGGACGTGCGGGTGGTCCGTGTCATCATGCCGGGCCATCAGGTAATCGTACTTACCGCTGAACGTCTCTTTCGCCCATGTTCGGGCCGCTGCCTCGACGCGATCGGGAGGCGAGCCGGGCGGCATGGAAAGAATGACAGCGACGCTTTGCGTCGCGTTGGGTCCGCTCTTGCCGCGTGCTTCCGCCGCGTTCGCAAGCATCCAATCCTCATGTAGCGCCCGCAGCGCAGCGCGATCGGTGATGCGTTCACCGTCCTGCGTCTCGCCCTGGAGGCGACCGTTGCGGGTGATGTAATCCATATGGGCCTTGAGGTGCCCCGCGCTGCCGCGCGATCGGCCGGTGATCTTCACCATCACTTCCGGGGCCTTGCCGACGATCCGGCCCAGCCGGGCCTTTCCCGACGACGAAAGGGAGCGGGATTGCCCGCCCCCTTTCAGCTTCACGTCCTTGCCGTGGACCGCGTTCGGCAATCGCCAAATGTGGTCGTCACTATCGGCCATCTAGCACCATCCCTTAGCGCGACAGCTTACGCGACGGCTCGGTAATGTCCGCGCCGCGCGTCGGCTCTTGAGCCTTAGCAGGTTCGACGCGAGCCGGGGCCGGTTCGGGTGCCGAGGCGGTACGCTTCTGATCGGCCGACAGCACGACGGGGCCTTCGGCCCGTTCCTTCTTCACCAATTCGGTAGCGACAAAAGCCTTCATTTCGGCCTTCGCATCGGTGTTGTGCTTGTTCATCTGACGGTCGATTTTCTCACCCATCGCAGCGAGGACCAACCGGCCGTCAGGCGACAGTTCCTTTTGCGCCTCCCGCAGCGTTTTCCGGTTATCCGCCGGGGTAGCCGGGGCGCGTTCGCCCTTTTCATGCCCGGCCTTTTCATGGCCCTTGCCGTGTTCGTGCGCGTGCTTGTCGCCTGCCTTGTCAGGCGTTCCGACCCCAGCCCGAGCCGTGGAGGCGTCGCGCGCGGGATCGAGCGTCGAGCCGGTCGGGTTGTTCGGCGTCACTGGCGCGGCTGGCGTCGCTGGCGTCGAAGGGAGGGGCGCGCGGACCTCGTTGGACAGGCCACGTTCGTTGCGGCGACGATCGGCCTCTTGCCGATCGGGATCGCTAGGGCGGTAGCCTAGCGCCTCGATGCCGCGCGTCGATGCTTCGATCCACGCTTCGCGCTTGAACTCCGCGGTGCCCTTCACATCGACAGATTGCCAGCCGCGCGCGGCTGCAATGTCCATCATCGCCTTCACGGTGTTCAGGTCTTCGCGCTTCGTCGTGATTGTGAACTCAGTGGCCTTCATCGCTAGGCCCTGTTGCTTATAATCATCGAAATAACGGCGTTCGCCGCCCTTATCGTCGATGAAATAGGACTTCGCGATGTTGTCCGGTTCGGTGGTGTAGGCGGCAGGCTTTTTCCCGCCGCGATCGACCACAGGTTGCAGCGTTGCCGCCGCTTCCTCCAACGGTGTCCGACCGGACTTCCCAGCCGGTGCCGAGGTTTCAGGGCTTGCACTGTGCAAGCCTTGAGCGCCCGTCGAGCGGACAGGATCGAAGACTTGCGTAATCTCATTGTTGGGGCGCGTCGCATCGCGCAGGCGGTCAGCAATTCCCATGATCGGCTCCCGAGGTTGGCAAGGCAGAGATAACGGATTGCGCCCATGCCTTCGTTTGGGCGGTGTCGGCGTCGGATAGCGTGCCACTATCGCCGGGGGTGCCGGTCGGTAGAGCCTCTATCAGCGCCGTCAGTTCGATAAGCGTTTCACGCACGACCGCCTCACGCGCGCCTTTGACGCGCGCGGGCAGGAGGAACGGCACGCCAGCTAGGTTTGGAAACGTCATGCGGCTTTTCCCCTTCCACGGTTGAGAGATTCGACGGTCGGCACCGCGTTGACGATCGCCGCAACATGCGCCTTCGCGTCACCAAGCGCGTACTGGCTAAGATCAATATCGGTCCCGAGGATCGAGCCGATGAGTCCGTCCGCTTGGTGCGGTTTGAGTTCTGGCGCAGGGATCGGCAGTTCGGGCGACGTCGCCGGCAGAGGCAAGCGCGGTGCGCTGTCATCCGATCCAGCGGCAGCAGCCGCCCCAGCTTCATCGCTGTTATCCGTCGGCTTCTTACGAGGCCGCTTTTTCGGGACAGGAGCCGCAGCCGCAGCAGGAGCGGTTTCAGCAGGCGGCGCGGCCGGTGCCGGTGCCGGTGCAGGAGGCGGGGCAGGAGGGGAGGCGGGTTCCGCAGCGGCCGGTTCGCCCTGCCCTGCGATCGGCTCGAAACCCTTGCCCTGGTCAAGCCGCACAGTGACTTCGATAGGCGGAACAACAGGAGGCGAGCGCAGCAACCGCGTAAAGGTGTTGTCGAGATAGTAGCGGATGCGCTTCGCGCTGATCGGATACATGCCCGGCCGGATCAAGATCGCGTCTGTAGGATCGAGACGAACGATCTCTTGCGGCAGCAGCAAGGCGCGGCGCTGATCGGTTTGCGTCACATTCAGTTTATCGCGACGCAGAACACGCCAGAAGCGCGGGCCTGATCGGCTCGCAGCTTCTACCGTGTCGTAACCGAGACGTGCCGACAGTTCTTCGGACAGTTTAAGGTCTTTCGTGCCGAACACAACTTCTAGGCCGCAGTTATCAAGGATGGCTTCGGCCTTGTCTGGTCCGTACAGATCGCGGTCGCGAAGCTGTGCCTTACTTTGCATGATGAGCATTATTCGGATGTTGTATCCGGCGACAAAGGCAAATGCGTCAGCAAGAACCGGCATCGCGCCGAGCAGCGGAAATTCGTCCAGCAGCAAGAGGACTTGATGCTTCGCGGCCGGATCATGCTGGGGCAGCGTCCGCACCGTCAGGTCGATTAGCTGTTGGAAGAACAGCGCCAGCAATGGGCGCAGCCGGGCAATGTTGTCCGGGGTGACGCCGATATAGATCGCGTGCAGAGAATTACGCAGTTCGCGGAGGTCGAAATCGCTTTCGGCCGTGGCAGCGTCAATGCGCGGATTGAACCACAGCGACAGCTTGGCGGTGATGGTTTTGCGGATCGAGTTTACGAGGTCGGCCGAGCCTTTCAGGTAATCCTCTAGGGCCTTCACGGTCGCTTCTGTGTAGGGCTTGCCCGCCTGCCGTCGCGCTTCGATGCGCTCTAGCATCGCTTGCGCGCCGTCCGAACTGGACAGCAGGCGCAGCACTTCCCCGATCGTCAGGGGCATTTCCGGGGATTCGGCAAGGAAGCCAGCAGCGCCGGTAAACGCCGATCGCGCGCTATCCGTCCAAAAGGCTTGATCGCCCGAGACGTGCGGGAAGATCATTTGCGCGATGCGCTGAATATCCTCGAAAGCGTCGATCGTATCCCGGCGGACATAGGACAGCGGGTTGTAACGGGCCGTAGCGCCATTGGGGGCGAGCGGATCGAACAGGAACACCTTTTGCCCGGCCGCTTCGCGGATGCCCGCTGTAGCGGCCCAATTCTCTTTCTTCACGTCGAGGCAGACGAGCGTGGATTCGTAGAGCAGGCAGTTCGGGATAACCAACCCGACGCCCTTACCCGAGCGGGTCGGAGCATAGCAGGCGACGTGTTCCGGCCCCCCGTAACGCAGATAATGGCCCTTGCGGTCCTGGCCCACATAGAGGCCCGCAAACTTGCTGTAGAAGCCCGCCTTGACCAATTCCGCCTTGGTGGCGAACCGTGTCGCACCGTGCAGTTCTTTACCACCCGGCAGCTTGCCGCCACGGAGCAGTGCAGCCGCTGCAATCAGGATCGGGAACACCGTAGAGACGCCGGCAGCGACCTTGAGCCACAGGCCAACAGACGGATGCGAGAAACCGTAATAGCTGGCGTATTGGTAGAATTGCAGAAACGGGATCGTTTCGGCCGTAAGCATCCCGGTCGCGCCGAGGAAGATCGTTGAGGCAATGACGTTCCAGACCGCCGCGATTGCCGCCAACACAAATAAGCCCGCCAAGGCTTTCGCCGGGGCGGGCCAGTTGGAAATCCCTTGCATAACGCCTCCCGTCAAGCAGCTAGGTTTGAGGCGGAAGGGTCCGCCGGTTCGAAATGGACTTCCTCGATCGCGAAGCCTTCCGGCCCCTTGTGGCAATGCACCACCACGTCGACCAATTCGTCTAGCAGCGTCCGCACATCGGCATCCGCCAGATACTTCCCGGCGTCGTGCTGTTTCACCATGAGCCGCAGGGCGTCGAACGCGCCTTTCGCGCTTCCGGCGTGGCATGTCGTGATCGAACCCGGATGCCCGGCCGCGACGCTACGAACGAAGGTGAAGGCCGCGCCGTCGCGCAATTCCTGCATCAAGATGCGATCGGGCCGCATACGCAGCGCCGCTTCAATCAGATCCTCCGACGCAACCCGCGCGAGGCCCTGATTACCCTTCGAGTAGAACAGATTGACGATGTTGCGTTGTGGCAGGCCGATGAACTCGGCCGTGTCCTCGATCGTCACTAGGCGTTCGTCCAGTGGGATCGATTGGATCAACGCCTTGGCGAACGTCGTCTTGCCCGAGCCGGTATCGCCGGTCGCAATGATCGTCTTTTTCGACCGTACCGCGAGCGGAAAGAACCGCTCCCAATCCCGAGCGTCTTTCAGTGCCAGCAATTCGGCATCGGCCGGATGCACGCGCTTCGACGCCGCCACAGTCCGCTTGAACAGGCCACCAGCCGCCAGCCCCGCGATCGTCGGGGCAAAGCCCGAGGGGCGGCGGATTGTGAGGCTGAACCGGCCCGCGCCTACCGCCGGGGGGCGGCAGATTTGCACGCGCTGGCCGTCAGGCAGGACCGAACCGCAAAGCGGACGCTCCGGCCCAACGTCCTGTTGCGACATGGACGCGCAAAGCGTCGCGATCATATCGAGACGCGAATAGGTCAGGTCGGGAAAGTCGTGCCACTCCCAGCCCGAGCGGCGTTCTACGCCGACTTCCCCCGGCCGGTTGATGACAATTTCCGTCACATCGTCTTGCGACAGGAAATCCGCGATCGGACCCAGCAGCAGACGAAGGGTGTTTTCACCCGGCCGCATTACTGACCGCCCCCGACGTAGCGCGGCTGTGCTGGCCCGACCTGATAGACGGTGCTGAAATCCAGATCGCGAGCAACGAAGATGCTGACCAACTCGCCCTGGTTCTTACGAACCGTGGGGGGAATGTTGGACGACCCGCGCACGACCTCGCCAATGACGCTTGAGGTTGAGCCGGTGTTGATCGTCGTCGTGCCCGACTTGGACACCGCCGCTTGCCCGGCCTGCATAGCGCCGTCCACGACCGACATAAGCAGAGCCGCGCCGAACTTCTGGAAGAAGTGACGATCGACCGCGCCCGACAGACCGGAGCGGCCGAGGGGATCACTCGCAGGGCTATCGAGATTGACGACGACACCTTGCGGCGTTTCCGCCCGCGTCCACACCACGAACATACGTTCGACGCCTTGGCGCACACCGCCTTGGAACTGACCTACGACCTTTGTCCCGCGATCGAGCAGCGTCAGGCCAGTCTTACCCTGAATGTCCTGCGGGATAATACACGTCACGAAGCCCGGCAGCGTCGATTCCATCGCGGTTTGCAGCGTGCAGGGAATAAGCGTGCCCGTTGTGAGCAGATAGGCTTGGTTGCGAAGCACGTTCGCCCGCACGCCACTAAGCTGCGTCGTCTGCATACGAGCGCCGAGGTTGTCGCCTCCCTCCTGCCCGCCCTGACCACCGGCGCCAGCGCCGCCCGGTTCGCCTTGCTGGAAACCGGCCGGGGAGTACCCCCCGCCCTGCCCTTGCCCGGCAGAGCCCATTGCGCGACCCATACCGCCGCCCATGCCGCCACCCGAATTATAGACGAGCAGCTTTGCAGCCGGGCGCGGCGTCGCGACTTGTGCCATCTGCGGCGTAGATTGACTGCCTTGCGCCGGGAAGCCCGGCGGTAGCGGCGGTGCGGTATCGCCCGGCAGCGGTGGCGGAACCGGAACGGCCCCCATCGGCGGGGCCTCATACCGGACTTGCGATTGCACCGGCAGATCGGGGGCGACGGCGGGTTTCAGGTTGGGTTGCGCCGAGGTCAGGAAGATCGCCCCGACCGCGAGCGCGCCAGCGCCGAGCATAAGCCCGACGCCGACGTTTTTACCCATGCCGCTCTTAGTGCCGGCCACGTCCGAAACGTGACGCTCGCCTTCGATCGAGGCCGGGCCTTCGGCCGGGGCCGGTTGTGTGGTGCGCGTGTCGGTCACAGGCCGGAACTCCTAACTGTGCGTGCAAGGTCAGGCGTGCCGGTGCCGGTGCCGGCGTTGCGGCCAACCGGATCGAAGCCTTGGTTTAGAACGGTGATGACTTCCTGCCCGTCGCGCAGGACGAATTGCCGTGCCGTTGTCTGCACGACGGCCAGCTCGTTGATTATTGTGTACGGCACGATCGTTTCCGAGCCGTCAGGGGCAAGCGTGTAGATCGTCGGTATCCGCATGTTGCCGGGGAAGCGGAACGCCGTCTGACGCCCATTATCGCTAACTTCGGTCGGTTCGAGCATGACGGAACCACGGGCGACATAGCGCCAGTTGCGCGGGCCTTCGGCCCACGACAGCGCAAGCCGCTGTTGCGTGATGCGTTCCAGATCACGGGCCGCTGCCTGTGCTTCCGCGAAAGCCTGTGCCGCCCGTGCTTCCTCTGGATAGGTGAAGTTGACGGCATAGATCGCGGAGGCAGCACCGCGCCGAGCAGCGACCAAAAGGAACTGATATGATCGCGTCGTACCGTCAGCCCGCTTTGTCACCACTTGCGCGTTCGTCGGCCGACGGATCGCAGTGGGCTTGAGGAAAAGGATATTGCCGGTCGGTTGCGCCAGCCATGCGTCAGCATCACCGATCGCGACCGCCGTAATCTCCTCGCCCAGCCCGAACGTGATTTGTGTCGAATTGGTCGGCGTGCTGATTACGCGGACCACGTTCATGGAGTTATAGGCGACGACCTGGACGTGAGAGTCGTACCCGGCCGAGCGGGGCTTTTGCTCCGCAAAGGCAGGGGTGGTCAGCAGCGCGGCGGCAGCGACCGCCAAGAGTGGGCGGTTCATTGCGTGAACTCCTGATCGGCCCGGTACGACGTGACCACGAAGCCGAGCGGGTTGACGTTAAGAGCAGACGACGAGAGTTTGTTGACCGAGAAGTCGAACGCGATCGTCGCCACCATGCGCTTTTCGGGCAACGCGACGCCGCTCCGCTTCTCGATCTGGACGAACCGGACCTGCCCCAGCTTCGGGCCGAGCATCGAGGTCGAAACCCAGCGAACCGACGACGTGCCATCCCGGCCAAGGACGACTTGCGGACTGTTGGGATTGGTCCCCCGGAAGCCCTGTTGATATTCGTTCTGGACGGCCGGGGAGGACATGAGCGCAACGGCGTTGAAGGCGGACTCCGCTTCGGCCGGGCTATAGGTCTGGCGAAGGCGGACGTACTGCCACAGGAAATAGCGCGTCGTCGCTTCGGTCGCGGCCATATTGCCGCCCGTTATGTCATAGATGCGCTCGACTGACCCGCTGGTGTTATCGACACGGAAGACGAGCGGCACGACCGTTTTGAGCGGCGCGAGGGAGGCGGTTGCAGCCATCCCCGCGATACCGGCGACAGCGCCAACCCCGGCAATGACGTAGGCGACCACCGCGCTACGTCGTGCCGACTTCACCTTGTCCGCCTCGTAGCTGGCGACCTGTTCAAAATAGGCCGACATGATAGCCGGATCGGCAGGCAGTTGCCGTGCCTGAAATGCCCCTTCCGGGGCCTTGTTGCGCGATAGCATGTTCATGCCCCTTCACCCGGTAGAGCGGCCGGGACCGCCGGTTGTTCGGCCGGAGCGGCCGGTTGTTGGACTTGTGGCGACCGCACGGGCGGCAGCGGAGCGCGAGGCCCGCGCAGATCGTCTTTAGTTGGTGTCCACTTGCCTGCATTGAGCGGGCGATACTTGCCGGATACTTCGGCAAGTTTCGGATGACCGCCGGCGCAGGCCGACACCGCCAAGGGGATAAGCAGTAGGGCGAGCCGTCGAATCATGGTGCGTTCCTTAGTGAAGACGGATTCCGGTCTATGAGGCATGGGTTCAGGCTCCCCGGTCGGAGAGCGAACCGCCGGTCGTCGGGCGGATGCGGGAAGCGACGGCGCGGTATCCAGAAGCAGCCATGCGGCCACCAAAGCGGCCCACAGCATCGCTTGCGCCGAGGATGCCGCTACGGCCGGTCCTGCCACCACCGCCGCCACCAGCGCCACCACCACCACCACCACCGGCCGGTCGGCCGGTTGAGCCAACGGCGGCCTGCATACCCCGCGCGATCGCGCCGGTATGGAATGTCAGACCGCCAGACAGGGACGACGCGAGGCCGGGCAGTTGCAGGGCAACGAACGCCGCGACGGCAAAGAAGATGATACCGGACAGAAGGACTTGGATGCCCTCAATGTCGCTTGTCGCCGCCCTTGTGGCGACGGTGCCAACGACAATCTGTTCGGTAAGCAGGATGATGTAGAGCAGCACAATCGTAGTGATTTGCAGGATCACGCAGGAGATCAGCGCGCCGATCCAGCGTTCAAAGATTGCGCGTGTCGCAGGGAACAAGATCAGCGGGATAATCAGCGGACCTAGCGCGATGTAGAGCGCAAGCGTCACGCGCGAGATTAGCCAGATCGCGAAGCAGAAGACGTTGGAGACAATAGCGGCCATCCAGAATAGCAGCACCGCAATCTGTGGCCCAACGTCGTGCCAGCTTAGTTTCTTCCAGACTTCCAGACCCGCACGCCAAGCCTTGATCCATCCTTGATCGAAACTGTTCGCGCTGACTGTGCCCGCCCCTCCCGATGTGAGAGCGTCCGTCAGGCTAGTCGGCAGCGTGATGAAGAAGAAGTTATAGACCCATTGTTGGTAGATGCCCGAGCCGGTCAGAAGCCAGACGATGATTGCCATCTTCAACATGCGGGGCAGCAGCACCGACATGGGGGCCGGTGCCTCACCGCGAGCAATCAGGAACCCGGTCAGGGCGACGTACAGTACCAACGCAATCTTGAGCGGCGCTGCGACGTAGGCGAGAAAGGAGTTCGACACGTCGGTTACAGCGGTCACTAGCGGCGTTTCCACCTGTGACACGATGTAGGCGAACATTTGCCACTGTACGTCTTCCATCGGGTCTATCTCCGAGCCGCTTTGGCTTCGATTTGCAGCGAACGCAGAGCAACGCCGCAATATTGAAGTTGCGGGTTCCTCTTGCAGACTAGGATTTTGTTCGCCCGCGCCTCGGGATCGTTTGCCCAAAACCCCGTCGTCGCAGGGTTCAGTGAGCCGGTGCGCGAACGCGCTTCACGAAGCGCGATCGTCACCGACGCCTGTTGGGCGTTGATGCAATCCCGGTCTTTGCGAAGACGGCCGGGATCATCCAGACAGGCGAGAACGACTTGCGAGCGCGCGGCCGGGTTGTTGGCGTACCACGTCACCGTTTGCGGCGCTGACTTGGTAGTGCCCGATCGAGCGGCCGGCGACGAACGCGGAGCCGAAGTTGGCTCCGCATTCGCAACCGTCATACCGATGCCGGTCCCGATGCCGACACCGACGAGCAAAACCCCAACGAACGCGCCGAGGCGCGGCCGAGGGGCTTGCACAGTGCAAGGATTGTCCACGCTCAACCCCCGCGTGCCTTGGCTTCGGCGATCATGGATTCAACACGCTGGCGGCGCTGTTCGTTGGAGCGTTGCTCCGCGTTCCGCTCCTGCGCGGCCTGCCACATTTGCAGCGATTGCGCCTGCACCTGTTGGGCTTGGATATAGGCTTGCTCTTGCTGGATACGGGCCGAAATGTCCGCGACCGACTTCGCATCCTTCGCGCCCGCAAGCTGGCCTTCCAGCCCTTGCAGGGCGTTGATGCGGGCCGTTGACGACTGATAGAGGCTGTTCGCCATCGCCTGTTGATTGGCAATGCTTTGTCCGTTGCGCGTCATTTCCTGCGCCGAGAAGTCGTCGCCGGTCGGCTGATACACGCGGTTCTTGTTGAGGAACTGTTGAGCCTGCGCGTTCAGCGTTTCGCCGTTCAACAGGTTCTGAACGCCATCGCCGGTCGGCAGTGCCTGCCGTAGCTGCTGCGTATTGAACTGCTCCCCGAGTTGATTCAACGCTTGCTCAGGAAGATGAGAAACAGAGTCGAGCGTGGACTTCGCCGTCTGTAGCTGTTCCTGCATCTTGGCATATTGCTGTTGAAGCTGGCGGACCTGTTCCAACGCTTGCGCGTAGTTGGACGGATCGTAAACGATCCCCCCGCCCAACTGTGCAGAGGCAGGAGCCGCCACACAGAGAACGAGTGCAGAGACACCCGCTAGAATAGACTTTCGCATCGTCATGTCCTTCTCTCCCTCAGGCCCAAAATTAGGCCGACGCAGATCGCCACTGTTCGCGGAACAACGGCAACCAAGCCGCCGGGTCCGGTCCAACATCGGCAATCAGACGTTCCACAAGGCGAACAGTGCTTGCCCGACCGGACAGCACCGACACCAAATCATCGAGACCCGCTAAGTCGAGTTCGCACGCAACGGACGTGGTGCCCTGCTTGAGCAGGAACCTGCGACCGCCCACCGTCAGGTCTTCACGGACAGCCAGGTATTCCGGCTGCGTAAGGCCCAGCCCGTCGCGATAGTCTTTCTCGCTTGCACGGCTGTTCGGCATGAGGATTTGCGTGGGGCATTGCTCGATGATCGAATGTGCGATCGGGCTTCGCAGCGCATCCGCTGGCGATTGTGTCGCCAGCAGGACCAAGCCGTTCAGCTTTCGGATCGTCTTGAGTTTGTCGTTCACGATGTCCCGAAAGCCGGGATCGAGCAGGACTTTCCAAAATTCGTCGATCGCGATCACAATGCGGCGACCGTCCAGCAGCGTTTCGACGCGGTGGAACAGGTAGGAAAGGATCGGGCCGCGCGTCGTGGCGTCGTCAAGGAACGAGGTCACATCGAACCCGAGGAACGGGGCATCGAGCGAAACCGTGTCCGTATCGTTGTCCAGCACCCAGCCCAGCGAACCACCCTTGCACCAGCGGTCCAGCTTCGCGCCCGGCCCTTCCGGGTCCGACTGCCCGAGGAAGGCGCGCAACTCGCCAAACGAGCGCGCTTCCGGCGGCAATTCCATAACGGCCTGCACGCCGAGCGAGAGCCGACGCTCTTGCTCCGGGGCGAGTTCCTTGCCGGGATCGAGGCCGACGAGGGCCTTGACCAACTGTGCGATAAACTCGCGATCGGCAGGCGACGACGACAGCGCCTTGAGCGGCGCAAGGCCGGTCGGTTCACCCGATGGCAGAACGAGGTACGTCCCGCCGACAGCACGGGCGAGAATGTCGCCGCCACGATCCTTATCGAAGAAGACGACTTGCGCGCCCTGCCGTTCGGCCATCGCTAGCAGGAAAAGGGTGATCGTCGTTTTGCCCGAGCCAGCAGGCCCGGCCACGAAGACGTTGCCGAGGTCGGTAACGGTGCCCGTGGGCGCATGGAGGTGGAAGCGGTACGCTGTCCCGCCCGTAGAGCGGAACAGCGTCAGCGGCGCACCCCAATGGCCCCGCGCCTTGCCGGTCGGGTAGTTGTGCAGGCTCGCCATCGCCGCGAAGTTTCGCGAACTGATCGCGCCGGGTCGGACGCGCAGCTTCATGTTGCCGGGAAGCTGGCCCCAATAGGCAGCTTCCAAAGCGAGATCCTCCCGCGCCACGACCGCCCCGCTTTCGGCCAGATCGCGACGGGCACGCCCGGCGACTTCGGCCAATCGGGGCAGGCTATCCGCGAATGTGACGAGGGTTAGGTGATGATCGCCCATCGCGAAGACGTTGGACGCAAGCATGTCCGATGCTTCCGACAGGGCGGCAGTCTGACTTGCCGCCTTGTCATTGGCGGACACCATCTGATTTTGCTTCCGGCTCATAACGCCTTGGGCGACCTGTTTATTCAGGAAGCCGAACGTCTGCGTCAGGACCAACCGATAGGGCGCGGCTAGAACGGCATCGAACATGCCCGGCCAAGTCGTCGCGGGATACTCCCGCAGCGCGAACGCGGCTGCATAGGACGATCCGCTAACGCCTCGAATCTCGATCGCTTCACGGCCGACGATCACGCGATCGGTGTAGATCGCGCCGCCCAGGTGGCCGTTGACCAAGGGCACCGACTGGTGTTCGCCGGTCAGGATCAGCTTGAGGGCTTCGGCCGCTTCCGAGAACATCACGCCATTGGCTTCGCGCAGCATGAGGTGGCGGGCACCGTAGGCGTGCAGTTCGTAAAGCAGCGTCGAGAGAACTTGCGCGAGTTGATCGAGCGCAGCCGGCGACGCCGCCCGGTTTCGATCACCGCGCTTGCGGCGCGTGAACAGGGAAAGCACGTTGCCGTCCAATACCTTTGTTGAACCCGTGGGGCGCAGCAGGACGGACAGGAACAATTCGTTGCGGTAGAGCCGGTTGCTCAACAGTTTTTCGCGGTACGCAGCGTCAAGATCGCGCGCGAACTCGCTCTTACATTCCGCATCGGGGTATATGGATTCATCGGCCATTGTGCGGACGACGTGCGTTGCCAGAACAAGCCGTTCCGAACTGATGTTGCGGAGCAGGATATTCCGTTGCGCGTGGCGGCTGTTGACCTCGCCGGGATCGGCCAACTCAAACTCGATCCCGTCGAGACGCATCATCGCCAAAAGCGAGCCGTCATCGAGCAGCAACACCCCTTCGGATGCGTGCCCGATGAACGGCACATAGGTATCCGGTTCCCGCTCCCGCGAGGCACCCTTGATCTTAAACATGCGTGCGGACCTCTCGCGGTTTGCGGGCCGGTCGGAGGGGCGTCGGGCTAACCGATGAACCGCCCCAAAGATCGGTGTTACGGGCGCGGGCCTTGGTTTCTGACCAAAGCCTGATCGTCTTGAACATATTATAGTCACGGCTGACGAGGGCGCGGATCGTGTAATGAACGACTACGCCGATCACCATGTAAAGAGGATTGCCCATAATCACGAAGATTACGGTGCTAACGATCGCGTTTAGACCCATCGCCTCGATTGGCACGCCCTGCCACATGGCAGGGCGTGTGCAGGCGAGAAACAGCGGGTCTTCTGTCAGACCTTCGTTTTCCAATTAACCGGCTCCGCCGCCAGTGATCTGACCGACGATCCAGCTTGCCGAGAAGATCAGCAGGACGCCGATGATTACGGTCCCGAGGGTCCGCATACTGGCCGCACCGAACATCCATGCAATACCGGTCCCGACGATCGCGATAACCGCGATGAGCTTGCCGACGTTGCCGGTGATGACGTTGACGATGTTCTGCAAGAACGTCTCGACGTTACCAGCGCCACCGGCCGACTGTGCATAGGCAGGCGACGCCGCAAGCAAGGTGCCGACGATCGCGAACGTCGCGAGCGTGCGGGTGTCCATGTTGCGAGCCGACTTGAAGCAGCGAGCGGCAAGCGCCGAAGGTGCCCCGCTGATACGCAGATGAGCCGACGCCGAGGCGGTCGCCAGACGTGTCTTAAAGGATTTGGACATGGGAGGTTCGCCTACAGTTGGAGGGGTTAGAGGGGTTGGCAGGCCAGTGGAGCGGACGCCGAGGCTTGCACTGTGCAAGCCCGCAGCGCCGCCAGCATCGGGACGGCCCGCCGGGCGTCCCGATGAAGGGGGGGAAATCAGATGCGCGTTACATGCCACTGTCGGGACTTCCGGCAGGAGCAGCTTGCAGCATGACAGGGGCAGGCCCGGTAGGCGTTGGCGCCTGGGGCGACTGTTGCGGTTCCGCTTGAGGCTGGACCGTCACCACGTCGCCGTTCTCGCGCCGATACCGCGCCGAAGCGTACATATCCCATGAGGGAGGCGCAGGAGGTGGCGCGGGGGGCTGAACCGCAACCGGCCCCTCCCCTCCCTCTGGCCCCGTTACAACGACCGGCGAGCCGCCAAGGCGGATTGCGGGCACGACCTGTTGCGCCGCATACTGGACACGACGGACATAGCCGTTGGTGAACCCACGCTGTTGATTGCCGGTGTTGTAGTGCGAGAGCGCCCGCAGCAGCGTCGCTTGGCTGTCCTCGACACCGGCCGGGCGGTAGCCTTCCACCAGCACACGCGCACCAGCGCGGACATTCTTGCAGGTGTCGAAGGTATCCGCGACCGACAGGCCCAAACCGCGGAGGTTCTTGGTGTTGATTTGCATCAATCCAAGATCGAGCGAGTGACCCCGCGCGAGCAGGGCGTTGGCGGTCTGAATTGCCTGTTCGACCGACGCCGGGGCGTAGGACCGATGCGCGGTGTTGTCACCGATCGCCAGCGAGTTGAACGCGCTTTCGGTCCGGGCAACCGAGGCGAGCGTTTCGACGTGGACCGAGGGGCCGCACGTCAGAGCAAGAACCTTGAAGGCTGCAATCGACACGATCATGCCGCAGCCCTCGCGCCAAGGTCAGTCGTCAGGCCGTGGTGGAGTACCGTCCGCTTCAAGTCGGTCGAGTAGAGCGGTCGAACTCGGGGCGTTTGAGGCAAGCGCGCTATAGCGCGGCATGTCCGGATCGCCCTTGACGTACAAGGGAATGACGCCCCGATAACCGAAGTCCTGCCGGATGAGGGCAAGTAAGCGGTCAAGATCGCGGTAGGTGCGATCCTCTTTGTCACCCCATGTTCGCAAAGGGACGAAGCCGCGCCGCCAACTTGGACGAATGAAGGCCAAGTGTTTAGCGTCCGGTTCGGCGCTAGATGATACGACGAGGACGTTTCGCAGCCTGCCGCCTTCGGCAATGCAACTCTTGATTTCGCCTTCGACAAGTCCCTTTGACAATGCACGCCCCCAATAGTCTCGCCATGCGCGACTGTTTCCGTCTGGACACCGACAGGGGCTTGGGTTGGCACGCTCCCGGTATCGTTACACGACGGAGCAAGCTGGGGCGCGTGGGCCTTTACCGGCACACACTCGCAATCCCTCTCCGTCGCAAGCTGCATAGCAGTAAGCGACCCGGAAATGCGAGTTAGTAGGTTGAATGACATGGCGGGCAGCACTGGAATTACCTCCGTCGTCCGATCCGTTATCTGTCTAGCCCCAAAGGCGTTTTTATCAAAACACCTTTTTCACTTTTTTACAAGCCTGCAACGTTCGTTGTTTGTTCTTGTGACGATTCCGTGACATTATCCAACAATGCAAGTGATTTCACTGGCAACAATTTGTTAACCAAGCCGCGCACGCGAATGGACCATTCTCGATTATGTTCCGAGTTGCATTTTGCGTTTTCATAAAAACGCCGCTGCGCGTAGGGCTAGCGCAGTTCGTTCATCGGGGTTTAAGCACAGTGGCTTTTTCACCCTGCACAGTCAATTTCGCGTGGAATTGACGCGGACGCGCGTTCAGGCGATTGTGCAGCCTGTTTTCGATGTTTTCTGAAAGAAGGATTCGGACGACCCGGAGTAACCGAGCCAGAAAATGAAAAAGCCCCGGCGGGAACCGAGGCTTTTTCTGAAGAGGTCCGCAGGCCGCGAACCGACAATTTGATGTGCAAGACGGAAGGTAGGGGCTGCGACGATCGCAGTCAAGACCACCGATTAGCGGCGTGCGCCCCCTTCGCGATGGCTCCTTCACACATGAAGGAAGAAGCGATGTTGCAGATAGAGGCGAAGGCGACAGGCCGACGCAGGATTACCGCCGCCATGCTTGCCGCCCAGGTCGCGCGGCCGAGCTATTGGGATGCTACGAGAAAAGGGACCGTGCTTGCCGCGTTGAAGCGCGCGGCCGATCGCCTTGGGATCGCGCGCCGCGTGGTCGAATTGATCGACACGCTGATGGCGCACACCCATGCGGCCGATTGGTCCCGAGGGTGCGGAGTAGTGCCCTGCTGGCCGTCTAACGCCGTCCTGCAGGACGCAATGCAGATCGGGCCGAGCCAGCTAAAGACGCTGATCCGGTTGGCGCTGGAACTCGGTCTAATTGAGATCCACGATAGCCCGACCGGCAAGCGGTACGGGCACCGCGACGCCGAGGGACGTTGCACGCGGTTCTTTGGCTTTGACCTCTCCCCTCTTGCCCGTCGTCTCCCCGAGTTTCAGCGCGTCGCGGCCGATCGCAAAGCCGATTGGCAACAGGGCCAGCGGCTCCGCGAGGACGTTACCGCGCTCCGCAACAAGGTGTTGGCGCTGGCGGATGCAGGCCGCGAACAATGCGCGGCCGGCGATTGGCAGCGCATCGAGGACGACGCCCGCCAGCTTGCCGCCTCACGCGGCAGCAGCCGCGAGCCGGGCCACCTTGCGCGGATCGTTGCCGATCTGGACGAGATATACCGGGGCGCGCTTGACGCTCTTACCCCGTGTGAAGCTGTGGATAGTGACCCCGTGGGGCCGGAAAATCGGCCCCTACATACAACTACAAACCAGCTTACTATCGCTAAAGCGAATACAGATGAGGACGGGCCTAGTCGGCCCGACGCTTTGAAGAAGGCCGCGACAAGCCGAAAGGATATGACGCGGAAAACCGTGACGCCCAGCCTCAAAAGTCAGATGGGCGAGAGGGAAAGAAGGGACGACAGCGCACTACGCGGCTTTGACGTTTCGCCCGATTTCGTTGTCCAGATCGCGCCGATATTCGCACCGTGGATCGGAAACGTCCGCCCGACGTGGCCGGTGTTGCTCGACGCAAGCACCTACGTTCGTTCCGAATTGGGTATCTCGCAACATGCATGGGGGCAGGCGTGCAGCGTGATCGGGAGGCTTGAAGCCGTCGTGCTGCTGGCGACGATCGCGGCGAGGCATGAGGCCGGCGCGATCGGGTCGCCGGGAGGTGTCATGCGAAGAATGGTCGAGTTGCACCAGGAGGGGAAATTGCGCCTCGATCGGACTTTGTTCGGCCTTGCCGATCGGCTGAAAGGTCGCGTGCATTGAACGGCCCGGCGGTTTCGTTCGGTCCAGATCGCGACGAACCAGTGACCGAATCCGACCTTGTTGCGCTTGCCGCGTCAGTCGCCCCAATCCACGCTGCCCCGATGGAACGGCACGATACAGCAGTTGCGTTGATGAGGATGGCTCTAGCCTTGCTGGACGAGGCCGGAAGGATGGTCCCGGCAACGCATTTGCAAGCGGCGATCGACGCGGCCGAGGGACACGGCCCGATGCGTGCGGATGAAATTGTGCCGATCGAATTGGAGGAACGGATTCTAGGACCGTTGCCGTCTGGAAATCTGTGAGGCTCGACAGCCGGCAAGCCATCGAGCCTCGCCGCAGTCGTCCATGCAGGGACCGGGCAGAGCGCGATAATAGCAGGTTCGCGAGCCAGTTACAGAGATTTTGAGGGGGCAGAGGTTGGCGCCTGCCGCGCAAGCGCGGCACCGTGGCCCCTAGTCGCTTCGCTCCCCAAGCCCGCAAGCGGTCTTGGCCCTTCGGGTTTGGACCCACTGGCGGAAATTAGACGGCGCAGACGCACCGTAGCGGGAAGATGGGGGCGCGGCCCCCCTCTCCCCAGCAAGGGCTATCAGCCCGGCCGAGGCTCAGTCGCTACGCTCCCTGCGCCCGCACCACCCGGTCAGATACCCCTTGCCCCCCTCACCCCTCGCTGTTCGCCACGAGGCAGGGTTGCAGGCGGGGCCTGCACCCCAGCGGACTAGGGAAGGTGATAAGATGACCGACGTTATCGAGCGCGACGAGGTAGGCGCGAAGCTGGCGGATCAAGGGCTTTGCACCGCGTACCAACTGCAAAGCGAGCAAACCCACATCGGCCCGCGCGACAGTGCATCACTACCCGGCCCGTGGAATCTCCCGTCGCGGTTGCTGCAATCGCCGGTCAGCATGGCTGCGCCGTTCAACGGCGAGCCGCGCCGGTTGGGGGTTCGTCATCCCCTCCTAGCCCAGCATCCTTTCGTCCAGCAGATCGAGCAGGCGCTAGGCATCCAGCTTGAGCCATGCGGCATCCCGAACCGATCGGGCATCCGCAACGACCACGGCCAATGGCACCACGCGGTTGACCTTGTGAGCGCCGGGCATTGGCGCGACCTGATCGAGACGCGCGACCTCACCAGCGCCGACCACATCGCCGGGGCGGTTGCCTATGGGCTGGACTACTCGAACCACGATAGCAGCCGCAAAGGGCACATCACGACCGCCGAGGCCCGCACGATCATGGCGGCGATCGGGGCCGACGAGCCAGCCGACGCTATGGCGTTGGTCCGTATTTTCGCCGCGCCCGTGCTGTCCAGTCAGGGCGAGAGCAAGAAGGGTTGGCCGATCAACACCCGCTTTGACGCCGACCGAAACGCCCGGACGTGGGGGCGCATAATCGGCATTGAACGCGGTTGGTTCGACTATGATCGTTCGGGCCATCTGCAATGGGCCGAGAGCGGCCGAGCACGCTACGCGGCCGGTGACGCGCCCACCTTTACCGAGACGAGCGGACAGGCTGCGTTCGCGTTCTAAGCGGGCGCGGGGCTTGCACAGTGCAAGCCCCCGAGTGTGACGCGCGAGGGGAGCGAGCGNACCGGGCGCGATCTATCAAAAGGTTGGTCCTCGCCATGCTCCCCATGCTCCGCCTGGCCTACGGCTAGGCGTCCGCGTGGGTCCGCGTGGCTCCGGTCCCGGCTTCGCCGCTTTTGACAGATCACACCCGGCCCGCCGGTTCTGATGGTGTCGGGACGAAGGGCGTCTTCTACGCCCCTCGCCCTTCGGTCGATGGGTTCTCCTTCGCCTGCGGCGCGCGTCGAACAAAGGGCGATTGGCAGGCAAAGGGGGGGCGATCATCACCAGTGTATTACCCGACTAAGGGGGTCCGATAATCACCGCCCGAGCGTAAATAAATGCGCCCTAAACTGTTTACAGGTATTGACGGCATAACGTCCCGCGTGTAGTGTTTCTAAGTCGGCTCGATGAACCGGCCCGGCACCTAGCGGCGGCAACCGCGACGGTCCCGGTTTCACTCATGCAGGAGTTTCTACCATGCAGCTTTCCAGCCGTTTCGCCGCCAAGTCGCCCGCCATCCGTTCGGACGTGCCGCTGACCAATGACGAAATCGCCCGCGTCGTGCCGTCGATCTTCGCAGACGCGGCGCACGATAGCCGCTCCGAGCGGTACACCTACATTCCCACCGTCAACGTGCTGGACGGCCTCCGCAAAGAGGGGTTCCAGCCGTTCATGGCGTGCCAAACGAAGGTCCGTAATCTCGACAAGATCGACCACACAAAGCACATGATCCGCTTGCGCCACGCCGACCAGATCGCGGGGAGCGAGGCCAACGAGATTATCCTTCTCAACAGCCACGACGGGAGCAGCAGCTACCAGATGCTTGCGGGCATGTTCCGTTTCGTCTGTCAGAACGGCATGGTTTGCGGCGACACGCTCGCAGACTTCCGCGTGCCCCATAAGGGCGATGTTGTCGGGCAGGTGATCGAGGGGGCCTTTACCGTTCTCGACAGCTTCGCGCAGGCGACCGAGCAGCGCGAGGAAATGAAGGCTCTAACCCTTCGGCCTGCCGAACAGACGGCCTTTGCCCGCGCCGCCCTCACCTTGCGGTACGAGGACGAGGAAGCGGCCCCGATCCGTGCCGAGCAGCTTTTGCGAGCCAAGCGCACCGCCGATCGCGAAGGCGACCTGTGGACGACGTTTAACCGCGTGCAGGAGAACATGACGCGCGGCGGGATTCACGGGCGCAACGCCACCACCGGGCGCAACGTCACGACGCGGCCGATCAACGGGATCGACCAGAACGTGAAGGTCAACCGCGCCCTGTGGGTGCTGGCAGAGGAAATGCGGAAACTTGCCGCCTGACCTCGCGGGGGGTGCCACGGCACCCCCCGTAATCTATCTTAGTAGGTGCGTCGTTATGGGAGCGGTTATGTCGTCCAATATCATGCTGATCGGGTTCGTGATCCTAGCCGTTGGGCTGTCTGCATACGGTCTAGGCTGGCTTCGCAACCGCCCGGCTGCAATGGCTTTCGCGCTGGGTTCTGCCACCCTCGCGCTAGGCTTGGCGATCTACACCGTCACCCGCGACGCACCGAACGGACCCCCGCAAGAATTGCTCGACGCGGCCGATCGCGCCGAGGCCGCGCAGCGCCACTAGGGCGCGCGGCAAATGAGGGCGGCAAGCCGCCCGCGCCGTTTGTTGGGTCGGGGCCAGACCGGGCGCGATCTATCAAAAGGTTGGTCCTCGCCATGCTCCCCATGCTCCGCCTGGCCTACGGCTAGGCGTC
>NZ_MOLY01000012.1 GCF_001956315.1 Sphingomonas montana | reverse complement strand
CCCCCCCTCCTCCACACTAAGCTGGCGCAGCGTGCGATGCATATCCTCAGGAATATGGATCAACACGGGCTTCTTGCCTGGATGACTGCTCCGACCCGGGGCTGATGCGGTCGATCGGCGTGAGCTTCGAGCGACAGGGCTTTTTGCTGGCGTATCCGCCTCAATAGGAGGTGTGGCAACCGGCACAGGTGCCAGTTCCGGTGCTGCCTCGTGCTCGTCATCAAAGATGCCGGCAAGCGCTGAAACCTTCTTCGCCATCATGCCACCTCGCTTACTTGCTTAGTCGTATAGCCGCTTAGTCGCTTAGCCTCATCATAGGCTGATCGCAACTCGGCCGCTGCCTTGCTGTCAGGCTCGGTTTCAGCCGCCGTTTTTCCAAGAGGCGTGGCCTTGTAGAAGTCTTTGCGAAAATGAAGGCGGCTGTCGAACATAGTCACGCCCTTGGCCGAAAAGCCGGCATGGGCTTCCTGCCCCTCCCCTCCCTGATGTGGAACCTGGGTTAGGATGACGGCAAACGGAGTGCCGGCTTGTTGCACCTGCTTGATGGTTTGCAGGACGGAATGAACATCCAGCCCGCGCGGCGCGACAGGGATGATGACAAAGTCCGCCTGCTCGGCCGCCAGCATAGCAATGTCCTTCGAGTTTGCGGGCGTGTCGATGATGATGAGATCGATCTTGCCGCTACCCCGACCGCGCGAGATATGGAGGGGCAGACCGGCGACGCTGCTGTCCTTCACCATCACATCGTCAGAATCGCGACGCTCTGACCAGTAGAGGGCTGATCCCTGCCGATCGTCAGCATCAAGAATGACGACGGATGCTCCTTCCCGTGCCGCCTCAACGGCAAAGCCCGTGGAAAGAGTGGTTTTGGACTGCCCACCTTTTTGCGCGATGACCGCCCAGATCTGCATACGTGCTCCTATCGCTAAGCTTATAAGCGACTTATATCGCTTAGTCGCTTAGCACAAGGATGGTCGCTTAGTAGCTTATCCGCTTAGCCGGCAAGCAAGGATATGACAGAGGTCTGCCGGCAGAAAGCGCCCAGTTGCAGACATGGGCTACCCCAGCGATACCTATCGAATGTCAGATGAAAAGCTCTCCTCAACGCCAAGGTCACGCTGTCGGTGCTGCGGTTCGGACGCGATCGGTGAGTATGGAAACTGGGAAATCTGCGATTTCTGCGGTTGGGAGGACGATCCCGTCCAAGCGGATAATCCCAATTATGCAGGCGGCGCAAATCGAGAAAGCCTCAACGAGGCCCGATCGCGAATACGCCGATAGCGTCCGCTTTCCACCAATATACGACATTAATCGCTTAGTCGCTTAGTCGTACATTAGCTTATTGTTTGCGTTGTCGGAATTTGGTGCTGCCAGCGAAGACTCGACCATTCGAACTCCACCAGCTCGGCATTACCGATCGCCGGCGGCTCACCCTTGCGCCAAAAGCGTAGCATCTTGCCACGGTCGTCCAGCTCGGATTCCGTGACAACGGCCCGCACTGCCTGAATGAATTGCCCGTGGCTGAAAACATAGACCGGACCGGGGGAGGGGAGGGCCGCAAGCCGCCCCAAAGCGGCCTCGGCGCGGCGCAGCAGCGTACCAAAACTTTCCGCGCCCTCGCCATCGCAATAGGCCGGATTTGCTTCGCCCCAGTACCGTACAAGATGCGGTGTCCGGTCTGCCGACAAGGTGCCGTTCCAGCGGGAGGGCTGGAGATAGGTGAACTCCTCGATCGGCCACACCTCCACCGGCACGTCGGGGAAGCGCTCGATTGTCGGGGTAGCCGTCTGCTGGGTACGCAAGAAAGGCGAGGTCACGATCAGCGATGGTGCTTCGGTCCAGTCCGTCGCGACCTGACGGGCCTGGCCCCAACCCTTCTCCGTCAGCTCGATCGTCGCCAGATCATGGCACGGCATGCCGGCGTTGCCGGTGCTCTGGCCGTGACGAATGAATATGACTCTCATGTATTCCCTTCCTTGGCCGCAAGATCCCTCAGCCCCTTGTAGAGAGTGGTTCGGCTAACCTCGTAGCGTTCGGCCACGGCCGTCACCGTCGCGTCCGGATCGGTAAGCAACAGCCGTGCTTCGCGGAGCTGCTTGGGAGTGAGGGCAGGGGGCCTGCCTCCCATACGACCACGCGCGCGTCCGGCGGTTAAGCCGGCGCGGGTGCGCTCACTGATAAGATGGCGCTCGAAATCGGCGAGGCTGGCAAAGATATTGAACACCAGCTTGCCGGACGCCGTGGTGGTGTCGATCGCCTCGGTGATACTTTCGAAGGCAACGCCGCGCGTCGCCAGCTCGTTCACGTTCGCGATCAGGTCAGGCAGCGATCGGCCGAGCCGGTCGAGCCGCCACACGACCAACGTGTCCCCGGCGCGCAGCGCCTTCATGGCGTTCAACAGCTCGGGTCGGTCGGCCTGCTTGCCGGACGCATGCTCCGAGTAGATTGGATCGCACCCCTTCGCGCGCAGCACGTCAAGTTGGGGCGCAAGATCCTGGTCGGCCGTGGACACGCGCGCATATCCAATCCTGCGCGTGCCAGCATGGTCGGGGAGGGGGGAGGACGTCATGTTCAACATTCAATCCGCATAACACGGTTTCTAAACGTAGTTTCTCGCACGGGTTGTTGAACATTTCAACGCCATAAACGGCTAGGTTTTCGATCACTGCCGGCGGTGTGCATCAAACGGACGTTTGTTGAACATTACGTTGAGTTATAGGCCTCCGTGACCCATAGCGATGACCATAACGAAAAGCGGAGAAGCAGACGATGGGGGAGGCCAAACAGCGAGCGGCAGCTCGCGCCTCGGCACATACAGGTGCCGAAAATAGATTACGCCTACTTGGGATCGATACGGCGCAGTTCGGCTTTTACGATCAGCCGGCATTTGTCGCCGAGGAAAGTCGTGATCCCGAATTTCTGAACCAATATGCGCTGTGGGTGCAGTCCCGGCCGCGAACCGCCGACTATGATCAGCGGGTTCGCGACATTGTGCCGCGGTTGACTGCATTTCTAGCAGATCTGTTTGAACGCGAAAATATGCAGCGCAGCTGTGTCCACGTATCATCTATGCTGCCGCGCATCCTCGATAGGCTTGGAGTGTGGAGCTTCGGCCTTAAGGGTTCGATGATCGCTGAGGTTGCGCATGAGGAACTGTGGCGGGGACAGTCGATGTGCGACATTCCCGACTTTCCGGGTGCCGAACTTGGCCACGCGTGGGTTGTGGCGCCCCCCTTTGTGATTGTCGACGGCACGATAAGGCTACAGAACCCAACGGGCGATCCGATGAACGCATACACGCCGCCCATCGTCGCGGTTGAGAATGCGCCATTGATTAGGCCAACAGTGGACGATGTCGTCTCTGCCCAGTTGCGTGCGCAGATTTCGCACGATGAAGGGCGGGTCGATAATCAACTCCATCATCGGCTCGTGCCACAGCTCAAGGATTTCAGCCGTGAGTTTCCAAGCCGTGAGATCCGTTTTGACGATCTGACACTCCGCTATGTGCCGGCAGCCGTTCGGATCAGTGACGTTGGGCTTGAAGATATCAACGGCGCAGGTGACAAGCTGACGGGTGCCGAGGTGTGGAACGACCACGTCATGCCAGCCTTCTCTAACTATGTCGTTTCGGAGGCCTAGCCACACTGGCATACGAAGAGTTGCGGACATGAACTTACCAGCGGCCCGGGCCGGAACGCGGATACAGGGGGACGTTCACTCGCTGACAGCGAGTGCCAACCAACGCTGTTATCCACACGTAACGGCCTGGGCCGCACCATCTGTATGCGTTCAACAAACGGTTGTTTTCCGCACAAGGAGAGGAAGCTTTGAATAGTAGGTGAGCGAGCGACGGGGAGCCTTAGGAAGGTCACCGTGAGCAGTCTCTTCCAACGATCATAAGGTAGAGAGTACCTACGAGGGACGGCACGCTGATGAGGAAGCGACCTGTTACGCGGCCCTCGACAAGGAAGCTACCGAGCACGGCGGGCCCACCATTCCCACCATCGTGAAAATCGAACAAATCCGCTATACGGGGTAAAAGGCGATGGCTCTTATCCGAGTGCCGCTCTCGCATTGAGGTGGCCCCCTAAATGACCTGACAGGGCCCCGCTCTTAGATAAGAGTGAGGCATATGACTGACGGTACGACCAGGCGTTACAACGATGGCGAGATTCTCTCCGGTGTTCAGCGCCGGAGGCGGTGGACACCGGAGGAAAAGGTCCGGATCGTCGAAGAGACGTATCTACCGGGGATGAGCGTGTCGCTCGTCGCCCGCCGGCACGGCATCGGTGGCAATCAGATCTTCACCTGGCGGCGCCTGATGGCGCAGGGTGCGCTGACCGCCGCGACAGCGGGCGAGGAAGTGGTGCCAGCGTCCGAGTACCGTGCGCTCGAGGCGCAGGTGCGCGAACTGCACCGGCTGCTCGGCAAGAAGGCCATGGAGAACGAGCTGCTCCGCGAGGCCGTGTCCCGGGCCGCAGGCCCAAAAAAACTGCTGTTGCGCTCGACCTCGTTGCCGCTGGATGGACGGTGAGCGCGGTGTCAGGCGCGGTCGGAATTGCTCGCCCACACCTGTCCGCAATGCGCCATCGCCCTGCGCCCCGACCACGCGGACGACCACCGCTACCAGATGCCGAGCTGGTCGCCGACATCCGCGCGCTCGTCGCCGATCTGCCGACCTATGGCTATCGCCGCGTTCATGCTCTGTTGCGCCGGGAGGCTGAAAAGACTGGGCGCGAAGCGCCTAATCCGAAACGCGTCTACCGCGTCATGAAAGTGCACGGGCTGCTGCTACAGCGAGACGGCGAACGCCGCGAGGAACGGCGTCACGACGGCCGGGTCGCCGTCGATCTGCGCAACACCCGCTGGTGCTCTGACGGGTTGGAGATCACCTGTGACAATGGCGAGAAAGTACGCGTCGCATTCGCGCTCGACTGCTGCGACCGGGAGGCCATGGGACACGTGGCGACGACGGGCGGCATTACCGCAGAGGATGTCCAGGACTTGATGGTCGCCACCGTTGAGCATCGCTACGGACGGGTGAACCGCGTGCCCCAACCGATCGAGTGGCTTACCGACAACGGCAGCTGCTACACCGCTCGCAACACACGTGCGTTCGCCCGGGACATCGGGTTGATCCCGCGCACGACCCCGGTCAGCAGTCCTCAATCGAACGGCATGGCTGAGGCGTTCGTTCGCACCCTCAAGCGCGATTATGTCCGCGTGAACCCCAGGCCGAATGCGCAGAGCGTCATCGACCAACTGCCCGGCTGGTTCGCCCATTATAATGAGGTGCATCCGCACCGCGCTTTGCGCTATCGATCACCCCGCGAGTTCATCGCGCAAACCTGCGAGGCCCTGTCAGGCCTTTAGGGGGCAACAACACGCATATCTTTAGCAATTTCAAGTCGTAGCCGCTTTGGAGCTAACCAAGCGATCTAGCCTTGCATCGTCTCAACAGTGCTCCCAAACTGCTGATAACAGGGAGGGAACATGGCTTACCGTAATGGAACTTACATCGCATTCCATGCTGAAGGCAAAACAGACCCTACGGCATCCGACATTAGATACTATCGAATGCTAAAAGCTTGGCACGAGAATGACGGGACAGACTTCAAGTTCATCAATAGCCATGACAAGCAGAAGGCCGTCAGAGACGGCGCTGCTAAGGCCACGATTATGAAGAGCCTTCGCCTACGTCTTGATGATTCTAAAAATATGGTCCTAATCGTGGGCAAGACTACAAAGGTCGATACCGACTTTGTGCCTTATGAAATTGCCTATGCTATCGATAACTGCAAAATACCACTGATCGTTACTTATACGGATTACACGTCCATTCTTAACCCGGCTACGCTTAGACCACTATGGCCCAAGGCGCTTGCTGACCGGATTGATAATGGAACCGCTAAAGCGATCCATATTCCATTCAAGCGAGCCGCAATCGATGATGCCATAGGCCAGTTCAATTTGAGCAAGGCTCCGAGTGGCGGCGGTTTGGGCCACTATTCCGCAGAGGCCCATAGAAACTTTGGTATAAGCATTTAGCTATGCGTGGATACTTTGAGAGAGGTAGTCCCTCACCTCAAACAAATTTATCTCGAAGTTATCGGCATCACTGGGGTGCACATAGATTATCAGCCGCTTGGCGAATGGAGCATCCCGCGATGCGTCTACGAACGATTGAGCTATTTTCTCAATCATCTTCTTCCGTAGAAGGCCAACCCGCCCTCGGCCGGTACCAAGCAAAGGGATAGATAAATCCTGCATCTCGCCTTGATTGCGGACAAACGGCCATAGCTGCCTGAGCGCGGTGTCTATCATCTCGACGCTTGAGTAGGCATTGCGCTGCTCATTGAGCTTGGACATAGCCAAGAAATAATAGGCGTTACCATGTGAATTAATCTGTGCGACGGTACCGATATCGTACTCAAACTGCTTGCCGAAAGGCCGGTCGATTTGAATGCTGGGTTGCTGAGCCAAGCTATTTACAATTTGGTTATCGATATCATTGGTATTTCCCTCAAAGAACTTTGTAGCAAATTGTCCTTGAAGGCTATTTATGGAAATTAGACCGCTGGCAATATCGGTGTCAAATGTTGCATTACTGCTAATTACCACACCACCAGTTGCGTCGAGTAGATCGCCTATTTTAACTTCTATCGATAAGTCACGGCCGTGAATTTTGTACACAATGCGTGAGACGGGTCTTACTCGTGCCACAGCAAACAAGATACCTGCGCCAAGCACAGGGATGATAGCAAATTTGCTATACTGTGCTTGCTGATAGATGCCGAAAAAGTCGAGTAGCTCGATAAAGGTCCATATGACGCCTACAGCGGCGAACACGCGGGAAGCCCCTGCGGGAGTCAGCAGGGCGTACTTCCAAAATGACCGCGTTGATAGGGATCGGAAAAAGTAGCTCATGCTGCCATGATTGGACGATCCACCCGCCCACGGCAACGTCCTTGATCCGGGTCGCCGCACATGGCGACGAACCGTCCACTGACCGCGCCGTTCCTTACCGGCCCGCCCGTCGCGCATGCGTTCGGCGTTGTATGCTGTTCGACTGATGCGGGCATAGCCGAACGGATCGACCTCGCAGCGTTGGTCCGCGCCGCTGCGGTAGAACCTGCTTTGGCCGGCCTCCTTATCGCGGCTGGTTCGATCTGACGCACGCTGGCGATTACCGCGTAGCGATAGGATACCGCAGCGAACAGTCGAGTTTACGATGGCTGGAACCATGGATGACCGGCGCTATTCGAGTTGCTACAGTTTGTTCAGGGGCGGCGATAGCTTGTCGGGATTTGTCCGGCCGCACGAAGCGTTAGGCAGGATGAAACATGAAGCTCGCGACCGTGTATGCCCGTTTCTACAAGTCGTTTAACTTTGATACTGTCCGTAAGACAGCACGAAACGCTCAGCCCAAGGGAGATTGGGAACAGTACGATGGGGAGTGGTTCCCGTACGTTGAAGTACCAATAGACGATCGTTTGACGACCATCGTCGGCGCAAACGAGTCAGGCAAGAGCCATCTCCTCAGCGCCATAGAGAAAGCGGTGACAGGCCAAGAATTCAATTTACGTGATCTCTGCCGGTACTCACCTTTTTTCGGCGTCGAACGGGATCGCACTTGCTGGCCACATCTCGGGATTGCCTGGAAGGATCTTGAATCCGGCGAGGCAACAGCACTGGCGAGCCTCCTCGGCCAGGATGTGACACCGCCTGATCGCTTCATGATGTTTCGAGAAGGTCCGGACGTTCTTACAGTTTGGCTTCCCGAAACTGACGGGACTTGGAAGAGATTCGACTTGGATTCCTCCGACGGCGCGACGTTGAGCGGCCAGATTCTCCCTCAGCCGTTTCGTATTCACTCCACTGTGGCACTGCCTGACTCAGTACCGTTCAGTTGGATCGCAACAGACGCCTCACGACCAACGCTCAGTACGAACCGCCGGGCACGATCAACACTCATCGAAAGCGTGGCATCGATCGGCGGCATGCTGGGAGCGGACCATACCTCGGTCGCAGCGAACGCGGCACCGTTGTTCTCGCTGCTTCGCCCATTCGCCAACGCCCTGACGTCGATGCCCTCGACGCCGGCGTCAGACGCATCGCTGAAATTAGCGCGTACGCTCCTGCTCGATCTGGCTCAAATCGAACCAGCGAGCCTTCACGAGCTGGCCGACGCGATTGCAGATGGTCATGATGGCTATGCCAATGCCCTTACTGACAGCATCAATGCGCAGCTTGAGCGTCATCTCAATTTTCGAAAGTGGTGGGTTCAGGACAGCGATTTCGAGCTGCGGGTGACGCCGCGCGAACACGAACTGGTTTTTACGATCCGCGATCGCACCGGTACGGAATATACCTTTGAGGAACGCAGCGCGGGTCTCAAATACTTCCTGTCTTATTTGATTCAAACCCAGTCGCATCGGCCCAACGCGCTGCGCGAACGCATTCTCCTGATGGACGAGCCAGACACCTATCTTTCCGCTGAAGCTCAACAAGACCTCATGCGTATCCTGCGGGATATGGCAGAAACCCATCCGGACAGGCCAGCGATACAAGTGGTCTATGTTACCCACTCGCCATTCCTTATCGACAAGAATCATGCCGAGCGCATCCGAGTCCTGGAAAAGGGGCGCGGCCTCGACGGGACGCAGGTCGTCAGCAATGTCTCCCAGAATCACTATGAACCTCTTCGCTCGGCGTTTGGCGCGTTCGTTGGAGAGACCGCCTTCGTAGGAACGGTCAACCTCTTGGTCGAAGGGGTCACGGATCAGGTATTGCTGGCGGGTGCCGCGCGGATCATCCGAAACCGCCACCCCGGCATGGAAAACGATACGCTCGATCTTAACAGATTGGTTGTCGTTCCTTGTGGCTCAGCCAGCCATGTTCCTTACATGGTCTATCTTGTTCGGGGGCGCGATGCGGAAAAGCCGCCTGTTGTCGCGTTGCTCGATTCAGATAAAGCGGGCAATGACGCAGCCAAAGCGTTCAAAACCGACAAAAAATTGAAAGGCCTGATCGACGCCGGCCATATCCTGCAAGTGGGTGGCGTAGACTTTGGCAAAGGCGGGCCTGAGATTCAGGAGCTGGAAGACTATATCCCGCTTCCGCTCGCGGTCGCAGCTGCTAATTATTGCATTGAGGAAGTGACGCAGTTTCGTACCGCAAAAGCGCCGACACTTGAGCATGTCGCCGTCGAAGCCGCGATTACCGATGGTGGTCGCCCGATGTTCGACGCCGTCGATCATGCAGCGCGGCAGCTCGGCGGACATATTGAGAAACTGGCCTTCGCCCGGGCGGTTATCGAAATTTGCCGCGACACTCCCAGCCAAAATGACCTGAACGCATCTATCGATATCTTCCTCGGTCGCATGCGAGCACTGTTCAAGATGATCAACGTTGCACGGCGGGATGCAGAACGTGCAGCGCGCAAAGAGCGGTTATCGCAGATGGTTGATCGCCAGCAGCGGCTTTTCTTACGCGATCACAAGACTGCCGCGCGCCGCGAGCAGGCAGCCGATTTGTTCGAGGATATCGAAAGCCTGCTCGATGGATCTAAGGAAGCGGACGCCATTCGCAATCGGCTCCAAGGCCTCCGGCGTGACTTCAAGCTGGACGACGAACCCGCATCGCAGATCGTCAATTATGAAGCATTTGCTGAAGGCCTGCGTGGGTTGAAGAGTGCGCTCGCGGCCGAGCGATTGCCGGTCGACCTTCCCAGTTCACCGCTTGCCTCGGCGCCCTCCGGTGAACGAGATTTAGAAATCAAAGTTGAGCATCACAATAATACTGAAGACTGATGTACTATGAGAGGTATAATGTACATATTTAATTGATATTAAACTATTATTGTGCCTTCTCAGCCCGATATTCTCTAAGGATACACAGGTAATACACCCTGCGTCAGATATTCAATAAAATCCGCATCTTTTACGACCGCCGCGTAAAACAGATGCTGCCAAGCATTGGGAGTTGGATCAGCTTGCCCTTCCCGCCAGCTTTCGATCGTGGCAACTACATCCTGATCGTATCTGCGCATATGCGCCACATTCCGGATCAGCCGCCGGTGCTCATTGCGAAAAAAACGAATGTAGCGGCGTGCGATTTCGAGCTCTCTGAGATGTGTTGCGACAAGTGCTTTTTCCCCGTCGGTCAGATCAGGATGCGGTGACAGATTAAAAGTCGGCGTCACATAGGGCGGATCAATTGTCAGAAGTACAATCTGCGCGGTGGAAAACGTGTCCAGATAGGGGTGAATAAAATAGCGCGCAGCATCTACACCACCGGTTTTCTCACCCTTCTTGCGTTGGCAAGGATCGCACATGGGCGCGAGATTGATCGGCGTTACGGCAAAGTGTGGGAACCGGCCTTTGGGCAAATAATGATCAAGCGTATCCGGTACGCCCGGCGAGCCGCAGGCAGGGCAAACGTCGAGTTCGTGCGCACGAAGGACACTCAGCATACTACCCTGTGCTGAGCCGTCAGCAGGATGACTGTAGAGCGTTTTAAAGCTCGTAGCGCTCGACATGATCGCAGGCCATGTAGGGACATGCTCTGGCGAGCCACCTTGGGCGATATAGACACCGATGCGAGCTTTCCACTCGACCGCGATCGACCGAAAGAAAGTCCGGTTGGGTTCGCGTGTCCGCTCGGCGACGATCGCATCGACAAGATCGAGACTGGACGCTGTGGGTTCGTCCAGCTTCATGACCATCCTTCACGCTCCATCGCGCGGATTTGGATCGTAAGCTCCTCATTAATGTCCTTGCCGAGCGCCGCGATAAGCGCGTCGGCATCACCAAACTCCTTAAGTTGTTCAATTATCCAGCGTTCAAAGGGTTTGGAAGCCTCACTGTCGCCAAAGACGTAGGAGCTGATCCGTTGAATATCGCCGCCGAAAGTCTGAAACGGAGGCGGCTTGATTGAGAATCCATCCTTCGTACGAGCAAGGACATGAACGCAATCAGTCGGCACCTCACGAACCGTTACCAGCGAATGTGTTGCCACCAGTGCTTTTGAGTTAAAGCGATCAAGGATCGTCTTGAGCATATCGATGAACTGAATTTCTAGCGTAGGATGGAGAAACAATTCTGGCTCATCAATAAGAATAAGGCTGTCTCTACGAATTGCTCCTAGAATATTTATAACAATGAAAGAAAATAGCTTTTGGCCTGAGCTAAGCTCAACTTTCTCTCCATTTCGAAAGAAAGTCACGCCATCCGCTGGATTAAAAGCCTCACGTATCTTATCAAGATCGATTTCATCAATACGATCGGAACTGACCGGGATGTAGCGCTGCTCATCAACATCGATGGAGACCGGATCGACAAGCATCGTATCCGTGTAAAAGCGGCTGGCGCGGCCGGTCGCGTCACCTACATGCAGGGCCGCATAGTCGAAGGCGAACGCAGTTTTCAGCACGCGTTCGGCTGTCTCCAGCTTTTTAGCCCAACTGCGGAGGCCTCGGTATCGAATATCGTCAGCTAGACAGTCCAAGAGCGACGCCGCAGCATTTCGTTTCGGCGCTTGATGCGTCAGCACTATTCCCGGTAGTTTTTTCCCCGGCGTTTTACTCACGGATCGATCCCTGAATCCGAAGTAACGGTAAATATCCTTGTCTTGAAGCT
The DNA here is from genome assembly GCF_001956315.1 of Sphingomonas montana. Lineage (GTDB taxonomy): Bacteria > Pseudomonadota > Alphaproteobacteria > Sphingomonadales > Sphingomonadaceae > Sphingomonas_R > Sphingomonas_R montana. The sequence continues at coordinate 7,539 of NZ_MOLY01000012.1, read as the reverse complement.
TGTGTGCAAGCAAATCGACGGGAAACCGCTCAAACGGGCTATAGGATACTACCACGACTTGACTGAGATTGGGCTTTTCGACGAAGCCCGTATCCCGCGGCTTTCCTTCCTCGGCATCATCCAGCCAATCGGTAACAATCTGATGGAGGATTTGCGATTTTCCGACGCCGTTCGGACCAATCAGGACATTGACGCCATGGGGCAGCAATCCCCGTGTCCCAAACTTGAGTTCCAGTGTTGAGATGGCGTCGCACACATCCCTGAAGCGGAACCCAAGGTCTAGCACCGCCATGGTCTGGGCAGTAAATACCTTCCAGCCGTCTAGATAGGATTTTATCTCCCCGCGTTCGCGTTGGAGCGATTTTCGAAATGCGTCGGTTTCAATCAATCGTAAAGCATCGACGTCATTATCGATCTGCACAAGATAACTCGCATCTCGTAGTTTAAGCGCAACATCTCGCGTAGATTCAGCGCCGAGAACGTCGTTTAACTGTTCATAGAAAGTGATCTCGCCTGGAACCGATAGATAGCTTGAGTTTGGTATTGGAAATACACCATCCCACCCAGATTTTAGTAATTCGTCCAGATAGGTTTCACTGGTGTGATGGCCGTCAACCATCAGTTTGAGGTGGCCGAGCTCAATTAGATCGCCGCCTATGCGGCAGGCCGTCATGAAAGTGGTTTTGTTTCCAAAATCATCCCAATTATTAGCAAGTAGTTCGAGGACATCACCCTCAAGCTTGGGTTCTGGATTAGCACGGCGGCTTTTGCGTCCGTGATAGGTGATCTTCATACGGGTTTGATATCCAAGACACGGTGAAAGTGAGTTCACCGCAGATTATTGCTGCTCTTGTGGCTAAATCATATATGAAATCAGTCAAAACTACACGTTGATTGGCAACAATCGCACATCGCCGATAAAGCTTTCCAAGGTCTGGAGGTGGGGCCGGACATCTTTGGGAAATGTCTCAGTCAGTCCGGCCGGCACCACAAGCTGCACGCCTGCATTTGTCATCTCTCGAAACTGCGTTTCCGATACGCCTTCCTGCAACGTCAACAGGTGCTTCATCGGGATACGATTGGCCTCGTTCAGTATCTGCCGCCATCGATCGCGGCATGTCGTCTTCACCGCCAGCATGCGTAACCGATCGGCCGGGAAGGCGGGATCACGGTAAGACGCAATCGACGGGAACAGGAAGTCGGGCGTCTTCCCATCCTCGGAAACCGGCTGGTGCGCGAAGTGAGTGCCCTCGACCAACCGCTCCTCGATGAAGATCGCCCGCGCGTGCAATTCCAGCGAATGACCGGACCTAGCCTTGCGGCGCTGGAGGATGGTCTGCGCGCGTGCGATGAAGCCATCGATATTGGTGAAACCCGCCGTGATATGTGGCAGCTCGATCGCCTGCTCAACGCTCCGGAATATCTCGAACTCGCATTCCCGGCGCCGGATCAACCGGCGATCGGGATCAAGACTACTGTCGTCGCGCAGGTCGACCGCCTTGCGAATGATATCGGCGCCAGTCGGAAACTTCAGTCGCCACGCTGCCGGGATCTCATCGTCACCCAGCCAGCAACTCGTCCGCACGGCCGGCTGGGCATCGGTCGGGAACAGGCCACCCTGCGCAGGAGGCCACAGCAGCCACTTGCCAGGTTCGACCGGCCCGACACGATCCTCGACGAGATCCTCTTCGGTTTCATGACGGCAGACCCAGACATGGCATTCGGGCACCGCTGCCGGATCGGCCGCGGCAAACGCGAACACCGTCAGTGCACCGGTGCTTTCGGGATCGAGGAGGGCAGAAGCGCCGCCCCCGAAGTTCGTAACCCGCGTCTCGTCACGACCACGCCTAGCCTTCGTGTCGTGATAGTGGTTGTTGTACCAGACTGCCCGGACCTGCCGGTGATCGGCATGGGAATCCACGTAGAGATTAAACCACACGTCAGGGTTCTTCACGTCCTGCCGGTTGAGGGCGGGAAGCACCCGAAACAGGATTTCACGCGGAATATAGGGGCCAGCCTGATGGCTTCCGTTTGCCAGCGTATCGTTGCCCGACAACCGCTTCACGTACCAGGTGAACCCTGGCCCGCCATGCTCGTCCAGCCATTCGAGAATATCACCCACTGGCACGCACCGTCCCCCTGATCTCGCCGGCACGTTCGCCTGAACGGAGCCAGTCGGCCGCCAGCGGCACCACGCGATCGACGCCGATCCGCCCAGTGCCCTTCAGCGAGCATTCCCAGATTTTCAGCATGCGCCAGCCCGCATGGTCAAGCGCGGCTTCCACCTCGACGTCACGTTCCTGGTTGCGGCCGATCTTCTGCCGCCAGAAATCCTGGCGCGTACCGGGCCAGCGAAACAGCGGACAGTCATGCCCGTGCCAGAAACAGCCGTGGACAAAGACCGCGGCGTGCCAGCGCGGCAACACCATGTCGGGCTTGCCGGGCAGGCGGCGATCGTGAAGCACGAACCGGAAGCCGAGCGCGTGAAGGCCTCGACGCACGACCAACTCGGGCTTCGTGTCCTTCCCTTTGATCCCCGCCATCATCCGGCTGCGGGTCGCCGCGTCGACTACATCACCCGGCAAAGGCCATGATCCGCTCCGGCTGTTCTGGTTTTGCATCCGCGCCATCGACCAGCCACGGCATCATGTGCGCAGCAACCGCCTTCACTACCGGCACGACAACGGCGTTGCCGAACTGGCGATAGGCCTGAGTGTCGGACACGGGGATGATGAACTCCCGGCCGCCCGGTTCGTCGAAGCCCATCAGCCGGGCGCATTCGCGTGGAGTAAGGCGGCGAGGGTTTTTACCTTTCTGCTCGACAAGAATCTCTGACCCATCCTTGTAGTAGCGCGCGGACAGCGTGCGGGCGATGTCGCTCGGTCCGACCAGCCCGAACCCGAAACCGTTACCGGCCGCCTTATGCTTTGCCGCATATCCCTGAAGGTAGCGCCACAGGTGATCGGTGAGCGTGTACTTGTCCGACACCGATGCGATGTTGCCACGCGTGTAGGGTTCGTCCAGTTCCTCGCTTCCGTTCTCGGGATGCAGGATGGTGCCTAGCCGCGGCCCGGTGAACGGATCGGGCAGTTCCAGATCCGCGAAGGTGAAGGCGTTCGGATCACGAAAACCGACGATGAAGATGCGTTCACGTTGCTGGGGCACGAACGACTTGGAATTGATGACCTTCCAATGGATCTGATAGCCCAGCTCGACCAGCGTGCGGTGGATGACCTCGAACGTCCGGCCCTTGTCATGGTTGACCAGATTCTTGACGTTCTCCAGCAGGAACGCGCGCGGCCGGTGATGCTGGATGATCTTCGCGACGTTGAAAAACAATGTGCCCTGCGTCTCGTCGAGGAAGCCGTGCGGCCGGTTCAGTGCATTCTTCTTCGACACGCCCGCGATCGAAAAAGGCTGGCACGGAAAGCCGGCGAGCAGCAGATCGTGGGCAGGGATGCTCTCAACCGGTACCTTGGTGATGTCACCGGCAACCTCATGGTCGCACTCGTAGTTTGCGAGATAGGTCTTCTGCGAATATTTGTCCCACTCGCTGGTGAAGACGCATTCGCCCTCCATATCAAATCCACGACGCAAGCCACCGATGCCGGCAAACAGGTCAATAAACCGGAACTTCTTGGCCCCTTCCCCGGCCTGTCGATGACCAGCGATCAGCGTGTCCAGCATTCGCACAGCGGCTTTTCGTGGCGGGGTTTCACCGCGCTCCCAACGATAAACGGTGCGCCGTGAGAAGCCCGAGCTGGCCGCAAAGGCGTCGATGCTGACACCGGCGCTGGTACGGAGGCGGGAAAAATCAGATACAGACGATCGCACGGGCACCTCTGGGAATATTTGTGCCACCCTGTCTCTCAGATTCCCGAAAAACAAGAACAAACAGGGAAGTTTCTGCTCAGCTCGTCGCTTTCATACGGTGGTCGCTGCTGCCCACTGGCCCGACTGACGCCGTTGAGGACGATAGTTCATTCCCTTGCGAGCCGCAGGCCCCAAATTGCGGCTGAACCCGCTACGCTTCCCTACGATCATCCCCTGCGGAGACGGTCGTATTTGCCACGCGCGCGCAAAATGCGGATCCATACCTTTCAGGACGTAGCGCTTCAGGCCGGTGACGTTGTGGATCCGTCGATGCTTCACGGTACCAGATTCAATGTCCGGACCAACGGTAGCCTTCACCCATTGAGGCACCATGCCCCAAAACTCCCTGATGAGCCCACGGGGTATGTGCACGAGCCAATGGACAGCGGTCTGACCTCCTGCCGCTTCGAAGACCCACACATAGGTCGGCTGACAGGCCTTCCGGTTTCTCGGATGTCGACGGAGCCAGCGTGCAAACCAGCTTGCCAGCAAAAGCCGAAACCTTGCACTGGCGTCTTCTGGCCTGCATGCCGTTTTGGTGTAGTTGATCGTGATGAACTGGTTGAGCGGTTGGCCAATCCGTTCGGCGAGACGGGTCGCATGGTGAAGGTTCGCCGCGGGCTTCCTTCCAATTTGCATGCTCTGCCTGTTTCGGCCGTTGTTCATGGTACCTTCTCGTAATGCTCTTCCTCTGTTCCTAACTCAGCCATCTATACTAAGGAAGGGTCCGCTACGAGCGACAGGAGCGTTACCGCTGGCGTACCTTCAGTACAGCCCTCGCAACCTCACGAAGCTCAACCTGGTTCGCCTCGATTTTTTCCAGCACGCCGCGGATGATGCGATTCACCTTTTCGGGGCCCATCTCCGCAAGTTTTGCATCATCGGAAAGCCATAATTTGAGCAAGCCTCCAAGCCTGCCAAGGTCGCCATTAATCGCAACAAGATCCTGCACCTTGTCGAGATCAACCACACTGCGGGGCTGATAGCCAAGCCCGACAAGGCGGAGATATGCTGCGATCGACAAACCGGTTTGCTGCGCCAACTGCTCGATCTGACAGCCCTCTTCCACTGTCACCGGGACACGAAGGTGTCGGCCGCGACGACGGTTCTCGCCACCTGAATCACCCCCGCTCTCGTTCGGTTTGATCATCGCATTCTCCTCAACGGCGGTAGCCGCTGCCATCGTAAGGCAGGATATCGTTGAGCAGCCCCGCTGCGAATAAGGTGATGTGATGTTGGCTGGCCCGCTCGCGGGTTAGCTAACATTACCTATCCTGCCCCGTATTTCGCGTTCAGAGGGCCGTTTAGAACCCGTTACGATCTGATTATATGCTGATTATGTGAGCGTTTAGAGTTCGCGCCTCGCATAGGCACTTAGCATTTTTCGTTACATATCAACATGTTAAACGATTTTGAAACGGTGGCCTATTCACTTTTGAAAGAGAAAATAAACGGTTTCTAAACGCCAGAATAAACTGATCGTGGATTTTGACGTTCGATCATGCCGATCACGTCCAGCGCCAAATGGTCTTTATTCGTCATCACGCGCTAGGGGCCTGAATGGTTAACCCATTGCCGGCTGCGGAGGTCGTTTGCGCTAATTAGGATCCGGCCCGCCTCGATCTCTGTTGACGCTGATGTTCTTGCCTTGCCTCCCGAGCGTCGGCCTTCTCTCCATTGATGAGCGTCTGGCGCATTCCGCGCGCAGAGATAATCAGGCTTTCCAACGCCTCGCGCCCGTATCGATCACCAATGATTGCAACCAAGCACATGGCTACAATCTCGGGATGACTATCAAGCTGCCTTGCGACCAGATCTATCGTGGCCTCCAACCGATCTCTGACCACGTGGAGTTTTTCGACGGTCATATCGTAATCTTGTTTCATACCGGCCTCCTGAGCGAAATTGGAGGCAGGGCCCGGCCGGAGCCGGGCGTTCGTAACCCTGCACGTCGCACAAGGCGCCGCCGCTTTTAGGCAGAGCCCTGGACATGTGCGTCGGCCACCCGGCCGAGAAACTCGACCAGATCGACGTGATGAAGGGGTTACGACGCCCCGCGGACGGGATTGACCGTGCCGCCTGTGTAGGATCGCAGAACGGGTTAATGAGGGCAATGGTTGAAGCATATCGTTTCGCAATGCCGCTGCACGTACACACCGCCCTTAAGGCCTGTTTTTACCGGAAGCGCCCGGCCGTTAGGCCGGCTTGTGACGGCGATAGCCGGCACGAAACGAAAACGTATTGGCCATCGGCCAATTCTGCATAAGACCGCTGGCTAGTGATTGTGCGTTGAGTATTTGGGTTAAGTGATTCTATTAAATAGAATCTTTAAGAAGGTTAAGGCTTGAAAACAGGGGTAATTATCTAGCTATATCAAAGGCTTGCTGGATGACGCGGTGGGTGAAACCCCGTGCTTTGGTGGGTGAAACCCCGATAGTCGGGTGTGTGAAACCCCGAATTAAAAGTGGGTGAAACCCCGAAATTTTAGCCGCTAAAATCCATGCGAACGCTACTTATCCACAGGCTGGCGGAATTTAACCTCCTACGTCTTACCGTTTGAGGCCAACCATCCTCTGCGGGAGTGGTGTGTGATCCCCCGATATACTCGATGCGGTGGGTGAAACCCCGATAGTTACCGTCGCCCGGCTAGCTGATCCATACGGGCATCGACCTCATTAGCTCGACGCTGATCGGCGACAAACCGAAGCCGACGCTCCTCTTCCACGCGCGTTTTCTCGGCGAAGGCCAAGGCGTCTGCCTCGCCGCGGAGCCTGAACAACACGGCCGGGCTTTTGTCAGCGGTGTGGGTCAGTTCCATGCCATAATCGGGAAGCTGATCGGCTTCGATGACCCGTCGCAACATCCGGTTGAATTCCTTGGGCTTGGCATCGCTACCCGTTTTGTCCCGCAACAGCTCTACACGACACACCCACCCGCCACGCTGCGATCCGGCGTGTTTGCGCGCGATGCGGTACAGAGCGCGCTCAAGACCACCTGACAGCAGAAAATAATCAGGATGCATCGTGAGAAGCGACTTCTCGTTCACGATCCCGTCGTACACCCAATCCGATAGGGTTAGCGTCATGCCGCGAGGCTGTTCAGAATCCGCGTCGGTATCAAAGGTCCAGCTATCCAGCCAATTGAAGCCAGCCTTTTGCCGGCGTGTCGTGGCGCGGATCGACGTGGTTATGGATGTTGTCTGGAGACGAAGGAGCGCTGCCTGAAGCTCCTGATAGTCCCGGCCGCCCGTGCCGCGTTTAATTGCCCGCAACAGGTCGTAGGGCGTCGTCGTTAGCGTACGGGGCAGGTCATTGACCCCTTGCTGCTTCATACGATTCAGCGTTGATGCTGCCCATATCAGGATGTCGGCATCCCAGATCGTCGCCATTCCATAGTCAGGTATCGCCTGAACGCGCACCCAGGCATCGCCATCAGGACTCTGGTATTCGATCGGCTTCAGGCGCTTACGCTTCTGGAGCGAGAAGAACGGACGCTCCATTACCTCCCGCTGATCCTTGAGCGAGAGATCCCCAAGTGCCGGGATGAATAGGTCAAACTCAGGGCTTGGGTCGCGCCGCTTGCTCATGGCGCAAACCTGGCATGCCCTCGCTTCACCAGATACTGGCGCAGCAGCCGTTCCGTAATTACCGTCAGGGGCTCCCCCCC
>NZ_KV887134.1 GCF_001956315.1 Sphingomonas montana | reverse complement strand
ACAAGAGATCCTCTAGGCCGACCAACGACAGGGGTCAATCCAGAAATTGCAGTTTTGTGGCAAATGATCCAGGAAGTGGCCTCAGAAGCGGGATTTAGGGATTTGGGACACCCGCCAGACGACAAGACTAAACCACCCGAAGCGAGCCTCAACCAGCGAATCGCGCATGACCCGATTCGGACGCGCCCGCTGCCAACACTCCCACACGCAAAAGCGTAGTGATAATGGATCCTGACCTCCGTCAGCATGACAGGGGCGAGGGGGGCGCCAGACCACCCAGGTAGCGCTTCTGCCGCTGCTAACGACGGCTCCGTCCTTCCACAGTTCCCCGGCAAACGCCGGGACTAGGTGAAACGGTCGCGCCAGGCCCCCGGCATCCGCCGGGGTAGCGATGGGGATAGTGAGAAACTCCTCTTACCCAGCGCTGATATAGTCGCGCAGTGCGGCGGCTTCCGATTCGATGCCGTCGATGCGGTGCTTCACCAGGTCGCCGATCGAGACGAACCCGACCATGCGGTCGTCGTCCAGCACCGGCAAATGGCGGATCCTGCGGCGGGTCATCAGCGACAGGGCGGCCAGCACCGGCATGTCGCCCGTGACACTGATCGCGGGCGCCGTCATCACCGAACCCGCGGTCCGTTCGATCACCGCCGCGCCCTCCGCGGCCAGGCAGTAGACCAGGTCGCGTTCCGACAGCACGCCGACGACGCGGTCCCCGTCCAGCACCGGCACCGCGCCGATCCGCCGGTCCGCCAGCAGCGCCACCACGTCGCGCACCGCCGTATCGACCCCCACCGAAATGACGGCATCTTGCCGTCCCCGCATGATTCTCGCGATCGTCATCCGTCCGCCCTCCTCTGCCCGATGCGGCATCTGACGTGCCGACGGGTTGATGATGCGCCCGGTCAACGGATAAGGCCAGCCTGCACGCATCCGTGCCAGCATCTGTCGGAGACCCGCCTCATGGACGAACGTCGCAACCGGCTGGCGGACCCGGACTATGCCGCCTTCGCCTGGGGCCGCTACCGGCGGTTGATGCGCTGGATGCTGCTGGCCGCCGCGGTCGCGATATGTGCGGCGTTGCTGTACCTGAAACTTGCCGGCGCGCCGTTCACCGTGTCGCTGGTCATCTCGACCATCGCCGGGGTGGGTGGCGTCGTCCTGCTCGGGGCCGCGCTGATGGGGCTGGTCTTTCTGAGTTCCGGCAGCGGTCACGACACCGACGCTTCCACCCACGAGGACGAATCATGACCGACACCCTGCCCGCCGATACCCTGCCCGCCAGCCCTTTGTCTGCCGATATGCCCAGCGCCCCCGGCGCGCGCGAACCCGTGCTGCGCGTCGTCCCGCGCCCGGGCGACATCAACGCGAACGGCCACATCTTCGGCGGCTGGGTGCTGAGCCAGATGGACATCGCCGCCGGCATCGTCGCGGGCCGCATGGCCGACGGCGCGGTCGCCACGGTCGCGATCGAGGCGATGGCGTTCCTCCAGCCGATCCTGCTGCTCGACGTCATCTCGGTCTACGCACATGTCGAACGGCGCGGCCGCACGTCGATGTCGATCCGGATCGAGGTCGTCGCCAGCCGCGACCGCGGGCGGCGCGAGGTGAAGGTCACCGAAGGCGTCTTCACCTTCGTCGCGCTGGACGAGAATCACCGCCCCCGTCCGTTGCCGGCCGAATGATGGCCTGGGGACTGCTGCTGCTCGGCGGGCTGGCGGAGATCGGCTTCACCACCTGCCTGCGGTTCGTCGACGGGTTCCGCAACGTACCGTGGACGCTCGGTTTCCTCGTGGCAGTCGCGCTGTCGATGACGCTGCTGCATCTCGCCGCCCGCACCATCCCGATGGGCACCGCCTACGCCGTATGGACCAGCATCGGCGCGCTCGGCACCGTCGCGATCGGCATGATCTGGTTCGGGGAGGCGGTCACGCCGCTGCGGATCGCGCTCGTGCTGGGCGTGGTGCTCTGCATCGCCGGGCTGAAGCTGACCTCCGGCGGGTGACGCTACGCCCGCGATCACCCTGCCCTGCGTCGGAGACGATCAGGGCAGGGTAAAATCGGTCGTGCCGGATACTATTCCTTGATGGGCCGATCGCCCTGGAGTTGCGACCCGGGGTTCTCGCCCTTGGCCTTGGCTTCCTTGGCCGCCTCGATCGCCTCGACGATGATCCGCTTGGCCTCGGCCGTGTCGCCCCACTGGCCGACACGGACCCACTTCTTCTTCTCCAAGTCCTTGTAATGCGTGAAGAAGTGCTCGATCTGCTGCATCACGATCTCGGGCATGTCCGAGCTTTCGGTGATCTTGCTGTAGTAGGGGAACGTCGCGTCCACCGGCACGGTCAGCAGCTTCTCGTCGCCGCCGGCCTCGTCCTCCAGCTTCAGCACCGCGATCGGCCGCACGCGCACGACCGAGCCGGGGATGAACGGCGAACGGGCCACCACCAGCGCGTCGAGCGGATCGCCGTCGGGCGACAGCGTGTGGGGCACGAAGCCATAATTGGCCGGATAGCGCATCGGCGTGTGCAGGATGCGGTCGACGAACAGCGCGCCCGACTTCTTGTCGAACTCGTACTTCACCGGCTCGCCGCCGACGGGCACCTCGATGATGACGTTGAGGCTGTGCGGCGGATCGTCGCCGATCGGGATATATTCGATGTTCATGGGCGCAGGGAGTATCGCGACCCCCGCCCTTGCTCAAGCACCATCTTACTGACTTTTGCACCAGTCATCTGGTATCAAGAACGGATTGTAGGAAACGCACCCGTCATGGGCTTGCCAACCATGCGCGCCGCACAAATGGTTCCCCGTCCCCGCGATCCGTTCTAGGACGCCTGCGACCATGACCAAAATCGCCACTCCCCGCCCGATCCGCGGCACCCAGGACATGCTGGGCGAGACCGCCGACCGTTTCCACCACGTCGTCGATGCGTTCGACCGGGTCCGTCGGCTCTACGGCTTCCGCCGGGTCGAGATCCCCGTATTCGAATCGACCGCGGTGTTCGCGCGATCGCTCGGCGAGACGACCGACGTCGTGTCGAAGGAGATGTATTCGTTCGACGATCGCGGCGGCGAATCGCTGACGCTGCGTCCCGAATTCACCGCCGGCCTCTGCCGCGCCTATCTGACCGAGGGGTGGCAGCAGCATGCCCCGCTCAAGGCCGCCGTCCACGGCCCGGTGTTCCGCTACGAACGCCCGCAAAAGGGCCGCTTTCGCCAGTTCCACCAGCTCGACGCCGAGATCATCGGCGCGGCCGAACCCGCCGCCGACGTCGAACTGCTGGCGTTCGCCGACCAGCTGCTGCGCGAACTGAAGATCGCCGACGGCGTCACGCTGCAACTCAACACGCTGGGCGATGCCGCCACGCGCGACGCCTGGCGGACGGCACTGGTCGCGCATTTCGAGGCGCATCGCGGCGACCTGTCGGAGGACAGCCTCGTCCGGCTCGCAAAGAACCCGATGCGCATCCTCGACAGCAAGGACCCGCGCGACCGCCCGATCGCCGAGGCCGCCCCCGGCATCGACGATTTCATGTCGGCCGAAGCGGGGACCTTCTTCGAGGCCGTCACCCGCGGGCTGGAGGCGTCCGGCGTCGCCTGGACCCGCAACGCCCGCCTGGTGCGCGGACTCGACTATTACCGCCACACCGCGTTCGAATTCGTGACCGACCGGCTGGGCGCGCAGGGCACCGTGCTGGCCGGCGGCCGCTATGACGGCCTGATCGAAACGCTCGGCGGCCCGCACACCCCCGCGGTCGGCTGGGCCGCCGGGATCGAGCGGCTGGGTATGCTGATCGATCCACCTGCAAACGAAACGGCTGCAGTCGCGATCATTCCGGACGGCGCGTCCGATGCCGAGGCGCAGACGGTCGTGGCCGCGCTGCGCCATGCCGGGATCGCCGCTACCCTCGCCTATGCGGGGAAGCCCAAGCGCCGGATGGAAATCGCAACAAAGGCGGGCGCGGAATATGCGCTCTACCTGCGCGGCAGCGACACGCCCGAACCGCTCAACCTCGTCCATATGGCAAAGGACCGCGCCAAGGCCGACGCGATGCTGCCTGTCATCCGCGCCGCCCTGCCCGGCGCCTACGCCTGATGCCTGCCGCGCGCACGACACAAGTCCGTACCCCTGCCTGTTCCCCCGGCGCCGGCCGGGGCCCGGGCGCAACCGCTTCACTATAGGCCCGGCCTCCGCCGCGGAACAACATCGTTGCACTAGACGTCCAACCCGCAAGACAGACCACCGGAACCCCGCGCTAAATGACCACCATCACCCCCGACCGCATCCGCCAGATCGAGGCGCGCCGCGACGAGCTGTCCGCGATGATGACCAAGGCGGACCTGCCGGCCGAACAGTTCGTCCAGCTGTCCAAGGACTATGCCGAGATCGAACCCGTGGCGCAGGCGGCCGGCGAGGTCCGCCGCCTGCGCCAGGAGGCCGCGAGCCTGGCCGAGATGACGCGCGATGCCGACGACGAGATCCGCGCGATCGCATCGGAAGAACTTCTGGAGATCGAGGCCGCGCTCCCGCCCGCCGAACGCGCGCTGGCGCTCAGCCTGCTGCCGCGCGACGCCGCCGACGAACGCTCCGCCATCCTCGAAATCCGCGCCGGCACCGGGGGCGACGAGGCCGCACTGTTCGCGGGCGACCTGTTCCGCATGTACCAGCGTCATGCCGAGGATCGCGGCTGGCGCGTCGAACTGATGTCCGCGTCCGCCGCGGACATGGGCGGATACAAGGAGGTCGTGGCGTCGGTCACCGGTGCCGGCGTGTTCGCCCGGCTGAAATTCGAATCGGGCGTCCACCGCGTCCAGCGCGTGCCCGTCACCGAATCCGGCGGCCGCATCCACACCTCCGCCGCGACCGTCGCGGTGCTGCCCGAGGCCGAGGAGGTCGACGTCCAGATCGACGAGAAGGACCTGCGGATCGACGTCTACCGCTCGTCCGGCCCCGGCGGCCAGTCGGTCAACACCACCGACAGCGCGGTCCGCATCACCCATCTGCCTTCGGGGCTCGTCGTCATCCAGCAGGACGAGAAATCGCAGCACAAGAACAAGGCCAAGGCGCTCCGCGTCCTGCGCTCGCGCCTCTACGACCTCGAACGCGAAAAGGTCGACAGCGCCCGCGCCGGCGCCCGCCGCTCGATGGTGGGCTCGGGCGACCGTTCCGAACGGATTCGCACCTACAACTACCCGCAGGGGCGCGTTACCGACCACCGCATCAACCTCACCCTCCACCGCCTTCCCGAAATCCTCGAAGGCCATATGGACGAACTGATTGGCGCGCTGATCGCCGAGGACGAAGCTGCAAGGCTCGCCGCGCTCGATGGGTGAGCAACAGACGCCTTCTAGCCCTCTCCCCAACGGGGAGAGGGTTGGGAGAGGGGGGGCCACAAGCGAAGGTCCGGAAGGTCTCTCTAGCCCTCCCCCCCACGGGTGGGGGGCTGCGGTTGGCGGCGACCGCTTCACCAAGAACAGCCCCCCACCCCAGCCCTCCCCCCGCGGGGGGGAGGGAGTCCGCGCAACCCTCGCCAGCGCAACCGCCCTCCTTACCCAAAGCAGCACCCCCCGCCTCGACGCCGAACTCCTCATGGCCCACGCGCTCGGCACCACCCGCGACCAGCTCCTCCTCACCCTTCTCGACGCCCGGGAAACCCCGGAAATCTTCCCGCCCCTCCTCGCGCGTCGCTTGCGCGGCGAACCGATCGCCTACATCACCGGCACGCGCGGCTTCTGGAGTATCGACCTCGCCGTCGCCCCCGGCGTCCTCATCCCCCGCCCCGACAGCGAGACGCTGATCGAGGCCGCCCTCGACCATTTCGGCCCGCAAGGCCCGCGCAATATCCTCGATCTCGGCACCGGCTCCGGCGCGCTCCTGTTCGCCGCGCTCACCGAGTGGCCGCATGCCACCGGCACCGGCATCGACGCCAGCCCCGTGGCCCTCGCCCAGGCGCAGGCGAATGCCGTCCGCCTTGGCCTCGCCCCGCGCGCCCGGATCGTCGCGGGCGGCTGGCACGGCACCGGCGAGGCGTATGACCTGATCCTCTGCAACCCACCCTATATCGGCACCGCCGAACCGCTGGCGCGTGACGTGATCGACCATGAACCGCATACCGCGCTGTTCGCCGGGCCGGACGGGCTGAACGACTACCGCGCCATCGCCCCGCTGCTCGCGCGCCAGATCGCCCCCGGCGGCATGGCCGCGATCGAGATCGGCGCGACCCAGGCAGCCGCCGTCATGGCCCTGTTCGCCGCGCAGGGCCTGGTCGGCGCCGTCCGCCGCGACCTTGCCGGCCGTGACCGCTGCATCGTCGTCGCCCCCGACCGTGCCGATCCGCCGCGATGCCCGTAATTTCGGTAATTCCGCTTGGTTTTGGCTGCGGACCGGCTTACAGGCCGTTTGGGGATCAGGTTCCAGCGGCGGATGACGCCCGGACATGGTCGCCGCCACCCCCGATCTGCACCGTCGCCTCCTTCGGCCACGCGGACAGGCAAAGGGCCGAAGCGTTTGGCGATCGATGGATCGCGCCGCCGCTCCGGACGGTGCCGACACACTCCACGGGATGGTCCCGGCATGACGAAGTGGTGAGAAACATCCCACGTACGACGAGGACAGCGACTTGATCAACAATCGCCAGAACGGCCGCCGTGGCCGTGGCCGTAACGGTGTGCGTCCCCAGGGTGGCGGCGGGGGCGGCGGTACCGGCCGTCCGGAACAGGGCAACCGGATCGACAACCGCGCCCGCGGCAACGCCGCGCAGCTGCTCGAAAAATACAAGGCGCTGGCCCGCGATGCGCAGATGGCCAGCGACCGTGTCATGACCGAATATTATCTCCAGTTCGCGGACCATTATTTCCGCGTCCTGGCCGATACCCGCGCCCGCATGGACGAACAGCGCCGCCCGCAGGGCGAGCCGCAAGGCGCCAACAGCTACCAGGACGATGACTACGCCGACGATGGCGAAGGCGACATCACCGACAGCTTCGACGATCCCCGCCCGGACCAGCAGCCGCGCTACCAGGATCGCGGCGCGGACCGGCAGGACCGCGGCCGCAACGATGGCCAGGGCAACTATGGCGGCCAGCGCGCCGACCGTAACGGCAACGGCAACGGTCAGGACAATCAGCGCCAGGACCGTCAGCAGAACGGCGACGGCCAGAATCAGGGGCAAGGATATCAGGGCAATGGCGCGCAGGACCGCGCCCCGCGCCAGGATCGCCAGCAGGCCGACAATGGTCAGGGCCAGGGCCAGGGTTACCAGGGTTATCAGGGTAACGGTCAGGACCGCGGCCCGCGGCAGGACCGCCCGCGTCGCGACGGTCAGTCCGACATGTCGCGCGACGGCCAGCGTGATGGGCAGCGTGATGGCCCCCGCGACCAGCAGCGCGCCGATCGTCCGGACCGCGCGCCCCGCGCCCGCGACGACGGTCAGGAACGCGGCAACGAAGGCCAGACCTATCGCACGATCCGGGCCGATGCGCCCGCCGATCGCGACATGTCCGACCGTGCGCCCGATCGCGGGCCGGTCGCGTCCCCGCTGACCCAGGCCGCGCCCGCCCCGGCCCCGGCCGCGCAGGCGGACGATGTCCGCGAGGCGCCCCGCCGCCTTCGCACCCGCCGCCCGGTGGCCGACATGCCGCCGGTCGACAGCCCGCCCGCGCAGCCGGAAGCCGTTGCCCCAGCAGCAGAACCCGAGCAGCCGATCGCGGCCGAGGTCGTCGAAGCCCCCCGTCGCGGCCGTCCCCGCACCGTGCGCCCGGCGGCCCCCGTCGAGGCAGACGAGCAGCTCGACCGGCTCGCGCTGCCGCCGGCCTTCCTCTCCACCCCCGCGGCCGAACCGGCGCGCGCCGAGCCCGCCCGCCCCGAACCGGGCACCGCGGACGCCGCCCCGGCCGAGGAAAAACCCCGCCGCCGCCGCCGCCCCCGCGCCGAGGCGGACGACGCAGGCGACGTCGCCGCCTGATCGCCACAACCGAAAGGGCCGGTGCATCCCGCGATGCACCGGCCCTTTTTCTTTGAGTATTGCGAAAAAGACCGCCCATTCGGAGCGCAGTCGAGAAACCGACCGCTCCCCCGGGCAACGCTCACGGAAAGTACCGGATATGCGCACCGCCGTCGCTTGAAACGGACTCGCATTGGTCTGGTCCGGCCAGACTTCCTCACGCTCCGAAACAGCGACCCTGCACGACCACCCGAACACGCCGTTCCATCAGACCGTACCGGCCGCGTCGCAAGTCCTGCCACCACGACCGTCATCCTGACGGACGTCAGGATCCATTATCACGACAAAACCGGCCTGACGGCCGCCGACCCGTAACCCGCTTCCGGCCCCACATCCAAAGCGAGAACAGTAACGCCAGCCCAATCCCCCGACCCGTTTGGTTCGAGCCTGTCGAGAACCCTGCACAGCGCGCTGGACAAGCCCGAACCAAACCGATCGAGGCCCACCTAAACACGCCCCAAAGTCACCCAACCGCGAACTACTCCGCCAGCCGCGCCAGCGCCGCACCCTCGATCCGCCACGGTTGCCACCCGGTCGATGGCCGCGCGCCGATCGCCGTGTAGAAACCCGCCGCTTCCATGTTCCAGTCCAGCACCGCCCAGTCGATCCGCGCGCAATCCCGCAACCCGGCCTCGATCGCCAGCGCCCGCAGCAATGCCCGCCCCGCCCCGGTCCCGCGCGCCGCCTCCGCCACGAACAGGTCTTCCAGATACAGGCTCGGCCGCCCCGTCCATGTCGAATAGGTCTGGAACCACAGGGCGACGCCCACCACCGCGCCGTCGAGCACCGCGACATGCGCGAACACCTGGGGCGCCGCCCCGAACAGCGTTTCGTGCAGCGACGCCGCCGTCGCCTGCACCGCATCCGGCTCGCGCTCATAGACGGCCAGTGCCACGATCAGCGCCAGCACGGCCTCCACGTCCCCCGGCTCCACCCGCCGGATCCTGGGTCCGTCCCGCATGTCGTCATCCTTCATCGATAGCGCTGCCGGACGGCCGGCGTCACTCCGCCGCGTGCACCACGCCGCCCGCCTCGGCCGCGGCGATTGCTTCCAGGGCCGCTTCCGCCGCCTCGATCTCGGCGGCCTTGGCCTCCACCAGCCGGACGATATGGTCGACCATGCCCTCGTCCTGCACCGTGTGGTCGGTGATGCCTGACAGGTACACCATATGCTTGCCCGCCCCGCCGCCGGTCAGCCCGATGTCGGTCTCGCGCGCCTCGCCCGGGCCGTTCACGACGCAGCCCAGCACCGACAGCGACAGCGGCGTCGCGATATGGCTCAGCCGCGCCTCCAGCGCCTCGACCGTGCGGATCACGTCGAACCCCTGCCGCGCGCAGGACGGGCAGGACACCACCCGCACGCCGCGCGTCCGGATGCCCAGCGCCTTCAATATCTCGTAGCCGACCCGCACTTCCTCCTCGGGCTCGGCCGACAGCGAGACGCGGATCGTATCGCCGATCCCGAACCACAGCAGTGATCCCATCCCGATGGACGACTTCACCGTCCCGCCGATCAGCCCGCCGGCCTCGGTGATGCCCAGATGCAGCGGGCAATCGACCCGTTCGGCCAGCTGCTGATAGGCCGCCACCGCGAGGAACAGGTCGGATGCCTTCACCGCGACCTTGTATTCGTGGAAATCATGGTCCTGCAGCAGCTTGATATGATCCATCGCGGACTCGACCAGCGCGTCCGGGCACGGTTCGCCATATTTTTCCAGCAGATCGCGTTCCAGACTGCCGCCGTTCACGCCGATCCGGATCGAACAGCCGTTCGCCTTGGCCGCGCGCACCACTTCTGCCACGCGCGCCGACGACCCGATATTGCCCGGGTTGATCCGCAGGCACGCCGCGCCCGCATCCGCCGCCTCCAGCGCGCGTTTGTAGTGGAAGTGGATGTCCGCCACGATCGGCACCTTGGCGGCGCGCACGATCTGCTTCAGCGCCACCGCCGATTCCACGTCGGGCACCGACACCCGCACGATATCGACGCCCACCTCCTCGCACCGCCGGATCTGGTCCACGGTCGCACGCACGTCGGTGGTCGGCGTGTTGGTCATGGTCTGCACCGACACGGGCGCATCGCCCCCCACGGGGACCTTCCCCACCATGATCTGGCGGGACGGACGACGGACGATATCGCGCCACGGGCGAAGGGACATGGGTTTTCCCGGATGGTTGGTACCGGCCCCATATAAGGCAAAACACGGCCGAAAGCCAAAGAAAGCCCCCTTTCTTCCAGGGAGGGGTTGGGGTGGCGCTGACTCCGTCATCGCCGCGAGGCTGAATTCGTGGTGGCGTTGCCCCCACCCCAACCCCTCCCCTAAAGGAGAGGGGCTGAGAAGAACCAACCGGAGCCCACCCCCATGACCACCACCCCCCGCTGGACCCTGGTCCTCCACGGCGGCTCCGGCTCGATGACGCGCGAGACCCTGTCGGCCGAGGCGGACGCCGCCGGCCGCGCCGGCCTTCACGCCGCGCTGGCCGCGGGCAGCCGCATTCTCGCCTCCGCCGGAACCGCGCTCCACGCGGTCGAGGCCGCGATCCGCGTGCTGGAGGACGATCCCGCCTTCAACGCCGGGCGCGGGTCGGTCTTCACCGCCGACGGCGTCATCGAATGCGACGCCGCGATCATGGACGGGCGTGATCGCAACGCCGGCGCCGCCGCCGGGCTGACTGCCACCAGGAACCCGGTCAGCCTGGCCCGCGCGGTCATGGAACGCAGCCCGCACGTCCTGCTCGCCGGGACCGGAGCCGACGCCTTCTCGCGCGAACAAGGCCTGGAACAGGCCGACCCGGACTGGTTCGCCACCCCCGAACGGCGTCGCCAGCTGGACGAGATGCTGGCCAACCCCGACGCCGCGTTCGACATCGGCATGAAATACGGCACCGTCGGCGCAGTCGCGGTGGACGCCGCGGGCCATGTCGCCGCCGCCACCTCCACCGGCGGGCTGACCGCGAAGAAGTGGGGCCGGATCGGCGATTCGCCGCTGATCGGGGCGGGCACCTATGCCGACGACCGGGCCGCCGCCGTGTCCTGCACCGGGGCGGGGGAATATTTCATCCGCCTGGGGGTCGCGGCCGAAATCGCCGCGCGCGTCCGGCTGTCGGGGCGATCGATCGAGGATGCGGCCGACCGCGCAATCGACGAACTGGGCGAATATGGCGGCAAGGGCGGCGTGATCGTCGTCGCGCCCGACGGGTCCGGCGGCTGGGCGTTCAACACCCCCGGCATGTACCGCGCGATCGCCACGCACGAAACGTCGGCCGAAGTCGCGATCTACGGCGACGAATGACCCCGGTCGCCTGCGCGTAGCCTACGTCCAGCCGCGCTCAGGCGAACAGCCACGCCTCCGCCTCCGCCCGCGTCACGAACACGGCGGCATCGTCGCGGATGCTGATGATCCGGTTGGTCTGCATCCGGGTCAGCGATCCCTGCCGGATGATCGCGAGCCGCCGCGCCTTGTGGGATGCGTTGGCGATCAGGTGCTGGAACGCGGCCACCACGTCCTGCGACTGGATCATGCAGTTTGCGGTATCGACCAGCAGCAGGAACTCGCCCGACCCAAGGCCCATCGATTCCGCCGCGGCGCGCTCGTCCTGCGCGAATTTCGCAACGTCCGCCGGCTCCAGGAATCCTTCCATATGCGCGAGCACCAGCTTGCGCGATGGATCGGTCGTCACCTCGATCATGGCTGTCTCCCCCAACCGTCCGACTGCACGGCGTACCCTGAACCGCGAAATCCTTCTTTTCCGTAAACCGGGGGCGGCGGCGGACGGTCGACCTGCATCGCGCACGTGGCTAAGATCGCGGCCATGACGCTTTCCACATTCCGCCTGCCCGTCGCATGGGCGACGGTCGCCGCGGTGCTGCTGGCGCCGGCCATCGTGCCGGCGGCACTGCCACCGCTGGCCGTCGCCGCACTCTTCGCCTGGCTGCTCGGCATCATCTTCTGGTCCGCCTTCGGCGTGGTGCACGAGGCGGAGGAACTGGCCGAGGCGCTCGGCGAGCCGTTCGGTACGCTCATCCTGACGCTGTCGATCGTCATCATCGAAGTCGCGCTGATCGCCGCGGTCATGCTGGGCGCCAAGGACGTGCCGACGCTCGGCCGCGACACGATGTTCGCGGTGCTGATGATCGTGCTCAACGGCGTCGTCGGCGTGGGGCTGATCGTCGGCGGCCTCCGCCATCACCAGCAAAGCTACAATCTGCAGGGGGCCAGCGCCTATCTGGCCATCACCATCCCGCTCGCGATGATTGCGCTGGTGCTCCCCAACTTCACGACCACCACGGTGCGCGGTACATTGTCGCCGGTCCAGTCCGGGCTGTTCTCGCTGGTCACGATCGCGCTCTACGGCGTGTTCCTGTGGCTTCAGACCGGCCNCTCGCTGGTCACGATCGCGCTCTACGGCGTGTTCCTGTGGCTTCAGACCGGCCGCCACCGCAGCTTCTTCCGCCCGGTCCCCGCCGGCGCCGGCGCCGGCGCGCCGCCGCCGGCCGAAGGGGCGGACGCGCCGGCCACGCCGATGCCGCACAGCGCGGCCACGACGGCGAAGTCCACTACCGGCCGCCACGTCGTCCTGCTGATCGCCAGCATCCTGCCGATCGTCATCCTGTCGAAAAGCCTGGCGACGCTGCTCGATGCCGGCATCGCGGCGCTCGGCGCGCCGGCCGCGCTTAGCGGCGTCGTGATCGCCATGATCGTCTTCACGCCCGAAGCCATCTCGGCCCTGCGCGCGGTCCATGCCAACCAGCTCACCCGCGCGATCAACCTCTGCCTGGGGGGGGCGGCTTCCACGCTCGGCCTTACCGTGCCGGCAGTGCTGCTGATCGGCGTGCTGACCGGGCAGACGATCGTGCTGGGCCTGTCGTCGGCCAACATGGTGCTGCTCGCGATCACGCTGGTGCTGTCGACGCTCACCTTTTCCGGCACGCGCACGACGATCCTGGAAGGGACCGTCCACCTGTCGCTGTTCGCGGTGTTCCTCATCCTGGTATTCGCCCCCTGAACCCTCGCTCGCTTTCGTCACATGACACGCGTAGCGGAAAGCCATGATTCGCCCTTTCCACATCCGCATCGCCGCGCCCTTGCTGGCCTTTGTCGCGCTCTTCACCGCCGGCCCCGCCGCGGCCTGGTGGGAATATGGCCACCAGACCATCGCCACGATCGCGATGGCGGAGGTCAGCCCCAGGACGCGCGCCGCGATCCGTCGGTTGATCGCGCAGTCGCCGCAGCTGCGCACCCCGACCTGCCCGATCCGCACGATCGAGGACGCCAGTGTCTGGGCCGATTGCGTCAAGCCGCTCGGCGATCGCTACAGCTACGCCTACAGCTGGCACTATCAGAACGTCGACATCTGCAAGCCGTTCGACATCAAGACCCCCTGCGCCGACGGCAACTGCGTTTCCGCGCAGATCGAACGCGCCGCGCGGATGCTGCGCGACACTGCGCTGCCGACGGTCGACCGGATCGAGGCGCTCGCCTTCCTCGTCCATTTCGTGGGCGATCTGCACCAGCCGCTCCACGCCGGCGACCGGTCCGACCGCGGCGGCAACGATCAGCCCGCGAACTACGGCATCATGGCCGGCCGGCGGAACCTGCACACCGTGTGGGACGGGTTGCTCGCCGATCGCGCCATCTCCACCCCGCCGGGCGGTCCCATCGGCATCCTGTCCGAAATCCCGGTCGGCGACCGTGCCGCGGAAGCCGCCGGCAGCGTGGCCGACTGGTCGCGCGAGAATTGGCAGGTCGCGCACAGCGCCTATGCCGATCTGCTCGGCGGCGACGGCTGCGGCCCGCAACCCGCGACCCGCCCCACCCTGTCGGCCGACGCCATCGCGCGCGAAATCCCGGTAGCCCGGCGTCAGGTGGCCCGCGGCGGCCTGCGTCTGGCGAAACTGCTCGACGAGGCGCTGGGCGGCGCCACGCCCGATCCGTCGCGCGTCCCCCGCCCACGGCGCGGCTGACATGCGCTATTTCCTTGATACCGAATTCAACGGTTTCGGCGGCGAACTGTTGAGCGTCGGGCTGGCCGCCGAACATGGCGACGACGACTATTATGTCGTGTTGCCGCTGCCGGACCGGATCGCGGAGTGGGTCGCGCGCCACGTCGTTCCCTATCTGCGCAGCGTGCCGCCGCTGCTCCTGACCGAACTGGACCGCATCGCCGCCGCGCACGATATCGCCACCTATCTCCGCGCGGACCGCGACCCTGTCATCGTCGCCGACTGGCCGGAGGATATCGCGCTGTTGTGCCGCTTGCTGATGACGGCCGAAACCGACGTCGTCGACCTGCCCGGGCTCCGTTTCGAATATCTCCGCACGCCCGGCTTCTCGACCGCCCGCAACAGCAAGGTCCCGCACAACGCCCTCCACGACGCCCGCGCCCTCCGCGACTTCGTGCTGGGGAGTGAGCGGTAGGGGGCGACTGCGGCTGTGCTAGGCGTCCGGCCCGACCGCGCGTCCTGCCCACCCCTCTCGTCATCCCGGACTTGATCCGGGATCCAGGCCACAAGCGCTGACCTTCGAAGGGTGCACCAAGAAGCTGGATCCCGGATCAAGTCCGGAATGACGTAGGAAAGCGCGGAGGATCAAGAGTCCCAGCGCCAGCGCCATGGCCCACCCTCAGTGTGTCGCGAGGCGAGAACCATCATCACCCCCAATATGCCGACAAAGGCCCCAGCCCCGACCGCACCGTGCACCCAGTGCCGCACCGCAAACAGCGCCCCGATGCCCGCGACCAGCAAGGCCCAGCCCTGCCACGCCACCGGCATTCCCGCGCCATAGCCGAACCGCTTCGCCCGAAACCAGACCCGCCTGCCCGCATCCGCCACGACGACCTCCTCTTGCCCTGCGACCGGAATAAACCCGCGACGGATCGCCCACAATGCGGATCGAGCGCGATGCGGGGCCGAACCTGGAAGACCGCGCGTGACACGACGCCTACCGCGACGCGCAAGAATGACGCAAAGTTCGCGCCCATCCCATCTCGTCATCCCGGACCTGATCCGGGATCCAGGGCCTCTAGCGCAGCATTTGATATCTATGGATCCCGGATGAAGTCCGGGATGGCGGTGGAGATTGGCGAACGGCACCAACCACCCGTCCCGAGCGAACTTGCAGGCAGGAAAAGCCCGCCCCTAACAGGATCAGCGGCAGCATCACCCACCCCCTGATCCCGAGCATGGATCGGTACCGCGATACCGATCCCGCCGCGCAGGCCTATCACCTTCACCGCCGCGTTCGCTTTGCACCCCGTCAGCAGCGCAGGTCCCCCGGATCGCCAGCGTGCCGATCAGCGCCGGGACCGGTTACACCGAACGCGACCCCGCGCGCTGTTCCGCCGGGTCAGCGAACATCGGTGGGATCACATTGAACCCGCGCCCACCGGCACAACCGTCACCGCGCGGCGGTTCTGCGCATAGGCGCTCTCGTCCGAACCGGTCGCTGCCGGCCGTTCCTTGCCATAGCTGATGACCGAGATCCGGCTGGCGTCGACGCCGTTCGATGCCAGGAAGTTCTTCGCCGAATTGGCGCGGCGATCACCCAGCGCCAGATTATATTCACGCGTGCCGCGCTCGTCGCAATGCCCTTCCACCGTCACGCGCACGGTCGGGTTGCGCTGCAACCACTGCGCCTGGCGCAGCAGGATGGCCTGCGCTTCGCTGTCGACATCCGAACTGTCGGTGACGAACAGGACCGTGTCCGTGCCCGCCTGTGCCACGAAATCGGCGCGGCTGCCCGGCACCGCGGCACCGCCGATCACGCCACCGGTCGGCGCGTTGTTCGTCCCGTCGTCGATCATGCCCGATCCGGCGGGGGCCGGCGGCAGGACCGCGGGCTTCTTCTTCGCGCAACCCGCGACCGCGACCAGCATGGTGCCCGCGAGGGCCAGTTTCGTCAGATGGTGCATGTTCGGTCTCCCTTGAACATTCGCGGCCCCGCTTCGGCCGCGGAACAGTCTAGCGGATACGTCAGGGCAGCAACGGCCCCCAAGCCGGATCGGACCCGTCGAGCGGCGTCGGCACGGGGCGCAGATTCTTGCCGGTCAGGTCGACCGACCACAGATCCGCCTTGCCGCTGCCCTGCCCCGTCCGGAAGAACAGGATGACGCGGCCATTGGGGGACCAGCTCGGTCCCTCGTCCTGCCACGCGCTCGTCAGGATCGTCTCGTTGCCGCCGCCGGGGCTCATCGTGCCGATCCGGAACCCGCCGCCGATCTTGGTGAACGCGATCAGGTCGCCGCGCGGGCTCCACACGGGCGTGCCGTACCGCCCGCCGCCGAAACTGATCCGGTTCTGGCCCGATCCGTCGGCGCCCATGACATAGAGCTGCTGCCCGCCCGATCGGTCGCTCTCGAACACGATGCGGCTGCCGTCCGGCGAATAGCTTGCGCCCGTATCGATCCCCGGCGACGTCGTCAGCCGCTGCGGCGTGCCGCCGGACGCCGCCACGCGGTAGATGTCGGTATTGCCGTTCACCGACATCGAAAACACGATGTAGCGCCCGTCGGGCGAGAAACGCGGCGCGAACGTCATGTTCGGCTGGTCCACCACCAGCCGCTGCCGCCCGCTGCCCACGTCGTAGACATAGATCCGCGGCCGGTCGTTCTCGAACGACATATAGGTGATCGTCTGCTGGTTCGGGGCAAACCGGGGCGTCAGCACGATCGACCGGCCGTTGGTCAGGAACCGGTGGTTCGCGCCGTCCTGATCCATCACCGCCAGCCGCTTCAGCCGCCGGGTCTTGGGACCTGTCTCGGACACATAGACGACGCGGCTGTCGAAATACGGCCCCTCGCCGCTCAGCCGCGTATAGACTTGGTCCGCGCATTTGTGCGCCGCGCGCCGCCACTGCGCGGGCGGCACGACGAAGCCCTGCCGCGTCAGTTCGGTCTGCGCGAACACGTCGTACAGGTAGCAGCCGACCGTCAGCGTCCCGTCGCCATTGGCCTGGACGAACCCCTGCACCAGCGCCTGCGCGCCCGTGCTGCCCCAGCCGGCGAAATCCGGCGCGGTCACCTGCGGAAACGACACCGGGCGCAGCGCGGACCCGACCAGCGGCGTGAACAGCCCGCTGTTGCGCAGGTCGTTGGTGATGATCTCCGACACCTGGCGGCCCAGCGATGCGGTGTCGCCCGCCGGCGTGCCGGCCGTCGCGGGCGTCGGCATGACCGGAATGGCGATCGGCATCGGCGCGGAAATGCCGCCTTCGATATCCACTTCCAGCGGTCCCGACGGCTGACCCGCCGCCGCGCCGGCGGGCGGCACCGGCGTCTGCGCCGCGCAGGGTGCCACGGCCGCCAGCAGCAGGATCGTCGTCAGGAACGTGCGCGTCATGTCCATCCTCATCCCGGCAACTTGTACCGTATCACGATATCGTTCCACCCCTGGCCGTTGCCGACCTCATACAATTCGGGCGGCAGTTTCAGCGGCGAACATTCGCGCGCGATGCCGATCGCCAGTTCGCCGACACGGGTGGCATAGCGGCCATTCTCGTCGTCCGTGCCCGTCTGGCCCAGCACGGCCGGCGCGGTGGCCAGCGTCCCGTCCTTGCGGAACTGCAACCGCATCCGCGTCACGATCCGGTTCGATCCCGGCCCGGGGCTCGACCGCCGGTTCGCGCAGGGCAGCAACTGCCGCTGGATCGCCCCCACCAGCCCCGCCATCTGCGACGCGCTCACCGTCGCGGCACGCGGAGCTTGCGTCTTGCTGTCGCTCTTCTCCGCGGTGATCCCCTTCAGGAAATCGTCACCCAGCGCGGCGCCCGCGGTCCGCTTGCCCGTCCCGGCGCCGGCCTTGGCCGTGGCATTGGCGTTGGTCGCCTTGCCCGCCGCCGGGCGGCCGGTACCGGTGGACGGCGCAGCCTTGGCCGGGGCAGCGCGCGACGGTGCGGCCTTTGCGGGCGCCGCCTTGGCCGGGGCCGCCTTGCTCGTTGTCGGCCGGGACGGCGCCGTGCGCGCCGGGGTCGGCCTGGCAGGGGTGGGCTTGGCACGCGTCGGTGCGGGCGTCGGTTTCACGACGGGCTTGGGCACTGGCCGCGGCACCGGCTTCGGCGCCGGGGTGGGCTTTGGCGCGGGCTTGGGCACGGGCTTTGGAACCGGCTTCGGCGTCGGCTTGGGTGTGGGTTTCGGCGTCGGGGCGGGCGCCGGGGGCGTCGGGCGCGGCTTGGGCGCGGGTGCGGGCTCCGGCTCGGGTGGCGGCGGCGTGGGG
>NZ_MOLY01000009.1 GCF_001956315.1 Sphingomonas montana | reverse complement strand
GGCGCGGGCGGGGCCGGCGTCGGCGGCGATCAGGTCGAGATAGGCGTCGAACCCGGCGGCGACGGTGCGCGCGGCGCCGGGCACGCCTGTCGGTCCGCCGGCGGCGGACGCGGACGCGGGGATGGTGTCGGCGGCCTGGCGGTCGAGCCGGGCGAGCATCATGAGGCCGAGCCGGTTGTCGTAGCGGTGCCGCTCGATCACGCTGCCGTCGGGGCGGGTGATGGTCTCGACCTGCCCCTCCAGCGCGCGGGCGACGAGCGTGTCGGCCAGCCGTTCGCGCGCGTGCAGGTTCGCCGCGGCCCAGCCGAGCGCGAAGGCGGCACCGGGCGCGCGCCTGCGGAAGCTGTAGGCGGCAGTGGCGGTGAGCCCGACGGCGCGCGCCGCATCCTCCACGGTGGCGCCGTCCGCGATCGCTTCGAGGAAGCGCTTCTGGCGCGCCGGGATCCAGCCGTCGTGGCGGGCGGGGAGCGGGGCCTGGACGTCGGGGGCGGGGTGGCCCGGCTGGGGGACTTGGACTGGGACGGGGGCGGTCATGGCTGCTTGCCCGCGGCGCGTGCCGCCTGTGCGCGGCGTGCGATCAGGGCGGCATTGTGGTCGCGCACCGCGACGACGACCGGGTTCACGGGCAACGGCGCACCGATCCGCCCGGCGGCGATATGCGCCAGCCAGTCGCGGACGGCGGGATGGTCGTCATCGACGCGGGTCGGGTCGATCCGGTGGGCCGGGGGCGTGGCCTGATCCGGTCGGACGACCGGAGCGGCGGGCGGATGCGGCAAGCGGGGCATGGACGGTCCTCCGGATGTTCCAAGGGGACCGGGGAGATATGCCTGTTCGGGGTGTGTAGGACAGGATTTTCGTGGGGTCGGGACGGCGGGCCGGCGTGGTGCTTGACCGGAGTTTGCGGACATCGCACATCTCCATCATGCAGATGCACGGCTTTCCACGACTGGCGATCGATCCGGCGGTCTGCGGCGGACGACCGGTCGTGGCCGGCACGCGGATGCGGGTGGTCGATATCCTCGAGATGCTGGCCGACGGCGCGAGCGAGGCAGAGATCGTCGCGGACTTTCCCTATGTGACGGTCGATGACGTGCGCGCCTGTCTGCGCTTTGCGGCACGGACTGCGGATCATCCGGTCGTCGCGGCGGCGGAGTGAGGTTCCTCGTCGACGCGCAGCTGCCGCCGGGACTCTGCCGATGGCTGGCGGGGCGGGGGCACGACGCAGTTCACGTCAGCGATGTTGGGTTGCTCGCCGCTGCTGATGGCGTGATTGCAGATTATGCCGTGGCGGAAGATCGAATCATCGTGAGCAAGGACGAGGACTTCGTGATCCTGCGCCTGCCGGATCGGTTCGGATTTCTGTGGCTCCGGTGCGGCAACGCCAGCAACGTGGCGCTGCGCGATTGGCTGGCGGTAAGGTGGGACGCGATTGAACCGATGCTGGCTCGTGGGGAACGGTTCGTCGAAGTCGTTTAGTCATAGCGCGCGACGGCATGACGTCGGCACAGAGGGTGCGGTGAGCGAAGAGAAACCAGATACGCCGATTGAGTGGGACGATGCGCCGGAGTGGAGCGACGAGATGTTCGACCGTGCCGAGATCAGCGTCGGTGGCAAGGTCATTCGTCCCGCTACGGGGACGCTGACTCGTGCGGGTCGATCGCCGTTGGGTACGGCGGCCAAGCAACAGGTGACGTTGCAGCTGGACCCGGACGTGGTTGAGAAGTTCCGGGCGGATAAGCCAGGGTAGCAATCGCCGATCAACGCAGCTTTGCGGGTAGCGGTAGGGCTCGGTTCGGAGGCTAAAACGGAATGTCTTCGTCTAGCGGGTCAGTAATTTTAGTTTTTTCGTAAATAGTGTACTTGACGGAAATCTTTTGCCAATTATCGAGAGCAATGATTTTTAAACGTAGGTCGTCTTCGAATAATGACTTTAGGATTTGAACTCGGCCGATCATTTTTCCTGACTGAAGTGTATTATTTTCCCACTCGAAATAATCGTCATCAGTCTCAAACACTGTCTCAGGCTTAAAAGTTCGTGCTTTCATCCATGCATCGAGTTCAAGTTTGTTAGTAAAATAGACTCGGTACGGAATTTTCATCTTCTCCCGTATCTCGCCAAATATTGGATGAGATGTCAGTAATATGTCCTCAACAATAGAGTCTCCACGATTGCGTTCGGCAGCAAGAACCTCTGCCAGCATTCTTGATGTTTCTAGCGATTGCCGAAGTTCAGCGACTAAGGCGACCGAGGGCTGACTCGCATTCGTCAAAAGAAGACGTTGAAATAATCCAGCCCATTGTTCCTTAAGTAGAACAACAATATCATGCGATGTCGAAGGCCATTACAGCATTGCTATACGGAAGATCATAAATTTCTGTGATGTATTCAAATATCCGCTTGTCATTGACAGACTGCAAATTAACCTGCGCTTCCCGGTTGTGCGAGTATGTACGATACTCGTTATATACATCTCGCTCAATAAAAATATAAACCTGTTTTCCGCTCTCGGTTGCGGTATTTAATTCGGCTTGGGAAATGGAATAATGTCCACGAGTTGAATTTGTACCAATTTTACCACCGATGATCGAGACTAAGATATCACAATTCTCAATCTCACGGTGGCAATACTCCTCGAGAGGGGATTCGCTTCCGTAGGCCACTTGTCCCCGCTCGAAAAGCACGGGATCATATCCTTGATCCCGAACGAAATGTTCAAGGTCAGTTCTCAATGTCTTTAGGTCATAGTATGTTGAACTGATAAAGACCCGTGGTTTCGCCATAGATAATTTCCCCCCGAGAAACTGTAGAGAAAGGTCAATCTGGCCGCTCTCAAACTTTCTTAGTTTGTAGCAACGGCTTCAAATACCCGCCCGTGTAACTCCGCGGTTCCTTCGCGACCTGCTCGGGCGTCCCAACGGCGACGATTTCGCCGCCCTTGTCGCCGCCTTCGGGGCCGAGGTCGATGACCCAGTCGGCGGTCTTGATGACCTCCAGATTATGTTCGATCACGACGACGCTGTTGCCCTGTTCGACGAGCGCGTGGAGGACCTCCAGCAGCTTGCGGACATCCTCGAAATGCAGGCCGGTGGTCGGTTCGTCGAGGATGTAGAGCGTGTTGCCGGTGGCGCGGCGCGCGAGTTCCTTGGCGAGTTTGACGCGTTGCGCCTCGCCCCCGGACAGCGTGGTCGCCTGTTGCCCGACCTTGACGTAGCCGAGCCCGACCTCCGCCAGCATCGCCATCTTGTCGCGGATGGGGGGGACGGCCTTGAAGAACTCGACCGCGTCCTCGACCGTCATGTCGAGCACGTCGGCGATGCTGCGGCCGCGGAACTTCACCTCCAGCGTTTCGCGGTTGTAGCGGTGGCCGTGGCAGACGTCGCACGTGACGTAGACGTCGGGGAGGAAGTGCATCTCGATCTTGAGCACGCCGTCGCCCTGGCACGCCTCGCACCGGCCGCCCTTGACGTTGAAGCTGAACCGCCCGGGCTTGTAGCCGCGCGCCTGGCTTTCGGGGAGGTTGGCGAACCAGTCGCGGATGTTGGTGAACGCGCCGGTGTAGGTGGCGGGGTTGGAGCGCGGGGTGCGGCCGATCGGCGACTGGTCGATGTCGATCACCTTGTCGAGATATTCAAGGCCGGTGATGGTTTCGTGGTGGCCGGCCAGCATGCGTGCGCCGTTCAGCGTGCGCGCGGCGGTGGCGTAGAGCGTGTCGAGCGTGAAGGTGGACTTGCCCGAGCCCGACACGCCGGTGATGCAGGTGAAGGTGCCGAGCGGGATCGAGGCGGTGACGTTCTTCAGATTGTTGGCGCGGGCGCCCTTCACCGTGACCTTCTTGCCGTTGCCCTTGCGGCGCTTGGTGGGCAGCGGGACCATGCGGCGGCCGGTGAGGTAGTCGCCGGTCAGGCTGTCGGGGTTGTCGAGGATCTGCTGCAGCGTGCCCTCCGCCACGATGGCGCCGCCGTGGACGCCCGCGCCGGGGCCCATGTCGATGACATAGTCGGCGGTGCGGATCGCATCCTCGTCATGTTCCACGACGATGACGGTGTTGCCGAGATCGCGGAGCCGCTTCAGCGTGACGATGAGGCGGTCGTTGTCGCGCTGGTGCAGGCCGATCGAGGGTTCGTCGAGCACGTAGAGGACGCCGGACAGGCCGGAGCCGATCTGCGACGCGAGACGGATGCGCTGGCTTTCGCCGCCGCTGAGCGTGCCGGACGTGCGGTCGAGGCTGATATAATCGAGGCCGACATTGTCGAGGAAGCCGAGCCGTTCGACGATCTCCTTGAGGATCGGGGCGGAGATCTGGCGCTGCTGGTCGTTGAGCTTGTCCGGCATGGCGCGGAAGAAGGCGAGCGCGGGGCCGACCGCCCGCCTGGTGGAGAGCGAGATGTCCTCGCCCGCGATCCTGACGGCGAGCGCCTCCGGCTTCAGGCGCGCGCCGCCGCAGACTTCGCAGGGGGCGGCGGACTGGTACTTGGCCAGTTCCTCGCGCATCCACGCGCTGTCGGTGGAGAGCATCCGGCGTTCGAGGTTGCCGATGACGCCTTCGAACGCCTTTTCGACCTCGTAGGACTTGCGGCCGTCGATGAAGCGGAGCGTGACGGCCTTGCCGCCGGTGCCGCGCAGCACGACGGCGCGCTGCTCCTCGCTGAGCGCGTTGAAGGGGGTGTCGAGCGAGAAGTCGTAGGCCTTCGCAAGGCTGGCCAGGACCTGCATATAGTAGGGCGAGGGCGGGTTGGATTTCGCCCAGGGGACGACCGCGCCCTTCTTGAGCGAGAGATGTTCGTTGGGGACGACGAGCTGCGGATCGAAATAGAGCTTCTCGCCAAGGCCGTCGCAGGCGGGGCAGGCGCCCTGCGGTGCGTTGAACGAGAAGAGCCTCGGTTCGATTTCGGCGATGGTGAAGCCCGAGACGGGGCAGGCGAACTTTTCCGAGAACACGATGCGGTTGTCGGGGATGTTCTTGCCGGCGACGGACTTCTTCTTCGCCAGCGCCTCGTCCGCGGGGATCGCGTCGGCAGGGGCGGGCGCGTCGACCAGGTCGACATAGACGAGGCCATCGGTGAGCTTCAGCGCGGTCTCGAAGCTCTGCGCCAGGCGCGTCGCGATGTCGGGGCCGACGACCATGCGGTCGACGACGACCTCGATGTCGTGCTTGTACTTCTTGTCGAGCGCGGGGGCGTCCTCGATCTCGTGCATCGTGCCGTCGATGCGGACGCGGGTGAAGCCGGCCTGCTGCCACTCCGCCATTTCCTTGCGGTACTCGCCCTTCCGCCCGCGCACGACGGGGGCCAGCAGCAGGAAGCGCGTGCCGGCCGGGAGTGCTGCGACGCGGTCGACCATCTGGCTGACGGTCTGCGCGCTGATCGGCAGGCCGGTGGCGGGCGAATAGGGGATGCCGACGCGCGCCCAGAGCAGGCGCATATAATCGTAGATCTCGGTCACGGTGGCGACCGTGGAGCGCGGATTGCGGCTGGTCGTCTTCTGTTCGATCGAGATGGCGGGGGAAAGCCCCTCGATATGATCGACGTCGGGCTTCTGCATCAGTTCGAGGAATTGACGGGCATAGGCGGAGAGCGATTCGACGTAGCGGCGCTGCCCCTCCGCATAGATCGTGTCGAACGCGAGCGAGGATTTGCCGGAGCCTGACAGGCCGGTGATGACCACCAGCTTGTCGCGCGGAATCTCCACGTTCACGGATTTGAGATTATGTTCGCGCGCGCCGCGCACGGAAATATGGGTCAGCATGAAGCGGTCTGTTCCAGATTTGTTCGTGCGCGGCAAGCCGGCTCACGCCTGTCGGGCGGGAGATGGGTGGCGGGGTGCGGTGGGGCAAGGCTGGAGTCGCGACAGGGGGCCTTGCCCCGGCGCGGTATGGAGAAACGGTGGGCTTGCCGGCTGCGTCCGGGGCGGGGCGGGTGCGGTCCCGCGACCGCGTTTCAGTTGGGCAGTCCGGAATCGATGGACCGCCTGGCTATGTCACTGACCCTTTACATGAAGTAGGCTAGGCCTGATCCTGCATGACGACGGCGCCAGGCGAAGGGGGGAGCGGATGAGCGACGAGACGCTGTACGCGATCAATGAAGGCACGCTTCCACTCGACGTGCCGGGAACGTGGGAAGACCAGACGATCCACGTCCTGCGCGTGCCCGGTGCGGGCCGCGCGACCGCCAGTCTCGTCATCACGCGCGAGACCCTGCCGGTCGGCATGGAAGTCGGTGACTATATGCGCGCGGAGACCGGACGTTTGCAGGCGACGCTGCCGGAATTCACGTTGCACGGCCGGGTGCCGGTGGCATGGCCGGACGTGACGGGCGAGGCGCTGCTGACGCGCTGGCGTTCCACCGAAGGGACGATGGACCAGATCCTGACGTGCCGGCGGGCGAACGGGCGGCGGCTGCTGATCTTCACGGCGACCCACCCCACGCCGTTCCCCACGCCCGTATACGACGTGGTGATGGCGGCAATCGCCGGCTTCGTGCCGCGGGAGAGCGGATCGACCGGGCAGATCGGTGGCGGGGGATGAGCGGCGGCGCGCAGCCAGCGGCCCGGTTCCAGGATCCGGTCGCGCACAGCCACGCCATGGGCGGGTTCGTGGCCGGTGCGCTGATCGGACTGGCGGCCGCGGCGGGGGTGGCGGTCGTCGTCGGGATGGTCGCGACGGCGGCCGCGGTGGAAATCGCGACGGCGGGGCTGGCGACGCCGCTGGTGGCAGGCGTGGTGGTGACGGTCGGTGAGTTCGCGGTGAACGCGGTGGTCGGCGGTGCGCTGATGGGAATGGCCGAGGATGCCGGCGAGGCACTGGGATCGTCATCGATGGGCGCGCCGTCCGGGGCGATCAGCCAGGGTTCGCCGGACGTCCTCATCAACCGGCTGCCCGCGGCGCGGGTGACCGATGCAGAAAGCTGCGACGCGGGAAAGGTCGCGCAGGGATCGGCCAGCGTGTTCGTCAACCGCCGGCCGGCAGGACGCGTCGGCGACAAGGTGACGTGCGGCGCGGTAATCGTCGGCGGATCGCGCAACGTGTTCATCGGCGGTGGCACGACATCGCCCTTGCCGATCCAGTCGGAGGTGCCCGAATGGGTCCGGTGGGCGGCGGTGGTGGTCGGCATCCTGCCCGCGCTGGGCGGTGCCGCACGCGCGATCGGCCCCGCGCTGGCCCAGGTCGAGGCGACCGGCCTGGTGCGCGCCGCGCAGACCGGCGCCAAGGCGCTGGGACGCCAGATGGAGGCGCGGGCCGGCGGAGCGAGACCGCCCGCCGCGGTTGGCGCGGCGGGCGACGAAGCCCGTACCGCCGCCGCGGCCAAGCTGTCGTCAGCATCGACCAAGGCGGAGATCGAAGACGCCCGCGAGGGCTTGAAAAAGCTCAGTTACGAAGACCGGAAGGCCGTTCTGGACGAGTTCGCCGACCAGATGGACGTATCGACGAAGCCCGGGACGGCGACCTTCTGGTCGGGCGGCAGACTGTTGCCGACGGGTCCAGGCGGCGCGATGGAATGGAACTCGGCCAGATCCTGGGCCGAAGCCAAGGCTGTCACTGGTCGGACAACCATCGAGCAGACAAGCGGCGGACGCGTGCTCGACAAGATCGACATATTTCGCGGTTCCGATCCGTTGCTGAAGCCGGCGGATGCCAGCCGAGTCTGGGACACTGCCTCCGCCCGCTTCACCGGTGGCGCGAGCGGCGATATCCATGCCTATCTGGACAGCCCGCGGGCGGAATCGATCTACATCACCACAGAACGGCCGCGCATCGTCGAGGCGGTCAACTCGGGCACTGCTTCGCTGAAGGAGTTTGATCTCGCGCGTTTTCACGATTGGATGAACAAATGAATCTCTCCTTCAAGAAGATCAATCTTGCCGAAGCGGTGAATGACGAGGACGCGTCCGTGCGATCCATCGATCGGGAACTCATGGAATATCGCCGGAACGACTATCGTGCCGTTATCGAGGTGTTCTTTCGCGGCGGCGTGGCGGTCGCCTATGCACCGCAGTTGCCGACGCCGTATCCGATCGGGATGACCGCCGAGGCAGTGCTGGAGGAAATACGCAAAGGCGTCGAGGTGAATGCCGAGTGCGCGGTCGAATGGCGCGCCGCCGGGCGATAGAGCAGATGCAATGACCTTGACCGGCCTCGAGGATCTGCACCGTGCCCCGCCCGGCCGAGAGACGTGATCGACCCGTCCGCCGGTTGGCCTGTCAGTCCGGCGGGAGAGTCACCGTCGACAATCCGCGATGATGCGCAGGCTTGATCGGTGAACAATGGTCGGATCACGCCGCAACGGACCCGAGACGGGCAGGTGCCTGACAGGCCGGCTGCGTATCGCGTGGACAAGATACTGCCCGATCCGGATGACGTAGGCGATGATCCCTGAAACGGCCTCGGGTAGCCGTGCTGCGGATCAGATATGGTCGTGAATGGATTGCGGGATGAATGTCGACTTCAAGACGGTCGCGATCGGCAGGGCGGAAATGGCGAAGGCTCCGTGGGCGTCTATTCCGTGCGTGGATCGGATGGACCGCTGCCTGAAGGGATGTTGCTGCCGAGATCCAGGCCGGAGTCGCTGTGGTCGCGCAACGCAAGGTCAGACGGGACTGAATGCGCGATAACGCAGGAGTGGCTTGTCCCCGCCTGGCGCTCCCTCGTCCCGGTCGCGTCATCCTCGAAGCGCGGGTGTCCGCCGTTTCGCGGCAAGCGTCGGCTTCGTTACCGGATAGCGAGTGCCGTCTTTCCGTGCGGAACGGCGTTGCCCTGACCGTCAGTTCCGCTTACGTCAACGTCATGCGCGATCAGAATCTCTGGGCGACCGGCTATGCCCATCCGAAGCCATGGGACCAACGCTATCCGGCGATGACCGTGCCGGAGATGCTGGCGGGCGCGGTGGCGCGGGTGCCGCATGCGCCGATGATCGATTTCATGGGGCGGACCTATGGCTATGCAGAGGTGCTGGACGGGGCGCGGCGGGTGGCGGCGGGGCTGCATGCGATGGGGGTCGTGCGCGGTGACCGGATCGGGTTGTTCCTGCCCAATGTGCCGCATTATGTGGCGGCCTATTATGGCGCGCTGATGCTGGGCGCGGTGGTGGTCAATTTCTCGCCGCTATATTCGGTGGAGGAGCTGGCGCATCAGGTGGAG
This sequence comes from Sphingomonas montana, assembly GCF_001956315.1. GTDB lineage: Bacteria > Pseudomonadota > Alphaproteobacteria > Sphingomonadales > Sphingomonadaceae > Sphingomonas_R > Sphingomonas_R montana. Next base: position 3,635 of record NZ_MOLY01000009.1, on the reverse strand, counting down.
GACTCGGGCACGCGCGTGCTGTTCACGCTGTCGGCCACGGCGCTGCTGCCGACCGCCGTCAAGGTGCTGGCGGCGAGCGGGCTGGAGCGGCTGGTGGTCGGGTCGATCGCGGGGGTTTTGCCGCCGGCCAAGTCGCTGCTGTACCGGCTGCTGAAGCGCAAGGAGGTCGCCGCGCGGCCGGACGATGCGCGGATCACGACGTTTTCTGCGCTGATCGCCAATGACGGGCGGTTTCCGGAACCGGCGATGGATGCCGCGCGCGACGTGGCGCTGATCCAGTATACCGGCGGAACGACCGGCAGCCCGAAGGGCGCGATGCTGACCCATCAGAACCTGACCGCCAATGCGCGGCAGATCATCGACGTGGATCCGGAGGCGGGCGCGCCCGATCGGATCGTCGGGGCGCTGCCGCTGTTCCACATCTTTGCAAATGCCTGCGTGCTGAACCGGACGGTGGCGAACGGCGGGACGATGGTGCTGCTGCCGCGGTTCGATGCGGCCGCGGTGCTGGCGGCGGTGGAACGCACGAAGGCGACGAGCCTGCCGGGCGTGCCGACGATGTACCAGGCGCTGATGGACCATCCCAAGCTGGCGACGACGGACCTGTCGTCGCTGCGCGTGTGCATATCGGGCGGCGCGCCCTTGGCCGGGCCGGTGAAGGCGCGGTTCGAGGCGGCGACCGGCGCGGTGCTGGTCGAGGGATATGGCCTGACCGAGAGCGGGATCGCGGCGACCAATCCCTATGAGGGGCTGGCTAAGACGGGGACGATCGGGCAGCCGCTGCCCGCCACCACGATCCGGCTGGTCGACCGCGAGGATGCGACGCGCGATGCGCCGCCGGGCGAGCCGGGCGAGATCGTGATCCACGGGCCGCAGGTGATGGTGGGATACTGGAACCGGCCGGACCTGGGGCCGGAGCAGGACGGCGCGACCTTTGCCGGCGGCGGACTGCGCACCGGCGACGTGGGCGTGATCGACGAAGACGGCTATGTCCGCATCGTCGATCGGTTGAAGGACATGATCTCGGTCGGCGGGTTCAAGGTGTTCCCGAGCCGCGTGGAGACGGTGCTGTACCGCCACGACGCGGTGCGCGACGCGATCGTGATCGGCGTGCCCGACGCCTATCAGGGCGAACGGCCGAAGGCGTTCGTGACGCTGATGGAAGGGGCCGGGGTGACGGGCGATGAGCTCATGGCCTGGCTCAACCCGCTGGTGGGCAAGCACGAACGCTGCGTGGCGGTGGAGGTGCGCGACGTGCTGCCGCGGACGCTGGTGGGCAAGCTGAGCCGCAAGGAACTGGTGGCGGAGGAACTGGCAAAGGCTGGGTGAGGGGGCGAGCTGGCGATGTCAGCTATCGCCCAGTTGTGGACATTCGCAAACCCCGCCATGTTGCTTCGATGGAACCCCATCATCCGATTGAGCAGGAACGGCCTCGAAACGCCGGAGACGTCTGGGCAATGCTCATTGCCAACGTTGTAATCATAGAATTCCTCACCGCAGGCATGGCTCGAGGCCCCTATTCAAGTCGTGAGCAAGAGCTTTGGTATCGTTACGGTTCTCTCGGCTTTCTTTTTACTGGCGTCATTATACCGGCAGCTACAATGCTTGCTATTCGTCAGTCACGTTTTGTCGTCGCTTTTCTGAATGCATGGATGTTTGCAATCCTGCTTGGATTCATGTGGTTTGTGGCGATGTCGAGCGGGGGTGTTTGACGAAGCCTGCTTAACGTCCACTTACCACCACTTCCGGACATTCCATCAAACCGCCACCGGTGCGCTGATCCCCGCCATCGGGGTATAGTCGTAAACCTCGAAATCCTCGATGCGGTAGTCGAAGATGCTGTCCGGCCGGCGCAACAGGCGGAGTTTGGGGGTGCCTTGGGGCACGCGGCTGAGTTGTTCCGTCACGAGATGTTCGTGGTTCAGGTAGACGTGCGCGTCGCCGGCGGACCAGACGAGGTCGCCGGGTTCCAGGTCGCACTGCTGTGCGAGCATGCGGAGCAGGAGCGCGGCGGAGAAGGCGTTGAAGGCGTAGCCGAGGCCGAGGTCGCAGCTGCGTTGCCAGAGCATGCCGGACAGGCGGCCGGCGGCGACGTGATACTGGTACGTCATGTGGCAGGGGGGTAGCGCCATGCCGTCCAGCTCCGCGACGTTCCAGCCGGTGAAGATGTGGCGGCGGCTGCCGGGGTTGTGGCGAAGGCTTTCGACCAGCAGCGCGATCTGGTTGATGCCGGTCTGCGCGCGGACGAAGCGGCCGTCGGGCTGCGGCTCGTACACCGGCCAGTCGACCCATTGCTTGCCGTAGACCGGGCCGAGATCGCCGTAATCCGCCGCGAACGCGTCGTCGGCGAGGATCATCGCCTCGAACGTGGCGCGGTCGACGTTCGCGCCGGTGTCGCGATTGTAGCGGGCGAGCGGCCAGTCGGTCCAGATATGGACATTCTGTTCGATCAGCGGGCGGATGTTGGTGGAGCCGCTGAGGAACCAGAGCAGTTCGCGCGCGGCAACCTTCCACGCGACACGTTTCGTAGTGAGCAGGGGGACGGCGTCGTTCGCGAGATCGAAGCGGAGCTGTGCGCCGAACAGCGAGCGGGTGCCGACGCCGGTGCGGTCGCGGCGCTCGTCGCCGGTGGTCCAGGTGCGGTGGAGGAGGTCGAGATATTGTTGTTCGGGATGGGGCATTTCTCGGGAACTCCTGAGCCCCCCTCCTTCAGGGGAGGGATTGGGGTAGGGCTGACCTACTCGCCGTCGCGACGTTGCGGTTGGAGTGCTGTTGCCCCCACCCCAACCCCTCCCCTGAAGGAGAGGGGCTTTAGGAAGGATCAGCCCTTCCGCGCTTCGGCAATGGCTTCCTTGAGCGTGTCGTAGCCGACGGCGCCGGAGAGGATGCGGTTGCCGACGACGAAGGTGGGCGTGCCGGTAAGGCCGATGGCGCGGGCGAGCGCGAGGTTGTCGCTGATCTCCTTCGCCACGATGGGATCGGCGCGGTCGCGGGCGGTGGCGGCGGGATCGAGCCGGGTGGCGGCGACGACCTGCGCGGACTTCGCGTCGGTGGGCGATCCGGCGGCGAACAGTGCGCGGTGAACGGCGGCGTGGCGGCCTTGGCGCGCGGCGGCGAGCGCCAGCGTGGCGGCCTGTTCGCTACCCGGCCCCAGGATGGGGATTTCGCGGTAGACGATCTTGAGCTTGCCGTCCTCCGCCAACAGCCGATCGATGTCGCGCACGCTGGCGCGGCAGAACCCGCAGGCATAGTCGGTGAATTCGACCAGTACGACATCGCCGTTCGCGGCCCCGGCCCATGCGCCGCTGAACGGCGTCTGGAGCGCCGTGCGGTTCGTGGCGAGGACATTGTCGGTGTCGCGTTGCTGGAGCTTGGCGACCGCCTCCGGAATGATTTCGGGATGGTCGAGGATGTAGGTGCGGACCGCTTCTCCGAACGCAGCGCTGCCGGGGGCGGGCGCGGTGACGGCGGCGGGGGGCGCGGCGACGAGTGCCGCGGCCATGCCGGCGATCGCGAGGCTGCCGATACCGATCGTCATCTGCGTCTTCCTGTCTTCGAGCCAGCGGGTCGTGGGGGCCTGGGCGGCCGCGGCGGCAGCGGCGAGCGGCGCGGCCGGGGGCGGCGGGATGGGTGGC
>NZ_KV887133.1 GCF_001956315.1 Sphingomonas montana | reverse complement strand
GCCAGGTCCGGCCCGTCGCCGGGCACCGCACCCGCCGCCGCCGCCCGCGCCCGCGCCGGCTTCGGCCGCCCCGCCTCGGGGATCGCCTCGCGCACGATCTCGATCAGCAGGCGTCCGCCCTCCGCGACACCCGGCGGCAGCGGCTCCAGAACCGCCTCGCCATCCTCGAACGTCGCCAGCCCGCGCCGGCCGGGGGCGGTGATCCGTGCCAGTCGCGCACGGCGCACGCTGCCGGCGCGCAGACCCCCGTCGCGCTCGATCCACGCCTCTACGATCGCGCCGTCCAGGATCAGCGCGGCGCGCGCCTCGCCGATCCCGGCCTCATACAGCCACTCAGCCAAGCAGGCCCGCCGATCCCAGCAGCGCCCGTGTTTCGAACAGCGGCAGGCCGACGACCCCCGAATGGCTGCCCGACAGAAAACGGACATAGGCCTCCGCCGCGCCCTGGATGGCATAGCCGCCTGCCTTGCCGCGCCATTCGCCACCGGCCAGATAGGCGTCGATCTCGGCCGGGGTCAGCACCTTGAACGCCACGATGCTGGTCGACAGCCGGTGCCGCGCGGTCCCGTCCGGGGCCACCAGCGTCACCGCGCTGTGCACGCGGTGGCGGCGGCCGGACAGCAGCGTCAGGCACCGCCGCGCCGTCGCCTTGTCCTCCGCCTTGGGCAGGATGCGGATGCCCGCCCCCACCACCGTGTCCGCGCCCAGCACATGCGCATCCGGGTGGCGCGCCGAGACCAGTGCCGCCTTGGCCGCCGCCAGCCGTGCAGCATGCGCGGGCGGGCGCTCCGCCTTCAGCGGCGTCTCGTCCAGATCGGCAGGGTCGACCATGTCGGGCACCACCCCGATCCGCGCGAGCAGATCAAGCCGGCGTGGGCTGGCGGAAGCGAGGATCAGTCCGGACATCGCACTCTCACATTCGGCCGCCTACGCCACCGGCCTTGCCGTTCCCCGCGGATGCGAAGGGCCAGTCAAGTCACCAATGCAACGCCGGGCGCGGGCACAACGACCACCACCCCCGGCACCACACGCCCTGGATTCCCGCCTGCGCGGGGCTGCCCTCCTGCTGCCCATGGCAGCCGCAGGTCATTTGAACCGATAGGTGATCCGGCCCTTGGTCAGGTCGTACGGGGTGAGTTCGCACAGCACCTCGTCCCCCACCAGCACGCGGATGCGGTTCTTGCGCATCTTGCCGGCGGTGTGGCCCAGGATCTCGTGGTCGTTCTCCAGCTTCACGCGGAACATGGCGTTGGGCAGAAGCTCCACCACCTGGCCGCGCATCTCGAGCAGTTCTTCCTTAGCCAAACAGGCCTCTTGTTCTAAACGGTGGAAATGGAAGCGCGCTGTACTGCGTTGCGGCCGAAAAAGGAAGCTGCACGCCGCATTTCGCAAAGATCGCTATGCGCCCGCCCCCGGCCGACCCGCCGATCGCCGCGCGCCTGCGACCGCGCCGGCTCACGCCACCCGGCGCAGATGATAGCGCCCGCCCACCACCGCGACATGGCCCAGCCGTTCCAGCGCCGCCAGCGTCGCCAATATGCGCCGTTCCACGCGGAGCCCCTGCGCATGCAGCCGCGCGATCTCCGCCCCGTCCAGCGCCGCCCCGCCGCGCAGCGCCGCCAGCACGGCCGCGGTCTGGCCGATCGCGTCGCGCGGAAAGGTCGGCTTGGTTGCGCGTACCGCGGGCAGCTCGGCCGCGATCTGCGCGTCCTGCGCCACCGGCAGCTGCGTCACCCCCGCCCGCGCCAGCTGATAGTCCGGCCGCAGCCAGCGCACGACCCCGCGCCGTTCCTCGGCATGCCGTTCCGCATTCAGCGCCACCAGCCGCGCAACGATCGTCGCATCGTCCAGCGTCCCCGCCCGCTGCTCCGCTCCCCAGCCGTAAGCGTCCGCCACCGCTGCATCGATCCGGTCGTGCAGCTCGATCAGGATATCCACCCGCCCCCGCCGCCGCTGGTCCTGCTCGACCAGATCCAGCACCGCACCGCTCCGCACCCTGTCGCGCAGATTATACAGCCCGGTCAGCGTCAGGTCCGGCTCCCCCGCCAGCACCTCCTTGCGCATCGCGTCGAGCTCGTCGCCGAGTTCGTCGATGACCGCACGCTGTTCGGATGTTGCGTCGGGGAACGGGAAGGGATCGAAACAAAGGCTCTTGGTATAACGATGCCCCGCACTGAAACTCGCGACGCCCAGCAGCGCGCTTGCGGCATAGGTCCATTCGAGGTGCATGCGCGACGACAGGATGCCAAGGCCAAAGCCATCGCACAAGGCGACGCACACCAGCATGTTGTCCGGTAGAATTGCGGCGTCGAGAAACTGGAACGTCCGATGCTTTGCGGTCTCGACGGTTGCGACATAGCGCGTCAGACCGGCAAGCGCGGGCCGCAGCTCTCGCCGCGGTTCCCCGAACAACCACCAATTGTCGCGATAGGTCGCGCGCGCATTGCCAATGCGCTCGGGTCGGACGGCAACCAGCAGATGCTGATACACCTCCGGAAAGCGACGGCGTACGTCGGCTTCGGTCAAGCCCAGCAGATCGATCACCATCATGTCGCGGGACCGCGCCGTGATATCCCGGCCGTTCCGATAGGGGCGGACATGGGCGCCCAACCCAGGACGCCGCCCGACACCCAGCTGCGCGGCTTCGTTGGGCCGAACCATGAAACCCGCGCCGTGCAACGAAACGCCGCGCGAGCATAACCCCCCGGTCGCGCGAAGCGGAATGACGCTGGTCAAGTTTGCACCGACGGTCAGGTCGGCATGAATCGTGGAATTGGTTTCGGACAACACGATAACCGGCGCATCCGTATCCAGCCCCGCCTCGCGCTGCACCTCCAGCAGCACTCCCTCGCCCTCGCCCGCCTCCACCACCGTCATCGCGATCCGCACCGCGGCGGCGTCGCGCGTCGCCTTGGTCCATGGATGGTCCGGGATCGCCATCAGCAGGCGGACCGGCGCACGCGCATCAAGCCGCGCCGCGATCACCCGACGGCTGAATTCCTGCGTGATCGAGTTGGTGGTGACGAACCCGAACCGCTTCAGCCGCGTGCCCCGCTCGGTCAGCCGTTCGGCCGCGCGGTCCCACCAGTACATCACGAAATCAGCGGACTTCGGCATCTTCGGGTGCGCCTTCCACAGCGCGGTCGCATAGGCCTCGCCCAGCCGGCCACGCACGTCCTTGCCACCGATGAACGGCGGGTTCCCGACGATATAGTCCGCCTCCGGCCACGCCGGCCGCCGCGGATTGTACAGCGCGACGCCCGTATCGCCCGTCGGCGGCGGATCATGCGCCAGCACCGCGTCCATCGCCACGATGTTGCGCAGCGTCTCCAGCACGGGATCGACGACCTCGCCGCGGTTGCGCATCTGCCATTGCAGATAGCCCAGCCACAGCACGAGTTCCGCGATCGCCGCCGCGCGCGGATTGAGTTCCATCCCGCGGAAGTTGCGCGGATGCACGTTCATCCGCTCCATCGGCAACGGCATGTGGCCGCCCAGATCGGCCAGCACCTCCAGCACGTCGCCTTCCAGCCGCTTCATCAGTTCCAGCGCCACGTACAGGAAATTGCCCGTCCCGCACGCCGGGTCCAGCACGACGGTTTCGGCAAGCCGGCGCAGGAACGCCTCCACCGCACGGATCGCACCGGCGGGGTCCGCGCGGCGCTCGCGCTCCACCGTGCCCAGCACCACCGTCTCCCACTCGCGCTGCAACGGTTCGATCACCGTCGCGATCACCAGCCGTTCGACATAGGCGCGCGGCGTATAATGCGCGCCCAGCCGCCGTCGCTCCACCTTGTCGAGCGCCTGTTCGAGCAACGTGCCGAAGATCGCCGGCTCGACATCGCCCCAGTCGTGGCGCGACGCCTCGTACAGTTCGCCGATCTCCTCGCGCAGCAGCGGGATCGCGCGGCTGTCCGCGAACAATCCGCCGTTGAACTGCCGGACCGTGCGCCGCAGCACCGGCGACACGCCGCCCTTGTCCATCGTCCGCCACAGATCCTCCAGCAACGGCGCGAACGTCCCCGGATCGGTGCGCGTCTCGTCCAGCAACCGCGAAAAGCAGCCCCGTTCGAGCAATCCGGTATCTTCCGCGAACATCGTGAACAGGCATCGCATCAGGAAATGCGCGACCGGTTCGGGGGCGTGGCCGCGATCCTCCAGATGCTTGCTGACCGACGCCAGCCGCTGCGCGATGTCGCGCGTCACCCGCGCCGCGTGGCGCGCCGGGTCCAGGCCGTGCGGATCGCACCAGATTGCGCGCAACCGCGCCCGGATCCCGGGATCGCGCAGGTCGTCCAGGTAGATCCGGTATCCGTTCCGGTCCGGAAACTGGCGGTAATTCTTACCCTGCCCGGAAAAGTCGGCGAACACCTCGAACGCATGGCCCACGTCCAGCACCAGGATGAACGGCGGCCAGCCATGGTCGGTCGGCAGTGCGCGGGCATATTGCTCCGCCTGTTCGCGCGCGTTGCGCATCAGCACGTCCCACCCGCGATGCGCACTGCGCCGGCCGCGAACGGGCGCGTTCGCGAACCCCGGCAACGGCGCCTGTTCCGCGGGCACCGCCACCGCCTTGGCCCCGCCCGGCTCGCGGCTCTGCTTGGCCTCCAGCACGAAGCAGCCGCGGCGATACAGGTCGATCCGGCCATGCCCGGTCCGCCCCGCCTCGTCATGGAACCGCACCGCGCGTTCGAACACATAGTCGTTATGGTCGTGCGTCGCCCCCGCCGGGTCCGGCCGCGGCAGATCGAGCAGGCCGCACAGTTCGATCAGGAACGGCGGAAAATTGGCGCGCTCCGCACCCCCCTCGTTGCTGGACCAGCGGTGGATGAAGGCATCGATGCTCGCGGAGTCGCTCATCGGGCGAGGGTGGGCGAGCCGATGACGGGGCGGCTAATCCGTTACGGATGCTTAGAAGGGCATGTGGATCAAAAGAGATTCAAGCGATGAATCCGTATTGGATCAGACTAACGCCAGACGGTTGGCTCACCATGGAACCCCTCCCCTGAAGGGAAGGGGCTTCAGAAACATGCCTTCGCGCACACCCCACACGCAACCAGACTGGAACAAACCCGCACCGCGGCCCATATTCGCGCCATGGCGATCCAGATCCGAACCTCCCTTGCGGAACCCGAAACCGACGGGACGTTCGTCCCCCACCGCCCCGCGCGCCCGCCGAAGCATGACGGCGGCCGCGCCTTCCGGCTCGAATCGGAATATCAGCCCTCCGGCGACCAGCCGACCGCGATCGCCGAACTGTCGGCCCAGGCGCGGCAGGGCGAGCGCGACCAGGTGCTGCTCGGCGTCACCGGCTCGGGCAAGACCTTCACCATGGCCAAGGTGGTCGAGGAACTGCAGCGCCCTGCGCTCATCCTCGCGCCCAACAAGATCCTGGCGGCCCAGCTCTACGGCGAATTCAAGCAGTTCTTTCCCGACAACGCGGTCGAATTCTTCGTCAGCTACTACGACTATTACCAGCCCGAAGCCTATGTCGCGCGGTCCGATACTTATATCGAAAAGGAATCGTCGATCAACGAGACGATCGACCGGATGCGCCACTCCGCCACCCGCTCGCTGCTCGAACGCGACGATGTGCTGATCGTCGCCTCGGTCTCCTGCCTCTACGGCATCGGCTCGGTCGAAACCTATTCGGCGATGATCTTCGACCTGAAGAAGGGCCAGACCGTCGACCAGCGCGAGATCATCCGCAAGCTCGTCGCGCTCCAGTACAAGCGCAACGAACAGAGCTTCACCCGCGGCACCTTCCGGGTCCGCGGCGATACGCTCGAACTGTTCCCGTCGCATTATGACGACAGCGCCTGGCGCATCTCCTTCTTCGGTGACGAGATCGAGGACATCGCCGAATTCGATCCGCTGACCGGCAAGACCGCGGCCAAGCTGCCGTCGATCCGGGTCTATGCGAACTCGCACTACGTCACCCCCGGCCCCACGATGCAGCAGGCCGCCGCCGCGATCCGCCACGAACTGACCGAGCGGCTGAAGGAACTGGTGATCGAGGGCAAGCTGCTCGAAGCGCAGCGGCTGGAACAGCGCACCAATTTCGACCTGGAAATGATCGCCGCGACCGGCTCCTGCGCCGGTATCGAGAACTACAGCCGTTTCCTCACCGGCCGCCTCCCCGGCGAACCGCCACCCTCGCTGTTTGAATATCTGCCCGAAAACGCGCTGCTGTTCGTCGACGAGAGTCACCAGACGATCGGCCAGATCAACGGCATGTCGCGCGGCGATCACCGCCGGAAGATCACGCTAGCCGAATATGGTTTCCGCCTGCCGTCCTGCATCGACAACCGCCCCTTGCGTTTCAACGAATGGGACGCGATGCGCCCGCAGACGGTCTATGTCTCGGCCACGCCCGGCCCGTGGGAGCTGGAACAGACCGGCGGCGTCTTCGCCGAACAGGTCATTCGCCCGACTGGGCTGATCGATCCGCCGATCGAGGTCCGCCCGATCGACAGCCAGGTCGACGATCTCGTCCACGAATGTCAGGCGACCGCCAAGCTCGGCTACCGCTCGCTCGTCACCACACTGACCAAGCGCATGGCGGAGGACCTGACCGAATATCTCCACGAGGCGGGGATGAAGGTCCGCTACATGCACAGCGACGTCGAGACGCTGGAGCGTATCGAGCTGATCCGCGACCTGCGGCTCGGCGTGTACGACGTGCTGGTCGGCATCAACCTGCTGCGCGAGGGGCTCGACATTCCGGAATGCGGGCTGGTCGCGATCCTGGATGCGGACAAGGAAGGTTTCCTGCGCTCCGAAACCTCGCTGATCCAGACGATCGGCCGCGCCGCCCGCAACGTCGAGGGCCGCGTGATCCTCTATGCCGACACCATCACCGGATCGATGGAACGCGCCATGGCGGAGACCGCGCGCCGGCGGGAGAAGCAGGAGGCGTACAACACCGAACACGGCATCACGCCCGCCACGATCAAGCGCAACATCACCGACATCGTCGGCCACCTGTCGTCCAAGGATCAGGTGACGGTCGAGACCGGGATCGAGGACCGTCCGCACATGGTCGGCCACAATCTGCGCGGCTATATCGAGGAACTCGAAGGCAAGATGCGCCGCGCCGCTGCCGACCTGGAATTCGAAACCGCCGGTCGCCTGCGTGACGAGATCCGCTCGCTTGAGCAGGAGGAACTCGGCCTCCCCCCCTCCGAACACAAGGCCCCCGTCCGCGGCAACGCCATGGCCGGCAAACCCGGCACCCGCACCACCCGCTACGCCAAAGCGAAGGAAGCCCGCGCCCAGAAACGCACCCGCGGCGCTGCCTGAGACAAGCAAAAGCCCTCTCCCCTTCGGGGAGAGGGTTGGGAGAGGGGAGCAAGGCCAGCGTAACCACCCAGCCTCGCAGGCAAAGCCCCACACCGCAGCCACCCCCCGGCCCGACCCAACCACTCTTCCCATCCCGCGCCGGCTCCGCCACAACGCCGCCATGCGCCGCATCCTCCTCCTCGCCCCNTCCTCCTCCTCGCCCCGCTCGTCCTGGCCGCCTGCGTCGCCCCGCAACCGGCCCCCGGCCCGCGACCCGCCCCCCCGCCGCGCCCGGTCGCCCGGCCCGCGCCCCCGCCCGTTCCCTGGGCAGACGGCCCCGCCGCACCCGGCGACTGGCGCTGGACCCGCGATGCGCAGGGGTCGACCGCGACGTTCGGCGTCGTCGGGCAGGACCCTGCCTTCGTCGCCCGCTGCGACACCGCGCGTCGCGCGATCGCGCTCGCCGTCCCCGGCACCGCCGCATCCGGCGCGACGCTGACCATCCAGACGTCGGACGGCGCACGAACCTTCCCTACCGCGCCCACGATCACGCCCGCCGCGACAACCGCCTATGCCGGCGCGACGATCCCTGCCGCCGACGGCTTCCTCGACCGCATCGCGTTCAGCCGCGGCCGGTTCCGCGTACAGCTGACCGGCGCCACGCCCGTCGTCATCCCCGCCTGGCCCGAATTCGCCCGCACGGTCGAGGATTGCCGCCCCTGATCGCGCGCGCCACCGGATCTGTCACGGAACGGTAATATCGCCTGGACGTTGGGCTTTCCGGACGAAACGGGAGACGATCGTTGCACGGTTCCAGGACGGCTTCACCGCGATGGATGGCCTGACATGGTGCTGCGCCACTGGTCCCGCACCGCTGCGGCACCCGGTCCGGTGCCGTCCGACGACCTGTTCCACGATGCCGACCCGAAACGCATCGCCGAGGCGGTCAAGGCCTTCGCGGAGGCGCGGGGGCGGACCACGACCTCGCCTTTCCGGTCCGCCATGTCGATGCTCAGCTTCCACATCAACCGCGCCGGCAGCGCGCTGACCCCCGAACGCCGCCGTATCCTCGAGGCCGCCAAGGACGAGCTGCGCCGGGCGTTCGGCCAGACCGTGAAATAATTGCGGCCGGACGGCTTGCCGAACCGCTTCGGATGACTCATCTTCCGTTCTGCCCATCAACGTAGCGAAAGGAGGTGATCCGATGTCTCATGGTTCAGAAGCGAGGTCGGTTCAGTCCGTTCGGGGGACGCGCGCCTAACAGGCTTGCGCCCAGGTCTCCCGGGCCGAACTCCGGCCGCTGACCATGTAGGAGGCCGTCGTCGCGATTTGCGACGGCGGCCTTCTTCACGACCTGCCCAGATCATTCCCCGATCAGGTGCAGCACGATCTCCCGCCGATGCGGCCGCACCCGATGTTCGAACAGGTAGATGCCCTGCCACGTCCCCAGCGCCATCCGCCCGTCCAGCACCGGGATCGACAGATTGACCCCGGTCAGCGCGGTGCGCAGATGCGCCGGCATGTCGTCCGGCCCCTCGTCGTCATGCGCATAGTCCCGGCTTTCCGGCGCAACCGCCGCAAAATAGCGTTCGATATCGCCGCGCACCGCGGGTGCCGCATTTTCCTGGATCAGCAGCGATGCCGACGTGTGCCGGCAGAACAGCGTCAGCAGCCCTCGGGCCATCCCCTGCCGCGCAACCCAGTCCGCCACCGCATCGCTGACCTCGACCAGCCCCTGGCGCTGCGTCCGCACCTCCAGCATGTCCGTCGCCTGCCGCATCGCCGTCTCCTTCGCCTGTCCGCCGCATGACCAACGCCCCGTCCCATCCGGTGACCCATCCAGTTACCCCGGACGGCCGCTATTTCGTCGTGCGCGGCCGGTTGTGGCGGCGCGCGAACCCCGCCCTGCCCGAGGCGGACCGCGCCCGCCTCGTCTCCGACCTCATGACCGCGCGCGGTGCCGTCGCCCGCGCCCGCCGCGCGCAGGATCCGGCGGCAGAGGACGCCGCCCACGCCGCCGTCGACATCGCCAAGCGCGCGCTGGGCGAACGCGGCCCCGTCTGGTGGGAGGACGGCGCGCCCGACCTCAACCGCCACATGGCCCGCACCGGCCCCTATGCCGACTGGTTCGCGGGGTTGGCTCAAGAGAAACCAGCTCCCTGACCCTGGAACGTACCGCGGCCCCGGAACGTACCCGGGCGCAGGCCGCGGTCCAGAAGCGACAGCCCACCCGGCACTGCATCAATCAGATCACCGCGGCGATCAGCCCCAGCGCCTGCGCCTCGTTCGCCTCCAGATACCAGTTGGCCGGCGCACGCTCCAGCACCTCGGCCATCGACACCTGCGTGCCGCGGATCAGGTTCTCGAACCCCTCATTCTGGATCGCGATCGAACATTCGATCTCGTGCAGCAACGCTTTCACCGTCGCGATGCACGTCGTCAGCGGCCCTTCGACATGCAGCTCCTTCGACAGTTTCCGCTCATGGATCATCAATCGCGTGCCGCGCGTCAGATACCGGTTCTCGGGCAGGAAGAAGCTCATGAACGTCGTGCCCGCCGAATAGATCGCCGCCTTTCCCAGGAAGACGAAGCGCTGGTCCGGCGCGATATCGCTATGGTAGCGGACATCCTCGCCCATCATCCGCGCTACCTCCGGATCGCCGCCCAGCGTGGACAGTTCGACCACCACCGGACCCGTGTCGGGGGCGTTGTCCAACGCGGTCCGGAACCGTTCGTACATCGCATAGTCCACCGTGCCGGACAGGCGGATCGCCGGCATCCGGAAGATCGTCGTATCGATCGCGGGATCGTTCGAGGCATTCGTGTCGGTCATCGTGGCACCTCCTGTCGGCCGGCAAACTCACGACCGCGCGATGCGATCCCCGATCCGGCAGGCGCCGCCCATGCAGGCATCCGACCGGCCCGTCCGCGCGAACCGCAGGTCGACGACCAGCCCGTCCGCCGGAGCATCGCCCGCCGCGCCCACCGCCACGTCGGCATCCGCCCGGATCCGCGCCAGGATCGCCGCCGGCACGTCCGCCGCATGGCGCACCACGTCCGCCCCGCCCAGCCAGCGCGCCTCGCGCAGCGTCAGGTCGTCCGGGTCGCCGGACCGCAGCCGGATCGCGACGCTGCCCAACTCCGCCCCGGCATCCCCCGCCGCGACCCAGCCCGCGATCCGGTCCGCCCCTCCGGCGGTCAGCGGATCGAGCGCCCCGCCCGGCGCCAGTGCCGCATCGATCGCCCGCCGCCGGACGTCGGGCTCGGGCCATCGCGACTTCACCATCGCACGCGCCCCGAACAGCGCATCGGCCAGCGTCCCCAGATCGGCAGGCAACAAGGCCTCCAGCCGCTGCCGCAACGCCTTGGCCAGCCCGGCCGACGCGCCGCCCGTCCCGATCGCGACCAGCACCGCGCCACGCTCCACGATCGCCGGCAGCGTGAAGTCGCACAGCGCCGGCCGGTCGACCGCGTTCACCAATATGCCGCGCGCGCGCAGCCGCCCGACCGCCGCTGCGGCCTCCTCCGCATCCTCGATCGCCACGATGGCGAGCGCGGCGGTGGCATCCTCCCCCACCGGCACCGCGCCGGCCCGTGTCAGGATGCGCCGCTTGGCATCGGCTGCCCCCCCTTCGCCCAGCAGGATGACGGGGCGGCCGCGCAGCCGCAACAGGATGGGAAGGCTATGCAGCGTCATATGCGCCGCATCCTATGGCCCCGCCCCGCGCCGCGCCAGCGGGGATCAGAAGAACAGCTTGCGCACCGACAGCCGCACGGTGCGTCCGACCGGGTCGAGATAGCCGGGCTGATAGCCGACCGGCGTGGTGCCGGTCGTATCGCGCACGCCCTGCCGCTGGTTGAACAGGTTGTCGACCGCGAACCGCACCCGCATCCCGCGCGTGAAGCGGTAGGGCACGAGCGCCGGGATCCGTGACAGATCCGCGAACACACTGAGATCGACCGTCGTCAGCGAGGAAAAGAACAGGTCGCCGTCGCCCGCATCGGCCGCGGTGCCGCCCGCCCGGACGAAGGTCTTGCTCTGCCAGTCGCCCGACAGGGATGCGCCATATCCGTTGCGGTACAGGCCGGCCTGCGCCTCCACCCGGTGGCGCGGGGAACCGCCGCTATTGCCGCTAGCCGCGCCGTCCAGCAGGTTCAGCACCGGCACCCCTTCGCGGATCAGCACGTCGTTGCGGAACTGCCACGTATGGTAGAGCGCGAACCGCACGCGGCCACCACCGCCGCCCCGTCCGCCGCCGCCAAACCCGCGTCCACCGCCGCCACCGCCAGGGCCACGTCCACCGCCGCCCTCACCTCGTGCGCCGTCCGGCCGCGGCCGGTCCGCC
>NZ_MOLY01000006.1 GCF_001956315.1 Sphingomonas montana | reverse complement strand
GGTGCGGCGCTGGCGCGGGGAGCGGGGCGGCCGGGCGGAGGCCGCGCGCGGACTGGCGCGGCGCTGGGCCGGGGCTGTTGGTGCTCGCGACGGGGGTGGGGCGCCCTCGGCTGCGCTCGGTCGGTCCCTCGACGTCGCTCGGGATGGTCGGGGTGGGGAGAGTCAGGATGGGCGTGGTATGTATCGCGAGAGCCAGAACGACGCCCCAGACGTCGTCGGCGCCTGTCTCGCGCTGGCTTTCCCGGACCGGGTGGCGCGGCGGCGGGGGGTGGACGGGGCGGACTGGGCCTCGGTCGGCGGGCGCGGGTTCCGGCTGGATCCGATGTCGCCGCTGGCGCAGGCCGAATGGCTGGCGGTAGGCGAGGTGCAGGGCGTGGCGGCGGGCGCGCGCATCCTGTCGGCCGCGGCAATCGACCGCGAGACGGTGGAGGCGCTGTTCGGCGATCGGATCGAGACGCGGCGGACCGTGACGTTCGATCCGGCGACGGGCGGGGTCGCGGCGTTGCGCGAGCGGCGGCTGGGCGCGATCCGGCTGGCGTCCGGACCGGACGAGGCGCGCGATCCCGAGGCGGTGGCGACGGCGTTGCTGGAAGGGGTACGCACGCACGGGCTGGACCTGTTGCCGTGGAGCGAGGGTGCGCGCGCGTTGCAGGCACGGGTGGCGCATGCGCGGGCGGCGGGGGGGAAGGGCGCGGCCGATCTGCCCGCGCTGGACGATGCGGCGTTGCTGGCCGGGCTGGACGACTGGCTGCCCCCCTTGCTTGCCGGGCGGCGTCGGCTGGACGGCATGGCGAACACGGCGGTGGAGCAGGCGTTGTCGGCCATGCTGGGTTGGGCGGGGACGCAGCTGCTGGACGGACTTGCGCCCGCGACGTTCCGGTCACCGGCGGGCAGCAGCCATGCGATCGACTATGGCGCGGACGGCGGCCCGGCAGTGACCTTGCGCGTGCAGGCACTGTACGGGCTGGCAGTGCATCCGGTGGCGGCGGGCGTGCCGCTTGTGCTGCGGCTGACGTCGCCGGCCGGGCGGCCGATCCAGACGACGCGCGACCTGCCCGGTTTCTGGGCGGGAAGCTGGACCGCGGTGGCGCGCGAGATGCGCGGGCGATATCCGCGCCATCCCTGGCCGGACGACCCGGCCGCCGCGGACCCGACGCTGCGCACCAAGCGCGCGGATGCGCGGCATGCGGGGCGGTGAGGCGCGGACGAGGGTTGGTTGCGGTGGTGGTCTGAACCGGATGCGGCTGCACCGGCGGGGATGGGGGGCCTGTCCGGTGGACTTTGTGCTTCGATACACGTCCTCGACTGCGCTCGAAATGGACGTGTACCCAGGAGCGTTCAGCCTGAGCGGGACCTTCTCGGACAGGATCACCTGGGGGTCTGTGTGGGACTGAGCCCAGTGCACTCAGGCGATGCGGGCGGGCTTTCAGTACCTTGCCTCTACTCACTCTTGCCCGCGTCCGCCGGGGCGCCCTTGAAGCCCTGCGCGATCACGTACCATTCGGACGAATCCTTGCGGCTGGCGGGCGGCTTGGCATGCTTGACCGTAGTGAACATGCGCTTGAGAAGCGCCACGAGGTCGCTGTCCGCGCCGCCGGCCAGCACCTTTGCCACGAACGCGCCGCCGGGGCGCAGGATTTCGCCCGCAAAGATAGCGGCTGCCTCGACCAGGCCCATGGTGCGGAGATGGTCGGTCTGCGCATGGCCCACGGTGTTGGCCGCCATGTCGGACAGGACGAGGTCCGCCGGGCCGCCGAGGGCGGTGGTGAGCGCGGCGGGGGCGCTGTCGTCCATGAAATCGAGCAGCAGGATCTCGACCCCGTCGATCGGATCGACGGGCAGCAGGTCGATGCCGACGACGGTGGCCTTCGGGCGTTGCTTGCGCACCACCTGTGCCCAGCCGCCGGGCGCGATGCCCAGATCGATCACTCGTTCCGCACCGCGCAGCAGCGCGAAGCGTTCGTCCAGTTCGATCAGCTTGTAGGCCGCGCGGCTGCGATAGCCTTCCGCCTTGGCACGGCGCACATAGGGGTCGTTCAGCTGGCGTTCGAGCCAGCGGGTGGACGCCGCGGTGCGGCCGCGCCCGGTCTTCACGCGGACGCGTCCGCCGGAACCACCGCGGCTCATGGCCGTGCCCTTTCGCGGCCCATCAGGGTGCGCAATATGCCTTCGCGAATGCCGCGGTCGGCGACGCCCAGCCGTTCGGCGGGCCAGATATCGAGGATCGCATCGAGGATCGCGCAGCCGGCGACGACGAGGTCCGCCCGCTCATGACCGATGCAGGCGAGCGTCGCGCGTTCCGACACCGACATGCGCGCCAGCCGAGCACTGATCGCGCGCATCGATTCGGACGGCACGATCAGCCCGTCGATCGCGCGGCGATCATAGGATGGCAGCTTCAGATGGACGCTGGCGAGCGTGGTGACGGTGCCGCTGGTGCCGAGCAGCCGCATCGGCCCCGGCATTCGCGCGCCGATCGCGCCGTGGAAGCCGGCGAACGCATCGGCCACGCGGGCCTTCATCCGATGGTAGGATGCTTGGAGCGCATCCGCATCATGCCCCATGTGCGGATCATTCTCGCTGAGCGAGACGACGCCCCAGGGGGCCGAGAACCAGTCGACGATGCGCGGTTCGCCGGCCGCGGTGTCGAGCAGCACCAGTTCGGTCGACCCGCCGCCGATGTCGAACACGAGCGCGGGGCCGTCGCCGGGTTCGAGCAACGCGTGGCAACCGAGGACGGCGAGCTTTGCTTCGGTTTCCGCCGTGATGACTTCGAGGGCGATACCGGTTTCGCGGTGGACACGAGCGACGAAGTCCGCCCCGTTGGTGGCGCGGCGGCACGCTTCGGTCGCGACCGAGCGGACGAGCGTGACGTGGCGGCGCATCAGCTTGTCCGCACAGATCGACAGGGCCGAGACGGCGCGGTCCATCGCCGCGTCGGACAGCCGGCCGGTGGCGGCGAGCCCTTCGCCCAGCCGCACGACGCGGCTGAACGCATCGACCACGACGAAGCCGTCCTCCTGCGGCCGGGCGATCAGCAGGCGGCAATTGTTGGTGCCGAGATCCAGCGCCGCATAGGTGCCGCGCTGGATACGCGGGGGGGCGGTGCGGGGGTTCGATGCGGACGCGGGCGGTGCGGATGCGGGTGGCGCGCCCTTGGACGGACCGGGCGGCCGGCCGGTGGGTGGGGATGCCGCACGTCCCGGCCGTGCGCCGGGGGACGGCGCGGCCTCTGCGGGGCGGTACGCCATGGATCGGAAACTCTGTCTCGGGGCCGGCGGAGCGAGACGCTGCCGGTGCTTGGGAGCAGCGTAGCGCCGTGGTGTCGTCGACACAAGCCGCGCGGCTAGCGGGTGGCACGCAGGCGACACGCGGAATGGCGGCGATGCGCCGTTGACAGTGACCGGCCGAGCCATTAGGCGGCGGACACGCTGCTGCCCCGTCGTCTAAAGGTAAGACAACGGTTTCTGATACCGTTTATCGTGGTTCGAATCCACGCGGGGCATCCAGCGGCTTTTCCTGACATTCCTGACCATTCCGCCTATGGTGTATGCGCGTGTTTGCGTGCGGATCGCGGCTGTTGACGCTTGCGGTTCGTGATGGTGACCGGGTGAGCCTGTGGGGAGCAGTTGCTGTACCCAGGCCTACGGTCGGGACTGGGTAGCGCGCGTTTCACCTAGGCCCCGGCCTGCGCCGGGGCACGACAATATGGTTTCCGGGATGACCGATCAGGGTGCGTTCGTCAGAAACCGATCGAGACGCGGGCGTAGAGGTAGCGGCCGTTGAAGCCGAAGGGCGATGCGCTGGAATAGGGAATAAAATAGTTGTTCGGGAATGCCGCGCCCTGCGGCAGGCGGGTGGAGTAGACGTCGAAGACGTTGTTCGCACCGACCGCGAGTTCGAGCTTCTTGTAGGGCGTGATGCGCAGTTCGGCGTCGGTGATCCATTTCGGATCGAGCGTCACGTCGGTCGCGGCGGTGGCGCCGGGCGACAGCACCTTGCCGTAGCGGTTGGTGCGCAGCGTCAGGCCGAGCATGTCCTTGTCCCAGTCCAGCCCGAAATTGAGTTTCGTGCGCGGCTGGCCATCCTC
The DNA here is from genome assembly GCF_001956315.1 of Sphingomonas montana. GTDB lineage: Bacteria > Pseudomonadota > Alphaproteobacteria > Sphingomonadales > Sphingomonadaceae > Sphingomonas_R > Sphingomonas_R montana. The sequence goes on along the minus strand of NZ_MOLY01000006.1, from coordinate 3,007 downwards.
CAGCCGGAGCGATTCGGTGCGGCCGAACAGGGTGAGGCCGGACACGGTCGGCAGGACCGCATAGTCGGTGATCTTCGTCTTGTTGTAGTTGAAGCCGGCGGTGAGCGAAACGTTGCCGATATCGAAGCCGAGGTCCGGCACGCGGTAGGTGCCGACGACTTCGACGCCCTGCGTCCGCGTGTCGATGCCGTTGATGAAGAAGCGCGCGGAGGTGATGTTGTTGAAGCCCGCGGCCTGGAGCAGCGTGACGACGCCCGCGCCCTGAAGGTTTTCGGTCACCACGATCCGATCCTTGATCCGGATGTTGTAATAGTCCGCCGTCAGGCTGAACCCGCGAAACGGGGTGAGCGTGACGCCGCCGCCGAGGTTCAGCGATTTTTCCGCATCAAGATCCTGCGACCCGAGCGCGCGGGCGACCGGACTGTCGACGGTGAAGGTGCCGATTTCGACAAGCGTGCCGTTGACGTTGTTGGTCGACGAAGTGGAGAAATATTGCTGTTGCAGGGACGGCGCACGGAAGCCGGTGGAGATGGAGCCGCGCAGCGCGATCCCTTCGACCGGTGCGATGCGGGCGGCCAGCTTGCCGTTCACGGTGTCGCCGAAGTCGGAATAATGTTCGTAGCGGCCCGCGCCCTGGACGGTCAGCCACTCACCGAAATCGGCGTCCGCCTCGACATAGCCGGCGACGCTGTGGCGCGACCGGTCGATGGCGTTGGCGGGGCGGAAGCCGGGGAAGCCCTGCGCGCCGGCGGGCGCGTTGAACGGGGCGACCGCGAACGGGCCGGCGGCGTAGCTTTGCAGGTCGCCGGCGCGGACCTTGTAGTTTTCGCGGCGATATTCGGCACCGGCCGCGATCGAGAAGGATTTGGCGAACGAGACGGCGAGGTCGCGTTGCAGGTCGAGATTGACGACATGCTGGCCGAAACGCGTGCCGCCGGCGTCGAACGTCACCTGGCTGAGCGGGCCGAAGGAAGCGTTGTAGCTTTGCGACACGCCGAAATCGAACGCGTTGTGGCCGTAGACATAGGACAGGTCGTAGTTGAACCCGGCGAGCGCCCCCTTGATGCCGGCGGCGGCGGAATAATCCTCGATCTCGCTGTTGATGAGCGGCAGAAACCCGTCCGCGTAGAAGGGCTGGCACGAACCGCTGGCATAGTTGCAGTTGCGCAGGTCGGACAGCGTACCCGGCCCCGCGGGGCGGCGATAGAATGCGGCGCTGGACCCGTCGCGGATGCCGTAGCTGCCGAAGGTGTAGAATTCGACCGAGGGCGACAGTTCATAGCCGCCGTTGACGAAGAAGTTCATGTCCGACGTGGCTGCATCGCCGAACCGGTGGTTCAGCCGGTTGACGGTGAATTCGCGCGGATCGACGCGCCCGCCGACCAGCGGATATTGCCGCCGCGGATCATAGCCGGCGCGGTTGGTGGCGTTGCGATCCTTATATTCGGCGGTGACGTTCAGATAGCCGCCGGGGCCGACCGGTACGCCGACATTGGTGGCGAGGGTGAGCGTTTCGCCGTCATTTTCCTTGCGGTCGCGCTCCCCATATTGCGGCTGGTAGGTGCCGTCGGCGTTGAGCAGCGGCTGGCCGGCGCTGTTCTGGAGGAGCCCCACGACCTCCGGCACGCCGGCCACGCGGGTGCGGTACTGGCCGTAGGTGACCTGGGCGCGGCCGCCTTCGCGCTTTTTCAGCTGGATGTTTATGACGCCGGCGATCGCGTCGGACCCGTAGAGCGAGGCGGCACCGTCGCGCAGCACCTCGATCCGTTCGATCGCAAGCGGGGGGATGGTGTTGAGATCGACCGCGGCGGACCCGCGACCGACGGAGCCGTTGATGTTGAGCAGCGCGGACGTGTGGCGGCGCTTGCCGTTGATCAGCACCAGCGTCTGATCCGGCGAGAGGCCGCGCAGCGTGGCGGGGCGCAGCACGTCGGTGCCGTCCGTGATCGAGGGTTGCGGGAAGTTGAACGAGGGGACGAGTTGCGACAGGACCTTGGCGGTTTCGGTGTAGCCGGTCTGGCTGATCGCCGCACCGCTGATGACGTCGACCGCGACGGGGCTGTCGGCGATGGTGCGATCGGTGCGGCGGGTGCCGGTGACCACGACGGTGTCGCCGGGATCGGTCGCCTCGACGGGCGCTGCGGCCAGGCTGGGCACATCGGCGGGGCCGGCGACCTGCGCGGCGGCAGCCGTGGTGAACGCGACGAACGAGATCGACGCGGCAAGCGCGGTACGGACGTAGGTCATGGCAGGTGCCCCCTGATGCCTGAAAGATTGTTACGCTTCTATGGCAGGCGAGTGACGCGATGGACCATCCGGAATATCGCGGCCGTACCGTTTCTGTCGCATTGTGCCCGCCGGGCAACACACCGGTCTTTCCGGCACCGATGCCGCGGGCGGCAGGCCGGACCCGGGCAAGATGGTCGACCCGGTTCGCAAAGCGCCGTACACGGACCGGACCATTCGTGCCCGGAGACCTGCCTTGCGCCTTGCCGTCCTGATCGATGCCGACAACGCATCCCCCAACGTGATCGGGCCGCTGCTGTCCGAGGTCGCCGCGCTCGGCACCGCGGTGGTGAAGCGCATCTACGGTGATTTCACGATGCAGAACCTGGCCGGCTGGCGGAACCCGTTGATGGAACATGCGATCCAGCCGATCCAACAGTTCCGCAACACCATCGGCAAGAACGCCAGCGACAGCGCGCTCATCATCGACGCCATGGACCTGTTGCATCAGGGCAGCCTGGACGGGTTCTGCCTGGTGACCAGCGACAGCGATTTCACGCGGCTGGCGACGCGGATCCGCGAAAACGGGCTGACCGTGTTCGGGTTCGGCGAGAAGAAGACGCCCAAGCCGTTCATCACCGCCTGCGACCGGTTCATCTACACCGAACTGTTCCGGCAGAAGGGTGCCGCCGCAGCGGCGATGCCGGTGGGGTCCGCCGCGCCGGCCGCCGCGAAAGCCGCCCCGCGGGCGGAGGTGGCGCGGACCGACGTGGCGCGTGCG
>NZ_MOLY01000005.1:0-2500 GCF_001956315.1 Sphingomonas montana | reverse complement strand
CACTAAATCCCATGGCGACAAGCTCGGTCGCCGCGGCGCGGTACGCGCCAGCGTTGCGACGTCAGCACGGGCTTTGCCCGTGCCGGCCTGTCTTCTTCTGCTTGAAACTAGTTTCGCGTCAACACGATGGTGGAGCCTATCGGGATCGAACCGATGACCTGATGCTTGCAAAGCAACCGCTCTCCCAGCTGAGCTAAGGCCCCATCATAGCGTGTGCAGCACAGCCTCGAAGCAAGGCGCGGGCAAAGCCCGCGCTTTACGTCGAACGAGTTCGCCTGCGCGCCTCGTCGGCCGCACTGGCTGTGATACGATTTAGCTCTCGCTAAAATCGTCTCCACACCTGCGCGTTGGTGGGCCGAGTAAGAGTTGAACTTACGACCTCACGCTTATCAGGCGTGCGCTCTAACCACCTGAGCTACCGGCCCAAACAAGCCACCACACAACCGCATAGGTTCTACCGCCCGAACCCGTAAGGGCTCACGGCAGCGAACCAGCGCGGCTGCGCTAGTTTTCCAGGATGAAGGGACATGAGGACGGCGGCATATGTTCTATACGAAAGGTACGAAGCTCTTCCCCAATCACAACCGAAGTTGGTCAGGGCGCTTTCGGACCGATCCTTAGAAAGGAGGTGATCCAGCCGCAGGTTCCCCTACGGCTACCTTGTTACGACTTCACCCCAGTCGCTAAACCCACCGTGGTCGCCTGCCTCCTTGCGGTTAGCGCAGCGCCTTCGGGTGAATCCAACTCCCATGGTGTGACGGGCGGTGTGTACAAGGCCTGGGAACGTATTCACCGCGGCATGCTGATCCGCGATTACTAGCGATTCCGCCTTCATGCACTCGAGTTGCAGAGTACAATCCGAACTGAGACGGCTTTTGGAGATTAGCGCACCCTTGCGAGTTTGCTGCCCACTGTCACCGCCATTGTAGCACGTGTGTAGCCCAACGCGTAAGGGCCATGAGGACTTGACGTCATCCCCACCTTCCTCCGGCTTATCACCGGCGGTTCCTTTAGAGTGCCCAACTAAATGATGGCAACTAAAGGCGAGGGTTGCGCTCGTTGCGGGACTTAACCCAACATCTCACGACACGAGCTGACGACAGCCATGCAGCACCTGTCACCTATCCAGCCGAACTGAAGGAAACCATCTCTGGTAACCGCGATAGGGATGTCAAACGTTGGTAAGGTTCTGCGCGTTGCTTCGAATTAAACCACATGCTCCACCGCTTGTGCAGGCCCCCGTCAATTTCTTTGAGTTTTAACCTTGCGGCCGTACTCCCCAGGCGGATAACTTAATGCGTTAGCTGCGCCACCCAAGCACCAAGTGCCCGGACAGCTAGTTATCATCGTTTACGGCGTGGACTACCAGGGTATCTAATCCTGTTTGCTCCCCACGCTTTCGTACCTCAGCGTCAACAGTCGTCCAGTGAGCCGCCTTCGCCACTGGTGTTCTTCCGAATATCTACGAATTTCACCTCTACACTCGGAATTCCACTCACCTCTCCGACGTTCAAGTGATGCAGTCTTAAAGGCAATTCCGAAGTTGAGCTCCGGGCTTTCACCTCTAACTTACAAAACCGCCTACGTACGCTTTACGCCCAGTAATTCCGAACAACGCTAGCCCCCTCCGTATTACCGCGGCTGCTGGCACGGAGTTAGCCGGGGCTTATTCTCCCGGTACAGTCATTATCTTCCCGGGTAAAAGAGCTTTACAACCCTAAGGCCTTCATCACTCACGCGGCATTGCTGGATCAGGCTTTCGCCCATTGTCCAATATTCCCCACTGCTGCCTCCCGTAGGAGTCTGGGCCGTGTCTCAGTCCCAGTGTGGCTGATCATCCTCTCAGACCAGCTAAGGATCGTAGCCTTGGTAGGCCTTTACCCCACCAACTAGCTAATCCTACGCGGGCTCATCCCTCGGCGATAAATCTTTGGACTCTCGTCATCATACGGTATTAGCAGCAGTTTCCCGCTGTTATCCCGTACCAAGGGGCAGATTCCCACGCGTTACGCACCCGTGCGCCACTAAATCCCGAAGGATTTCGTTCGACTTGCATGTGTTAGGCATGCCGCCAGCGTTCGTTCTGAGCCAGAATCAAACTCTCAAGTTTATGTCCGTCTACGTACCAGGTGGAATAACCCAGCACTGCGACAGCCACTCCAGGAGCCGTTCCTGCACAATATACATAACTGTGTTTGCATATTGAGACACATGAAACGGCCTGGCTTTAACCGATCCTCTGACGCCTGAAGGCCATCAGAAACCGGAGCCGCCGCCCACATGTCCCTTCATCATTCCAACAATGAGAAAGAGCCAAAACAGGCAACCCCGCATCCCCTAACCTCTCGGTTCTGGGTGATCACATCAAGCGATCCAGGATTGCCTCAGCACCTCATCCGTTCCCGGTGAAGCGCCGCTGACAAGAGATCCTCTAGGCCGACCAACGACAGGGGTCAATCCAGAAATTGCAGTTTTGTGGCAAATGATCCAGGAAGTGGCC
>NZ_MOLY01000004.1 GCF_001956315.1 Sphingomonas montana | reverse complement strand
CGCCCGTCCGCATCGACCGCGCCCAACCCGCGCAGCCGCCCGCGCGCCTCCGCCACCGCCGCCGCCGGCGGTGCATCCAGCCAGCGCAGCCGCGCCGGCTCCAGTTCCCCCCACAATGCGCAGTCGAGTACCAAAGCGGACAGGTCCGCCTCCAATATCTCCGGCGGGTCGAACCGCGGCAGTCCGCCCGTCGCCGCCGCCTCCCACAGCCGGTACGCAACGCCCGGCCCCTGCCGCGCCGCGCGGCCCGCGCGCTGCGTCGCGGCCGCCTGGCTCACCCGCTCGGTCGACAATCGCGTCATCCCCGCCGCCCGGTCGTATCTGGGCCGGCGCGCCAGCCCGCTGTCCACCACGATCCGGATCCCGTCCAGCGTCAGGCTCGTTTCCGCGATCGCCGTCGCCAGCACCACCTTGCGCACCCCTGCCGCCGCCGGGCCTATGGCGGCCCGCTGCTCGCCCGCATCCAGCGTCCCATGCAGTTTGTAGACGACCACGTCCGCCGGCAACCTTGCCAGCCGTTCCGCTGTCCGCTCGATCTCCGCCACCCCCGGCAAGAACGCCAGCACGCCGCCCTCCGCCTCCACCAAGGCATTGCGGATCACCCCCGCCACCGCGTCCTCGATCCGCAGCGCAGCATCCCGCCCGACATGACGCAGCGTCAGCGGCCAGCTTCGCCCTGCACTCTCGATCACCGGCGCATCGCCCATCATCTGGGAAAAGCGCGCGCCGTCCAGCGTCGCCGACATCGCCACCAGCCGCAGGTCGGGCCTGAGCGCCGCCTGCACGTCCAGCGCCAGCGCCAGCCCTAAATCGCTGTCCAGGTTGCGCTCGTGCACCTCGTCGAACAGCACGGCGGACACGCCGCCCAGCTCCGGATCGGCCAGGATGCGGTTGCGGAAGATGCCCTCGGTCAGCACCGTCACCCGCGTGGCGGCGGACCGCTTGCTGTCCATCCGCGTGGCGTACCCGATCCTCTGCCCGACCGGCTCGCCCGCCAGCATCGCCATCCGCTCCGCCGCTGCCCGCGCCGCCAGCCGCCGCGGGCTCAGCAGCAGTATCTCGCCGTCGCACCACGCCTCGTCCAGCAACGCCGGCGCCACCGCGGTCGTCTTCCCCGCCCCGGGCGGCGCCACCAGCACCAGCGTGTTGCGTTCGCGCAACGCCGACAGGATATCGGGCAGCACGGCATGGATCGGCAGGTCGGTCATGCCGCTTCATAACGCCACGCCTCGCCCGCGCCACGTCCCTTCCGCAGACGACAACGCCGCCCCGAACCAGGCTATTTGAGTGGTAGGAACATGATCGCGACCGCCTCATGCTCCGGCACTTCCGGGAAGAAGGTGAGGCGCTGGCAGTAGAGCGGAAAATCCCGTGCCTCCTCGCCGCTGGCGGGTAGCCAATCGCGGTAGAGGTACAGCGCGGCCGGCTCCAGATTGTCGGTGTCGCCGACGACGCGCAGCACCGCGCAACGGCCACCGGGGATGGTGCCGGCCTCGATGTGTTCGCCGTGCGCCGCGATCGGCCGGTCGGTGCCGACGCACAGGTCCAGGCGATACTCGGTCGGCGGCGTCGTGCGCGGATCGGCGTGGAAGATGTTGAACGTCGGGCTGACCTTCGGCGACAGGCCGGTCGCCTTCCGCCACGCGATGAACCGCTGAATGGTGGCGCCGATCGTCGCCGGGTCGCCACGATGCTGCATGATGGCCACCGGGGTCGGGGCCACCTCGCGGATCGTCACATCGTCTGCTGTGTAGGTTGTCTGCATGCGCTTGCTCCTGGCGTTGTCGAGTGGCCCGAAGGCCGCGAGCCACGGTTCCCAATCGGGCGCCTTCCTGAACGACGATGGCGACTGCCCGACCCGTTGGCGGAACGCGCGGGCAAAGGCATCCGGGGCGTCGTAACCGGCATCCATCGCAATTTCGGTGATGCTCTGCGCGTCTCTGTAGGCCAGCCGATAGGACGCACGCTTCATGCGGGCGAGCTGGACGTAGCGATGCACGGATAGCCCGAAGGTCGCCATGAACTGCCGGTGGAAGTGGAATTTCGAGAAGGCCGCGACGCCGCTTGTCGCATCCAGGTCCAGATCATCGTCCAGATGCCGGTCGATATGATCCAGCACCCGCCGCATCCGGGCATGGTAATTGTCGTGCGCCGCCTTCATCGTCCTGTCCTCCGTGGCGTCGCCAGCTAGGCGCTCCCGGATATGGCGCGCTCGACCGATCTTGCGGTTCTAGCACGGCGGCAGTCTTTCCCAACGCGGAAGGTCGAACGGAAGAGCCAGGGCATGACGGTGGCATCGTCACCGATGAAGGAGCGCCTTTCCCAAAACCCGTTCCCGGTCGCGCTTTGCCCAAACCGCCCCGGCAGATCAAAAGCGCGAGCTGCACGGTCGGCTCCACTGCCCGACCTCGAAGTCACGCATAGGCCTTACCGAATGTCCGAAACTGCGCGTCAGCCGACATCCGCGTGATCGGCGTGCTGAACGTCCGGGTTTGGTGGTTAGCAGACGTTGTCCAAGGCGCGAGCAAAAACCGACCGAGCGGTGTCGGTGTCGAAAGGAGCACAGCCTAACTCTGGAAACGACTTCGCTTTCCGAGCCGCTTCGTTAAGACGAGCGGCATTTGTCCCGGCGAGATAGCAGGCAGTGAGAGTGGCATCGTCTGACAGCGCACTTACCCGGTTTAGAAACCCGTCGTGAAAGGCGCAAAAAACCTGTTTCCTTGCGGCAAGGTATCCAACCGAAATTTCGAACTGATCTACCGCAGCGTCGATCAGCAAGGCTTCTTCATCGGCTCCAAGTCGATGAAGCCATACACGAGCAAGCATGAGAGCTTCATCGACACGCTTGTCGCTGCTTGAGATAACCTCGACTGACGCGTCGCCCTCTTCGTCCCAGATGGTCACCCAAGCATCATCAACGTCGACGGAATGAGGACGCCCGTCCGCAAGGCGAACGATTGCCTCACCGCCTACGGGAACCTCAAACTGGTCACATTGTAACTCGATGAAAACGGTGAGAGGACGGTCACCCTTGTTCCTGATGGGTATGCGCATGGGGCGTCTCGTTCGGAGGGGCACCTACCGTGCCATGCTGGTCCAACGTCCGCAATTGGGCGAAAGCGGCCTTTCGCTGGTCGAGGTTGCGGAACGTCCGATTGTGGCGCGAAGCGGACGTTAACCTAGTCGGCGAACTAGCGAACGCAGACCGCTACCAATCACATAGCCTACGCTCGCACCAAGGCTGGGCCACAAAGGTCCAAAAAGATAATCCAAGCCGCTAGTCGAACGCAAATTCTCGGGATGCTGCCATTACCAGAAGGTGATGTAGCCTATCATGGCAACGGGAACGATCAATAGAATGGTGCAGCCAGCACGACCATTTGGCGACAAAAGCCCGATCAGCAACCCTACAGGCCCCGAAAACGAGCATGGCTTCTATGGTCATGGATGAAGCGTAGCATGTTCTTGTTCGTCCGCAACTGGGCGTCCGCGGACGTCACGTCGCACTCTCCATCCGCATTAGACCATCGCCGCACCAGGCGTGACCTGCTATACCGCGTCCGTGACCACAGCCATCCCGCACTGCTACCCCATCGGCATCGATCCGTCCGACATCGATTTCATGGGTCATGTCAACAATGCCAGCTACCTGAAATGGGTGCAGGCCGCGGTCATCAGCCATTGGCAACGGCTGGCCCCGGCCGATGCGGTCGCCGGCCACCTGTGGGTCGCGCTGAAGCACGAGATCACGTACCGCAAGCCAGCTTTCCTCGATGACGAGGTGATCGCCACCGTCCTGCTGGAAAAGGTGCAGGGCGCGCGCGCCTTTTACCAGACGATCATCCGTCGGGGCGAGGATGTGCTGGCCGAGGTGCGCTCCAGCTGGTGTTGTCTCGACGCCGAAACGCTGCGCCCCGCCCGGCTGGCGAACAGCGTCGTCGAACGTTTCTTCCCGCCGCGCGACTGACCGCTCCCTCCGCTGCCGCCGCCCTCATCCGGCCGGTGGCACCTTGCATCCGCCGGGGTGCAGAGCCTGTGTCGGCGCACCCAGCACCGCCATCCGCGCCCGGATGCTCGCCTGGAGGAAGGGTGAATTATGCCCCAGGAACCGACGCGGCGTCGTCCCGAGAAACGCGTTCGCGTCGCGCAGATAATGCGACATGTCGAAATAGCTCGGGTCCAGCCGCCGCGCGTCGGCGATGTCGCCCCCCTGGAACAGCCGCACGAACGAGCGCAGGAACCGCGCACGCCGCAACAGCTGCTTGGGCGGCATGCCGAAATACTGCCGTGACAGGCGCCGCAGCCGCGCCTCCGCCACGCCCAGCCGCACCGCGATGTCCGCGACGTCGATCACGCAATCAGTTGTCGCCAGCGCGGTCAACTGGGCGATCAGCGCCATGTGCGCGCCCTTCGTGCCCGCCGGCACCGGCCGCAGCAGGGCCGGCAACAGCGCGTCCAGCACCAGCTTGACCGTGCGGTCGTCCGGCAGGGCGGCCAGTTGCCGGGTCAGCATCGCGACCGCCGCGGGATCGAACACGGTTTCCGCCGCGACGATGCGGTTGTGCGACAGGCTGGCCGACGCGTCCGTCATGCGCGCCCATCCGGTGGCGCTGATCCCGATCCCCACCATCGTGCCGCCATGCGTCGTGATGCGCATCGCCCGGCTGGTGGGCCCGATCACCGTTGCCGGGGGCAACGGCCCGAACGCATGATTGCCGATCCGCGCCGTAACCGGTCCCGCTTCCACGAAAATGCACAGCATGGTCGGGGACGGCAGGAACCAGTCCACCCGTTCGACCGGGTCGTCGGAATGAAAGACGGTGTAGCCGGTGATGCAATCGGCCAGGTCAGGCGATGGGCGGTCGTACCGTATCGCCATGCCTGCCGGCATCGCGAACGCATCGTCCGCGATCCCCCCCGTCGCGGTCCCTCCATGTACCTTCATGTCCGGAAGCCGACCCTATGCCAGATACAGGGTCGTGCCCCGAAACCGGACATTCGGCACTGTCGGTACGGCTGTCAATATGTCGTCAATAAGCCCTTGCGATGGCGAACTCGACGGCTTCGACCAGCGCGGCCCGCGCCGGGCCGCTGCCGATGCCCGACAG
>NZ_MOLY01000003.1 GCF_001956315.1 Sphingomonas montana | reverse complement strand
CGGACGCCTAGCCGTAGGCCAGGCGGAGCATGGGGAGCATGGCGAGGACCAACCTTTTGATAGATCGCGCCCGGTCTGGCCGGTCTGCCTTGCTTCGTAGAAGCGACCGGCAACGCCGGTCATGGTGCCGATCAAGCGACACAAAAAAAGGGAGAGGCCGAAGCCTCCCCCTCGGGACTTACTGGAACAGCTTAATGAAGCCCGGCGCTAGGCCGATAATCGCGAGGACGAAACCTACAGAGCCGATTACCCACGTCTGCGCCGTGAGTTTGCTTTCCAGACCCTTGTTCGCTTCCTGCACCTTCACCGCGATATACTCCTCAATAGCCTCCACAACCTCGGCTGCTGCGTCTTCTGACACATTAGCCGCCTTCAACGCTCTGAACAATTTGATATGCATCTGGTTCTCCTTCTCGTTTTGTGAAGTGACCAAACGGCATGGGCTCCGGCGTCGGGGGTCAAGGACCGCGAAGCGGCCGCGAAGCGGGGAGTGGGGGAGCCGATTTGCGCAGCAAATTGGGGGAACCGCTCATCCTTGAGGCCCGGCGCGCACCCATGCCAAACTACCACATCACATAGAGAGAAGATTACACCCCCGACCGTCGAGCCGCCCCGATCGGCAACGCCGATCTGCCGGCAACGCCGGCACCCGCAAGGTGATCGTTACCCGAAGGGCCAAGACCCGAAGGGGCTTGGTCGGAGCGCAGCGGAGATAGAGCGCCGGTCCCGAAGGGATGCGCCGAACGCCTTTGCTCGATCTGGTCCAGGTGGGGGTGTTGCTGCATACCGATCGACGGAGGAAACATGGCGCAGCAAAATACACGCGAAGGCAAGTTTCGCACTGAACTAGGCGGGCTTTTCATCGGCGCGGCCATAGCAAGTTTCTTCCTCGGCCCTCTCGTCGCGATCGGAAGCCCGGCGCTTTGGGGTCTAGGAGGCTTAGGTTTGGGCTTCGCGATGATAGGTATTTACAATTTACAAGTCATCCGCCCGAAGTGGGTTAAGCGCACTCAATGGTTCTCGGGTATCTTAGGCGCGTTTGGGCTTATCTGCCTCGCTCTTGCTTTTGTAGATGCTTGCTCAACTACCAGCGCGTTAGACTTGCGATGCCAAAGATTACAGAACGACATGCTGGGGCTTAGTAAGCTGCAACCGGCTAAGAACCAATCGCCGCCACACGACGCTTTCGCGGCGCTCAAGTGCCGTCCGCAACGGCCGGGCCTGTCGTCGTAAAACGGTCGTTTTATGTCGGGTATATTCGACGCCTTGGTTTCGGCCCGGCGGTGGGGTAAAACCCTTCATTAAACGTACCGCAAACCTTTTGTCAGAAAGGTGTGGCACGCGACGGGTTTGCGAGGGTTCAAGCCGTATGGGTCAACTCGTAGGATATGCGCGCGTCTCGACGGCCGATCAAACGTCGGCCCTCCAGATTGACGCCCTGAACGCGGCAGGCGTCGCGAAGCTGTATGAGGAAACCGCCTCGGGCGCTCGCGCTGGTCGGCCGGTGCTGGCGGCTGCGCTCGATTACATGCGCGAAGGCGATACGCTGGTGATCTGGAAACTCGATCGGCTCGCCCGGTCGCTGTCCCAACTGATCGAAACGGTGCGGGCGCTGGAAGCGCGCGGCATCGGGATTCGATCGCTAACCGAAGCGATCGACACGACGACCGCGAACGGTCGGCTTATGTTCAACCTGTTCGGCGCGCTTGCCGAGTTTGAGCGCGACGTGATCCGCGATCGGACGCGCGCCGGCCTCGATGCCGCTCGGGCAAGAGGGAGGAAGGGCGGTCGGCCGCGCAAGCTGGACGAAAAGGATCTGGCGATTGCGCGGGCGCTGCTCGATGCAGAACCGCCCGTGCCGATCGCGGAAGTCGCGCGACGCCTCAAGGTCGCCAGTGCGACCCTTTATAACTACTTCCCGGCAAGCACGCTTGGCGGGCGCAAACGGGATCAGGCGGAAGCGCCGGAACTGCCGCTGTCGGTCCCGGCGTGATCGGCACGGGCGCGCTGCGCCCATTCCTCGACCTGCGCGGCCAACTCGGGCGGAAGCCAAACGTCCACGCGCTTCCAACTGGCGGGGAACTCGCGCGCGGCTTCCTCGACGCGCTTTAGGATCGAATTGACGCGCTGGCGGCTCGTCCCGAACTGCGCGGCTGCCTCGGACGGTCGTTGACCGTCCACCAGCACGCTACGCGCGATCTTGACCGTATCGACGGTCAACCGGCCTAGACGCGGCAATAGGGCGTCGAAGTCGGCCGCTGTCATCTTCTGGTCGCCGTCCATGTTCGGTCCCTTTTGCTCCATCAACCGGGCGTCAACAGACGTAAACACTACACGGCTTTGTGTTTGCGATCTAGTAGCGGTCGCGATCATTGCACGCCCAATCCACGCAAGGCCGTAGCAATCCCGGCATAGGTCAACGGGTGGATACGATCGCGGCTCGGAAGCTGGCCCAGGTCTAGGACATAATCGCCCCAACGTGTCGCCACGCGCTCCACGGTCGCGGCTGCGCCGCGATGATACGGCAAGAGCCAAACGACGCGCGAAGCGCGGAGCGTTTGGCGGCGTGCCCATAGATTGCTGGCTAGCGCCGGGCTGGTTGGGTCGTTCGATCCTATGCCGACGATCGCGAAGCGAGCGGAGGCGGCAGGAAGGGGCCAGCGTGCGACCTCGCGCGATCCCGCCCCGACACGGGCGACGACGGGGCAGGGGGCAACCGCTCCACGGTTGAACGCCTGCGCGGCTCCCTGCGCGGTGCTGTCGCCCACGAACAGGCAAGCAAGGGTAAGCGCGATCATAGCTGCAATTCCTCCTGCCGGTACTGGGCCGGTTCGTCGCCCTCGGTTCCTTGCCAGACGATCCGCCCGGCCTCGTAGATCGTGACGAACCCGCGCCCGGTCGGCGCATAGGGCGCGATCGGCCGGGCCTCATAATTGAAACACTGGCTATTAGCTGACGTGGCGGAAAAAGCGGGCGCGCTGCGCGCGTTCATGCGGACCCGGTCACAGGCCCCGGTGGGTTGCTTCACCCGCCGGCCTTTGCCCGTTGCCTTCCAATAGTCGAAGTCCCGCACGTCGCGGTCACAAGGCGCTTTCCAGTGCGTACAGCGGCAACAAGCCGCACCAGCGGGCAAGAGGGGGGAAGGGGCCTCGATCGGCTCCGGTGGCCGGTTGTGCCCGATCCCCGCCACGCTCAAGCCTTCCCTGTCATGGTCGCGGCCTGCTGCCGGATCAGCGATTGCAAATCCTCCTGCCCGTAAGCCGTGATTACGTCGGGCACGCTGACGGCGAACAAGCGGCCCTTGCGGTAGTCTTCGGCGCTGACCTCGGGCCGCGTCTCGAAGTTACCGGCGTAGCGGTCCAGAACCGCGACGATCGCGCGGCCTAGTAGGGCGTCCGAAAACTCGCGGGCGGTGCTGATATAGTCGGCCCCTCCGAACGTCTCGCACCATGCGCTTTTCGTGCGGGAATAGCTGTCGTCCATCCCGTCATAACTGCCGCCCTTGTAGGCGCTCGCGATCTGCTCGACCTCGGCCGTCGTCGGGCCGTCAGTCCATGCGATAGTGACGCTGCCGTGATGGCGCTTGCGAACGGAAAACGGGATGCCGGGGAAAGCTGCCTTTAGCTGCTTGCGTAGGTTCTTCGCTGCGAGGGTGCCGGAATACTGGTCGTCGCCCTGCTCAAGCGCGGCCAGCTCGGGCGCGATCTTCACGCGCGCGACCTCGGCCGCGTGTGCCTGGGCGGCTGTGGTCGCCTCGTTGCGGTTCCGCGCTTCGGTCTGCTCGGCATTGGCGAGGGCCGATTTCAGTTCGTTATCGCCTGCGACGGTATCGCGCACCGTCCATTGCACGCTGCGAACGATCGCCTCGGGCACGCGACGCGATCGGTTGCCGTTCAACCAAACGACGTCGACGAACGCGCGCCCCCCTTCCACGACGATCCCGTTTCCAAGGGTCCGAACACTGGCCGGGTTCTCGGTGCCCTCGATCGCATAAACGATCCCGTCGCCTGCATGGGGCAGGATGCAACGGACGTGCGAACCGATCACAAGCGGAGCGGTGCCGGTCTGGCGCGGCTGGGCCGGGACGAACGATGCGGAGCCGGTGACGGCTCGACGCTGGTTGTCGTTCGCGCCGATCACTTCGCGGACTCCCAACGCGCCGACATATCGCGGGCGGTGCCTAGCGCGTCGTCTGCGTCGTTGGTGTAATAGGCCAGCTTTTCCTGCTTCTCACGGCACCAACGGTCCGACTTTGCCGGGTTGCGAGCCGCTACCGACTGAAACAGGATGGTCACGCGCCATTCGCCATCGTTGCGGGTGACGGTCATGTGAGGAAGGGCTTTGATAGCTTTCCGGGTATCGTTGACGTTCATTGTCTGGCGTCCCTGCATGGACTGAACCGGGACCGTCGCGATTGCCGTCGCTGGGTGCCGGGCGGCTCGATCGAACCGACTTAGAAACAC
>NZ_MOLY01000002.1 GCF_001956315.1 Sphingomonas montana | reverse complement strand
GTCTCGGCCGGCACCCGCCCCGCCAGCCGCGGGATGCGCTCGATCGCGTCGAGCGCGAGCCGGTAGCGATCGAGATCGTTCAGCACGACCATGTCGAACGGTGTCGTCGTCGTGCCCTCTTCCCTGTATCCGCGCACATGGATGTTCGCATGGTTGGTGCGCGCATAGGTCAGCTTGTGGATCAGCGCCGGATAGCCGTGATAGGCGAAGATGACGGGCCTGTCGGTCGTGAACATCGCATCGAACGCCCGATCGTCCAGCCCGTGCGGATGCTCCGACTGCGGCTGCAGCACCATCAGGTCTACGACGTTCACCACGCGGATCCGGATGTCGGGCACATAGTCCCGCAGCAGCGTGACCGCCGCCAGCGCCTCCAGCGTCGGGACGTCGCCCGCGCACGCCATCACGACGTCGGGATCCTCGTCGTCACCCGCCCATGCCCAGACCCCGGCGCCGACCGTGCAATGCCGAACCGCGGCATCCACGCCGAGCCACTGCCAGTCGGACTGCTTGCCCGCCACGATCACGTTCACATAGCCCCGACTGCGCAGGGCATGATCCGCGACCGACAACAGGCAGTTCGCATCGGGCGGCAGGTAGATCCGCGCGACGTCCGCGGTCTTGTTGGTGATATGGTCGATGAACCCCGGATCCTGATGCGACAGGCCATTATGGTCCTGCCGCCAGACATGCGAGGTCAGCAGGTAATTCAGCGACGCGATCGGCCGCCGCCACGGGATCGACCGGGTCACCTTCAGCCACTTGGCATGCTGGTTGACCATCGAATCGACGATGTGGACGAACGCCTCGTAACACGAGAACAGTCCGTGCCGCCCGGTCAGCAGATAACCCTCGAGCCAGCCCTGGCAGAGATGCTCGCTCAGCACCTCCATCACGCGGCCGTCGGTGCTGAGGTCGGTATCGTCGGCCTGCGTCCCGGCCATCCAGACCTTGCCGGAGACGTCGTAGACATCCGCCAGCCGGTTGGACGCCGTCTCGTCCGGCCCGAACAGCCGGAAGTTGGCCGACCCCATGTTGAACTTCATCACGTCGCGCAGATAGCGGCCGAGCACGCGCGTCGCCTCTGCCTTGACCTGCCCCGCGACCGGCACCGACACCGCGTAATCGTGGAAGTCCGGCAGCGACAGCGGCTTGAGCAGTTCGCCGCCATTGGCATGCGGGTTCGATCCCATCCGCCGATGCCCGGTCGGCGCAAGCGATGCATACTCATCCCGGAACTTGCCGGTCTCGTCGAACAGCTCCTCATGGGCGTAGCTCCGCATCCACGCCTCCAGCTGGCGCAGGTGCTCCGGGTCCTTGAAGTCGGCGATCGGCACCTGGTGCGAACGCCACGTCCCCTCGACCGGCTTGCCGTCGACCATCTTCGGCCCGGTCCAGCCCTTGGGCGTCCGGAACACGATCATCGGCCAGCGCGGGCGTTCGGGCGCTGCGCCCGCGACCCGCGCCGCGGCCTGGATCGCCTGGATCCGCGCCAGCACGATATCCAGTGTGCCGGCCAGTTGCTGATGCACGTCTTCCGGATCATGCCCTTCGACGTAGAAGGGCTCATGGCCATAACCGCGCAGCAGCGCATCGAGTTCGTCATGATCGATCCGCGCCAGGATCGTCGGGTTCGCGATCTTGAACCCGTTGAGGTGCAGGATCGGCAGCACGGCACCGTCGCGTGCCGGGTTCAGGAACTTGTTCGAATGCCAGCTTGCGGCCAGCGCCCCCGTTTCCGCCTCGCCGTCGCCGATGATACACGCGACCAGCAGGTCAGGGTTGTCGAACGCCGCACCATAGGCATGGGCGAGCGAATAGCCCAGCTCGCCGCCCTCGTGGATCGATCCCGGCGTCTCGGGGGCGACATGGCTGGGTATGCCGCCGGGCCACGAGAACTGCCGGAACAGCCGGTGCATCCCGGATCGGCTTCGCTCGATCGCCGGATAGCGTTCGGTGTAGGATCCTTCGAGATAGGTGTTGGCCACCAGGCCCGGCCCGCCATGCCCAGGGCCGATGATGTTGATCATGTCCAGATCATGCGCGACGATCAGCCGGTTCAGGTGGACATACAGGAAATTAAGCCCCGGCGTCGTGCCCCAATGCCCGAGCAGGCGCGGCTT
>NZ_MOLY01000001.1 GCF_001956315.1 Sphingomonas montana | reverse complement strand
GCATTCTGCTCATCGTCGGCTTCGTTCGTGGTGTCGGATGACTTCGTTTATGACGAATCTGAGGAAGGCTTCGGAGAAGTCTGGATCGAGGTTTGCGGTTTTGGCGAGTGCGCGGAGGCGTTCGATCTGGGCGGTTTCGCGTACCGGGTCGGCGGGGGGGAGGCGGGTGGCGGCCTTGTGTGCGCCGACGGCCTTGGTGACCTTGAAGCGTTCGGCGAGGAGGAAGACGAGGGCGGCGTCGATATTGTCGATGCTCTGGCGGAAGCCGGCGAGGGTCGGGTCGGGCGTGTCGGGTGTGTCGGGCATGTCGGTCATGGGGGGCGGGTCTCCGTCTGGCGACTCCGGGTTTCGTAGGGTCCTGGTCGGGATGCAAGCCTTGCGCTTGCAGGGAACGCAGGCCAATTGGGTCGGCATGACAGCGACGCTTATCCCGATGCCGGTTTCGGCCAGGCGCGACCGGCCGCCGACGCTCGATGCGCTGATGGCGCTGGTGGCGGGGGACATGGGTGCGGTGAACCGGGTGATCCTGGACCGGATGCAGTCGCAGGTGCCGCTGATCCCGGAGCTTGCGGGTCACCTGATCGCGGGCGGGGGCAAGCGGATGCGGCCGATGCTGACGCTGGCGTGCGCGCGATTGCTGGACTATCCGGGGACGCGGCATCACATGCTGGCCGCTGCTGTGGAGTTCATCCACACCGCGACGTTGCTGCACGACGACGTGGTGGACGGGTCCGGCCAGCGGCGCGGCCGGCGGACGGCGAACATGATCTGGGGCAATGGCCCGAGCGTGCTGGTGGGGGATTTCCTGCTGAGCCGGGGTTTCGAGCTGATGGTCGAGGACGGCAGCCTGCGCGTCCTGAAGATCCTGAGCCATGCCAGCGCGGTGATCGCGGAGGGCGAGGTGGAGCAGCTGTCGGCGCAGCGGCGGGTGGAGACGGCCGAGGCGCAGTATCTGAAGATCATCGATGCCAAGACGGCGGCGCTGTTTGCCGCGGCGTGCCGGATCGCGGCGGTGGTGGCGGAACGCGATGCGGGCGTGGAGGCGGCGCTGGACAATTACGGCCGGTATCTGGGGATCGCGTTCCAGCTGGTGGACGATGCGATGGACTATGCGTCGGACGCGGCGGTGATGGGCAAGGATACGGGCGACGATTTCCGCGACGGGAAGGTGACGCTGCCGGTGATTCTGGCGTTTGCGCGGGGCAGTGCGGAGGACCGCAAGTTCTGGCGCGACGCGATCGAGGGTCGGCGGGTGTCGGACGCGGACCTGGCGCATGCGACGGGTCTTCTTGCGGGGACGAACGCGATTGCCGACACGGTGGCGCGGGCGCGGCATTACGGGCAGCGGGCGATCGACGCGCTGTCGGGCATCGGCAGCGGCCCGGCGCGGGCCGCGCTGGTCGAAGCCGTCGAGTTCGCCATCGCAAGGGCTTATTGACGA